>NZ_JAHTKP010000027.1 GCF_019192735.1 Kitasatospora aureofaciens
GACACCCGATCCGGCGACGGACGACACCGCCCCGCCGGCACCAGAGCGATGCCGGCGGGCATCGGACCGCCCAGGCCGGACCAGGCACCCGAGGACGTGAGGAGACCCGCCGCCCCGTCACGGACCGTAGCCAAGAGCTACGCGCCCGGACAGGGACAACTCAAGGAACGCGGGCGACCAGCGCACCCAAAACCGTTCGGGATGCGCGCAGCGACAGGCAATGGGTCCAAGACTCACTCCTGCTCACTGATTAGGAACGGTAGGGCTCGCGGTGTTCGTGGACGAGATGGCTCGGACCGGCGACACCTGAACGGTGCTGGGCGGCCAGGGTCGTTGCGAGGGCAAGACGGTGGACGCGGATTCCGGCCGTACCGGAACGTCAGGCCTCCGCCTCGGCGGCCACCGTGGACAGGTCGACGTTCCAGGTGAAGTTTCCGGCCGGGCGTGCGGTGATGGGGGCCTCCTGTTCGGGGTTGGCGGGGTCGAAGGCCGATTCCAGGGTGTGGGTGACCTCGGGGCTGGTCCAGCACGGCATGCCCCGGTTCCAGGGGGCCGTGTTCCTGGCGACCTTCCAGCGGAACGAGACGCTGTAGGACTTCAGCCAGTACCCGGAAGTCATCTTCGCCGTGGTGGAGAAGCCGGGGTTGTCGTTGAACTCGATCTGGTTCTGGGCGTCGTTGATGACCGCGTCGGTGTAGGGCGGCCGGTAGGGGCCGTCCTGGACCCACTGGCGGTTGGACGCGTGTTCGCCGAACCCCTTCTTCGACTCGATGATCTGCACGCTGGAGTCGGTGACCTCCTGCCAGAAGTGGTAGTTGGTGGAGACTCGCTGCGGGGCGCCCGTCGGGTTCTTCAACCGTGCCACCTGCCGGAATCCGATGCTCTGATCGGCGTGCAGCCGCTGGCTCGACGGTCCGTCGTAGTCCGACTCGAACTCCAGGACGGGCCGGTTGAGGTCGAGGTTCGCCGCGCGGCTCTTGGCCCGGGTGCGGCGCTCCGGGGGCGGGCTGTTCCCGCTGATGCCCGCGGTCTCCTTGTTCCGCTTGGGCATCCGCTGCACCGCCTCCCCGGCTCGGGGGGACGGGCCCGCTCCGGTCTCGGCCCCCGCTTCCTCGCGGGCGAGCGGGGCCGACAGGGCGCGGACGGCGTTGGCCTCCGCCTCGCGTTCGTGGCGGTCGGACGGGTCGGAGATCCGCAGACCGTCGCCGCGGTCGGTGCCGGCGACCGGCCCCTGGCGCTGCTGGATGACGTGGGTGAGTTCGTGCGCCAGGGTGTGCTGGTCGCCGCCGCCCGCTCCGAGCACCACGTGGTTGCCCGAGGTGTAGGCGCGGGCGCCGACCTCGGCCGCGGAGGCGCGCGCCGTGCTGCCGGTGTGCAGCCGCACGTCGGAGAAGTCGGCCCCGAGACGGGTCTCCATCTCGCGGCGGGTGGTCGTGTCCAGCGGCCGTCCGGCGGTCCGTAGCACCTGGTGCACCAGGGAGCGCTGGAGCGGCAGCTCGTCCTGCCCGCCGGTGCCGCCGGACCCGCGTCGCGCCTGCTCGACCAGGCGGGTCACCGCGGCGTTGCCGATGGTCCGTTGCAGGGCGAGGGCGGTTCCGGACCTCGGGCCCGGCCGCACCGCGTGGGTGGCGGCGGGGGCGGGGCCCCGGTCGGCTCGCCGGTCCGGTTCGTGAGCGCGCACGGCGATCGGGTTCCTTCCTCCTTGTGGCGATTCGGTGCAAATACTGCTCCGGTCGCGCCTCTGGTGCGGGAACAGCGCAACGCTACTGCCGGACCGACGGAACGTCAGCAGCGCGCCGGGGCAGACTCCACCGTCCGCGGGGGGACGGACCGGCTGCCCGCCAGGGCCTGGCGGGTTTCCCCGGGAGGGCAGGTCGGTCGAGCCGCTGCGGTTCGACCGGGTTGTCGGTGGGTGCTCGAACCAGTCAGGGTATCCATCGGGTGTTGACATGGTCACGGGGCGTGAGAGGAGATGGAGAAGGGGGAGGCTGCGGAGATCAACGGGTCGGTCCCGACGGAAGGGGCCGTTGACATCGTTGGGGCATCGGGTGCACCTTTCCGGTCCGGTTTCCCGGGGAAGGAAGGTCACCCTGCACCTGCACGCCGATTCAGTTCCCCTGCCTGATGTCGCTCAGGGCTCCGCTGATGTTGAGGAGTTCGTGGCACGTCGACGCCTGCTTGCCCGAGGCCGGGGTGCCCGGAGACTCGCAGGTCACGTTCACCGTCACTGCCTGGTCCTCGGGGACCTGGATGGGAGTCACCCAGTGGTAGTCCTGGTTGCGGAAGGTCTCCAAAGCGATGGTGGTGATCGTCTGCTTGCCGGCCGTGATGGTCAACAGTCCTTGGTCTCCTTGGAAGTTGGCGACCACGATGTCGGTGATGTCGAAGACCTTGCCGTGCGGCACCTGGTAACTGCCCGCCGACGAGGCGCCGTTCGCGGTCTGCACGTCGATCGTGGCGGAGCTCTGCTGTCCGGTTCCCGGCACCGCCAGGCCCGGGCCGGTGCCGCGGCTGCCGGCGCCGGCGCTCGGCTGCCCGGCGCTCGGCTTGCCCTGGCCGTTGGTGCTCCCCCCGGAGGGGGCCGTCGGTGCACCGTCGGAGGGTGCGGCGGCGGTCGGACCCGGCGCGGCACTCTGCTGGGCGACGGCCTGCTCGGCGGCCTGCTTCGCGGAGCTGCGCACCGCCGGGCGGACCAGGGCGAACCAGGCCAGCAGCAACGCGAGCAACGCCGCCAGGAGGGCGAGCAGCCACTTGGGGAGGATCGACAGCTGGGTGAACTCGCCCTCCAGGACCGGACTCTGAATGGCAGTCAAGGGACCGCCGGCCGGTGCGGTCTCGGCCTTGCCGGCCGCTCCCTTGCCGTCCGTGTCCTTGCCGCCCGGGCCCTGCCCGGCCGCGCCCTTGCCGGCCGCGCCCTCCTCCGGGCCGACCGTGACCTCGAACGGCCAGGAGGCCGGTTTGCCGAACCAGATCAGCTTGCGGGCACGCGCCTGCAGCCGCATCTCGCCGGACTCGCCGGGTTCGAGGCGCAGCCGCTCCGGGGTGACCCGGAACCGCAGTTCCTCGCCGGCCTGCCCGGGAGTGAGGACCACGGTGCCGGGAGTGTTCCCGAGATTGCGCACCGACGTCCGGTAGCGTCCGCGCAGCCAGCCGCGACGGCGGCGGGGCGCGAGCGCGGCCTGCAGCTCGTGGAACGGCGTCACGGTGACCGTGGTCTCCGGAACCGTCACCAGCTCGGGGCGCTCGGCCGGCAGCACCCGGATGCCGAGCGGGAATTCACCGGCCCGCGCGGCGGGCGAACGCGGCGGGGCCAGGCGCACCGTCACCGTCGCGGACGTCCCCGGGTAGAGGGACACCCGGGCCGGCTCGACCGTCGTCCACGCGGCACAGTCGCCGACCACCTCCAGCGAGTACGCCTCAACGATGTCGAGGCCGTTGCGTACCGTCAGGGTCGTGGTGGCCACGACACCGGGCGCCACCGTCAGTGCGGGCAGGCCGAGTTCGGCGGATGTGGTCATAGCGTGACGGTAGGACCGCCGGCCCGTCCGCGGAGAGGGCCGTGCGGGCAAGCCGTGGGCACACCCCTTGCCCCGTGCGGACAGGCCGCCCCTGCCCGGTGCTGTCGTGGCGCAGCGCGCGATCCGGGCGCCCGCCCCACCCAGGCCCACGGCCGGCTCCGCCCCACGGCGGCCGACCGTCACCACCGCAGGTCCACTGGAGAATGGAGTGTTCGATGACGTCGACCGACACATCCCGTGAGGAGGTCGTCACCACCCGGCGGACCCCGGTGGCACCGCGGTCCGGCAGCGCCCGTCCTTCCGGGCCGGGCGTCCCCGTCCAGGTGCGCGGCAAGCAGGGCCAGGTACGCGTGGCGGTGTACGCGGAGGACCTCATCCTGCAGACCGGCGTGGTCCAACAGCTGCGCCAGCGGCCCGAGGTGGAGCTGTTGAGCGAGGGCGAGGCGGGAAAGGCGGAGGTCTCCCTGCTGGTGGTCGACGCCCTGACCGAGGCGGTGGCCGAGCACCTGCGCCGGCTGCGGCTCGCCACATCGGGTCGAATAGGCCTGGTGGTGGGCCACTTCGAGGCCGGCGGGCTGCAGACGATCGTCGAGTGCGGGGTCGCCGCGGTGCTGCGCCGCTCGGAGGCGGACCAGGACCGGCTGGTGCACCTCATCACCGCCCTCGCCAACGGTGAGGGCGTGATGCCCGGGGACCTGCTCGGTGAGCTGCTCGACCGGATCGGGAAACTCCAACGCACCGTGCTCGACGGGCGGGGTCTGACTCTGTCGACCCTGACGGCCCGGGAGGCGGAGATGCTCCGGCTGGTTGCCGAGGGCTTCGACACGAGTGAGATCGCGGCCAAGACCTCCTACTCCGAACGCACCGTCAAGAACGTGCTGCACGAGATCATCACGCGGCTGGACCTGCGCAACCGGGCGCACGCGGTGGGGTTCGCCATGCGGCGCGGTCTGATCTGAGGGCCACGGCTCTGAGGGCCGCGGCTCTGAGGGCCGCGGCTCTGAGGGCCACGGCTCTGAGGGGCACGACTCCGAGGGCCGTGACCGTCCACGACCGCGGCGTCCTGCCCTTCGGGGACACAGGTTGTTACCCCCGGCTCGGGCACCCGGGCTCTGTTCCCGGGCGCCCGAGCCGGTGAGACTGCCGGGGAGACCGCCCCTGCCACCCTGTGAGGTCGAGCGTGATCGGCGCCACCGGCACTCCCCGCTCCATCCGGCGGCCGGCCCGGGCCGCCGTCGCGGTACTGCTCGCGCTGGCGGCGGCCGTCGTGACCCTGGGCTCCGCCCCCGGAGGGCAGGGCGGCCCCGCGGGCCCGGCCGCCACGGCCGAACCGGCCGGTGGCCGGATCGTCTTCGCCGGCACGAACCACCGCGGCCTCGGCCGGGTGACCGGCACGGCTTCCAGCACCCCGCTGTTCGGCCCCGGCCCGATCCACTTCGACCAGGACCCCTCGGCCCGGGGCGGCGAGCTGGTCTTCACCAGCCTGCGGGACGGCCCGCTGCCGCAGGTGTACCTGCGCGACGCGGCCGGCGCGGTGCACAGGCTCACCACCGGTATGGACACCGCCCACCCCGCGCCGGCCCCGGACGGCAAGGCCGTCGTCTTCGAGGCGCTGGAGCCCACCGGGACCGGCAGCACCTCCCAGCACGTCCTGTGGGTGGTCAACCGGGACGGCACCGGGCTGCGCCGGCTGACCGACGGCTCGGCCGACGAGACGCATCCGACGGTCTCGCCCGACGGCCGGTGGGTCGCGTACGCCTGCACCGGCGACCCGGCGCACACCCAGATCTACCTGCGGCCGTTCACCGGCGGCGCGCCGATCAAGGTCACCAACGTGACCAGCGGGAACGCCGTGGACCCGACCTGGAACCCGCTGAACGACGACGAGCACCGCAACCAGATCGTCTACACCTGGGACCAGGGCGACCGGGGCCGCACCCTGATGCTCACCTCGCCCACCGGCGGAGACAAGGCGTTCTTTCCCGGCACCGGCTCCACCTGGAAGACCGGCTCCGCCTCCTGGCTGCCCGACGGCAGCGGGGTCCTCTTCCTGAGCCCCGACCGGCTCACCCCCACGGCCCCGGTCCAGCAGGCCGACCCGCCCCAGTCGCCGGTCGTGAACCTGTACCGCGCGCCGACCTGCTCCTGTACCGACCCCCAACTGCTCTACAGCACCAACCGGTTGATCGCGACGCCGGCCTGGCTGGGCGGACAGGCCGACGGCGGGCCCCTGGTGGAGCAGACCAGCGCCTCCGCCGCCGACGTCGCCGACCTGCAGGACGTCCGCCCCGACGGGGCCGACCCGCGCGACCTGGGCATCAGCGTGCTCAGGGAGGACCCGGCCGCCGACACCAACACCGATCCCGACCCGGCGGCCGACCCGCTCTTCCACCCCCGCCCCGGCTACGACCCGTGGTACGAGCGGCAGGCCTACACGCCCGACGGCCGGCAGATCGTGGTGACCCGCTACGAGGACTCGCCGACCGGGCGGATCGAACGGATCTGGCTGGCCGACGCCGACGGCTCGAACCCGCACCCGATGAACCTGGCCGGGCGCGGCCCGAACGACCGGGACACCGACCCTTCCTTCTCGCCGGACGGCAAGCTGATCGTGTTCAGCCGCAGCTCCCCGGGCGGCGGTCAGGAGCCGCCGCGTCCGGGGCGGATCGTGATCGCCCAGGTGTCCACGGGGGCGATCGTCGGCACCGTCGAGCCGCCGGCCGGCCGGCAGGGGGCCTCGGACGGCGAGCCCTTCTGGTCCCCCGACGGCAAGCTGATCGCCTTCTCCAGGACCGCGGTGATCAACGGCAACGCCGGCAACGTGCACGTCTGGACCGTGCCCGCCGACGACCTCGCCCGGCAGACCGACCTGAGCCGGGCGGTCTGCCCGGGCACCTGCAACGTCATCGACGACAGCCCCGGGTTCTCGCCCGACGGCCGGCGCATCGCCTTCAACCGCAAGGCCGGCGACGGCGGGAACAACCGGCAGGACGGACTGCTGGTCACCTCGCCCACCGGCGGCGACTGCACGGTGGTCCTGCCCGCCGGGCTCCGCGGGGACAAGGACGCCTGCACCCGGCCGCTGCCCGACACCTCCGCCACCGGCCCGTACCAGCCCCGCGACGTCGCCTGGACGGCGAACGCCGCGCAGCTGGTGCTCAGCTCCCGCCGGGCCCTGCCGCCGAACTCACCGGAGGGGCTGGCCGTCTACGACTTCGCGACCGGCACGCTCACCCCGCTCGACCGGCGGCTGCCGGGACGCCAGAAGGAACCGGCCGTCCAGCAGTCCGTCGACCTGGCGCTGAGCGCGCCCGCCCGGACCCCCGCCGTCCCCGTCGACACCGCCACCGACGTGGTGATCACCGTCACCAACAAGGGCCCCGCGCCCTCGCCCGGCACCGTCCTCACGGCCTCGGTGCCGACCGGCGCCCGGCTCGGCGGGCTGACCAGCCCGGTCGGGCAGTGCGACGCCGGGGCGTTGCGCTGCGACCTCGGCACCCTGGCACCGGGTGCGGAGGTCCGGGTGACCGCCACCCTGATCGGCACCCGGAGCGGCCCGCAGCCGTTCGGCTGGAGCGTCACCGGGACGGTGGTCGACCCGAACCCCGAGGACGACTCCGCCGAGACGATCCTGTCGGTGCTGGACACACCGACCCCCTCGCCGACCCCCTCGCCGACTCCTTCGCCGACTCCTTCGCCGACTCCTTCGCCGACTCCTTCGCCGACCCCGTCGCCGTCACCGTCCACCACGCCGGCCCCGTCACCGACTGCCTCACCGACCCCCTCGCCGACCCCCGCACCACCGCCCGGTTCGTCCACCCCCCACCGGCAGCCCGGGTCGCCGGCCGGCCCGGGAGTGGCGGTCGACGCCCAGCCCGACCCCGGCTACGTCGGTGGCCACGTGACCGTCAGTTACACCGTGCGCAACAGCGGGCGGGCCCTCGCAACGGGGCTGCGCCTGTCGCTCGGCCTGCCCGCGGGGGTGCCCACCGAGGCGTTGCCCCCGGGCTGCCGGGGCGGGACCTGTGCTCTGGCAGACCTGTCCCCGGGCGGCAGCCAGGTGGTCCGGGTGGTGCTGTCACCGGTGGCGGCGCTGGACACCACGGTCACTGCGGAGCTGACCACCACCGGCACCGACGCCGACCCGGGCCCGCACCGGGCCGGCACCCCGCTGCGCATCCTCCAGCCCCGCATCGTCGCCGTGCCGCCGATCGGCAAGCCCGGCTTCGTGACCTCCGTCCGCGGCGTGGACTTCCCGCCCGGCGTGCCGGTGCGCTTCACCTGGCAGCCCGGCATCACCGCCGCGGCCGCGCCCACCTACCCGCGGGCCGACGGCACCTTCGCGGGCCAGCTGCTCATCCTCCCCAAGGACGAGACGGGCCCGCGGACCATCACCGCCGACGGCCCCGGATTCTCCCCGGTGACCTGCCCCTTCCTCGTGGTGGAGGGCAGCATCGGCCCGCCGGGGGAGGTGGATCGGCGGTGATCCACGAGGTCGACGAGGCGCTGCGGCTGCTGCTCGCCGAGGCCGGTCTGCCGGAGCGCGGGGTCGAGGTGGTGTTCGACGCGCCCACCCGGGACCTGGCGGCCCGGCGCATCGCGCCGACGGTCGACGTCTTCCTCTACGGGATCCGCGAGGAGACGGGTCGTCGGCAGGCCGGCGCCGTCGCCGAGCACGACGCGGACGGCGTGGTGGTCGGCCACCGTGCCGCGCCCCGCTGGTTCGAACTGGCCTACCTGGTCACCGTCTGGACCAACCGGCCGCAGGACGAACACCGGCTGCTGGCCGAGGTGTTGCAGTGCCTGACCGCCGTGGACGCGCTGCCCGCCCGGGTACTCACCGGGACGCTCGCCCGGCTCGGACTGACCGTCGGGCTCGACATCGCGGGGCGCGACACGGGCCTGCCGTCGGTGTCCGACGTCTGGTCCGGGCTCGGTGGGGAGCTGCGGCCCTCGATCGACCTCAGGGTGCTCGCCCCCCTGCCCGGCGCGCTCCTCCCCGCGGGACCGCCGGTCACCGAGGGGCTGGTGGTGCGCGCCGAGGACACCACCAGGGAGGGCCCGGCACCCGCCGACGGCCCGGGCCGCCGACTGCGCTACCACGGTGGCGCGGACCCCGGACCGGACGGCTTCGCCGCGCCCCGGGACCGCGCGCTGCCGCCGGGCCGTCGGCCGCGGGGCGGGGCGCGATGAGCCTGGACCTCGGGTCGGCCGTGGACGGGGCACCGGCCGGCCCCGACCACCTCTGCCCCGACCATCTCTGGGAGAGGCTGCACCGGGTCGAGCAACGGGTCCGGACCGCGGTGCGCGAGCGCCGGGCCGACGACCCGGACCCGGACGACCCGTACCGCGGCCAGTACCTCGGCCCGGAGGCGGTGGAGCGGATCCTGGCGGCCTCCGCCGCCGCGGGCCGTGGCGGTGCGGTCCCCGGTGACGCGCCCGCGCCGCCGCCCGGCTCGCGGCTGGCGCGGCTCAGCGCCGCCTTCGGGCTGCTCCCGGTGGACCTCGAAATCCTGCTGGTGGCCCTCGCCCCCGACCTCGACACCCGCTTCGAACAGCTCTACGGTTACCTCCACGACGACCTGACCCGACGCCGGGCGACCATCGGGCTGGCCCTCGAACTGTGCGGACTGCCGGGGGCCGGCACCGGCCGTTTCCGGTTCTCCGCGCGGGCCCCGCTGATCGCCGGCGGCCTCCTGGAGATCTCCGAGCCGGAGCGCCCGCTGCTCTCCCGCATCCTGCGCGTGCCGGACCGGGTGACGGCCCATCTGCTCGGCGACGACGAGCCGGACGACGCGCTCGCCGGGCTGGCCCGTCGTGCCGCTCCCGGTGCCGGCCCCGGCGCCGGAGCGGCGGCGGAGCCCGTCGACCGGCTGCGCGCGGTCGCGGCGGACGGCGGACTGGTGCACCTGCTGGACCGGGGCGGGCACGCCGGCCCGCTGGCGGAGGCCGCCCTCGCGGCCGACGGGCGGCCGCCCCTGGTCGTCGACGCCGCCACGCTGGCCGCCCGCCCGCCGGGGAGCATCGTGCGGGTGCTCGCCCGCGAGGCGCGGTTGGGCGGGGGCGGTGTGGTGCTCGGACCGCTGGACCGGCTCGAACCCGAACGGCCCGAGCGGGCCGGTCTGTTGCGCGAACTGTGCGCGGAGCTCACCGGCGTCCCGTTGATCGTGTACGGCCCGCAGGTGTGGGACCCGGCCTGGGCACGGGAGAGCCCGGTGGTGGTCACCGTCCCGCCGCCGGACGCGCGCGGCCGGGCCGAGCAGTGGGCCCGCGCGCTGGCCGCGGCCCAGAGGCCGCCGGGCGGCCCGGCGGAGCACGGCGGGCAGGCGGCGCTGAGCGGCGAGTTGGCCGAGGCAGTGGCCGCCTACCGGGTGGACCGGGAGAAGCTGGAGGGGGCCGCCGCGGTGGCGGCCAGGACGGCGGCCGCCGAGCGGCGGCCGGTGCGCGCCGAGGACCTGCGGGCCGCGGTGCGGGCGCAGAACGCGGCGGGCCTGGACCGCCTCGCCCGTCGGATCGAGCCCGCGGTCGGCTGGGCCGACCTGGTGCTGCCCGAACCCACCGCGGGCCGGCTGCGCGAGCTCGTGCTGCGGGCCCGGCACCGCGACCAGGTGCTCGGGCAGTGGCGGATGCGGCCGGGCGGCGGCCGGGGGAACGGGGTGATCGCCCTGTTCGCGGGGGAGTCGGGCACCGGCAAGACGATGTCGGCCGAGGTGGTCGCCGCGGAGCTCGGGATGGAGCTGTACGTCGTGGACCTGTCCACCGTGGTGGACAAGTACATCGGCGAGACCGAGAAGAACCTGGAACGCATCTTCACCGAGGCCGCGCAGGTGAACGGCGTGCTGCTGTTCGACGAGGCGGACGCGCTGTTCGGCAAGCGCTCGAAGGTCGAGGACGCCCACGACCGCCACGCCAACGTCGAGACGGCCTACCTGCTCCAGCGCATGGAGTCCTTCGAGGGGATCGCGGTGCTGACGTCCAATCTGCGCGCCAACCTCGACGACGCGTTCACCCGGCGGCTGGACGTCATCGCGGAGTTCCCGCTGCCGGACGAGGCGCAGCGACGCCTGCTGTGGGACCGCTGCCTGGGACGGCGGCTGCCCCGCGGTGACGACCTCGACCTGGACTTCTGCGCCCGGAACTTCGAGCTCACCGGCGGCTCCATCCGGGCCTGCGCGGTCTCCGCGGCCTACCTGGCCGCCGGAACGGGCACTCCGCTGGGCATGGTGCAGCTGGTCGCCGCAGTGGTCGGCGAGTACCGCAAGCTCGGCCGGCTGGTGCTGGAGAGCGAGTTCGGGCCGTGGCTGGGCGTCCTCCGGGACGCCGGGCACGTCTGACCCCGCCAGGGGCACCAGGGACGGCGGGGCCGTCTGCGGCGCTTGCGGGCACCCGCCGCGGTGCCCGCCGGGGACAGTCGTTCCTGCCCCCGGTCCGGGACCGCGGGACATGTCCCCGGACGGTGCCCGGGCAGCAGACTCGGGGGCGAATGACTGGCCACCCGAAGGAGCGCGTATGCCGTCGTACCTCACCCCGGGCGTGTACGTGGAGGAGGTCCAGTCCGGTGCCCGGCCGATCGAGGGGGTCGGTACGGCCGTCGCCGCTTTCGTCGGCTTCGCCGAGACCGGTCCCTTCCACGAGCCCACGCTGGTGACCAACTGGGACCAGTACGTCCAGCGCTTCGGCGGGTTCACCGAGGGCACCTACCTGGCGCACGCCGTGTACGGCTTCTTCGCCAACGGCGGCGGCTCCGCCTACGTCGTGCGGGTCGGCGACCCGGCCCGGCAGGCGTCCGGCGGCGCCCCCACCCCCGCCGCACCCCCGCCCGTCGCGGTCGCGGGCTTCCTCTTCTCGGCCCTGCCCGGCGCGGGCGGCGAGGTGTCCGTCGAGATCGCCGACGTGGAGGGGGAGAACGTCCCCGAGGACCGGTTCCGACTGCTGGTCCGCCGGGGCGCCGAGGTCGTGGAGACCTACGACGTCTCGACCCGCAGGAACACCAAGGGATACGTCGTCACCCAGCTGCGGGAGTCGAAGCTGGTCGCGGTCACCGAACAGCCCGGCACCGCGCCGAGCCGCCCCGAGCGCCAGACCCACGCCCTCGCCGCCGCCCCCGCGCCGGCCACGGCCCCCGCGGCCCGGCTCGACCCCGCCGAGTACGTCGGCGACGCCGCGGCCAGGACCGGCTTCTCCGGTCTGGAGGCGATCGACGAGATCACCATGGTCGCGGTGCCCGACCTGATGAGCGCCCACCAGCGCGGCGACCTCGACGGCGAGGGCCTGCGGACCGTCCAACTGGCGGTGATGTCGCACTGCGAGCAGATGGGCGACCGGATCGCCGTGCTCGACCCGCCGCCCGGCCTGAACGCCCAGCAGATGCGCACCTGGCGCAACGAGGAGGCGGGCTTCGACTCCCGCTACGCCGCCCTCTACTACCCGTGGATCAAGGTGTTCGACCCGGCGAGCGGCCGCAACGTGCTGGTCCCGCCGAGCGGGCACGTCGCCGGGGTGTGGGCGCGCAGCGACGCCGAGCGCGGCGTGCACAAGGCGCCGGCCAACGAGGTCATCCGCGGTGCGGTGGACCTGGAGATCCGCCTCAGCAAGGGCGAGCAGGACCTGCTGAACCCGATCGGCGTCAACTGCGTGCGGGCGTTCCCCGGACGCGGCATCCGGATCTGGGGCGCGCGCACCCTCTCCTCCGACCCCGCCTGGCGTTACCTGAACGTGCGCCGGCTCTTCAACTACCTGGAGGAGTCCGTCCTCCTGGGGACCCAGTGGGTGGTCTTCGAGCCCAACGACGACCGGCTGTGGTCCAGCATCCGCCGGAACATCACCGCGTTCCTCACCGAGGAGTGGCGGCGCGGGGCGCTGTTCGGCCAGACCGCGACCGAGGCCTTCTACGTCAAGTGCGACCGCGACAACAACCCGCCGGAGTCCATCGACCTCGGGCAGGTGGTGTGCGAGATCGGGGTCGCGCCGGTGAAGCCGGCGGAGTTCGTGGTGTTCCGGCTGTCCCAGTTCTCCGACAGCACGAGCCTCGTCAACGAGTGACCGGCACGGTCGGCCCATCGCATCGGAAGGTGACAGCAAGTCATGGCTGAAGGCGATCCGCTCTCCACACACATCTTCGGCGTCCAACTCGGCGGCTACAACGTCGAGTCCGTCAAGGAGATCAGCAACCTGACGGTCGAACAGGACGTCGTCGAGTACAAGCAGGTGACCCAAGAGGGCAAACTCATCGTCCGCAAGCAGCCCGGCGCCCGGTTGCCCGGCGAGGTGACGATCACCCGCGGCCTGGACAAGAGCGGCGCGTTCACGGACTGGATCAAGGAGACCCTCAACAACGGGGCGATCAACACCGCGCGGCAGAACCTCACCATCGAGGTCAAGGACACCACCGGTGCCACCCTGCGGCGCATCCAGCTGATCAACGCCTGGGCCAGTCGCTGGGAGGGCCCCACGCTCAGCGCGGGCGAGTCCAGCGCCGCGACGGAGACCGTGACCATCGTGTTCGAGGAGATCAGCGTAGAGTGAGGCGACGGATCGGCCTTGAGGAGCTGCTGGAACGGGCTCCGGCCCAGCAGAACACCGCGCCGCAGCAGCAGGCCCCGGGACCGGTCGCGCCCCGGGGGCAGGCGCCGCACACCGAGTTCGAGTTCGAGCTGCCGCTCGGCTACGTCGACGACGAGGGCACCGTGCACCGGTACGGCGCCATGCGCCGGGCCACCGCCCGCGACGAGCTGATGCCGCAGATCGACCTGCGGGTCAAGGAGAACCCGGCCTACCTGAGCGTGGTGCTGCTCAGCCATGTGATCACCAGGCTGGGGGACGTCACCGACGTGCACACCGGGGTCGTCGAGCGGATGTACGCCACCGACGTGGCGTTCCTCCAGGACCTCTACCACCGGATCAACAGCGAGGGCCACACGCGCGCCGCGGTGACCTGCCCGCACTGCGACGGCGCCTTCGAGGTCGACCTCGCCGGTGGGCGCCTGGGGGAATCGTGACGTACGCGCCTGCTCGGCTGTACGAGGAGATCGCGTACATCGCCTACCACTTCCACTGGCAGCGGGAGGACATCCTGGACCTGACCCACCGCGAACGCCGGCAGTGGGTGCGCGAGATCGCGCGGCTCAACACCCGTATCAGCGAAGGCGGGTGAGCCGGATGGGGCTTCGGGACTGGATTGCCCGGCGGAGGACCGGCGGGACGGCGGGCGGGGGTGCCGGTGGTGAGGAGGCCGGGACGGGCGGAGCCGCTCCGCGGCGCCCGGTGGCGGGGGACGGGGGGTGGCGCGAGGTGGCGCCGCTGGTCCCGACCCTGGCCGGGACGGCGCACGGGGTCAGCGACGGCCTGAGGTTCCGGTCCCGGCTCGCCGCATGGCAGGACCCGTCGCTGTGCGGTCCGCTCGGGCATGCGGTCCTCCCGTCCGCCCCGGCGGGGATCCTGCGGGCGGTGGCGGCACCGGGTTCCCCGTCCACCATCGTCGCGGGCGGGGAGGAGCTCGTCCTGCCGGTCGTCACTGGAGCGGCCGGGGCGCAGGAACCGGGGGAGCCGGGGGAGGCCCGGCCGGTCCAGCGGTCCGTCGGGGTACGGCGGCTTCCCGTACGCCCGGGGCGGCGACCGGCGCGCGCGGGTGCGGCCGATCGGCGGGCCGTGCCGGACGGCTCTGACGGCGGTGTGTCGATGCCCGCTGCGCCGATGTCTGGTGTGGCGAAGCCCGCTGCCTCGACGCCTGGTGTGCCGATGCCTGATGCGCCGACGTCTGGTGTGTCGACGTCTGGTGTGTCGACGTCTGGTGTGGCGACGGACGGTGCGCCAAGGCCCGGTGCGCCGACGCCCGTTGCTACGACGTCCGCTGCTGCGACGCGCGGTGTGCCGACGCCTGTTGCGGCGGCGCCCGACGCGGTTGCCGCGGCCCCGCGCCGGAGCGACGCGGTGGGCCGGGCCTACCGTCCGGTGCGGCCGCGTTCCGTCGGCGAACCGTTGACCGTGGCGCGGCGCCCCCGGTCACTGCCCCCGCGCCCGGTTGCGGCGGTTCCGGGGCCGGGCAGGACGCCGGATGCCGTTGACGAGCCGCCGAGTCAGGGCACGGACGCGCCGCAGCCCGTAGTGACGGCGGAAGAACCGGCCGGCGGCATGCGCCCGGCCGTGACCGGCGAGGCCGCCGTGCGGACGGCGCCCGGCCCGGGTGGCGCCGCCGCGCCCGCGCGAAACTGGCAGGCCGAAGGGGTGGTCCAGCGGGCCGCCGTGCCGGGCGCTGCCGCACCTACCCGCCCGGTCCTCGGCGCGCCCTTGACCGCGCTGCCCGCGAGCGCCTCACGTGTGGCCGCCACCGGCCCCCAGGCCCCTGATACCGCGTTGAGTGCGCCGGCCATGCCCCTCGTCCCCGCCGACGCGGGGTCCACCGGCCCCGAGGCGGGCGGACTCGATGGCGCCCGGCGGTCCGGGAACGGGGGCCACGACGCCACCTCCGGCCCGCGCACCCGCACGGTCGCCGGACCGGGCGGCCCGGCAGTGTCCCGCCCTGAGCGTGGGCCCGCCGGCGGTGCACCCGTCCAGCGCACGCCGTCCGGGGCTGCCAGCGCCTCGCACACACCGTCGTCGGCGGCCCACGAACGCACCGGACGGGTACCGCCCGACCCGGTCCCTGCCCGCACGCGCGGGGGCCTGGGCGCGCCCCTCGACGCGCTGCCGCCGACGGCGGCAGCGCCGGGCGGCACCGCTCCGCTGCTCGGCGGGCACCGACCGGTCCGGCGGATCGTGGGCCCGGCGGCGGGCGACGCAGCGGGCCGAAGCGCCGGGAGCGCGGCGGAGCAGGGCGCGCCCAGCGTCGCCGCGTCGGCGGTCGGCGAAGGGCCGCGCGTGCAGCGATCCGCCCGGCACCCCGGTGACGGCCCGACGGAGTCAACAGCACGGCCACGGAGGAACGATGACGGACGATCGGCAGGCCGGAACGGCCCTGCCGACGGTGGCCGAGGTGCGCACGCAGGTGCGGAGCGCGGCAGGAGCGGACCGGCGGCCGGGAGCGCGGCGGTCTCCGACACACCGTCCCCCAGCACCGGGACAGGGACGGCTGGTGGCCCCACCGTGCGGCCGATCGGTACCGGCTCGGAGCGCCGGCCGGGAACCGCGCGGCAGCCGATCGCCCCTGCGGCTCGGCCCAGCCATGCCGGGGCGCCGGATCGGGTCGGTGCTCCGCTCGGAAGCGGCGGCGGCCCGGCGGTTCCCGTGACGGTTCCCGTGCGTCCGGCCGTCGGCGGCTCGGGCGTGCAGCGAGCCGTCGAACTCACCGGCCCGAGGCGCGGGTTGCTCGGCGAGCGCCGGATGACGGTCGCCCTCGCCGCGCCGTCGGCGTCGTCCGTGACCAGCACCGGTGCTCCCGCCGGCACCGGCGCGGCGCCTGCCCCGCCCGTGGTCCCGGCTGTCTGGCCCAATGCGCTCGCGCCCCGCACGGACGGCCAACCGGCGGCCGAGTCGGCCGCGGGCGCTCCGCAGCGCTCGCCGGGTGCGGGGGACGGCCGTACCGCCACCGGGCAGTCGGCGGCGCAGGCGAGTCCGGTGCGGCTCCGCGCCCCGGGCGCCGCGGCGATGCCGGGTCGCTCGTCCGGTACGGATGCGGATCGCGGGGTCGTGGCTGCTGCGCAACGCTCGCGTTCCCGACGTTCGTCGGACCGCGGGGACGGCCGGGCGACGGCCGATCACCCGTTGGCGCAGAGGAGTTCGGTGCCGCCCGGCGCCACCCCGATCGCAGCTGCGCCTGCGGACCCACCGCGCGCGCTGCCCGGCCACCCCCGTGCGGCGGTGCCGAACGTGAGTGCCCTGCTGCTGCCGGGGGCACGGCGGCCGCAGCGTGGCGCCACGAGCGCGGGCCACCCGGCCCCGCGTTCTGCCGCCGCGCCGACGTCCGCAGGCCGCTCAGGCCCTGGGGCCCCCGGTTCGCCGTCCGCGACGGCGGCTGCCCTCCGCCCGCCCGTGGTCCGGCTCGCGCCTCTGGCGGCACCGTCGCTCCAGCAGCTTCCGGCCGCGTCCCGGCTCCCGCAACCGTCCCCGGCGCAGCCGCCCACCATCGCGGGACGGCCGGGCTCGGGCCGGGCACCGGGCCTGCAGCCTCCCACAGCGCCCTCGCCCGTCGTGTCGCGGACTGTACCGGCCGCGCGCCCCCCGAGCGCCCCGCCCGCGCCGCCGTCGCCCGGCACAGCGCGGTTGCTACAGCGGGTGGCCGAGCAGGCGGGCCTGTCCGGGGTGCCGCTGACCGCGGTGCCGGCGCGCACGCCGATTACCGTGCAGGCCGCCCCGCCGACCGCCCCGCCGTCCCGGGCTGCCTCGCCGTCCCAGGCGGCCCCACCACCCGCCGAGCCCGCCGGTGGCGGGCCCGCCGACCTCGACGAACTGGCCCGGCGCCTTGTCGAACCGGTCGGGCGGCTGCTGCGCACCGAACTGCGCAGGGGCAGGGAGCGCAGTGGGAAGCCGTACGACATGCGCCGCTGAGCGCAGACCCGGCGCAGGACGGCCGCCAGACAACCGCAGCGACGTGACCGGAAGCAGGAAGCGGAACCGATGACCGACAACATCTTCGCGAGCAGCGTGTTCTTCAGCCTGACCATCGGCGGCAACGACCTGGGCGAGTTCGCCACGTGCTCGGGACTCGGCGCCCAGGTCGAGATCGAGCAGTACGCGGAGGGCGGCAACAACGGCTTCGCCTGGCAATTGCCGGGTCGTATCACCTGGTCGAACATCACGCTGACCCGCGCGGTCACCGCGGACACCGCCAAGATCGCGCGCTGGCTGGACGAGATCGTCCGGAAGGTCGAGCCGAAGGACGGTGAGATCGTGGCGCTGCGGCCCGACTTGAGCCGGATCGTCGGCTGGCAGGTGCTCGGGATCGTTCCGGTGCGGTGGGAGGGCCCGTCCTTCGACCCCGCCAACTCCCAGGCCGCGGTGGAGACCCTGGAGATCGCCCACACGGGCCTGCGCCCGTCCTGACGCCACCCCGGTCCGCCCCCCCCTCACCGGCACCGCACCGGCCCCGCACCGGCACCGCTCCACCAGCCGTCCCACCCACGTAAGGAGCACCAGGATGTCCCCGGCGGTCCCCGCGAGCGTCACCCGGGCCCAACTGACCATCATGGAGCCCCCGTCCACGGTCGGCGCCCAGCCCGGCGGCGCGATCGCGCGACTTCCGCTCCAGTTCAACCCGGCGACCCTGGTGCTGCGCAAGACGACCGAGTGGCGGCGCACGCCGTCCCGGATGGCGGGCCAGTCCGCGTTGCCCGAGTTCGTCGGCAGCGGTCCGCGCTCGCTCTCGCTCGACGTGTTCCTGGACTCGACCGCGACCCACGACAACTCGGTGGAGCGGGCGGTGGAGCAGTTGATGACGGCGTGCGTGCCCACCCCGACCAGCCTGGCGCGCAGGACGCCGGCCAGTCCGTGGATCCGGCTGGACTGGGGCACCCTGACGACGACCTCGTTCAACGGGGTGCTGACCGGCCTCTCGGTCACCTACACGCTCTTCGACGTGGACGGCAATCCGCTGCGGGCGGTCTGCTCGCTCTCCATCGACGAGGCCAGCGTCGACCCGGCCGGCCAGAACCCGACCTCCGGCTCGCCGGAGGCCCGCAGCACCCACCGGGTGATCGCGGGCGACAGCCTGCCGCTGCTCGCCTGGCGCGCGTACGGGGACGCGACGGCCTGGCGCACCATCGCCGAGGCCAACGACATCGACGATCCGCTGGCGCTGGCCCCCGGCGCGGAGCTGATCGTGCCGGGGATCGACGAACTCACCCGGGGCGGGCGGCCGTGACCACCCCCGAGGCCCGGGGCGGCCGCCCGTTCGCCGCGGATCCCGTCGTCGAGGCGCCCGGACCGCTGCCGCCGGTCTGGGCGGCCCAGCTGGTCTCCTGCGACATCGAGGAGAGCGTCGGCCTGCCCGACACCGCGGTGCTGACCTTCCGGGACGCGGACCACACCTTCCTCGCCGCGACCGGGATCACCATCGGTACCGGGCTGCGGGTGTCCGTGGTCACTGTGCAGGGACACACCCAGGTGCGGCTGTTCACCGGCGAGGTGACCGCGTTGGAGCTGGAGGTGGACACCACGGGCTCGTACACCGTGGTGCGGGCGTCGGCGGTCACCCACCGGCTGATGCGCGGGCGCCGGGTGAGGGCCTTCCGGAACATGACGACCGCCGACATCGTCCGCGAGGTCGCCGCGGGCGCGGGCCTGACCTGCGGACGGATCGACTTCTTCCCGGTCGTCCACCAGCAGCTCTCCCAGGCGAACGTCCCGGACTGGGAGTTCCTCCAGTTCCTGGCGCAGGAGAACGGCGCGCAGGTGCGGGTCGACGACGACGGGCGGCTGGAGTTCGTCCGGCCCGAGCCCGCGTCCGGCGCACCGGCCCCCGCCACCCCCGCGCCGCAGAACCCGATGGTCCTGGAGTACGGCCGCAACCTGCTGGAGTTGCGCGGCGTGCTGACCGGCGTCGCCGGCGCGGACACGGTCGAGGCACGCGGCTGGAACGTCACCACCAAGAGCGCCCTGGTCGCCACCGAGCCGTCGCTGACCTCCCTGACCGTGCAGCCGGGGATGAGCCCTTCGGAGGTGACCTCCGCCTTCCCCGGCCCGGCCCGGCTGACCGTCGCCGACACCCCGTACCGCACCCAGGCGGAGACGACCGCCGCGGCGCGGTCGCTGGCCGCCTCGGTGGCCGCAGGCTTCGGTGAGCTGGAGGTGGTCGTCGAGGGCAACCCGCGGCTGCGGGCGGGCACCGCGGTCGCCCTGGGGAACGTCGGCGCCGCCTTCTCCGGCCGCTACACCGCCACCGGGGTGCGCCACCTCCTCGAACCGTTCCGCGGCTACCGGAGCACCGTGGTGGTCAGCACGGCGCCCGACCGCTCCCTGGCCGGCTTGGTCACCGGGGGCAACGCGCCGCCGCGCGGGCCGCGGATGCCGGGCCTGGCCGTCGCCGTGGTCACCGACGTCCGGGAGCCGGGCGACGGGCAGCGCGGCTGGGTGCGGCTGAAGTTCCCCTGGCTGGACGACAGTTACGTCTCCGACTGGGTGCGCACCGTGCAGTGGGGCGGCCACGGGGGTGGCGGTGTGGTCAGCCCCGAGGTCAACGACGAGGTGCTGGTCGGGTTCGAGCAGGGCGACCTGGACAGCCCCTACGTGCTGGGCGGGCTCTACAACGGCGTGGACCGGCCCTCGCCGCACGACGTGCCGCTGGTCGACGCGGCCGCCGGCACGGTCAACCGCCGCTCCGTGGTCTCCCGTTCGGGCCACCGCCTGGAGCTGCTGGACGTGCCGGGCGGCAGGTCCGGCGTCCGCCTGGCGAGCGGGGACGGGAAGCTTGAGGTCAGGTTGGACCAGCAGAGCGGAGAGATCGTCCTGACCGTCCACGGTGCGGGCGGCGCGGCGGGGAGCACGGTGCGCCTCTCCTCCTCCGGTATCACCCTCGACGCGGGCACCGGGGAGGTGAACGTGCGCGGCGGATCGGTGACCGTCCGGGGCACGACGGCGGTCACCGTGGACGGCGGAGCCGAGGCGGTGCTCAAGGGCGCTTTCGTCCGGATCAACTGACGGTGCGTCAATCAGCTGGCAGCAGACGCGTGCCCACGACCCGAAGGGCACCATCGGAATGGAGACCGCACATGCCCCCCGCAGCCCGGACCGGCGACCTCACCGATCACGGCGGCGCCCTCACCACCCCGCCGCCGGGCGCCGTCGCGGTGGCGACCGTGCTGATCGGCGGCCGTCCCGCCGCGGTGGTCGGCAGCCTGCACGCCTGCGTCCCGCACGTGGAGCTCGGCCCCGCCAACCTCGTCGAGCCCCAACCGGGCACGGTGACCGGGGGAGTGGTCCTGATCGGCGGGCTGCCCGCGGCCCGTCTGGGGGACAAGACGACCTGTGGCGCCACCATCACGACCGGCGCCTTCAACGTGCTGATCGGAGGCGACGCATGATCGAGCGAAGCATGGGGGTCCCCCCGGCCGGAGGCTGGGGGAGAATCATCGAGAGGTGCGTGTGGGCGAATGCCCCTGCCGAGCGGAGCGAGGTGGGCGCATGAGCGAGCGAAGCGAGCGAATCGTCGTGGGGCGCGTGTGGGCGAATGCCCCTGCCGAGCGGCGCGAGGTGGGCGCATGAGCGAGCGAAGCGAGCGAATCGTCGTGGGGTGCGTGTGGGCGAATGCCCCTGCCGAGCGGAGCGAGGTGGGCGCATGAGTGGGTTCATCGGCCGGGGCTGGGCCTTCCCGCTGCGGGTGAACGCCACCGGCGGCATCGGCATGGTGGACCGGAACCGGGAGATCGCGGAGGCCATCCGGCTGATCCTCGGCACCGCCCCCGGCGAGCGGCCGATGCGCCCGGAGTTCGGCTGCGGCATTCACGAGTACGTCTTCGCCCCGGGTGACAGCACCACCGCCGGACGGATCGCGCGCGAGGTGCGCATCGCACTGGAACGCTGGGAGCCGCGGATCGAGGTCGACGACGTGGTGATCGCCTTTGACAGCGTCGACGATGGCACGCTCTACATCGACGTCCACTACACCGTGCGCGCCACCAACGACCGCCGCAACCTCGTCTTCCCCTTCTACACCATCCCGGAGTCCCCGACCGCGGCGGACGGGGGTGCGAGCTGATGGCGCTGCCCTCCCCGAACCTGGACGACCGCCGCTTCCAGCAACTCGTCGACGAGGCCAAGAGGTACGTCCAGCAGCGCGCGCCCGAGTGGACCGACCACAACGTCTCCGACCCGGGCGTCACCCTCATCGAGACCTTCGCCTATCTGGTGGACCAGCTGCTCTACCGGCTGAACCGGGTACCGGAGAAGAACTACTCCGCCTTCCTCGACCTGCTGGGCATCCGGCTCTTCCCGCCCGCCGCGGCCAGGGCCGAGGTCGACTTCTGGCTCTCGGCCCCGCAGCCCGCGACGGTCCTGCTGCGGGCGGGCACCGAGGTCTCCACGCTGCGGACCGAGACCGACGACGCGGTGGTCTTCTCCACGGCCGAGGACCTCCCGGTCGTCCCCAGCTCGCTGGACCGGCTGGTCACCGTCTCCGCCTCCGGGGAGCAGTCCGACGGCACGGCCCGGCTGGCCGAAGGGGCGGACGTGCCGTGCTTCCAACCGCGTCCGGAGGTCGGGGACGCCATGCTCCTCGCCCTGCCGGCCGTGGTGCCGCGGTGCATCCTGGTCGTCCGGCTGGACAGCCGGGTGGAGGGCGTCGGTGTCGACCCGCGCCAGCCGCCGCTGGCATGGGAGGTGTGGGACGGCGCGCGCTGGATCGGCTGCGAGACCGGCAGCGACACCACCGGCGGCCTCAACCGGCCCGGCGAGGTGGTGGTGTTCGTGCCCGCCGGACACACCGCGTCGGTGGTCGCCGGTCGGCGGGCCGGCTGGCTGCGCTGCCGGGTCACCGAGCCGCTGCCGGGCCAGCCGTTCTACTCCGAGTCCCCCACCGTCCGCCGGGCCGAGGTGTTCACGGTCGGCGGCACCGCGACCGTCGTCCACGCGCAGACCGTCACCGACGCGCCGCTCGGCTCCTCGGAGGGGGTCGCGGGCCAGCGCTTCCGGCTCGCCAGGCCGCCGGTCCTGCTCGACGGCGAGCCTCCGGTGGTCGAGGCCTCGGCCGGCGACGGGTGGCAGCGGTGGACGGTCGTCGAACACTTCGGCGACTCGTCGCCGGCCGACCGGCACGTGGTGCTCGACGCGACCACCGGCGAGTTCCTCTTCCCGCCCGCGGTGCGGGAACCCGACGGCAGCCTGCGCGCCTTCGGCACGGTGCCGCCCAAGGGCGCGCGGCTGCGCGTCCCGCACTACCGCACCGGCGGCGGGATCGCGGGCAACGTCGCCCGGAGCACGATCACGGTGCTGCGCAGCTCGGTCCCGTACGTCGCCCGGGTGGACAACCGCGAGGCGGCCAGGGGCGGGGTCGACGGCGAGACCGTCGAGAACGCCAAGCTGCGCGCCCCGCACCAGCTGCGGTTGCAGGAACGCGCCGTCACGGCCGGGGACTTCGAGCTGATCGCCCGGCAGGCCGCGCCGTCCGCCGCCCGGATCAGCTGCGTGCCCGCCGTCGGCGGGGAGGCGGGGGCGGTGCGGGTGCTGGTGGTCCCCGACGCGGTGGCGGACGACGGCGACCGGCTGCGGTTCGAGCAACTGATCCCCGACGAGCAGGTGTTGGCCGCCGTCGCGACGGCCCTCGACGAGCGGCGGTTGATCGGCACCCGGATCACCGTGCAGCCCCCCGCCTACCAGGGAGTGACGGTGGTCGCCCGGCTCACCACCCGCTCCACGGAACCCGACCGGGTCCGTGAGGCGGTGCTCGCCACGCTGTACCGCTACCTCAACCCGCTGCGCGGCGGAGCCGACGGCTCGGGCTGGCCGTTCGGCCGGGCGGTGCAGTACGGGGAGGTGTTCGCCGTGCTCCAGCGGGTGGCCGCCGTCGCGGGGGTCGAGGAGCTGCGGCTGTTCCCGGCGGACCCGATCACCGGGCGCCGGGGCGCGCCCGCCGAGCGGGTCGAGGTCCCGCCGGACGCCCTGGTCTTCTCCCACCAGCACCAGGTCGTGGTCACCGCGTCGGCCGAGGACGGGCGGTCATGAGCAAGCAGAGCGAGGTGGGTGCATGAGCCGGGCCGCCGTCCCGGGACTGCCCAGTCCGCACCCGATCGGCGAGTTGCTACCCGCGCTCTTCGCCGACGACGACTTCGCCCAGCGGTTCACGGCCGGCCTGGACACCGTCCTCGCGCCGGTCTTCGCCACCCTGGACAACCTGCCCGCGTACTTCCGGCCCCGCCTCGCACCGGCCGACTTCCTTGACTGGCTGGCGTCCTGGGTCGCGGTGGACGTCAACCCGGCCTGGCCGGAGGAGGTGCGCCGCGCGGTGGTCGAGCGCGCGGTGGAGCTGCACCGGTGGCGCGGCACCCGACGCGGCCTCGCCGAGCGGCTTCGGCTGGTGCTGGGCGCCGGTGCCGAGATCACGGACGGCGGCGGCGTCTCCTGGTCCACCGCCCCCGGTGCCGCCCTGCCGCCCGCGCCGGGCGGTGAGGTGCTGATCCGGGTCTGGCCCCTGCGCGGTCCGGGGCTGGACGCCGACCAGGTGCTGTCCGTCGTCAGGGCGGGCTGCCCGGTCCACCTGACCTGCCGGGTGGAGATCCTGCCCGGTCCACCCGGGCGAGCGGAGGGCTGACGGATGCCGGTGTGCCCCGACTGCGGAACGGCCAACGGGGAGGGGGACGACTTCTGCGGCAACTGCGGTGCCTACCTGGGCTGGTCGCGCCGCGTCGCCGCCACGGCGGCGACGGCCGCCGAGCCCGCGCCCGCGAAGGTTGAGCCCGGGCCCGCGCCCGCGGAGGTTGAGCCCGGGCCTGCGCCCGCTGAGCCTGAGCCTGCGCCCGCCGCCGAGCCCCCGCGCTCGACCAGCGCCCGCGTGCGGCCGGCTCCCACCCCCGCTCCCGTTCCCGGACCGCAAGCCGATCCGGTGGCCGTGCAGCCTGCCAAACCCATCCCGACCCGCCCCGTCGTCCGGCCGTCCGCAGCCGACGGGACCCAGGACGGCCCGCCCTGCCCCCGGTGCGGCACGCCCAACCTGCCCGACCGCCGGTTCTGCCGCCATTGCGCGGCACCGCTGACCGTCACCGCACCCCCGCCGAAGTTGCCCTGGTGGCGCACCCGCTGGCCGTTCCGACGCCGGGCGCGGATCGGCGGTTCGGGCAACAGGCTGCGCCGCACCATCGCGCTGCTCGCACTGGTCGCGCTGGTGGTCGCGGGGATCCTGCTGTACCCGGTCGGCAGGAACGCCTACCAGGACGTGCTGGACAAGCTCCGAAGCACCGCGCCGATCACCCCCTCCCGGACCTCGGCGAGCGCCGCGGTCGAGGGCCATCCCGCGACCGCGGCCGACGACGGCCTCACCAATACCTACTGGGGAGCACCCGCGATCGGGGACTCCATCACCTTCACCTTCCGGACCCCGTTCCGGCTGGTGGACCTGATCATCCACACCGGCGACTCCGCGGACCCGCAGCAGTACCGGCAACAGGCCCGTCCCCTCGTCCTGTCCCTGGAGGTCACGGCCTCGGACGGCGAGCTGCACCGGCAACAGATCACGCTCAACGACCAGCCCGGTCCGCAGACCGTGGCGACCGGGATCAGCGACGTCGTCCAGGCGAAGCTCACCGTCCGCGAGGCCGCCGGAACCGGCCCCGGCCGCACCATCGCCCTGGCCGAGGTGGAGTTCTTCAAACGCACCTGAGCCCGCCGCCCGAAGCCGCCCGCCACGCCGAACCGGCGGACGGTGCAGTGGGGGTGCGTCGGGACGCGTGGAACGGCGTCGTCATCGGCGAGTTCCGGGCCGTCGCCGCCGACATCAAGCGGTCGCGCAGCAGGTGGCCGACCTGGCCCCGTGGACGTCGCGGCCGACCGGTAGGGTTCGGCCATGGTTGAATCCGGAGCACGCGCCGCCGACGAGAACACCGACCCGAGGACGGGTATCAAGTCCTCCGCGCGCCGACTGCTCGTCAAGCTGGGCGCCGACGGCCTGACCCTGGACGCCGTTGCCGGTGAGAGTGGTCTTGCCGTCGCGGACGTGCAGGCGGTCTTCCCGCACCGGGACGACCTGCTGACCGCGCTGGTCGTCGACGCCTACAACGAGTCCGGCGCCGCCATGGAGCAGGCCGACCGGGCCGCCGGGGACGCCGGTGCCTCGGCGGGCGCGAGGCTCCTCGCGGCGACCCGGGCACTGCGGCGATGGTCCTTCGACAACCCCGCGGAGTTCACCCTGATCTACGGCTCGCCCGTGCCCGGCTACCACGCCCCGCAGGACACCGTCCCGCCCGCGTCGCGCACGCCCGCCGTGCTGGCCGGAATCGTGCGCGCGGGCCTGGAGGCCGGCGAACTCACCCCGCCCCGGCGGGCGGTGCCCGGGCCGCCGCTGCTCCGGCCGGAGGCCGTGGAGCTGTTCGGCGGCCTGCCCGAGGCGCCGTTCGCGGACGTGATCGAGCGCGGCATCGTGCTGTGGAGCAGCCTGATCGGGCTCCTGGTGTTCCAGGTCTTCAGCCGCACCCACGACAGCGTCCGGGACGAGTCGGCGTTCTTCGACTTCGCCGTCGCCGTGGCGGCCGAGGGGATCGGACTCGTGGTTCCCCTGGGCGGCGAGAGCACCTCGGTCTGAAGCGAGAGCACTCCTGCCCTGTCAACTTGACCCGGTCCTGAAGGACTGGGCTTGTGGGTAGGGCGCGGCTGGCTGTCGCGTGGCCTCCCACGTCTGAGCCACCTAGGGGATGGCTGGGACGCGTGACTCACGCCCCGCGATCCACGCTGTCTCGCCCTTGCGGGCGATGTTGCGGGATGCGTTGTGGTCCGCGTGCATCATGACGCCGCAGGCGCGGCACGCGAACTCGGATTGCGTCGCCCGGTTCTTCCGTTCGACGTGGTGGCACTCGGAGCATTGCCGGCTGGTGTACGCCGGATCGACGTACACCAGCGGCACTCCGGCCCGCTTCGCCTTGTACTCCACGAAGGAGGCGAGCTGGTGGAAACTCCACGAGTGCAGTGGTTGCCGCTGGTCCTTGCGGAGCCGTACCCGGCTGCGGATGCCCGTGAGGTCTTCCAGGGCGATCCCGTAGCCGGTGCGTTCAGCGGTGGTGACGATGGTCTTGGAGATGATGTGGTTCTGGTTGGCGGCGTGCCGCTGCTCTTTGCGGGAGCGCTTCTTGAGCAGGCGCTTGGCGGACTTGGTGCCCTTGGCCTGGAGCTTCTTCGGTAGGTCGAGTTGCCGCTTGCGGTGCCGGTTGAGGCCGCGTCCGGCGGCGCGGTAGCCGGTGGATGCAGTGGCGATGTTCACGATGCCGAGGTCCACGCCGATGAACCCGGACGGGTCCTCGTTCGGGGGGGCTTCGGGGATGTCGCAGGTAGCGATCAGGTAGAATACGCCGTCGCGTTCGATCAGATCACTCTCGCCCCGCCGGTTCTCCCGCAGTGTCTTGAGCGCGTCCGGGGAACATGCGAACCGCACGCCCTTCAACCGCCCGGCAGTGGTCCGGATGCTCACGGTCTGCTGGTCGTACTGCCAGGACAGACACCGGTCGTCGTACGGCTGCGCGGCATCCAGACGAAAGACGATGGGCTTGGACTCCGCCTTGACGCGGCGCTCGGAACCCGGCTTGCCGAGGTTCCCGGCCCGCAGGTTCGCCGACAGGGTGGTGTAAGCATCGCGGGTCTTCTTGATGACGTGCTGCGCGGCCTGCGCCCCGAGCCCACGGGCTTTCAGTTCGGCGTAGGTGTGCTTGCGCAGCTCGTACTCACGCGGGACACCGCGTTCGAACGCCACGCCGGACACCCAGCACGCCGCCTCGTTGACCGCCCGCAGGGTGCACTCCAGTGCCGCCGCCTGCTCGGGCATCGGCAGGAGCTTCACCTGCGCCACGATCTTCATCAGCGTAACCATAGCATTGCTCTATGTCACCGCGATGGGAACCAAACCCCAACATCCGCAGGGGGCGCACGGTCGTCCACACGCTCCACGCCCACTTGGTCTTCACGCCCAAGTACCGGCGCGGACCGTTCACCGACGAGATCCTGCGACGCTGCGAAGAGATCATGCGCGCCGTCTGCGCCGACTTCGAAACAGAGCTGGTCGAGTTCAACGGCGAACGCGACCACGTCCACCTCCTCGTGCACTACCCGCCGAAGATCGCTCTGTCCCGACTGGTCGGCTCTCTCAAGGGCGTATCGGCCCGCCGCCTGCGCCTGGGGGTACCTCCCGGCCAAAGGCTGGGGGAGAGTTCCCCACCCACATCCGCAAGTACCTGTGGGGCGCGCACTTCTGGTCACCGTCCTACTTCGCAGCCTCCTGCGGCGGCGCGCCTCTGTCGATCATCAAGGAATACATCGAGAACCAGAAACGGCCCGAGTGATGCGGCGTCGCTCCGCGACGCCGAGACTCAGGAAGCGATTCCTCCCGGGCGTGAACCGCCCGGGGTTCCTCGCTAGATCACGCTGAAATCGGGCTCGGGAGAAGAGAATCGGCGGGGCGCAGCCCGTCACCGTCTCGGTCCTGCCACGGCGTACAGCACGGTGCCGGTCGCCAACAGGGCCAACGCGGTCCAGGTGGACACCGTCGTGCCGGGGGGAAAGGTCATCCAGCTGAGGATCTCTCCCGCGGTGCCGCGCAGCGGCGGGGCGAAGAAGGTGAACGCGAGCCAGCCGGTCGGCAGGGTCCAGGCGTACGGTGCCCCGCACACCGCCGCCCCGAGCGCGGCCAGGCCGGCCAGGCCCGCGCTGTCCCGGACGACGATCGCGGTAGGGGCGAGCTCCCGGCCCACCACCTGGACCGCCAGCAGCGCCGCACCGGCGACCGCGCCGATCAGCAGCACGTGCGCCGCCCGGCGGGGTGCCCACCGGATCGCGGCCGTCCTGTCCAGCGCGAGATCCTGCCCACCGAGCCCTACGGAGCCGGCCGCCACGTTCGCGGTGAGAAGCAGGACCGCGGTCCCCAGCTCCGTCGAGCCCTCGCCGCCGCCCTGGTTGAGGGCCCACACCACCAGCGCGACGAGCGTGACCACGGCGGCCGAGGCGGGCACCTGTCGTGAACGCGCGTACAGCATCAGCCAGTTCATCGCGACGCAACCCCCGCCAGCAGCTGAAGCTGGTTGTACGACGTGCAGGAGACAGTGGAGGCGTGCACCTCGGCGATCCGCGAGCGCTGCTCGGCCGGCGACAGCGCCGTCAGCTTCGCCCAGGTGACGTCGGCCTGCGCCCATGTCCCGTAGCTGTCGTCGCCCTTCTCCTCCAGCGGTACGAGGCGGGGATCACCGAGGGCCCAGCTCGCGGCGATGCTCTGGACGGCCATTGCCTCCCGTCCCCCGCCCTCCCGGGTGTTGTACGCACGGCAGTTCGGTGTCAGGCCCTGGGCGACCAGCGCGCGGGTCAGTTCCTCACCCTTCGCATCGGCGAACAGCCGTTCGTCGAAGTCGACCAGCACCACGTCGGCGGAGAATTCGCGCTCGTCGCCGACCGCGCGCAGCGCGGTGTCCTCCCGCACCGAGTTCGGCGCCTGGTCGCCCAAGGCGTCATGCAGCCGGCTCAGCGCCTCCTTGCCACGCGGCGCGAGCTCGGGCAGGCGTGAGCGGTTCGCCTGCGTCACGCACACCGGACCGTCGCAGACCAGGGCCGCGGCGGCCTTGTCGACGACATAGCTGTCGCGCGCAGCGGCCGGGAGGACCAGCAGGGCCAGGGCCGCGCCGGTCAGCATGGGAGTCACCGCGAGCAGCCGGGCCCGGCGGGTCACGGCCGTCAGCAGCGCGAGGCCGGTGGCGAGCAGGCCGAGCAGCCAGATCGTCTGGCCGAGGTGCACGGAGCCGGACAGGGTCAGCAGCATCTGCCGCGGCTCCACGGACGCCGGTGACAGCAGGGAGAGCCGGTTCGGCACGATGCTCGTCGGCAGTGCCTCGTCACCTCTCTGCCGCAGGAGTTGGCCCGCCAGCGTGAAGAAGACCAACACCAGCGCCGGCGGGGTGAGCACGGAGGGCAGGGCCTGCGCGACGCCCATGCCGAACACGGCCCCCGCGACGAGGGCCAGCGCCGCCACCAGCGAGATCGGCAGCCAGTCGAGGGACGTGTAGGTGGTGGCGCCGAGGGCCACCTGGACTCCGCCCACGAGGACGAGGAGGCCGAAGCCCGCCGCCAGCACGAGCGCCAGCGTGCCGGCCGGCAGCGCCGCGCGGCGCCAGGCCGGCATCGGCGTGGTCGTCAGCAGTTCGGTCATCCGCGAGCGGGAGTCACGCAACCCGTACGCCGCCCCCAGGCCCACCACGAGCGGCCACCAGAAGGCCAGCCAGTACCGGGTCCACATGGCCATGGTGGTCCACTGGGCCGTCCACCCGGCGGTGCCCTTCCACCAGATCCCGTCGAACAGGAAGAAGATCGCCAGGCTGCCGCCCAGGACGACGATGCCGGCCCACGGGGCGGCGGAGCGCCTCAGCTCGGTCCGCAGTACACGTGCGTTCACCAGGTGCCCCCCTGCTGGCCGTTGTTGCGGAGCAGTGCCGAGTAGCCGCGCTCCAGCGGGCTGTCGCCCGGGTACTCGGGGCCGCCCGCCGCGGCCAGGTCCTCCGGTGTGCCCTGGAAGACGAGGCGGCCGTCGGCGAAGAGCACCACGTCGGAGCAGGCGGCCGCGACGTCCTCGACCAGGTGGGTGGAGACGACCACGCAGGTGTCGCGACCCAACTCCTGCAGCAGTTCGCGAAAGCGCAGCCGCTGCGCCGGGTCCAGGCCGGCCGTCGGCTCGTCCAGCAGCAGCACCTCCGGGTCGTTGACGATGGCCTGGGCGATGCCGGCCCGCCGCACCATGCCGCCGGACAGGGTCTTCATCCGGTGGTCGGCGCGGTCCGCCAGGCCCACCCGTTCCACGGCGCGCTGGACGGCCGCGGGGATGTCCGCCTTCGGGACCTCCTTCAACCAGGCCATGTACTCGACGAACTCGCGCACCGTGAAGCGCTTGTAGTAGCCGAACTCCTGAGGCAGGTAGCCGATCCGGCGGCGCAGGGCCCGGTGGTCGCCCAGCCCGCCCACGGAGGTGCCGAGCAGCTCCAGTTCGCCCCCGGCGGGGCGCAGCACGGTGGCCAGCGCCCGGATCAGGGTGGTCTTTCCCGCTCCGTTGGGCCCCAGGAGGCCGTGGGCGCCGGTGCCCAGGGCGAGGTCGAGCCCGTCGACGGCCATCTTCTTCCGTCCGACGCGGACTCTCAGGCCGCTGGCCCGGATCTCCCAGGCGTAGGTCTTCGGCGCGGTGTCGGCCGCGCTCGTCGTGGGTGGCATGCGGTGGTCCCTTTCGAGGGTCGACGATGGTTTCACAGCTTTCACAGCACTGAGTACGCGTTCCTGCGGGCGATCACGGCGCCGATGCCGAGCGCGAGGAGCAGCCCCCATACGGGCAGTTGGTCCGGCTCCAGCGCGAGGAGGGCGAGGCCGGCGTCCCATGCGGGTGCCGCGACGACGACGCCCCACGCGGCCACCAGGGCGACGGCGGCACGGGTCACACCGACCACGCTGCCCAGCGCCAGGGCGGTGGAGGTGAAGGCCAGGGAGGGCAGCAGCCACTGCGCGGCCGTCATGGTTCCGGTCAGCCATCCCGCCAGCAGGAGCCCGGGCAGGACCACCACGAGTACCGCCGTGGTGCGTCTGAGGAGCAGGGGCAGGCCGGCCCGGGCGGTCGAGGCCGTCAGTTCGTGCGCCGGGTCCAGGCCGCGCGACCACGAGGCGGCGACACCGCACAGCGGCAGCACGGGCGCGATCGTCACCATGGGAGAGGCGTCGCCGAAGAGCGTCGGCGACGAGAGCGCGTCCAGCAGCAGCGCCATCAGGGTGACGGCGACGGTCATGGCCAGCCACGGGGCCATGACCGGTGTCAGCCAGGCCGACACCCACCTCGGGCGGTGTCGCCGCGAGGGCCTCCGGACGGCCGCGTCCAACTGCGGTTCCAGACCGGCCCGGACGGTGTCGACGAGCGCGGCGATGCCGGGCGCCTCGGTGGCCACGGAGGCCGCCAGGCGGCTCCGGCACGGCGCGCACGTCTCCAGATGGGCCTCCAGCGCCCACACCGTGTCCGCGGCCATCTCCGTATCACCACGTGCATAGTCGTCGATCAACCGCATCGACGCGTGTTCCGCACTCATGCCAGCGCCTTCCGCATCGCGATCCGGGCCCGGCGGGCGCGTGTTTTGACGGTGCCTTCGGGCAGTCTGAGCAGGACGGCGGTCTCCCGGACGGAGAGCCCGTCGAGCACCGTGGCCTGCAGGACCTGTCGGAGTTCCGGCGCCAGTTGCCGCAGGGCGTCGCCGACGTCGCCGCCGACCGTCCCGGCGAGCACCTGTTCCTCCGCTGCGGGCACCACCGCCCGCTCGGCGGCGGCTACCGGCGGTTCGGCGTGGTGGGCACGGCGCCGGAACGCATCGACGAGGCGGCGCGCCGCGATCGTCCACAGCCACCCGACGGCCGTGCCGCCGACCGCGCTCCCGGCGAACGCGCCGGCCGCGCGCCACACCGCCAGATAGGTCTCCTGCATGACTTCGGCGACGATCTGCTCGTCGGCGCAGCGGCGGCGCAGCCGCACCGCCAGCCACGGCGACGTGCGTCGGTACAACTCGTCGAACGCCCCGCGGTCACCTCTGGCCACCAGCCGGAGGAGGCGTTCCTCGTCCAGCTCGTCCAGTGCTCTCCTGCGTGATCTCACACCAGCCAGACGCCCGATGCGGCGCACAGGTTCTGCATCCGGCGTGATCTACGTCACAATGCCGGAGGGCGATGCGCGAGCTGATGCCGGCTCACGCATCGCCCTCTGAAAGTCTCTCGCCCTCTGAATTAGTCTCTCGCCCTCTGAAGTCTCACGTCCGCGCAAGGTGGTCGCGGACGGAGTCGAGGGTGGCGGCGATGAGACGGGACTGCTCCAGCGGTACCAGGTGGGCGTAGGTGTCACCCCCCACTGCCGCGTCCACCGATTCCACCATGAGGCGATAGGGGTCCACGGACGGATAGCGCCGTTGGCGGACCTCGCCGCTCACGGTGAGGGCGCTGGGGGCCGCGCCGGCGCAGAAGGCCGGCGGGGAGAGGGTGATCGAGCCTGCGGTGCCGCCGGCGGTGAACGTCTCGGACATGCCGCCGACGAGCGAACAGCCGAGGTCGGCCGTCCCCCGGCCGGGGAAGTCGAGCAGGGCCCTCGTGGCCGAGTCGGCGGAGCCGGGCCGCCAGAACTCCTGCTCGGCCCGCACGACTTGGGGGGTCCGCCAGCCGAAGGCGGCGAGCGCGGCGGACACGGCGTAGTAGCCGACGTCGTAGAGGGCGCCGCCGCCGAGAGCGGCATCGAGCCGGTAGTTGCCCGCCGCCGGTGCGAGGCCGTCGAACCGGGCGGTGACGGTGTGGACGGCTCCGATCGCGCCCCGCGTGATCATCGCTTCGAGGTCCCGGGTGCGGGGGTGCCAGCGGTTCCAGGCCGCCTCGACGAGGAGCCGTCCCGTCGCGCGGGCGGTGTCGGCCATCGCGGTGACGTCGGCGGCGGTCAGCCCGAGCGGCTTCTCGCACAGGACGTGCTTGCCCGCGCGCAGGGCGCGTTCCACCCAGGGCCGGTGGGCACTGTTGTGGAGTGCGACGTAGACGACGTCGATCTCGGGGTCGTGGAGCAGCTCCTCGTAACGGGTGTACACCCGCGCGGGGTTGAGGGCCCGGGCGCGCCGGGCGTCGCTCGCTGCCACGGCGTGCAGGCGCGGCTCGTCGGCCGCGTGCACGGCCGGCGCGAGGCTGGAGGCGGCGATCGAACCGGCTCCGAGAAATCCCCAGGTGGCCACGGTCAGTCCTCCTCCGTCGCCGTGGAGGCGGCCAGGTCCAGGACGAGGGAGCTCCATCCGAAGGAGCGCGCGCCGTGCCCGGTGGCGTCCTCCGGGCTGTAGCACTCACGCGTGCCCGAGGCCGCGACGAGTGCACGGGTGCGGGCGGCGAGGGCGTCGGCCTCGGCGCGGTAGCCCCGGCTGCGCAGGCCTTGGTACAGGTACCAGTTGAGGTTGACCCAGCTGGAGCCGCGGAAGATGGCTCCGGTGCGGAACGAGGGGTCGTAGGACGGCTCCGAGGCGGCGACGCTCGGGATCGGGTGGGGCCGCCAGAACTCCCTCTCGTTCAGCAGATGGTCCTCGACGACCCGGTGCGCGGCAGCGGCCGGCACCGAGTCGAGGAGGATGGGGAGGAGCGAGCTCGCGGTGAGGACGTCACGACGTTTGCCCGCGACGAGGTCGAGGTCGTAGAAGGCGCCGGTGGTCTCGTCCCAGCAGTGCCGCATCAGTGCGGCGCCGATCGCGTGGGACTCCTCGGCCAGCCGGGCCGCCGTCCGCCCGTCCAGCCCCGCGGTGCGGGCCAGGCGGGCGAGGCAGGCCAGCCCGTCGGCGTACACGGTGTTGACCAGCACGTCGTTCCAGACGAACAGCCTGCGGTCGCGCAAGGGGGTCTCGGGCGTGCGGGCGGGGGAGGAGTAGGCCGTGATCAGGGACCGCATCGCGGCGTGCCAGGCGTCGTGCACGGCGTCCTCGGGGGCCGACTCGATGCCGAGCGCGGCATCGTACTTGGGGCTGCTGTCCAGGCCGGACTCGTCCGGCTGGTAGATCTCGATCAGGCCGGTGCCGGGGCTCGTGCGGTGTTCCGCGAGCCAGCCGAAGAACGCCAGGGCGGGTGGCAGGACGCGGCGCAGCCAGAGGTCGTCCCGGGTGGCCCGGTACACGTGCTCGATGGCCCGGGCGACGACGGGAGGGGCGATGGTGACGGACCGCCAGCCCTGCCAGAGGTCGATCCGGAAGTCGGCGGTCGCGGTGGGCCTGAGGTCGTCCTGCCAGAGGACCATGTGCGGCAGGAACCCGGTGGGCGTGACGGCGCCGAGCAGGGAGCGGATCTCGTCGCGTGCCCGGCGGGTGTCGACGTGGACGAGGGCGATGGCGTGGAAGCTGCTGTCCCAGGCCCACTGGAAGGGGTACGTGTCGGGGGAGGGGCAGGTGAAGTCGTAGGGGCGCTGTGCCGCCCGGGAGAAGCCGCTGCGGTGGTTGCGGAACAGGGTGTCGCGTGCGTGGGCGGCGGCGCTATCGGCGATCGACATGGGTGGTGACTCCTGAGGATGCGTCGGTGGCCGGCTGTTGTGCGACGGTGCCCTGGTGCTGTCGTACGGCGGCCGCGTGCCGTCGCTGGGTGGCGAGGAGCAGCGCGGCGAGCGGGAGCAGGCATCCGGCGAGGCCGAAGGCGGAGCGGACGCCGAGCCGGTCGGACAGGGCCCCGAGGAGCAGGGGTGCGAGCATGATGCAGGTGCTGACCAGGAGTTGGACGCGGGCCGTGGCCTGGTCGGTCCGGCCGGGGGCCGCGCTCACGGCGAGCGAGAGCGTCAGCGGGAAGAGGTTGGCGACGCCGAGGCCGCTGAGCGCGAGGCCCAGCAGGGCCGGCCAGGGGGAGGCGGCGAGCCACAGCATGAGGAAGCCGCCGGCGGCGACGGCCAGGGCGGCGGCCACCAGGACCGGAGCCGTGCGCCCGGGACGCGAATCGGCCGTCAGGCGGCTTCCGGCGAGACGGCCCGCCAGTTCGCCCCCGTAGAACAGGGCGAGTGCGGCGGCAGATTGACCGACCGTCAGGCCAGCGCTGTTGGTGAGCTGGGGCGAGGCGTAGTACGCGAGGCAGAACTCGAACCCGACCACGGAGCCGCACAGGGTGGCGCGGAGCCAGAACACGATCGGCAGCCGGGCGTGTTCCCCCGCGTCGGCCGCAACGGCGGCGGGCGCGACGCGGGGCTGCAACGGTTCGTTCCGGAAGGCGAGATACATGGCCCCCGCGGCGAGGGCGGGCACGAGAAGGCACCACGTCCAGGAGGCTCCGGCACCTTCGAGGCCGCTGATGACGAGGGGCGCTGTGAGCGCGCTGACACTCGCGGCGGCGTTGGCCTCGACGAGGGCCCGCGCGCGGAGGGAGTCGTGTGCGCCGTGGTGTTCGGCCAGCACCGCCAGGGCCGTGGTCTGCAGCAGGGAGCCGCCGACACCGCCCACCGCGGCCGCGCCGATCGTGGCGGTCGCGGAGAGCCCCGTCGCCAGCAGCAGGGCGCCCACGGCCAGGGCCACGAGGGCGGACCAGAAGAGCGGCCGGTGATCGAGCCGCCGTCGTATTCGGCGGAAGAGCAGGTTGGTGAGCATCGCGCCGGCCGCGAAGGCGGTGGAGTGCAGGCTCATCATCGCGTAGCTGAGGTGCAGATCCCGGCGCAGCAGCGGCAGCAACGGGCCCAGCGCGTACAGGAGGTACGCGTAGACGGCCAGTCCGCCGTAGGCCGTGGTGGTCAGGCGGTCCCGGACGAAGGCGGGGGCCCGGTGGTCCGGGCGGCCCCGCGCGTCGGTGACGGTCACCGGGGTGTCCCGGCCTGCTCGGCGAAGGCACTGGCGGCGTAGCCGTTGGTGCCGTTGGTACCGGCGGACCCGTTGGCGCCGGCCGTGCGCCGCACGTGGTCCAGCAGGACGGAAGGGGCGAGCATGGAGGTCTTCATCGAGGCTCCCCGGCCGTAGCCGGTGAACGCCTCGCGGACGGCGTCCTCGTCGCTCAGGCAGACCCGTGAGGTGATCAGCGGCTCGGGGTCGACCAGGCCCGATTCGACGAGCCGCAGCGCGACGCCGGTGACGTGGGCCGACCGGGCCATCGGGAACGAGCGCACGTCGAAGGGGGTGGAGAGCAGCCTCAGGCCCTTGGCCAGGATCATCCAGGTGTTCAGCCGCTGCGGGACGGCCGTCGCACCGTAGATGACGTAGGCCCCGCCGGGGCGCAGCAGTCCCATCGCGAGTTCGCGGATGTCCTTGCCCGCGCTCTCGCCCCCGTCCCCGCCGTCCGCCCCCGCCGGGCCCGGGGAAGTCTGACCCGGCGGAGTGATGTGGGGCAGGGCGTCGAACACGTAGTCCGCGTACTGGTCGTGGTGTTCGCGCACGTACGCCTGCAGCTCCGCACCCTGGGTGTCGGTGTTGAAGGCGAAGGAGGCCCCGTGGCGCAGCGCGAGGGCCATCCGGTCGTCGTTGCGGTCCAGCACGGTGATCGGGCCCGCACCGAGGTGGCGGTCGAGGACCTGGACGGCCAGCTGGGCGCTCGGGCCGCAGCCGAGGACGACACAGGTGTCGCCCGGCTTCGGCGGGTTGAGCAGTAACGACCGGAGGACCGACGTGAGCGGCTCGATCACGGAGGCCAGATCGGAGGGCACGGACGGCGGCAGGACGACGGCGGCGGCCTGGTCGGCGTCGTAGAAGTTGCGCCCGGTGTACCACGCCGTCTCGACGCCGTGCCGGCCCGGGAAGAGCGGCCGGAGCGCCCGGTACTCGGCCATTCCGCCGAAGTCCGTCTGCCCCCAGTAGGTGACCCGGTCGCCCGGCCGCACGTCGTTCCTGAGCTGTTGTCCGACCTCGACGGCCCGGCCGACGTACTCGTGCCCGGGAATGATCGGCCAGGCCTCCGGAAAGAGGTGGCCGCGGAAGTACGAGACGTCGGTCGAGCAGATGGAAACCGCCTCGGTCTCCAGCAGGATTTCGTTCTCCCGGCATTCCGGGTCGGGCACGATGGTACGACTGAGCTCCCCGGGGGAGGTCATCAGATACGCGTACACGGTATTCCCTCCACGCATGCATGAAATTCCACGACACTCGAATCGGCCCGGGCCGCGTCGCCCTGCCGACAGTGCAGTTCCCCTCGGAAATTCCCGGCATGATTTCACCGGCACCGTTGCCGTCACTCGAACCGCGGGTCGCTCGGGTGATTTCAGGAATCGACCTCGAAGGCGACATCGAGGGCATATCTGTCGCCCGCGTACCGGGACTCGGTGAGTTCGAGCGGCCGGTCGTCCTGGTCCAGGATCAGGCGCTCCTCGACCAGCAGCGCGGAACCCGGTGCCACGGCGAGCAGGTCGGCCTCGACCTCGCCGGCCGCCGCGGCCCTGATGGACGAGTGCCCGCGCGTCGGGATCCGGCCGAGCCCGGCCAGCGCCTCGTGCATCGACGCGGTCGTGAAGTCCACGTCCAGCAGGGCGGACAGGGCCTCGGGGAACACCGCCCGCTCCAGCGCGGTCGGGATCCGGTCGGCCAGCCGCACCCGGCAGATCTCCACGACCCGCGCCTGCGCGACCCGCGCCGATCCGGGCAGCCGGAGCCGGTTGACCTCCTCCGGCAGGGCCGCCCGGGTGCCGGCCGAAATCAGCCGGGACGAAGGCGTCCGGCCTTGCCGGCGCATTTCCTCGCTGAACCGCACGAGGCTTTCCACACGGCGGTGGGTCGGCGGCTCGGCGACGAATGTCCCGCGCCCGGAAACGCGGTACACGAGGCCTTCTGTGACGAGCCGTTGAACGGCTGCTCTGGCAGTCATTCGGCTTACCCCAAACTCCTCGCACAACGCCGTTTCCGAGGGTAGCGGGTCGTGTGGTCGATGCTCGGCGATCCGGCTTCGAAGCGCCTGTTCGATCTGGTAGTACCTGGGTGCAAAATCCGTTCCCAAAAGGGGGCCTCCGAAATTGAGAGTACGCCGTCTAGCTGTCTAGTCAACCAGCCTAGACCTGAACAGAGCGGGACAGATGCCCATGAATGGCAGCAGGGGCAAGAGGTGTGCAAGGTGATCTGCGCCACAGCGGAACGGGCTGTCGGCTCGGGGTCGGCCCACCGGGGCTTCGGCCGCCTGGTTGTCTAGCCGTATAGACAGCTAGATGGCACGGGTCTATGGTCGAAGCAGTCCGCACTGCCGCACCTCCCTTACCGGTCGAAACGCGCAACGCCCACCCTAAGGACAGGCTCATGGACCTCACCAGCATCGATGTCCCGCAGCTGGCCAAGATGATCGACCACTCGCTCCTGCGGCCCGAACTGACCACCGATGAGGTCCTACGGGGCTGCGCACTGGCCGCGAGCTACGACGTCGCCTCCGTCTGCGTGCGCCCCGCCGACGTCGCCCTGGCGGCCAAGGCGCTCGCCGGCACCGGGGTCGCGGTCGGCACCGTCATCGGCTTCCCGCACGGCGGGTCCACCACGGCCGTCAAGGTCCACGAGGCCGAGGTCGCCCTGTCCCAGGGGGCGGCCGAACTCGACATGGTGCTCACCATCGGCCTGCTGCGCAGCGGGGACGACCGCGCGGTGGGGCAGGACATCGAGGCGGTCGTGGAGGTGGCGGCCGGCGCCGGCCCGGTCAAGGTGATCTTCGAGAACGCCTACCTCACCGACGAGGAGAAGATCCGCGCCTGCCGCCTCAGCGCGCTGGCGGGCGCCGACTTCGTGAAGACCTCCACCGGCTTCGCGCCCGGCGGAGCAACCCTGGAGGACGTCAGGCTGATGCGCGCCAACACCCCCGCACACATGAAGGTCAAGGCGGCGGGCGGCGTCCGCACCCTCGACCGCATGCTGGAGTTCGTGGCCGCGGGCGCCGAACGCTTCGGGGCCACCACCACCGCCACCATCCTCGACGACCTCGCCGCCCGCCGCGCCGCGGCCTGACCCCCGCGCCCCGTGGTCGCCGGCCGCCGACCTGACGCGGCGTCCGGCGACCACGGCTCCCATCTCCACGGCATGCTCCCCACAGGCCCGGGCGGTTGACTTTGCCCCCAGGGGCAAGGTCTATCGTCGTACCGGTTGCCGGGCAGGTGAGCCCGGCGAGCATGCCGGGCAAGTACGGGAATTGGCTGAAGGGAGCCTCATGAGACAGCGGATGGCGGACGGCAGCGCGGGCGACGCGGACTACGGCACGATCGGGGGATCGTACGCCTCCTACCGGCAACCCGAGCCACGGATAGCCGCGTTGATCGAGCAGGCACTGGCCGGCGCGCGCACCGTGGTCAACGTGGGCGCCGGGGCCGGCTCGTACGAGTCGGCGGCGTTCGACGTGACCCCGGTGGAACCGTCGGCGTCGATGCGTGCCCAGCGGCCCGCGCACCTGCCCGAGGCGATCGACGGGGTCGCCGAGAACCTGCCGTTCGCCGACGACACGTTCGACGCCGCGATGACCACGTTCAGCGTGCACCAGTGGAGCGACGTGAAGGCCGGGCTGCGGGAGATGCGCAGGGTCGCCCGCGGCCCGGTCGTCGTCCTCACCTGCGACCCGGACCTGGTACGGGACTTCTGGCTGCACGAGTACGCGCCGCTGGTGCTCGACACCGAAGCGCGGCGCTACCCGTCGATCCGGGACATCACCGAGGCCCTGGGCGGCCGGGCCGACGTCACCACGGTGCCGATCCCGGCCGACTGCGTCGACGGCTTCAACGAGGCGTACTACGCCCGCCCCGAACTCCTGCTGGACCCGGCCGCCCGCCAGTCCTGTTCGGCGTGGAGCTTCGTCGAACCGGACCTGGCCCGGCAGTACACCGAGCGGCTCGCGCAGGACCTCGCCGACGGCACGTGGGACGAGCGGTACGGCCACCTGCGGCGGCAGTCCCACCTGAACGGATCGCTCGTCCTGATCCGCGCCACCTGACCCCGAGCCGAACGCGCGCCCGGCCCGGATCGCGCGATCCGGGCCGGGCCCCGTCTGCCGGTCAGTCGAGCGCGGCGAACACGCCGGGTCCGGATCCGGGTCGTCAGAGGCGCTCGGGGACCGGGTTGCCGACGGCCTCGATGGCGCGGCGGACCGGAACCTTCGCCAGCACGGCGAAGCCGATGACGAAGAACACCAGCAGCGAGATGATCGCCGAACGGTAGCTGCCGGTGATCTGGTACGCGAGGCCGAAGACCAGCGGACCCATCCAACTGGTGCCGCGGTCGCTGATCTTGTAGACGCTGAAGTACTCGGCCTCCCGGCCGGCCGGGATGAGGTGGGAGAACAGCGAGCGCGAGAGCGCCTGGCTGCCCCCGAGTACCAGGCCGATCATGCAGGCCAGGGCGAAGAACCAGGCCGGCCGGTGGGCGGGCATGAAGTACCCGAGGGCGAGGGTGATCACCCAGCCGACCAGGGAGCCGAGGACGGTCCGCTTGGCGCCGTACCGGCCGGCGATGCGGCCGAGGAGCAGCGCGCCGCCGATCGCCACGATCTGGACCACCAGGACGGCGGCGACCAACGTGGTCTGGTCCATGCCGAGTTCCTCGCTGCCGTACAGGGAGGCCTGGGAGACGACGGTCTGGATGCCGTCGTTGTAGCAGAGGAAGGCGCCCAGGTAGAGCAGGGTGAGCGGGTAGCGGCGCATGCCGCGCAGGGTGCGGGCGAGTTCGCGCAGGCTGCCGGCGGCGGGGCGGTCGGGCGCGACCTGGGTACGGCCGGGGGCCACGCCGGCGCGGGAGGGCAGCCGGAGCAGCGGGACGACGGTGAACAGTGCCCACCAGAGGCCGGCCGAGGCCAGGCAGATCCGCACGGCGGTGCCGGAGGAGAGGCCGAGCGCGTCATGGCCCTCGAACAGCGCCAGGTTGGCGATCAGCAGCAGACCGCCGCCCGCGTAGCCGTAGGCCCAGCCCTTGGACGAGACCGCGTCGCGCTCGTCGGGCGTGGCCAGGCCCGGAAGGTAGGCGTACGACAGCGCGACCGACACCGCGTACGCGATGTTGGCTATCACCAGCAGTCCGCCGCCGAGCAGGTAGCGGTCGCCGCCGAGGAAGAACATCCCCATCGTGGCGGTCGCGCCGACGTAGGCGAAGCCGCACATCAGTTCCTTGTGCCGCCCGGTGCGGTCCGCGACCGTGCCGGCCAGCAGCATCGCCACGACCGAGACCAGGACGGAGAACGACACCGTGTACGGGAAGAACGACCCCGCGCGGACCGAGAGGCCGAGCGGGTGCACGTCGCCGGACGCGTCGGCGGCGTTCTTGGCGATGGAGGTCAGGTACGGCCCGAGGAACACCGTCAGGACGGTGGCCGAGAAGGCGGCGTTGGCCCAGTCGTTGATGTACCAGCCGAACTGCATCCGGCGCAGGTCGCGGCCGTCGGCCGCGGTGGCCGGGTGGTCCGGCAGGTGGGTCGCGGTGTTCATGGGGTTCCAATCACCGTGCTGGAGCCGCTGCTGCCGTCGGTCCAGCAGCCGCGCTCGCCGAGGACGTCGCGCAGGACGTCGATGCGATCGGCCATGATGCCATCCACACCCAGGTCGAGGAGAGCCCTGATCCGTGTGGGGTCGTCCACAGTCCAGACGTGGACCTGCAGGCCGTGACGGTGGGCGGTGCGCACGAAGGCCCGGTCGACCACCCGGACGCCCCGGTGCCGCTCCGGCACCTGCGCGCACACCCCGGACCACGGCGCCCGGCGTTCGCGGAGCAGTGGCTCAGGGATCAGCGTCTCGGCCAGCGAGTGCAACCGCAGCCGTGCCACCTCGCGCGGGCCGAGCGAGGTGGCCAGCCGGGGACCGGCGGCGGCGCGGACGGCGGCGAGGCGGGTGTCGGAGAAGCCACCGACGCAGACCCGGTCCCACGCGTCGGTGCGGCGGATCGCCTCGACCAGCGGCCGTACGGCCGGCTCCACCTTGACGTCGACGTTGAAGCGGGCCTCGGGGAACGCGCCGAGCAGGTCCTCCAGCAGCGGGATGGGCTCGGTGCCACCGATCCGGGCCTGCCCGACCGTGCGCCAGGGCAGTTCGGCGATCGTCCCGGCCCGGTCGGTGACCCGGTCGAGGCGGGTGTCGTGGAACGCCACCAGCACGCCGTCGGCGGTCGCGTGCACGTCCGTCTCCAGGTACCGGTAGCCGAGGGCGACGGCGGCCTCGAACGCGGCGAGCGAGTTCTCGGGGTGCCCGAGATCACCGCCCCGGTGCGCGAAGGCGAGCGGCCCTCGGTGGTCGAGGAAGGGGTGCATCTCGGGCTCCGAGGTTCTTGCGTTCATGGGGGGACGGGCAGGGGGCAGCGCAGCCCGTTCCGCCTGCGTCCCGGATCACACGCGTGACAGTATTACGCAGCCTGTCAAGTAGTAACGGTGGGTGCGGCGTCGACGACGCGACCAATCGGGCCCTCTTCCCGCGTCGCCACCGAGCAGGAAGGGGGCCTTCCGGGCTGAGGAAGTCAGCGGCGGCGGACGGGAGTTCGGCCGACGGCCGTGAGGGTGAGACCCCGGACCACGAAGGCGACACCGTGGGTGATGGCGGCTTCGCGCTCCTCCTCGGACAGCTCGGCGCGCGGGCCGAGCAGGAGCAGGGAGAGCCCGTGAACGCCGGCCCAGGCGTTGAGGGTGGCCGTCTCCACGGGGTCGGCCAGGAGGTGCGCGGCGTCGATCGCGGTGAGGGCCTCCTGGAGGATGGCGAAGGGCCCGCGCCGCGCCGCCACTGTGGGGGCCGGGTCGGTGGGCTCGGCGGCGCGCGGCCGGCAGCCCGGGAAGGCGGTGGCGAACAGCCCCGGTTCGGCCAGGGCGTAGCGGATGTAGCCGCGACCGACGGCGGCGAGCCGGCTCACCGCGTCGGCCCCTGCGTCGCCCGTGGGTTCGCACCGGCTCAGCTCGGCGTCCATGGCCTCGGCCAGCCGGCGGCGGGCCTCCAGCGCCACCTCGTCGATCAGGTCCGGCAGGGCGGAGAAGTGCCGGTAGGCCGCGTTGGGCGAGACGCCGACGCGACGTGCGGTCTCGCGCAGGACGATGGTCGACGGGCCGCCTTCACGGGCGAGTTCGACTCCGGCCTGCACCAGCGCTTCGCGGAGGTTCCCGTGGTGGTAGGCCCTTTGCTCCGGGGTGGTGGGCGCTGAATCCATGCTCAATGTTAACAGCGTGAACACTTTCGTCGACGAGTCGCCCCCGGTCTGATCCGTCGACGAGGCAGAGTCGGCTTCTCGCCCTCGAATCCCATGGTGCTGCCCGGTAATTGAGCCACTGCCGACTGTGAGCCGGGGATGTTGACGGCGTCCACATCGGCGCGTAAGTTCACACTGTCCACATTGGGGGGGGTGACTGCCGAACCGGCCGTGCGGCTACCTACTGGACGTGATCCCACCTCACATCGAGCAGATCGGGGACTTCCATGACCAGCACCACCGCTCCCGTCGCGACCACCCCCACCGCACGGACCGGGAGGCGCGGACGAGTCCCGTGGGCCGTCGTCCTGCTGACGTCGCTCGCGATCGTCGGGTACGTCGTGGCCACCTACGCCCAGGCCGGACTGCCCATCGCCGCGTCGCAAGGGGGCCTGTCCCGCACCTACGCCGAGCGCCCGATCGCCATCCAAGTCGCCTTCTACGTCCACATCGTGACGGCCTCGCTGGCGCTGCTCGTCGGCCCGTTCCAGTTCTCCACCGCACTGCGCCGAAGGTCCCTCGCGGTCCACCGCTGGACCGGCCGCGTCTACGTCCTCGGCATCGCCGTCGGCTCCGTGGCCGCGTTCGTCATGTCGTTCGTCAGCTCGATCGCCTTCGACGGCTTCTTCGGGTTCGGCAGCCTCGCCCTGCTCTGGGCCTGGACCACCTGGCGGGGCTACCACGCCGCCCGCAACCGCGACCTGCCCGGCCACCGCGCCTGGATGATCCGCAGCTTCGCCCTCACCTACGCCGCCGTCACCCTACGAGCCTGGCTCGGCGTCCTCATCGCCCTCCAACTGCTCACCGCCCAGGGCCCCGTGGACGGCACGCGCATCTTCGACACTGCCTACGCCGTCGTGCCCTTCCTCTGCTGGCTGCCCAACCTCGTCGTCGCCGAACTCCTCATACGCCGCCGCGGCCTCCCGTCCTACCGCCTCACCCCGGCCCCCGCCACCGACCCCCGCAGCGCCGGGGCCTGACGTCCGGCCGCCGCCGAGTTCCGGTGGCGGCGCGGCAGCAGGCACGCAGCCTGGAGACGCCCGCTGGTGGTGCCTTCGGATCCTCATGGTGGGGGTGCGAGTGAAGCCGGACGGCTCGCGGCAGCGGCCTCGAACTGCTCGTTGAATGCCAGGGGCTCGGCGAGGCAGTCCTCGTCTGTCATCGTCATGCGTCGACAGTCGCAGCTGTCCGCGACAACACCCTGCCACCCTTTCCCGGTGAACTGCGCCACAGCCCCCTGTCGCACTACCTGCTCCCCGACGTCCTGGCCGTGTCATCCGGATGCACCCGAGGCTCACCCACCGCGGTCCCTTGACGGGTTGTTTCAGTGGGTCAGGAGGCCCCTTGACCCCAGTTCGCGCTCCGATTATGAGGCTTATTCTGCTCCCTCCAGATTCCCCGATGTCGCTCCTCACCACGGCGCGGCTGCGGCTGTGGCTGTCGACTCCGGGGCCAAACGGTCCTGCATCGCGGCAGACAGCAACGACGGGAAGCTGCGGTCAAGAACACGCCGATCCGCAGGTGACTGCCAGCTTCAAGGCGCCGAATCCGCCACACCGGGCGCTCCACACCGCTACAGCGGCCTCCGCCACCCGCTTCACCACCGCCCAACATCGGCGGTGGTCCGGCCTCCGCCGAACCATGACACAAGCCCCGCCCCAGAAAAGGCCGTCCCCGCATTGCTACGGGGACGGCCTGCCGGCCTGCGTAAACGTCACGTCGGCCGGGGCAGCAGGATCTGAATCTGCGCCCCCCGACTCTCATCGCCCTATGATCTTCCCGCCGAAAGGGCGGACATTTTTGCGATCACGAGTCGCAGAGCCAGGGATCCTGCCTCACTGATCTGCATATTCGCCTCCTCGCGATCGTCCTACCGGTAACTTCTCCCGGCACTGTCCAGAATACTCCGCACTGCGAGAATTCGAGGCCGCCATGCACATAAATCATTATTCAAAGATTCCCGCGCGTGACGTTTGGCCAGAAAAGTCACCCGAGGGATACCCTGCGCCGCACCCCACGGCGACAAGATCCATCCTGGCTGATGCGGGAGAGAGGTGGGACCACAACCGATGACGCGAGCCTCCTCCTGGTCGAGTGGCGGGGCGGCACCGCCGATCACCTCGCCGTGCCAGAACGGTAGGCGGCCCCTCAGCGGAGACCGGCCGCAGCCGCGCCCGGCAGCACAGCGCGCACACTCTGCGCCCATGCGTACATGCGCTGTCCGAACGTTTCCGGCAACTCCCGACGGCGGCCCACCAACCGCCCCGTGCTCACCCCGGAGGCCAGGGCTGTGGCCGGGTTATACGGTGGAAGAGTTCACCGTCCACGGCCTGCGGATTACTGCGGTGCCCTGGCGGCTGCATCAGGCCGTCCACAACGAGCCCGAGGCGGGTGTTCGACATGACCGCGACCTCCGATCCCACCGCTGCCCAGCCACCGGGGCCAGAACCGCCGGTCCGACTCACGCTGACACCCGAGGGCGCCACCCGGGGCCGGCTGGACGGGGCCTGGTGGCCGCGCTCGCACGACCTCCTGCGCGAACTGCCCCCGTTGGCGGCAGCACTGGACCCCACGTGGGGGAGGGTCACCCGCGTCACCGTGAATCCGACGCACTGGCCGGTCATCCCCCGGCGCGTCCCGGTCGCCGGCCACGTCATCCACGTCGGGTGGTTCGAACAGGAACAGGACGCGGACGAGGTGGTCGTGTGCTCCTTCACCCCTACGCGCCTTGAGCTCCTGGTGATTCCCCCCGAGGCCGAGGCCTCCGCCGCCGAGTGGCTGATGACAGCGGCGTCCGACCCGGCGAACACGCGCACCGGCACCGACCTCCTGACAGCCGCGGGTGTGCCAACCGGAGACCCGCGGGCAGGCGGGTGACAACGATCAGCAGCGGACGGCACCATGCCGTTCACCGCCGGCCCCGACCCTGACTTCCCGCACGGATGGACGTCCGGCGCAGACACCGGTGATGCGCCGCGCCGCGCCCGTCCCTCTGGCCGCGGCTGGTCCCGCTACTCGCGTGACCACTCGGTCTCGGCCTGGCCCTCCAGACCATACGGGCGGTGCAGCGGTCAGGACGCTTCGCCGGGACGCTCGCAGCTGACGCCGGTGGCTGTGAGGATCTGCCGCGCCGAGTCGGCGCCGTCGGCCTGAGACCACGTGTCGGCGGGCTGCGTGCACGAAGGCACGAGGCCGGCCTGCACCCGCGTTCGGATGAGGTGAGGGATACGCCGCCCGCCGTGCCGAGCATGTGGCGGCCCGGCGTGTGCCTTGCCCCGGGCAGGGGACACCATGCGTAACACTGTGTGCTGTGTCGAGTACGAGTCGGGGCGATGGCGGTGCCCAGGAAGGCGGCGCGTCGAGCCCCGACGCCCTGCTGTCGGCGCTCGACGCGGAGCAGCTCGGGGTGTTGCGCCGGGTGGGGCTTGAGTGGGGTCGGGTTGCCGGGGATCCGCAGGCATGGCGACGTGCGCTGCCGGTGGATCCGGATCTCGGTCGTTATCCCGCTCCTTCGGAGATCCTGCCGGTCCGCTTCGGTCGTTTCGTGCGGGTCGCCACGGTTGGCGGACGACCGCCGGCGGTTGAGGCGACCAGCGAGGACACACGGACTTCTCGGCTCGGCCGGGTCGGTTCCAGGGTCCGACACGCGTTGCTCGGGGCTCCGCTGAGGAGCACCGCGATCGCGCATGAGCGGATGCGCAAGCTGGTGGCCTTGCCGGTGCTCTCCGCCGACGCGCTCTCCTCGGTCGCGTACGGACCTGAGGCGATGCTGGCCGTCCTCGTCCTCGCTGGTGCCGCCGGGTTGCGGTACTCGGTGCCGATCGCCGTGACGATCGTGTTCCTGATGCTCGCCGTCGGGGTGTCCTACCGCCAGACGATCCGCGCCTATCCGCACGGCGGTGGTTCGTACATCGTGGCCACCGCCAACCTGGGCCGCGTTCCCGGGCTGGCGGCCGCTGCCGGTCTGATGACCGACTACATCCTCACGGTCGCGGTCTCGATCGCCTCCGGGATGGCGGCGGTCACCTCGGCGATCCCCTCGCTCGAACCCGACATCGTGCCGATCGGCGTCGTCGTGATCGCTGTGCTGCTCGCCGGGAACCTCCGCGGTGTGCGGCAGGCGGGTGCGCTGTTCGCCGCACCGACGTACGCCTTCGTCCTCGCAGTCCTCGCACTCGTCGCCGTGGGTCTGTCCGACGCGGCCGGCCGCGGTTTCCACCCGACGTCGACACCACAGCCGACCGCGACCGAGGGCATCAGCCTGCTCCTGGTCCTGCGTGCCTTCGCCTCCGGCTCGACGGCGATGACGGGCATCGAGGCGATCTCCAACGCGGTGCCCGCCTTCCAGCCGACCGAGTGGCGCAACGCCCGCACGACACTGACCTGGATGGTCGGCCTGCTCGTCGCACTGTTCGCGGGCACGATCGCTCTGGTCCACCTCGACGGCGTCGTGCCCAGCGCGAACGAGACGGTGCTGTCACAGCTCGCCCATCGCACCTTCGGCTCTGGTTTCTTCTACGTCTTCACCCAGGCCGCCACCGCTGCGATCCTGCTCCTCGCGGCCAACACCGCCTACAACGACTTCCCCCGCGTCCTGTTCCTGCTGGCCCGCGACAGCCAGGCACCGCGGATCTTCCTGAGGCTGGGCGACCGTCTGGCCTTCAGCAACGGGATCATCCTGCTCTCGGTCGCCGCGGCCGCGATCTACGCGGCGTTCGGCGGCAAGACCGCCCCTCTGATCCCGCTCTACGCCGTCGGCGTCTTCCTCGCCTTCACACTGTCGCAGGCCGGCATGGTCGTTCACTGGTGGCGCCTGCGCGACCGCCACTGGCGCAAGAGCCTGGCCTTCAACGCCACCGGCGCCCTGCTCTCGGCGATCGTCCTCATCACCGCCGGCATCACGAAGTTCACCGAGGGCGCCTGGTTCGCCGTGCTCACGGTGGGACTGTTCGTCCTCGTGACGACACGAATCCGGCACCACTACGACACAGTCGGCGCGGCGATCGCCCTGCATCCCCATGCCGTCGAAGTCCCCAGCCGTACCATCACACCTCCGAGTTCGGGGGACGGCGCAACACGAGCCACCGCACAGACACCGGGCGCCGCGCCCGGAGCGCCGTTCGAGACCACGGCCGAAGCGGAGAGCGAGGAGACTCCCGAGGAGATCCACCCCCTGTCGATCGTGCCGATCGCCGCACTGAACCTGGCCGGCATGCGAGCGCTGGCCTACGCCGCCTCGCTCCAGCAGCCCGTCCTCGCGCTCCACATCAGCCCCAGCGCGGACGAGGCCCAACGCTTCCGCGAGTACTGGAACCTGTGGGGCGACCACCTACCGCTGAAGATCGTCCTCTCCCCCTACCGCGCGATCGTCGCACCGCTGGTCAACTACATCGAGTCGCTGCACCACCAGCGCCCGGACCTCACCTTGACCGTCATCCTCCCGGAGATCGTCGTACGGCACTGGCGCCACCGCCTCCTGCACAACCGACTCGCGGCTCGGCTACGGAGGGCGCTGCGCCCCCTGCCGAAGGTCGTCGTGACGACCGTCCCGTTCCACGTGTAGCACAGCGGCGGCACCGACAAACCCGACGTGTCCGACCGCGCACAGCGGCACATGCTCGCAGCCGCGATCAAGCGCCCCCGAGTAGTCGGCGGACTCCTCAACGGAAACCGTGCCACCCCGGCCAGGCCGCCCCCGGACCCTCAGGAAGGACAGGCGCAACGGCTCAGTTATCGGGCCGACGAGGGCACAAAGCTGGACAGCAGGCCCCTTGGGCGGCTCTGGGGCCGGACGGGTGGGCGGCGTGACAGGGCTCCGGTGGCGGGCCCGGGATCGAGCTTGGACAATCGGGTCATGGCAGGCCTTGAAGCGAACCCCGGAACAGTGCATCTGGCCCATGGGGCGGGCTACGTGAGCCCTGGCGTTGCGCTCGGCGAGTCGGTCGAGGGCATTATCCGTATCGACGAGCGCGGATGGGTGCACGTTACTCAGAAGGACGGATCTCGGGTGTCGTTCCCGCCGCATGCTGTAGAACGCATCACCTGGGGCGAGCCCGCTACCTAGACACGAGGCCCCCAGCCTTGCCGGGGGCATGGGCTCACGTCTCCGGCTCGGGCACCCAAAGCCTGTGAACACAGCGCCGACCGGCCCTGAACTGGGCCTCTGCCTCGGCGACCGTGCGGCGGGCAGTGCGTTCCCCGCCCGCGAAGCCCATCGCAACGATCCTCTTGTGGACCACGTCCGCGCGGATCTTTCCCTGCGAGCGGACCACCACCTCCCGTGGCCGGGTTCAGCCAGGCCACGGCCGCCGCCAGCAGGGCGTCAGGGACGCAGGGTTGCACAGCGCCGGGGCCGGGTACGGCCCTGCTCACTCCCGGCCGCACTCACGTGGGATGCCCGTCGCAGGCCCAGGCAATTTTGTCGCGTCCAGCACAAGAGGCGCTCAGAGCGTGCATGTGTGCTCCCAGGACCCAGGGATCCGATGGCGGTTCCTGGCGACGAGCCAGTAGGCCCCGGCTGCCATCTGAATGACTCCAGGCAGCGACAGCAGGCGTCCGGCGGCACGGGCGCTGGCGTTGCCGGTCCGGGCCCAGGCCGCGAAGGCGGCGGCACCGCCGTGGCATTGGTCGCCCTGGACGAACCACATCCGGGCCCTGGCCTGACCCTCAGTCAGCCCGCAGGTCGTCAGATCGGCGCTCTGCCAGGGTTGGATCACGCCGGCCAGGGCCAGGCGCGGCATGAGGAAGCGGATGGCTGCGCGACAGAAGCCGCAGCTGCCGTCGTAGATGATCACTGGCGGCATGGTGTCGGGCATGCTCCGCCGTCCCTGTCTTGCGGGGCCGGCCCTTCAGCCGGCCGATCCGGTCTGCGGAGGTACGGGCGCAGCTTCTGCCGTGGACAACGTCCCCACCCTGCCTTCGGTTGTTCGCCGCAGGGTGCTCCGACAGGCGTGTCCCAAGAACGTCCAGAAGCGGTCCGGCAGGAACACGGCATCCGCGATGATCATTGCTCCGGAGAAGACCGGGAGTCCCAGGAGAACCGCGATGCCTACGTGCATGCCGAGGAGCATGATGAGCACGAGGTACTTGTACCTGCCGAACAGGACGAACGGAAAGGCTACTTGCAGGAGCACGGTCGCATAGCTCGCGACGGCGACCAGCATCGGATGGCTGTCCACCAGGAGCGACAGCGCGGGCCACGGCCGGAACAGATCGAGGTTCAGGACGTAGTGGAGGGCGGTTCCGCTTCCCCAGGAGCCGCCCTGCACCTTGTACAGCCCTGCGGATCCGTAGAGGAAGCAGACCTGAGCCGCGATGACGAACATGCCGCAGTTGTGCAGCACCGTGGTCAAGATCCTTCGCGCGTCACCGAGTTGTCCCACCAGGTCGCGCGCTCCGCGGCTTCCTGCCGATCGTTCGGCATTGCCCGCGGATGATCGGATCCGGGCTCTGCGCGCATCGAGGGACCAGCGACGGCCGCACGCGGTGAAGGGCAGGTACAGGGCCATCAGCAGGATGAGGTTGTCGCCTCCGTCCGTCATGAAGATGGCCCTGGCGTGGAAGGAGGCGACCACGATCGCGAACAGGACGGACACCGCCCGGGTGTGCCAGCCGAGCATGAACAGTGCGGAGGTGACCAGAGCCAGCGCGTAGCAGGCCTCAAAGTACGCCTGGCTGTCGGACAGGGTCAGGATGCTGGACCAGTCCGTCTGGTGGAACAGCTCGGAGGCCAGTGCGGGCGTCCACGGCGAGCCAGGACCCCAGATTTCGTTGCGGTGCGGGAACTCCCTCAGCAGGAGGGCGAGGTAGAGCAGCCCGTACCCGATGCGCAGCACCGCCGCGGCGTAGAGGGAGATCGGCGGCCTGGTCAGGACGGTGCGCGGCGCTCCGAGGCGATCGAGCAGCCGCTGCGCGTGCGTACCCGAGGCCTGTGCGGCCGGGTGGTGCGGTGCGGGCGCCACGCGGGGTGCCTGCTCAGTTTCCATCGGATGCCACCTTCCACCAGGGCAGGTACCTGGTCTGGGCCGGTGTGTTCGGACGGGGGCCGGCTGATGTGTCGGCGGCGATAGGCCGTGTGATCACCCGCAACTCGATGTCCTCGAATGCGCTGTGCCGGTAGGCGGATACACGGTCCACAGCGATGTTGCGCAGGTACTTCTGCAGCATCAGCGCTCGTTCTGAGTTCGATTGATCATCGTTTCCGTGCGATGCGGCATAGGCGTCCCAGGCGCGGCGCAGCATGTTCTGGGAGGTGTGGCTCGGGAAGGCGTTGTGGTTGATGGCGGAATCGTCGACGGCGGTCAGGTCGAACCAGTCGCTGACCTGGCGGGTGCCGTCGGCGGAGACGTGGAGGGTCCTCGCGGAAATCTGCTGGGTGACCGATTGCGGATCCGGGGCGAAGAGTCGCCAGTTCTGCTCGAACAGCGGGTAGATCCAGGCATTGATCTGCTTGCGGTAGCGCTGCGACACTTCGTTCGAAGGGGCGACGTACAGAAACACCATGACCACGTGGACGAGAGCGACCGCCAGACACAGGGCCGCAGCGATGCTCACGGACGCCCGCAGCGGGCGCGGCAGACCTGCAAAGCCCGGGGGCCCGCCGGATTCCCCGGCCGAAGGCGGCACGTGCGGCACCGTGCCGGCCGTGACCGGGTCGTGGACCAGTCCGCAGAACGGGACCTCCACATCCTGTGGCCCGACGGCGCCGGGCAAGGTGCCGCGCCCAGTCGTTTCCATCTTCGTTGCTCCCCTCGCACACAGGCCGCTGTGATCTTCGGAATGCCTGCCCGGTGCCGACCCCAAGCGGCACGCGACGATCTGCATGAGATTCGTCGTGTGCCGCTGGAGGCCACCTTCACCGAGCGGGTGACCGCCTCGCAGCCACCGTCACGGGCACGGGTCCGGCGGGCACGGCTCGGGCGGGCAGTTGTCCCCGCCGGTGGTGCCGCCGGTCGTGCCACCGGTCGTGCCGCCCGTGGTCCCGCCCGTGGTGCCGCCGGTCGTGCCGCCGGTGGTGCCGCCGGTCGTGCCGCCGGTGGTCCCGCCCGTGGTGCCGCCGGTGGTCCCGCCCGTGGTGCCGCCGGTCGTGCCGCCCGTGGTCCCGCCGGTGGTCCCGCCGGTGGTGCCGCCGGTGGTCCCGCCCGTGGTGCCGCCGGTGGTCCCGCCGGTCGTGCCACCCGTCGTCCCGCCGGCGCACGTCTCACGGGTGATCGTGTTGGTGTCCAGCGTCACCGACCCGTTCCGGGCCAGGGCCCGACCGTCGATGGTCGTCCCCGTGGTCACGGTGATCGACGTGAGGGCCAGGATGTTGCCCACGAAGGTGGAGTTGGTGCCGAGCGTGGCGGAGCTTCCGATCTGCCAGAAGACATTGCAGGGTGCAGCGCCATTGATCAGGTTCACCCGGCTGGCGGAAGCGGTCGTCAGGGTCGATCCGACTTGGAACACCCAGACGGCGTTCGGGTCCCCACCCGCGTCCAGGGTGAGCGTTCCGGTGAGCCCGATGGAGGAGGAGGCGTTGTAGACACCCGGGACCAGCGTCAGGCCGCCGAGGTCTCCCGGCGAGGTGAGGCTGGCGTCCTTGGCCTGGCTGGCGGCATTGTTGTAGGCCACGGTCAGGTCACTCTGGGCCTGCAGGGCGACCGCATCCGCCGAGTGGATGGTTCCGTTCACCATACCGGGCGGAAATCCGCTGACTGCCGTCCCGGGGCTCACCCCGAGGTCTCCGGTGATCACGGAAGGACCAGTGTTGCTGACCGACTGACCGCCCAGGACCGCGAAACTGCTCGCCGTGCCCAGGGAAATGGGTGAAGCGACGGCGTGTGCCCGTGCGGGCGTCAACGCCACGGCGGCGCCGGCGATCAGCGCCACCGCCGCGATCCAACCGGATAGCGTTCGCCAGTATGGCGAACTGGAGATGTTCAGTGTCATCTAGGCCCAATCTCTCGTAGAAACACGTGACAGGCAGTTGGTGCTCTACGCAATCGAGCCGAGAGGGCCTTCTGATCTGGAGGCGTCGGTAAGATCCCACAGGCCCTGAGGCCCTGTTCGGCGATCGCTTAGCAAGAGAGTGAACCGGAGGATTCCGGCGTTTAACGTTAGGCCACGATCCATGCCGGTGAACTTCAGTAGAATGGCAGACACAACAGCGAAATACCATATGAACGCATTGGTGTAGCCGAATATCCTCGGCTGTCCTACCGGAACGCCGGGCAGCCAGTCGCACAGGCCGACGGGCGGCGTTGCGCCCGTTCCCCCGCTCGTGGGAGTCGCCCGGGGCTATGCCGCCCTTCGGCAGCGACCCGTCGAGTACTCGCGGAGCCAGTACCGGAGAGTGTCAGGGGCGGTCGTCGTGGTGGCTGCAGATCCAGGCGAGTGCCCGGGACCAGCGGCCCGTTGCACGCCACTCCTCTGGCCTGAGCCGCGTGCGCGGGCCGCAGCCCCCATCGGCCAGCGCCACACGATGAGGAACTTGGCGATGTTGAGCTCCACCACCCAGTCCCGCTTCCAGTACCGCTCCCGGCATTTCCCTACCGCGTCCAGGGCGGACCGTCCGGGCCGGTATCCGAAGCTGTCCGGATGGAAAATGGGATCCACCCTCCGCATTAGATGACGGGCCACCACGGTCTGTGCCACGCGGTCGGAGACAGCGGGAATGCCGAGTATCCTCGCGCCTCCGCCGTGCGGATTGGGAATGGCCACCGCGCGCACCGGAGGCGGGAAGTAGGAGCCCGGCGACATCCGGTTCCAGACCTTGTGCAGATTGTTCTGAAGGTCCTTCTCGAAGTCGGCGATGCTCTGCCCATCCACCCCAGGAGCAGGTCAGGAGGTCTTGATGGTGCCGCCGTCGATCACGATGTCGGCCCCGATGATGTTGGCCGCGGCGTCGGAGACGAGGAAGGTGATGAGGGCGGCGACTTCCTCCGGCTCGGTGATCCGGGGAGAGGCCATCTGGAACTGTGCCGGGATCGCAGAAAGGAACTCCTCGTGCCCGACGCCGTGAGCAGCTGCGACGCGGGCGCCGAAACCGTTCGGGTCACGCCACTGCGGCGTTCCGACCACCCCGGGGGAGACGGTGTTGACGCGCACGCCTCGGGGTCCGAACTCTTCGCTCAGCCGCTTGCTCAGGTTGGTCAGGGCCGCCTTGGCCTCGCTGTAGCCGACCGGACCGATGGCCGGCACCCGCGAGTTGATCGAGGAGAGGTTCACGATCGCCCCGCGCCGCTCGATCAGGCTCGGCAGCGCTGCGCGAGTGGTCCACATCGCACTGAACAGATTGAGATTCAACAGCCGCCGCCACTGCTCGTCGTCGGCGTCGAGGAAGCCCCCGAGACTGAAGTGATCGACGTCGCCGGCGCCGACGTTGTTCACCAGAATGTCGATGCCGCCCAGTTCCGCTACCGCCGCCACCACGGACTCGGCGCCCTCGCGTTCGGACAGGTCGGCGGACACTGCGACAGCGGCGCACGCCTTCAACTCGGGCGAGACCGTGCGGGCGGCTCCGACGACCTGCACGCCCTCCTTGGCAAGTGCCTGGGCGATCGCCAGGCCAATGCCTCGGCTGGCGCCGGTAACGACGGCGGTCTTGTCGGCGAGGTTGAGATCCATGAGCTTTCCTTTCTTGACCTACAGGTCTAGAACTGGGGTATGGGTATGCCCCCTCGGGCCCCCCGGGGCCCTTCGGGTAGGGGGATCGGCGTCGGTCAGAGTGAGCCGAGCATCGCCAGAGCGGTGTCGACGATGCGATGCAGCGTCGCCGCGTCGTAGGAGCGGGCCATCACTCGCAGCCCGGCGAGGGTGCTCATCACGTACTCGGCAGTGGCGCGCGGGTCGAGGCTGCGGGGCACGTCACCGTTCCGGACGCCCTGCGCGATCCGCGCTTCCAGGGCGGCCATGGTCCGCTCCACGGCGCGGTGCACCGCGCGAGCGATGTCCGGATCGTGTCCGGCCAGCTCGACGGCCGTGTTCACCGCCAGGCAGCCGCGCCGAATCGGTTGGGCGAGGTCGGAGTCCACGCTGTCGTACAGGAACGCCCGAAGGCATTCGCGGGTTGTTCCGGGCCGCGCCAGCAACTCCGCGGTGAACTCCGCCCCCAGACGGTCGTATCGGTCGAGCGCCCTCTCGAACAACTCGCGCTTGCTGCCGAACGCGTTGTACAGACTCCCCTTGCCCACGCCAGTGGCCTCCGCCAGTGCCGCCGGCGAGGTGTTGGCGTACCCGAGCGTCCAGAACGCCTGCATCGCGCGTTCCACCACTACATCGGTATCGAAGTCTCTCGGCCGCGCCATGGCAGGGACGCTACCCGTTCTCGAACTCGAGGTCAAGAACGGGCGATGCGGGTACGCCGAGCGACAGCGCGCTCGACGACCCTGCCTACTACTAGGCGTCGCGCCGGCCGATCAGGAAGAGCGCCAGTGCGAGCGCGACGGCCGCGTAGGCCGCGCAGACCAGCATCGACACCGTCGGGGAGAAGGTGTCCGCCGCGGGGTGGAGCGATACGGCGCCGGCGGCGGCGCGTTGCAGGCCGAACCGCATGAGGGTGTGGCGCAGGTCCTGTGGGAGGTGGTCCAGGACCTGGGGTACGAGGAAGACCAGGGTGAAGAGCACGGCGATCGCGCCGGCGGTGGCCCTCATGATCGCGCCCAGGGAGGTGGCCAGGACGGTGACGATCACCAGGTAGAGCACCGCGTAGGCCATCGCCCTCGCGACGCCCGGATCGCTCAGCGACACCCCGCCGTGGCCGTTGGCCATGACCGCCTGGCTGATCAGGAAGGACGCGCCGAGGATGACCCCGCCCGCGACCAGTGCGAGTGCCGTGGTGACCGTGACCTTGGCGAGCAGCACCTTCCTCCGCTGGGGCGCCGTCGCGAACGTCGTCTGGATCAGCCGGCCGGGTCGCTGCCCGGCGGAGGCTTCAGGGTCAGCGCCCGGATCCCGCTGGAGGAGCGGTCGTGATCCGGGTGCTGATCGCCGACGACCAGACGCTGCTGCGCGGGAGTCTGCGCCTTCTGCTCGACTCGCAGTCCGACATGACCGCGGTCGGCGAGGCCGCGGACGGGAGCCAGGCGGTCGAGCTCGCCGCGCGGGAGCTGCCCGACGTCGTGCTCATGGACATCCGGATGCCGGAGCTCGACGGGCTGGAGGCCACCCGTCGGATCGTCGCGGCGCACGCGTCCGTGCGGGTGCTCGTCCTGACGACGTTCGACCTCGACGAGTACGTCTACGGCGCCCTGCGCGCCGGAGCGAGCGGCTTCCTCCTGAAGGACACCCCGCCGGCCGAACTGGTCGCGGCGATCCGGGTGATCGCGGGAGGCGAGGCGCTGCTGGCGCCCGGGATCACCAAGCGACTCATCGAGGAGTTCGCCCGGATGCCCGAGTTGGGGCAGCGCCGCCCGACCGCGGGGCTCACGGCGATCACCGGCCGGGAGCAGGAGGTGCTCGAACTCGTCGGACGCGGACTGTCCAACCAGGAGATCGCCGACCGCCTGGTCCTCAGCCTGGCGACGGTCAAGACCCACGTCGGGCGGCTGCTGGCCAAGCTCGATGCCCGGGACCGGGCCCAACTGGTCATCGTGGCCTACGAGAGCGGGCTGATCGTGCCGGGCTGACGGCGGTGGGGTCGGGCCGTCCGGAGCGGCGTCCGAGGAGGCAATGCCCGGGGCTCGATGCCGAGGTCGGCGAGCAGGTCGCGAACGTGCCGCTCGATCTCGTCGCGGATCGGGCGGACGGCCTCGACCCCCTGGCCTGCCGGGTCCGCGAGCTTCCAGTCCAGGTACCGCTTGCCGGGGAAGAACGGGCAGGCGTCCCCGCAGCCCATGGTGATCACCACGTCGGAGGCCCGGACCGCCTCGGTGGTGAGGACCTTCGGCGTCTCGGCGGAGATGTCGATGCCGACCTCGTGCATGGCATCGACCACGGCCGGGTTCACGGTCGCGGCGGGGGCGGAGCCGGCCGAACGGACCTCGACCCGGTCGCCGCCGAGGCTGGAGAGGAATGCGGCGGCCATCTGGGAGCGGCCGGCGTTGTGCACGCAGACGAACAGCACGGAGGGGACGGCGGAACTGCTCACGGTGAGGTCCTCGGTCATGAAACGGGGGCGGAGTGGTGGTCGCCGTGCGGGACGACGACGTCCTCGTCGGCGGGCGACCGGCGGCCGAACAGCGCGGTGACCAGCGCGACACCGGCCGCGAGGCCGACGAGCTGGGCGGCGACGAACGGCAGGACGGAGGCGGGGGCGATGCCGGCGAAGGTGTCGGTGAAGGCGCGGCCGACGGTCACCGCCGGGTTCGCGAAGCTGGTCGAGGACGTGAACCAGTACGCCGAGCCGATGAAGGCGGCGACCGAGACCGGCGCGACGTGCGCACGGCCGGTCCGGGCGAGGCCGAGGACCAGCAGGACGAGGCCGGCGGTTGCGACGGCCTCGCCCAGCCACAGATGCGGCGACCAGCGGTCATGGCCGGACCAGCGCACCAGCGGCTCGGCGAACATCGCGTCGGCCAGCACCGCGCCGCCGATCGCCCCGGCGAACTGGGCCGGGACGTAGGCCACGGTCTCGCGCAGGCTCGGGCCGTCACCGCCGCGGCGCCGGGTCCACCAGGCGGCCAGCGTGACGGCCGGGTTGAGGTGCGCGCCGGAGACGGGGCCCAGCAGGGCGATCAGTACGCCGAGGCCGAGGACGGTCGCCAGCGAGTTGGCCAGCAACTGCACGCCGACGTCCGACGAGAGCCTGGTGGCCTGGATGCCGGAGCCGACCACGATCGCGACCAGTGCACCGGTCCCGACGAACTCCACGGCCGCCCGACGGCCGAGCGGGGCGAGCTCGGTCATCTCGCGGCCGCCGGGGCCTGCAGGAGGGAGGAGAGGCGGGCCAGCGCGGTGGGCAGCACCCAGTAGTAGACCCAGGTCCCGCGGCGCTCGGAGTCGACCAGCCCGGCCTCGCGCAGCACCTTCAGGTGGTGGGAGATCGTCGGCTGGGACACGTCGAACGGGCCGGTCAGGTCGCAGACGCAGGCCTCGCCGCCTTCGTGCGAGGCGATCAGCGACAGCAGCCGCAGCCGGACCGGGTCCGACAGGGCCTTGAACATCCTCGCCAGGTCGACGGCGGCCTCTTCGCCCAGCGGCTCGCGGACCATCGGCGAGCAGCATGCGGCCGCGTCGTCCTGGTCGAGCACCGGCAGTTCCAGATTCGACATACATCTATGTTGACATCCATCTATGCAGGTGGCAACGTCGACTGTATCGACAGCCGTCGAATCAAGGATCCGGACCGGGGAGACTGCCATGTCCCGCGTTCAGCTCGCCCTGCGCGTCGCCGACCTCGAAGGCTCGATCGCCTTCTACGCCAAGCTCTTCGGCACCGAGCCGGCCAAGCGCCGGCCCGGCTACGCGAACTTCGCCATCGCCGATCCCCTGCTCAAGCTCGTCCTCGTCGAGGGCGCGCCGGGCGAGGACACCCGGCTCGACCACCTGGGCGTCGAGGTCGGGACCGCCGAGCAGGTCGCCGCGGCGACGTCGCGCCTGGCCGACGCCGGACTGGCGACGGTCGAGGAGAACGACATCACCTGCTGCTACGCCCTGCAGGACAAGGTCTGGGTCCACGGACCCGGCCGGGAGCCCTGGGAGGTCTACGTCGTCAAGGCCGATGCCCCGGCCGGGTGCGAGGGCGGCGTGTGCTGCGCCATCGCACCCGAGTAGGCCAATGCCGCCCTCCTCCCGTGGGGGAGAGCGGCACCTGCGTTTGTGGGCGTGGCGGTGCGGCGCCCACAAATGGCCTGTCAGCAGCCGAGGTTGGCGCCGGGTGGTGCGGGCGGGGACCCGGTGCCCTGCGGGGAGCCCACTGCCCGTGCCCGGCCTGCTGGGGCGCGGCCAAACCGCACTGGCCGCCTAGCAGTTCACCCGGATCCGGGCCGACAATTCCCAGTGCAGCGTCCTCCCAGCCGACCCCGGCGACGACGAGGCCGTCGCCCAACTAGCCCTCGCCCGTGCGCTGTTGAACGCCATCTGCAAGGCCTACCCGGCCGCTCAGGCGGCCAAACGCCACGCTCACCCGACGGGACCAGGCCGGGCCGGCGCCGAACCGGCACGACGGCACGGGGTGAGGGAGAGCAGAACCGATTCTGCTGGCGGGGCGACCGGCGATCGGCGGGCCCCGGAACGTACGATCGAGCAATGGCTGACATCACGGAAACCGCGCCCGGCTGGCTCGCGCCCGAGGAGCTCGAAACCACGCGGGCGCAGATGCCGATCCTGTACGTCGAGGCCGTGCCGGTGCGGGTGGATGACGCGGGGGAGGTCACCCAGGTCGGGCTGCTGCTGCGGATCGGGCCGGACGGGACGGTCAGCCGCACGCTGGTGTCCGGACGGGTGCTGCACCACGAGCGGATCCGGGACGCGCTGCTGCGGCACCTGGAGAAGGACCTCGGGCCGGTGGCGCTGCCGCGGATCCCCGCCTCGTTGCAGCCGTTCACCGTTGCGGAGTACTTCCCGACCCTGGGGATCACCGAGTTCCACGACCCCCGGCAGCACGCGGTGTCCCTCGCCTACATCGTGCCGGTGGCCGGCGACTGCCGGCCGCGGCAGGACGCCCTCGACCTCGTCTGGTTCAGCCCGGAGGAGGCCGCGTCGCCGCTGGTGCAGCAGGAAATGCCCGGCGGGCAGGGGGTGCTGCTCAAGCGGGCGCTCGCGCACGTCGGCTGCCTGGGCTGACGGCAGCCCGTGTCGGCCGACTGGGTGCTCCACGTCGACCTCGACCAGTTCATCGCGGCGGTCGAGGTCGCGCGGCGGCCGGAGCTGCGCGGCAGGCCGGTTGTGGTCGGCGGCACCGGGGATCCGACCGAGCGCGGGGTGGTGTCCACCGCCTCGTACGAGGCGCGCACGTACGGGATCCGGTCCGGCATGCCGCTGCGCGTGGCGGCCCGGCGGTGTCCGGACGCGGTGTTCCTGCCCGTGGACGCGCCGGTCTACCGGGAGGTCTCGGGGCGGTTCATGGACACGCTGCGCCGGTTCCCGGTCGTGGTGGAGCCGCTCGGCTGGGACGAGGCCTTCGTCGGGGCGCGCACCGACGACCCCGAGGCGCTCGCCGCCGGGATCCGCGCGGCGGTATGGGAGGAGACGGGCCTCCGGTGCTCGGTGGGCATCGGGGACAACCGGCTGCGCGCCAAGCTGGCCACCGGCTTCGCCAAGCCGACCGCCCCCGGCGGACCGCCCGCCGGGCAGGCCTTCCGGCTCACCCGCGACAACTGGGCGGCCGTCATGGCCGAGCGCCCGACGGACGCGCTCTGGGGCATCGGCGCCAAGACCGCCCGGAAGCTGGCCGCGGCCGGGATCGGGACGGTCGCCCAGCTCGCCGCCGCCGACCCGGAGGAACTGGCCGCGCGGTTCGGCCCGGTGATGGGGCCCTGGTACCGGCTGCTCGCGCACGGCGCCGGTGACGCCGAGGTCACCGCGGCGCCGCACGTCGCGCGCTCGCACAGCCGCGAGACCACCTTCCAGCACGACCTGGTGGACCGCGCCGAGATCGAACGGCACGTCGCCGAACTGGCCCGGCGGGTGGCCCGGGACGTCGCGGACGAGGGCCGCCCGGCCGTCCGCGTCACGGTGAAGGTCCGCCTCGCGCCGTTCCTCACGCACACGCACAGCGTCACCCTGCCGGCGCCGACGAGCGACGAGGGCGAGATCACCCGCGCCGCCCTGACGGCGCTGGAGCGCTTCGAGCGGGACCGGCCGGTCCGACTGCTCGGCGTGCGGGCCGAGTTCGGCGACGGGTAGGTCAGGCGGTCATCATCGGACCTCGCCCTCCAGGACGTCCCCGCGCCAGGTCGCCAGCCGTGCGTCGATCGGGCCCGTGCCGTCCAGGACGTGGCGGCTGAAGGCGTCCCGTTCGTGGGCGAGGACCGCCGCCTCCCAGACGCACGGGGCGAGCCCCGAGCGGCCCGGGCGCAGCTGGGCGGGGTCGCCGGCCGGGCCGGTGAAGATCGCGAGGTCGGACATGTAGCCCTCGATCCAGGTGTGGACGAGGACGTAGTCGCCGTCGGCGCCCGCGTGGGTCAGGAGGACGGCGAGTCCGAGGGATCCGCGCAGGTGGGCGGAGGCGAGGTGGTCGGCGGCGATCCGCAGGGCGGCCTCGGCGTCCCGGGTGGTGACGGTGCGGCCGGGGGCCTCGATCGCGTAGTGCTTGACGAGGTGTCCGGCCGCCTCGGCGGTGCCCAAGGGGTGGACGGTACGGGCGTGGTGGCCGTCGGCCAGGGCGCGCAGTGGGCCGTCGTCGGGGATCTGGGTCGTCATGAGGCCATGATGCCCGGCGCGCGGTGCGGGCGTTCGGGCAGGACCCGCCAGTCCGGTTCGAGCGGCAGGACGTGGCCGGTGAGCGCGCGGACGTCGGCGGCGAGGTTCGCGCGGGAGCGCAGCGCGGGCAAGTCCCGGGCGGTGTAACGCTGGTGGGTGTCCGGGCCGGACCACAAGGTGCGTAGTCGACGGCGTCGGCGTAGCTGTGTCGACGGGTCCCGGCCGGGTGCCGGTGGACCGTGATGGCCCGGTGGGTTACTCCTCCGCGGCGGGGGTCACGGGTACGGCGAGGCCCTGGACCGCTTGGGCGATGGCGGGGCGGAGGTGGTCGAGGGGGAGGTCGGCGCCGAGGATCATGCGGCGGAGTTGCGGCATGGCGAGGGTCCAGCCGACCAGGCCGAGGGTGAAGAAGAGCCGGGTGCGGGCGTCGTCGTCGACGTCCGCTGCCTCGGCGTCCGCTGCGCCGGCTGCTGCGCGGAGCTTGTCCTCGTAGTGGCGGGTGCGGGCCTGTTCGCCGGGGACGGGCTGGTCGCCGAGTTCGAGGGCTTCCCACATGAGGAGGCGCAGGGCCTCGGGGTGCGCGCGGTGGTAGTCGAAGAGCCGTTCGGCGTAGGCGGGCAGGTCGTCGTCGCCGGGCGGGACGGCCCGGGCGAGGTCCGCCATGAGGTGTTCGAGGACGGCGGCGAAGAGCTTGTTCTTGTCGCCGAAGTAGTCGTAGATCGCGCGCTTGTTGGCCTGGGCCTGGGTGGCGATGCGGTCCACGCGCGCGCCCGCGACGCCGTGGGCGGCGAATTCGGCGGTCGCCGCCGCGAGGATCCGTTCCTTGGTTGCGGTCGAGTCGTAGGCCATAGGGCGATGTTAACGAACCAGTTCGTTTGACGGGCGGGCAACGGTCTGCGACGCTCTCCACAGATTCGAACCATCTAGTTCGTTCGGTTGGAGTTCATGATGCCCCGAGTAGATCCACCCGCCGTATCCGGCAGGCTGCCGCTCCTCATGGCGCTGGCCTGCGGCGTCAGCGTGGCGAACGTGTACTTCCCGCAGGCCGTCACCCCGCTCATCGCCGACGGGTTGGGCATCGCCCCGGACGCGGCGGCGACGGTGGCGACCCTGACCCAACTCGGCTACGCCGCCGGGATCTTCCTGCTCGTGCCGCTCGGCGACCGGCTCCCGCGCCGCCCGCTGATCACGGTGCTGCTCGCCGTCACGAGCTGCGCCCTGTTGGCGGCTGGACTTGCCCCGGGCGCCAGCGCACTGCTGGCGGCGAGCGCGGTCGTCGGCGCGGCCACCGTCGTGCCGCAGCTGCTGCTGCCCCTCGCGGCCGGCCTGGCCTCACCGGGCCGGCAGGGCAGCGTCATCGGCACCCTGCAGGGCGGACTGATCGGCGGGATCCTGCTCGCCCGCACCTTCGGCGGGGTCCTCGGGGAGCAACTCGGCTGGCGCGCCCCCTACTTGGTCGCCGCCGGCCTGACCGCGCTGCTCGCCGTGGTGCTCGGAACCGCCCTGCCCGCCACCACCCCGGCGGTACGCGACCGCTACCGGTCGCTGCTCGCCGCCACCGTGCGGATGCTGCGCACCGAGGCGGACCTGCGCCGCTCGGCGCTGTACCAGGCCACCCTGTTCGGCGGCTTCAGCGCCGCCTGGACCGCGCTCGCCCTGCTGCTCACCGGCCCCCACTACCGCATGAACGCCCAGGCGGTCGGGGTGCTGGCCCTGATCGGCGCGGCCAGCATGTTCTGCGCCCCGGCGGCCGGGCGCCGCGTGGACCGGTACGGCGCCGACAGGGTCAACCTCTGGTGCATCCTCGCGACCCTCGCCGCAGCGGCGGTGCTTGCCGCCGGCGCCGTGGGCGGCGCGGTGGGGCTGGCGGCCCTGGCGGGCGGGCTGCTGCTGCTCGACGTGGCGATCCAGTGCAGCCAGGTCGCCAACCAGGCCCGCATCTTCGCCCTGCGCCCCGAGGCCCGCAGCCGCCTGAACACGGCGTACATGACCTGCTCGTTCCTCGGCGGCAGCGCCGGGTCCTGGCTCGGTGTCCGCGCCTACGCCCGGTGGGGCTGGCCGGGCGTGTGCGCACTCCTCGCCCTCGCGGCGGTCCTCGCGCTCACTGCCCACCGCGCCGCGCGGCCGGCATCCCCAACGCTCCACCACTCCACGTCAGTTGACTCCAACTCCTTGAAGGATCTGCCATGACGTTCCCCGCCATGCCCCTGTCCGTCCTCCAGTTCTTCCGCGCCTCCCAGCAGGGCGACGTCGACGCCTGGGCCGGCGCGTTCGCCGAGAACGGCGTCTTCCACGACCCGGTCGGCACCCCGCCCATCATCGGACGCCCCGCGATCCACGCCTTCATCGCGTCCGTCCTGCCCAACTTCCGGCCCTTCCTCGGGCTGACCCCGATCGAGGCGCACACCGTCGGCCGCCAGGTCGCCGTTTCCTGGCGCGGCGCCGCCGTCACCCTGGGCGGGACCCCGGTCAACTGGTCGGGCATCAACATCTACGAACTGGACGAGGCCGGCCTCATCCAGGAGGTCAAGGCGTACTTCAACCGCGCCATCTTCGAAGCCCAGCTCACCGGCTGAGCACCCGGAGCGCCCGGGGGCTGCGCCGAGCGCGGATCACAGGCCGCTTCCACCGGACGGTGGGAGCGGCCTTTTACATGCCGGCGGGGTCCGGGCTGTCGGGGACGCCGAAGTACCGGCGCGCGGAGTCGAGGATCTCGTGGGAGAGGTCGGCGTCGTCGGTCGCGCGGGCGAGGAGGACGGCGCCGACGAGGGTGGAGAGTTCGACGAGGGCGGTGCCTCGGTCCGTTTCGGCGTCGGCTCCGTCGGTCAGCTGCTGGAAGCCGTCGACGAGATCGCGCAGCCCGTCGGTGAAGGCGGTACGGATCGGAGCGCCGGGCTCGGCGCGGGCGGCGTCGGCGGCGAGCGTGACGGCCGGGCAGCCGTCGCCGGGGCGGTCCAGGTGGAGGGTCGACAGGTAGCGCGCCAGGTACTCCGCGCGGGCCGACCGATCAGCCTGGCCCTGGCCCGAATCCTGCTCCCGGTCCTGCTCCCGCTCCTGGTCGACGAGCCGGTCCATGGCCTGGCGGCGTTCGGTGAAGGCGGCCAGGAGGGCCTGGGCGATCAGATCGTCCTTGGAGGAGAAGTGGCGGTAGAAGCCGCCGTGCGTCAGCCCCGCGGCGGCCATCGCCTGGGGGACGCTGACCTGGTCGGCCCCCTTCTCGCGGATCAGCCGGGAAGTGTGGTCGATGACCTGCTGCCGGTGCTGCTGGGCCTCGGCTCGTGACGCTCGGGGCACGGTCGGCCCTCCCTTCTTCGTATCCGGGTACTACTTTCGCACCCCTTATAGATGATGGTAATAATCTAAACGCCATCCTGGAACGAGGGGAAACGCACATGACCGTGATCGAAGGCTCCGTCGCGCTGGTCACCGGAGGCCGGCGCGGCCTTGGCAAGGCGTTCGTCGAGGAGTTGCTGCGGCGAGGGGCGAAGAAGGTCTACGCCACCGCGCGCAAGCCCGTCCCGAGCGAGGACGGGCGGGTGGAGGTTCTCGCCCTCGACGTCACCGACGACGCTTCCGTCGCCGCCCTGGCCGAGCGCGCGCAGGACGTCGACCTCGTCTTCAACAACGCCGGCGTCCTGCACCCGGCACCGCTGCTCACGGCGGACCTTCGGCTGGTCCGGGACACGTTCGAGACCAACGTCCTCGGCCCGCTGCGGATCGCCCAGGCGTTCGCGCCGGTGCTGGCCGCCCGTGGCGGAGGCGCCCTAGTCGACCTGCACTCGCTGCTGTCCTGGGCCGCCGGAGCCGGCGCCTACGGCGCGTCCAAGGCCGCCCTGTGGTCGCTCACGAACTCCCTGCGCCTCGAACTCGCCGCTCAGGGCACCCAGGTCGTCGGCGTCCACCTGGGCTTCGCGGACACCGAGATGGTGGCGGCGATCCCGGTCCCGAAGATCGCGCCCGCCGACGTCGCCCGCATCGTCCTGGACGGCGTCGAGCGCGGGGACACCGAGGTGCTCGTCGACGACGCCACCCGCGCGATCAAGGCCGCGCTCTCCGGACCCGTGGAGGGCCTCGCCGTCCCCGTCCGCCGCTGAACCGCCACCACATCCGAAACTGCACCGCACTTCACTGCACCGCACTTCACCGCACCGAACCGAGGAGAACCATGCCCCTCTGGCACGTCTACCACCCTCCCGGCACCTACACCCCGCAGCAGAAGCAGCAACTCGCCGCCGACATCACCGGGTTCTACACCCGTTTCGGGCTGCCGAAGTTCTACGTCGTGACGCTGTTCCACGAGGTCGACGCCTCCTCGTTCTACGTGGGCGACGAGCCCTCGCGGAACGCCGTGCGGATCGTGGTCGAGCACATCGCCCGGCACACCGACGAGCCGGTCCTGCGCAAGCGGACCGGCGAGGTCCTCGCCGAGCTGCTCGCCCCGCACACCAAGGACCGCGGCCTGTACTGCGAGTTCCACATCGACGAAACGCCCCGGGACCTCTGGATGATCGACGGCATTGCCCCGCCCCCGTCCCACAGCGAGGCCGAACGCCGCTGGGCCGAGGAGAACCGCCCCACCCCGTACTGACGGCTCCTGCGGCGGCCACGAACGCAGACACCGCCGGCCCGTACCAGGGGCCGGCGGTGTCTGCGTTCGTGGGCCGTCCGGGTCAGGCGCGGCGGGCGCGCTTGCGGCGGGCGACGACGAGGACGCCGGCGCCGACTCCGAGGAGGACGGCGGCCGTGGCCGCGATCGGCAGCGCGTTGGAGCCGGTGGCGGCGAGGGCCGGGCCGGCCGGGCTGCTCTGGGCAGCGGGCGTCGCGCCCGGGGTGCCGGCGGCCGTGCCGGCCGGGGTGGTAGTGGCGCCGTCGGACGGCCGACCGGTCGGCTGCGCGGTCGGCGAGGAGCCGCTGGCGGGCTGGCCGGTGGCCGGGTCGAGGACGAGGGTGGCCGACTGCGGGTTCTTGAAGTCGAACATGCCCTCCAGCGAGCCGGCGTGCTCGTCGAAGGAGGCGTCGCCGATCCGGCCGGTCTTCCAGTTGTCCTCGACGAACCGCAGGATCGAGGACTGGTCGGTCACCGCGTGGTCCACGAAGTTGGACTTGGCGTACGGCGAGAGGACCAGCAGCGGCAGGCGCGGGCCGTAGCCGCAGCGGTCGGCGTAGCCGCCCCAGCCGGCGTCCTTGCCGCACTGGCCGGCGCCGCCCAGGCCGTCGTTGGCCGCGTCGCGCGAGCCGTTCACGGGCTCGGTGAACTTGTGGTCGTACCAGCCGTCGGAGTCGTCGTAGGCGATGACGACGGCGGTGGAGGCCCAGTCCTTGGACTGCTGCAGCTTGTTCAGGGTGTCGACGACGAAGTGCTGCTCGTCCAGCGGGTCGGAGTAACCGGCGTGGCCGTCCTGGTAGTTGGCCGCCTTGAGGAAGGTGACGGCGGGCAGGTTGCCGTGCTGCACGGCGGCGTCGAAGTCGGTCAGGTCGTACTGGTGGTTGGCCGGGCCGGTGTGGCCGATCTCGTCCACGTTCTTCGGGGCGAGGTGGCTCGGGTTCGACGTGGACTTGTAGTACTGGAAGGGCTCGTGGTGCGGGTTGTAGTCGGTGGCCGGGGCGCCCACGATGTTGTTGTGGGTGGCGTCGCAGGCGGCCTTGCCGTCCTTGGTGGAGGTCGGCTTGAAGCCGCCCTGGAACCAACCCCAGCTGACGCCCTTGTCGTTGAGCAGGTCGCCGATGTTCTTGCCGGTCATCAGCAGCTGGTTGTGCTTGGGGTTGGAGCAGTCGTCGAACGCCGGGTCGGGGTCGTTGATGACGGTGCCGACGCCGTTGGCGTCCGGGGAGGCGACCACGTACGCGTCGGTGGTCTTCTGGCCGGTCTTCGGGTCGACGGGGTAGCCGCCGTGCGTCTGGCCGGAGACGAGGTTGAGTGCGCCGGGGGTGGACGGGCCGTACGTGGTGCCGTAGGAGTTGTCGCTCATCGCGAAGCGCTGGGCGTAGTTCCACATGGCGGTGACGGTGTTGCCGTCGTAGTAGTCCATCACCAGGCCGGGCTGGGTGAACATCGGGGGCTTGCAGCTCTCGACGTCGGTGTGCTCGACGAACTGGTCCATCTTGCCGCCGTCGAAGGCGAGTTGCTCGTCCTTGTAGGTGTGGTCCTGGTCGCAGGTGACGGCCTGCGCCGGGCCGAGGCGCTTCGGGTTGGCCTTGTTCGGGTTGTGCTGGAGCAGCTCGTCGGTGAGGCCGTCGACCTTCGGCGTGCCGGGCTTGGCGGTGAACTTCACCTTGTCGTCGGCGGTGTTGGCCGCGTTCGGGTAGGTGCCGAAGTAGTGGTCGAAGGAGACGTTCTCCTGGAATATCACCACCAGGTGCTTGATCGGGGTGGCGGTCTGCGGGTTGTCGGCCGCGAGGGCGGCCGGCGCACCGCCGAAGGCGGCCAGGGAGGCCGCGCCGATGATGCCGGCGCCGTACCGAAGCCACCGGTTGCGGGCGGGGACTGCGTGCATGCGGGATTCCTCGAACGTGATCGTCAATGATGTGGGTCGCGCTTGCCGTTCGGGACGGCGGATGTTCGTGAGTCGGCGAGAGCGGGCGGCTCCCGGGCGGCAAGAACGTACGGGCCGGAGGTGAACGCGGTTTCCCCGGAGAGGTGAACCCCCGGTGAAGCGCAGCGGGTGGAGTGGCGATCAGGTGAGGAAATGGGGGGTGGCACGGTGGCCCTGTGGGCCGCTTGTCAGCCGACGGCGTCGTACAAGCGGCGGACTTGTGCCGGCCTGCTCCACAGGAACACCGCCACGCCATAACCCCGCCGAGCCGGCTGCTGACCTCGGGAAACGGCCGCCCCCGAGCGAACCGCTGTCGGTACCCGTCGGTACGATCTGCCGGTCTGCCGTGCATCGGGTGCAGTCGTCGCAGTTCACCTGCTGACAACCGGCCGGCACCGCACTCTCCGCAGACCGCCGCGAAGACCCTGGGCCACCCGGCAGACTTGGTCGTCTGATCGCTCGGCACTTCGATGCCCGCCATGTCGTCCCCTTCCATCAGGTTCCGTCCGGTTTCGTCAAGAAGGCCGAGGTCAAAGGTGGAGGTAGCGGTGGGGCGACGAAAGGCTGCCGGGCGGAGGACCGACAACGCCGACCAACGAGCCGACCGACTGCCGGAGTTGGTCGGCCTGCTCTCCCTGCTCACGGTGGTTGCCGGTGGCTACGTGATCGCCGGCCCGGGAGGGTTCTCCGCCGTGGCAGCCGCTGGGGGAGGGTTCTTCGCGGCCTGGAGGGCCCGGCGGTAACCGGGGTGCCATCCTCGCGGCGTTGACATAGCGTCAAGATCCCGGTTCAGTGGCCCGCTGACCGAACGGGTGGCTGCCATCATGAGCGCGACCGTGGTAGGGGCCGTGGGATCCGACGTGAGGAGCAGGTGTGAGCGCAGCCGGTGTGGGGGCGGATCTGACGCGGCAGAAGCCGGTGGCGATGGCGGACGGGCATGTCGGGCTCAACGGGGCCTTCGCCGCCGCTCTGACGCGGGTGGTGGGCTCGATGCCCGCCCTCTACGTCACGCTGGTGATCGTCGGCGGGTGGATGGCGCTGGCGACCTGGGGGCCGTTGCACTCGGTCGATCCGTATCCCTTCGGGTTCCTGCTCTTCCTGGACAACGTCGTCCAGTTGGTGCTCTGCCTCGTGATCCTGGTCGGCCAGCGCGTGCTGGGCATGGCCGCCGACCGGCGGGCGGTGCAGACGTACGAGAACGCCGAGGCGATCTTCGCGCGGGTCGCGGATCTCCAGGCGCACCTGGACCGGCACGACCGTGCGCTCGGGCGCGGGGTCAGTCTGCTGGAGTCGAGCCCGCACCCGTGGATCCGGCGGCACCGGGTGCAGCAGCCGCCGCAGGCGATCGACCAGGTCACCGGGATCAACGGCCGGATCGCGGCCTGGCTGACACAGCGGCTGGGCAGCATGTGGGCGTTCTACATCGCGGCCGGCACCCAGGTGGTGTGGATCGGCATGGCGCAGCTGGGCGTGCAGCGCTTCGACCCGTACCCGTTCGCGTTCATGAGCTTCCTGTCCACCCTGGCCCAGCTGATCTTCATGATCGTGATCATGGTCGGGCAGGACGTCCTCGGGCGGGCCGGCGACCGCCGCGCGGAGCAGACGCTGCTCGACGCCGAGGCCGTGCTCCACGAGTGCGGGCGGATGAAGGCGCGCCTGGAGGCGCAGGACCGCGTCATCGACAGCCTGGCCGACTACGCCAACGCGCAGGTCACCAAGCACCTGGCGCAGGCCATCCACCGGAGCAGGCTGGACGCCGCGGTCGAGGACGGCGAGCTGCTGGGCAGCCGGCCGGGCCTGCTGCCCTGGGACGAGCTGCCGGTGGAGCGGCAGGAGGCCGCCCGGCGGCAGGCGCGGCAGCTCGGTGACCGGCTGGCCGTGATCGGCTGCCTGATGGTGCCGACGTCCGACCCGGTGCTGACGGTCGCGTTCAGCGAGGAGGAGGCGGAGGTGCTGGCCCGGCTGGAGCACGAGCACGGGCTGAGCGTGCTCAGGGTCCTCGGTGCGGCGGCACTGCCCGGTCAGCGGGACGGGCGGCACGACGACAACCTGTCCTGGGACGAGCTGTCCGGCCAGGCCCGGGCGCGGACGGTGGAGGAGGTCCGGCGCATTCCGACCGTGCTGGCCGACGTCGGCTTCCAGGTCCTGCGCACCGGTCAGGGCGCCGACGGGGTCGGGGAGTTGGACTTCACGCCCGAGGACTGGGCGACCCTCGGACGGGCCCTGATGGCGTCGGGCGTCCTGGTGTCGCTCGCCGAGGGCGTCGCCGATGCCGAGGAGATCATCGCGATGGTCAAGCTGCTGCGCGAGGCCGGGATCTCCCACCCGCGGCGGTTCATCCGGGAGTTGGCGGCGGCGTCGACCTTCGAGACCGGGCTCCAGCCCGCCACCCGGTACGCCGACTACGCTGCGCCCGCGCTGGAGACGATCCGCGCCGCCACCGCCATCGTCGCCAAGTCCGCGCCGGAGGAACTCGCCGACTTCCGCGCGTTCCTGATGGAGATCGCCACGGTCGTCGCCGACGCCAACGACGAGGGCGGGTTCTTCGGCCTGGGCGCGCGTCCCCGGGTGCCGAACGAGGTCGCGGCCATGGAGGCCGTCCGGGCCGCGACGGACCTGGACCGGCCGGAACCCGCGCCCTCGTCGACGCCCCGGAAGAAAGGGGCGTAGCACGTAAGCCGGTCAGGCCTCGGCGCTGATGATCTGTCCGCTGGGCCCCAGAGTGGTGAGGAGCTCGCTGAGGGCCGTCACCGCCCGGGCGTCGTCGCGGCGGCGGTGCATCCGGACCCGGAGGTTGGTGGTGGCCGAGGCCGGCGCCTCCTCGCCCCACACCGCGTCGATCAGCTCGCCGCGGCCGACCGGGCGCCCCGGGTTCAGGAGCAACGCGACGAGGACCGCCTGCTGCTGCGGGCGCCCCAGGTCCAGCGGCGCCTGCCGGTGCCAGGCCCGTACGTGCCCCAGCACCGCGAACCGCCGGCTGCCCTCGACGACCGGCTCCGGAATCCTGCTGGACACCGCCGCCCACAAGTGACGGGTGAATGCGGGAACGCCCGGGCGGATCGGTTGCGATCCGCCCGGGCGTCCGGTGTGCCGGTGCCGAGGAGCTGTGGCTACCGGGTGCACTGCTCGGGTTCGTCCTCCGTCAGGAAGCCGCGCTTGATCAGGTTCGCGACGTTGTACGTCTCGGACGGTTCGAGCTCCGACGGTTTCAACTGCGGGTCGAGCCACTGCTGTTGGCCGAATCCGGGCTGGGCGAAGGCGGCGGCGATGTGGCCCTCCTGGACGTCGAAGGGCAGGTTCACGAGGTAGCAGTGGTAGTTGTTCCCGTCGCCGTTGAGCGAGTCCGGCGGCAGGGCGCGCCGGGCGTAGGGCGTCCCGCCGTCCGCCAGGTATTTGCCCGTGGCGGCGCCGAAGCGGTCCAGGTGCCAACCGGGCTGCATCGTGGCCTTGCCCATGTCGATGACGCCGTTGGTCTCGGCGAAGCCCCGGTTGTCCGGGTACTTCCAGGAGGTGCCGCTGCGGTACCAGTCCAGGAACTGGGCCGGCTCCAGTCCGCCGAGGCGGTGGTAGTCCTTCAGCAGCGTCGAGACCGGTCCGGTTGTCGGAAGGGTGGCCGGGCCGAGTTCCTGGCGGCCGCAGTAGTAGAGGGCCGGGTCGTCCGGCGGGAGGAGGTCCGGACAGTCGCTGGGGAGGGTCCGGTGGGACGCCGCCCGGGCCGGTGCGGCGGCCGCGGCGTCACCGGCGGCAGCCAGGAACGTCAGCGGCAGCGCGGCCGCCATCGACAGTGAGGCGAGCGTGAGAGAACGCATGGATGGGCTCCAGTGGGACTCGGCGGAAGGGCGATGCGGGCGCGAAGGGGAAGCGGCGGCCGCACGGCACCGTCATTGCACACGGAAGCTCATCCGTAGCGCGGACAGCCTCGGCGATGAAGGAGTGCACAGCACGCGGGCGGGCTAATCGATATGACGATTCACTGGGGTGGCCGAGCGCCCGCGCCCGCATCGATGCGCCCCGGGTTCGCCACCGTACGCCCTGGGCCCTGACGGTTCGTTCACCGAAGATCCTTGCGGGGGAAACGTACGCGCCAGGAAGACCCCGGCGGAGCCGCAGAGAGGTGCACCCGTTGAACGACGACATCGCCTACGCCAGGATCCACCCCGCGATCGGGATCGCCCGGGTGGGCAACAGCACCCATGAGGACGGCTGGTTCTACGGCCCGGAGGTCCCGGACCCGCCCGCAGAGGAGCCCGGTTTCCACAAGGACGAGCGCGGCGCGATCAAGCGCCAGGCCGTCCGCTTCCGGATCTACGGCTACGGCGCGGACGGCCGGGTCGTGCGCGAGCTGACGACCGCCGACCCGCAGGTGCACATCGAGTGGTCGGTGCACGTGGCCAACAAGAAGGCCGCCTGGTACGAGTTCAGCCTCCCGCTGGACATCCCCGACATGAAGGATCACCCCGAACCCCGGCGCAACGCGAAGGTCACCGACCGCGCGAGCCTGGTCGTCGACCCGGGCCGCAAGACCCTGACCGCGGGCGGCAAGCAGGTCGTGGAGTTCACCGGCGGCTCCTTCCTCGGCGAGCCCGTCCCGCTCGGCCGGATGCACACCGACGCGGACGGCCGCCTCGTCGTCCTCGGCGGCCTCGGCAAGTCCCGCAATCCCAAGGGCGGCGAGCTCATCTCGTACGGCAACAACGACGGCTGGTGCGACGACACGTCCGACGGCCCGGTCACCGCCACCGTGACCGTCGGCGGCAAGTCCGTGCGGGTCGACCCGGCCTGGGTCGTGGTCGCCCCGCCCAACTACGCGCCCGACGTCAAGACCCTGCGCACCCTCTACGACCTGCTCTACGACCTCTTCGTCACCCAGGGCACGCTGGCACCGCCCAAGACCGTCAACTTCGACCGGGACGTCAAGCCGATCCTGCACCGGTTCTGCGAACTCCAGTGGGTGAACAAGGGGTTCGCCGCCCACTTCGGCTTCGGCGGCCCCCAGCACTTCCTCGCCCCCGACCACCTCGCCCGCCTCGCCAGCCCCTCGCCCACCTACGAGGAACTGCGTCGGCAGGTCTATACCGCGCTGCGCGACTACAAGCGCGACGGCCGCTCCCCGATGCCCTGGCCGTGGATCTACGGCGACGGCATGGCCAGCAGGCCCAAGTCCGACCTGCAGTACCTGGCCCTGTCCCCGACCCAGGACTCGGTGCTGCTCTCCTGGATGAAGGGCCAGTTCGACACCACACCGTGGAAGGGCTTCCCCCGGCGCCTGGAGGACGCCCCGCCGGCCGACCAGCCCGCCCTGCTGGACCGCGCAGCCCTCGACTTCTGCCTCGCCGACGCCTTCCACCCCGGCTGCGAGGTCACCTGGCCGATCCGGCACGCCACGATGTACACCGAGCCGCTGCGCATCCGCCACCGCCCGGCCGGCACCCCCGAACCCGACTACGGCGCCACGCTCGGCCAGGCCCGCGCGCTCGGCCCCGACGGCCCGCTGCACGCCCAGGGCCCCGGGGACCTCACCCGCTGGATGGCCGTCCCCTGGCAGACCGACACCGCCAGCTGCCGCTCCGGCTACGAGTCCAACGCCAACCTCGGCCCCCGGTACGACCCCTACCTGCCGACCTTCTGGCCCGCCCGGGTCCCCAACCACGTGCTGAAGGAGAGCGACTACCGCATCGTCAACGAGCAGGCCTCCGGCGGGCACGCGGCGCAGGCCGATCGCGAGGCCGCGTTCGCCCGGCGCGCCTCCTGGCTGCGCGGGCTCAAGGGCGACTACAAGGCGCAGCTGAAGCAGGCCGTCGCCGAGTGGCAGGACTTCGGCATCGTCGAGGTCCGCCCGTACACCGTCGGCGACGGGCGCTTCCCGGAGCGGATGCAGGTCGAGTCGACGCCCGGATTCCCGCTCGCCGGGGTCTCCGACAACCGGAACCTGAGCGCCGTCCACGTACCCGCCGCGACGGCCGCCGTGGACGCCCTCACCGTCCAGGTCGCCGCCGAGATTCTCGCGCTCACCGGGCTGTCCGCCGACGAGGTCACCATCGGGTACTTCGACAAGCTCGACCCGTTCGGCGAGGACGCCGGCCCGGCCCCCGAGGGCGGCTCGTGACGTCGGACCTCGTGACGTCGGACCTCGTGACGTCGGAGCTTGTGGCTTCGGACGTCGTGGCGTCGGACGTCGACGTCGTGGTGGTGGGCGGCGGGCCTGCTGGGACGGCCGCCGCCCTCGCCCTGGCCGGCGGCGGCCGCAGCGTCCTGCTGGTCCACGGCCCGGGCGGTCCGCCGGCGGTCGGCGAGGCCCTGCCGGCCGCCGCGCGCATGCTGCTGCACGACCTCGGGGTGGCCGGGACCGTCCCCGGGGACGGGCACCTGCCGTGCTACGGCAACCGGTCGGCGTGGGGGTCGGACGTGCCGGGGTCGGTCGACAGCATCAACGATCCGTACGGGCCCGGGTGGCACCTGGACCGCGCCCTGTTCGACCGACGGCTGCGCGCGGCCGCGGCGGCTGCCGGCGTCGACGTACGGGAGGGCACTGCCCGTCCAGCCACCCGCCACGGGGACGGCACCTGTACCCTTCCGCTCGACCGTCCTCACCCGCCCGGCGTGGTGCGCTGCCGGTGGGTGGTGGACGCCACCGGCCGCCGCGCCGCCGTCGCCACCACCCACGGCGCCCGCCGCCTGGTCGGCGACCGGCTGGTGGCGCTCCACCTCGCCCTCGGGCCGGCCGACACGGCGGACGGCACCACCCTGGTCGAGGCGACGCCCGACGGCTGGTGGTACAGCGCCCTGCTGCCAGGGCGACGGCTGCTCGTCGCGTTCTTCACCGACGCCGATCTGCCCGGTGCCGACGGCGCAGCATTCCGCCGGCGCCTGGCCGCCACCGGGCCTACCGCCTCACGTGCCGCCGCTCACCCGTTCCCCCGGGACGCCGCCCCCAGCCGGGCGCCGGCCCACACCGCCCACCTCGACCGCGTCCACGGCGACGGCTGGACCGCCGCCGGTGACGCCGTGGCCGCCTTCGACCCGCTGTCCTCCCAGGGCATCCTCACCGCGCTGTACAGCGGCCGGGCCGCCGGCCTCGCCGTCCACGCCCACCTCGACGGCGCCCCCCAGGCGCTGGCCGGCTACGCCGCGAACATCGCCGACGTGACGGCCGCCTACCGGCGCAACCGGGCCGCCTACTACGCCCTCGAACAGCGCTGGCCGGACCACCCGTTCTGGCACCGCCGCCATGCGGAGCGGCCCCGGTCGTCCTTCGGACCGGTCCGCTGACGGTTCGGTAGGCGCGCGGGCGTCGGCGGGGCCGAGGCAGGGCGGATCGGGTGACGGGGGTTTGGCCGTCCGGCCGTCACGGAACGTGTTCCCACCGCACCGGCAGCAGCACCAGGCTGCGCCCGAAGCCGAGGGGGTGGCATGGCGTCCACCGGCGCCCGGGCCGTTGTGCTCGCCCGTCACGCGAAGCTGTGGCTCGTGCCGAGCATCATGTGCGGCCTGGTGGCCGTGGTGCTCTCGCTGCTCTACATGGGCGGCATCCTCAATCCGACCGGGCACCTGCACCGCCTCCCGATCGCGCTCGTGAACGGCGACCACAGCCCACCGCTGCCGGGGCAGCCGCAGAACGTGGGGGTGCAGGTGAGCCGGGCGATCGTGGCCGGGACGCCCGGGAGCACGGTCGACTGGCGGCAGGTCACCGGCGACGAGGCGCAGGACCAGCTGTCCTCGGGCAAGGTCTACGGCGCCCTGATCGTCCCGGAGGGGTTCACGTCGTCGGTGGCGGCGCTGGCGACCGGGAAGGCGGCCCAGCGGCCGACCGTGACGGTGCTGACCAACCCCGGCCTCGGGAGCCTCGGCTCCTCCATCGCCGCGCAGATCAGCCAGAACGCCGCCCACCAGGCCTCCCTGGCGATCGGACAGCAGCTGACCGCCGTGGCGCCGTCCGGCACGGCCGCCGGGCGGCTGCTCCTGCAGGACCCGCTCGCCGTCACGACCCAGGTCGGCCATCCGATCGGCAGCCACAGCGGGCTCGGCCTGAGCGCCTTCTACTACACACTGCTGGCGGTCCTGACCGGCTTCGTCGGCGGCAACATCATCCACAACGGCGTCGACGGCGCGCTCGGCTACGGCGACACCGAGTTCGGCCCCTGGCACACCCGCCGGCCGACCGTACCGATCAACCGCACGCAGACGCTGCTGCTCAAGATGATCATGACGGCCGGTATCACGCTGCTGACCACCACCCTGGTGATGATCTGCGCGATCTTGATCCTCGGCATGGACGCCCCGCATCAGGCGCTGCTCTGGGTCTTCTCGTACTGCGCCAGTCTCGCCGTGGGCCTCGGGGTCCAGGCGATCAACGCGGCGCTCGGGGGGATCGGGCAGCTGGTGTCCATGTTCGTCTTCATCGCGCTGGCCCTGCCGTCCTCCGGCGCGACCGTCCCGCTGCAGGCGGTGCCCGGCTTCTACCGCTTCCTCGGCACGTTCGAGCCGATGCGCCAGCTCAGCGACGGCATCCGCGCGATCGTCTTCTTCGACGCCCGCTCGGACGCGGGCCTGACCCGCGCCTGGATCATGATCGCGGTCGGCATCGTCCTCGCCCTGGCCTTCGGCTTCGCGATGACGCGCTACTACGACCGCAAGGGCCTGCACCGCTGGACCCCGCAGCCCGATTGAGCATCGCCTCGGCTCGTACCGGCTCGCCAGACATCCCTGACCTGTGCTGTCCCGACGCCGCTCGTGCGATGGGCGCAATCGCCCAGCGGCAGCCTCGTGAGCCCCGCCGGTCCTGGCTCAGGGGGCCGGGAGCGGCAGGCTCGCAGGGGCCGGGGGTCAGGCAGTCGGCTGGGTTTCGGGGAGGGTGGGGAGGGCGGCGGCGCTGGCGAGGACGTAGGTGTGGGGGTGGGCCTCGAAGGCGGTGCGGGTGAGTTCGCCGGTCAGGACGCCGACGACCACGCCGGCGCCGGCGTTGGTGCCGGCCTCGACGTCGACGACGGTGTCGCCGGCGGTCAGGACGCGGCGGGTGTCGATGACGCCGGTCTTCTCCATCGCCCGGTGGATCATGTACGGGGCGGGGCGGCCGCGCGGGACCTCGTCCGAGGTGACGACCGCGTCGAGGTTGCCGCCCTCGCCGGCCGACCAGCCGAGGGAGTCCAGCAGCGGGTACGCGACGTCGGCGCTGAATCCGGTGGTGAGGGCGACCTTGATGCCGCGTCCGCGCAGTTCGGCCAGGGCGGCCTCCACGCCGGGGATGGCCTGCGGCGGCGTGGCCCGGTAGGCGTCGCGCAGGAACTGGGCGAAGGCCTCGTAGCTCTCCTCGACCAGGTCCGGGGTGGGGGTGCCGCCGCCCAGGCGGACCAGGGCGGCGATGGCCTCGCGCTTGTCGGTGCCCATCCAGGTCTGCAGGTCGGCCTCGGTGACGGGCACCCCGGTGCGTTCGACGGCGGTGCGCAGCGCCCGGTAGACGGCGCCGCTCTCGTTGATGGTGGTGCCGGCCATGTCCAGTGCGGCGAGCTCGATCACGGTGTCAGTCCTCTTCGCTGCGGTAGCGGCCGATGACGGTGCGGCCTTCGATGGTGTTCTCGATGGTGAAGGTGGCCATGGCGGGGAGGTAGCGGTCGTCGGCGTCCTCCAGCGGTTCGCCCTGGCTCGACGTGGTGAGCCGTCGTACGCGCAGTAGCGGGTCGCCGACGGCGATCTGCAGGAGTTCGGCGTCGTGCTGCTGGGCGGCGACGGCGTCGATGGTGTGCCGGGCGTGGTGCAGGTCGACCTCGCGGCGCAGCAGTTCCTCGTAGATGGAGCCGGTGTCCGGGTCGAAGTCGAACAGGTAGCGGCCGACCTCGTACACGAAGGTGGAGCGCTCCAGCATGGCCGGGACGCCGTCCAGCAGCCGCAGCCGGACGAGTTCGACGACCGGTGCGCCCTCGGCGAGGCCGAGCCGGGCGGCGGCCTCGGGGGAGGCCCGGCGGCGGGCGACCTCGATGGTCGTCTGCCCGGGCTCGCGGCCGATGGTGCGGGCCCACTGGGTGAAGGACAGGAAGGTGGCGAACGGCTGGGAGGGCGTCGCGCGGCGGGCGACGGGCGGCTTGCCGCGGCCGCCGACCAGGTTGCCCTCGCTGCGCAGCAGGGCCAGGGCCTGGCGGACCGGGCCGCGCGAGGTCCCGAACTCGGCGCAGAGCTGCGACTCGCTGGGCACCGGCCGGCCCTCGGGCCACTCGCCGGACTCGATGCGGCGCAGGAACTCGGCGCCGAGCCGCTGGTGGAGCGGAGTGTCCTCACTTGTCTTCACAAGATGACTATGGCACTCCGGGGCGGAGGTTCTCAAGGTCGGGCCGCTGGGTAAAGTCCCTGGACAGGTGGGGTTCCGGCGCCGGAGAACCCGCCGCTCCCGGCGGTCGTCGGGTGGGTGAACACTCGGTAACTTGTACATACATGTCTTGACGTTGCCGTCGAAGAGCCAGGAATCTGGAGCCATGAGCAGCACCACACCTTCCACCGCCCCCGCCACGTTCGCAGCCCCGGCCGCCTCCCGTCCGCGAACGCCCGGTCGCAGCGACGTGGTGATCGTCGGCGCCGGCATCATCGGCCTGGCCCACGCCTTCGAGGCGCTCGCCAACGGGCTGTCCGTCACCGTCGTCGAGCGCGACCGGCAGCCGGTCGGCGCCTCGGTCCGCAACTTCGGCCACTGCTGCATCAGCGCCCAGGAGGGCGAACTGCTCTCCCTCGCCCAACGCTCCCGGCCCGGCTGGCTGAGGGCCGCCGAGGCCGCCGGGCTGTGGGCCGAGGAGGCCGGCACCCTGGTGGTGGCCCGGTCGGCCACCGAGGCGGCCGTCCTGGAGGAGCTGCGCGCCGACCGCGGCGGCGACGCCGTCGAGCTGCGCACCGCCGCGCAGGCGGCAGCAGCGCTGGGCCGCGCGGCCGGCGACGACCGCGACCTGGTGGGTGGGGCGTTCCTGCCTGCCGACCTGCGGGTGAACCCCCGCGAGGCGGCGCCCGGCCTGGCCCGCTGGGTGGCGGAGCAACCGCAGGGCCGGATCCTGTGGGGCACCGCTGTCACCGGGATCGAGACCGGCACGGTGCACACCACCCGCGGCCCGGTCCACGGCGAGCGGATCCTGGTCTGCGTCGGCCACGACCTGGACTACCTGTTCCCCGACGTCGCCGAGGACCACGAGGTCCAGCGCTGCCGGCTCACCATGGCGCGGGCCGCAGCCCCGGCCGGGTTCCGCACCGACGCCGCGGTGCTGACGGCCACCTCGATGCTGCGCTACGAGGCCTTCACCGCCCGCCCGTCGGCCGCCCGGCTGCGGGAGGAGGTCATGGGCCACAGCCCCGAACTGCTGGAGATCGGGGCCAACGTGATGTTCACCCGGCTGCCGGACGGCACGGTGCTCGTCGGCGACTCGCACCACTACGACGCCACCACCCCGCCCTTCATCGACGAGCACACCTTCGAGCTGCTGACCGCTGCGGTCGCCGAGATCCTCGGGGTCCGGCGGCTGCAGGTGCTCGAACGCTGGCAGGGCGTCTACGCCAGCAGCAGCCGGGGCCCGCTGCTGGTCCGCGACCTGGCGCCGGGGGTGCGGGCCATCTCGGTCACCTCGGGCATCGGCATGACGCTCTCCTTCGGTCTCGCGGCCGCCACCTTCGACGGCACCCTCGCTGCCACCGGCTGAGCCGACGTACCTCTGTAACTGCCGCGCCGGGGCCGCCCGGTGGCGATCGGCCTCGGCCGCTGCCACCGGGCGGCCCCGGTCCGTACGACGCCAAAACGCTGGTGAACAACCAGAATCCCCCCGTGGTGGCGATGGAAGATCGCTACCACGGGGGTGAAGCCGGCACGTCGACTGTTCGTCAGGCCAGACTTGAATAGACAAGTGCGGCGGCTGGGTCGGCTGGGTCAGGAGAGCGTGACGTCGTCGAAGTACGTGAAGGTCGGGTCGCCCGGGTTGCCGTCGTCCTGGTTGGTGAGCGTGAGGGTGTAGCTGTGGCCGGGGGTGACGGAGCCGGACGCGCTCTGCCAGCCGAGGCCGCTGGTACAGGTGTTGGGCAGCACGGTGGCGCTGGTCCCGGTGGTGTTGTCCTGCAGGGTGGCGCTCGCCCAGTCGTAGGTGACGGTGTCCGGGCAGGTCACGTTGTACGCGAGGGACAGCGTGGAACTGCCGCTCGGGGCGGTGAAGGTCCGGCTGACGGCGGACGTGCCGCTCGGGTCGGTCGAACCGAGCATCGCGCCGTAACTGCCGGTGTGGGCGGCCGCGGTGACGGCCGTCGCGGATCCGGTGGCGGTCCAGCCGGAGAGGTCCCCGGTCTCGAACCCGCCGTTGGTGAGGCCGGGGCCGGTCGGGGCAGGGGCGGAGAACACCTCGTTGTACGGGGTGGCCCAGGCGTCGTTGTTCGTCATCGCCGGCAGGCCGAGCGCGTCGCGGACCACGCGGGCGGTGCTGTAGTGGTCGTAGCGGTTCGAGGCCCGGAAGCCCGCCCGTACGGTGTTCTGCGAGCCGACGACGACCGTCATGACCTGGTTGGTCTGGCCGGGGCCGAAGCCGCCGGGCAGAGACTTGCCGTCCTCGTCGACGGTGACGATCAGCAGCGAGCGGTCGTTCTTCCAGGCCGGCGAGTTGAAGATGAGCGGCAGGTTGTTCTTCAGCCAGGTGTCGCCGGTCGAGATGGAGCAGAACTCGAAGTCGTTGCAGGCGCCGGCGGCGAACCAGGTGAAGTTCGGGGTGGTGGAGGCGGACTGCAGCGCGGTGGTGTACGTCGGCCAGGACGGCCAGTGCGCCTGGCAGTAGGCGTTGTCGTTCTTCATCCGCGGCGCGTAGTAGAACGGCACGTCGTCGTTCTCGTAGTTGCCGCTGGACGTGGTCTGGCAGGCGCTGGTCTGGCCGTAGACGCTCTCCATCCAGGTCTTGCCGGCCTGGTCGATCCTGTCCCCGAGGCCGTCGTTGGTGGCCGTGCAGGCGGTGCTGGTGATGCAGTTGCTGTTGTTGCCGCCCGGGGACTTGGCGCTGCGCCCGTAACTGTTGCCGAAGGCGATCTGCTCGTAGTTCGGGTCGGAGTTGTGGGTGCCCGCGTAGTAGTTGGTGAGCAGGGAACCCATGGGGATCAGGGTGTTGTTGAGGTACGGCGCGTCGGTGGTGTTGCCGACCAGCCCGGGGCTGCCGGTGGCGGTGTTCGACGAGGCCGAGTAGTTCGTGTTCTCCATCATGACCAGGAACACGTGGTCGTAGCCCGGCACGGACGAGGCGGGGACGCTCAGGGTGCCCGGGGTGACGGCCGTGTTGAGGGTCAGCGACAGGTCGTCGGCCATGCCGTCGTTCTGGGTGCCCGTCATCGAGAAGTCGACGGTGACCTTGATCGAGCGGGTGCCGGCCGGGACGGCGGCGGTGCTGCTGCGCTGGACCATGCCGGTGGTGTTGCTGCGGTCCGCGGCCGGCACCGGGCCGATCGCCGAGGTGCCGAGCGACGCGCCCGAGGCGTTCAGGTAGGTCGCGGTGACCTTGGCGTTGTCGTTGTAGGACCCGACGCCGCCGAGCCAGCCCGACAGGGTGGCGGCGGCCGAGGACACGTCCACCGTCTGCGTCATCTGCGAGCTGCCGCGCGAGCCGCCCTGGAAGTACGAGCCGCCGCGGGTCGGCGAGCCGGGGGAGGTGGGGCCGGAGGGCATGCCGTAGCAGTCGATGACCGGGTCGCCGGCGGTGATCTGCCAGCCCGGCAGGGTGGTCTCCTCCCAGCCGCCCGGGCTGCACTGGCCGGTCTCGGCATTGCCGTTGAGCAGCAGGTTGGCGCTGGTGGCGCTGGTCGCGGCGCTCGCGGGCGTCCCGGCGAGAACCGGGACGGCGAGCGCCAGGGCCAGGCCCGCCGCTGTCAGCCGGGCGGCCGGTCGGGCGGCGGCGGGCCTGGCGGCTGATCGGCGGCGCGGGCGTGAGCCGAACACAGGAATCATGTGCGTGATCTCTCCGTGAAGGGTCCGAGGCTGTGAAGGTCCGAAGTGCCGGCAGCACATCCGGTGCCGCCGGGGCGTCCATACGATCCCGGTCGGTCGGCAGACTTGTCTTGACAAGTTTCCTGGCCGGCGCGTGAACAGTGGGCAACCGGAACCGACAAGCCTCCCGCCGCTCTCCGGAGGGGGCGCACGGACCTTCGTCCCGGGCGTGAGGAGGCCTTCTTCGGCTCCCGCTCAGACACGGACGGCTCCCGCTGACGCGCCGAAGCCCGGTTGCCGCCGCCGGCGGGCGGGGCAACCGGGCTTCGGGGGAGGGGTCGCGGGCGTCAACCCGCCGCCGTTCAGGCCTCCTTGACCACCACGGTCTTGGCGGCCTTGTCGTGGAAGCACTGCTGCAGCGGCTTGTCCCAGAGCAGCGACAGCACGTTCACCAGCGAGAACAACGAGCCTATGCAGTAGGCCGCCTGGGGCAGGCCGTAGACCGCGCAGCGGGTCCAGAGCTCGTTGTCGGTGGGACGGCCGCCGTGCTCGGCCGAGACCACCCGCAGCTTCATGACCTTCTTGCCGACCGACTGCTGGTCCTGGGTGAGCATCATGACCGCCTCGTAGCCGAAGACGACCACGGCGGACACGACGCTGCCCAGGATCGCGCCGATCGCGGACGCGATGACGAACTGGACCACGATCAGCGGGATCAGCAGGATGGCGGCGTCGATCAGGCGCGCCAGGAAGCGGTCGCCGGGGTTGGCCAGCGTGCGGGTGCCGGGCGTGGGCGGGCCGTACGGGTTGGCCGCGCCGAGCCACGGCGGGAGCTGGGCGTCGCCCTGCGGGTAACCGCCGGGCGGCGGGGGCGGGTAGCCGTAGCCGGGAGGCGGCGTGCCCGGGCCGGGCGGTGGGGTGCCGGGGCCGGACTGCGGGTCGTACGGGCCCTGGGGGACGCCGTAGCCCGGCTGCTGCGCCGGCGGGGGCTGCTGGCCGTAGGGGTTCTGCTCTGACGGGTTCCCGTAGCCGGGTGGTGGGTTGGTCATCGTCCCGCTCGTCTCTCGGCGATTTGTACCTCTAGGGTCTAGCGGCTCCGGCGATCCTTTAGGAAGACATGGGAATCAACTGTTACGTGAACACAGTGAGTTTGCGATTCTTCACGGCCGCCGAATGCCGGTCTCCAAACGGGACGTCGCCGACGGTGGACGGGTCCGCCCGCATCCTGCGGGCGGACCCGGGACCGCCGGTGCCCTGACGCGGCTGCGGCCTGCTCGGGGTGCTCGGGGCCGAACTACTACCCGAGGCGGAGGCGCAGTTCCGTCAGGTACTCGTCGCCGTAGTGCGCCGTGACGTCGTCGAGGTCGATCATCGGCGGGATGTCGATCACCGGTTGCCGCTCGGCGAGGAAGAGCGCGGTCTCCCGGACGATCCGTGCCTCGTCGGCGCCCGGGACGTTCAGCTCGTCGAGGAGGACCTCGGTCGCCAGGAAGCGCGACTCGACCTCGTCCTCGCCCGCGGGGAACCGGACGAGGTACTCGTGATCGCCCAGGGACTCGATCCGGATGTTCGCTGTCATGTGGTGCCCTTTCCTCTCCTCGGCCCGCCGCGTCAAGTGTGCGGCGGGCGGCTTCACTTGGGTGGGGCCGAGGTCCGTTGACCCGCGGGCGGTGGTTGGTGCGGCTACGCACCAAGCCTAACGCAATGATCTTGGCGTTCCGGTGCGATCGGGCTTAGCCTCTCTGGGGTTGTAAATACGAAGGTCATCGTCTTAACGCCCCATCATCTACGCCGACTTACTCTCCCTCAGACATCCGAGGTCCCGATGCCCACCGCCGCCCGACTGTCCCGTGCGCCAGCCTTCTGGCTGGTCGCAGGCACGCTCTTACTGCTGATGTTCGCGGCCGCCGCGCCGTCCCCGCTCTACGTCGTCTACCAGGCCCGCTGGAACTTCTCGTCCGGCATGCTGACCACCGTCTTCGCGGTGTACGCGTTGTTCCTCCTGCTCGCCCTGATGACGGTGGGCAGCCTTTCCGACTTCCTCGGCCGGAAACCGGTGCTGATCGGCGCGCTGCTGCTGGAAGCCGCGTCGATGGCGCTGTTCGCCGAGGCCCGGGGCGTCGGCTGGCTGCTGACCGCACGAGCCGTCCAGGGCCTGGCGACCGGCGCGGCCACCGGCGCGCTCGCCGCCGCCCTGGTGGACCTCCAGCCCGCGAGCAGCCCCGGATTCGGCGCACTGATCAACGGTGCCGCGTCCACGCTGGGGCTGGCGGTGGGCGCGTTCGGCTCCGGCCTGCTGGTGCAGTACGGGCCGTCGCCGCGCACGCTGGTCTTCGTGCTGCTGCTGGCCGCGATGGTGGCGGCCGCGGCGGCCCTGGTGCGGATACCCGAGACCGTCGCGCGGCGTCCCGGCGCGCTCGCCTCGCTGCTGCCCCGGGCCCGCGTGCCGCGAGAGGTGCGGAAGGCGTTCGTCGCGGTGCTGCCGGCGCTGATCGCGGTCTGGGCCCTGGGCGGCCTGTACCTCTCGCTCGCCCCCTCGCTGGTGGCCGCGCTGCTGCACGTGAGCAACCACCTGGTCGGCGGGTTGGTCATCTCCACCATGACCGCCGTCGGGGCGGTGAGCTCGATCGCGCTGCGCGCTCGCACCCCCCGGTTCATCCTCGCCCTCGGCTGCGCGGCGCTCGCCGTCGGGGCGCTCGGCACGCTGGCCGCCCTCGGCGCGCACAGCGTTGCGCTGTTCTTCACCGCGACGGCGGTGGCCGGGCTCGGGTTCGGCGGAACCTTCCTCGGGTCGCTCAGCTCCGTCGTGCCGTTGACCGCTCCCGGCGAGCGCGCGGAACTGTTCTCGACCTTCTACGTGGTCAGCTACCTCGCCTTCAGCCTGCCCGCGGTGGCCGCCGGCTTCGCGGCCCCGCACGCCGGCCTGCTGCGGACCGCCGTCGTCTACGGCGTCGCCGTCGCCGCCCTGGCCCTCGTCGCGCTGGCCCTCCTGCTGACGAGCCGCCGGAAGCCGGACGGTCCCGCGGGCGTCGCCGCTGCGGCCTCGCCGGACGGGGCCGCAGCGGAGCGCGTGCCGAGCTGATCGGCCGGCCGACGCCCTCCGGAGGGTGGCGAACTGCCGGCGGTTGAGTGTCGCTGAGTGTTCATAAGGTCTGTTTAGTGGCGTTGTCGGATGTGCCGAAAATGCAGCTATTTGCCTGATTTTGTGGCGTTCTGATGGTGTGTATAGGGTGCTCGTGTCTTGATTCGGATCGGTCGTCGGGGAGGTGGTTTGCCGTGTCCGAGAAGAAGACGCTGCGGCAGATCGCCCGGCCGTTCGTGGCCGATCCTGTCAGCGGTGTGTGCATACGGGACCGGCTGAAGGGCCTCACGGCGGAGGATGAGAAGGTCCTGCGGCTGGTCGGCGAGCATATGGGTTCGCTGGCCTCCCGCGACCTCGCGTCCCGGTGCCGCGATGGCCTGGAGCATTCCACCGATACGTGGGCGGCGCGCAAGCGGGAGCTGACGGCCGAATCGTCGTCCCGCTGGGCCGGGTCGGTGACCGGGGCGACGCATGCGCAGTGGGGCCTTTCCCGCCGGGCGCAGTTCGCCCACATTCAGGGCCTGGAATCCGGTGTCCGGACTGTCCGGCATCGGCTGTCCCTGCCGGTCGGCGAGAAGGGCGCCAGGAAGGCCCCGGGCGGCTACCGCTCGGCGCACGAGTGGTTCGTCAAGTCGCCGACACAGAGCCGTCCGTGGCCGTCTTCCGCCGCCTGGGCATGACCCCGCTGGGGCGCCCGGACCGCTGGTACGGGACGGAGCTGGAGGCCTTCCGCCTTCCCGCTCCCCGGCTTCGTGCTCCCCAGTGAGGGTCGAGATCACCCGGGTCCTGGACGCCACGACGGCGAGGGTCGCCTTCCGCTGCGCCGTCGGCCAGGCCTCGGGCCACTGGGCCGGACGGGCACCCGCTGCTCCCGGTGAGTTCGACGTCGAGCTGGAGATTCCGGAGGAGATCGCGGACTGGACGGTGCTGGGTGCTCCGGCCGCCGGTTCGATCGTGGGAGACATCAGCGGACAGGCCGGGGTCTCGATCACGGCAACCGTCGGGGGCGTCGGCGAGGGGGACGACACGGTCGTCGAGCTCAGGCTCGGCTCCGACATCCTCCTTGTCGAGGCACCGGCCCGCCGGTGGGAGGTGTCGCCCGGGGAGGTGGTTGCGCTGCACGTCCCGTCGGTCCGGCTGTACCCGTACGACCTGTAGGTCTGCGGCGGCGACCTCCCACGCCGAGCCCCATCGCTACCATGACCCGACCGCAGATCGAGGGAGGACGCGTGGCGCAGTGGGACGGTGTAACGGACCGGGAGGCGTACAAGGAGACGTTCCTCGCGGAGCGGGACCGGCTGGCCGACGCCGCGCACCGGGGTGACTGGGCGGGGGTGCTCGCCGCCGTGGCCGAGGCGCCGGGGCTGGCCAACGGCCGTCGGATCGGCGGGCGCAGCGGGTGGGCGCCGTTGCACCAGGCGGCCTGGCACGGTGCTCCGGCCGAGGTCGTCGAGCAGCTGGTCGCCGCCGGGGCCTGGCGCACCCTGCGGTCGGCGGACGGGGAGCGGCCCGTGGACGTGGCCGTCCGGCACGGCCGCGAGGCGCTCGTACCGCTGCTGGAGCCGGCGCCCGTCCACCCGGCGCCCGAGCGCGCGCTGCGGGCCATGGAGCACTTCCTGCACGCCCTGGTCCGGGTGCGCACCGAGGAGGCCGCCGTCACGACCGCGCTCCTGCCGATGCAGGTCTCGGTGCTGACCGAAGTACCGGACGCCGCCCTCTGGTTCGCCGTGCCCGGCATGTACGGCGGCTTCTCCGTCCGCCTGGAGGACGCGGCCACCACCCCCTGGCTCACCATCAAGAGCCACTGCCGGGTGGTCGGCGGCTCCGGCCAGACCCACCGCATCACCCCGGACGGCTGCGCCCTGGTGGAGGAGGGCTGGGGGTAGGGAACGACCCGACCTTCTCCGGACGTGGCCGGACCGGCCTACTGGGAGCGGGCCTGGGTCCTCTTCACGTTGCCCTGGAAGTCCGCCGACAGGTAGGCGCTGCCGTAGCGGTAGTTCACCGTCCACCCGACGGCGGTGACCAGTACGGCGGCGGCGAACCAGCCGGGCCAGATCGCCCTGCGCCTGGAATTGCTGCGGACCGGGTGGGGCCGGACAGTCTGTGGGCGTGCCTCCTCGATCGGGCGTGCGTCGTCGAGAGCGCGTGCGTCCTCGATCCGCGTGGGGGAGGACGCGCCGGTTCGCGCGTTCCGGTGCGCCAGCGCGGTCATCTCGGCCACCGGCGGGACCGTCCCGAGCACGTTCGAGGTGTGGGTGAGCGCGACGAGCTTTGTCCGTGAGCCGAGCAGGTCCCGGTAGGCGTCCTGGTCCAGCTGCCCGTCGGGGAGCAGCGGGATCGGCCTGATCCGCGCGCGGTGCTCCTTGGCGATCAGCTGCCAGGGCACCAGGTTGGAGTGGTGCTCGGCGGCCGACACCAGGATCTCGTCACCCAGGCCCAGGTTGGCGCGGCCCCAGGACTGCGCCACCAGGTTGACGGCCTCGGTGGTGCCCCGGACGAAGACGATCTCGCCGGTGTCCTGCGTGCCGAGCAGCTTGGCGGCCTCCTCGCGGCCCTCCTCGTAGACCTGGGTGGCCTGCTGGCCGACCGCCTGCCGCCCCGGGCGATGATCGTCGGCGGCTACCTGGTGGAGGGTGCGGCGGCGGCGCTGCTCGCCCTGGTCCGGCTGCCGACGGCGGCTGGCCTGGCGTTGGTCGCCCTCGTCGCACTCGCCACACCGGTGTTCAGCGGCGCCTCGGCCCGGCTGGTGGCCCGCTGGCTGAGTGGTGACGCGTACGTGCTCGGACGCTCCCTCAACAACATGGCCTCCAGCGGCGCGCAGCTGTTCGGCCTGGCGCTCGGCGGCGCGGTCGTCGAGCCCCTGGGCCCGCGGCAGGCCCTAGCGATCGGCGCGGCGCTGAACCTACTGTGCGCGGCAGCCGTCCGGATGCGGATGCCACATGTCCCTGCGGAGCGGGAGGAACGGGGCGACGCGAGCGTCAACACGGGTGGCGGCGCCGTGCGGAACAGTCTGCGCGGCGGCGGCACCCTGCTGCGCGACCGCGCGGTACGCCGGCTGCTGCTTGCCCAGTGGCTGCCGAGCGCCTTCGTCGCGGGCGCAGAGGGACTGATCGTCGCTTACGCGGGCGCACGCGGCTTCCCCGCCGGCTCCTACGCCATACTGCTGGCCTGCCTGCCGATCGGCATGCTCCTGGGCGACCTGCTGGTCGGCCGCCTGCTCCGGCCGTCGACGCGGGAGCGCTTGGTGGTGCCGCTGATCGCGCTGATGGGCGCGCCACTGATCGGCTTCGCCACGGAGCCGGGCCGCCTGCTCGCGGCAGCACTGCTGCTCTGCACCGGCTGCGGCTTCGCCTATGGCCTGGGCCTGCAACGGGAGTTCCTGGCGGCCCTCCCCGAGCACGGCCAAGGCCAGGCCTTCGGCCTGCTCGGCTCAGGCCACATGACATTGCAGGGCGTCGGCCCCGTCTGCTTCGGCGCGATCGCAGCGGCGAGCGGCACGGGCGGCGCGATGGCCCTGGCAGGCGCCAGCTCGCTGCTCACCGCCGCCTGGGTCCTAATCTGGCGGCGCGCCAGACCCACAGCGGGCCCAGCCGCGTGAAGCCCGCGTTCGACGGCGGCGAGGTCCGAAGCCTGGCCGTAGCCGACGACCGTCAGCCCGGGCAGTACGCGGCGGCCAGCGCCAGGCAGTCACGCCAGGCGGCGGCCAGGCTCGGGGGCGAGGCCCGAGAAGACGTTGAACACGCCGACCACTCCCGCACTGAGGCTCAGCAGAACGCCTGCTGGGGAATCGAGCGTCGCGAGAACCAACGCGGACGGGTCGACATCCAGGAAGGAGGCCCTGCACGCGTCGTCGCAGGTGGGTCCCAATCCGCTTAGCTCGGCCCGCAGTTCTGATATGCCGTCCAGGCCGACCGGCACGCCAGGTGCTGCTGCGGTGAGCGATCCACTGGGCGTCGAAGAGCGGAGCGAAGCCATGCCGTCGGACGATCCTCGCAAGGTGGGCCTTGATCGAGGTGCCTGCGGTGCAGGTGTCAACACGGGCCGGAACGTCGGCTGCGTCGACGCGGTCGGCCTCACCGCACAGCCGGAGCCCAGCGATAACGAGGACCGTTGGCCTCTGTTTCCACGCCCTATCGATCTGGCTGTAGAGGGATTACCGTAGTCTTACATTCCACTTCGAGGTGCGTCAGAGCGCTCTCCCCATCTGCCCGACGCCGACCTGCCGCCAGGCGGCACCACCGAGCCCGCCGACGGTGCGCCCTCCACAGGGACGGACGCGATGGCCGACGCAGCGCGGCGGTATCCGGCGTGCGCGCCGGTCCTCATGGCCCTGTCCGAGCAACCCGCCGCCTCCGTGCGGCGCTGGTACGTCACCGGGAACAACGTCCTCGGCAACCGCACGCTGGTGGACGTGGCCGGCCTGCCCGACGGCCGGTCACGGGAGCGCTTCGACGCGCTGAAGGACGCCGTGTACGGGGGCGGCTGTACCAGCTTCCGCCTGGACAACGGCAGCGGCAGCGGGGCGGACCTGCGGGTCGAACCGGTGCCCTCCGACGCACTGGAGACGCCAGCCGTCGGCTTCCGCATCGTCGCGCCCACCGGCGCGGTGACCTCGCAGGGAGGCTTCACCAGGGTCTACCTCTACGCCGCCGCCGGCGACAACCGCATCCTGTTCCTCACCGCTGACGACACCGCACACGCACCCGCCCTGCGCACCGACCTGGTCACCGCCCAGATCCACCGACTCGCCACCACCACAGCGACCGGCTGACCACGGCTCGCACGCGCGCCCGGCGGGCGGCGCGTCCAGCCACTCCGCCCGTCCGGCTCCTGTGCGGGGTGTGCTACCTGGCGGACTTGGAGAGCGGCACCGCAAGCTGCATGAAGTTCGGCAGCCGCTCCACGATGTTGTTGCCCCAGAGGCTCAGCAGCCGGTCGCCGAGCCGGATCACGATGATCTCGTCGGTGTCGTAGGGACCCTGCGGCACCATCTTCATGTCGATGGCCTCGTCGCCGAGTCCCGGCACCGGCTGCACGGTCACCGTCTCCGGCACCGGATCGCCGCCCCACGACCGTCCCGTGAAGGACTTGCAGCGCTCGCCGTACGCCCGGATCTCGTTGAGTACCTTGGCCGCGTCGCCCGCATGGTAGGCCGCCAGGCGGATGTCCACCTTGTTCTTGCCGTCGTAGACCTCGTTCCCCGCGCCCGAGGCCTGGAGGTCCTGCGAGAGGATGGTTCCGGCAAGACGCATCTCGGTGCACGTTGCTTTCGGCAGCAGCGGATCGCTCGGCTCCTCCAGGACGGAGGTGCCGGTGTCGGACTCGCCGCCGTCGCCGTCGATCGTCCAGCCGGCGGGCACGGTGGCGGCGGCCGGCAGGAGGCCGCGCAGGAACGCGCCGGTGGGGATCGGAGGGCCGCTCGGCGTGCGGCTGGGAGAGCCGAACACCGGGGTGTCGAACGCGGGTGCGCCGGACGCCCCGAGCGTCGGCGTGACCGCCAGGCCGGCACTCGGCGAGGCGGAACTGCCCGCCGTGGCGGCGGCTGATGCGGCGACACCTCCCGGCGCACCATAGACAGGCCCCGAACCCGAGGAACACCCGGTCAGGAGGACGGCGGCCACCACGGCTGCGCCGGCCGCGAGCGGAGTTCTGACGACGGTTCGGACGATGGACAAGAGGACCCCCCGGGGGTTCATCGGTCGAGTACGGTGTTTCGCTTACGTGAAGTCGTCATCTTGCCACGGGGCGCTACAGCCCCATCCGACACCCCTGTCACATCTCGCACAGGACGTCGGCAGCTTGCGGGGCGGGCCACCTGGTGGGGAGTGCTAGCTGTCGGGCGATGCGTAATTCGCGAGCGGCGGTGCTCTCGGTTTCCCGCTGCCCATCCACGTTCGGCGCACCGCAGGTGAGCCGGCGGCAGAGGACGACGAAGTCGAGTAGCCGGGGGAGTGCGGTCAGGGCGTGTCGAAGGGGCCGTGGTGGATGTGTCCTTCGTGGTCGATGCGGGCGAGAAGGATGTCCTGTTCGTGGCCAGGCGCGCTGCGTCGTCGGCACGCATCTGGCCCGGGTCCCACGCCGCGTCGTACACGTCCGCGATCAACCCGGGCACCGCTCCCCGGGATGGCAATCGGACCGCGGAGGCTGCCGAGCGCGGTGCAGGTGCGGCAGAGCAGAGAGGTGTCGTAGACATCGCCCCAGTGGGGAGGCGGCATGCCGCCCGGCGGGGGACAGGCGACCATACGTGGGACCCGTGCTCAGGCCGGCCTCACGTGATCGTGGCGGTGGCAGCGCCCGGCGCGCTGGAGAAGAAGGCTCATCGGGGCGGTCGGAGGATGACGAGGCCGAAGTCCCAGTCGAGTGATTGTTCGACGACTTGGGTCGCGACGACCCACGAGCGGCCTGGCCGGGCGAATGCCGAACCGCGGGGCTGGCCGAAGGTGACCGCCCCGGTGGTGGCGACCCGCAGCCAGAGTCTGGCGTGCCATCAGCCCCCACCCGAGGTCGACCAAAGATGTGGTGCCACCGTGCCTTGCGGACCATGGCGCAGCCCTTGACCAGCGCGGATCAGCGGACGGTGACCTGGATGCTCTTGGAGACGTTGCCGCACCCGAAGGCCGGATGCGCTCCTGCTCCGGGATCGCAGGTGCCTCGGTTGCGGAACTCCCAGGTCAGCGTGGTGGTGCCGGGGGCGATGGCGATGAAGGTCTGGTCGACCCCCGAGGCACAGCCGGCCATGTCCTCCGGGCAGGGGTCGATATCGACATCCGGACCGCGCCGCAGCACGGCGCCGTCGCCCGCCGAAGTGAGGTCCCAGGCCCATTGCCGGGCGCTCACAGTCCCTCTGGCGCCGAGCCGCTGCCCGACGGCCAGGGTCACCGTGCTCGGCGGGTACGAGGAGGTGGCGTTCCAGGCCTCCGCGTCGGTGGGGAGGGTGATCTCCGTCTTCGGCCGGGTGGTGGCCGGGTCGGTGGACGAACCGCTGGTGCAGGCGGTGAGCAGAGGCGTGGCGGTCAGGAGCGCCGCCACGCCGGCGATGATACGGCGCATCAGATCCCGCCCTCCCGGACTCGGCGACGCAGTGTGATGAGCAACGCGACCGAGGCCAGCCAGCGGGCGAACAGGACCTCGCGCTGGACGTCCGCCCCGGCGGCCGCGGCCGCGCGCAGCCAGCCGTGGACCAGCTCGCCCGCCTCCCGACCGGTCACCGGCTCCGGCAGGTCGAGCGCGGCGGTGAAGCCTCCGGCGCGTACGTACCGGGCCAGGAAGCCCAGCGGGTAGGGGCCGATGAGCAGGGCCTCGGCCTGGTAGGAGGCGGCGATCGCGGCCTCGGTGAAGAGCACGCGGCGCGGGCTGCCGTCGATCAGCAGCCCGCGGGTGATCGCGGCCTCGACGTCGTAGCCGGTCATCAGCTCGGCATCCGGACGGATGGTCGTCATTTCGGCAGCTCCGCGCCATAGGGCATGTTGACATCCACGTTGTCGGTGAGGTGTCCATCGTTCACGTGACTGTGGATGAACTGGTCCTCTGTCACCCACTCCGAGCGGCCCCAGGGGTTGTAGACCTGCAGCCGATCGCCGTCACGGGCCATGATCACCATCTGGTGGTTGTCCTTACCCCCCTCGCCATGGGCGCAGAACGGCACCGGCTTGCCCTCGTCCAGGGCCTTCTCGATCCGGGCGACGGCCGCACGCCGGTCGTCCTCGGTGTTGAGGGTGACGTACTCGTACGTGTCGCCGGTGGCCTTTCCGAGGTCCTGGTCGGCGAGAAAGGTGTTGCCCTTCGGGCCGACCCCTTGGTCCACCTGCGGGTAGGTCTTCTTGTCGCCGTTGGCCTGCTGGCCCTGCTGGTACTGCTGGATGTAGAGATCCTGAAGCCGCTGGCTGAAGTTGGTCGGCGAGTCGGCTCCCGGGGTGTCGGGCATGTTGCCGGTGGTGAGCCGAAGCATCGTCACCGGGTCCAGCTTGAGGTGGGCGACCACCGTGGAGGCGGCGACGCAGTCGCCGACGTTGCCCTGACCGTAGCCCGCGCTGCTGACGCCGATGTTTCTTGCCGTACTGGGGATTTCCTTGCCCTGGTAGACGAGGCTCACGTTCTCCGTGGTGGACTCCTGACGGGCGCTGTCCGTGCTGAGGGCCGGGACCAGGTGCTGGGACAGCCAGGTCGGGTCGTCGCCGTGGGGGTGGATCAGCGCGCCGAACTGCTCGACCTCGGCCACTGAGTGGCCGGCGGCCAGCGCCTTCCAGAGGTAGGCGGCCTCCTCGGGCGACTTGGCGCCGGACAGGAGGTTCCGGAAGGCACCCTGATCGGCGCCGTTCATCACGTCCAGGAACTGCGTGGCGCGCGCGAGTTGGTTGTCGGTGAGGATGTAGCCGCCGTCGGCGTCGGCCCCCGGGCCCTTCTCGTTCGCCAGGACCAGCGCGGCGAGCGGATCCAGCGGACCTTGCCCCGCGCGCTCGGCACGGGCCTGGGCGGCGAGCTGGTCAACCATGCTCGCGGTATGGGTACCACTGCTCTCCGCCCTCTGCGCGGCCGCGAGACGCGCCGCCACGCCGGTCTGGGCGGGCTCGAAGGCGGCGACAGCCCGCCCGGTGTCGAAGAGGTCGCCGGCGATCGACTTCTGCGCGTTCTGCAGGGAAACCACGCCCTGCGCGTCCGTGTTCTGGGCCCACTCCAGGTCATCCGCCCACGCGCCCAGCAGGCCGGCGGCCTGCTGCAGGGCCTTCTGGGAAACGGTCAGTTCGTTCGCCAGCGCTTGCACGGCCTGGGCGGCGTGCTCGGCGACCGAACCGGTCCAGACGCTCGGCAGCTGGTTGGCGGCGACCGTCCCGAGATCGGCGGACGCCTTCCCGTAAGCCTTGGCGGTGTCCGCGTACGCCTTGGCCCGCTCCCGTATCGTGCCCGGACTGCCCACCGGCCCGCCCACGGCCAGAGCCTTCCCGATCGCGTCGAACAGCGCGAAGCCGACGTAGATCGAGTCGATGGACGTCATGGCCTGCTGGGCCTTCTGGAGATCCCTGACCTTGCTCATCCGGCCCGCCCCGGGGTCATCGACGCGGCGAGCTTGGCCTCGGCGGCACGGTAGTTACCGCTGGTGGTCGACACCTTCTGCACCAGCTCGTCCACGGCGCGCTGAGTGACGTGCAGTTCCTGCGACCAGTTGCCGTCGAACGTAGCCCACGCCTGGTCCATCCCGAACTCGCCGAAGGCGGTGGACACGTAGCACACCTGCGCGGTGTAGGCGAGGTTGGCCGACGCGAGGTCGGTGGCCACGTTGTGGAGTGCCCCCACCACGCCGTCCAGCGCGTCCAGTTGGACCGTGTACCCGCCCGGTTTGTCGGCCATCTGCCGGTCTCCCCCTGTAATGCCCCATGCCCGCCGTGATCGAACGAGCACGGTCGATGAGCATAGACGTAGCCGCCGCGGGTGGCCGCGGCCTGGACCTCGGTGTTCTCCTCTTTGCCGGCCGGGCGGTGGGCGAGTTCGGAGAGCATTCGCCTGCCGTGGGTGCCTGGAATGCCGGTGAGAATTAGCACCACCCGCCGGCGAGGCGAAACTGCGATGACGTCCACTCGCCGGCCTCCGGATCGTTCAGCGGTTGAGTCTCTTCGACGCCAGTCATGACGTGGTTCAGCCGAGAGTCCCGGCACTGCCCTCGGGATCGGGTCTGACCTGCCACCCTGGAGGCCACGCATGCGCACCCCCTGCATTCCGCACCCGCGCGCCATCGAGATGCACATCCGCGTCGAACACGACTCCGTCGAACAATGTGTCCGGCCTTGGCGGCCCGTGCTACTCCGGTCGGCGGCCGGTGAGCTGCTGCCACCGGTCACGTGCCGCGTCCAGCTCACGGCGTGCCCCTGGAATGCGCGCATCCGACTTCTGACGGGCCACCACTTCGGCGAGTCGACGCCGGGCCTGCTCCTGGTCGTCCGTGTCGGCGATCGCGTTGCGCAGCTCAGCCTCGGCCTGCGGCACGAGCGCCTGGCGCTCGGCCTTGGACACCTTGGCGTCGGCGGCGGCGTTGAACACCTCTACGACGAACTTCCGCACCTCGGCCTCGGCCTCGGGCGTCTCCTCCAGGGACACGGTCACCATCTGCTGGCGGCCCGTCGGGAGCGCCACGTAGACGTGGCCGGCCTTGCGCGAGTACTCGTCGCGGACCGAGACCTCGTGCAGCGGGTACTCAACGGTGCGGCCGTCCACCGTCACTTCCAGTGCGTGGTCGTACAGCCGCAGGCTGTCCCCGAGCGAGGACCGCAGTACGCCCCGGCCGGGGGCCCGGAGCCAGGCCAGGTGCGCCTGAGCCTGGTTGACCCGGTCATGGTGCGCACGCTCGGCCGCTTCGACGTCGGAGCGGGCCATGTCGCGCTCACGGCCCGCCTCGCGCTGCAGTACGCGAAGCTTGCCGCGGGCGGCATCCAGGTCGCGCCGCTGCTCGGCGTACTCCGCGCTGAAGGCATACCGCCATCCCCCGGGGTAGCGCAGCATCAACCAGACCACCGCACCGGCAACCACCAGCACGACCACCAGAATCCAGCCCACAGGCCCCAACGATCCCCTCCCTGGTCCCATCGGCCCGCATCGGCTCCAGCAGGAGCAGGCCGAGCCGATCGTACGAACGGCGACCAGCTCGCGCGCGGGAATCCGGGAACTCCCGTGCCCGCACCGCTCAATACCGAGCCCCGGGGACCGGCGTGGTGCGCAGCTCGGGCTGGGGCGCCAGCTCGACGCGGCCGCCTGATCGACGGTCACGGCTGACGGACGACCTGCCCGAGCGGTGAACCACTGAGCGGTGTGCATCGTGAAGTTGCAGGTCGCGGGTCTGGTGTGCGTCGATGTCGGCATGCTCGGGCTGGTCGTGGGGGTATGACTTCGGCGGAGATCGTCGGTTCAGCGGGCGACTTCGCGGTTCGTCAGGACCAGCAGGGCCCGCACCAGCGCGGTCGCCCACTTCGGGTCGGTGCGGACCTTGCCGAGCACGCGCCAGTTCTTCAGGTGAGCGAAGCCGTGCTCGACCGGCGCCCGGACCGCGGCCAGCGCCTTGTTAGACAGCCTCTGCCCTCGGGTCAGGGGCCGGTTGCGGGCGGCCTTGTAGCCGGTGATCACCGCCGGGTCGGCGTCCGGGCCGCTGTCGTCGAGGCCGACGAAGCCCAGGTCGGCGATCGCGCCGAGGCCGGCCGTGCGCAGATGGGCGGCGAGTCGGTCGTGGCGGCAGGCGGTGATCTCCGAGGTGCGTCCGGGCCGGACCGCGGAGACCCACACCAAGCGGCCCTTGTCGTCGGTGAGCGCGATCACGAGCAGGCCGTGGCATTTATGCTTGCCGGAGTAGTTCTTCCGGTTCTCGGTCCCGGTGCGCCGACGTCAGGGCTGCTGCACCAGCTGGCGGAAGAGCCCCTGCCCGGCTCACGAGCTCTGTTCGCCCAGGCCACCCCGGGCCCCCGGCTGCTGTTCCCGGGCCTGGTCCCAGGGAAGCCCATCTCGACCCACGCCATGACGCAGAAGCTCAACCGCCACGGGATCTCGGTCCGCGCGGCCCGCAATTTCGCCCTCGCCGCGCTCGCCGCCGACCTCCCCAGCCCCATCCTCGCCGACCTGACCGGCATGCACCGCCACACCGCGATCCGCTGGGTCGCCTACGCCCGACGCGACTGGGCCGAGTACCTTGCGGCACGCGCCGAGGACCAACAGGAAGGCAGACGATGACCGCCCCGACCGGCCGCAACGATGAGCGCACAGCCGAAGAAGTGCTCGATTACCTGGTAACGCACTTGAACGGCGCCCTGCGTCGCCTGGGAATGCATGGCGGCGAGGTGGCGATCAGGCTCTACCTCGACGCGGTAGCGTTCGCGGACGCCGCCGAGCAGGCATGGCAGCAGGAACTGAAGGACCTGCAAACCCGCCGAGGATCCTCCTCCACCGGCGTGCGCGGGGCCTTCCAAGATCTCTGGGGTGATGCACACGAGGGCGCCGTGGCCTCGGTCTACGCCGAGATTGCACACCGTCAGGGATGGCTGCGACTCGACCGGACCCTCACCTCGGCTGAGCACGACGAGATCCGTCGCGTCAGCGAGACCTGGTGCCGCAAGGACCGTCTCCTCAGCGACGTCGTCACGGCGTTCGGCCCACCCTCGGTCCTCTTCGGGGGGAACAACCCCAACTACCCCAAGACGCTGGCCTACGCGACCGACCAACGTGACGACATCCTGCTCTGCTTCCACCTCTGGAACAGCTTCGCCCCGGGTCCAAGCCAATCGTCGGCTTCCGTCCATGCCGAACCTGTCCTCTGGGCCTTCCGGGACGGCGGCACCCTGTTCACGGACGGCTTCATCTTCACCCCGGAAGGATCCGCCCGTCGGCGTGCGAGCTGAAGTGCGGGTCCGGGGGAACCGGGTTGCGAGGCATCCGGAGCTGCGGTGGAATCTGGCGGGCTGCGCACCTGTGGCCCGGGCGGGGAGGGACCGGTTGATGGACGAGACGACAGCGCTGGACAGCGTGCTTCAGCAGGCGCACATGGCCCAGGTGAGCTCGGTGAGCGGGTTCGAGGCGGACGGAGAGATCCGGGTGGACCTCTCTGATCCGGCGGAGTCGGCCCAGCTCAGGAGAGCTATGGCGGTGGAATCGCTGCCCGGGTTCCACTGCATGTGCGGCGGGGACGTCCGCTTCGAGTTGTTCGACTGGGACGGTGAGCGGCTCGCAGTCGTCGTCCTGCACCACGGGGCGACGCTGAGGTGGGGGCAGTGGGAGAGCGACGCCGTCCTCGCCGACGGCGGCCTGCTCCTGGCGTGGCTGGACGGGCACGGCATGCCCGGCCCCATGCAGCAGTTCGAAGCCGACCGACAGCGAGCGGAGGAACGATCCGAAGAGGAGCGCAGCTGGCTGGCCGCTATGCCCGCCGGATTGGAGGGGACCGCCGACCGGATCCTCGACCTCTCCCGCACCGGTGGCAGGCCCTCCCCCGAACTGCTTGCGGAACTCACGAACCGACTGCAGGCGACGTTCCCCGACCCGGTGGAGCGGGTGCTGGCCCTGCTCGACTGGTACGGCTCCGGCAGCGGGCGCTGCTCCGGTTACCCCGTCCACGAGGGTGTGCCTGGCGAACTGCTCGGCAGGGTGCCGATCGCCGACCTGCTCGCCGGGCTGGCTGACCCGCGGGCCGAGGAGCGACACGACGCCGGGGCCGTGCGGCATTTGGTGGGCTGGAAGACCCGCCCGCGCCAGAAGCGGGATGTCGCCGGCCTGCCCGAGCCGCTGCGTGCCCGGCTGCTGGCGCATGCTCGCCGCTCTGGAGACTCCGACAAGCAGGGCCGCGCAGAACGGTGGTTGGCACCCCTGCGGCCTGCGGGCCTGAGAGGGCGGAATGAGAGGTGATGTCCGTTCTGTCGTCGCCTGAACGTGTGGCCTTGTCGTCTACGGCAGGTCGCCAGGTCGGCGCCGTGCTGAGGTGGGTGCGTGAGTGACCGCAAGCCCTACAAGAGCGACTTGTCCGACGAGCGTTGGGCGCTGGTCGAGCCGGTGATCACCTCGTGGAAGGCCCAGCACCCCTCCGTCAGCGGACACGAGGGCCGTTACGAGATGCGGGAGATCGTCAACGCGCTGCTCTACCAGTCCCGGACCGGCTGCCAGTGGGACTACCTCCCGCACGACCTGCCGCCTGCTGGCGCGGTGAAGTACTACTTCTACACGTGGCGTGATGACGGCACCGATCAGGTCATTCACGACCTGCTGCGCTGGCAGGTCCGCGAGAGGAGGGGCCGATTAGCCGACCCCAGCCTGGTGGTGATCGACACCCAGAGCCTGCACGCCGCGGCCGGGGTGCCCGCCGGGACGACGGGACGCGACGCGGCGAAGAAGGTGCCGGGACGCAAGCGGGGACTCGCCGTGGACGTGCTGGGCCTGGTGATCGCCGTGGTGGTGCTGGCCGCCTCCGTCCACGACAACGCCTTCGGCACCGCCCTGCTCGACAAGGTCGCCGCCAGTACTGCCGGCACGGTGACGAAGGCGATGGTGGACCAGGGGTTCAAGAAGACCGTCGTTGACCACGGCAAGCAGGTCGGCATCGAGGTCGAGATCGTCGAACGCAACCCGGCCGAGACCGGTTTCGTCCCGCAGCCGATCCGGTGGCGGGTGGAGCAGACGAACGGGATCTTGATGCTGCACCGGCGGCTGGTACGCGACTACGAGCACCGGCCCTCTTCGGCCGAGTCCCGGGTGTACTGGGCGATAAGCGACGTGATGACCCGTCGGCTGACGGGCAGCGCGACCCCATCCTGGCGCGGCGCATGACCAGCGGGGAACTCACCCTCGGCGCGGTGCTGGTGCGACTGGAAGAGCGCGAGCGGGAGATCGCCGCACAGGCAGAGCAGACCCGCGAGCAGATCACGCAGCTCACCGCGATGCTGGACGAGCTCGGCAGGGCTGCCGAGGAGGTGCGGATCACCCGCAAGACGCTGCCGGAGCCGGCCCCGCCCACGCTGTCGGCGGCCGGATCGGAACTGCCGGACAAGGCGGCCTACCAGGAGATCATTGCGGTGTTCTCCGGGGCTGACGGTCCGCTCGGAAGATTTCAAGTCCAGTGAGACGGTCGTGACGTTATGAGGTTTGTGGTGCGGGTTCCCTGCGCTTGGCGGGGTCGTTGATCCACGCTGTCTTCGGGATCTCGGGTGGTCTGGGGCGGCGGCCGA
>NZ_JAHTKP010000028.1 GCF_019192735.1 Kitasatospora aureofaciens
GTCATGGGATCAGAGTCTCACGGCCGCAACCGCAGCCGAGTGAGATCACGCCCCTCCAACGTGCCTCATGTAACTGAAAGCTCTAGATCCTGTTGACCAGCCAAGTTTCTTGACAACCCCAGATAACCAAGGAACCGCGCGTCCGCAGCGGCTTGCCGCAGTGCACGCACCTGCGCACGTCCTGACCCGTCCCGGCGTCGCCCGGAGGACCCACAGTGGCCTCGGCCATGTCTTCACCGTACGCCCGGCCGCCCGGGCGGGCAGAACGGACCTCCGCTCAGCCCCGTGCCTTCTTGGGGTCTCGTACTGGTATTCCTCCACGATTGAACGCTAAGGCGTCGTAGGAGGTTGACCAGGGCCGTTGGCAGGGTGGTCAGCTCGTGGTCCTGTCAACCGTTCCTCGGAAGTGGGGACACCTCGCGTGGCCGGCCAGTAGCCTCGCGGCCATGGATATCCCCGATGAGCCGTTGCCCGATCTGACGGACGCCCAGATCCAGATGCTGCTGGCCCACTTGCCTTACGTGCCTTACGGCTCCTGAGCACCCCAGATAACGATCCGCCTCGCCGCCCCGCTCGAACTCCACCGCGCGGCACTGCAGCAGAGCACCGCCCTCGCCGCCGACACGGCCAGCCCGGCTGAGCGAAAGGCCCACCGGGTCTACGCCACCCGCATCACGGCCGCCGAGTAGCCAGAAGCCCGTTTGCGGCTCATGACACGGTCGTTATAACGGCACCCCGAGTTCGTCCGGCTCGTACGGCTCCATGGTGGGACCCCTCTGCGAAACCAGCACGTTCCCCTGCTCGCATCCCGGCGATCGCTCGGAGAGACGATCTCCTCAGGCAGGTTCGAGGATGTCTTTGGCTTCGTCGACGACCAGTTGCAGGTGGCGTTTGAGCATCCTGAGCTGCTTGGCTCGGGACTGCCGAGCGTGTGGGAGGACGGTTCCGGTGAGAACTCGATAGCTGCGGGTCGCCTCAGCGCTGAGGCGCATCAGCTCGTATGCCTCGGCTATGTCTGGAAGGTAGGCCGTTCGGTACACATGCCCATGCGGGTCGTATGTGTACACCGCATCTGTGCCCGTCATTCCGGGCAGGGCCTCTCGCAGGACGCTCAGGCCGTGACGCACCTGGTGTGCCGTAAGGCCGGTTACCTCCATGAGCTCGACGAACGTGAGTCCCCGGGAGCCTGCGCTCTGCAGGGCGTCGAACACGCTCCGCGCCAAGAACTCGGGGCGCTGGTGAGCGGTCATGATTCTCGTCTCCTCGCCCCCGCCTGGAAGAGCTGCTTACTCGGCCGGCTTCCTGGCACTCTTCCAGCTTTGTTGATCTTCTCTTTTCCTGTGTCTCCTCTGCGCCGGGGACTCTTCCAGCCGTCTTACGACTCTCCGGCGATCAGACGCTCCAGCGCGGCGTCCATGTCGGTACGCCCGGTTTCTAGGACGTGTTCGGTCCACTCGACCGCCGCCTTGACCCGACCGAGACCCTCGCGGATGGAGTCCTGGGCATCTTCAGACAGCTCTGCGAGGTGAAGACCGGGCAAGGTCCTTCCGATGCCGCTAGCGAAGGCGGAGCACAGGCCGAGGACGGTCAGCACCTCCTGCTGCTCGTTCAGCCTCTGAACCTCGGGGCGCCTCCGGGTCTCCTCTCGGGCTTCACGGATCTCGCTGGCCTGGGCGCGATTGAAGGTCTCCCGCACCTGGGGGCTCGCCGCGACGCGCTTGACCACCTCTGGGCGGCGCATTGCCCGCTCGACCACTTCTACAGCGGTTTCGTCATCCAGGAGATCCTCGATCTGCCTGACCTTCTCCTCCATGGTCTCGGGTACCTGGGTCTTCCATCCCAGGGCCCGGTGCGCGCCGTCGCAGGTCCACCGGCGCTCGCCAGTTCGTCTGTAAATCGGCGGGTCCTTAACCATCTCGAACCGGTCATGCCGGTGAGCCAGGATGGAGTGGACCGTCCAGCACACGTTCTTGGCGCGCTCCTTCTTCGGCCACGCTCCGGCGACGAGTCGATACTCTTCGAAGCGCTCGCTTTCGAGACCTACCTCTTCGGCGTACGTCGCAAGCAGCTTGTATGCCTTCATCGGCGGCCGTCTGCCCTTGGGGGGCAGTGGGACCATCTCCAAGCCGATGTCACCCAGTGCGAACTGGGATGAGCCCTCAGAGGCGACAAGCCTCTGGCCTCGATGGACGAGTTGGTCCCATTCGTTCGCGCCGTAGCCGTCGACTGAGCTCGTGGCCATGGGGGCCTCCCAGACAACCAGTCTGCCAATGGCAAGATTTTATGCCCATAGGCGCGTGGTGTCCCATTTGCCCCTGTCCTTGCTGATCTTCAATGCTGTGCCTTCGGCTCAGTGCTTCCAAGCAGAGCCCGCACCTTGGTACTCCTCGGCCGGGGGCTCTCGCCCGACCGGCCGGCCTGGCGACGCTCGAACACGGCATCCGGGGCGAGGGCGGCACCCAGCGCGGTGATCTGGGGCGAGCCGGGCTCGGCGGCGGCGTTCAGCGTCACCTGCAGGCGCAGCCGCAGCGGGTCGGGGCCGCCCTTGTCGATCGCCTGCTTGGCGTCCTGGTCGTCGGCCTCCAGCAGCAGCGTCCCGTGGAAGATCCTGAGGGGGCGCAGCCGGGCCAGCACCGGCCAGTCGGCCTCGGGCATCTGGTCGATCGCGTCCTCCCAGACGTCGTGGAACCACTGCTCCTCCGGTGGCCACAGCGCCGAGGCGGAGGGGTGCAGGGTGCGACCGTTGACCAGGGCGGCCAGGCCGTGGAACGCCTCGGTCATCTCCTGCTCCATCGAGGGCACCGCGGCCGCCGCGTCGGAGAAGACGCCGAGCATGTAAGGCGCCCTGGCGTAGATCGCCTCGTACTGGGCGGTGGCGTGCTCCCAGTCGCCGATCAGCTCGGCTGCCCCGGGGCGGGTGAGGTCGCCCGGCTCGCAGGCGGCCAGCAGCTCGTCGACCGCGGCGGCCAGCGTCTTCTCGCCGGTCTCGACGGAGCGGCCGAGGGGGGCGATCAGGTCGGTCCAGCGCGCTGGCCGGGGGCCGGGGGAGGGCTCAACGTCGTTGTCAGTCATGGGCGCTGACTCTATCGGCGGGCGGCCGGCCAGCGGGTCCACGTTGACACCGAGTTGAGCTGCCAGCATCCCGCCGCGGCCTGATGCCCTGCGGGTCGCTCGGCGCCCACCGCAGAAACCCGCGAGCGTAGTCGCCCCCGGCGGCTACGCTCGCGCGCATGACCTACGTCACCACCGGCCGGCCCCCACTGCCGGCCGCCAGCACCGTCCGCGCGACAGCCGCCTTCGTCCAGGCCCGCGCCGAGGAAGGCGCACAACACCTCCTGCAACGCATCCCCGTTGAACAGCACGACACCCCCGACACCGTCGAACTGCTCCACGTCGTACGCGCCCTCGGCCAGGCCGCGGAAGCCGCCGCCTACCACCTGGAGGGCGAGCTCCTCGGCGACCAACCCGACGAAGACACCGCCCACACGCTCTGGCAGATCCTGCTCGACACCGCCCACCCCTTCCACACCCACCCGGACCTGCCACCGAACGTGCGAAGAGCGCTGAAGGAAGGCCAGCAGGTCGGATAGCTCAGCCGACAACGGCGGGCCCGGCGAACACCGAGGCGTGGTGCTGTCCGGCGCGTACGGCGGGCCGAGGTCGCGCTCGGGCTGCGCGCCGGGCAGTGCCGCGCAGCCCTGGGTCCCGGGCGCGGGAGCGGCAATGCCGTTGCTTTAGCCGACGGTGACCTGCTGTCCGTGCAGACCAGGACCAGCCACGTGCACCCCGTCCTCCTCGATGAGTAGGGGCGGGCAGTTCGGGCAGGAGAACAGGTTCTGGGACCCGATCCAGCGCCAGCCGGCTGCCCAGAGCGGCCGATGGTCACGGTCCTGAGGCACTGCTGCGGCGCTCTCACATCCGGTAGTCGTGCACACGATGGCGTCGGGCTTCGGCATCAGGAGAACTCCGTTCGTGGTGAGCGCCCAGGCTACCCGGGCGTGTGGCCCCCAACCTGGCGCCAGCGACACACGGGCCAGGCCGTTGCCTCCGGTCGGTTGTAGCTGTTGGCTGGGCGTGGATCTTCGAGGGGGGCCGGGGCGCCGGCTGCGGCTGGGAGTGCTCGCGACGGTGTTCACCCCGGAGCTGGTGGACGCGGTGATAGCCGAGCACGGCCGGGGCGAGCGGCGCCGCCGAATACTCCCGGCCCGCCTGGTCGTGTACTTCGTGCTGGCGCTGTGCCTGTTCGCGCGGGAGTCGTACGAGGAGGTGGTCCGCCTGCTGGCGACCGGCCTGCCGGGCACCACCGCGCTGCGGCGGGTGAACAAGTCCTCGCTGTGCCGGGCCCGCGCCCGGCTCGGGGCCGAGCCGCTGGAGTCGCTGTTCCGCAGCATCGCTGGCACGCTGGCCACCCCGGAGACGCCGGGCGCCTTCTGGTGCGGTTTGCGGCTGCTCGCGATCGACGGCACGCAGATCGATGTCCCGGACAGCCACAGCAACGCCACCACCTTCGACGGCCCCTGCCTCCAGGACCGGACACCGACCGGCTTCCCCCAGGTCCGCGCAGTGGTGCTCGCCGAGGTCGGCACCCACGCCGTGGTGGACGCCGAGATCGGCGGCTGGCGCGACGGCGAACCCGGCCTGGCCGAGCCGCTCGCCCGCTCGGTCGGCCCGGACGACCTGGTCATCGCCGACCGCGGCTTCTGGAGCTCGGCGTTCTACCGCGACTTCCACGCGGTCCAGGGCGCCCACCTGTTGGCCCGGCTCCCGTCCAACAAGCTCGGCCGCAAGCAGCACGACCTGCCGGACGGGACGTTCATCTCCGAGATCAGGCCGAGGAAGCAGAACATGCTCCGGGCGAAGAAGGCTGGCCGCCCGTTCCCCACCGAGATGGTGTTCCGGGTGATCCCGTTCGCCGTCGACGGCAAGCCCTGGTGGCTGGCCACCACCCTCCTCGACCCGAAGCAGCACCCGGCCGTCGAACTGGTCAACCTCTACCGGCAGCGGTGGGAGATCGAGATGGCGTTCGATGAGATCAAGAACCACCTCGGCGTCTCCGGCCCGCTCCGCTCCCGCACCGCCGACGGGATCCGCCAGGAGATCTGGGCCTTCCTCGCCGTCCACCACGCGCTGCGCAAGGTGATGCACACCGCCGCCACCAGCGGCCCGGCTGTCGATCCCGACCGCGTCTCCTACCTGGCCGCTGTACGGGTCATCCGCCGCACCGTCGTCGCTCAGGTCGCCGCCACCGCCGTCGGTCTCCAGCACGCCCTGGTGGAGGTCTGCGAGGAACTCCGCCACCGGTTGCTGCCCGCCCGGCGGCGCCGCGAGCAGCCGCGGATGGTGAAGAAGCCGCCCAGCCGCTTCCCCCAGAAGAGGAGCCGGTCCGGCATGACCAAGGCCGAGGTCGGCCGCTGGCACGGCTCCAAGAAGCCGAAGTCAGCCCGCTCGGCCACGACCGCTGCGCCGGGCTAAAGCAACGGCATTGCGCGGGAGCGGCCCGGGTACCCCAGGCAGCAACCCTCTCGCCACCCCCGGCGCCCGACGGCCTACTCGTAACTAACTGATCGTCACTCGTCACTCTCTTGGCATACGGTGGGCCAGACGAACCCACCACGGCGTTGGGAGAGTGAATCATGGTCAACAACGACCCGGTCCTCGGAGGCCTCGGCACCGCCACCTGGACCCACGAAGAAGGCATCTCCTACGAGGTCGCCCTTGAAGGCATCAACCACGTCGTCGGCGCCTACGCCGGCCTGATCGCCCGCAAGCGCACCACCGACCCCGAATCCCCTGCCATCACCGCCTGGAAGGAGCAGCAGGAGGCGTGGGAGAGGCGCCGGCGCTCCCTGCACGCCGACGACCACCAGGCCGTCGCCGCGGTCCGCGCCGAGTGCAAGGCTCTGCTGCCCCGGCTGCGTGAGGAGCTGCTCGGATGAGCGACGTTGACCGGGAGCGGTACGTCCTCCCCCCGGACGAGAGCGACCGCATCTTCCGCGAGGACATCGTGCGCCTCTACCTCCAGGGCACCGAGCAGGCGCAGCCGGTCTCGGTCATCGTGGCCGGCCAGACCGGTGCCGGCAAGACTGCCGTCACCGACCTCGTGCAGCGTGCGCTCGACCAGCGCGGCGCCTGGGTCAACATCAACCTGGACACCTACAAGCCCCACCACCCGATGCACGCCGCCCTGATGGCCGCCGACGACATCACCGCCGGCGCCTACACCAGCATCGACGGGCACCGGTGGATGGACGCCAGCGAGGCGTACGCCCTCCAGCACCGCTTCGACATCGTTTGGGAGTCGGCGATGCGGGACCCGCGTGACTTCGAGGACCCGGTCCGGCGCATGCGCGCCGCCCGCCCCGACGGCCTGACCCCGCACCGCATCGAGGTCGCCATCGTCGCCACGCCCGCAGCCCTGAGCCGCCTCGGCGCCCTGACCAGGTACCTCCAGCAGGTCGAGGACTTCGGGGTCGGCCGGTTCATCGACCCGGCAATCCACGACGCCTGCTACGACGGCGTGGTGCGCTCCAGCAACGCAATCGACACCGAGCGCCTGGCCGAGCACGTCTTCGTGGTGCGCCGCGACGCCACCGTCGTGTACTCCAACAGCCTCGGCCCCGATGGCGCATGGCAGAAGCCGGCGGCCACCGCCGCCGCTGTCACCGCCGAGCGCAACCGCCCCTGGAACGCCACCGAGACCCGGGCGTTCCAGCTCACCGTCCAGCGCGCCGAGGCCGCGGCCCGGACCCTCCCCGCAGCGGACCGGGCCGCAGTGCTCGCCGAAGTGACCACCATCCGCTCCCTCGCCGCCCCGTTGCTGGCGACCGCACCGAGCAGTACCGCCGCGCGAGCACGCTCAACCACGGCCACCAGGCCCAGGCAACTCACCTCCGGCGCCGGCCAGCAGCCCGCGCACCTGCGGCGCGACGCCACCGCACCAGCTCCCGGGCGAAAGCCACACCAGAGGTAGGTCCGGGCGCGGAAGCGGCCCGGGTACCCCAGGCAGCAACCACACCGAGGGGGTGTCAGCCAAGCTGACACCCCCCTCGGGCGTAGAACGAGCCGAATGCGGGCTACTGCTGCTCGGCGCGGTCGAGCAGGGCTACGGTGATGCCCGTGGAGACCGTGCACCAGCTGAAAGTGACGATGCCGGACATCGAACCGGTCGTGTGGCGACGCATCCACGTCTACTCGCACACTCCGCTGTCCGGCCTGCACGCCCTCATCCAAGCCACCATGGGCTGGGACGATGCACACCTATACCAGTTCGGCGCCAAGTGGGAGCAGTACGGGCACAACGGCCACCCGGCCTCGGCCTACACCGTCGCGCAGCTGATGCCCGCGGTCGGCGACGGCGCTGGCTACGTATACGACTTCGGCGACGAGTGGGTGCACCACATCGTGGTGGAGAAGATCCACCGGCCCGCCCCGAACACCCACTACCCGCGGTGCAGCGCCGGCGCCCGCGCCTGCCCGCCCGAGGACTGCGGCGGGCCGCTGGGCTACGAGCGCACTCTGCGGGCAATCCGGAGCCGCAGCGGGCCCCGATACCGCGAACTGCGCGAGTGGGGCCTACACAGGTACAACCCGGCGATGTTCGACCGCGACGAGGTCAACCGCGGCCTGGCCGACCCAAAGTCCATCGGCTACCCGCTGCCAGCCCCATGGCAGCAGGAGGTCCTGGACCTGTCCAGCCCGTACCTGGGCGCACCTGCCACCACTGGTCAAGCCGTTGACCACCAGCAGGTCGAACCTGGTGAGGCGGCCGAAGACCGGGAGCCCAGCAAAGTGGTCAACCCGTTGACCACCGCCACCGATGCTGCCGCCCAAGGGGTCCTCGATGCGCTCGCCAAGGTGGACAAGGCCAGAGCCGTGCTAGGCGCCGCACTCCGTGCCGAGAAGAAGGCAACCGGCACCAGCGCCAACGATCTTGCCGAGCGGGTCCACGGCGCGATGTCCCGCCCCCTGGTCCTCAAAGCCCTGCGGCAAACCGACTGACCACGACAGCGACCTGGAGGCGGAATCGTTGTTGCCGTGCAATTCGGCAGCATTCCCGGCCAGACTCCGGGCCTCTCAAGTCTGGTCGGAGGAGGCGGCGGTGTCCACGGCACGCAAGGCGGGGGCGGTGCCGGTCTCGGGGCCAGCAGTTCGTTGACCAGGATGTTTGCCATCGCGTACTCGTCGCGCTTTCCGGCGGCGAGCAGCTGCTCGATCACGACGTCGGCCTCCTCGCTCTGCCGCTCCTGCTGGCTCAGGTGTGCACGCCGGAGGTGGTCGACGCGGTGATAGCCGAGCACGGGAGAGCCGAGCGGCGGCGCCGAATACTCCCGGCCCGCCTGGTCGTGTACTTCGTCCTGGCGCCGAAGGCCGAGGTCGGACGCTGGCACGGCTCCAAGAAGCCGCGTGTCGGGCCGCACCGAAGATTTCAGTCGGCACGGCTGCGACCTGGCCACTGAAACGTTCCGTGCGGTGGACCCGGTCATGTTGGCTGCACGAAAGAGTTCAGTGCAGCGGACGCTGAAGACCCCGTCTTCAAACCGTTACCCCTACCGGTCAGTCCTGGAGCCGGGCGGGGATGATGCCGTTCTTCATCGCGAAGTCGAGGTCAGCGATCCTCGCCCGGGACCGCTCGCCGTACTGCTTCACGAACGCCAGGTGCTCGTCGGGGTCCTTGGGCAGAACATCGGGGGCCACCTCCGCATACTCGGAGCGGTCGGTCCTCCAGTTCGCCAAGAGGTCAGCGGCTCCAAGCGGGGCCAGGCCCCCCTTGCTGGCGGCGACCAGCGCCGACACGGCCTCCTGCAACGTCATCTCGCCGTCCTCCACGGCGCGCCCGTACTTCTCGATGTCATCTACCACGTGTCCCATGCTTGGGCATTCTCCCTAGGTTTCGACGGGCGTGTGATGTGTGACTGGCGGGCGGCAGGAGCCACCTCGACCTGCCCGAACTGTTCGGTGCCGTAGTGAAGAACCTACTGAAGTCTTTCACGCGCTACTGAATTCTTCGGTGCGGTCCGACACCGCGCACCGCCCGCGGGTCGGTGGCGGCGCCCGGCACGCCCCTCCGTCAGGTTTTCCCTGACGATCTGCTGCCGTCAGGTCTATCCTGACGGCATGCCAGAGACTCCGGAGAACCCCATCACGGCGCCCGGCTACGCCCGGCTGACGCCGTTGGACGAGGCGTACGTGGCGCACTCGGACGCGCTCAGCGAACTGGCGCACGACATCCTGCAGGACTTCCCGCTCAAGCCCCGGACCGTCGCCGCCGAGCCCGGCACGTTCCTCAAGGACGCGCTGCACCTGCGCTACCTGGCCGACCTGGTCGTGCAGCGGGCCGTCGTCGTCGAGCGCGAGCGCGGCGCCAGCTGGGCTGACATCGGGTCGGCGGCCGGCACCACCAAGCAGACCGCCCACGAGCGGTGGGGGACCGTGGTGGGCTCCTGGACCCTGCTGCACCGCCGCCACCCCAGCCGATTCGGCAGCGCGCACCTGGCCCAGACCCTGGACCAGTGGTTCGCCGAGCTGTACCCGGACGAGAAGTTCGCCATCACCTCGGGCCTGGCCGCCCTCGACCCGCGCAACACCGTCGAACAGGAGGCCGCCGACGCCGAGCGCTCCGAGGCGTGGCTGCTGCGGATCCGCCTGACCGAACTGCAGCGGGAGGGCACCGACGCGTACAACGCGACCTTCACCGCGCTGGACGACCAGCAGGCCCGCGCCGCCGCGCTCCGGCGGTGGGCGGACACCCACATCCACAGCGCCGAGGCGTACGAGCGCCTCGCCCAGCTGGAGCCGACCCTCGCCGACGAGCACCACTCGCGGGCGGCCAAGCAGCGCGAGCTGGCCGCGCGGATCATCGCCCAGCCCGCCGAGCCGCAGACGGCGGCCGGCCCCGACTCGCAGGAGAACGAGCGATGACCGAGCCGTCCAAGGAAGAGCTGCTCGCCGAGGCCGAGACCGCGACCGCCCGGTTCAGGCAGGGGCTGCCCGCGCCCCGCGCGGTGACCACCACCGGGGAGCTCGCCGAGATCCTGGCCGCCCTGCCGGGCGACACCCCGCTCTTCCTCTCCGACCACGCCGTCAGCCGCCCGGGCCCGATCGAGGACCCGGTGCACAGCGTCGTCGCCCACCTCACCCCGTGCGCCGAGCCGGTCGACTCGGACAACCCCGACGGGACGCACCGGATGCGTCCGGCCCTTGGCCTGACCACGGTCGTCGCCGAGCACCACCAGGACGCCGGAGCCGAGTTCGACCGCGGCGGCCTGGAGCCGGACGACCTGCTGGCCCGCGCCGAGGAACGGCTGACGTCCAGCGGCGACCTGGACGGCGGGATCAAGGACGTCGCCCGCGCCATCGAGGCGCTCGCGCAGCTGCTCCACGAAGGCGCCAACCTCATCCCGTCCATCGACGACGCCTACGGCACGGTGATGGTGGAGAAGTCCCGGCTGCTGCAGGCCGCCGAGCGGCTGCGCAAGGTCGCGCCCGACGCCCAGAAGGCCAGCGAGCAGTAGCCGCCCCCGGATCGAGCGGCCCGGGCGGCTCGTTGGAGAAGGCGTGGAAATCCACGCCGACATGTCGGCTTCTCTCAAGACTGGTTGCTGGTGGGCGTGTTCACGGCACGCAGGGCGGGGGCAGCGCTGGCCTCGGGGGCCAGCAGTTCGTTGACCAGGATGTCCGCCATCTTGTACTCGTCGCGCCGCCCGGCGGTGAGCAACTGCTCGATCACCGGCACGTCGGCCTCCTCGTCGGGCCGTTCCGGGTAGGAGGTGCTGTTGACCAGCCGCTCGATGTGGTTGAGGAGCGCGTAGTACTCCTCGCGCTTCGGCTCGGCCCTGCCCAGCCGGGGCGGGGTGAGGCCCAGTTCGCGGCGCCGGGCGACGTCGCGGGCGACCTCGGTGGCGAGGGAGCCGTCGCGGCGGGCGGCGACCGCGCGGGCGGCCCAGGCCCGCACGGAGTCCATCCGGGAGACGCTCAGCTGCCGGTCGGCGAGCAGGCCGAAGTGGCGCGGGTGCGCGGCGATGGTCCGGTCGACCAGGTCGCGCATCTCATCCAGCGTCGGGCCGTCCGGCCACTGCACCAGCCACCGTGCGCCGCTGTCGTAGACCAGCTCGACCCGGACGCCGGTCTTCTCCGACAGGTGCCGGCCGAGCTGGAACGCCTGCGTGCTGCGACTCATCGTGAAGTCCTCCGGGGTGTAAGGGCAGTTCATCGGATGGGCATGGCCAGCTGGCCGGAGTTCTGGCCGGGGTCGTGGACCTGGACCAGGGGCGAGCCCTCGACCGGGGTCTCGGCCGGGGCCCCGGCGGCCTCGGTCCGGCGCTCGGCCGCCTCCCTGGCCTGCTGGGCGGCGACCCTGGCCATGGGGTGGTCGGCGTACTCGCCGCGGTCGCGCTCGTACCGGTCGCCGGTGTTGGTCTTAGCGCTCCAGCGGCCGTGCCGGTCTGCGCTCTCCTTGGAGGCGCCGGCCTTCCGGGCCGCCGAGCGCCCGCTGGCCCGCCAGCCGTGGGCGGTGAACTCGCGGCCCTGCTCGTCCACGGCGTACCCGGCGGCGCCGACCAGGCGCTTGGAGATGTCGTTGACGGTGCGCGGGGCGATGGAGTCGGTGATCTGCCGGGCCGGGGTGCGGGCCTGGTAGACGCCGCGCAGCAGCCGGCCGGAGGTGATGCCGCGCTCGGCGAGCATCGTCCGCCAGGTCCGGTACGCCGCCAGCGGGCACAGCGCGTCGCCGCCCCGCGCGGGCAGCAGCTTCTCCGTGCCCTTCCCGGCTTGGTCCGTCTTGGACCTCCTGAACCGGACGTAGACGCCGGGCCTCTCCGGGTCGGTGGACACACGGACGTCGGCGAGGGTGAGCGCGGCGAGCTCCGAGCGGCGGGTCCAGGCCGCGAAGGAGAAGCTGATGAGGACGCGGTCGCGGGCGCCGGCCAGCGTGGCGGGGTCGCAGCGTTCGGCGACGTCGAGGGCCTGGTCGGCGGTGACGATCGCGGACTGCTTCTCGGTGCGTCCGTCGTCGGCGAGCTGCGCGCCGTGGTCGCGGATCAGCGTGCGGGCCTCGGTGGTGCCGGGCATGCCGTCCCATCCGGCCTGGGTGTGGACGGCGCGGACGGCCGCGACGGCCTGGTCGAGGGAGGCGACGGAGTACGGCCGGCCGGTGCGGTCGCTGATGGTGTCGGTGAGGACCCGCACGAACTCGGTGAGGGTGGCGGGGGTCATCGGCAGCGGGACCCGGCCCTCGCTCGCGCACCACGTCGCGGCCAGGCGCCACCACCGTTGGTAGGCGCGGAACGTCTCGGCCGGGACCGCGGCGCGCAGCTTCTCGCGGGTGCGCTCGGTCAGTTGGTGGTCGGCGTCGGTCCACTCGGAGACGTCGGCGACGATCTGCCCGTCCGCGCGGACCACCAACTCGCCGCCGACGGCCGGGAGCCCGCGGGGGTGGCCGTTGGGGTTCAGCCCCATCGTTCTCCTTCCTCTCGTGCTCGGTCGCAGCGGTGGCGAGCAGGCTCGTTGTCCTCGCTCCGAGGACGCCCGGCAGGGCTCTGCGAGGGGTCGCTCGTTTGTCCCACTTTGAAACCTCCGGTAAGGAGTCTTATCAGCGATTAGGTTTACCTAGCCGCCGATAATAGCTGACATGGCCTCAGTCCGTGCGATGTCCCCGAGATCGACATCCGGGGAGCAGCGCCCGATGAGACCAACATGAGCCGAACATCTAAGTTGACGTCAGATTCATGTGGACGGCAGGCCGGTCCGCGCGCTAGGTTCTATCCGACATCCTTTCGACGTTAGTCATGTCGGACTCATCGAGAGTGGATCATGCGAATCACCGTGCACATCGAAGACGCCTCGCCCGAGATCGCCCACCGCCTTCTCGACCTCCTCGCGGAGCACCCCGGCGCGCTCACCACTGAAAGCCTCGACCCGGCCTGGACCGAAGAGCGCGCCCTGCGCCTGCTGCGCGAGCTGCCCACCCGGGCCGCCACCGTGATCCGCCTCGCCGCCGCCGGCGGCGGCTGGGTGGACGCCGAGCACCTCCGTACCGCCGACGGCAAGGGCCTTCAGGGGCACACGGCCGCCATCACCCAGGCCCTCAAACGTGGTGTCCGCAACGGCTGGTGGCCCGAGGCCACGGTCAAGCCGATCGAGGCCGTCTACAACTCGGAGGTGGCCGGTCCCCAGCGGGCGCTCGGCTACCAGCTGGCCGACGATCACGTCGCCGCCGTCTTTCGCGCTGCCGTCACCCGCTTCGACGCCGAGGCCGACCAGTAGGCGGGAAGCTGACCGCCCCCCACCGGCTGGCCTGATGACCACCCGAAGGAGACCGACATGAACGACACCACCCTCGCCAGCCTCCCCGAGGTCGTCGCCGTCGGCGACCTCGACAGCCTCGCCTGCTGCGGACAACCGCTCAAGCAGCCGACCCGCTCCGCCGTGGACGACCTGGAGCTGCTCTTCGTCGCCTGTCCGGCCTGCCACTGCTCGGCCGGCACCGGCTGGCAGACGGTGCCGGCCACTGCCACCGTTCGGCACTGCGCCACCCACCAACCGGCCAACGACTGACTACCAATGTGGACGCCACCAACCTGCCTGCCAAAGCGAATCCCTGCCTGGCAGTCAGGTAGGGCCCCACAAAGACGAGCGCGGTCCGCGAAGCGCCCATCACAATGATCAACAGAATGCAGAAGGGGGACGACATGCCGAACGGCATTTCCATCACCGACCAGCTGGGCCCGCACGAGTGGTCCAACGAGGAGACGGCCGCGTACGAGGCGGCGATCGAGGCGGTCAACGGCGCGGTCGGCGCCTACAGCGCGCTCATTGCCTCCGAGGAGGCCAAGTCGGCGCCGGACGAGGCGGTCATCGCCGAGGCCCGGGCGGCGCAGTCCCGGCTCGCCCGTGAGCGCGAGGCGCTTCGCTCCAGCGACCGCGAGCAGATCGCCGCGGCCCGCGCCGGCTACGCGCGGCTCGCCCGTGAGGTGCTGGGGCGGATCGCGTGATCGATCCGGCAGAGGTCGAGCGCTACCGCCTCCCCGAAGAGCAGAACCAGCAGATCTTCCGCGAGCGGATCGTGCCCGACCTCCTCGCGGGACGTGCCTTACAGGAGACGCCGACCGTGGTCGTCCTGATCGGGCAGCCCGGTGCGGGCAAGAGCCGGGTAACGGAGATGGTGGCCGCCAAGCTCAACCAGCACGGGGGCTTCGCGGACATCGACAGCGACCTGTACAAGCCGTACCACCCGGCCTATGCCGAGCTGATGGCGCGTGATGACACGCTGATGGCCGCGTACACCCGCGCCGACGGCCGGGCATGGATGGCGCAGGCCGAGCAGTACGTCCGCGACCACGGCCTGCACGCGATCATCCAGGAGACCTCCCAGAACGCCCCGGCCGTAGAGGAGAAGATGCGCGCCTACCGGGACGCCGGAGCGCGCCTTGAAGGCCTCTTCATGGGCGTGCCGAAGGCCCTGAGCGATCAGGGCATCGTCAACCGCTACTTCGAGCAGCTCGCCGACCGCGGGCAGGGGAGGCTCACCGTCCAGGCCAACGCCGACGAGTCCTTTCAAGGCATCCTGGAACTGGCGGAACGCGTCGACGCGGGCGCCCTGGTCGACCTGGCCAGCGTCTACCGCCGCGGCGAGGGAAAGCCCCGCTACAGCAACTCCCTTGACCAGACGGGAATCTGGATCAGCGCGCCAGCCCTCCGCAGGGGCGTGGAGGACGAGCGGGCGCGGCCTTTGTCGGACGCCGAGAGCAATGGCTTCGTGAAGACGCAGCTCCAGTTGCGCGAGTTCAGCCGCGCCCTGGGTGGCGAGTGGCCGGCCCGTCTCGCGGCGATCGAGGAACAGGCTCGTCCGCTGCTCACTCCCGCCGCCAACGCCCGGCTCGGACCTGCCCGTCCCTCCGCCGCGCTTGCCCGCTCGCGCAGCACCACCGTCCGCCGCCCGAATCCCACCGCGCCCGGTGCGCCCGCGGCCGATGCGGGCCATGCCGCCCCGCGGCGTGGTCCCGAGGGGCCGGAGCAGAGGCGCGGGCGCAGCAAGTAGCCCGGGGCCCAAGCAGCACGGACACGCGCCAGAGGTGGTGTCGGTTTCCGCCGACACCACCTCTTTTGGTTGCGCCCTGTGGTTCTGGCGTAGCTGATCACCACAGCCGTCGCCCCCAGGCGGGCGCAGGCCGCTGGCCGGCGGCCGGACGATTCGCCGCGGACAGGGCTACTCGGTACGCGTCAACGCCCCACTCACGTTGCACCAGGTGGCGCTGAAGCAGTGCGCCGCCCTTGCCGGCGACGGCTCCACCCCGGCCGGGCGCAAGGCCTACCGTGCCTACGCCGACCGCATCGCCACGGCCACGCAGGCGCCCTGACGCGCCCTCTGCCGCGAGAGTCGCTCTGCGCGCCAGCACGCCGAAGCCCCCGCTGCCGCTCACCGCGGCGACCAGGGGCTTCGTCGTCTCCGGGGTCAGGCGTAGGCGGGGATTCCGCCGTGCGGGCGCAGGCGTTCCGCGAGTCCGGTGACCCAGCGGTCGGTGCGGGGGGAGGCGGTGTTCGTCGCCAGCGCGGCGGCCCGGGAGGCGGTGGTGCGCGCCTGGTCGATCTCCCCGGCGTCCAGGTAGGAGCCGGACAGCCAGCACAGGTAGAGGGCCACTTCGCGGGCGTGGGTCTCGTCGTACGGCGCGGTGACCTGTTCCAGGATGGGTACCGCACGCTGCGGCTGATGCAGTTGTGCCCAGCAGCGGCCGGCCATGATGCGGGATTCCTCGCGGTTGATCCAGTACACCCAGTCCGGTTCTTCGACCTTCGCGTGGTCGCGCTGATCGTGGAACTGCGCGGCCATCCCGAGAGCGCGGTCGACACCAGCGGCGTCGCCGGTGCGGGCGCATGCCCAGGCGAGACGGTCGGCCAGGACAACGCCCATCGCCGGTAGTTCCGCTACCGGCGCGTTCACCAGGGAGGCCCGCGCCATCTGTACCGACTCGCCCGGGTTGTCGGAGGAGGCGGTGAGGTAGGACAGTTCGGAGAGCGCTGATGACGCCAGCACCCGGTCACCTGCCTGGTTCGCTGCCTTCACCGCCTTCAGCGCGAGCTGGCGCGCTTCCTGGTGATGCCCGGCGTCGAAGGCCGTCCACGAGCTGAACTGGCACAGCTCGGCGAAGGACGACAGCAGCGCGCGGCCGTTCGCCGCGGTGAACGAGCCGGTCGTCAGATTCTCGACCCGCGCCACCTCGGTCAGCGCGAGCGGCCTGGTGGCCGCCCCTCCGGTGTAGTCGTCCAGCCGGCGCAGGTCGGCCACCCGGTCCTTGATGTTGCGTACATCGGCGGTGCCGATCCGCTGTCCACCGGCTACCGCCGCCGGCGAGAGCATCGCTGCCCACGCCGCTGCACCGACTCCCAGAAACTCCCGACGTTCCACAGGCTCATCCGTCCCTTCGCCGCCGATGACCTTGTTGTTCTGGCCGCCCAACGCGGCGCTGGGGTCCAGCTTGAGCACCTGCACGAGCCACGGCATCCAGTAGTCCGGCGTGCGCCTGGCGGTCTCCCACCGGTACACCGAATCCTGGCCTAAGCCCTTGGGGCCGCGCCCTTCGGCGATCCCCAGTTCACGGGCCAGCCTTGGCCGGTTCCAGTTGAGGGCCTCGCGTGCGGCCCTGATCATGTTTCCGATCTCGGCGTCGCCCGGCAACGCGCTCCCCTCTCTGGCCTATTCCTGGTCTATGCCCTGGCCTACTCGGGTCTATACGGGCCTACAGCTTGGCAGCTTCTCTCGTGCTGTACCCGCCAGTTGACTGTGCGTAAGCCGCTCGGCGCGAGGAATACCGATCCCCCTCGGCGCCCGTGGAAACGTGCCGGGCGGCTTCCCCGACCTTCGAGGAGGCCCGTCATGCCCGTCGCAGCCGACCAACCACCGCCCCGCCGTACCTCGGCCACTGCCAGCGCGGGCGTGACGCGAGCGCACAAGCGCGCGCTGGTGCTGTGGCAGATCGGAGAGGTCCGGCGCAAGACCCGGCTACGCCGGGCCCGGAGCATGCGATGACCGGCTCCGACTTCGTCCCGTTGGAGAAGCGCCGGCAGGGCCTGACAATCCGCACCTACAAGGTCGACGCGGCGGGCGAGACCTACGACGACTCCGGCACCGCCACCGTCGATCCGGACGACGTGCGCGCGCAGGATCTCCACCCGTCGGCCCGCTGGCCGACCTGCGGATGCGGCAGGGGCGGGCACTGACCGGCTCGCACTTCCCAACCGCCCAGTGAGAACACTCAAGAAGGGACTTCCCCCGTGGATCGGTACTTGCCCCAGCGCGGACGGCTGCTGACCTCGACCCGGTCGCTGCCGGACTTCGAGGTGGTGTCCGCGAGCGGGCCCTGGCTCCACCGTGCCGACGGCACCAGGATCTTCGACGGATCGAGCGGAATGCTCACCGCCAACGTCGGGCAGAGCAGCGCGCGGGTCCTCGCCCGCATCGAGCAGCAGTTCCAGGCGTACTCGTTCGGGGGCGCCGCCGTTGTCCAGCCCCACATCCAGCTGGAGCTGATGGACCGTCTGTGCCGCGCCGTTGGCCGACCGCAGGACTCCGTCGCGCTGGTCACGTGCGGAACACTCGGCGTGGAGGTCGCCATCGGCCTGGCCCGCAACATCGCGCGCGTGCGCGGCGGGAAGCGGGGCGGGGACATCCTGACGTCCGACCTGAGCTACCACGGGATGAGCGCGCTCACCCTCGCGCTGGCCGGCAACCACGCCCGCCGGCCCCGACCCGAGGACGCGATGGGCCTTGGCCCGGCGTTCCCGGCGCCGTACCCGCCCACCCACGGCCACGGCGACGGGCAGGTGTGCGATGCCTCGTGCGCCGACGAGGTGGCGAAGGCGATCGACAGCAGGGGCGCGGAGCACGTCGCCGCGGTCCTGCTGGAGCCGGTCAACGGCACCACCGGCGGGGCCTTCGTGCCGCCCGACGGCTACCTGCGCCGGGTCGGGGAGATCTGCCGGGAGCGGGACGTCCTGGTGATCCACGACGAGGTGCTGACCGGGCTGTGGCGCACCGGCACGCCGCTGGCCAGTCGGCACTGGGACGGCTGCGAGCCGGACATCGTCATCCTGTCCAAGGGCCTGGGCGCCGGCTACACCCCGGTGGCCGCGGTGCTGGCGTCGCCCAAGATCGCCCCGCTGATCCGCCACGCCGACGCGGACCCGCTGCCCGCGATGGGCACCATGGCAGCCCACCCCCTCATGGCGGCGGCCTGCCTCGGCGTCCTGGACGAGCTGGAGGCGATGGACCACGACGCCTTCCGGGCCCGTGGCGAGCGGCTCGGCGCGTCCCTGCGGTCCCTGACCGATCTGCCCGGTGTGCGGGAGGTAAGGGGCCTGGGCCACCTGTACGGGGTGGAACTCGCGCCCGGCCTGCTGTGGCCCCTGCTGCGGCAGACCGAGCAGCGCGGGGTGTTCTTCTACCCGTTCACCGGCGCCGGCGAGCCGCGCAGCGAGGGCCTGGTCGTCGCCCCGCCGCTGACCTCGACGGACGAAGACCTCGACTTCCTGACCACCGCGCTCACCGGCGCGGTCACCGCCCTGAACTGAAACGACCAGCCGGGCCCCACCCGGCCGACGCCCCAAGGAGGCATCGTGCTTCTGCCGTACTCCGTGATCGACTCCCTGACCCCCGAGCAGTCCCGCATGTGGGCCGAACACTTCTCGCCCGAGGCTGGCGGGCGCCGCCCGTCCACCGAGGAGGGAATCTGGCGGCGGACCCAGGACCCGCGCAACGCCGAGCAGTCCGGGTGGAGCGAGGACGAGAACGGGCGGCGCCGCGTCGTCCACTACCGGCTCCACTACGACCTCGACCAGACTCAGCCGATGGACCGCCTGGTGCTGGCGGAGCTGTACCTGTACGTGTCGTGGCTGGCCCCGGCTGACGAGATCGCCGCCCACCGGCGCGACCTGGAGAAGTGGCTCGCCGAGGGCGGGTGGAAGCCCGCCGGGGACCGGGGCAACCTCTGGCGGCTCGGCGACCTGTTCGCCATGGTCACCGAGCACGCCGTCCACCCGCAGGACGAGCGGGCCGGCCGCGACACCCCCGAGGGGTTCACGTCGATCGACGTCACGATCCAGTCCATCGACTACGCGCTCGCCCGGGCGTCGCGGAACCTGCCCTGGGACGTGCTGGCCGGCGGGATGCGCGTCAAGGAGGAGCGCGGCACCCCCGAGTACGCCGACGACCTCTCGGGGCTGCTGCAGCACCTGCCGTTCGTCGTGGAGGCCGGGTGCGGCACCAGCATCGAGGCCGGCGTCCAGCCGCTGCACTGGCTGCACGAGGTCTACCGGGTCACCGCCCGCAAGGGCAACGACCTCACCCAGGGCTACAAGTTCACCATGTCGCCGGGCTCCGACGTCCTGGTCCAGGAGATGCTGACCGCCACTGAGCGCAAGATCGGCGACATGGTGAGCATGTTCCGCGCCCTGGTCGAGGCGGAACCGACCGAGGCGCACCGGGTGCTGAAGGCCCTGTACGACGCGGGCCACGCGGTCGGAAAGATCGCGACCCACAACTTCGACCGGCTCTTCGCCCGGACCGGGGTGCCCGAGGCGTTCATGCGCAGGTACGACCAGAAGACGCCGCACATGGAGTATCCCGACGACGCCAAGGCCCTGCTGGTGATCGGCCTCCACGCCGACCGGCGCGACGTCCAAAAGCGCGCCCGCGAGCGCGGGCTGCGGGTGTTCTTCCTGGACACCGAGGGCGTCACCGAGAACGGGGTCCACAAGGAGTACCTGATCGAGGGCGCCCGCAAGGGCGACGTCATCGTGCGCTCCGAGGCCATCCCGGCGCTGCGGCGCCTGGCCGAGCTCCTGGGAGTCGAGTGCTGACAGCCCGTCGCGCCACCGCGGCCGACGCCACCGAGCTCGCCCGCCTGGCAACCGAGCTCGCCGGCGTGGTCGGGGCCTGGAGCAGCAGACTGACAGCCTTCTTCCACGAGCACGTCGAGACGGACCGGGTCGCCGCGTTCGTCATCGACCGCCCGCGCGGCGGACTCGCGGCCTGCGCCTGCGCCACCATCACCCACTCCATCCCCGGCCCCAACCACGCTGGCATCTACGCCCACATCCACACGGTCTACACCGCCCCCGAGTACCGGCTGCGCGGCTGTGCCCGAGCCACGGTGCAGGCCCTGGTGGACTGGCTCACCGAGCAGGGCTGCGGCCTGATCACCCTCAACGCCAGCAACGACGGAGCACACCTCTACAGCTCGCTCGGCTTCACCGCCAACGAGCGGGCGATGCGGCTGATCCAGCCCATCCCGACAGCGAACTTCTGATCGGCATCGGGCCTGACTCAAGGCCACTGCCCCAAACCGGTAGCGTCGGGGGCACACCGAGTAGCGGTGTGCCCCCGACCAGACAAGGACCTTCCATGCGTGTTTCCGTGATCGGCTGTGGCCACCTCGGCATCCCGCACGCGGCGGCGATGGCCGAACTCGGCCACGAGGTCATCGGCGTGGACGTCGACCGGGAGAAGATCGCCTGGCTCAACGCTGGCGAGTGCCCCATCTTCGAGGCCGGCCTGCCCGAGTTGATCGCCCGTCACACCGCGAGCGGCCGACTGCGGTTCACCACCGACATTCGCGAGGCCGCCGACTTCGCCGAGCTGCACTTCATCGGCGTCGGAACGCCCATCGACGCCGACGGCCGCTCCTACGACAACGCGCAGGTCTTCGGCGCCATCCGCCAGCTCGCACCCCACCTCGACAAGGCGTGCACGATCGTCGGGAAGTCCACCGTCACGGTCGGGACCACCGTCCAGGTCACCGCTCTCGCCCAGCGCCTGGCCCCGGCCGGCGAGCGTGTCGAGGTCGTGTGGAACCCGGAGTTCCTGCGCGAGGGTCACGCGGTCGAGGACACCCTGCGCCCGGACCGCCTCATCGCCGGGGTCACCAGCGCCGAGGGAGAGAAGGCGATCCGCGCGGTCTACGCGGGCATCCTGGACGCCGGCGTGCCGCTGTTCGTCACCGATCCGCAGACCGCCGAACTCGCCAAGGGCGCGGCGAACACCTTCCTCGGTTTGAAGATCTCGTACATCAACGCGGTGGCCGACATGTGCGAGGCCGCCGGCGGGGACATCTCCAAGATCGTGGAGATCCTGGGCATCGACCCGCGGATCGGCGCCGGCGGCATGAAGCCCGGCATCGGCTACGGCGGCGGCTGCCTGCCCAAGGACGTCCGCGCCTTCACCGCCTCCGCCCGCCAGCTCGGCGCCGACCAGGCCGCCAACCTGCTGCTCGCCGCCGAGAAGATCAACGAGACGCGCGTCAGCGTCGCTATGGGCCTCATCACCCGCGCCATGGGCGACCGCCCCGTCAAGGGCGCCGGGGTCACCGTGTGGGGCGCCGCGTTCAAGCCCGGCACCAATGATGTCCGCGAATCCCCGGCTCTCGCCCTCGCCCAGGCGCTCCAGCAGGTCGGCGCCACCGTCACGGTGCACGACCCGCAAGCCGTGGCCACGGCCATGATCCGCAACCCCGAACTCGACTACACCGATGACCTGCCCGCCTCGCTCGACGGCGCCGATCTCGTCGTCCTGGCCACCGACTGGCCCGAGTACATGAAGGCCAACCCCCAGTCCCTCGCGGACCGCCCCGCCAACCCCCTGCTCATCGACTGCCGCACCATCCTCGACCCCGAGCCCTGGCGCGTGGCGGGCTGGACCGTCCACCAGCTCGGACGACCCGGGAAGTAGCTCACCGCCCGCACAATCACCATCGAGGCCTGCGCCGAGCACCACCCGGTCGCCGCGTAGAACACCGAGCACGCCGAAGGGCGGTACCAGCCACTCAGGCCGGGCCGCCCTTCGGCGTGGACCTGAGGGCCCGGAGCAGAGGCCCGGACGCACCAAGTAGGGGGCCTCGGGCTGACGGTCAGTCAGCGTGGCACCGGTAGGCTGTCGTTCAGCACTTCTCCGACCGGGCATCCCGGCCGGGTGCCCGGTGCCGCCTCGGCGGTGTCGGCCCCACCAGGCTCGGCGCCGCCGGGCCTGGTACCGGTACAGGAGAAAGGCGCTCCACCATGGGTGATGTACTACCCGAACACGACGGCACTGGCAACGGCGAACAGCCCGAGCAGGAGCCGGCGGTGGAGCACCGCGATGAGACGCTCGTCGCGGCGATCGACAGGCTGACCGAGGAGCTGCGCGAGCACTCCCGGGCGCTGGGCCGCCGGACGGCGGCCGAGTACATCAGTGTGGGGGGTCTCGTCATCGAGATCATCCGGCTGATCTGGCTGTCGTAGCCGCGCGGGGCCGCCAGGCCCTGAAACGCGAGAGGCCGGGTGCCAGCCCGGCCGTCTCTTAGCGGTGTCACTGAGCGGGGCCGTCTACCTGACGAGGAGGGCGGTCCCGCTCTTCATTGTTCCCGGCATCACCGGGAGTCGAGTACACCGAGAACTCGCAGACTTGCATCCGCAGTCTCGGTTCAACCTTAGCAAGAACGAGTCATTCGACATGAAGTCGATCGACAAGAAGATGTTCCTGAACGCCTTCACGAAGAGGTTCAGGAAGACCTTCTTGCTTCTTGTGGAGGTCGTACCACGAAGAAGAACGACGATGAGGAACCGCACCAACGAGATGCGGGTCCCCAGATGCCAGTTCCTCGCCTCCGTCACGAGAGGGATCGGAGTCGCCGTCGGCATCACCCGGCACTGCCTAGCGCGACGGCCTGGCGAGGCGCGAAAACGGCCGTTTTGGCAGAGCCGTGCTGGCTCGCAGGGTCGGCTGGCTGCACATGGCTAGGCGTCGGCGGTGGCGAGGAGGCTGCCGAGCTGGAGTTTGACGAGCTGGAGGGCGGAGGCGGTGTCGTCGAGGGAGGTGGAGAGCAGGGCGGCGTGTTCGTCGGTTGTCTTCTGGAGGGCGGCGAAGCGGTCGTAGAGGCGCTTGACGTCTGCGGTGCGGCCGGTTCGCTGGGCGGCGGCGATGTCCTTGGCCAGGCGGTCGAGGTCGTCCTTGGCCTTGGTGGTGAAGGCGGTGACGATCATCTCGCGCATCTCGTCCTGGTCGGGGAGCGGGACGCGGACCAGGTGGCTGCCTTTGCCGAATCGGCTGACGAGTTCGCGCAGTGCGGCGAGCGCCGGGGAGTGCTGGCGGTGGACGTAGTAGACGCCGCCGGTGGGGCGGACGCGGATCGCGTTCAGGTCTTCGACGTAGCGGCGTACGAGAGAGCGCAGCTTATCGCCGGTCAGGTAGGTGCAGCGGCGCTGGTAGCTGGTCTTGAGGCTTTCGATCATCTGGTTCACGGTGGCCTGTTCGGCCTGGGGGAGCTTGGCGATGGCCTGGTGGTCGGGTTCGACGTGCAGGGTGCCGGCGCCGTCGGTGGTCGTGGTGTGGTCGCGGTTGAAGACGACGGTGCCGAGGCGGGTGTCGTAGCGCAGTTTGGTCTTCGCCTCGTCGCGGACTTCGCGGACGATGTGCCGGACGATGCGGTCGCCGTCCCGGCGTACGGGTCGGACCATGAGGACGGCGGAGCGGCCGAGTTCGGAGGTCTTGCGGCGTTTCCTGCTTCCGTCGCGGCCGGTGGCGGTGGGGTCGTCGAGCGGGTAGCTGTAGCGGACGCCGTCGGGGCCGGTGATGCGCTCGTAGGCGTCGACGGGTCGCAGGGGCGGCGGCAGGAGGTCGGGGTCGAGCTTGAGCTCGGCGAACCAGCGCTCCAGGTCGTCGCGGGTGACGTCGCCGTCGAAGATCGAGTAGAGCACCAGGTAGCCGAGCACGGGCGCGTCGCCGCCGGCCAGTGCGGCGGCGTAGGCGTCGAGGACCGCGTCGCCGGTCGCCAGGTCGGGGGTCGGGGGCTGCGGCTGGGCGGCGGTCACGTGGTCTCCATGGTCGGGGGCAGGCAGGGAAGTGGTCAGATCACGCGGAAGAGGTCGGCGGCGGCGCGGGTGTCCGTGAGGTCGTCGATCGTGCGGACGTTGTCGCACAGGGCGTCGAGGATCCCGCCGGGCTCGGCGGCGTGCGGTTCGCCGATGGCGACACCGAAGGTCCGGTGGGCCAGTTCGTGGCGGGCGTCGTTCCAGCGGCGCATCCAGTTCTCGCTCACCGCGCACTCGCCGTCGGTGATGAACACGATGTCGCCGCGCTGGCGGCCCTCGGTGTTGTACTCGTCCTGGAGGAGGGCCACGGCCTCGGTCAACGGGGCCTGGTAGTCGGTGCCGCCGCCCCAGAAGTGCTCCGCGAAGTCGAGGACGTCGCCGATGTCGGCCGGGGCCGCGGCGGGGAAGCGGTAGGTCTTCACCTCGTGCGCGGAGGAGAAGTGGATGCCAACGAAGTCTCGCCGGGCCTTGCGTGCCTGGTCGAGCAGTGCCAGTGCGCAGGCCTTCGCCCACGCCTCCCCGGTGATGCCGGATCCGCCGTAGGGGGCGGCCATCGAGGCGGAGCAGTCGATGCAGGCGATGATCGCGCCCTGGCCGGCGGGCTGCTCGCCTCGGTTCTCGTAGAGCATCAGCTGCTGTTCGGCGAAGCGGGCGGCGAACACCGCGCGCAGGGCGGGGGTGCCGAGCATGGCGACCTCCGAGGGGACGACGCGGGTCAGGTCGTCGCCGAGGGTCACCCCCACCAGCTCGCCCGGCACATGCTCGACCCTGCGGGCCCGCTCGCCCGAGGCCATCTGCCGGAAGCGGCCGATCAGCTCGGCGAACCGGGCCATCCGGCCGGTGCGAAGCCGCTCGGCGAGGCGGGCGCGCTGTTGGGCGGGCATTCGCTCCAGCTGGCCCGGGCCGATGCCCCACGCCTGCATGAGGGCCGCCTCCTCGCGGGCGGCGTCCGCGGCCTGGGATACGGCCCGTCGAACGGCGGCACGGATGCCCGGAGCGGCGGAGGCGAGCGCGGCCTCGGCGGCGCCGGCCGCCGAGCGGGCGGCTTCGTCCGCGGCCTCGGCCCGGCGGAGCGCACGCTCCACCTCCACAGCGGAAGGAGCGGGGACGGTGCCGTCCTCACCGGCCGCCGCTGCGGCCCGTTCCATCGCCTCGCCGACCTCCCGGGCGGCCCGCTCGGCATCCTGGCGGGCGTCCTCGGCCCGCCGGGCCTCCTCCTGCGCACGGCGGGCGTGCTCCAGCAGCCGGCGAAGCTCCGAGGCCTGCGCGAGGACGGCCATGGCCGCCGCGTAGGGGTCACCGGCGGTCTCCCGGCGCAGCTCCCCGAACTCGCGGGAGTTCAGCATGGAGGTGATGACCTGGTGGTTGACGAGCCGTGAGGGTGCCATCTCGGAGCGCTCGCGCACCCGGGGCGGCACCTTGTAGGCGGCCAGGAAGACGTCGGCGAGCAGGTCCTGGACGTGGTTGTGCTGCTCACCCAGATCATCGGCGAGCTCACGCAGCGCCGGGGCTGCATCGAGGAGCTCGCGCCAGGCCATCGCGTCGAATCGGTCGGAGACCACCGCCGACGCCTGCCCGGGGACGGCGGCGCCCGCCGCCGCGAGCCACCGTCCTGCCCTGAGGGCCAGGTCCTTGAGCTTGTTCAGCTTCTTGCCCACCGCGGTTCCTCCCCTTGCGGCCGCCGGGTCACAGCTGGGCCTGCACCATGCTGGCGTCCACGCCGAGCGCCTCGGTTAGCACCCGAGCGTGCACGGCGCGCTGACGGGCGATGACCCGGTCCAGCGTTGCGGTCGAGCGCCCTTCCGCGGTGGCGCCGCTGCGCATCGCCGCCAGTTGCTTCGAGGCCCGGGCCAGCTTCGTGTTGGCCTCCGTGATCGCCCACTTGCTCAGCTCCTCCCGGGACTCGCCGGCGCGCGCGTCCAGCTCGGCTTCGAGCTCGGCGATCGCGTCGTCCAGGTCGAGGGTGTTCTTCGCGTCGGGGTCGACCAGCTGCAGCACCTCGCGCTCGACCAGCGGGCGCTGGGCGGGCGAGTCCCACAGCACGTGAGTGAGCACCGCGAGGTCGCCGTCGGCGACCTCCTGGCGACCGGCGAGGTAGGCGGAGGCCTGCAGCAGGCGCACCGACTGCCGCCAGCGGCGGTCCGAGGCGATGAGTTCCTTGCGGCGCAGGGAGGTCCGCAAGGTGCTGATGGCGTCCACGATCGGATCCGGCACGTCCACCGCGGGCACGTCGACGTTCACCGCGTGCTGCAGCGCGGCGAGCCCGACCGTCGTCCGCTTCGCGGGGACCGGCCGCTGGACGGCGGAGCGCACCAGGGCGGCGAAGTTCGAGGGATCCGCGAGGTAGCCGACTTCCAGTCGCACAAGCAGCCGGTCATAGATCGCGGCGCTGTCCTCGCCGTTCGGCAGCTCGTTGCTGGCGGTGATGGCGCTGATCAGCGGGCAGTCGATCGGGGTCCCGCCGTTCTCCGGGTGGTAGATCCTCTCGTTCAGCAGGGCCAGGGTCTCGTTCAGAGCCGCCGTACTGCATTTGAAGATCTCGTCCACGAAGGCAATGTGAGCCTGCGTTGCCCGGCCTTCGTAGACCTGCCGGTACTCGCCGCGGGCCAGCGCGGCCACGTCGATCGGCCCGAACAGCCGGGTGGGGGCGGTGAACTTGCCCAGGAGGGTCTCCCAGTAGGTGCCGCCCTCGATGCGGCCGGTCAGCTCCCGGGCCAACTCCGACTTCGCGGTCCCCGGCGGTCCGAGCAGCAGTGCGTGCTGCCCGGCCAGGATCGTCACCACCAGCGTGCGCACCACGTCGTCGCGCTCCAGGTACATCTCCGACAGCTCGTCGGCGATCGCGCGCAGCGCGCCCGCCGTCTGCGTCGTTCCAGACTCGTCCTGCACCAGCAGACTCCGTTCTTCCGGGGTGACCAGCAATCAGAATCATAGGAGTGCACTGGTGCCAAAACGGCCGTTTTGGCACCAGTGCACTCGAACGAGGCCCCGAAGAGGACCGGACATGGCGGTCGCACCATCCGAACCGGTTTGGCCCCCGGTTGGGGGCCAAACTCCGGCTGCGCGAGCTGCGGTCAGATCTGCCGATCCGAGTCGGAGAAGGTCAGCCCGCCAGGCGAGAGCAGGCGCCGACGGGCCGGGGCGGGTACGGTCACGGGTTCCCCCGGCGGCTGGCGGAAGTCGGCGCCCTGCTCGACCGGCAGCCGACGCACGCCGGGCTGGGCAGGCAGGGGCGGGTCGGTGGCGGACTCGGAGAAGGCGGGCAGCGAGAGCGGGCGGCGGTCGGTCATGATCACCAGTCTCGCAGTCTGGCCGGCCCGGTAGCACCGGCTGCACCGTTCTGGCCCCTGCCCGGGGGCCAAACGCACCCGTCCGCCGACCCGGACCGGGCCGACGGACGGAACAGTGGATCAGCTCAGGCCGACAGGCCGAGGCTGGCAAGCTGGGCAGCGTAGCGCTGGCGGCGCTGCTCGCCGACCTCCTCAACCGCAGGGACTTTGATTTTCGGGACAGCGGCAAGGCGCGTGACCGAACGGCCGCCGGTGAGCAGCGGGTGCAGCTGATAGAGGGCGTCCTCGATGGCCCAGGCGAGGCCGATCTCGCGCAGTTCCCTGAACCCCCGGTTCACAGACGGCTTGGACGCGCCGAGGATCGCGCACATCTCGGCCTGACTGAGCTTGGCCGCGCCGGTCTGCTCGCTCTGGTGGGCGAGCAGGATGTCGAGGACCCGCCGGCCGGTGCGGGTCAGGTCCACCAGGGTCAGTAGCTCGTAGACCTCGCGAGGCAAGGTGATGGGCGCGGAGCTGGGCGGCACCGGCGGTTGAACGCTCACGGCGTGACCTCGATTCGTGTGGGCGTGTCCATCATCGGCGATCAGCCGTTTGCGGCGGCAGGGGCGGTCGCACGGCGGGCCGGGCTCTTGCGCTGGCGCTTGATCGGGACGACGGCGGCGGTCTCGGACTGCTCGGCCTGGCGCAACTGCTCGCGCTGCGCCCGCCACTGGTCGGGGTGCCCGCTCGTCGGGACGATGAAGTCCCGGCCGACGGCGGCGAGCCACTCGGCTTGGAACCGTGCTTGCGAGCCGGAGTCGCCGCAGTAGGTGAGCCAGGGGTTGAGCTGGTAGCGGCTTCGGCCAGCGTTGCGCAGCCACTTGATCTCGGTGAAGTAGAGCATGGGCTCGCTGATGTGCGAGCGGGCGATCTTGGACTCTACTGCCAGGGTGCGCTGATTGGCGGTGATATAGCCCTCGCCCCGTTCCTGGCAGCTGAGCAGTGCGTGCCAGAGCCGGAACCAGGTGCCGGGCATGCCCATGCGCGACATGAGACGGTGCATCAGCTTGGCGTCGAGGACGTAGCCGAAGCACTGTTCGCCGGCGACAAACTCGAATCCGGTCGCCTGCTGCTCGGTGCAGACCAGGCGGCCAGCGGCGTCGATGCGGACCACCAGGTGCGTGCTGGCCGGCTGCTTGCCCTGGCGCTTCAACTCGTTCTCCTTCGGGCGGTACCGGACACATGATCACGAATCGTCCTGGGGACGGTAGCACAGGCTAAACCGCGTTGGCCCCGAGTTGGGGGCCAACGCGCCGACGCGGCGACCAGGAGCTCGCGTCGTTCTGGCCCCCGAAACGGGGCCAGGAGCGTACCGTTCTGGCCCCCGAAACGGGGCCAGCAGACGGAAGTGTCCGCAGGTCAGGGATTCGCCGCTTCTCAGTAGTTAGAAGGCCCCGCCGATGTTGACCAGCCACCCCCACGCCGCCGCCCCGGCGGTTCGGCACCCCAGGTGCCCACTATCCGCCGGTGTGCTCACCGTTTCCCGGTGGCCGGACCGTTTCCCGGGAGCGATCAACCGTCCGGCCCTGATCGGCAGCAACCGTCGCCAGGTCACCCCCTGCGGGCAGCAGGGCAGGCAGCACCGTTCGGCATGAACGTGCAGGTGGCGACCCGGGGACCGCCCTACTTCTGTCCCCCGTCTCCTCGTCCACCCCCGCACGGCCGCGGCGCTGGACACCATACGGTCTGCGCCGTCTGCACGGGCCGGGCCCCGCGAGGTGTCGGCGGCAGGGCGGCAGGGCAGGCGCGCGCCCGACCGGGAAGGGAGGTGGGCACGGGCCGGGGCCGGGTGGGCTTCGCCAGTGCGCGGGCGAGGTTCGCAGCGCCCTTGGCCGGGAGCCGCCTTCTGCTGGTGGACAGGGAGTTGGCGAGGTCTTCCCATTCGCTGTAGCTCAACGCGCCTCCCGTGGTGGATCGCTGTGGTGTGCACGGTACTGGTGACCGCTGGCCGTTCTTGATCACGGCGCGCCCCGGATCCCGGAACACCCCCTGCGGGTCGGCCGGGCCCGCGCCTGCTTCCCCTGGTCCGCTGGCGTTTCCCGGTGTTATTGCCGTGATCTGTGTTCGCTCGCGTGGCACGATCACTGGATTGACGCACTCACGGGGGAAGGTGTGGCCTGTGCCGTTCGAGGACATCCGGTCGGACGATGGCCAGCTGTCTTTCTCACTGCCGGAGTTGCCTGAGCCGGGGCATCCGAACCGGGAGCGCGCGGAGTTCTTTCGGGCCGAGGTGCTGCGGCACGTGGCGAACAAGAACTCCGGCGCCATGACCGTCAAGGCCTCGCTGCGGCCGTACGTGAACGGGCGGATGAGGCTCCCCAAGGGCCAGGAAAACGCGTGGGCGCCGAAGCCGTTCGAGGTCGGCGACTGGATCGAGTGGACGCCGGACGAGGAGGGGGCCGAGCCGATCCGCGGCTGTGTCTGGTCGCCCGGCGCGCACGCGAACCGCTGGTTCGTGTGGACGGACCGGTCTGCCACCACGGGTGAGTACCACGTGCTCACCCGGAACCGGCGACGCGACGGGTCCTACTCGTACTCGGTATCGGGCGGAGGGGTCCCCCGGTCACTGGGGCAGGCCGTTCCGGATCCGGTGCCGACCCAGGAGGGGCAGGAGCTGCCGCGCGGCGCGACCGTCGCGCCGACGCCGATCCCCTACGCCCAGTGGCGCGATCCCGCGGGGCACATGCAGTTCCCGGTGCCGCCGGTCGAGCTGACGGTGCACCACCGCCAGGCGCCGATGGGCGGGCCGCTGCCGTTCCTGGACGTCACGGTCAACGGCAGCCCGTACGTGCTGCGGCTGGACCGCGCCGACAACGGCATCGAGCTGTTCCACGTCGAGACCGCGCCTGCCCAGGGCGAGAGCGAGGAACTCGCCTACGGCGTCGAGTCCCGGGCCAGCGCGGTGGGCATCTGCGTGCGGCACTACCGCCAGAACCACCCCGAGCACGAGGCGGCGGCGCCGGCCGGGGCCGAGCCGCAGATCTCCAGCGCGCGGGTGCGCACCGAGCAGGGCACGACCACGGACTTCTGGACGATCAGCGTCAACGGAGCCGAGTACTCGGCGCACTGGACCGGGCCGAGCTCTCGCACGTTCACGGTCAACGTCGGGGGCATTGCCGACACCAGCCTGCTTCTCGGCGAGGTGGAGGACCTGGACGACGCCAAAGCCATGGCCGCACGGCACGCGGCCGGCGACCGGGCTGGGCTGCTGGAGCGGATCCCCGGCCTGGCACGTGGCTGGCGCCTGGCGCTGGAGGACGGGCCGGTCTACCTGGTCACCCCGACCGACAACTTCTACCGGGCCATCCGGAGCGACTCGCTGGACAACTACCGCCTCACCTTCGGCGACGAGGAGCTCGGCAGCTTCAAGCGCCTGAAGGAGCTGACGGCCGCCGCCCGCGCCCACGCCGCCAGCACGCCCCGTGACACAGCACCTGGAGAGGTCCTACCCGTGGCCGAACCCACTGCCGACAATGTGCCCCTGTTCGACCTCGCCGAGCCGGCCGCAGAGCCGGACAAACCCCAGGTGCGGGTGCGCCGGGTGTTTACGGCCTCCGAGGTGAAGAGGCGTTGGACCGAGGGGAAGACCTCCCCACTGTGGCGCCGGCCGCCGCGCACCCTGTCCGGCGGCTGGCCGGACCCGGCGACACCGCGGCTGGAGCGCGCTCAGGCCCGCCTCGGTGCCGAGTCGGCCTCCCAGCACAACTCCGACAACGCCGAACTCAGCCCGCTCGCACGGTTCCTGATCGGCCGCAGCTCCACCAAGTGGTACGTCTACCACTGCGCGAGCGGCCTGCTGATGAACCAGGGCGCCGGCTACAGCTCGAAGCGCGAAGCCGTGGCGTGGGCGACCGAGCTGGAGCAGGTGAAAAACGGCGACGGCACCTGGTTCGAGTGGGACATCGATTACTTGGCCGACGAGCTGCGCCTGCACGAGAGCCGGGCCCGGCTGAACGAACTGCTCGCAGGCCCGGACGCAGCTCCGACCGAGGAGACTGACACGGCCGAGGAGGCCCAGGGTGGTGATGCAGGTGACGTACAGGCTGCCGAGAAGACGGCCGAGCCCGCACCCGCCGCCAACGAGCAGCTGAATGCCGCGGTAGCGCCGGCTGTGGTCCAGGCCGGGAGCGCGCAGGCGGACGGGCCTGCGCCGGAGCCGAAAGCCGGCGAGGCCGAGATGGCGGTGTTGCCCGAGGGCGCCGAGCCAACCGCCGACGAGTCGCCTTTCGTTGTCCTGCCCGATGGGGCCCTGCCGGTCGATGGCTTCCCCGGCTACCACTATCTCCAGTCCGCCCGGATGGAGACCACGGTCTACGGGCCGGACAACGAGCCGGTGGCGCGGGGGAGGTACGTCGGTGACGGGGTGACCGCGGGCCTGGTGGACGGCGTGCGCATCGCTGCCGGAGGGTACGGCAGCGCCAGGTTCCACGTGCTCGCCGCCGCCCAGCACCGAGCCGCCCAGCTCCCCCCGGAGCAGCAGGACCGGGTGTGGGTGGAGATCGTGCCGGACGCGACCTCGAAGACGAAGCGCGTCATCGTGGTGCGCGGCACCGTAAGGGATGACGCGCCTGACGAACGGGCGACCAAGGCAGGCAACCTCTACTGGTCAGGGGAGAAGAAAGCCAAGGTCAGCGGGCGGAACTGGACTGCGAAGACGGTGGACCAGAACGTGGCCGCGGTGCTGTCGGAGTTCGCCCGGCAGGGCCGCGCTGTGGTGGTCCGCCGCCCCGGATCCAGCCAGGACGCCTCAACGCCCATTCCTGCTGCTGCCGTCCCCGCACCCCGGCAGCCGGAGGCAGTGCCTGCGCAGGCTCCGGCCGCCGAGCCGGGCGTCGAGACGCTGAGCGACAAGGAGCTGGCCGAGGCGATCCGCGAGACAAGCGCCAGGGTCGGCTACGGCATCCAGCGCGACGAGCGGGCCGCGGAGCGGGCCGCCGTGCTGGAGACGGAGCGCCAGGAGCGGGTCCTGCGGCGGATCGCGGCTGCGCCGGAGGTAACCGGCATGACGGACGCCGAGCTCGCAGCCGAGCACCAGTGGCTGGTCCTACCGTTCGCCCACAACGCCTTCGCCTACAAGACCGAGGGCGACCTCGTGGTGAAGGCCCGCACTAGCGCGGTGTCCGGCGAGGAGCAGGCCCGCAAGGCGCGCACCCTGCTGGCCGGACCGGCAGCAGCCGAGCTGGACGACGAGAAGCTGGGCGAGGCGTACGCGGCGGTCGCCCAGCTGCACCTGCACATGCCGCGCAGCCACGAACTGCGCGGCTCAATGCAGGATCTGCAAGAGGGCTTGCGCGGCGAGATGGCGGCGCGCCGGGTGCGCCACTACGAGCAGCGTCCGGCGGTCGGCGAGATGCTGCTGAAGGACCTGGCCACGGAGAGCGCCGAGCTGACCAAGGGCAGCGAGGACCCTGCGATCTCGGGCCGCGAGGAGGTCGATGAGGCCCGCACCGCCCGCCTGGGCGCCGTCGAGGGAGAGATGGAGGGCCGCGAGGCGGCCAAGTACCCGGACGAGCTGGCCCGCGCGCAGGTGAGCACCTCCCGCAGGACGTCGTACCGGGAGGTGAAGGTCGATGGGATGCCGGACATGTACGGCAGCGTGGACACGGCCTACGGCGGGCAGTTCGAGGCCCGGGTCGGCTGGGAGCGCCAGAACATCGGCCGGTTCCCCTCGCGGCCAGCGGCGGTGGCCGCGCTGGTGCGGCACTACGACGAGAACCCCCGCACGCTGCCACAGCGCACCTGGGGCGTGCCGCGCGAGGTGGTGCTCCCGATCGGCGCCCGCGACGAGGTGCTGGCGTGGCTGCGCAGGCGCACCCGCGAGGGCGGCACGCCGGAGCGGCAGCGGCTGGTGGAGATCCTGGAGCGCACCCCGACTCAGCAGCCGCGCCGCAATCCGGTGACGGGCAAGACGATGCGGGCATACGAGTACCGCGTCGAGGAGGGGCTACTGGGAGAGCTATCCCGGGTGGCGGAGCAGGCGACGGCCGAGCTGCGCGAGCGGGGGGCCGACCCCGAGGTACCCCAGCGGGACCGGGAGGCAGCCAAGCGCCGCATCCCCGCGATGGGCGCGGCGCTGATGAACGTCAACGGGCAGCGGGACCGGCTGCGCGAGGCCGGCCGGGACACCGACCGGCGCGGGGTGGACGCCAGCCAGGTGGCCGCCCAGCTGGCCGCGCTGGCCGGTAGCGTGGAGGGCAGCAGCGAGGACGGAGACAGCGGTGACGGCGAGTCAGTACAGCTTGAAGGCCCGGCAGCACTGGGAGCAGTTCCGGCCCAGGGAGCTGGCCGCGATGCAGGACCCGGAGGCGTTCTTCGCGAAGAAGGGCCGGGAGCTGGAGAGCGCGGTGATCGAGGCCGAGGAGGCGCTGGAGGAGGCGACGGAGCCGGCGGCCAACTACCAGGAGCGGGTGGGCCAGCTGAACCAGATCCGGGCGCTAGCCGAGGAGCAGGTGATGGCGGAGCTGCTGCCGCCGCCGGAGGACGAGGAGGAGGACCCGGATCTGGAGCCGAGCGAGACCCGGGCCGAGCTGGACTCGATCTGGCGGGACCTGAACGCGCTGTAGGCCCGTTCCGGCCGGACCCGGCCGACATCCCCCGGGGTCCGCTGGCCCGGGCCGCGGCGAACCTGGAGGCGATCCGGGTCCTGCGCCGCCTGGAGGCGGAGCACACGGGCGCCAGCGCCGAGGACAAGCGCGTCCTGGCACGCTGGTCCGGCTGGGGCTCCGTCCCGGTGGTATTCCTGGAGCGGCCGGACGAGAAGAACCCGGCCTACGGGCCGGGCGGGGAGCGCGAGGGCCGGTACGAGAAGGACCTGACGCGGTGGGAGGAGTACTCCCCGGTCCGCGCCCCGCTGCGCGAGCTGCTCGACCCGTTCGAGTGGAACGCCGCCTCCCGGGCGACGCTGTCGGCCCACTACACCCCGCAGGCCCTGGCCCGGGCAATGTGGGAGGGGCTGCGCGCCTTCGGCTTCGACGGCGGCGAGGTGCTGGAGGCCGGATCCGGCTCGGGCGTGTTCTTCGGCGCCGCGCCCGAGGGAGTCCAGCTGCGGCTGACCGGCATCGAGCTGGACCCGACCACCGCCCGGATCTGCCAGTACATCTACCCGCACGCGAACGTGCTCGCCGAGAGCTTCGCCGACACCGACGCGCCGGCCGGGGCGTTCGACGCGGCGATCGGCAATGTGCCGTTCGCCCAGGTGCCGTTCACCGAGCGGCGCTACGGTGCGACCGGCCACAGCCTGCACAACGGGTTCCTCATCAAGGAGCTCGCGCTCACCCGGGAGGGCGGCTACGTCCTGGGCGTCACCTCCCGCTGGACGCTGGACGCCGAGGACGACTCGGCACGGCGCCAGATGGCCCGCTACGGCGACCTGGTGGCCGCCTACCGCCTGCCGGGTGGCGTGTTCGGCGAGACCGCGGGCACCGGCGTGGTAGTGGACGTGCTGGTGCTGCGCCGCCGCCCGGACGGCGAAGCGCCCGGCGATCAGGGCTGGCTGGACGCCCCCAAGCGCGAGGTCAACGACAGCACCCACACCATCAACCGGTACTTCGAGCAGCACCCCGAGCACGTCCTGGGCCAGCTGACCACCACCTCGGGCCCGTACGGCCCGGCGGTGACCGTGCTGGGCGACCCGGCCGGGGCGATCGAGCAGCTGCGCACCGAGCTGGCGGCCAGCGCCGCCCAGGCCCTCGCGCAGGGCCGGGGCTACCAGCCGCATCCGCAGGGCATCGACCGCAGGCCGCTGAACCTGATGCGGGCCCGCGACAAGCATGCGAACGACTACACCGGCCGCCTCTACCGCGACGGCGAAGGCCGGATCTGGCAGCACGTCAACGGCGGCGACCCCGTCGAGGCGATCCCCTCTGACGGCAACACCGGCCAGCTGGTCGCGCTGATGGAGATGCGTACGGTGGCCGCCGAGCTCAAGGAGCTGGACCGCACCGGCGACGAAGCGCCGCGCGCCGAGGAGCTGCGCGGGCGGCTGCGGCAGCTGCACAGCGCCTACACCCAGGCGCACGGGCCGCTGTCCCAGCCGCGCCAGACCCGCCTTGCGGCCACGCCCGAGGTGCGGGCCCGGGCCGCGGCCGAGGGCCGGGAGGTGCGCGACGACGAGCGCACCCCGACCGCCTGGGGCTGGTTCCGCGCGGATCCGGACGCAGCCACCGTGCTGGGTTTGGAGACCTGGGACCGCAAGGCCGGTGCCGCGGTGCTGTCCGAGGTCCTGACCCGCCGGCCTGGCTCGCTGCGCGGGGAGCTGGAGCGCACCGACGACCCCGCGGTGGCGCTGGCCGCCGTGATGAGCGCTACCGGCCAGGTGGACCTGGACCGGATCGCCGAGCTGCTCGGCACCGACCCGGCCGAAGCCCGGCTGCGGCTGGGCACCTCCGTGTTCGACAACCCGGCCACCGGGAAGCTGGAGCACGCCGGCATCTACCTGACCGGCGCGGTGCGCAAGAAGCTGGCCACCGCACGGGAAGCGGCGGTGAAGGACCCGGCATTCGCGGTCAACGTCACCGCGCTTCAGGCCGTCCAGCCGCGCGAGAAGCGCATCGGCGACTTCACCCCGCAGCTGGGCGCCCACTGGATCCCCGCCCCGCTCGTGCAGGGCTTCCTGCGCGAGTACCTGAGCGACCCGACGCTCCGGGTGGACCACAACGAGCGCTACGGCTGGTCCCTGTACCCCGGCAAGGTCCCCCCGGCGATCGACGCTCTGAAGGGCACCCCGCGCAGGCCTGCCGCCCACATCGCCCGCGCACTGCTGGGGCGCGGCTCACTGGTGGTCGAAGACACCTTCGAGAACGACCAGGGCAAGGTCGTCACCGAGGTCAACGACGACGCCACCCGGGCCGCACGGCAGAAGGCCGACCAGATGAGGTCCGCCTTCGAGGCGTACCTGACGGCGGACAGCGGGCGCGTGGCCCAGCTGACCGACGCCTACAACGAGGTCATGAACGGCCACGTCGTCCGCAATTACGACACCATGCGGCCGTCGCTGGCCGGGTTCACGCCCGAGCGCACTCCCTACTGGTACCAGCTCGGGGCCGCAGCCCGGATGCAGTTCGAGCGCGGCGTGATCCTCGACCACGAGGTCGGGCTCGGCAAGACGACCACGTTCGCAATGGGCACCCAGGCCCTCAAGGCGTCCGGGCAGATCAGCAAGCCGTTCTTGGTGATGCAGCGTCACCTCGCCCAGCAGCTGCTGGACGAGGCGTCGATGCTGTACCCGCACGCCGACATCCGCCTGATCACCTCCGACATGCTCAACGGCGACCAGCGCCGCGCCACCCTGGAGTGGCTGCGCTCGAACTCCCCGGACCTGACCCTGTTCACCGAGGGCGCCTTCTTGAAGGTCAAGATGAGCCCGGAGTACCAGGAGCAGTTCGAGTTCCGGGAGGTTCAAGCCGTCCGCGAGCAGGTGCTGCGCGAACGGGGAGTGCCGAACAACGCGCTGGCGGTCATCAAGCTGGAGCAGCGCCTGGCCACCCTGGAGGCCAGGCTGCGCCGCAACGCGGCCCCGATGCGCACCCCGGGCGAGCTGTACTGGGAGGACCTGGGCTTCGACTACGCGGTGATCGACGAGGCCCACCGGTTCCGCGGCCTCGGGTTCCGCTCGAAAGAGGGCGGGGGCGATCCGGCGAGGCTGCGCGGCATCGACCTGCACCAGAAGCTCAGTTGGATGCACCAGGTCGCCGGGGAGGAGGGCGGCCGTCCGACCGTAACCCTGGCCACCGGCACCCCGCTGAACAAGTCGATCAGCGAGCAGTACGGCATGCTGGCGCTGGCCGCGCCATGGGTGCTGGACGAGTTCGGCGTGGGCGCCCCGGACCTGTGGGCAGGGACGTACGGGGTCACGGTGCCGCGGATCGAGATGGCCCCGGACGGCTCCGGCCTCAAGGTGGTCGAGCGTTTCTCCCGGTTCGTCAACAAGAGCGCCATGAAGACGATGTGGGGGCTGGTCGCCGACTGCAAGACCGCCGATGAGGTGGGTCTGCCGCGCCCCTCGGTCGCCGGGGGTGGCCCGCGCCTGATCCTGATCGAGCCCACCGCCGACCAGCAGGCGCGGCTCAAGAAGCTGATGGCCCGGGGTGCGGCGATCCACAGCGGCGAGGTGACCCGCCAGCAGGACAACATGCTGAACGTCGGCAACGACGGACGAGCCATCGCACTGGACCCGCGATTGCTCGACGCCGACGCACCGGCCGGTGGCAAGCTCGCCGCCGCCGCCGACCTGTTCGCCGCGCGATACCACGCCAACAAGGACCGCGCCTACACAGTCTCCACCCGGGATTCGACCCCGCACCCGAGGCGGGGCGGGCTCCAGGTCGGTTTCCTCAACGCTGGTACGCCCGGCGGCAAGAACAAGGGCAACTTCAACGCCTACGCCGAGCTGCGCCGGCTGATGGTCGAGCGCGGCGTCCCGGAAGAGAAGATCGCCTTCGTCCAGGAGCACAACCACAGCCCTGAGTCGCTGGGTGAGCTGTTTCGCGGCTGCCGTGAAGGGGAGGTCTCGGTACTGCTCGGCAGCACCGAGACGTTGGGCACCGGCGCGAACGTGCAGAACCGGAACTTCGCGGTGACCCATATCGACCTGGACTGGAACGCCAGCGGGATGAGGCAGCGCAACGGGCGCGGCATCAGGCAGGGCAACCAGCATGACGTGGTCGAGATCGACATCCTCGCGACCCTGGGCAGCATGGACTCCTGGCAGGCCGCCCTGCTCGCCTCGAAGGCGGAGGGGCTGGACGACATGCGGCGGCCCGACAACGGCGACGACACCACCGACACGGTCCAGGAGATCGGCGAGGGCGAGTGGGACTACGCCACGATGCAGGCCGAGATCGGGGGCAACCCCTACTTGGGCCAGCTCATGGAGGCCCGCCAGCACCTGGCCGGCCTGGAAGCCGACCGGCGCAACTACGCTGCCGACCGGCTCTTGCAGGCCGAACTCCTCGCCACCACCCGGGCCGAGGCCGAGGCCACCCGCGAGGGCATCACCCGGCGCGAGGCGGCGCTGCCGCAGATCGACTTGTCACGGGTGCGCGGCGACGACTTCGCCATCCAGCTCGGCCAAAGCACCCACACCGAGCGCCGCACTGCCGGGCCCGCGCTGCGCCAGGCCACGGCCAGCGCCCTCATGGAGCACCGCACCCCCGGCACCGGCCCGTGGCGGGTGGTCGGCCGATTCGGCGGCCTGCCCGTCGGGGTCCAGGCCGAGATGACCGCCACCGGGCAGATGCAGATCCGGGTCGGCTTCCCCGACCTACGCAAGAGCGAAGCACTGTACAGCGTGCAGGACCTGACGGGGGAGCGGATCGGCACCACCATGCTGGGTCGGTTGGCGACCGCGCTGGAGAAGGCCCCGGATCAGCAGGTCCTGGACCGTGAGGCGCTGCCGGGCCTTGAATCGCAAATCGCTTTGCTGAGCGAGCAGCAGGCCGCGGTGGACTTCGGGGAGCGGATCGACCACGCCCGTCGGCGGACCGAGCTGCTGGACGACGTGGTGGCCGCGATCGCCGAGCGCGACAAGCTGCCCGAGCTGACGGTGGACGACCTCGATCCCGCGCGGTACGGGTCGGTGGAGACCCGCGAGCGGGAGGTCAACAAGCGGGCCGAGGAGCGCAAGCCCCTGCAAGCCAAGATCGACCAGGCCGTCGGCCTGCTGGAGGCGTTCGACCGCGACCACCCCGCACCGCTGCCCCCTGACGTGCCCAGCCTGCGGGTCTCCCCCGACGGGGACGAAGCGTCCAGCCGACCTAGCCGGCCGGACGCGGCCGAGAGCGCCAGCAGGCGGATGCCCGCTGCCGAGGCCGCCGACCGCGTGGCCGACGCTGCCCGCTCGGGCCCGCCCGCCCTCGGCCCGGGCGCTGCTGCCCCGGCGGCCGGTGAGCAGCCTGCCACCGCAGCGCAGCCGCCGGACAGCGAGCCGCGACAGGTCGAAGAAGAATCCTCCGTCGCCGACTCCACCGGGCAGTCTGGCGCCGATGCCGGGGAAGAGGCGCCCCGACCGGTACCGGTCGGCCCGGGCGAGCTGGACGGCCAGACGGCTCTCGATGTCGGAGCCGGCGCCCTGACCCCTGTGCAGCTCCCCGAGCCACCACCGGAGCCGGTCGAACCGGCTGCGCCGGAGCCGGAGCGCGCCGAGGTCCCCGGGCAAATGGTGTTCGAGACCGCCAGCGAGCCGATCGAGGCTACGCCGGCTGAGGCCGCAGCTGAACCTGCCGTCGATCCCGTGCAAGGAGAGCCGGAGGGAGAGGCCGAGACCTGGCAGGCCAACGGCCGGACGATGTACCGCGGCGCGGACGGCTTCTGGCACGCCGCCGCCCCGGCGCCGGTGCCCGGCGACGAGGACTACGCGCAGCTGGTGCTGCTCGAACTCGCCGACGCCTGGCTCGCGAACTCCTCGTTCGAGTTCCTCAACGACAGCGACCCGGCCGTGGCCGTGGCCTTCGCCGCAGCCTGGACCGCGGTGAAGGAGTTCCCCCACCCCGGCGGGTGGGCCTATCAGGGCACCCCCGAGCAGCTGGCCCTGTTCGGCACGGCTGCCGCCGCAACCGCCGAGGTCGTCCGCTGGTACGCGCCGCCAGCCGTCATGCCTGAGCAGCACCGGCAGGACCTGAACGAGCTCCAAGTCGGCATCGACGCGCACCATGCCGCGCTGCTCGCCCTCGCGGCCGGGCCGGAGTCGCAGCCGCCCGCTGCCGTGGACACCATGGCCATGGCCGCCCGGGTGGCCGGGCCGAACGACGCCAGCCCGGAAACGCTCGGGCCGGAGCAACTGCCCGAGCCTCCCGCCGGGGAGGCGAACGACGCCACGCCGCCGCGGGAGGAGGCATCCGTGGAATCAGCCTCACTGGATGAGGAGGAGCAGCCGGGCCTCTTCAGTCTCGGCGTCGCCGTGGTGCCCGTCCTGGACGTTGAGGCACCCGACCTGACGCCGCCGCAGCTGGGCCCTGCGGAGCCGCACGACAACGCCTCACTCAACGCCGCGATCCAGGCCCTGACCGAGGCGTACGGCCGGTGGGATCGGCTTCCGCTGGTCGGCCGCTACGTGGATCAGGACAACTTGGCTCGCCCCGGGGGCTTCGGCGATCCCATCAATCCGGTTGCCGCGCTGCGTCACGCCTATCTGCGTGTGATCAACATCCGCCCGCCGGTGCCCGGCGGTCCGAGCGAAGTGCTCGCCACGTTCTACGCTCCGGCCGCGTGGGCCCGGGTGCTGCGTCCTGCCGTTCCCGAGGAACTGCGGGAGGCCCTGGACGGGGTGGAGAGCGCGGCCCTGCGGTTGAGTGCCGGGTTCCAGGCCGCCCTTGCTGCCGCCCAGGCGCTCGCTGCGGAACCTGCGCCTCTTCAGGAAGAAGCGGCAGTCTCCGACCAGGCACCCGTCGAACAGGAGGCCACCAGCCAGTCCGAAGCCGGCGCGGTGATCGATCCGGCGCCCGCTGCGCCGGTCGAGACTCTGGTGCAGGAGCAGGCCGTGCCTAACGCCGTCTCCCCGGATACCGCCGAAGCGGAAGCCGGGCCGGTGGCCACTGCGGGACCCCTCAGCGCGGAGGCCGCCACCGACTCGCTACCGAAGAAGGAGAGCCCAGTGGAACCAGCAGTACCGGCCGAGATGGCGGAGGAGCAGCTAGGCCTCTTCGCCATCGGTGCCGCCGCTGTGCCTGCGCCCGGCTCCGCTGCCAACCCGGAAAGCGACGCCGGTGAGGTCGAACCGCCCTCGGCCGGTGACCAGCAGGTCACGGCGGACGAGGCGGCCCCGGAGCCCGAGGAAGCCGAAGAGCAGGCTGCCACGTCCCCCGAAGCCCCGACCGAACAGTCGAGCGAGCCCGCGATCGACGACTCGCAGGAAGCCGTCACAGCGGACGAGGACGCACGGGCAGGAGAGTTGGAGGCGTACGTCCGAACCGGCCGGGTGCCCGCCGGATACGCGTCGCTGGAGGAGTGGCTGGGCGAGGACGCCGAGTTGGCGCGCGCCATGCACGAGGAGTACATGGAGGACCTGATCGCGGAGCACAACGTCCTGCCGGAGCCGAGCGTGCAGCCATTGGCGGGCACCCAGCTCGTGAACACCGCGCCCACCGACCCGGCGGCCTCCGAAGCCGCGCCCAGCGCTGCCGACGACGAGGTGGCCGTCGAGACGACGATCACGCCCGTCGAGACGACCGAACCCGAGCCGACCTTGGAGTCAACACCCATGACCGACCAGATCCAGGAGACACCGGCCGTCCCGGCCGACGAGGCGACAGCGCCGGAGGTATCGTCGCAGGCCGTCGCCGACGACGCACCGACGACGGAGGCAGCCCTCCCCCGCACCGCCGACGCGCCGACGGCGCCGCGCTCCGCCGGCACCCCCCTCAACGGGTTCACAGCAGCACTCGAAGAGGCCTGGTCCGAGATCGTCCCGGCCGACCACGGCACCGTCCAGGACCTGCGCGAAGCCATGGAGGCACCTCTCCGAGCGCTTGAAGAGCGGTGGCAGCGGACCGCCCCACTGCCGCAGGTGTCGGTTCCCGTCACGGGGCCGGTCACCCCGGACGCGCCGCAGCGTTCCGCCGACCCGAAGGACCCCGCCGCCCCCTCGCAGCCGGCCGCCGAGGCGGTCAGCACCGCCCTGAGCCGCGCGGACGAGCACACCTCCACCTTGAAGGACGTCCCGGAGTGGCAGGAGCTCCAGACTGTCAGGGGCGCCGCGCGCAACCTGCTTCGCGCGGTACGGGAGCGGGCTGGCCAGTACGCCGACAAGCTCTTCGGCGACGGTCGGGTGCAGAACTTCTTCCGCGAGATCGGGATCCGTGCCTTCGACACGGTTGCGCACCTGGCCCAGAGGGCTGCGGACCGACTCCGTCGCAACCAGGGCGATCTGCCGAGCGCGGATGCACTGCTCGCCCTCGGGAACGCGGCCGGCGCCTACAGCCTGGCCCAGCGCCAGCGCGGTCAAGGCGGCCTCCCGAGCGCCGAGGCCCTGCTCGCCCTCGGGGACGGCGCGCTCAACACCGCCAACCGTCAGCGCCCCACCGCCGAGCCGACGGCGAACGAGGTGAACCTCCCCTCGTTGCAGAAGATGGGCAAAGCCCTGCAGCAGCCCCTCCCTGGGCAAAAGAGCAGGACCGCGGGTGTGTCCGCTGCTGCCGCCAAGTCCCGATCGAGCACGCGCAAGGGAGCGAAGAAGCCGACCCCCGCCGCAGGCGAGCAGGCAGCGCACCTGCGACGTGGTGCTGCGGAGACACAGCGGACGCGCAAACCCAACCAAAGGTAGGCGCCCGCAGGGCCGCCGCAGCGTCCGGACTTCCACACACGACGTACAGCGCCCGCCGGCGATGGCCCCGATGTGCGTCTCGGGTCCGACGGGCGCTTACCGCAGGCTACCCGGCCCTCACCGCCGGATCACGTTCCGCCGGGTCCGCCAGCACCCGGCGGCCACCACCAGGAGCCGGAGCAACCACCGGTGTGCCGGGCATCAGCGACGCCCACAGCACCTCCGCTGGCAGCGCCCGGCGCCCCCGCACCTCTGCTTCGGGCACCGGCTCCTCCCCGCCGGTGGGACGGACGTGGAGCGGACGGCGCGACGGCGGCTGAGGAGTCATCAGGCAACCGTACCGACCGGCGTCCAAGGGAGAACATTTTGGACAGCACCGACCAGGGGGCACTCGGCCCGTACACCCAGGCGGAAGGACCCCGGCCACCCTGGAGGCCTGGCAACTGGGCGCATGGCTCGCCCGCACGGCTGCCGACGTGCTCAGCCACCCACCGATGACGTGGGCGGGGGCCAGGCCGGGCCGGCCACGGCCCGGCCGGTGAGGCGACGGACCGACGGCGGGGCCGGCCACGGCCCCGGTGGCGGGCTGGCGGCTCAGGCCCTCGACCTGGGGATGGTCCAGCGCATCCGAGGCGCTGGCCAGGGTGCGGTAGCGGAGCGCACCGCGCTCAGCCACCCGCCGTCGCCACCGGCCAGCGGCGGCAGGTCGACGAGGGCGGGCACGCCCACCAGAGCCGCCGTCTCCGAGAAGAGCTGACCGCAGTCCGGGCAAGCACCCGGCACCGCCGACACTCCCGGGCCCGCGCCGGCCAGCAACTCGAACATTTGCAGGGTCAGCGCACAGCCCTCACACCCGAGCGGCCCAGACCCGAGCCCCTGGTGCACCTCGATGCGGCCGAACAGATCACCATCCACGCAGGCCCAACGAGCAGCCCGCATCGAGCGGCACTGTCAGCCAACCTTTTCGACCGAAAAGGTTGGCGCGCGCCTGCCGGCAGGGCCGAGACCGCACGGGGGGGCGGCAACTCCGAGAGGAGTCGCCGCCCTCTGGCCTGGCCGCGCCAGTGATTAGAACTGAGCCCGCCGCGATCGCTCTCGGGTGCGCGCGTCCGTGTAGGACCTGATCCGGTCGCCGTCGTAGTTCATCAGTGCGGCCAGGTTTTGCCCTGCCCACAGGGCGAACGTCAGGGCCATCTCGCGTGCGTCGAGAAGTTGGCGCTCCTCCCAGGTGACACCTTGTTCCGGCCGATGGCGGCAACCAGCACTCCCGATACTCTGCCCTCTGTGCAAAGGACAGCGGCATGGCGAGAGGCCCGGACATGACGGCAAAGAAGAAGAGAGTCATCGCGTCGTACAGCGAGAAGGGCGGCGTGGGCAAGAGCGCCCTCGCAGCGGGCCTGGCCGCTGTGGCGCGCCGGCACAAGAAGGTGCGGCGCGTGCTCGCCGGGGACCTCGATCCGCGCGGGACGTTCACCGCCGAGGTCGGCATCACCGAGCCCGCCTTCACGATGAACGACCTGCTGTTCAACGACACGCGCAATCCCGTCAGCCCGCGCGGTCTCGCGGCAGAGGCTCTGATCGCCGCACCCGAGGCCTGGTCGGGGCTCTACATGATCCCTGCCGACCGGTCGCTTGCGCACCGCGAGACGGACGCGACGACGGGTCTGGAGATGCGCCTTCGTCTGTCGTTTGAGGGCGTCATCGAGGAGGACGACCTCGGGGTGCTGGACCTGCCCCCGCGCGCTGGCGGCAAGCTCGTCTCGGCCGGTCTGGTGGCCGCAACCGACGTGGTCATCCCCGCGACTCTGGACGAGGACGGACGGATCGGTACTGATGAGGCCATGGCCACCATCAAGCTCGTGCAGGACACGTTCAACCCGGGTCTGCGGGTGGTAGCGATCGTCCCCTCGATCGTGCCGCCGTCGAAGTACCCGCGACGGCTGGCCGCCGAGATCGCCAAGTACCTGGCCGACACGTACCCGGACTACTACCGGGAAGACCTGACGATCCCCGAGTATCAAGAGCGTCGGGAGGCACGGTTCGCCTGCCTGCCCATCACTTCGAGCACCAGTGATCACGGCCTGGCGGTCGTGGCCGCCTACGACCGTATCCTCACCGCCTCCCTGAACTCCTAGGAGAAGCATGGGCAACAACTTCGTTCAAAAGGGCGCCAGCCGACTGCGCAAGGCGCCGGACGCCGCGGTCGATCCGGCCGTGCCGGCCGAGCTCCAGGGCGGAGCAGCGGCGAAGAAGGCCGCGGCCCCCGCTGGTGCCGCGAAGGCCGGAGTGCCGGCGAAAGCTACCGCAGCCCCGGCCCCGGCCGCCGAGCCCCAGGGCGGGACAGGCTTCTTCGTCAACCGGCGGGTCGTCACCCCGCAGGACTTCGAAGGCATCGCGAGCAAGAAGGACCAGCTGCGCCACATCGAGTCGCTGCTGGAGGAGATCGACGCCGGACACCGGCACGTCGAGAGCTACGTCAACCTCAACAAGGGCATCCTGCTGGAGTACGCGCAGGCGAACGAGCTCCACCTCGAAGCCGGGTACGCCAACTTCGCAACCTGGGCGGCCGACCGGCTGAGCATTGACGACACCTACGTCTTCGAGCTCATCAACGACTCGCGCAGGATCCGGCTGCTGGAGCCGCTGGGCGCCGCCATCACGGACCTGCTGATCCGCGCGTCCGCCCGCAAGACCGTGGTCGACGTCCTGGCGGCGAAGGGCCCCGAGGCCGCCAAGCAGCTGGTCACGACCGCCGCGGCCAAGAACAGCAAGCGCCCCCGGCCGACCCAGGCCGCGCTGCAACAGACCGCCCGGGAGCTCGGATTCCTGACCGACCGGAAGGAACTCGGAAATTCAGAGTCCGCTCTTCCGGTGCCCACGCACGCCGCCGCCAAGCGCATCCACGCGGTGAGCACCAGCCTCCTCGCCAAGAACGCCACCTTCACGGATGCGGACGCCCTTCGGCGGGCCATCACGGCCGCGCCGGAGGATGTGACGGCCCAGCTGGATGCCCTGGCCGACCTGCTCGCGCAGAGCGCCAAGGGCCTCGCCGCGGCCCGCAAGAAGGCCCAGGCGGCCATCGACAAGAAGGCCGCCGATGCGAAGGCCGCCGCCGAGCGGGCCGAGCAGCGACGGCTCTCCCGGGAGGCCGCCGAGAAGGAGCGCGCGGCGAAGGCTGCCGGCGAGGCGGCAGCGGAGGGTGCCGGCACTCCGGGCGGCAACGACGTCCAGGTGTCACTCCCCGGGCAGGCCGGGGAGGCGGAGGTACCCGCCGCCACGTTCAGCGACGCCAGCGCCTGACGCGACCCCACCCCGCGGATCGGGTGCACACGGCAGTGCACCCGACCGGGGCGGCAGCTGATCGAATATCCTGGCGAACGACGAAGGACCCCCGCCAATTTGCCTGGCGGGGGTCCTTCGTCGTGTCCGGCCGGATCAGGGTCCGGCCAGCAGCCAGATGATCAGGCAGGCATCGAGCTCGCGGGAGTACCTGTAGATCACCGAGATGCCGCGGCCCTGCGTGACCTCGGGCAGCAGCTCGACCGCGTACGTCTCCGAGCCGGGCCCCGCGTCCGGGAGCGGGCGGCCCTGGCGGGGGTCGAGCTCCAGCGAGGCCCGTACGTCCTCGACCGCGGCCCGCTCGGACCGGGTGAGCTCGACTCGCGCCTTCTCGGCACCGTCTCCGTACCAGGCGTGGGTCACCCGCCCACCTCTTCGAGCTTGCGGCGCAGCTGGGCCTCGAAGTCGTCGGTCGGCACGGTCAGGGCGGCCATGGCCTCGGGGGTCTGGCGCAGGATCACCCGGTGCCGGTAGGCCTGCGTGATCTCGCGGACCTTGGTGATGTCGTCCAGGTCCACGTCGTCCAGCTCGGCGTTGAACCGCTCCAGGTCGCCGGGCAGTCCCCAGATCGCCAGCGCCTCGCGCAGCTCGCCGAAGGTCTTCATCGGGGGGATGAACGGCTCGCTGCTGTGGATCGGCTGCGCGGTCATGTCGGTCTCCTCTCGTCTCGGCTGAGGCTACTCGTGATCGTCGTAGCAGGTGCACCGGTTGCACGAGTGGATCGGCGAGGGTCCGGCCTTGCAACCACCGCAGATGCACTCCCGGCAGTCGGGGCGCGGCAGCGGCACGCACGCGTCGGCATGCCCGCCGTACCAGGCCTTGAGGGCGTCCACGTCGGCGTAGGGCCTGGCGGTGTCCGTGCGCAGGTCCGGCGAGGTCTCCCCGCACAAGCAGCACTGGGCCTGCCCGCCCGGCGAGCTGGTGAAGCCCCACGCGCCCGGTGCCACCTTCCAGGCCCGCACCAGCAGTTCGCGGGCCGCTGTCACACCATCCATGTCGATCCACAGCGAGTTCTTGAGCTCGGTGGCGGCCTGGCGGAGGAGGATGCGCTGCTGCGGCTGGCGCGAGGAGTCGGTGGAGGCCCGCGCGATCTGGTCCGACGCGGTGCTCGGGTTCTGCGGCGCGTCGATGCCGACCAGCGTGGCGAGGAGGTGGATCCCGGCGAAGCCGGCGGGGATCGGATCGATGCGGAACCTCTCCCCGGCCCACTCGGTGGTGTACGCCTCGGTGGCGGTGTCGCTGTACACGGTGTCGATGTCGGTCACTTCGGGTTCTCCTCGGCGGGGACGATGACGGTCAGGTAGGCGCGGGTGCCGGTACTGTCGCGCATCGGGCGGTAGGACGCGGGGCCGCACAGGCCGGTCACGGCCAGGGCGGCGACCAGGCGCCGGACGGCCCCGTCCTCGCCCATCAGGCGGACGTCAACGGGCTGGGCGCCGGGCTGCTGCCCGGGCACCTCGCGGGGGATGTCGGGGTCGCGGCGGCTCACTGCGGCGGCTCCTTCGACTGGGTGCTGTCGGCGGCGGTGCGCTCCAGGGCGGCGAGCTCCGCCTTGGCATTGCTGACGGACTCGGCGGTGACGCCGCCCCAGGTGCCCTCGATCTCCACGAAGATGGCGACCTTGCGCCGGGCGAGGTCGAACCGCTCGTCCAGCGGCACCTCCTCACCCCGGTTGAGGCGGTTCTGCATGACGATCAGGTCGTCGCCGAGGGTGGTGTACCGGCGGATGTCCGCGCCGGCCCGCTCGGCAGGTCCCGAGTTCCGCCAGATCAGGTACTCGGCGCGGACGTAGGCGGTCACGTCGTCGTCGGTCCCCCACAGTGGGGAACCGATGGCGTGCCGGCCGCGGTCGGTGCCGTGCCTCAGGTCGAAGCGGACCAGCTCGCGTGCGGCGGCGACCGCGGTGCTGCGCAGCTTGCCGAGCATGGTGTCGGCCTGGCCGGTGTCGATCGCCAGGAGGTGAGTGCGGTCCGTCAGGGCTGCGTGGCGGAGCAGGTATTCGCGGTGCTCGGGCTGCGAGAGGTCGTCCCGCAGGAGTCGGCCCGCGTAGTCGAGGACGAGGGCGGCCTCGCCGACGGGGTCGGGTGCTCCGGCGTAGGCGTGGGCTGGGGTGGGTGTGTTCGTCACTTCTCGTTCTCCTTCTGGGCGGCAATCCGCTGGGCGTAGAGCTCGGCGCCGACGGCCCCGATCCACTTCGCGGCGGCGGCCGGGGTCGGGAACTCGGTGTCGGCGTAGCGCTCCCAGGTGTGCCGGAAGAAGTCGCCGCGGGGCTTCGTGGGGTTGATCTGCATTCCGGCGTTCGCGGTCCATTTGAGGCCGCCGCGCTTGCCGGACTTGGGGAAGATGATCCCGGCGACGTGCTCCTCGGCGACCGGCCATCGGCCGCCGGCCTCGTTGTGGGCCACCAGGATCCACTCGGGCTGGCCGTTGTAGATGTTGCGGCGCGGGCCCTCGTAGAGGTAGAGCCCGGCGGTGCGCTTGGGGTGCAGGTCCACGGCCAGGTCCTGGGGGGACCGGGAGCTGAGGGTCACGTCCTCGCCGCGGAGCTCATAGGCCTGCTCGCAGGACTGGCAGATGATCCGGATCGTCGTCTTGGAGTAGGTGTTGGCGTGGTCGCAGTCGTAGCCGTCTTCGTCGTGCTGTCCGGCGGTACAGACGTGGCCGCTGGCCGGGTAGTCCCGGTATCCCTTGCTCTGGCGCAGGTCGATCTCGAAGCTGGGCTTCTTGCAGTCCTGCTTGTGGTCGAGGCGCTGGTAGCCGAGGTGGGTCTCCAGGGAGTCAGGCACGCTGCTCGTCCTCCGTCCAGATGTCGGTGATGATGCGCACGGTGATCCCGCCCAGCTCGCCGGAGGCGGTCAGGGTGATCCGGTCGCCGGGGGCGGTCTCCCGGCGGTCGGTGAGGTGCAGGGCCGCCGCCCACAACTCGAACAGCTGCCGGCGGCCCTCGGGCGCGTCGATCCGGGCGAACAGCAGGCGGCCGGGCCCGACCGTCCACGGGATGACGGGCAGTTCGTTGTCCGAGGCGGTCTTCAGCAGCGAGAGCAGGCCGTTGGCGGCCTGCTGCTGCCAGACGCGCTCGTCCGTGGGGGTGTAGTGCACGGTTCTCCTTCGGGGTGTCTCGGTGCCGGCCGGGCGGCCGTGGCCGAGCGGGTGCCCCCTTCGCGGTGGGCGGGACACCCGCTCGACTACGTGCGCCGGGATGGGCGACGGAGCCGGAGTGCTACAGGTCGTCGGGGACGTTGGCGGCGTGGTGGTGGACCGGGAAGACCAGCGGGTCGGTGCTGCGGACGGTGCGAATCTGGTCTCCGCGGTGCCACTCGCCCAGCCAGTCCTGCCGGGTCTCCCAGTCGGTGGTGATCCCGGCCTCGTCCAGCAGAGCGGCGAACTGGCGGTCGGTGGCGCCGCCCTTGGCGCCGCGCAGCACGTCCAGAGCCCGGGCCCGCAGCGCCCGGCGCTCCTGCTCGGCGCGCTCGCGCTCGGCGGCCTGCTGCGCGTACTGGTCGTTGTTCGCGTTGGTCGTGGTGGCGTCGGCCTGCATCTGCTCGACCAGGGTGGCGAACTGGTCGCCGAGGTAGAGCACGGCGTGCACGACGGCGTTCACCTCGCCGCTGGCGGTGGGCAGCAGTTCCAGGGCTCGGGTGCGGTGGTCGGTGGTCAAGGCGGTTCCCTCCTTGTCGGTTCGGGTTCGGGGTGGTGTCGATGGTCGGGCTAGTCGAGCGTGAACCGCGTGGTCGGGGCGCTCTCGCCGCCGTGGACGGTGGCGAGGTGGGCGGCCAGTCCGCCCCGGCCTCCCTGGGTCGGCAGGTAGCAGCGTGGACAACCGTAGGTCCAGGAGTCTCCGGCCGGCAGGCGCTTCGGGTCGAGCTGCGCGGCGGAGGGCGAGCCCCAGAGCGGGTGGTCGTGCGGTCGCGCGGTCACGCCGGCCGCTCGCTCTCCAGTTTGGCGATGCGGGCCTTCGCCGCGGTGCATCGGCGCTGGGCGGCGGCCAGATTCAGCTCGGCGCCGCGCACCTGGGCCGAGGCCCCTTCGAGTTCGGCGTGGGCCTGTTGCAGTGCGGTGGCGTGGGCGCGGCGCTGCCCCTCGCGCTGGGCGGTCTCGATGGCGCTGTCGGCCCGGGCTCGGTCGTCTCGGATCCGCTGGCGGGCGATCTGGGCTCGGGCGCTCTCGGCGGCGTCCGGCTGCCAGCCCGCCCGGCGCAGCTCGGCTTCGACGTTGTCGAGCTTCCGGCCGCCCCTGCCGCGGGAGTTGAAGTGGAGCAGATCGCCGCCGGGGGCAAGGACGGTCACGCCGCTGCCGCCGCGCTGGCGGGTGACGGTCCAGCCCGGGGTGCGCTGGACCTGGGTAACGATCCGTTCGAGGGCCTTGCTGGTGGAGGTGTTCGCCATGGTCACTCCTCTCGGCGCCGTGTCGATGTCGGTGTATCAGGCTGCTGCGACAATCGAGGCAAAAGCCTTGAAATGGTGGTGATATGGCTGGCCGGGCGGTACGGCCGCAGCTGGGCGGCCGTACCGTCCGGGCTGCCGGGTTACTGCTGGGCGGGGTGGGCGAGGGCGCGGGCGATCAGGGGCCGGTGGGCGGCGTACAGGGTGCGGCCGGCGGCGGCGATGGCGGTCTCCAGGGCGGCCATGGAGCCCGCCGGGTACCAGTTGGCGTCCAGGGCGTCGTCGGCGGCCGTCGCGGTGACGGTGGCGGGCAGGATGTACAGGGCGCTGGTGGAGGCCACCCAGGCGTGGTCGGTCTGGCGCCAGTCGTCCACCAGGTCCCGGCCCAGGATGATCGGCTTGTGGTCGCTCAGGTCCACTCCGGTCTCCTCGCGCAGCTCGCGCACCAGCGCGGCCGGGGCGGGCTCGCCGTCGTCCACCATCCCGCCGGGGATCGCCTCCACCCCGATGTCGTCCCGGGTGATCAGCAGGATCCGCCGGTCCGAGCCGGTGCCCGCGATCACGATGGGGTCGGCGGCCTGGTTTTCCCCCCACTTGCCGAGGTTGCGGCCGGTGCGGCCGGTGCGGCCGGCGGGGTGCAGAGGCCAGCCCCGGTCGTCGAGCTGGAACGGCACCAGCGCGGCGGCCTGGCGCTGGGCCCAGTCGGTCACGGCGTCCGGGGTGACCGCCCCCTCGGCCCAGAACGGAACCTCCCGGTCGAGCGCCTGAGCCAGCAGCTCCTCCGGTGTGATGTCCACCGGCGCGTACTCCGGCCAGCTCACGGTCCAGTCGCGCAGGTTGGCGGGGACGTTGGTGGTGTGCTGCATGATGGGGTGCTCCTCTTCGGGGAGTGGGGCGGGGCGACTGACTGTGGAAGGTGGGCCGCCCCGCCCGGGGCTGGCTGTCGGGTCGGTAGTTGCGCTGGTCGGGGCCGGGGTGTTGTGGAGGGTCGGGCGGATGCGGCTGTGCGTCACCGGCGGGTGCGGCGGCGGGTGGCGAGCCAGGTGGTGAGGGCGGCGGCGCCGACGCCGATCACCCGGTGCAGCGCGGCGTCCAGCTCGATCCACGCGGTGCCGGGGCCGTTCGCCTCCTTGCGCAGGTTGTCCTCCTCGTCCAGCCGCAGGGCCTGGCAGTGCTCGATGTAGCCGCCCTTGCCGACCTTGCCCGCGAGCCACAGGAAGAACGCGCCGCGGTCGAGCGCGGCGTGCGTCCCGGCGTTGACCGCCACGCCGACCAGCAGGGCCGGGGCGGGGATGCGGTAGCCGAAGGCGCGGGTGATGCCCACGGCCGCGGCGGTCTGGACGACGGTGTAGCTGGCGACATGGGAGGCGACGGCGAGGCGGCCCCGGGTGCTGGCGGCCATGGTCCGCTGGCCGGTGCGGTCGCCGGTCTCCTCGCCGACCGCCACGCCGTCGAAGTAGACCTGGTGGTCGCCGTACAGGCGCTTGCACCGAGCCGTGACGGACCCCTGGACCCAGTGGTCACAGAACGGGTGCACCTCGCCGAAGGCGGAGAGCAGGGCGCCGAAGAGCGCCAGCCGCTCGATGGAGCGGGCGGCCGTGCCGGTGGTGGTGTGCTGCATGATGGGGTGCTCCTCTTCGGGGAGTGGGGCGGGGCGGCTGGCTGTGGAAGGTGGGCCGCCCCGCCCGCGGTGGGGTCGGTCAGATCCAGGGGGAGATGGCGCGGCGGATGTCACTGGCCGCCGCGCTGAGGTTGTCGGCGGCCAGGCGGATGTCGAAGTCGAACGGGTCGTCGTCGGGGAGGGAGCCCAACTCCTTGTCGGCAGCCGCGTCGAAGACGTCGGCGAACGCTTCGGCGATGCCGGCGGACTTGATGGCCTCGACAACGTCGCAGTGATCGGCGCCCTTGCGGATCGCGTCGGCCAGCAGTCGCAGGGCGGCTGCGGCGGCCGGGGCGAGGTGTTCCAGGTCGCCGCCGAGGCCGACACCGGTGGCTCCGTGGTGAACGACGGCGCCGGTCACCACGCGGTCCGGGAGGCTGCTGCCTGTCTGGTCGGCCATGGTGGTGAATCTCCTCTTGGATGGGGGTGGGACTCGGAATTTCCGAGTCCCACCGGCTGGGGGAGCCCGGGTCGAGCGTCGCGCAGGCAGCCGACTCGGTATGTCCAGGGCTGGACGCAAGTGGAGTGATGCGGGTCTCAGGCGACGATGCGGCCGGGCTGGCCGAGGTGGCGGCCGTGCTGGTCCCGCTCCACGACCTTCTGGTCGATGTCGCGGTGGTTGAGCGTGACGACCAGGTGGTGGACCTCGGACAGCCGCGCGGCCAGGGTCTCCGCGACGGTGGCCGCGCGGTGCCGCCCGCCGGCGCAGCCGATGGCGACGCGCAGCGGCACGCTGCCCATCGGCCCGGCCTTGAAGGCCTCCACCGCACCGGCCAGCGAGTCGAGCAGGGCGTTGATGCCGGGGGTGGCGAGCACGGCCTCGCGGACCTCGAAGTCGCGCGCGGTCTTGTGGCGCAGCTCCGGGTTGACGTGCGGGTCCTTGAAGTGCTGGCGCAGGTCGATGACGAGGTGGGCCTCGGGTACGGGGCCGTGCAGGAAGCCGAAGGACTCGACCTGGACGTCGGGCTCGTACTCGGCGGTGTGCGTCATTGCTGGTCCTCTCCGAGGGGTTGCAGGGGGATCGTGCTGCACGGCGGCGGGGGAGGCTGCCCAGGATTGGGCAGCCGGGGTGTGAGCTGGGTCGCTGTACCCGGTCAGCTGTCGGCGGGGGCCAGCTCGTCGGAGCTGCACAGCACCGGGCCGGTGAAGAAGCGGCCGAACCTGACGGTCCAGCGGTAGTCGGTCAGCGGGCCCGGCTCGGCCTCGTCCACGATGTATCCGATCTCTCCGACCACCTTGGGGTTGTCCGCGCAGGCGACGATGCGCACCGCCTGCTTCGCCTGGAACTTGGGCATGATCAGCGCTCCTTGGGGGGGATGGGCCGCCCCGCGGTGGTCCGCGGGGCGGCGGTGTGGTCACTGCTTGCGGTAGAGGGCGATCCGCTTGGCGACGTGGTCGCGCGAGAATCCGGTGGCGGCGGCGGCGTCGCTCTGGATGGCATGGCCGTCCTGGATGAGCTGGCCGATCGCCTGCCACATCACCTTGTCCGCTTCGGCCTTGGCCTTCTCCGCGTCCTGGTGGATCTGGTCGCGGGCCGCCTTGAGGGCTGCGATCTGCTCGCGGCCCGCTTGTCTGGTCTGCTGGTTCGGGCGGGTGGTCACTGCTGCTCCTTGGTGGCTGGGAGGATGGTGGTGCCCTCCCGCTCCGCTCGGAGCTGGTGGGTGCACCCGGGGCGGTCGCCTCTGCCGGCAAGCTCGCCGACCGCCCCGGGGGTTCCGGGCCGCCGCATTGACGTCAACGGCGGCTGGCGTCGGGGTCGTAGCCCTCGTGGTGGTGGTCGATCCGGCAGTCGGCACACAGATCGGCCTGGCAAATCCGGCACCCGGTCACCGCTTTCGCCGTGCAGAACTTGCACGACTTCGGCACCAACGCGAGCCCGGTGCGCCGGGCGGTGCGCCACTGCGCGAGGGCGGCATCCGCCTCGGCACTGGTGGCGCACCATGGGTCGTCGGGTCCGCAATCGCCATGGCCGCAGGACCGAGTCACGAGACCCAGTGCTTCGACGCGCTGCCGCCGATGAAGCGCTCGCGGCCGTTGGGGTAGGTGGCGTACCAGCACCCGCTGTACATGCGGAGGATGACCTCGGTCGGTTCGCCGATGGGGCCGCTCTTGCGGTCGCCGTCCCAGCGGGTGACGGTGTCGCCCGTCTTGTAGCCCTTGAGGGTGCGCCACTGCGGCGTCGGCGCGGGGGTGGGCTCCGGCTGCTTCAGGGCGGTCAGCGCGGCGATCTCGTCCGGCGTGGCCGGGCGGATGTCCACCTTGCGGCCGTCGCGGTACTCGATGTTGGCAGACGAGCGGACGGCGGACATCTGGCGGACGAGGCGCTTGGTGGGGCGCATCATTCCGGCTTCGATCTCGTCCAGCGCGGCGCGGGTGGTAACAAGGGTGGTGCTGCCGTTCTCGGTGCGGATGTGGGTGAGGTCTAGAGCCTCGTTGTTACTCAGGGACACGGTGTGTGCTCCTTGGTTGGTCGAACCCGCCGGACGATGGCTGTCGGGGTTGTGGCCCCGCACCACCAATAATGCAGACTCGGAGTCGGCATGTCCAGTGTATGCCGACTCCGAGTCTGCATTATGTGTCGCTATCCCCGCCGCAGGGCCGCGCGGGTGCTGGCCGAGCCGCCGGTGCGGTCCAGGGCCCGGCGCCGGGCGGCCTGCGGGCTCGCCGGGGCCTGGGCAGCCTGCATGCCCGCCTCGTGCGTGCGCTGCGCGGCGGCGTTGCGCGTCTGGGCGCCGAGCACGGCCTTCTCGTGCTTGCGCTCGGCCGCGCGCTCGGCGCGCTCGGCGGCCCCGATCTCCTTATCGTGCTCACGCTGGAGGGCGGCGGCGGCCTCGGCCCGGGCGTCCGCGGCCTCGTGGTAGCCGGCCACTTGGGCCTTGGCCAGCATGCTGGTGCCGTCGCGGACCACGCCGACGCCGTTGTTGAGCAGCTTGGTGGTGTCGCTGACGGCCCGTCCGAGCGTGGAGACCGTGTTGAGCCCGGCGGTTGCGGTGCCGAGTCCGGCGGCCAGGAGCCCGGTCAGACCCAGGCCGCCACGGCCACCCCCGCTCGACCTGCCGCCACCCCCGCCGGCACCGCCGCCCTTCGGGGTGAGGGTGCGCGAGGGCTTCGCCCCGGCGTCCGGCTTGGCCTTTCCCGGCCTGGCGGCGATTCCGCCGATCGTGGTGTCGCCCAGCCGCAGCTCGAACCGGCCCCGCCGGGGCATGTGGGTCACGGTGCGGGCCTGCAAGCCGTTCGCGGTGAACTGGTGGCCGTTGCGGCAGGTGATGGTGGCCAGTCCGTCCTTGGCGGTCGCGCTGATGGTGTGCCCGTGGCCCGTGCCGTTGTCGCGGCACTGCGGGCAGGCGATGACCGCGCCGTTGATGGAGAGGGGCCCCAGGATGCGCACCAGGTGCGGGCCGCCGAAGATTCCCACGCGAGTTCTCCTTCCGGTTTCCGGGTTCGTGTCGTCAATTCGGTATCTGCATAGGTCACTTGATAAGGAACTTGGCCCTGACCTTGAGCTTCTTCACGTGGTTGGTGACGTTGGTGACGTTGGTCGTCACGGAGTTGTCGATGTAGACGTTTCCGGCGGCCTCGCCGCCGCGGGTGCTGCGGTTGAAGGTGCCGAGAACCGCAATCGCGACGGCGAGTCCGACCACCAGCGCGACCACCATCACGAGCGCCTTGACCAGTTCGGCGATGGCGTGGGCGATGTGGTCCAGGGCGACGGCCAGCAGCTCCAGCCCGATGGCGGCCCCGCCGATGGCCAGGCCGCCGAGCGCGATGCCGAGGGCGAGCTTGACGGCCCATCGCGGGAACAGCGGCTCGCCGGCCTGGACGACGATGGCCTGCGCCTGCTGCGGGCCGGCCGCGGCGGGGGCGACGGGCTGGTGCGCGACGGGGGCGATGTTCCAGGTGTTGCCGGGGCCGTGCACCTCGACCTGGCGGCCGGTCACGTCGGTGATGAGGTACCGCTCGAAGGAGACCGGCGCCGGGGCGGTCGGGGCGGCCGAAGTCGCAGGGGTCGGGGTGGCGTACATGCTGAGCTGGTCCATGATCGTCATCTGCCCTTCGGGGTTCGCCGGAGGTTCCCAGCGAGGGAGGTTTGTGGGTATTTGTCCTGCCCAGGGAGGTTGGACGAGGTTCGCCAGGAGGGTCGGAGGTTCCCGCGCCGTCGAACCTGACCGGCGATCAAGGAACCCGCGGTGAACCTTCTGACCTGGGGTTCTCCGGAGCGGCGAACCTCCTGGCGAACCTCATTTGCCCCTTATGCGTCGTTTGCGGCGTCGAGATCGGCGAGGCGGTAGCCGTTGCCCTTCTTGCCGTCCGGGCCGACCACCGGCACCGTGTCGATCTTGCGGCCGGTGGCCTGCTCGATCGCCTCGCGCAGCCGGCCACCCGCGCGGGTGCTCCAGGCCCGGGAGTTCTCCTCGGTCCGCTGGCCCCAGTCCCCGGCCGGGTCGAGCACCGACAGAAGGATGGCGATGTCCGAGCTGCGCAGCTCCTGGACGCCGGCCCGCTCGAAGACCTGACGCAGCAGCACCAGGAACGGGGCCTCGGCCTGGGCCACCGGGCCCGGCCGACCCATGCCCCGCGGACCGCCTGCCGCCGAGGTGGTGCCGAAGGCCTTGATCAGGTGGGCCTCGATCGGGTCCTCGAACTGCCCCGGCAGCCGCCCGGCCTCCGCACGGAATTCGACCGCCGCGGCAATCAGCGGGGCGACCGCGTCGAACTTGCGGTCCTCCTGGAAGAAGGACCGCAGCAGCACCCCGATGGCGCCCGCGCAGTCCGCGATCGTCATGCCGGGGATATCGACGGAGAGTTCATGCGCGACCAGGCCCATACCGGTGGCCCGGGCGCCCAGAATCGCGTTGGTCTGCTTGTCGTTGGCGGTGCGCGTCGCCAGCCGGGACTTGGTGTTCTTGTTGAACTTCGGCGGAATGGCGCTGGTGTCCGGGTCCTGGGTGACCAGCAGGACGCCCATGTTGAGGCTGGCGGCGAATCCGCTGATCTCCTCCAGCAGCTCGCGCGTCTCGGCGTCGAGGGTGAAGAGCTGGGCCTCGTCGGCGATAAGGATCTCCAGCGGGAACAGCTTGAGGGATTCCTCGGTGAAGCGGGTGATGCCGTTCTCGACCATGAAGTCGTCACGGCGAATCGCCTCGGCGAGGAAGGCCCGCAGCAGCTCGCGGAAGCGCGGCACCGATCCCCGGCCGCCGAAGAACGTCGCGCACACTGGGGCGAACACCATCAGCTCGGCGGCCTTCGCGGCGGAGGCCAGGCGGATGTTCACCCGCGGGTCGAGCGCCAGGGCCGGGATGATGTTGCGCAGCAACATGCCCTTGCCGGTCTGGCTCATGCCGCCCAGCAGCGCCATGACGTGGCGCAGCCACAGGTAGCGCGTCGCACCCCGGCGGTCGAACCCGACCGGCGCGCCGACGTTCCAGATGTCGGTCTTCTCGATCTTGCCGTTCTTGCCGAACAGCGGGCTGGTCCGGGCCGCGGCGAACGGGTTGCGCTTGGACGTCCACACGACGACCTGCGACTCGTGCTGGCCGCGGGTGATCTCGATCTGGTCGTCCGGCAGGCGCAGGAGACCGGCGATCTTCTTCGTGCGGGCCGCGACCTCATCGACCGTCAGGCCGCCGCTGAGGTTGTAGGTGTGCACCGCCGAGCCGTCCGCGTGGTACTCGGCGTGGCCGACCGGCACGGCCTCGACACCGTCGCGCAGCAGGCCCGCGGTCTTGAGCGCGCCGATGATCCGGGTGTCGCCGATCGGGCCGCCCTCGGCCGGCAGGTCGGCGAGGATCTGGTAGTCCGCGCCGCCGGGGGTGCTGGTCTTGTCCCGGTGGCCGACCACGGCCAGGGTGGTGAGCAGGGCGGCCAGCAGCGGGTCGGCGACGATCCACTGGCCCAGGGCCGCGGTGATCAGCACCGCGCCCAGGTAGAGGCTGCCGCCGATGGCGGCGGCCAGGGTGCGCCTGCTCTTCCAGGCCTTGGCCGCGACCTGGGCCTTCTCGTCCCGCAGTTCGCCGATGCGGGCGTCGTCGCCGTCCTTCTTCGCCTGCCGCAGCTCGCGGTTGTACTCCATCGCCCACAGCAGGTGGACGCTGTCCCTGACGACGACCCAGGCCCCGCGGGCAGCCAGACCCATGACCTTCGCGAGGTACTTGGGGCTGCGCACCCCGTGGAAGATGACGCGGTAGACGAGCTGGTCGCGGTGGTAGCGCGCCAGGCTCGCGCGGACCTCGGGGGAGACCATCCAGTCCGGCAGCGCCCGCAGGGCGTGGGCCTTGAGGCCGCCGGCCGCGGCGGGCGGGGCCTGGACGGCAACCGGCTCGGGGACGTCCTGGGCCGGTGCGGGCTCGCGGAAGGTGCCGATGGTGGCGCCGGAGCGGCCGGTGGTGGTGACGCTGGCCGCGTCGGCCATCGCCTTCTCCAGGTCGGCGAAGCCCTTCTCGAACAGGCGCGTGATGTCGTCTTCGGGCTCGTCTCCGGCGCCGGCCGGGCCGAGGTTGGGGGTGGACTCGGACATAATGGGTCCTGCCTTTCGAGGTGAGGCCCCCGGCGGGACCGTGGAAAGTTGAGCCGGGGGCCGGTTCTGTTCTTCGGGCGGTTCGGGATGCTGCGGCCGATCAGAGGAAGACGTCGTCGTCGTCCACCGGCTCCGCCGGCGGCCGGGCCTCGGTGGGCTCCGGGGCGGCGCTGGGCTCGCTGGCCGGCGTGGGCCGCAGCCACAGGAGTAGGTCCAGCACGCGACCGTCCACGTCAGCGGCGGCGGCGACCTCGCGGATCTTGAGGATCAGGTGGTCGGCGACCTGGGCGGGGAGCTCGTCGCGGGTCTCCTGGAGGCCCACTTGCAGCTGTTCGTTCTCCCGGCGCAGCTCCTCGACGCGGGTCTCGGCCTGAGCCAGGAGGAGCGTGGTGCGCTTGTGCGCCTCGACCTCGCTGGTGTGCGCCTCGATCAGGTTCGCGTTCTCCAGGAGCGCGGCGTGCTCGGCCTGGCGCAGCTCCCCGATCAGGGAGTCCTGCTGGGCGATCCTGCCGAGGCTGAAGCTCTGGTCGTTCTGCCAGTCGGCGAGCTCCTGGCGGAGGTCGTTCAGGACGTCGGTGCGGACGATTTTGAACATGGCTGTCCCCTCCCTATGACAGGCTGCTGGGTGGTGCCGGTGGTGGTGTCCCCCCGTCGCGGGAGGCGGGGCCGGGGGCCGAGTGCAACTTCCCGTGGGCCTGGCGCCCTTCGTCGGGTGGCTTGCTCGACCCCGGCCTGGCGGTGGATCAGAAGAGCGTGGGCTCCGTGTCGGCGGCCCGCTCGGCGAGGTGCTGCTGGCGGGCCTTCGACGCCTTGGCGCGGATCGGGCCCAGACACTCGCGGCACAGCGCGGTCATCTGCTCGGCCGGCACGAGGCACGCGGCTCGCGGCGGGGCGGCCGGGTCGGCGACGGGGACCACCGTCAGGCGGCTTCCGTCGTGCCGGCCGTGGCGGCACTCGCCGCCTTCGGTGCGGTGCTTGAAGCCACACTGGCCGGTGCACTGGCAGCGGCCCGCGGAGCGTTCGAGGACGGTCTCGTAGAGGTCGGGGAGGTGGTTCATCGTGACTCCCTCCGGATGGACTCGTTGGGGTTGCCGGGGTGGGGCGATCAGCACTCGTCCCACCCCTTCTCGCGGACCGGCTCAGCGCCCGCTGCGGGTGGCCCGCCGGCCGCTGCGGCCGGTCGCGCCCTTGTGGTGCTTGGCGTTCAGCTTCCCGACACCGGGGGCGTACTTCGCAGTGTCGCCCGGGCGCCGGACCGGCGGGATCCCGCTGTTGTTCTTGCGCCGGTCCTCGCCCTTCACCGCCCCGCCGTCGGGGTCATTCTCGGTGTCGTCCGAGAAGCAGGGCATTTGGGATTCGACCTGCGGAAACGTGCCGCCTTCGGGGGTCTGCGAAGCGGCCTGCATGGCCATCTTGGAGGCGACCAGGCGAGCTCGGATCTCGGCCGTCAGGCCGACCGTCCGCGTGCCGTGGATGACCTCCCACGCGTCCTGCCAGACCTTCTCGGAGACGTGCTCCAGGCCGGCCGCGATCCGCAGCGACACCGCGACCGCCCACACCTCCGGGTGCTCCTTGGAGCGCTCGGCATCGCGCCTCTCCTGCTCGGCCGCGGCGGCCTTGTCCGCCGCCTGCTTCGCCTGCGTCTTGGCGAGCTCGTCGGCCTCCTTCGCCTCGGCCTTCGCCTGGTCCTCGGCCGCCCGCTGCTCGGCCTCCTCACGCTTGCGCTTCGCCTCCTCCGCGGCGGCCCGCTCGGCGGCCTTGCGCTCGCGCCGGGTGGGCACTCCGTCCAGCTTCTTGGCGCGGCCGTGCTCGTAGCTGGTCCACACGATCGGGCCGCCGAGCGAGGTGATCGCACCGATCAGGCCCGCGTTCAGGCCGATCGCCGGGTCGCTGATCCCGTGCCAGATGTTCACCCCGGCCGCGATGCCGGCGGCGACCATCACGCCCACCCGGTAGGGCCACACCGCCTTGCCGTGGGTGACCGCGTACTGGGCGCCCCAGGAGAGCACCAGGGCCAGGCCCTCCAGGAAGACCGGCGCCGCGAGCAGGAACCACTTCGTGGGGTCCCAGAAGGCGAGCAGCTGGAGCGGGAGGCTGACGAGGGCGCCGGCGATGTAGATCCCAAGTGCGCCCAGCTTCCAGCGCTGCTCGGCGAGCTCCTTCTCCGCCTCCTCCTTGGCCGCCCTCTCCTTGACGGTCTGGGCGGCGGCGGCCTCCTCGGCCGTCTCCCGGTCGGCCTTCGCCCGCTGAGCCTTGAGCTCGGCCATGCGGGCCTCGTGGGCGGCCTTGTCCTGCTCCAGCTTCATCGCGGCGCGCTCGTTGAGGATCCGCTGCCGCTCGGACTCCTGGGCGGCCTTGATCCGGATGCCCTCCGCCTCCGCCTCGGCCAGCAGGCGCTGGCGGTCGGCCTCGGCCTGCGCGGCGATCCTCTGGGCCTCGGCCTGACCGTGCGCGGTGATGTAGACCGGCAGGTCCACCTCGTCGCGCTCGTGGCCGTTGACCCTCTCCAGAGCGATCGTCACAGCTCGTTCTCCTTCGTGCTGGTGGCCGCCTCAACCGGCGGGTTGTTCAGGTAGATCTTGTCGTAGACGTCGGCCGGGCCGAAGCAGGTGGGCGCCCCCGGACTCGGAAATTCCGAGTCCATGGCGTACACGTCATTGAGCTGGGCCTGGCAGAGGTCGCAGGGGTCGCAGTCCCGGTGCTCGGGCCGGGGCCGGGTGAAGTAGCCGATCGCGTCGAGCCCGGCGAGCGCGCCGAGCACGATCACCAGCTCCGGGCGGTACTCGGTGACGGCGTGGATGGCGTCGGGAGTGACCAGCAGGCCCGCGCCGAGCCCGGCGGCGGCCACGAGCGACTTGCCCGGCGCCACCAGGTACTCCATCGCGGTGCTGATCGCCTGGACGGTGCTCTTGCGCATCGTCAGCTCTCCTTCCCGGTCAGCCACTCGCCGATGACGCCGAGGACCCAGCCCGCGATGACGATCACGACGGCCGCCGAGATGGCGAGGTGCGACGCGCTGGTCCCGGGGTGCTTGGTGTGGTCGTGCCAGGCCCACCAGCCGCCGACCGCGAGGGCGAGCACGTTCTTGATCCGGATGATCCGCATCGTCAGACCCTCTTGCCGTCGTTGCCGGGCTCGCCCTGGTGGGGCTGCGGCTGGGGCTCGTGGCCGTAGCCGCCGTTGGTGCTGTGGTCCTGCATGGTCACGCCGTAGACCAGCGCGGCCAGCAGCGCCGGCGGCACGGGGTCGGTGGTGGTCTCGGGGCCGAGGATCTGGTCGAGGAGGTTGTTGATGATGAGCGTCACTTCGAGGCCTCCGTCCACTGGGCCATGTCGTTGAGGCCGTAGTCGGCGTACTGGGCGAGCAGCGCGTTGCTGGCGGCGCGGGCGGCGCGGGCCTGCTCGGCGAGCTTCTTCCGGTGGGCGTTGAAGGCGGCGATCAGCTTCCTGATCTCGCCCTGCTGGACCTCAGCCAGCGGGTGGGTCCCGGCGGTCACTGGTCGCCCCCCTTCCGGCGGTTCGCCGCCGTGTTGAGCACCATGCCGAAAACCGCCAGCGAGGTGCCGAGCGAGATGAACGAGCTGGCGGCCGGGTGGCCGGCGAAGTGCAGGACGGTGGCGGTCGTGGTCATCAGGAAGCCGACCAGCGAGAGGATCAGACCGAGGTGCTTCACCGGGCCACCCCCGGCCGGGGGGCCGGCACCGAGTGCGCCGACGGCGCCAGGTTCGCCAGGTGGATCAGGCCGAGCAGGGCCACGAAGCCCCCCACCAGGCCGACGGCCTGCCAGGCGGAGACGGAGACCCCGAACAGGGCCAGGCCGCCGAGAACCATCAGCGGGGTGGCGCCGTAGCGCCGCGCCAGAACGCTGAGGGAGATCACCAGGAAGAAGGTGCGCGGGTCGCGCAGCAGGCCCGCCAGGGCCGCGAGGAAGGCCTTCACGCGGCGGCCCTCCCGGACTTGGGGCGGACGGCCGAGGGCAGGAGGTAGATCGCGGCGCCGGTGCTCGGGCCCGCGGAGGTCAGCGAGCGGGCGACCAGGGCGACGGTGGCGAGGTACAGCGACGGGTCGTCGGCGACGATGTCCGCGGCGGCGTCCAGCCGGGCGGCCTTCTCGTCGGCGGTCTCGCCGATCAGGTCGTCCGCGAAGACGAAGAGGTCGAGCCCCAGGTCGATGCTGACCTCGAAGAGGTCGCTCTCGACGGACTCACCGGTGGCCGGAATTCCCGACCCGATGTGACTCCGCATAGCGGATTGCGGCACAGTAGTGCGCACGGCGGTTCACACTCCCTCAGCTTCGATGAGGTTGATTGGAGCCGCCTAGCAGCGGGCCAGGGGAGTCGCGTTCCCGAGGCCCGCTGTGCCTTTCCCGAGCAAATCACCCGGTCACAGGCATGGCGGTAGTGCATCTATCAGCCTGCCCTTCCGGGGTCGCGTCCCGGTCCGACTGGCGACATGGATGACTCTGGCACAGCCCGTGACGCGTCGTCAATAACCTTCCCGGGAAGCTTGCAGACGTGTCCGGGAAGCCCTACGGTTACCACCATGAACGAACCCGTAGCCGTGGATCAGGCCGCGTATCGGCGGGTAGCCACTCGCATTCGGGATGCCATCCGAAGCGGCGCTGAGGGCTACACCCCTGGTGCGCGGCTCCCTAGCATCGCCAAGCTAGTTGAGCATTTCGACACCCCGCGCAAGACGGTCGAGCCCGCCCTTCGACTCCTGGTGAGCGAAGGTCTCCTCACCAGCCACAAGGGGAGCGGCTACAACGTCTCGATCTTCACCCAGAAGATCACCAGGGACGGCACCTCGCGTTACCAGCGCGCCAGGCGGGAGCAAAGCCATGCCGAGCGCCAGAGCCGCGGCGCGTTCGAGACTGAACTCAGGACAATGGGTCTCGTACCGAAGGCTGAGACCACGGTCCGGCGGGTCGCACCGCCGGCCGAGGTGGCCGAGGCGCTCGACATTACGACCGATGAGGTATCAGCACTTGTCCGTGCTCGCGTCATGTACGCAGTGCCGGAGGACGCCCCGGACGCTCGACCGATACCCGTCCAGCTCGCCGACAGCTACTTCGCGCTCGCAGTGGTGGGCGGCACCCGGGTCGAAGATCTCGACCCCGGGCCCGGCGGATCTATCAGCCGAATGGCTGAACTTGGCTATTCGCAAGCCTCGATCGAGGAGACGGTCAACGTCCGGCCGCCGTCGGCCGAGGAGTGCAAGGCGCTTCGGATCATCGACCATCAGTGGGTCTACGAGCTCGTCCACATCGGGCGGACGGCCGAGGGCCGGCCCGTCGAGGCGGCCGTGCACATCATGCCGTGTCACCTCTGGACGCTCCGGTACTCCTGGGCCATCGACTAGCACGCACACGACAACAGACAGACCAGCAGAAGGGCATCACCAGCATGGCCACCAGCATCACCACCGAGGGCACGATCATCCGCGACGCGCGCGACCGCTACCGCCGCCGGGGGGAGGACGGCGCGAAGGGGGCGTTCGACGCCGAGGTCCGCCGCATCGGCAGCGTCCCGCGCACCGAGGTCGCCGTGAAGCGCGCCGCCGCCCCGGCCCGCGTCGCCGGGCTGCTCGGCATCGACTCCGCAACCGAGGCCGCGGTGCGCGACCGGAAGATGTACGCGGGGGAGCGCCGGGTGCAGCTCGCCGTTACCTACGTGCCGGTGGACGTCGCCGAGGCGGCCGGTATCGAGCAGGTGGACACCGGCGTGGGCGGCATCATCAGCCGCATGCGCGAGGCGGGGTTCGAGCAGGATGACGCGTACGAGGAGCTGCGCCAGGTCGAGGTCGGCGCTGAGGAAGCCGAGCTCCTCGGTGTTCCGGCCGGCACCAGCCTCATCGAGATCACCCACGTCGCCAGCAGCGGTGACCGCGTGGTCGAGGTGACCGTGCACACCCTCGGCCCCGGATGGGTGCTCAAGTACGGTGTCCCGCTGGCCTGATAGCGATGTGCTCCGGCCTACACCGCGAGGCCGGAGCACATCTCGATTGCACGGGGTGCTCTCGGCAATTACCGCGATCCGCTTCGGCGAGTTGACTTGCTATCCAGCCCTGGACTGGCGGTAACCTTCGTCCCGCTGAGCGCGAACCCGCTCAAACCCCGATGACCTGTAGATACACCAAAGGCCCGGCTCGATGGGGATCGAGTTCGCCGGGCCAATGGTCCTTCAACAAGCGCACGCTTGACGGTAACACCCCCGGTTGGCACCCGGGCAGATGAGTTTCGGCCGTTGGCCTGCTCTCGCTCGGATGTACCGGGGCGACGCGCCCCCAACTGGGGGTGCGGCCGTCTGCGTACGCGGGAAAGGATGCCCGCGTTGCCTGCCTTCGCGCAAGTTCCCACGCCCCACAGGGGCGATTTTCACGCTCTGGACACTGCGGATCTCGTTCTCGTCACCGGGGGCGCCCGGTGAGTTTCCTCGCTATCGAGTGGGCGCTCGAACACTCTCCGGTTGCTGATCCCTACGAGCGATTGATCCTCGTGAGCATGGCCCAGAACGCCAACTCCGACGGCACCAGCGCGTACAAGTCGAGGAACACCCTCGCCGGTTCGGCACTGTGCGACAAGTCCGTGGTCACGCGGAGGCTCAACACGCTCGAAGAGCGGGGGGTGATCTGCGAGGGCGACCAGCGCGCCGCAGCTCACATCCCCGAGTACAAGCGGCCGAAGGTCTACGACCTGCTGATCCCCTACTCGTACTACGGCGCCGGCCAACTCGCCAAGGTGAACGCCGAGCGCGCCGAGCGGGGCCTGGGCCCTTTGACTCCCCAGGATCGGCCGGATCTGCTTGACGCGCCCGAGCGAAAGCCCCGGGCCGACAAGGGGACGAAGCGAGGTGTCGCCGGACGGAAGGGGGGTGCTTCAAGCACCCGGGTGCTTCAAGCACCCCCTCCTTCCAATGGTGACGGTATGTCCGGGTACGACCCGGGTGCTTCAAGCACCCGGGTGCTTGAAGCACCGGACCCGGGTGCTTCAAGCACCCCAACTCTGTCCTTTAACTCAGTCCCTTCTTCTTCTCCCGCACCGTCCGACCAGACGGCCCCGCCAGTCCAGGGCGACACCCTGACGACAGAAGAGAAGATCGCTACGCCGAACGACCACACCCCGGCGCCTGCTGCGGGTGAGCCCAGCCCCGAGGCCGAGCCGGATCCGGTTGGACAGATCCGCTCAGCGTGGGTGGCGGCGCGTGTCCAGGCAGGCTTCGGTCCTCACCGTAAGCGGGGGGCAGTCGAGGAGTTCGAGTCCTCGGCAGCCGGCCTGCTGGCCCAGGGCAAGCCTCTGCCCTGGTTGATCGAGCTCGCCCGGTGGATGGGTTCGACTCAGGCAGCCTGGTGCGGTCTTGACGGTGCAACCGGTGCGCAGCGGCTTGGTGCCCCTGTCGAACCCAGGCTCCCCAGCCAGCGTCCTGCACCTGAGGGAATGTGCCCCCGGCACTCGTGGGCGATCAAGGACGACTGCGCGCCCTGCCTGGCGGCCGAGCGCGACAAGTCGGAGCCGGCTCCGGTGGCGGTGGACTTCGAGGCGATGCGGGCGCGACTTCGCCGCACTGGCTGATCTAGTCCGGAAACGAGAGCGGCGGCCGTCAACCCTGCCAGGCCCGGCCGCCGCTGTGACTCAAACCGAAAGAGAGTGCACATGGACCAGGATGTCACGTCTACCTTCGCGGACGGCGACCCGTTCGAGGAGCAGCTCCCGCAGCAACGTCAGGCCGGCGGGTTCGAGCGCATTCCTCCGCAGGATCTGGCCGCGGAGCAGTCCGTCCTGGGCGGCATGATGCTCAGCAAGGACGCCATCGGTGACGTGGCTGAGGTGCTCAAGCCGCGCGACTTCTACCGTCCGGCGCACGAAATGATCTTCGTCGCCATCATGGCGCTGTACGTCCAGGGCGAGCCGGTCGACCCCATCACCGTGGCCGACGAGCTCACCAAGCGTGGAGAGCTGGCCAAGGCAGGCGGGCCAACGTACGTGCACACCCTCGTCAACTTGGTGCCGACCGCAGCCAACGCCGAGTACTACGCCGGGATCGTCAAGGAGAAGGCTGTCCTGCGCCGCCTCACCGAGGCCGGCACACGGATCGCCGGCATGGGCTATGCGGCCGAAGGCGAGGTCGAGGAGATCGCCACTGCGGCTGAGAAGGAGCTGCTCGATGCCATCGACCGCGAGGAGAAGACCGGCTACGCGTACGTCTCCAGTGATGTCGAGTCCTTCTTCGATCGGCTCGAAGACCGAATGAAGGGAGGCGCCAAGCTGACCGGCGTGCCCACCGGCCTGGCCGACCTTGACGCGCTGACCGGTGGTCTCAAAGCGGGTCAGTTCATCATCATCGCGGCGCGACCGGCGATCGGGAAAAGCACCCTCGCACTGGATTGCCTCCGCTCGGCGTCGATCCACCACGACTACACCAGCGCGCTGTTCTCGCTGGAGATGGGTCGCGGCGAGATCACCGACCGGCTGTTCAGCGCCGAGTGTCGGGTCGGCCACCACCACATCCAGCACGGCACCGTGACCGAGGCTGACTGGGAACGCATCGCGGCGAAAGCCCCGCAGATCACCGAAGCGCCGATCATCATTGACGACTCGCCGAACCTCACGGCGCTGGAGATCCGCAGCCGGGCCCGGCGGATCAAGCAGAAGCACGGTCTTGGGCTGCTCGTTGTGGACTACATCCAGCTCATGCAGTCCGGTGGCCGGCGATCGGAGAACCGCCAGCAGGAGGTCAGCGACATGTCGCGCAACCTCAAGCTCCTGGCGAAGGAGCTCGAAGTCCCGGTGATCGCCCTGTCCCAGCTCAACCGCGGCCCCGAGCAGCGCCAGGACCACAAGCCGATGCTGTCGGACCTGCGCGAAAGCGGCTCGTTGGAGCAGGACGCGGACATCGTGATCCTGCTGCACCGAGAAGACTCCTACGACAAGGAGAGCCCCCGTGCGGGCGAGGCTGACTTGATCGTCGCCAAGCACCGGGGCGGCCCGACCGCCACCATCACGGTCGCTTTCCAGGGGCACTACTCGCGTTTCGTAGACATGACACGTGACTAAAAACAGCCCAACCACCACTAAACGCCCCAAACTAGCGCATGTGAGGGTGAGATGGTCAACGAGTTGAAGGCGGCTCGCGTGCACACCCCATTGGCGAACGGCGGCTCTCGCGCGGTCGCGGCGATCGAAGCACTGTGGGCCGAGATCCGGCGCCACCACCCCGACGTACCCACCGTGGTGGTCACCACCGGCCCTGCCCGCTCCGCCAAGCTTGCGCAGCACACCCCGCGCCGGTACGGCACTGCAGGCGAGCTTTTCGTCTCGGCGCAGGCATTCGCTGACGGCGCCGCGCTGCTGGTCGCCGTGTTGCACGAGGCCGCCCACGCGCTCAACCACGCCCGCGGAACCAGGGACACCAGCTCGACCGGTGGCCGGTACCACTCCGCCAGGTTCGCCGAGGCCGCTCACGAGCTCGGGTTCGAGGTGCCGCGTCGGCCTGCCACAGGCACCGGCTACGCGGCCATCTCGCTCCCGGAGTCCACCACCGCGCGGTACGCGTTCGCGCTCGCGCTGCTCGACTTCGCCGCCACCCCGGAGATCTCCGGCTTGGACGGTTGGGGTGACGGGGGGGAGTCCCCAGAGGGCTTGTTCGGCGATGAGCAGGTCGAGCGCGTGGTCACGCCGGCCCGCGCGGGGAAGCGACTCAAGGTCGGGTGCCGCTGCACCCCACCTCGGACGATGTGGGTCACCCCGGGGATGTGGGAGCTCGGCGGCATCATGTGCCAGGTGTGCGGCGGCGACTTCGCGCCGATCGAGTAGGGGACCAGAGCGGCGGCGCAGCCCTTACCTATGGCAGGTCAACCCCTGCGCAGGTCAGCGCCTTGTTCGCTGTACGGGCGAGTAGGCCCGGAACACATGAGACCCCCGGGCTGGCCCGGGGGTCTCACGGTGAGCTGGGATCAGCGGGTGGCGGCGAGGCCGTGGCGGACCAGGTGGCGGACATCGGCGGCGACCTGGGCGACGGACAGGCCTGTGGCCGCAGCGAGGTCGCCGATGGTGGTGTCGCGCTGGCCGAGCAGTGCGGTGAGGACGGGCAGCCGTTTGGGTGGGACGGTTGGCCAGGTGTCGCCGTCGGCGTGGAGGGCGGTCTCTCCGTCGTCGTGGCGGACGAGGCGGGACCGGGACGGCACGAGGGCGACCTGTGTGAACTTGTCGTACCGTTCGTCGGGGGTCGGGAGGTCGATGGCGGGCCGCGCGTGCAGGGCCTTGTCCTGGGCGGCGCGGTAGCGGGCCACCACTTCGGGGTCCTTGAGCAGGGGGACCAGGTCGGGAAGCGCCTGCCTCGGGGCGGGCAGGTCGGCGCGCAGCGGGGCGCCGACGGGTTGGGTGGCGAGCCACTGGAGGAGGTCGAGGACGGTGTGGGGGGTGAGGGCACAGGTCAGGTGGAGGCTGGGGCCGGCGTGGGCGGTGACGGCGTGCCACCAGCCGCGGGGCAGGTAGAGGACGTCGCCGGGGGTGAGGACGATCTCGGTGGCATTGGTGGTGGGTTCGGCACCGCCGGTGGGTGGGTGGATCTCCCAGTGTTTCGAGCCGTCGAGCTGGAGGACCAGGACGTCGGTCTGGTCGGTGTGCCGGTTGAACCCAGGGGCGGGCGTGCGGGAGGCGTAGGCGGTGACCAGGACACCGGTGGCGAAGGCCGCTTCGAGGTGGTGGGCGACGCGGCGCAGCCTGTGGTGGCAGTGGTCGACGGCGTCGAGGGCGAGGGTGGCGCCGTTGTCGAGTTCGCTGTTGAGCAGGTGGGGCCGGAGCTGGTGGTGGACGACGCCGGGGCGCAGGGTGACGGGGCGGGTGTAGGTGGCCGGGGGGACGAGGGCGCCGTGGCGGGCGAGCTGGAGTCGGGGGGCTTCGAGCTGGTGGTCGGTCAGGATTCGGGCGAGGTCGTCCCATCCGAAGAGGTCGCCGGGGTCGGGCAGGCCGGCGGGCAGGTGCCGGAAGGTGTGGTGGAGGGCCCCGTCGAGGGCGTCGCGGACGGTGATGGTCCAGCGGTGGTCGGTGGTCATGGGGTCCTCACGGGCTGGGTGGCGCAGGACGGGCAGTCGGGGTTGCGGGGGTGGGTGACGGGCGGCAGGGGCCGGTCGGCGGCGGCGATCAGGCTGTGCCGGTAGACGGTGGCGGTGTCCCAGCGCGGTGTGTCGGTGAGGTGGGTGAGGGCGGCGTGGGCGGCGTAGGTGCCGGCCAGGGTGGCGGTCACCGCGGTGGTGGGGTGTCCGGCCGGGCGCGGCAGGGCGCGGTGCAGGTCGTCACCGTGCAGGCCGGGCAGCCCGCGGGTGGCGGCCTCGCCGTGGCGCAGGCACTCCCAGCACGGGGCGTCGGAGTCGGGGTCGTAGAGCGCGGTGGTGATGACGGGCCCGTGATAGCCGGCGTCGACCCACGGGCAGAGCGTCTGCAGGCTCGCCCGATTGGCGCGCAGCCGCAGGCCCTCGGGCTCGTCGGCGGCGAGCAGCAGCAGGTCGCAGTCGGCCATCAGGGCGGCGAGTTGGGGCTGGAGGGTGACACGTTCGATCCGAACGGCGACGTCGAGGTCGGGGGTGCGCTCGCGCAGGCGGTCGGCGGCGGCCTCTACTTTGGGCCGGCGGATGTCGGCGTGGGTGTAGAGGTGCTGGCGGTGGAGGTTGGAGAGCTCGACGTGGTCGGGGTCGATCAGGGTCAGGCGTCCGACTCCCTCGGCGGCGAGGACGGTGGCCGCGCTCGCCCCGGCGCCGCCGACCCCGACGATGGTCACCGAGGCCCGCGCCAGGCGCAGGTGGATGTCCCAGCCGGAGCGGCCGAACCGGTCGACCATGTCCCAGTACTCGGCGCCGCGTTGGTGTCGCTGGGCGGTGTCGGGGTCCGTGCCGACGGGCGGGCCCTGGCGGCGGGTCTCCCGCAGGTGGCCGGCCCAGGTCAGTTCGCCGATCAGGCGGCCGATCTCGGCGGGGCCGACGTCTGGGTGGTCGGTCGCCATGGCCGCGAGGACGTCGGGCAGGGTGCGGGTGCCGTCCAGGAGATCCAGCAGGTGCCCGCGCCAGCCCCCGGGGTCGGGCAGGATGCTCGCGATGCCCGGGATGGCGCCGATCTGGATGCTGCCGTCCGGCCTGCGGAAGGGCTGGTGCTCGGCGCGCAGGTGGAGGAATCTCACCTGGTCCTCCCCAAGGGTCGAAGGGTGTCGAAGGGTGCTGGGACGGGACGGGCCCGGCGCGAGGCCGGGCCCGTCGGGGTGGTGCCGCGTCAGCCGGAGACGTTGGTCAGGCGCACCAGCTCGTCGTCGCTGGCGCGGCGCAGCAGCGCGTCGTCCTCGGTGTCCTCCGGGTCGACGGCCGCGGAGGCGGGGTTCTGGGTGGCGTCCATGGGGATCCTCCTCATTTCTCATCGGATGGTGGCGGAATCGCCGGGATCCATGGAAGCATTCTCGCAATGCCCAGGGAAGGGGTTTTCGGGAATTTCCTCAAACCCCTTCGCGTCCTATTTTCGGGCAGCATCGAATTCCGGGACAGACGAATTCTGGCCCGGTTCGGGAAGGGAGATTTCCGGTGGCTGACGTCCTCTCTGGCATGGATGAGCGCCTGGCGGGCTACGCGCGCCTGGTACCGGCGGGGGAGCTGGTGCCCTCGGTCGGGAACCTGGTCCGGCGGCTGCGGGCGCTGGCCGATCGGGAGCCGGGGCTGTGCCGGATGCGGCAGATCGGCACGTCACGCCAGGGCAGGGCGCTGCACGTGCTGTCGGTCGGTATGGGGCGGCGGGCCGCGTTGGTGGTCGGCGGCCCGCATCCGAACGAACCGGTCGGGTACGCGACGGTCAGCTTCTTGGCCAACCTGGTGGCCGCGCGGCCGGAGCTCCGACGAGACGTCGCGTGGCATTTCTTGCCGTGTGTCGACCCGGACGGTGCGGCCATGAATTCCGGGTGGACGAGTGTGCCGCTCGATCTCCACCGGCAGCACCGGTACTTTTATCGTCCGGCTTTGGCCGAGCAGGCGGAATGGACGTTTCCGATTCCATTCGGGGACGGCGTTCATAGTTTCGGGCTGCCGGAGAACGCGGCGCTGGCCGCGCTCGTCGACGAGCTGGAGCCGATCGCCGCCATCTCGCTGCACAACGCCGACTTCGGCGCCGCGTTCCACATCGTCAGCCACGAGGTGCCCGGATTGGCGGCCCAACTGGGCGCCGTCGCCGCTCGGCACGGCCTGGCCGGCGGCGCGGCGCCCTCCGACGTCGCGGGCTGGCCGGTCCTTGGGCCCGGGGTGTACGCAATGCCGCCCGTCGATGAGGTGGTGATCCGCGACCACGAGGCTGACGCGCCCGCCCACGGCGCCCACCTGGTCCACTACGCCAGTCGGTACAGCACGTTGACGGTCCTGCCGGAGGTCCCCCGCTGGCACACCGGCGCAGCCTTCGACGACGCCCCGGCCGATGCCCTGGGCGCCCTGGCCGACGCCCTGGGCGCCGAGGCCACCGAGATCCGGCAGCTGATGGCCGAGGCGGGCGACCTGGACGACGCGTCCGGCCGGGCCGCGGCCGACACCCTCGCGGTCGCCGACACCGTCACTCGCTCCTGGCAGCACCAGGCCGCCGCCGGCGGCATCGTGGCCGGTGCCGAACTCGCCGAGGCGCACTACACCCGCGTCCAGTTGAGCCTGCGTTCCGCCGGGCTGGCGCTCCGGGCCGCCGCCGACACCTCGCAGGCCGATCCGGGCGCCCGCGCCCGCCTCGATCGGGCCTTGTCCGAGCGCACCAGGCGGGCCGAACGGGAGCTGCGGATGATGCCGGTCCCGCTCAACCGCCTGGTGGCGGTGCAGGCCTGCACCGCGCTCGCGGCCTGCGCACTCGCTCGGTAGGCGCCTGGCGGGCCCCGACACGTGGGTGACGGTCCCGGCGAGAGCAGGGAAGGAGGTCATCGCGCAGACCGGGGGGTGCGGAGATCGGCGTGCACGGTCTTGCCCCAGGGATCGGGAGTGACGCCCCACTGGCCGCCGGTTAGCTCGTGGACCAGGGCGAGCCCGCGGTGTCCCTCCTCGTCCTCGCCAGCATCCAGCAGCACCGGCAGCTCCCGGGATCCGTCCCGTACGAAGATCCGCACGACTCCCTCGGTGGGCCGCCGGATGCCGACCTGCATCACTGTCAGGCAACCGGTCTTGACGGCATTGGTGGCCAACTCGGAGACGATGAGCTCGGCGACGTCGGTCAAGTCGTCCAGGCCCCACTCCGGCAGCTTGTCCCGAATCAGCCGGCGGGCCGCGCGCGCCGATTCCGGGCAGTACGGAAGTGTTGCTGTCGCGGACCGCGGCGGAGCGGCGTGGGCGCCGGGCGCGAGTTCCGTCGTCACGACAGCCCCCGGTACTGCCTGAGCCACCGGCCGGCCTCCAGCCGCCGCAGGCTCGTCGCCAGTCGCAGGGCGCGTTCGACGCCCTCCAGGAAGACCTCGGTGTCATCTGGCTGCCTGTGCCACGCGCCCCGGGGCGCGTCGGCCGGGAAGTACCGGGCGAGGAGGTCGCCCCAGTCCAGGCAGGCCGGTTGCGCGAGGAACCCGGAGGCGATGTCGGCCAGCACCCGGCGGCGCAGCTGGTCATCAGAGGATCGGCGCACGGCGAGCGCCCCGGTCAGGCGGCGGTGGGAAGGCGGCGGCTCTGCGGTGTCGGGGGGCGGCATCGGCGGATCCGCCGCTGACGGTGCCAGCGCTCTTCGGGTGATGGTCTCCACGGCAGACGCTCCGTTCGTGCTTGCCGGTCTGCGCCCGAGGCATGCGTCATCTGCCGGGAGGCCCTGGTAGCGGGTGTGCCGGAGGGTTGGTCTGCACACGGGCACGCTGACTCTTTGATCGCGGATAGTGATCAACTTGCGACTTTCCGCGAGCGTGGCTTCACTGTCCTCTCTAGTTCGCAGAGCGTCAAGGTGAGAATCTGCGAATTCGCAGATCTTCGATTGGCGAAGCCCGGTACAGGAGGCAGACTGTGACCCACCATCAACCTCGGGGAGGGAAGCGCATGGCACCCACCAGTCCGCCCACCTTCCGGCGTCGACGCCTTGGAATGGCCCTACGCCGCCTGCGCGAGGCCCAGGGCCGCACCCAGTTCGACGTCGCCGCCGCCATCGGCGTGAACATCGACCGCATCAGCCGGGCCGAGCTGGGTCGTACCAAGGTGGACGTGCCGCTGCTGCGCGTCCTTCTCGACGAGTACGCCGTAACCGACCAGGACTTGCGTCAGACCCTGGAGGACATGACCCGCAACATCGGTGCCCGCGGCTGGTGGCACAGCTACAACAGCTTCCTGACCCTCGGGTTCCAAGACTTCCTCGGCCTCGAAGGCGAAGCAGCCCTGACCCGCGAATGGGAGAACCTGGTACCCGGCCGCCTGCAGACCGAGGAGTACACGCGGCTCCTGCTCGCAGCCGGGCAAGGAATCGTCCACCCGACCCGCGAGCAGATCGAGTCCCGCGTCGCGGTCCGCATGGGACGTCAGATGAAGCTGCGCCGCCCGTACGAGGTCGTCCTCGGTGAGGCCGCCGTGCTCAACCACATCGGTGACGCGGAGGCGATGAAACGGCAGATCGTTCACCTGCGCGAGCAGAGCGAACGTGACGACATCAACCTGCGGATCCTGCCGCTCAGCTGTGGCCCGCACCTCGGCCTCGACGGTGCCTTCACGCTGTTTACGTTCCCGGACGGCGGCCAGCTCGTCAGTCTCGAAGCCCTCCTCAACAGTTTCTACCTGGAGGACGAGGACTCCCTGCGGATCTACAACGCGGCCTTCGGCCAGATCCACGAGCTCGCCCTGGACGAGAAGCAGACCCAAGCGTTCCTGGAACGCGCCGCCCACGCGGCGTAGGCCCCACCGCACCAAGAGAGGTAAAACAACCGTGCCCCGATCTGCCCCGGCCGACTGGACCAGCAGCACCCACTCCGGCAACAGCGGCCAGTGCGTTCAGTGGCGCACCCCACCGGGCGAAACCCTCGGGCGCTTCGTGGAGATCCGGGACTCCAAGGACCCCAGTGGCCCGACACTCACGTTCCCCGTGGAGAGCTGGGCGGCCTTCGCTGAGTTCGCCTCGGCCCACGAGGTCTAACTCAAGGAATCCAGAAGTCGCGAGGCGCCCCGGCGCCGCCGATCTCTCGCAGGCCGCAGGCCCGCTCCGCGCCCAGCGCGGGAGCGGGCCTGCCTGATTCTCCCCATAGCCGACAGCCGCCGGCGGACTGCTGCTCAGCGGCACGCTCGCCCTGCAGGAGGCGGCCGCTGCGCCGTCCGCCGCAGGGCCTACGGACCTTCTCGCCGAGGACGATCCGCAGGCCCGTCACGCCGCCGGCGGGGCTTCGTGATGCCCGCCACGCCGCGCGCAGCTGGCTGACGTGATCTCAAACTGAAGGTATTTGTGCACGTGGCGGGGTTGATCGACAGACAGAACCGTGATTGAATTAGATACGTCGAGAGCGGGGACGGGAATCCTCCCTCGACACCGGGCCGGGCCGTTCCCTGCGCACACACCGAAGACCTCACCGAAGGGCCATCACCATGGACTTCACCACCCTGGACCGCCTCACGCTGGAAGGCACCACCGCCGTGCTCAAGCCGGTCTACGACCCGGTCCTGCGCACCTTCTCCGTCCAGCTCTGGGAGGACGGCAAGCCCTCCGGCATCCACGGCCTGATCGACCCCTTCCAGTACGCCGACGAGCCGCTGGAGGGCATCAACGACTTCCTCGCCGAGGCCGAGCTCCGCCCCCTCACCGTGGATGAGCAGTTCCAGCTCTACGCCGGTCTCGTGAAGGCCAAGGGCGGCCCGGACTGGCAGCTCTTCCTGTTCCAGGTCAACACCGAAGCCCAGGACTGACCGACATCACCCCGCGGGCGGGCAGGGCCGGGAATCCCCGCCCGCCCGCGGCACCAACCCACCGAACCACCTCAACAAGGAGTGCAGCATGAACACCAGCACCACCACCCTGGCGTACCGCATCGGCAAGCCGACCGGCGAGTGCCGCTACCCCGTACTGATCGGCGACCTGGTCATCGGCTGGGTCTTCCGCTGGAGCCGCGACTGGTTCGCCCTCACCAGCAACGGCGAGCACAAGCTGGGCCGCCCCGCTAAGGGCGTTAAGGGGATCACCGTGGCTGCCGACTACGTCGCCACGGAGTACGCCGCGGGACGCACCGTCGCTCTCCCGCAGGGCGCCGTAGAGGCCGAGACGGTCTACCCGGAGGGCGAGGTGCCGCTGCTGCACCCCCGACTCGCGGAGAACCCGCGCGGCAAGGAGCGCAACGAGGAGAGCGCGCGGGCGGCGGACGCCAAGCTGGCACAGATCGGGATGCGGCGAACGAGCGGCTTCCCCGGAGCGGACAACCCGGTGCGCGTGGCGTGCGAGCTGTGCGGCTGGGAGGGCTGGCACTCGATCAGCCACCTGCGCGGCCGGAACGGCAACCCGCCGAGCATCACCGGCCGTCACCCCGGTGACTGCGTCGGCGAGGAGACGATCCGCGAGCAGCTCGCGGCCTACCGGAAGTAGCCCACCACCGGGCCCGGACGAGCGTCCGGGCCCGGTGCCCCAGCCCACAAAGGAGTCAGTTGATGAGTAGCACCCCGCGATGTGCCCGCTGGCCGCGCGGGAAGACCTGGTGCGCTCCGTCCAGCTCAACCCGGGAATCGCCCGTGAGTACGCGGACGCGGAGGAGCAGATGGGCAAGCCGTTCAAGAAGACGGTGACGGTGGCCCAGCTCATCGAGGAGGCCGGGATCTGACCCGGTAGCGCGATGCGATGAAGCGGCTGGCGGGGTGCGCACCCCGCCAGCCGCACGGCCGCGGCGGGGCGGCCCTCTCGCATCCCTATTTGGGATAACAGAAGCAGGGGCCCGGAAGACGCAGACGGCCGGCGGGTGTAAAACCTGGGAATCCCGCCGGCCGGTGCGCCCGGCCACCGAGGGTCCTCAACGAACCCGAAACCGGACGCACGATCATGGTAGCCATCAGCTGGCGGAAGCGGAGAATCACCCCCATGAAGACCATCAACGGACGCACCTACGTGGACCGGGGCGAGCTGATCGAGCGCAGCGGCTACAGCCGGGCGACCCTCGCGAACCTCTGGCGCGACCGCGACGCCAACGGCCACCCGCCGGCGCTCACCATCGACCGGATCATGCACTGGGACGTGGAGGTGTGGCTGGACTGGGAGGCCGCCCGCCGGCGCACCCGCAACGAGCAGGAGCGCAAGGTGGACCGCAGCGGCGACCCCGCCGAGGAGCTGCCGGGTCCGGAGCAGGCCCGGGTGCTCGGCCTGGAGCCGGACGCGATCCGGCAGTACCGGCGCAACCCCCCGAAGGGGTGGCCGGAGCCGGTCCGCGAGGAGGAGATCGCCCCCGGCCAGTTCCGCGAGTGGCGTACGCGCCAGCAGCTGTGGGACTACGCGGACGGCCGCAGTCGAGCTGGTGTCGCGGGCCGCCGCGCCGCGGCCGGGCCGAACCCGCACGTGCAGCGCGCGGTCGAGGCACTGGAGGCTGCCGACGGGCGCAGTGTCGGCCAGGTCGCCGCGGAGCTGGCGGCCGAGACTGGCGAGTCGGTGCACACCTGGAAGCGCCGTCTCACCGAGGCGCGCAAGCAAATGCGCTGACTGGAAGGCAGGGTGTGCCGCTCGGCGGATTGCTGAGCGTTCGTCGGGCGGCCAAAAACACTGTGTGACCTGCGGAAATGGTATTGACCCACATCCTTGACCGTGATTGAATTAGATACGCCAGGAGGGGGCGGGAATCCCCGATCGGCGCCCGAGCCAGCCGGCTCAACACCGAGAACCACAACACGGAGAACCCAATGACCATCACCACCGAGGCCCCGGTGACCGCCTGGGGAGACTTCCGCCCCGGCGACCTGGTCGAGGTCAACGGCGACGACAGCTGGGACTGGGAGCTCATCGAGCGCGCCGAGCAGCCGGGCGTGTGGATCGCCCGCGAGAACGGCACCCAGAACTTCCAGGAGTACCACGCCGACGACATGGTCCTGTCCCTCTCGGTCGATGAGGTGGACGACCCCTTCGCCGAGCAGGACGAGATCGAGCCTGCCTCCGACGAGGAGATGGTGGCCTACATCGACAGCCTCACCGACGAGGAGCGCCAGGCGCTCGCCGGGCCGTTCCCGGTGCGCTGGCTCTACCCGCCCAAGGCGGGGGAACCCAAGCGGGCCCTCAACCTGTTCAGCGGCTGCGGCGGCTGGTGCACCGGCCTGCGCAAGGGCCTGCGCCAAGAGCTCGACATGGTGTGCATCGACCTCAACGCCGACGCGGTGGCCACCTCGAACGCCGCCGGGTGCTTCGCGGTCCGCGCCGACGTGGCCGACCTGGACCCCGACGCGTGGGTGCTGCGCTGGGTGAGCGTCCTCATCATGTCGCCGCCGTGCACCGACTACACGCGGGTCGGCAAGCAGCTGGGCATCCAGCCGTACAACATCGCGATCCTGCGGGACGCCTTCTGTGACGCTCAGGAGGCCGCGGGATTCGACCTCTTCACCGGCATGCCGGGCGGGCCCATGACCTACAAGCGGGCCGCCGACTACAGCTGGGCTGAGATCCGCGCCGCGCTGGCGCCGATGACCGCGCCGACCGCCGGGCTCATGCTGGAGGTGCTGATCTTCGGGCTGGGTCTGCTCGGGGCGGGAGCGCCGCTGGAGACCATCGCGGTGGAGCAGTCGAGCGCGCTGCCGGAGGTGATCCGCGGCGACCTGTGGGCGAGCTTCGAGGTTGCCGGGTTCGCCTACAACCGGTGGGTCCAGCTCGACTCCGCGGAGGCGGGCAACCCCTCGCACCGCCGCCGCTGGTTCCACATGATCAGCCTTCACCCGATCAGCGCGACGGTCGAGCTGGACAGCCCGCTGGTCACCCTCGCCAACGAGGCGATCGGCTGCCCGCCGGAGCTTGAGGTGACCACCCGCGGCAACCGCCGTACCAGCGGTGGGAACAAGTTCGTGATGGGTCGCCAGATCCCCTCACTGACCTCCCGGATCCGCAGCTGGGAGGTCGGCGAGCACGGTGACCGTTTCACCTACGCGCAGATTGCGCTGCTGGCCGGGCTGCCCGCCGACCACCCCGAGATCGGCTCGCGCACCAGCATCGCGCAGCAGCGGGCGGACATCGTCTCGCCGGTCTCCGCCATCCGCGTCCTGGGCACCCTGTTCAACCTGGAGTGGCGGCCCTCGCTGCACCGCTACCTCTCCGAGCTCTACCCGAACGTCCACGCGCCCGAGCGCCTGCCGGGCCTGTGCCACCCCACCGAGCCGTGCACCCACCCGTGGCCGTGCGGACTCGACCTGCGGCAGTGGCTGGCCGGGGCACAGCGAGCGGTCCCCGCCCCGCGGCCGAAGCCGACGGCCCAGCTGGAGCTGTTCTGACGCACCCTACGACGAAGCCCCGGACGAGAGTCCGGGGCTTCGTTGCGTTCGGGGGCGTTCGCCGTTCACCCCTGGGCTGGCTCGGTCTTGCTCGCGGCCCCGGAGGCCGGGGCAGGGATCGGGGCGGTGCGCTTGCGCGCGCGGCCCGACTGGCGCTTGGCGGGCTTGCTGGGCTGAGCGGCGCCGAGGCTGGTGAGCTCCGGCTCGGTCCAGCCGGCTGACACCGCGGCCCGGTACCGCTCGGCGTAGGTCTCGTCCGTTGCGGCGAGCTGACGGAGTAGATCCTCGCGGGTGGCCATCGTCTCGGCGAGCGGGGTGATCGCCTCCTCGCGAGCCGCCTGGATCTTGCGCATCCGCTGCATGAAGTTCTCGTCTACGGTCATGCCCGCATCGTAGGGCGGCTGCCCGGTCCGGGGCAGGCCGTTTCCGTGGAATTCCCCAGGGTGGCGGCGGTCTTGGCCGTAGCCTGACGAGGTCGGGGCACAGGCGATGTGACGCTAACTACCCGTAGCGAGTTAGTGGCTATTGGGCCCAATAGCCGTGACAAGTCGCCCGGCGTTTCACTAGCGTTGCGGTCGACTGGGGCCCGAGCACGGGCCGGTGAAAGGAGGCCAGATTGAGCGATCTGACGGCGGGCGAGAGCCCGTCACGCCGTCCTGTGCGGCGGCGTGTGCGAGATGAAGAGCCCCGGACCAACCGGGTTAGGTTCTGGTACAGCGACAACGAGATGGCGGTCGTTCGAGCAGCCGCCGAGCGCGAGGGGATGGCGCCGGCGGCGTGGGCCGCGCGGAGTGCCCTCGCAGTGGCGAAGGAGACTGTGGTGCCGGTCTCGGTCGACGCGAAGGACGTCCTCGCGGAGCTCATCCAGGCCCGTGGTGAGCTCGCGAGGATTGGCAACAACTGGAATCAGATTGCCTACCAGCTGAACGCCAAGGGAGCGGTGACACCGGCGCAGCTGGAGGCGGTGGCCGTCCGCGTGGAGCAGGCGCTTCAACGCGTGGACGATGCCACGCTCCAGGTGATGCGAGAGAGGCAAGCACGGGCGTGAACCCGAAGAAGGCCGACGGTGGAAACGACACCGCGGGACTGCTCTTCTACCTTTACGGACCGGGCCGGCGGGACGAGCATGCCGACCCGCACATGGTCGCCGCATGGGATCCGCGGATGGTGGAGAGGGATCCGGTCCGCTTTCCCGGGAAGATGACCATCGGCGATCTCGCGATGCTGCTCGATGCTCCGGTGCACGCACTGCTGGGCAAGAAACCGCTTGAGCACGTGTATCACGTCCCGGTGCGCAATGCGCCCGAGGACAGAGTCCTGACGGACGAGGAGTGGGCGGAGGTCGCGCGGGAGATGATGCATCAGGCTGGCATCGCCCCGCACGGCGACGACCAGGGTTGCCGATGGGTGGCTGTGCGTCACGCCGACGACCACATCCATATCGTCGCGACGCTGGCCCGACAGGACGGGCGGCAGCCGAACCTGCGCCAGGACATCGTCAAGATGCAGAGGGCGGCGCGCGGGTTCGAGCAGCGTTGGGGCTTGCGTCCGCTGGTCTCCGGTGACAAGACCGCGAAGCGGTGGCCGACGAAGGGCGAGCAGGAGAAGGCCGCCCAGCAGGGACGGTCGCAGACCGCGCGCGACGAGCTCCAGTGGATCGTGCGTACGGCAGCCGCGGGCGCGGTCAGCGACGCCGACTTCTTCGCCAAACTCGAAGCCGCCGGTGTGCGCGTCAAGCAGAGGATTGCGCCGGACGGGCGGCTGACCGGCTACTCGGTAGCGTTGCCCGGCGATCGCGATGCCGGGCAGCGTGCGGTGTGGTTTCCCGGCAGCAAACTCGCCTACGACCTGTCGCTGCCGCGCGTACGCGAGCGCTGGCAGAAACCGACTCCCGCGCTCACGGTGCCGGTCGCCGAAATCTGGCAGACGGTCGAGGTCCGCGTGCGCCTGGCGGCCGAGCATCTGGGCACCGGCGGCCTGCTCCAGGGCGCTGGCGATGTCGCCGCGCTCGGCGACCTGGTGGTCGTCGCTGCGATGGTCTCCCCGACGTTGGTGCGTGGTCAGCTGCGGCGCGCGGCGCTGGAGTTCGAACGTGCCGGGCGGGCGCCGGGGCAGCGCGACCTCGACGGTGAAGCGCGGGAGCTGTCGCGCACCTCGGCGCGGGCATTGTCGGACGCCACCTACGCGACGGGACGCAACGATGTGGCGGCCGTGCTCGGGTTTCTGGTGGCGCTGGTCGCCGCGGTCGCCGCAGCCCAGCGCTGGCATGAGGCGCAGGAGTACCGGCAGCAAGCACAGGCGGCCGGTCGCGCCGGGCGGCTGCTGCGGGAGGCGGTGGAGGTGAGCGCCGGGGCGGTGGCCGCGCGCGAGTACCGGCCCCGTGCGCGCCGTGCCGGGCAGGCCCGCGGAGCCGGTCCGCGCTCGACGGCGCCGGCGAACGCGCGCCGCGAGGGTGCACGGTTGATGGCCTCCGTTGTTCAGCAGGCGATCCCCACGTACGCCGCGGGTGTGCTGGCAGATCCGGCGTGGCCGACGCTGCGCGATCGCCTGGTGGCCATCGAGGACGCGGGCGACGATCCGGTGCAGGTGCTGGAGGCCGCGGCGGCTCGACGCGAGCTAAGGTCTGCGGATTCGGTCGCCGAGGTGCTTACATGGCGTCTGGACGGTTGGTCGCGCACGCGGGGCTCGGTGACGAGCACGCCGACCAAGGCGGCACAGCCGAAGTCGGCACCGGGCGGTGCGGCGGCGAAACCGGTCCGGGGGAAGAGCTCGTCGCCGGGGACCACGGCCCCCAGCGGGGAACAGCGGAAGGGCCCGAGGGCCCGCTGACACGAGGGGATGAGCGCGAGTGACGACACCAGGAATGCACGGTCCGGAGCCGGTCGCCGAAGCGGCCAGCGAGGCCGCGACGACGGCCACCATGGCGGTCCGCCTGATCCTGATGATCGCTGATGCGGTGCGCCGCGATGCGGAGAAGAAGGCGGGCAAGGAGGAGTCGAAGCTGCCGCCGGCGGACGTGGCGGTGCCGGAGGCGGCGGGCGAGCTCAAGACCGTGATGCCGCCGGACATCACGATGGCGCTGATGTCCGGCGCCGACTGGCCGCAGATGGCGCAGCAGTTGGTCGCGCTGCGGCGCGCGGGCGTCGATCTGGGCGAGCTTCTGCCGCGGGTCGGCGAGATCGCCGTGAGCGTCCGCGATGCGGTTGCGGCGAACGCCAGCCGCATCGCGGCTGAGGGCAACGAGGAGTGGGCGAGCCTGCTGCGCGAGACCATGCCGGCCGGTCCGGTGCGCGAGGCGATCCTGTCGTCGCCGGGGTGGCCGGAGATCGCTCAGACGATGCGCCAGTTGCATGAGCGCGGGGTTGATGTGCGCCAGATTCTGGTGGCCGCGCACGCCGAGGGAGCGGGCGTGGACCAGGCCGTTGCCCGCGTGATGGAGACGGGCAAGGCGCCCGTGGTTGCGCCGAGTCGGGATGCGAAGCGGTCCTGGGGGCCGCTGACGACGGGTCTGGACATCCCCAAGGATCTCGACCTGTCGAACCGCGGGAAGGCGTTGGCGCAGGTCGGTGTCAGCGCCAGTGAGAACGCCCGGTTCGTGCGGATGGTGCAGGAGGCGATGCCGGGCAAGGAACGGGAGGCCGCACTGCTGGTCAACGCGCGCCAGTGGCCGCTGCTGGCGGCCCGGATGGCGAAGATGGAGGATGAGGGACTCAAGCCCGGCGACCACCTGCCGCGGTTGATGCGCGATCAGGAGTGGGCGAAGGGATCGGCCTCGGATCTCGTCCCCCGGCTCGTGCAGGCCACCAACGCGGCGCTGCTCAAGCCGACCGGGGAGGAGGTGGCGGCGGGCGGCGTGGTCCCGGCTGCCGCGAAGGCGGGATCGGTGACGATGGGCCCTACTAAGACGCCGGCGAAGAGCGCGGCGCCCACCACGCCCGCGGTTGCTCCGCACCGAGCACCCGGGCCTGCTCCGACTGCCGCACGCAAGCGCTAGCAGCGGCTGTCGGCTGCTAGATGGGCCCCTTCGCTCGTCGAGCGAAGGGGCCCATCTGTGTGTCCTTCCCACGAAGGGGTGAAGCTTTGACGCCAGCCGCCCGCGCCATGAGATCCTGGGGGTGCGGCGGTCTTTGGCTGGCCGGTCGGGTCGTGATCGGTGGCCGGTTACGGGCGGGTCGCGCCGTAATAGTCCCCGGCGGGCATGGCGTCGAGCGTTGCCACCTTGACGACGTCTCCCGTCTTCGGTGCCTCCACCATCTGATCGTTCCCGGCGTAGATGGCGACGTGGTAGATGCCGTGGGCGTTGCTCCAGAACAGCAAGTCGCCGGGCTGGAGGTTGGCCCGGGCGACGGGATGGTCCGAGGTGGCGGAGTACTGCTCGGCCGCGGTGCGCGGCAGCTGTCGGGTGGGCCAGTAGGCGTACTGCACGAGGCTGGAGCAGTCCCAGCCCACGGTGGTCTGTGCCAGGCACACCCCGTTGCGTATGCCGTTGACGCCGTCACAGAAGCCCGTGGACGGGCCGGCCGGACTGCCGCCACCCCAGGAGTACGGCAGACCCAGCTGGGTCTGGGCCCTGCGCACGGCGTCGGGGCCGGTGCCGGTGCCGGTCACCTGTGTGGCCGTGGTGGCGCCGCCCTGGAACTTCGGCACGGCGGCCAGGATGGTCGTCACGTAGTTCTGGGTCTCGGCGTAGGGCGGGATGCCGTGATGCTGGGCGACCGGGCCCCAGCCGGCGTTGTATCCCGCGAGCGCCAACCCGCGGACGTCCCCGGGGATGCCGGAGCTCTGGGCGTCCCCGAGCAGGCTGCACATGAATCGCCCCTGGGCCATGACAGCATCGGCGATGTTGAACGGGGAAGGATGGCCGTCACCGGCGTCATCGCGCCCCCAGGTGGCCCACGTGCCCGGAATGAACTGCGCGGGCCCCTCGGCACCGGCAGGACTGCGGGCGTTGGCATTGAAACCGCTCTCCGTATCGAGCTGGGCGGCGAGCAGCGCCGGGGAGAGTGCAGGGTACTTGCATGCCTCGGATGCCTTGGCGAGCCAGGGCCTGTAGGCGTCCGGTACCCCGGTCAGAGAGGTGGAGACGCCTGCCGCGGTGGCGCTCTCCTGGCCGGAGATGACGGACGTCACGACGTAGGCGACGAGCAGGAGCGGTATGACGAATGCCGCGAGTATGGCAGCGCCGATGCCTGCCGCAAGCTTGTTCATTTGCCCCCCGTGGTGTTCTTTATCCGCTCTTCGACCCTTTTGAGAGCAGACTTCTGAGATGCCTGATGAGCCCGTAACCACTGTTTGAGTGTCAGTCCGTAGGCCCGAGCCCAGTGCTCCGGTGCGCCGACACCGCCGACACCGCGCTCGACTCGGGAGACCATCTGTCGGCAGACGCCGACGCGCGTGGCGATGTCCTTCTGTGCGAGCCCGAGACGGTGCCTGATGTCACGCAGAGTCAACGGCCCCGAGGCTAGTGACAGTTCGGCTGCAGGGACCCCGAGGGCCCGGGCGATCGCTGCGGCAACCCGAGGCCAGGGGTTGTGTTTGCCCTCCAAAGCATTGCGAATCGTATTGGGGCTCACCCCGGCCAGAAGTGCCAAATCCTCAAAGCCCACACCGGAGTTGAGGCGAAGCGCGCGCGCTCGCGCAGCGTCGAACCGGGACACGGGTCCTCCGACTTCAAAAAATGCTACTCAAAGTTGTCGCTCGCTCACGTTAGTCTCTGTACTCCCAGGAGCCCAGGATGTTTCTAGCGACGCAGGTGTAAGGGGGGATGTTGCGATATGACGACCGATCAGGTGCCGGAAGTGTCCGTGCGTGAACCGCTGGCGGCGCTGCGGTACGGGCTGATCCCCGTGCACGGATACGACATCGTCGTGGCCACCGTCACGGCGATGCTCGATGGTGTACACGGCAACGGCGCTCGGGCTCGGGTCCTGCAGCCAGGCGAGCCGATCCCGTACGGGGCGCTGCCCGTCCTCGTCGCGCCAAGTACGGTCTTTGGCGCCCTGGCCGTCGAGCGGATGGTCAGGGCGTGGTCGCCCGGGGTCCCGCGGCCGTGGCTGGTGCTGGTGGCGGATGTGCCCGCCTCCGCGGTGCCGGCGGCCCGATACCGGCTAAGGGCCCTGAGTGACCGTCTGGCCGGGACCGCCCACGTGCCCTACCTGCCCGTGCTTCGCGCGGTGGAGGCTCCCGAGGACGCACTCAAAAACGCCGATGTGGCACGCGCTGCGGCCAAGTTGTGCCGCCAGATGGAAGGGACGAAGTGATGCTCAACAAGGTGATCACCACGGTGTTTCTCGCCGACGACAAGCCCTCGCCGAAGCCGGGGGATCTGATCCCCAATGCCAAGCCGACCAAGATCCCCGGGGTTGACGGGACGGTCTCCACCCTGTTCGGCTACGGCCTGTGGGTGCTCGTCCTGGTCGGCGTGGGGGGTGTCGGCTTCGGCGTCTACAAGCTGGTGATGTCCGACAAGAGCAGGCACGGGGGCGGCAGCGAGCCCTTCAAGTGGATGGGTGCTGGAGTGGCCGCCATCCTGCTGAGCGGCTCGCTGATCGCGATCCTCAACGGAATCGCGGGCTGACGGGCATGCGCGGCAGGGGGAGCAGGATCAGCCGAGCCACGGTGTGGGGCTCCGGTGTGGCGCTGGCCGCCGTGCTGGGGCTGACCGCCTACGTGGCCTTGACGGGCGGCGACCACGACGGGCCCGTGACGGGCCAGGGCAGCAGCACGGCCTCGCCCTCGCCCTCGGTGTCGCCGGGGGCGAGTTCGCAAGCGCCCGCGCCGCCTGCGGCGACGTCGACCTACAGCATCCCGGCGAACTGGACGGAGCCGGCGCGGTGGGCGGCGCTGCCGCGCGGCTCCCAGACCGCCGCCAGCGGCAACACAACCGGGTTCCCGAACACCACGGACGGTGCGGTGGCGCTGCTGGTTGCCGCCACCGCGACGAACATGCAGAACCAGCGCGGCATGCTCGACGAGCAACTGGCCATCTACAACACCTACCTGGCCGCGGCCGACCAGAACCCCGCGAACGAGGCGAAACTCCGGGAGAAGGCTTCGCAGACCGACGCGCAGAACAGGGCGGACCTCGGACTGCCGGCGAGCGGTCCCCTGCCGTCCGGTGCGTTCGTGCGCGCCAACGTTGTGGGGTTCAAGGTCATTCAGTCGTCCCCGAGTGAGGTGACCGCCTACCTGCTGACCAAGGTGAGCTCGAAGGCCGGGGAGATGTCACCGGAGAACGACTCCTACGTCGTGAGCGCGCTCGGCGCCGTCTGGCAAGACACCGACTGGAAATTGAGCGTGAAGGCCTCCAGCGACGCGGTGGCCCAGACCCGGGGGCAGCAGTCGCCCACGATCGCAGCGCCGGGCGACGCCAGGTTCAATGAGGCCGGGTGGACCGCGATCAGGCAGGCGTCGTGATACGCCGTTTGGCTGCTCTGCTGCTGACGTTCGCGGCCCTGTTCGGCGCAGTCGTCGTGCAGGAGACGGTGGTCGCGCCGCAGCCGGCCGCCGCGGACGGCGTCATCGGCACCGGGATCCGGGGACTGTGCGACGTCGCAGGCACCAGCATCGTCGGCTTCTTCGGCGCGGACGCGATCTGCAAAGAGATCGGCCATGTCGCCGAGAAGGTGATCAAAAAGGAGTATCAGAACGTCTGGAACTCCTTGGTCGGAGACATGCTCAAGAGCGGCGAGGACCTCGCCAAGGGGCTCATCAAGACGGTCCTCACCCTCGCGCTGCGGGGCCCGTCGCTCGACCTGCGGGCCACCGGTCTGTTCGACGGGAAGGCAACTCTGACGGGAATGCTGACGTGGCTCGGTCTCGTCTTCGCGGCGGGCGGCTTCATGTGGCAGGTCGGCAAAATGGCCGTCACCGGCGAAGCCAAACACCTGGGCCGGGCCGCGGTCGGATGGCTGCAGAACGTCCTGCTGTGCACGCTCGGCATCTCGCTCGTGGCGATGCTGCTCGAAGCAGGCGACGAGATGACGACCGGACTGGTCAACACGGTCTTCGGCAGCGACGACGCCGCCTACGACCGCATCGCGAAGGTCCTGGTGCCTGACGGCATCCCCAACCCGACGCTGGTCGCCTCCGGCCTGATCCTGTTGCTGATCGTCGGCGCGGTCCAGCTGGCGCTGGTCTTCCTGCGGCAGAGCGCGATCCCCATTCAGTGCCTGCTCCTGCCGATCGCCGGTGCTGGCCGGGTCGGCGGGGACACGACCCGTCAGTGGGCACCGCGGCTGATGACCAGCATCTTCGTGATCATCATCTACAAGCCGATCCTGGCCATCATCATCTGCGTCGGATTCTCGGAGTTCGGCAAGGCCACCACTGCGGCCGAGTGGATGCGCGGCGTCGCCACGCTGATTCTCGGCATCCTCGCCCCCGGCCCGCTGACCAAGGTTTTTGCGCCGTTGGGTGCCGAGATGGGGTCGGGTATGGCCGTCGGCGGTGCCATCGGTGCGGTGGCTGGCCTCGGTGCGAAGCATTTCGGTGGTAGCGGCGGCGCCGGTGGTGGCGGCGGTGCCGGTGGCGGCGGGGGCGATGGAGGAGATGCGCCGGCCAACCCCGTGGACCACGCCAAGCACGTTGAGCAGACCATGCCCAAGTACGAAAGCGGCGGCGCCGAGGAGAGCGCCGGGAGCGACGCGCTCGCCCAGCAATCCCGTACCGAGGCAGCCCAGGTGCCGAACCAGGCTCCCGCGCCGGATGCCGGTGTCCCGTCCGCGACGGGCACGGGTACCGGAGCGGGCGTCGAGGCCGGCACGGGAGTGGGAACGGGGGTCGCGGAGGCCGGAACGACCCAGGCCGCTACCACAGGCGCTACGGCGGGACTGGGACCGGTCGGGGCTGGCATCGCGATCCTGGACGGCGTCAACCAGGGCATCCAGAAGGCCGGAAACGAGATGGGAGGCGGGAACAACACGTGAGCGCACACGAGGTGCCCGACGGGCTGCGGGTGGACGGCTTCCGGGCCCGCAGCCCGTTCGGCTTCGGCAACATGAGCAAGACCGCGACCATCGCAGTGGCCGTCGCACTGACCGCGGACGGCCTCATCGGCGCGACCCAGCACGCGACCCTGCTCGTCACCCTGCCGGCCACCGCCGTGGTGGCCGGCCTGGCCGCCGCGCGCCGCCACGGCATGCCCGCCCTGAACTACTACGGGGCCCGCCTCGCCTGGAAGCGCGCATCCCGAGCGGACGCCACGTCCTACCGCCAGGTGCTGCTGCCGCACCCCTACGCGCTGGACCTGCCCGGCGTGGGCGCTTCCTCGGCGCTGATCGACGCTCACGACCCCATGACCGGCAAGCGGGTGGGCGTCGTCCACGACCGCGCAACCGACTGGATGACGGTCACGACGCTGCTTGCCCCCGGCGGCAGTCTCATGGCCCCGACCAGCGCCGTGCGCAGCAGCATCCGCACCTGGTCGTCCGTGCTCGACGCCATGAGCACGGACGAGCAGATCAAGGGCGCCTCCGTCACCATCCAGATCACCCCCGGAGCCGGCGAGGCCCTGGGCGACGACGTCAAGGCCCGCCGGCGCGACGACGCCCCGAAGCTGGCTCTCGACACGATCGACGAGCTCGTGCGGACCACACCGCGCGCCACCGCCTCGGTGGCGCCGTGGATGAGCGTGACCGTGGACCCGATGGCCACCGCCAACCCGCCCCAGGACCTCGCCGAGAAGGTCGCCGAAACCTTGAGGGTGGTGGACGGCCTCGACCTGAGTGGCACCGGCACCGACATCTACCGGCGCACCACAGCCACCGACCTGCGCCGCATCGTGCGCAGCGCCTACGATCCGGACGTCTTCCACGCGCGCGACGAGGAGTTCGCCGAGCTCCAGTGGGGCGAGTGCGGACCGGTTGCGGCGGACGACGGCTTCGAGGAGTACGCGCACGACGGCGCCGTCTCGGTGAGCTGGGTCCTGCGTGAGATGCCGCGCCGCCCCATTCCGTACAGCGTCCTGCTGCCCCTGTTGTCGCCCGGTCGGTTCCAGCGCCGGATCACCATCGCCTACCGGGTGTTGGACCCGCACGAGGGCGAGCAGGTCCTGGAGCGCGAGATCTCCAATGCCCAGAACCGGGCGGCGGCGACGGCCGAGACCAAGCGGCGGGCGCGCTGGTCCCAGAAGGCCGACCTGCAGCGCGCGGAGAAGGCCGCGGCCCAGGCGGCCAGCGGTGCACAGGTCGTGGACTGGACTCTCATCGTCACCACCACGGCCCGCAGCGCCGCCGAGCTGCCCGCCGCCCGTCAGGACCTTGAGCGTGCTGTGAAGGCGACCCGCGGTATCCGGATGAGGCCTGCCTTCGGCGCGCAGGCCGCCACCTTCGCGGCCTCGCTTCCGATCGGCTACAACCCGCTGGTGAAGTAAGAGGGGCTTGGACATGGCACGCAAAGCGGTAGTGACGACGCCCCGCCGGTTGGATCCCGCAGGATCCGAACTGCCGGACCGCGAGCAGCGCGGCGAGGAGAAGCGGCGCCGACGGGTCTATGCCCCACGCCTTGGCTGGGGCGGGCGGTTCGGCGGTAGGGCGGTGGTCGAGGACGCCGGCACGGTCTACACCGGCCCGTCCACCCAGGTGGCCGGTCTGTACCCGTTTCTCCTCGGCAGCGGGCTTCCGCCGCGCGGGGTGCCGGTCGGTCGCGACGTGCTGACCGGGGAGCTGGTGTGCATCGACCCGTCCGGTTGGACCGGCAAGTTGACCACCAACCCGGGCGTGTGGGTCATGTCGCAGCCGGGCGCGGGAAAATCCGCCCTGGTCAAGCGGGTCTGCCTCGTGTACTGCGCGTTCGGGTTCATGGTGTGCGTACCGGCCGACGTCAAGGGCGAGTACAACACCCTGATCAGCGAGCTGGGCGGCAGCGTGGTGCGCATCGGCGACGGCATCGGCCGGATCAATCCGCTGGACAGCGGACCGCTGAAGAACACCGTCGCGACCCTGTCCGTCGATCGGCGCACCGCGCTGCTCGACGTCCTCAACGGCCGCCGCCTGGAGACCCTCGGCGCCTTGTTGAGCACGAAGAACGGGCTCGGTCGGGCGCCGAATGAGATCGAGCGTTCGGCGCTCAATCTGGCGGTGCAGCTGGCCGACGACGCCTCACCGGGCGAGGACCCGATCATCCCGGACGTGATCGCCGTGCTCCGCCAGGCGCCCGAGCCCCTGCTGGCCAAACTCGCCGTCAGCGGCGGCGACGCCTACATGGAGCTCACCCGCAGCGTCATCGCGGGGCTGGACAACCTGACCGGCGGACCGCTGCGCGGCATGTTCGACGGTCCGACCACGAAGGCGCTGGACCTGAACGCGCCAGCGGTGTCCGTGGACATCTCCAGCCTGCGAGCACGCGGCAACGCGGTCGTTTCCGCCGGAATGATCGCCACCTGGGCGTACGCCTATTCCAGCATCGACAGTGCCCGCAGCATCGGTCTGCTGGACCGCAAGCTGGTGCTGCCGATGGACGAGATGTGGCGCGCGCTCAGGTCGGGCCCCGGCCTGGTGGACTCCATGGACTCGATCAGCCGCCTGAACCGGACCACGGACGACGTCACCATCTACGTCACGCACTCCCTCCTCGACGCCGAGTCCCTCCCCACCGAGGAGGACCGGGCAAAGGCCCGCGGCCTGATGGACCGGTGCGACACCTGGGTCATCGGTGCCAGCACCGCGGAGGAGTTGAACCGGGTCACCGGCAAGCGGGCGCTCACCGAGCAGGAACGCATGATGATCGAGTCCTGGTCGTCCGCCACCTCCACCGGACTCGACACCAGCGACCAGGTGCACCCCGGCCGCGGCAAATATTTGATCAAAATCGGGACGAGGCCGGGCATCGCCGCGGCGACCGCGCTCACCCCGACCGAAACGCGGCTCTACCGCACCGACAACAACACCACGCCGGGGGGCGACAGCCGATGATGACCGACAGCGACCGCAACTGGGCGGCGGGAGGCGTGCTTTTCGGCGGCGCCGTGGTGCTCTCGGCCGCCACCTGGGCCGGGGCTGCGGCCGGTGCCGCCGTGACCGGCAACGAGGTCGCCCCGCTCAACCCGGTGACCGTTTTTCACATGGCCTCCGACTGGAACTCGGTGTGGCCGCACTCGCCGGTCGCCTCCGGCATCGGCGCGGCCATGTTCGATCTGGCTGTCGTCGCCGCGATCGTGTGGGGCCTGTGGATCAGCCTGCGCTGGTTCCGCAACGCCTCACACTTGGCGACCCTGCACCAGGTGCGCGACCTCACCCCCAAGAGCGCCGCCCGCACCGCCACCCGCCTGCGCGCCTCCCTCAAGGGCACCAAGCCCAAGAAGGTCAAGGCGGCCGACCGCGGAGTGCTGCTCGGCAACCACATGCCGACCAAGGTCGAGCTCCGCGGGTCCGACGAGGACACCTACCTCGCGCTGATGGCCCCCCGTGCCGGCAAGTCCACCGCGATCGCCATCCCGGTCGCCGAGGAGGCGCCGGCCGCGCTCCTGATGACCAGCAACAAGCCCGACGTCTACGCCGCCACCCTGACCTCCCGCAGTCGCATGGGCCAGGCCTGGGGGATGGACACCCAGGGCGTCGCGCAGATCGAGCGCACCTGGTGGTGGGACATCGTCGCCGAGGCCGAGACCATCGACCGCGCCGAGCGCCTGGCCTCCCACTTCATCAACCAGATCACCAGCGAGCAGGCCGACCCGTTTTGGTCCCAGGGTGCCCAGGACATCCTCGTCGGCTATCTCCGCGCCGCCTGGTGGGACGGCGCCGACATGCGCGACGTGATGAAGTGGATCGCCGATCCCAACGAGCGGGCGCCGCTGCGGATCCTCCACCAGCACGAGCCGATCCTCGCCGAACAGGTCGAGAGCTCCATCAACATCGCCGAGGAGACCCAGTCCGGCCTGTACCAGAACGCGCGAACCGCCGTCAGCGCGCTGCGTGACGAGCAGGTCCTCGCCTGGGTGCTGCCGGACAAGCACCGGCCGCAGTTCCGGCCCGAGGAGTTCGTCCTCAGCCGGGACACCCTGTACCTGCTCAGCAAGAAGGGCGGCGCGGCCTCCGCCGTCGTCGCCGCCCTCGCCGACGCCGTCTTCACCGCCGGGTCGGAGGCCGGCGAACGCCACGGCGGGCGCCTGCCCGAGCCGATGCGCGCGATCCTGGACGAGGCCGCGAACATCTGCCGCATTGCCGACCTGCCCGACCTCTACTCCCACCTCGGCTCCCGCGGCATCACCCCGGTCACGATCCTCCAGTCCTACCGCCAGGGCGTGAAGGCGTGGGGGGAGGTCGGGATGGACGCGATGTGGGGTGCGGCCACGAAGAAGATCATCGGCGTCGGCCTGGACGACCCGAAGTTCTGCGCGGACGTCGCCTCGCTGGTCGGCAACCACGAGATCACCCGCGGCTCCTACTCCAAGAGCCGCGACGGCGGCTCCACCTCCGTCAGCGAGCACCGCGAGCAGATCCTGGAACCCTCCGAGATCCGCGCGATGAAGCGCGGCACCGCCCTGCTGATGTCCACCGGCATGCCGGTCGCCCAGATCGCACTGAGGCCCTGGTACGAGGAGGACTCGATGGCCCACCTCGGCGAGGAGATGGCCGCCGAGGAGAAGGCCATCACCGGGCGCGCGATCACCGCCTACGAGCAGCGCCGGGCGGCGCGCCGTGGCTGACATCCCCACCGGCCCCGTGAGGCCGCCAGCCGCCGTCGAGGAGGACGTCGAAGACCTCAAGGCCCAAGTCGCCAAGCTGACGGCGGAGCTCAAAGGCATCCGGGAGACGCTGGCCGCCGGCGCCGACGAGGCCACGGGCGAGGACGCCGACGAGGAAGAGGCGCCCGAAGACGGCGAGCCGGAGAGCGAAGAGGACGAGTGGCAGTACCCGCCGTTCATCGCGCTGCTCGAAGGCGACCTGCGCGACGAGGAGCTGCGTGCACTCGCCGAGTGGGTCGAGGGAGTCCTGGTGCCCGGCTACCTCGGCGAGGCCTCCGCCGACGCCCGCTGGTGCCACCGATGGCTGGAACACCAGGACGCCGTGCTCTGGCTGCACGGCCTGTGGCTGGCCTGGCAGGAACTCACCGACCCTGTCAGCTGCGGCTACACCGGCCCCTCCGTCTGGCACCGTGACCACTATCTCCCCGCGATGAACGAGCTGCGGAAGTCCAGTGGGACGTTCCAGGGCTGCACCAAGGGCGAGCACTCCATCGCCCACCGGCTGCCGGGCCGGGTGCCGAGCGCCTGGTGGTACGAGGACAGCGAGCAATAGCACGGCCAGACCTCGGCACCCTGAATTTCCTGGGTGGGCGGGTCCAAAAACGACCGTTTTTGGACCCGCCCACCCAGGACCGCCGCGGCGATCAATGGTCGTGCGGCGGAAGGCTGGGGCCCGCGCCGACTTACCGTCGGTACGTGCTACCAGCGCATCCACCACAACATCGTGAAGGAGCTCCGTGACCATACGCACGAAGGCCGTCCGCGTTCTCTCCGTCGCCGCGCTCGCCGGCGCCTGCTTGATGACGACCGCCAACTCCGCCTCGGCGTCGACCGGCTATCCCACCAACAACATGCTCAGGAGCGAGAACAGCGGCCTGTGCGTGGACGTCAGCGGCGCCAGCCAGGCCAACGGCGCAGCGATCATCCAGTGGGGCTGCAACGGCGGGAGCAACCAGATCTGGAGTGCCGTGTATTACCACGGCAACAATGAGCTGAACTCCGGCTACCAGCTGGTCAACCTGAACAGCGGCAAATGCCTGGAGGTGCCGGCCTGGAGCACCTCAGCAGGGACCGGCCTCGACCAGTGGGATTGCAACGGTGGGACCAACCAGCTCTGGTCGGCCGGCAACGGGGACAGCGTCGGCGCCATGTGGTGGAACGTGAACGGCATGAACGCGGGCATCAGCATGGTGATCGACGAGCCCCACTTCGACAAGAACTGGGGAACACAGCTCGACCAGTGGTCGCCCAACTGGGGCCTCAACCAGTACTGGGTCGTCAGGTAGACGAAGCAGGTTCGGCCAACGAGGCCGAGGAGGGCCGGAGGTTCCCCTCCGGCCCTCCTCGCTGCCCGGTCCGCTTGTCCGCTGCCGGCCGGCCGAGCTGACCGACCCGGCGACCTGCGGCTACACCGGCCCATCCGTCTGGCATCGTGACCACTACATCCCGGCGATGAACGAGCTGCGCAAGAGCACGGGGACCTTCCAGGGCTGCACCAAGGGCGAGCACGCGATCAACCACCGCCTTCCCGGCCGCGTCCCGAGCGCCTGGTGGTACGAGGACGGCGAGGAGTAGAACACGCACTCTGCGGCTCGGCGTCAAAACGGCCGTTTTGACGCCGAGCCGCGAAGCGGAGCGGCTCTGAATTTCCGAGCGCTGCCCAGCCCAGGTCCGCCGTCAGGCTGGCGGCAGCGCGAAGACGGTCGAGCCCAGCTTCGCGAGCACCCGTTGGCCGTCGGTCCCCAGTCCCCACGTCCGGGTCTGGGTGGTCTCGTAGCGGCCACCGTTGTTGCCGGGTCCGCCGTCGGCGACAAGTGGAGACACGGCGGCGAGGTAAATCCTCGGCCCGCGCGCGGGTCACCCGTGGCTGAGTATGACCAGCAACGCCATGCCCTCCGCGACGATCTGGGCGGCGAGCGCAATCTTCCGCACGCGCGCGGCGGGTGCGGCCAGGGTGACAAGGAGCGCCGCAGCGCCGAGTCCAGCTCCCCAGCCGAACAGCCACTCCGGCAGTCCCGAGTCACACTGCTCCCCGTATGTCAGGCAGTACGATGCCCGCTCGGAGCTCAGGGTCAGCAGGACGGCCGCCAGGGTCGCCGGCACGAAGAGGGCGGCGCACAGAACGGCCCGGAGCCGTGTGCGGTCCCTCCCCGAGGACGCCTGGGCCGGGGGTGCCTTGGCAGGGGATGTTGCGTTCATGCCCTCATCCAACGCCGATCGGCGAGCCCGGCGCAGCCGTCTGGGTACTCAGATCACGGGTGTGTATCTACTCAGCGAGGCTCGACGCTCGTTAACAACCCGACGGCCGTGACCGTGCATCAGTCGTTGGGGTGGGTGGGAGACTTCCCGGTCGGGCACCTCGCCCTCCGCCTGCAGTTCGAGGAGCCTGCCGGGGGTGGGCGTCGGGTGTACACCCGAACGCGTTGCGCACCGGTGGTGTGCGGGGGAGTGGTCAGGGCGCCTCGAAGGGGCCGTGGTGGATGCGGCCTTGGTGGTCGATGCGGGCGAGGAGGGTGCCGTCGGCGTCGTGGGCGGCGACCTGGTAGCCGGCGAGTAGGGCGTGGTGTTCGGCTTGCAGGCGCGCCGAGTTCTGGAAGGTGCGGGTGTGCGGGGCGGGCTTGTTCTCGTCGAACCAGATGTCGGCGACTTCGTCGGTGAGGTAGGTGAGGTGGGCGGTGAGGAGCTCGCGCAGCTGCCGGTGGGTGTGGGGGGTGGCGGGGAGTTCGACGAGGTGGCCGGCTTCCTGCCAGCCGCGGTAGTGGTCGTGTTCGTGGAGGACGAGGCGGGTGGGGGTGCCGATGATGCGGTCGTCGGGTAGGGCGCCGGCCGGTTGGGCGAGGGGCCAGGGGCTGGGGGTGGCGGCGAGTGCGTCGGAGGTGATGGCGCGTCCGAGGCCTGCGAGGAGGGGGTGGGTGGCGGCGACGGCGCGCAGGATCGCGGTGGGGGTGGTGTGGCCGTCGAGGCGGCGGCCGGTGTTGCTGGTGAGCAGCGGTCCGGCCTCGGTGGTGGAGTGCGGTGGACGGGTCTTGCGGTGGGGCAGGTAGTCGTGGACGGCGAGGACGACGGCGGGGGGTGCTTCGATGAGGCGCCGCCCGCCGGTCTTGAGCGTGGTGTTCAGGGTGTGGCGGTGCTGCTCGCGCACGAGGTCGGTGAGGTCGAGGGCGACGGCCTGGTGGGCGCGGAGGTGGGGGATGCCGAGGATGAGGTAGCCGAGGGCACGGGCGCGTTGGGCTTGGGGGCCGGTGTAGCGGTCGAGTGCGGTGACGAGCAGCGCCACCGTGGGTGGGTCGAGCGGGGGTCGGCCGGGCGGCAGCTCGGTGACGTTGGGCCGCAGGGAGTGCAGGGCGGGGTTGTGTTGGGTGGGGTTGAGGGTCTGCGCGTGGGTGTAGAAGCCGCGGACGGAGGAGACGCGGCGGGCGCGGCTGCGGGTGGCGCGGGCTTGACCGGCCCAGCGGGCGACATCAACCGGCTGAGCGGCCCAGACGTGCTCACCGGCATAACCGATCCACTCGCGGACTTCGGTGTCGTAGTCCTGGCGGGTGCGTTGCACCAGTGGGGTGTGCTCCAGCCAGTCCCGGAGCACTTCATAGGGGTCCATGCCCGGACCCTACCGGCCTGTTTGGGATAACAGCGCGCCACACCACCCCACAGCCGAGCCTGCCGAACGTGGGAGCGGAAGGTGCCCGCGCGCCCCCGCGCCCGCGGGGAGGACGGTGGCTGAGGTCCCCTCCCTGTTATCCCAAGTTGAAGGTCGGGACCGGGGCCTCCGCGTTGGCTGCCGGAAGTTCGCCGTACGGACCGTCAGCGGCGACTACGCTCCCGCCCATGACCCACGCCACCAGCCGCCTCCCGCTGCCGGCCATCAGCACCGTCCGCGCGCTCGCCACCTTCCTCCCGGCCCACCTCGAAGTGGCCGCACAGGACCTTCTCCAGCGCATCCCCGCCGAACAACACGGCACCCCCGACGCCGTCGAACTGCTCCGCATCCCGCGCACCCTGGGCCAGGTCGCGGAAGCCGCCGCCCACCAACTGGAGAACGACCTCCTAGCCGACCAGCCCGACGAGACCGCCATCCGGCTGCTCTGGAAAATCCTGCTCGACACCGCACGCCCCTTCCACGACCACCCGCAACTGCCACAGGGCGTACGCGAAGCCCTGCGACTCCTAGAGGAAGGGGACAGCCGTGGATGAGCGCTCCATCGCGCGCGGTGTCGCGAAGGGGATCCGCAAGGCTCAACGTCAGCGCGAGCGGCCACCCTTGAGACAGTTGAAGGGCTGGCGACTCCCCCTGGCGTTGATCCTCCGGTACCCGAAGGTGATCGCCTGCCTCGGCATTGTGCTCCTGGCCGTACTGGCCCGGCTCGGAAGGTCGTGACAGGCGGCGATCCCGGTCACGAGGCCCCCGTTCCGTACGGCGGCGGCCCGAAAACCGGCCGCCGCCGGTCGAACCCGTAGGCCGCAAGATCAGCTGGACCGGACCGCCGTGTCGCACACCGGGCAGATGCGGCCCGCCCACCTCGGCGGGAACCAGCGCCCGCCAGGCCCAGCGGGCCGCCAGTGCTCCACCAACATCAAACCAGTGTCCCGCCCGCACACGGTCGTCGGCCCCGGGTCGCCGGGAACGTCAGGATCGGACGGAGCCGCGTGAACCTGCCGGACGGCCGACGGCTCGACCGGCTCCCCGCTCGCCGGAATCACCCGGCCCGGATCCAGGAGCTCCAACAACACGATGACGGCTATGTGTCCACCGTGTGCCACCCGAGACGACGACGCATCCGCAGCAGCCACGCTCAGCCGCCGGCGCTGCAGGTGGGCCGGCCCAGGTGCCGCCGCCGGGGTCGTCGTCGACCCGTCGACGAACGCCGCAGCGTTCCCGCTGGTCGGCGACTCGGACACGTTCACGGCCGTGGCCTTGTTGACGGCTTCGCGTACCCGCTCGGCCCGACGGCGGCGCCACGCGGCCGTCCGGCACGAAGGCCGGTCGAAGACCTGGTCCTTACGGTGCCCGTGACCTGGGACGAAGCGCTTCCCGCAGACCGGGCAGGCCCGGGAGACCTCGGCTTTCTTGCCGTCGAGGATGGCGAAGCCGATCGCGATGGCCTCTACCTGGTGGCGCCGGGCCCGGCGATGGGCCGCCTTACAGGCGGGCCGGTCGTTATCTTGGGTGACCAGAAGCCGTAAGGCACATGAGGCAAGTAGGGTAGATCTCAACTTGCCTGCATGATATCTGGGGGGTGTTAAGGCACGTTGGTTACAGCAGATGTGCTGCCTCGTCACTACC
>NZ_JAHTKP010000029.1 GCF_019192735.1 Kitasatospora aureofaciens
CGCCCGACGGATGACCCGGCGCAAGTCGAGCACCGAACTGGTGCTCGCCCGACAGGCCGCCTGCTGATCACCCACCAGCCGACCCACCAGGCCAGCACACCCCGACGTCAATTTCTCCCAACGCCGTAAGCCGACCAGTCACAACCGCCGGACGGCCGGCGCCCGGCCGCACCCCGGTGCGAGCCGCCCGACACGGCCGGCCGACCTGCACGCGCGACCTGACCACTCCCCTTCACCCCGGGGCCGGACAGGGGCCACCAGGGGGACCCAGCAGGGCCCGTACCCACGCGGACGCGTGGGTACGGGCCCTGCTGGGCTCTGGGCGTGCGCGCCGAGTTCGGCGAGGGGTGGGCCCCGGCCCGACGGCGGCCGGACCGGGGCCTGAGGGTACGTCAGGCGGTGGGGTTGAGGCTCCAGCGCTGGTTCGCGTGGTTCTCCGCGTACCACTGGATCACCGGGGTGCCATCGCGCGGGGCCCCTGCTCCACCGGAGTGATGGTTCAGGGCCTGCCCGTCGCCGCTGGCCGCCCATGTGGCCGGGTCGTGAGGGAACCGGCCTCCCGGGACGGACCACGCACGGGATGCGTGTCGCCCAGCGGGGTTGAGTACGCCGGGGACCAGTGCGCCCAAGACCGTTCGGGGCGTGCGGCTCATCGGGAGTCACTCCTGATCAGTCCAAAGGAACGGTCAGCCGATCAGGAGGAAGGCGTCCCACTCCGCCGCGGGGTCGGCGGTGGTGGTGCGGGTGTAGCCGTGGAGGGCGAGGGCGGCTCCGGCGGTGCCCTCCAGGAGGCCGGAGGGGTGACCGGCGGCGAGGGCGGTGTCGAGTTCGGCCCCGACGGTGGCGGCGAGCGCGGGCAGGTGTGCGGCGAGTTCGGCGGAGCCGGACTCCTCGGCCGTGCGCTGGGTGATCCGCAGCAGGCCGGCGGTGCCGTGGCAGAGGCCCGGGCCGTCGAGGTTCCAGCCGCACGGGTCGGCGGCCAGGGTGCCGGCCAGGGCCGCGACGGCGGTGGCCTGCCAGTCGGGGCGGCGCAGGGCGGCGCCGGCGAGGAAGAGGGCGCGGGCGGCGCCGGGGGTTCCGTAGCACCAGGCGGCCCGCGTCGGCGGATCGGCGGGCGGGCGGCCGGCCCGTTCGTCCTCGACGCGCAGGGTCATCGGCCAGGAGCCGGTGGGGGTTTGACGGGCGGCGAGCCAGCTCGCCAGGGCCTCGATCGCCTCGTCGATCGCCTCGTCCTGACCGGGCAGGCCGACCCCGCGCAGCCTGGCCAGGGCCAGCAGGGCGAGCGGGCCCGGGATCCCGTGCGCCAGGCCCAGGTTGAGATGCCCCTGAGGGAAGTCGGGGTCCGCGCCGGGCAGTCCCGGTCCCCCGGCGGTCCACCAGCGCGGGAGCGTGGTGCCGGTCGGCTCGGCCAGCTCGACGAGTGCGGTGAGCAGGTCGGCCAGTGCCGGGCCGTCCGGCTCCAGGGCGAGCAGCAGCCGGCCGAGGCCGGCCACGCCGGAGACGGTGTCGAAGGTGTGCGCGCGCAGGCCCGCGCCGGCGGCCAGGTCGGCGCGCAGCTCGGCGACGCGGGCGGCGGCGGCCTGCCGGACCCGGGGGGCCAGCGCGTCGAGCAGCGAGCGGTACTCGCCGGGGCGCCGGGCCATGGTGCGGGCGGCGAAGGCGAGCGCGGCGGCGCCGGAGAAGAGCCCGCCGCCGCGGGTCCCGCCGGGGGACTTCACGGCGGCCGCGAGCTGGCCGTGCGCGGCGCGGCGCAGCTCGGCGGCTGCCTCCGGGGCACCCTCGGCGTCCTCGTGGTCGGCCAGGACGGCGAGGGCAAGCGCGGTGCCGGTGCGGCCGGCCGCGAGGGCGTGCTCCGCGCCCTGGTGGGGAGCGGGCGCCGGGGGTCGTCCGGGGGTGCCGGGCCGGCTGAGGAGCTCGGCCACGGTGCGGATCCGGTCCGTCGTGCTCAACGTGCCTTCCCGGGGTTCGAACGGCGGGCGCGGTGGGCTTCGACCGCGCCCCTGGCGAGGGCGTAGGCCCGGCGCTCGGCCTCGCGGTCGATGCCGACCAGACGGTTGTGGCCCATGTGCAGCAGCGAGGCCAGGACCGGGTCGGCCGACGGCGCGTCCAGTCGGACGGCGTAGCGGGCGAGGGCGGTGGCCCGGTGCTGCCAGGCCTCGGTCAGGCCGGGCTCGGCGGACAGCAGGCCGCCGGCCGGGAGGGTCGGCCCGTCGGGGCCGATCGCCCTCAGTGCGGCTGCACGCTGGGAGCGGAACGCCTGGTGGTGCCGCTCGGACTTCGGGTACACCGCCGCCAGCCAGGCGCCGACCGGCGGTGCGCCGGGTGTGGCGGCGGTGGCGGCAGCGGCGGTGGCGGCGGTCGTGGCGGTGGCGTGGTGGTCCGCCGGGTGGGCGGCGCGGGCGGCCAGGAAAGCCTGCGCGGTGCCGGCGATGTTCACGGCGGCGAGCAGTTCCCGGGAGAGCCGGCGATCCGCCCGGGCCTGACGCAGCGCGGCGAGGGCGACCAGGCTGTCGGCGTGGAAGACCCGTTCGGCGTCGGCGAGGACCTCGGCGCCGCCGTAGCGGTCGGTCTCCGGCGCGTAGCTGTCCAGGCGCAGGTCGGCGGCGAGACCGGCTCGGCGCAGCTCCAGTGCCCAGTCGTGCAGGGCGGGCAGCAGGGCGGTGGCGAGGGTCGGCGGCGCGCCGTGGAAGCGCAGCCGCAGATGCGGTGCCGGATCCTGGTAGCGGACGAAGAACCAGCGGTCCACCTCGGCCGGCAGCGCCTCGACCAGCCCGGGCAGGTGCTCGGCGAGGATCTCCTCCTGGCGCGCCTCGGTGGCCGCCAGCCGGGCGAACAGCCAGGGCCCTCCCGGCAGTTCGGCCATGCGGGGACGGCTGACGGGAAGCCGGCGGCGGGTCCGTACCGCGGCCGGCGGGTCCGTCCGACGGCGCAGCGGGACCACCAGTTCGGCGGTGCGGGCGCCGTCGGGCCCGTGCAGCCAGCCGTGGTCGCCGGCGGGGGCGAGGTCCTCCTGAAGCACGGTGTGTTCGGCGGAGCGCGCGTGGCTGTGCAGCAGGCGCCGGTGCCAGGGGAGGTCGAGGTCCAGGCTGATCCGCTGGTCGCCGCTGACCAGTTGGACGGCAACCGGCACCCCCCAGCGCCGGCGCCAGCGGGCCAGTCCCTCGGCCCACTGGGCGAAGGGGGCCGAGGCCGCCGGGACGGGAGCGGTCAGCCGCCAGGTGGCGGGCGCCAGCACCACCCGGCCCCGGCGGACCCGGGGCAGCGCGGGTGCGCTGACGGCCGAGCCCCAGTCCCAGGGCTGCCAGGGCCGCTGACCGATGAGCGCGACCTCCTGGAGGAAGCGGGCCGCGTTGGGCGCGCCGGTACGGAGGTTGAGCACGTGGTGGGCGGCGGCGCGGACCTCTCGGCCGAGGCGGCGGGAGTAGACGGCGAGGCGCTCGAGGTCGGCGAGCACGACCAGATCGTCCAGCGGCAGCACGGAGGGGCCGCCCGGGTCGGCGAAGGCGCTGACCACCACCCGGTGGTCGAGCCAGCGCGGGGTGAGCGCGATGTTGGCGTGGCGGGGCCGGTAGGGGGTGAACTCCAGGTGCGCTTCGAGCGCGTCGTCGTCGCCTGTCCCAGCGCTGGGGCTGGAGTTGGGGCCGGGGCCGGCGCCGGGGCTGGAGTTGAGGCCGGGGCCGGGGTCGGCGCCGGGGATCAGGCTGGAGCTGGGGGTTTGGCCGGCGCAGGGGGCGAGGCCGGCACCGGCGGCCTCGGCGAGCAGGGCACCCGGAGCTGATGGGCCATCATCTTCGGCGTCGGCAAGCAGGGTTGCGAAGCGGCCGAAGGTGGCCCCGGCGCGGTCGCTGCCGGCCACCGGGGAGAGCACCAGCCGGAAGTCCCCGGCGGCCAGCGCCTCGGCGGAGTCGGCCGCCAGCTCGGCGTACAGCTCCAGGGAGGCGGGCGGGGTGTCGGCGGCGGCGTCGGCCCCCTCGCGGGGCGGCGCGAGGCGGGCCAACAGGTCGTCGTCCAGGACGACTTCGGGCAGCAGGCCGTCCGGTCCCCGGTCGGCGAGGGCGCCCGCCGCGAGCTCGGCCAGCAGCCGGTCGCGGGCCGCGTCGGCGTCGGTGCGGGCCCGGGAGGGCTGCGGGTTGGCCGCGCCGCGGCCGCCGACCGGGCGCCGGTAACCGGCCGGCGCCCCGAGGCCGGTGTCGGGGTCGAGCAGTTCGGCCAGCGGGACGGGGCTGTCCGCCCCGTACCGCTCGACGAACTCCGCGTGGTAGGTGCGCAGATGCTCCGGCGCGGAGGTCGGCGGCGAGAGCTGCCACAGGACGGACGCGGCCTGCTCCAGCTCGGTGCGGACCTCGTCCGGCAGGACCACCTCGGCGTCCAGCGCGAGGTCCGCGTGGAGTGGGCGGTCGGACGGGGCGAGGCGGGTCATCCGGGCCCGCGCCTGGCGCAGCAGCCCGGTGGCCCGTCCGCGTGGCAGTGCGGACGCGCGCGCCAACAGCTCGCGGACGGCGGCCAGTTCGGCGTGTGCCGGGTGGCCGGCGGGCAGCCGGTCGAGCACATGGCCCAGCAGGTCGGTGCAGTCCGGCGGGGGCGTCAGGTCGGTGAGCAGGAAGCCCTGGGCGACGAGCGAGCGGACCAGGCCGACGACCGCCTCGGCCGGGGCCGCCGGGAACTCGGCGGCCAGCGCGGCGAGCAGCTCGGCGTGCCGCAGCGGCTCGGCGGCGGCCCGGACGGCGGCCCGCACCACGGCGGTCGCCCGGACGGTGCGCTCGGCGACCGGCTCCGCCTGGGCGCCGGTGGCGGGGCCGCCGGCGGCGGGGCGGCGCCCGGGCAGGTAGGGCAGGATCAGCCGGTCCCCGCGCAGGTGGACCTGCTGGTCCACCGCCAGGCGAAGGCCGGGCAGCACCGTGGGGTCGGTCCGCAGCCGGTCCAGCAGCGGGAGCAGCCAGCCGAGGTCGGGGCGCAGGGCGCGGCGCTCGGCCCTGTCCCAGCGGATCTCGGCCGCCGCGCCGAAGCGCCCGCGTGCCACGGCGGCCATCAGCCCGAAGGGGGTCGGCCGGGTGGCCATCCGCAGGCGGTAGCGGCTGACCGCCTCGGCCGCCCGGCGCAGGGCAGCGGGGCGCAGCGCGGCGGCCTCGGCGGGTGTCGTGCCTGCCGCGGCCTGGTCGAGCAGGTCGGCCAGGGAGGGGCTGGAGACCTCGATCGCCTCCCGCAGGGCCGGGTCGGCGGCGGCCTCGGCGAGGTACGCCAGCAGCGCGGCGGCGTCGGGCTGCGCTGCCGGCTGGTCGGCGGAGGTGGCCGGAACGCTGTGCCGGTCCGAGCGCGGCAGCGCCGGCGTCCGCAGCAGGACCGGGCCGGTCGCGGTGAAGAGTTGGTCCTGCCGCGCTCCGTGCGTCTCGCCCACCGTGCTCCTCGTGCCGTGTGCCGTATGCGCCGTGCCGTGTGCCGCCGCCGGGTGGGCGGCGCCGGGCGCCGTAGGCCGCTCCGGCCGGCGGGTTGGGTCGTGTCTATCCCGACGATCGAAAGCTGTCCACCGATGATCAGCCGGCGTTCATATTTGGCTGAATTCGTCTATTCATCTGCGCGCAATCATTGTCGGTGCCATGCACGAGTACCTAACGTCCGCTGCAGTCCGCCGCGATCAGACGCGGTACCGACGAAGGGAGGCCCCCATGGCCACCGACATGCAGGAGCTGTTCGACCTCGACGTGCAGGACCTGGTCGCGACCGACACCGTCGAGCAGGAGGAGTCCTTGATCAGCATCTCCTGTGACGGCTCCTGCTTCCGCCCGTACTGCATCTGACTCTGACCCAGAGGCAGCACCGCGCCCTCGCGCGTTCCCGTCGGCCGTTCCCTAGACGGTCAGCGGCCCCCGGCCCGGCGCCGCCGCATCATCCCCGACCGGCTCGGGCAGCGGCCCCCGGGCCAGTCGCAGCAGTTCCTCCGCCGTCAGTTCGGCCAGCCGGGCGCGGCCCAGCCGGAGCACCTCGGCGGCCGTGGCCAGCAGCTCCGCCTCCGTCGCCGGGCGCTGCGGCAACGCGTTCGCCCAGCCGCCCGCGGCCAGCCACTCGCCCACGGCGTCGCGCAGCCGCCCCGTTCCCGCCTCGCGGATGGTGAACGACAGGTGCACGGAAAGCCCCTGCCGGCCCGTCGCCATATGCGGCGCACCGCGCGGCACGTACAGCACCTCACCCGGCCGAAGCACCGACTCGAGCGCCACCGCGCCGGGTTCGGGGGCCGGCCCCGGGTGCCAGCGCCCGTCGGCGGGCGCCTCGTGGACCGTCCACTCCTTCTCCCCGGCGAGCTGCACGACCAGCACGTCCGCGTCGTCCCGGTGCACGTCCAGCCCGCGCCGGCCGGCGCCCGTCGCGAAGCAGAACGCCTCGGTCCGGCGGCCCAGTTCGAGCGCGATGCCGGTGGCCAGCGCACGCACGGACGCGTGCCACTGGTCCAGCTGCGGCAGCAGCAGTGTGGCCCCGTCGGCCAGCAGCGCGGCGATCCGGTCCGGGTCGGCGAAGCCCCCCTCCCTGCGCCCGGCCACCGTGCGGGCCGTACAGAACTCGGCGGCCGGGACGACCTCGCCCGCCCGGACCATCTCCACGTACGGCACCCGCAGCAGTCCGCCGCGCAGCACGGCGTCCAGCTCACCCGTCCGGGGCAGCCCCGGCGGCCACTCCTCCGTGCGGAACACCTGCGGCCGGCGTTCCTCCAGCACCTTGCGGAAGACCTCCGTGTCCCCCACCAAGCCGGCCAGTACCCGCGTTCGCTCCATAGTCCGTACCTCCGTCCAGCGGCCCGCCACCGGCCGGCCGTCGCACAACCTACGGATGGACACCGGGAGTCGGTTCACCGGCGTGTCGCCGGCCCGATCAGGACCGGCCAGCTTCACGCCTCGCCCCGCCGCCCGCCGCCACCCGCCCGGACCTGGCCCGACGCAACGTCACCCCGCCGACCACACCCGGCCCGGGACTCCGCAGGGCGTCCGCGGAGCCTCCGTGGGAAACATCACACCCGGCGGCGCGGCCGGTCAGACGATGCGACGGGAACCGCTGACAGACCACGTCGGGCGGGAGCGCCGGTCGCCACGCCGGGGCGCAGAGGCGCAGCCCTTCGCGCTCACGGACTCCACCTCCGCGAGCGGCGAATCCTCAGGACCGCCGGCGGCGAGGTACCAGGCGGTGGAAGCCAGGGGCCCCGCGGCACCGCGGCCCGTCCGTGAGGTACGCGTGGCCCGTGATGTCGAAGCGCCGGCGTACCCCCTTCCGCCTGTCCGCGCGAGCTCTCAGAGGTAGTTCCCGTCGAAACCGCGCTCGCCGGCCGCGGCGCACGTGTCGTCGCAGTCGTGGGCGACGTCGGCCAGCCAGCCCAGCAGCGGCGCGCACACGTCGTCCGCCGCCCCTCCGCGTTGTGTTCCGCGGCGGGCGAGAAGCGCTGCGACAAACAGGGCGACCGGCGCGGTGGCCTCGTGGATGCTGTTCTGATGACGCACCAACTCGAGGCCGCCAAAGGCGGCACGGGCTTCGGGCACGGTCGGGCCCGGGTCGAGGAGCCGGACCAGGCACGGGTACAGCTCCTCGCCGGTCCCGAAAGCGGTCTCCGGCGATGCCCAGTCCGTCCCGCGCAGCACGGCCCACGGGCCGGGCGGTGCGCGAGCGGATTGCCGTGCCGCGTCCGAAGGCCAGGACCTCGACCCGGCGGCCGGCCGGTTCCCCCGAGGCCGGCTCAAACGGGCCCTGCCGCCGTCCTTCGCGCCCGGGCCCGCGCCCACGACCACAAACCCGCGCCCACCAGCAGAGCCGCCCCCAACGCGTACACCGGCAGCCAACGCGTCGTCGTCGCCGCCAGGCAGTCGTTGACGGCCTGGCGGCTCTGCTCCCTCTGCATGTACGCCAACGCGTCAGCGTCACGACCGGCCAGCTCCCCCAGAGTGGCCTGCGTCCGCAGACTCCCGTAGCGGCCGGACTCCACGCACCCGCGCCGGGCGCCCGGCATGGGGAACAGCCAGTCCCAGCGCTGCAGTGCCGGAGCCAGCGTCAGTGCCACGCACAGACCCACGACCAGCGAGTACGCCGCCAGACTCCACGCGTAGGCAGCCCGTCGACCCGGCTCCGGCACCGGCGCACGGCCGAAGGACAGGACCACCGCGAGAAGCGTCACACCGAGATAGGTGGAGAACCACTCCCACGAACCCTGCGCGAGCGAGAACGCCAGCACCACGGCAAGCGCGGTCCCCAGCACACCTGCATCACCGGCCACCCGCTCCCCGCCCACGGCCATGGGGCGACGGACATCTCGACGGCTGCGCCCACCCACATGCTCTCCCGCTCTCCAGTCCGCCTCCAGGGCACCAGCCTCCCGCCACCACCCGCCACCACCCCCTGCCACCACACCGGTACACCCCTGCCCCCACTCGCCCGGCCCAGCCACCCCGGGACACCAGGACCCGGACAGGGCGAACCCACGACAGGCCCCAACGGCCACGCCGCAGCCCGGGACGATTGACTTCCTCCCCGGGCTAAGGCACGGGGATTCCGGCCGCGCGTGCCGCGCGGGGGCTTCGCCCCGTGCGTGTGCGCAGGTCCTGACCGGAACCGGCGATGCCACGATCCTCTACACCGACATGCACTCCCGTTACTGGAGCCAGCACGACCGGACCGGACGCAACTGGGCGGGACGACTCCTCGAACTCGTCCGCGCCGAACTCGCCGCGCAGCGGCACGGCCTGACCTGCTGAACGGCGCCGGTCATGGTGGCGCCGGCGCGAGCCGACCCACTGCCTGCCGTGGCGGCCCGTCCGTATCCACCCATACGCTGCATGTCAGGGCACCGCCGTGATGTCACCCTGCCCGGCCGAACTGACCGCCGACGGCGGGCCGCTGGACCGGGCCGTGGCCGTCTACCGCCTCGTGCTCGCCCACACCCTCGGCTCCGTGCTCCACGAGGTCCCGCGCACCGGCGCCGCCCCGGAAAGGGACTGACGGGAGGCCAGGTGCCGGCGGGTGCCGGCCCGGCGCAGACTGGGACCGATCGTTTCGACCGACCCGAGGACGGATCCCATGGCCGACCGGCCCCTGACACTGATGGCAGTGCACGCCCACCCGGACGACGAGGCCACCGCGACGGGCGGCGTCCTCGCCCGCTACGCCGCGGACGGCGTCCGCACCGTGCTCGTCACCTGTACCGACGGCGGCTGCGGCGACGGTCCGGGCGGTGTCAAGCCGGGCGAGGCGGGACACGATCCGGCCGCCGTCGCTGCGCTGCGCCGCAAGGAGCTCGAAGCCAGCTGCCAGGTTCTCGGGGTCAGCCACCTCGAACTGCTCGGATACGCCGACTCCGGGATGATGGGCTGGCCGGCCAACGACGCCCCCGGGTCGTTCTGGAGCACGCCGGTCGCCGAGGGGGCCGCCCGGCTCGCCGAACTGATGCTCCGCTACCGGCCCGACGTGGTGGTGACCTACGACGAGAACGGATTCTACGGCCACCCCGACCACATCCAGGCGAACCGGATCACGACGGCTGCGCTCTCGCAGGCCGGGCTGACGCCCAAGGTCTACTGGACCACCGCGCCGCGTTCGACGATGAAGAAGTTCGGCGAGATCATGCGCGAGTTCGGCGCGGACTGGGAGGAGCCGGACCCGTCCGAGGACGGGGCGCGGCCCCAGATCGGGCTCCCCGACGAGGACATCACCACCTGGGTGGACACCACGGAGTTCGGCGGCCGGAAGTACGACGCGCTGCTCGCGCACGCCAGCCAGAGCGAGAACATCTTCTTCCTGCGGATGGGCAAGGAGAGGTTCACCGAGCTGATGGGCGTGGAGACGTTCGTCCGCGTCCACGACACCACCGGCGCGGCACTGCCCGAGCGGGACCTGTTCGCCGGACTGCGCTGATCCCCGGCATCGAGTCCACCCCGCGCGAGGCCCACGACCGCGGCTGCACCGCCCACGTCGTCCACGTCGTCCACGACGCCTGCGCGGCCTTCACCCGCGCCCGGCAGGACCACGTCCGCGAGCACGTGATCCACCACTTCGGCGCCGGGACCGACGCCGCCGCTAACGAGGTCCGGGCGGTGATGCCGGCCGCTGCGATCCGGCACCCGCTCAGCGGCGAAGGCCGACGGCCGTGCGGCTGGACCGAGTTGCAGGGGCAGCGGATGGGAACGGCGAAGGGGCGGTCTGCGCGGCGGGTGCGGGCGCGCACGCGACGGTGTTGCGGGCGGCCGGCCTCGCGCTGCTCGCCGCCGGCACGGGCCGAGGCCCGGCCCCGCCCGGGTGGGGCCGGGTGGGGCCGGGCCGTTGGCAGTGGGTCAGCAGGCGTAGTCGGAGGCGGTGGTCCAGTAGTCGAGCGCCGCCCAGGTGTTCGGGCCGACGATGCCGTCGACGTCGAGGCCGGCACACTGCTGGAACCGCCGGACGTCGTTCAGCGTGCCGCCGCCGAAGATGCCGTCACGGGTCAGGTTGCTGCCGGTCATCGAGTAGTGGAGTTCGCACTGGAGCTGCTTGACGGCGGTGCCGGTGGAGCCCCGGGACAGGGTCGGCTCGCTGTTGGTGTAGCTGCACGAGCTGGAGCTCTGCGCGGAGGCGGTGGGCGCGGCGGCGACGCCGAGGGAGAGCGCGAGTGCGGCGACGCCGAGCGCGGCGGTGATCTTCTTCATGGTGCCGTCCCCCTTCAGGGATCATCTGGAAGCCGGGTGCATGACAAAGCATCCGGCGGGCCCGCTCCGGCAAGGAGCCGGGCGGACGCCGGACGGGCGGCGGCGGGAGGCCACCCCGGTCGGCCTCCCGCCGGCGCGCCCCGTCCCGGCGCTCCCATCGTGCCGACGGCTCCGGGACGTTGTCGCCGTGCTTCGGCGTCAGCCGAAAAAGGACAGATCCTCCGGCCCGGCTGCGCGGCCGGGACGGTCACGTCCTGTCGTCCGGTGCCGCGTCCCCGGCCAGGAGATGCACCGTTTCTTCACAGACCAGCCGAACGGCGGGAGCGCAGTGCGCCGATCGGCGCGCCGTAGGTATAAAAATGCCCAAACCGGGGCGCTTTCCAAGGGAACTCTCATCGACGCAGCCGAGGGTGCCGCCCATGGCTACCAATGTCCTCACCGTCCCCCGGGAGTCCCCGCTCCCCCCGCCTCCCCGCCGCAGAGCGCCGTGGAAGTCCCCCGACGGCCAGCCGTCCTACGCCCGCCCCGCCCTGCTGGGGATCGCGGCCGTCGCCGCCGTGCTGTACGCGTGGAACATCAACCACAGCCAGTACCACAGCTTCTACGCCGATGCCGTGCGCAGCATGACGGAGAGCTGGAAGGCGTTCGTGTTCGGGTCGTTCGACCCGGCGAGCACGATCACGCTGGACAAGCTGCCCGGTTTCCTGTGGCCGCAGGCGCTGTCGGCGCGGGTCTTCGGCTTCCACCCGTGGGCGCTGACCCTGCCGCAGGTGGTCGAGGGCGTGCTGGCCGTTCTGGTGCTGTACCGGGTGGTGCGCCGGTGGGCCGGGGCCGACGCCGGGCTGCTGGCGGCCGCGGCGTTCACCCTGACGCCGGTCGCCGCCGGGCTGTTCCGCACCGCGGTCGAGGACGCCGCCTTCACGTTGCTGCTCCTGCTCGCGGCGGACGCGGCGCAGCGGGCCGCCCACACGGCGCGGCTGCGGCCGCTGCTGCTGGCCGGGGTCTGGGTGGGGCTGGCGTTCCAGACGAAGATGGTGGAGGCGTGGGCGGTGCTGCCCGCGCTTGCCGCGGTGTACCTGCTGGCGGCGCCGACCACGTTGCGGCGGCGGCTCGGGCATGTCGCCGTGGCCGGGCTGGTGGCCTTCGCCGTGTCGGCCTCCTGGATGCTGGCCGTCACGCTCACCCCGGCGCAGGACCGTCCGTACGTGGACGGCACCACGGACAACTCGGCGTTCAGCATGGTGGTGGGCTACAACTTCCTGAACCGTTTCTCCTCGCTGGGGATGAGTGCGGCGCAGACCGGCAGTGTCCAGGCTGTCCGGGGCGGTGACGGGGGCCGCGTTGTCGGGGCCGGTGGGGGTTCCGGTGCGGGTTCGCAGGGCGGGCAGTCCCCGTCCGCGGCGCAGAGTTCTTCCGGGGCGTCCGGCCAGGGCGGCGGGGGCGGTCAGGGCGGCAATGCGGGTGACGGCGGGTGGACGAAGATGTTCGGCTCGCAGTTCGCCCCGCAGACCGGCTGGCTCTATCCGCTCGCCGCCGTCGCGCTGGTCTGCGGACTGGCCTGGCGGCGCCGTGAGCCGCGCACCGACGTGCTGCGGGCCGGCTACGTCCTGTGGGGCACCTGGCTGGGCGTGTTCTTCCTGGTCTTCAGTGCGGGCAGCGTCGGCGGGCACAGCTACTACATGGGTGTGATCGCCGCTCCGCTGGCGGTCCTGGGCGGCGCGGGGACCGTGCTGCTGTGGCGGGGTTTCCGCGACGGCGGTGTGCGGGCGTGGGCGCTTCCCGCCGCGATCGCCGGCACCGTCGCCTGGTCCGCGTTCCTGGCCGGGGAGTTCCCGGGCTTCCTGCCGTGGCTGGCGCCGACCGTGATCGCCCTGGGCGTTGTGGCGCTGGCACTGCTCGGGGCGGCCAGGCTGGGCCGCTTCCCCGGCCGGCGGCTTGCGCTGGCGGGTCTGCTGGCGGGCGTCGCGGCGATGCTGGTCGCACCGGGCGCCTGGGCGTCGTCGGTGCTGAGCTCGACGTACGGCAACTCGGGCATGGGCACCGTCGGCCCCGCCAAGGGCGGCCGGGGTGGCGGTGGCCGTCACTCGTTCCCGGGGGCGGCGTCCGCTGCGGGCGCCGGCGCCGAGCGGGTGCAGCGCGGCGGGTTCGGCGGCTCCTCGGAGCACCTGACGGCGTCCCAGCAGGCTCTGTTCGACTACCTGAAGGACCGTCGGAGCGGCGCCCGTTACCTGTTCGCCGCGACCAGCTGGAGCGCCGCCTCGCCCTTCATCCTGGCGACGGGCGAGGAGGTCCTGCCGATGGGCGGCTTCAGCGGCTCGGCGCCGTCGCCGACGCTGGATCGGTTCCGACAGCTCGTCGGGACGGGCGAGTTGCGGTACGTCCTGCTCGGCGCCGACCGCGGCGGCAGCGGCCGGCACGGCGGCGCAGGCGGTGGTGGCGGCGGTGGCGGCGGTGGCGGTGGTGGCGGCGGTGGCGAGTCGGCCAACCCGACGACGGCGCAGATCCAGTCCTGGGTGCGGACCGGTTGCACCGCGGTGCCGGCGGCCGAGTACGGCGGCGGCGCGGTCGCGACGGCGTCGGCCGCCGCCGGTGCGCGAGGCGATGACGCCACGGGCGCCCAGCAGCTCTACCTCTGCACGCACGCGGGCTGACGGATCGATCGGTTCATGATTCACGGGAACGCGGGGCGGCACTGCCCCGCGTTCCCGTGGATGCGGCTACCGGGTGGCGGCCTGCTCGCGGAGGAGCTTCTTGTCGGGTTTGCCGGCGTCGGTGAGCGGGAGTGTGCGGGCGAAGGTGAGGTGGGCCGGCTCGTGGAGGGGGCCTCGGCGGGTGCGGACCAGGCTGCGCAGGTCGTCGGGGTCGAGCCGGGCGCCCGGGACGGGCACGACGACGGCGTGGATGCGTTCCACCTGGTTGGCGTCGGGGACGCCGAAGACCGCGCTCTGGCGGACCTGGGGGTGGGAGTTGAGCAGGTCCTCGACCTCGGAGGTGTAGACGTGGCCGCCACCGGTGTTGATCAGGTCCTTCAGCCGGTCGACGATGTGGAGATAGCCCTCGTCGTCCAGGTAGCCGACGTCGCCGGTGTGCAGCCAGCCGTCCTTGAGGACGGTGGCGGTCAGCTCGGGCTGCTTCCAGTAGCCCGACATCAGGCTGTCCGAGCTGACGCAGACCTCGCCGCGCGCACCGGCGGGCAGGTCCCGGCCCGACTCGTCACGGATCGCCACCCGGTACCCGGGCGCGATCCGGCCGACCGAGCGCAGCCGCTGCGGGCGGCCCGGGTCGTGGTCCTCGGCGTCGAGGACGCTGATGATGCCCGCCTCGTGCTGCCCGTAGAGCTGCACCAGCACCGGGCCGAAGCGCCGGATCGCGTCGGTGAGGCGGGCCGGTGAGGCCTGGCAGCCGCCGTAGGTGAGGCGGCGCAGGCTGCTGGTGTCGGTGTGCGCGCACTGCGGGTGGTCCAGCAGCTGGTAGAGCAGCGGCGGCATCAGGAACACGTCGGTGATGCGTTCCTGATCGATCGCCGCCAGGACGGCGCCCGCGTCGAAGCCGTCCAGCAGCACCACACTGCCGCCGGCGCGCAGCGCCTTGTCACTCATCTGTCCTGCGGCGTGGGCGATGGTGGTGCAGACCAGCAGCCGCGGCGGGTTCTGCGGGTCGCCGGGCAGGTCGGGGCCGAACGGGCGGTGCTGCCCGTAGGTGATGCAGATCCCCTTGGAGTGGCCGGTGGTACCTCCGGAGTGGCGGATGGTCCGTACGTCCTGCGGCCGGGCCCGGCTCGGGAAGGGGTCGGCCGGCTGGGCGGCGGCGAGTGCCAGCAGGTCGGTTCCCACGGTGCCGGGGCCGAGGACCAGGACGGTCCCGACGGGGGCTCGCCCGATGATCTCGGCGGCCCGGTCCGCGTGGCGGGGATCGACGATCAGCGCGTGCGTCTCGACGTCGCGGACCATGACGGCCTGTGTCTCGGCCGGCAGCCGGGTGTAGAGCTGGTTGACCCGGCAGCCGATCAGGTTGGCGGCGTACCGTGCGGCGATCGCCTCCGGCAGGTTGCCGGTCAGCAGGGTCACCGTGTGGTGGCGGTCGATGCCCCGGGCGCGCATGGCCCGCGCGAGGCGGTGGGTGAGGTCGCGGAGTTCTCCGGCGGTGGTGGGCCGTCCCTGGTGGACGACTGCCTCCCGCTCGGGAGTGGCCCCCAACACGTCCAGGATTTCCGTGACTTCGGTGCGGAAGGGCGGAGCGGCTGGCATCTGCGGTTCCTTGCGCCTCGGGTCAGTGGTGGGCGAGGAGCTGGACGTCCTCGGCCGGCCGGTGCTCGGTCTCCTCGGTGGGCCCGTGCCCGGCCCCCTCGGTCAGCAGGGAGTGGGCCAGCACGCTGTAGAGGGTGTCGTTGGGCCCGTCGGCGATGCGCAGCCCGCGGATGTCGCGCAGGCGCTTCTCCATCGGGGTCCGCTTGGTGTAGCCCTCGCTGCCGTGCAGTTGGAGGGCGAGGTCGACGGCACGGTAGGCGGCGTCGGTGGCCAGGGCTTTGGCGGCGGAGCACGCGGCGACGTCGGTCTCACCCTGGTCGATGCGCTCCAGCAGTGTGAAGCACCATGCGGTGGCGGCTTCGACCTCGGCGGCGGCGGTGCCCAGGCGGGCGGCGACGGAGGGGATGCCGGCCAGCGGCATCCGTCCGACGGTGCGACTGCGGGTGCGGGCGGCGGATTCGAGGATCGCCGCCACGGCGGCGCCGAGGCAGACCAGGGACATCATCAGCCGCCAGGCGGAGAAGTGCTCGTCGAAGATCCGGCGGCCGTCGCCGGGTTCGCCGAGCAGGAAGTCCTTGTCGAGGCGGGTGTCGACGAAGTGCAGGTGGCCGAAGCTCCATCCGCGCATGCCCAGCGGGTCGGTGGTCTCGCTGAGCACGCCCGGGGCGTTCGTCGGGACCCAGACCGCGGAGAGCGGCACGGCCCGCAGGTCGGCCCGGCCGACGTCCTGGCGGTCGATCAGCTTGCAGAAGACGACGAAGCCGTAGGCCTCCTCGACGCGGCTGATCAGGCCCTTGGACCCCGAGAGCGTGTAGTGGTCGCCGTGGTCGACCAGGACGGTGCGAAAGCCCCGCAGGTCCGAGCCCGAGTGCGGTTCGCTGGACGCGATGCCGGCCAACTTGCCTGCCGTGACGACCTGTTCGCGGGTGCTTTGGACGAGCGTGGGCGAGCCGTGGCGCAGCGGCATCGCGGCGTGCCCGGTGCTGAAGATCTCGCGGGCGTCGCAGTCCCGTTGTCCGGCGAGGAACATGGCCATGCCCTGGGCGACGCGTCCGGTCACGCCCGGCGCGTCGGGCTCGGTCGGATCGCCCGGCTCACCCGGCTCACCCGGCTCGCCCGGGGAGGCGAGGTCGATGCCGGTGAGCCCGGCGGCGGCGGCCTGCGCCCGCAGGGAGAGCCAGTCGGGGCGGGGGTCGTTCTCGCAGACCGGGTTGGGCAGGTGGGTGTCCAGAAATGCTGTCAGCCGGGAGTGGAGGTCCCCGAGTTCGGGGTGACGAGCCAGAAGCGGGCTGATGCCGGTGGCGTGCATGGGTGAGGGTTCCTCGGGAGTCGTCAAGGAGCCGGCGTGAGGCGGCTGAGGCGGCGTGAGGCGGCGGACCTGGGTCAGAGGATGACCGGGGGCTGGGTGCGCACCGCGTCGTTGAGCTTGGCCTTGTCGTGCCGCTCGCCCTTCTTGAGGTGCTTGATCACCAGCAGGCAGGGGAGGCCGAATGTGCCACCGGCGAACTCGCGCGGACGGCTGGCGGGGACGGCGACCGTCCACGGCGGCACCTCGCCGCGGCCGAGCTCCTCGCCGGTGGCCGCGTCGATCACGGGGATCGTGTCGGTCAGCAGGGCTCCGGCGCCGAGCAGGGCGCCCTCGCCGACCCGGGCACCGCTGTAGATCATCGAACGGGCGCCGATGAACGCGTCGTCCTCGATCACCACCGGCCTGGCCATGGGAGGTTCGATCATGCCGCCCAGCCCGACCCCGCCGGACAGGTGGACGTTGCGGCCGATCTGGGCGCACGAGCCGATGCCGACCCAGGAGTCCACCAGGGTCCCCTCGCCCACGTACGAGCCGATGCCGATGTGACTGGGCATCACCACGGCACCGGGCTCCTGGTAGCTGCCCCGCCGGATCACCGCGCCCGGCGACACCTGGACCCCCGAGCCGTCGATCCCGGTCTTCAGCGGGATCTTGTCGGCGCACTGGAACGGCCCGAACTGCGAAGTCTGCGGCGAGGCCTGCTTGTAGAGCAGCAGGATCGCGTTCTTCAGCCAGTCGTGCACCACGACCTCGCCCTCGACCAGCTCGGCCACCCGCGCGCGACCGGTGTCCAGCAGGTCGATCGCCGCGTCGACGGCGGCCACCGCCTCGGCGGACTGCAGCGAGACCTCGTCCCGCCGCTCCCAGAGGTCTTCGAGCTCGCTGCGCAAGCCCGCCACATCGACACCACGATTCCGCATCGCACCCCACGCATTCCAGATCGGATGGACGGCCCTTCCGGCGAGAGCCGGGGCCGGAGCCGGACCGCATGCACGCACTGTCCCCGTACGCGGTCTCCGGCTGCCGTGCGACGCCCCCATCCCTCCCCCGGGGACGTCCGCACGAGAACGGCACTGCGGTTACCGGTTGGTAACGGAGCGCCAGGCACAGCCTCGCATACCTGCGATTCGCAGAGCAAACCGGAGATTCTGGCATTGATATCAAGCTTGAAAAGTGAATCAATCTTGGAAAAGTAAATCTATGCCTCTGCTGAAGGCACCCTTATCGGCCGTCAGGACGGCCGGGATCGTGCCCGGCGGTGCCGTCCTGGGCCCGGGCTGACGGGGCGACACGCAGGACCGGCAGCGCGGAGAGCGCGGCCGCCGCCGTAGCGCCGGCGGCGGCCATGGCGAGGACCGTCCAGGCGGACGGGCCGTGGGCGATGCCGGCGCCGATGCCGCCCAGCTCGCCCTGCCGGTCGATGACCCAGCGGGCGAGCGGGATGCCGACGGCCGAGCCGGCGGCGACCGTGGCCAGGGCGATGGCCGTCCCCCGGGTGGCCAGCACGACGGCGCACTGACCCGGTGTCAGGCCGATCGCCCTGAGCAGCCCGAGATCCCGGCGGCGTTCGAGGAAGCCGGCGGCGGCCGTGGTGAGCAGGTCGACCAGGCAGATGAGCGCGAGCAGGACCAGGAGGCCGACCACGCAGACCCGCAGGGCGTCGGGCCGGGTCACGGGACCGTTGGGGAGGCGGATCTCCACCTGCCCGGCGAGGCCGACGCGGGCGGGGAGGTCGCGCTGGACCTCGGCCGGGTCATGGCCGGGGCGCAGGACCAGGCGCCAGAAGTCGGGGTGCGCGGGGTCGCCGGGCCGGTCGAGGGTGTCGAAGCCGGTGGACAGGACGCGTCCGCCGTGTTCCGGTTCGAGGTCGCGCCCGACGATGTGCAGGATGCGCGGGGTGCCGCCGGTGGTGACACGTACCCACTGGCCGACCCGGGCGCCGAGCAGGTCGAGGGCGCCCTGTCCGGCGACCGCCTCGTCGCTCGCGCGGATCGCCCGGCCCTCGACGACGGTGTACGGGTACGGCGCGTCGGTGGTGCCCACCGCCCGCAGGGTGAGGGTCGCGGACTGGCCGGGCGCGAGGGCCTGGATCTCGGCGCCCGGGTAGACGCCCTGCACGGCGGTGTCGGAGGCCAGGGCGCCGGCGAGCTGCCCGTCGCCGGGAGTCTGCTCGGGGGAGGTCCGGCGGACCGTGACGGACGGGGCCGTGACACCGCCGTCGGGTCGGGTGACGGCGTCGAGCGTGGCCCAGGTGCTCAGGGCCAAGGTGGCGGCGACGACCGGCACGGTCAGCCGGGCGGCGCTCACGACCAGGCCCGAGCGCTGTCGCAGGGCACCGCCGAGTCCGAACACGAGGGCCGGCGGCAGGCGTCGGAGCAGGCCGAGGCGGACGGGCCGGGCCGTCATGGCCGGTGGCCGGGTGCCGTCCGTCGGGGGGACGGGGGCGACCCTGGCGGCGCGCAGGGCGGGCAGGGCGGCGGCGGCCCCGACGGCCACGAGAGCGGCAGCGGTGACGGCGCCGGTGGTCGCCGTGCCACCGGGAACGAGGTGGTGGAGCGCGTCGGTCCCGCCGCCGAGTGCCGGGACGGCGTGCGCGGCGATCGCGGCGCCGCCGGCGCCGAGCAGGACTCCGGTGCCGGCCAGCAGCAGCTGTTCGACGATGAACATCCAGGCGACCTGGCCCGCGGTGAAGCCGAGCGCCTTGAGCAGGGCGATGTCACCGGTCCTGGCCCTGATCCGCCCGCCCGCCGCGCCGGCCACCGCGAGGGCGGCGGACAGCAGCGCGGCCAGGCCGCTGAGTCCCAGCAGCAGGCCGGCGAGCCGGTTGTCCTGTTGCCGCGCGGCCCGCGCGTCCAGCCAGGTGGTGATCCGGGACACCCGGTCGGCTCCCAGGACGCTGACCACGCGCTGCGCCGTGTACCCCGCGTCGGAGGGCCGGGCCAGCCGCAGCCCGAGGGTGAGGCCGTGCGCGGCCTGGTCCGGCTGGACCAGGTCGAGTGTGGCGGGGAGGGTCCAGCCGAGGTCGTATCCCGCCGCCGGGCTGGGCAACTGGTCGGGGCTGTCCGCGATGCCGAGCACGCGCAGTTCGACCGCGGCGCCGTGGCTGTCGAGGACGGTCAGGCGGTCCCCGGGGTGGGCCCAGGCAGCGTCGGCCGCGGACTGTTCGAGCACGATGCCGTGCACGTCGGCGGGGTCGAGCCAGGTCCCGGACCGCAGCAGCGGGCGGGCCGCTCCCGGGGTGTCGCCGCGCAGGACGAGCGTGGTGCGGTCGGTGCGCTCCGCCGCGCCGGTGGGCGCGGCGGCGCCGTCGGCATGCCGGCCGACCAGGGTGGTCTCGGCCGTGTGCTGGGGCGGTGAGACCGCGAGCACGCCGGGTTCGCGGGCCAGCGCGGCGACCGACGGCTCGTCGGTGCTGCCTGCGGTGGTGGCGGACGGGCGGAGGTCGATCCTGATGTCGGGTGATCCGGCGGCCCGGAACTGCCGCTGCCACGGGTCGGTGGCGGCTCCGAGCAGGGTGCCGGCGAGCAGCAGGGCCGCGACGGTGCCGCCGGTGGCGAGGACGATCAGGAGGGCGTGGGCGCGGTGCGAGCGCAGGTCGGCCCGGATCCAGCGGAGGAGGGCGCGCACCGGGTCACCCGCCGAAGTCGATGACGTCGCGGACTCCGTTGGCGCTGCTCCACGCGTCCGGGGGCTCCTCCACCCGGGCGTCGTCGGCGATCCGGCCGTCGAAGAGGCTGACGACCCGGTCGGCGGTGCTGGCCGCCCGGGCGTCGTGGGTGACCAGCACGATGGTGGTGCCCTGCTGGTGGTAGCGGCTGAGCAGGGCGAGGACGTCGCGGGTGCTGCGGCTGTCGAGGTTGCCGGTCGGCTCGTCGGCGAGGAGCAGCTGCGGCCGGTTGACCAGCGCGCGGGCCAGGGCGACCCGCTGGCGTTCGCCGCCGGAGAGCTCTCCGGGCCCGGCGGTGGCCTTGTGGGCGAGAGCGAGGTCCTCCAGGAGTTCCTGGCGGCGTTCGCGGGCGGTACGGCCGGACATGCCCGCGAGGAGGGCGGTCAGTTCGATGTTGTCGGCGACGGAGAAGTCGGAGAGCAGGTTGCCGCTCTGGAAGACGATGCCGTAGTGGCGGCGGCGCAGGCGGGCCCACGCGGCTTCCCGGAGCCGGTCGACCCGGCGGCCGTCGAGCCGCAGCTCGCCCTCGTCCGGCCGGAGCAGACCGCCGAGCAGGTGCAGCAGGGTGGACTTGCCGGCACCCGAGGGGCCGGTGACGGCGACGAACTCGCCCCGGTCGATCCGCAGGCTGATGCCGCGGACGGCGGGTATCAGGGTCGAGCCGCTGAGGTGCGAGCGCACCAGGGCGTGGGCGGCCAGCAGCGGCGGGGTCGGCTCCGCGCCGGTCATGTGAGCTCCTCCTGGCAGCGTTCCAGCCAGTCGAGGTCGGCCTGCAGGTGCAGGACCGCTCCCTCGATCAGCAGCAGCGAGGTCCGGTTGCCGCGTTCGGTGGCGGCCAGTTTGTTGAGTCCTCGCATCGTGTTGAGGCAGTGCCGGCGCTGGTTGTTGATCAGCGTCAGCTGGTCGGCGAGGTCGGTGCCTTCGGCGAGGATGAGCTTCATGAAGAACTCGTCCCTGACCCTGGGCCCCTCGGTGGGCGCCTCGAACCAGCCGGCGAGTTCCTCGGTGCCCTTCTCGGTGATCTCGTAGACCTTCTTGTCCGGTCTGCCTTCCTGCGTCACCTCGGTGCCGCGGATCAGGCCGGACTTCTCCAGTCGGCTCAGGGTCACGTAGATCTGGCCGATGTTGGGCTGAGGGTACGCCGCGCCGAAGGTCTGCTCAAGGCCCTGCTTGAGTTCGTACCCGTAGGCGGGCTGCCGGGCCAGCAGCGCCAGCAGCTGATGGCGCACCGGGCGTCACCTCTTCCTCTTCGCTGGTTACACCTCGGTCACACAGTACGGGCAGGTGGGTGCCCCCCAGCAGGGAGGCCGTATAAAGGGACGTGCGTCGGCGCCCACCCGCGCCGGCGGAACGAAGGAGTTCCATGGAAAGCCGGCCGCCCGCCGGGCCCGACCTGGGCCGTCGGCGTGTAACGCGCGCGCTGGTGGGCGGGGCGGTGCTCACCGCCGGGGGCGCGTCCGCCTGGTACGGGCTGGCCGGACGGGCGAAGGCGGCGGGCGACCCGCAGGGCGTCGGGCCGGTCACCCTGGCCACCGGCCGGGACACCACGCGCTACCTGCGCGGGCTGCTGGCCGACTGGAACGAGGAGCACCCCGACCAGCCGGCCGAGCTGGTCGAGCTGCCCGAGGCTGCGGACGAGGTGCACGCCCAGCTCGCCGGTGAACTGTCCGGCGGCGGCAGCCGCTTCGACGTCCTCAACCTCGACGTGGTGTGGACGGCCGAGTTCGCGGCCAGGCGCTGGACCGTGCCGCTGGAGGAGTCGGACTTCGCGCTGGAGCGCTTCCTGCCGCCGGTCGTGCGGACGGGCCGCTTCGGCGGCCGGCTGTACGCAGTGCCGTTCGTCGCCAACGCCGCCCTGCTGTACTACCGCAGCGACGTGCTGGCCGCCGCCGGCGAGCAGCCGCCCACCACCTGGGCCGAACTGGCGCGGCAGGCGAGGACGCTGGCTCCCGCTCACGGACTGTCCGGGTACGCGGGGCAGCTGAGCCCGTACGAGGGGCTCGCCGTCAACGCGCTGGAGGCCATCCGCTCGGCCGGCGGGGACCTGCTGGCCGGCGACGGATCGGTGGTGGTCGACAGCCCGCAGGCCCGGGCCGGGCTGGAGTTCCTGGCCGGGGGCGTGCGCGACGGCTGGATCCCGGCCGAGGTGCTCGGCTACCGCGAGGAGGAGTCCCGCGAGGCGTTCGGCCGGGGCGGCCTGCTCTTCCTGCGGAACTGGCCGTACGTCTACCACGCGGTCGGTGCGGCCGGTTCGCCGGTCGCGGGACGGTTCGGCGTGGTGCCGCTGCCCGGCCCGCACGGGCCCGGCAGCGGTGTGCTGGGCGGGTCGGGACTGGCGGTCAGCCGGTTCTCGCGGCGCCAGCGCACCGCACGGGCACTGATCGCCTACCTGACGAGCCGTCGGGCGCAGTACCGCGTCCTGACCGACGGCGGGCTGCCGCCGGTCTGGGCGGACCTCTACGCGGATCCGGACCTGACGGCCCGGTTCCCGTACCTGCCCGTGCTGCGCACGGCGATCCTGGCGGCGGGGGCACGCCCCGGCGTTCCGCAGTACCAGCAGCTGAGCCTCGCGTTCAGCGAGACGGCGTTCGAGGTCGTGTCCGGCCGCCGCAGCGCCGAGGCGGCGCTTCCCCGGCTGGCCGCCGACCTGCGCGCCATCGTCGGCTGAGCCGAACCCGGCGGGGTTCCCGGCCCGTACCCGTGAGTACATAACGCGAATCTATGCCCGATCCGGCATGCCACTCCTTCACTTCTGAGAAACCACAGCAAAACAAGGGCTTAACACGGGCCATCTCCGCCTGCTATACCTAACGCGAATGCATAACCGTTGGAGTAGCGAGATGCCCAACCCCACCCTCCCCGACCGCGACGCGGTCACCCTGCCGCGCGCCCGATCGCACGCCCCCACCATCCCTGCCGCCCGTGCCTGGTGGCGCGACGCCGTGATCTACCAGATCTACGTGCGCAGCTTCCGTGACACCGACGGCGACGGCATCGGCGATCTCGCCGGAGTCCGGGAACGGCTGCCGCACGTACGGCGGCTGGGTGCGGACGGCGTCTGGCTCAACCCGTTCTACGTCTCACCCCAGCACGACCACGGCTACGACATCGCCGACCACTGCGCCGTCGACCCGCTCTACGGTGACCTCGCCGAGTTCGACCGCCTGGTGACGGACTGCCGGATGCTCGGCCTGAAGCTGGTCCTGGACGTCGTCCCGAACCACTGCTCCAGTGAGCACCCGTGGTTCCAGAAGGCGCTGGCCAACGGCCCGGGCAGCCCGGAGCGGGCGCGGTTCCACTTCGCCGACGGGCGCGGCGAGGGCGGGGAGCTGCCGCCCAACAACTGGCGTGCCATGTTCGGCGGCCCGGCCTGGACCCGGGTCGCCGAGGGCGACGGCAGGCCCGGCCAGTGGTACCTCCACCTGTTCACCCCGGAGCAGCCCGACTTCAACTGGCGCAGCCCCGACGTCGCCGCCCACTTCGAGGAGGTGCTGCGGTTCTGGCTGGACCGGGGTGTGGACGGCTTCCGGATCGACGTGGCGGCCGGGCTGTTCAAGCACCCCGAGCTGCCGGACTCGCCCGATCCGGACGCGGACGAGCGCACCCGCGACTCGGTCAACCCGCTGGCCTGGAACCAGCCGCAGGTGCACGAGGTCTGGCGCCGGTGGCGCGCGATCTGCGAGGAGTACACCGCCCGCGACGGCCACGAGCGGCTGCTGGTCGGCGAGGCCTCCGTGCCCACGCCGGCGGAGCAGGCACTGTACGTACGCCCCGACGAACTGCACCAGGCCTTCTTCTTCCACCTGCTGCACGCGCCGTGGGACCTCGCGCACTTCCACCGGGTCATCGACGACGCCGTACGGGACATCGCCGCCACCGGATCGACGGTCACCTGGGTGCTCAACAACCACGACCAGGTCCGCACGGTGAGCCGGTTCGCGGGCGAGGACCCCGCCGGCGGCCCCGCCCGCGCCAGGGCGGCCGCCCTGCTGATGCTGGCCCTGCCCGGGGCCGCCTACATCTACCAGGGCGAGGAGCTCGGGCTGCCCGAAGTCCTGGACCTGCCGGACGAGTTGATCACCGACCCGATCTTCCGCCGGACCGGGAGCCGGGCCGGGATCCGCGACGGCTGCCGGATACCGCTGCCCTGGTCGGGCACCGAGGCCCCGTTCGGGTTCAGCCCGCCGGACAGCCCGGCCACCCCCTGGCTGCCGCAGCCGGCCTCCTTCGCCTCCCACACCGCCGAGCGGCAGCGAACCGACACCGCGTCCGTGTTCCACCTGTACCGCACCGCCCTGCAACTGCGCCGTGAACTCCCGCAACTCGGCGAGGGCACGCTGCGGTGGCTGAAGACCCCGCCCGGGGTCCTCGCGTTCGTCCGCGGCGAGGGCCTGGTGTGCGCCGTCAACTTCGGTGACACCGCCGCGCCCGCGCCGGTCGCCGGTCCGCCTCTGCTGGCCAGCGGCCCGTGCCCCGAGGGCACCCTGGCGCCCGCCACCGCCGCCTGGTGGATCGGCGCCCGCGCAGCCGACGGGATCTGACGATCACCAGCCGTATGAACCCCACCCACCCCCTGAAGGAAGACTCGACGATGAGACTCCGCCGCACCCTTCCCACCCTGGCCGCCTCCGTCGCCCTGGCCGCCACCGCAACCGCCTGCGGCAGCAGCGGTGGCGGCACGGGCGGGTCCACCACCCAGGACCTCAAGGGCCAGAGCCTGACCGTCGCCGCCGTGTGGAGCGGCACCGAGCAGGAGAACTTCAAGAAGGTGCTGGACGTCTTCACCGCGAAGACCGGCGCCACCGTCAGCTACACCTCCACCGGCGACAACCTCTCCACCGTGGTCGGCAGCAAGATCGAGGGCAACGACCCGATGGACGTCGTCATGGTGGCCCAGCCCGGCGTGATCAAGCAGTTCGCCGACAAGGGCTGGCTGGCGCCGCTCTCCCCCGCCGTCACCGACACCGCGAAGAAGAACTACGCCGGCATCTGGTCCAGCCTCGGCACCGTCAACGGCACCCAGTACGGCCTCTACTTCAAGGCCGCCGACAAGTCGACCGTCTGGTACAACCCCACCGCCTTCCAGAACGCCGGCATCCAGCCCCCGACCACGTTCGACGACCTGCTCAAGGCCGGCCGCACGCTCTCCGACTCCGGCACCCCGGCCTTCTCGGTCGCCGGCCAGGCCGGCTGGCCGCTGACCGACTGGTTCGAGAACATCTACCTCTCCCAGGCCGGACCCGAGCTCTACGACAAGCTCACCAAGCACGAGATCCCGTGGACCGACCCGTCGGTCGGCAAGGCCCTGACCACCCTCGGCAAGGTGTTCGGCGACCGGCAGCTCGTCGCGGGCGGAGGCCAGGGCGCGCTGCAGACCGACTTCCCCACCTCCGTCCAACAGGTCTTCGGACCACAGCCCAAGGCCGCCATGACCTACGAGGGCGACTTCGTCGGCGGCGTCATAGCCTCGGAGCTGAAGAAGCAGGTCGGCACGGACGCCAAGGTGTTCCCCTTCCCCGCCGTGGACGGCGGCAAGGCCCCCGTGATGGGCGCGGGCGACGCGGCCGTCGTCCTCAAGGGCGCCAAGCACCCCGAGGCCGCGCAGAAGCTCGTCGAGTTCCTGGCCGGCCCCGAGGCCGCGGCCGTCTGGGCCAAGGCCGGCGGCTTCATCTCGCCCAACAAGGCGGTCGATCCGTCCGTCTACCCCGACGACACCACCCGGCAGTTCGCCAAGTCGGTGATCGACGCAGGCGACGCGTTCCGCTTCGACATGTCGGACCAGGCGCCCGCCGCGTTCGGCGGCACCGCGGGCCAGGGCGAGTGGAAGGACCTCCAGGACTTCCTCGCCAACCCCTCCGACGTCCAGGGCGCCGCGGCGAAGCTCGAAGCCGACGCGGCCAAGGCGTACAAGGGCTGATCCACCATGTCTCTGCGCTCACCCCGCAGGGACCGGGCAACCGGTGGCGCGCTCCGGCGCCACCGGGGCCTCGCCCTGCTCCTCGTCCTGCCCGCCCTGCTGCTGCTCGGCGCCCTCGTCGTCTACCCCATCGGCTACTCGGTGGGACGCAGCCTCTTCGACGCCTCCGGCCACCGCTTCGTCGGGCTGGACAACTACGGTGCCGCCTTCACCGACCACGCCACCCTCACCGCCGTCCGCAACAACGCGATCTGGGTCGCCGTCGCCCCGGCACTGGTGACCGCGGTCGGCCTGGTGTTCGCGGTGCTGACCGAGAAGATCCGCTGGGCCACCGCGTTCAAGCTGCTCGTCTTCATGCCGATGGCGATCTCCTTCCTCGCCGCCGGGATCATCTTCCGCACGGTGTACGACGCGGACCCGCACCGCGGCGTGCTCAACGCCGCCGCGGTCGCCGTCCACGACACCTTCACCGACCAGCCCTCCTATCCGGGCGCCCGCCCGCGCCCCGGGACCGGACTCGACCAGGCCGACGGCGGCGACGTCCGGGTCCCGGCGGCCACGGGCACCGTGCTGCTGCCGCTGGTCGGCGTGCAGCCCGGCGCGGTCCCGGCCACCGCCCGCACGGCCCGGCCCGCCGACGGCGACGGGGTCCGCGGCACGGTGTTCCTGGACTTCGTCCCGGGCGGCGGCGGCCACCCCGGGCAACTGGACCCCGGAAAGAAGGGCCTGCCCGGCGTCAAAGTCCAACTCCACGACGGCGCACGGACGATCGCCACCACGACCACGGCCGACGACGGCACCTTCCGGTTCTCCGCCGCCCCCTCCGCCACCGCCTCGGTGGTCCTGCCGGCAGCCGACTTCGCCGCCCCCTACCGCGGCATCGACTGGCTCGGGCCCGCCTTCGTCACCCCGGCCATCATCGGCGCCTACACCTGGATCTGGGCCGGCTTCGCCATGGTCATCATCGCCGGCGGCCTGGCCAACCTGCCACGCGAGACGATCGAGGCGGCCCGACTCGACGGCGCCGGCGAGTGGCAGATCCTCCGCCGCATCACCGTGCCCCAACTCGCCCCGGTCCTCGGCGTCGTGTTCATCACCATGGTCATCAACGCGATGAAGATCTTCGACCTCGTCTACGTCATCGCGCCCGGGCCCGTCCAACAGGACGCCGACGTACTGGCGCTGCGGCTCTACCTGGTCTCCTTCGGCGGCGGCAACGACCAGGGCCTCGGCAGCGCGCTCAGCGTCCTGCTGCTGCTCCTGGTCGTCCCGGTGATGCTCCTCAACATCCGACGCTTCCGAGGGAGCCGATCATGACCACGACGCAACCGGCCCCGCCGACGCGGACCACAACGCCCGCCGGGACCGCGAAGCGGCCGGCTCCGGCCGGCCGGCCGGGCGTTCCGCTCACGACCCGGCTCGCTGTTCTTACTCGCCACAGCCTGGTCCAGGCCGTGCTGATCGTGGCCGCCGTGGCCTGGCTGGTGCCCACCGTCGGCCTGCTGATCTCCTCGCTGCGGCCCAAGCAGCTCACCGCCACCGGCGGCTGGTGGACGGCACTGACCCGGCCCGCCCAGCTCACCCTGCAGAACTACACCGCCCTGCTGGGCGGCGGCGACGTGCCCAAGGCACTGTGGAACACCGTGCTGATCAGCGTCCCGGCGACCCTGCTGACCGTCGCCCTCGCCGCGACGGCCGGGTACGCCTTCGCCTGGATGCGCTTCCCCGGCCGCGACGGCGTCTTCGTCGCGGTCGTCGGATTGCTGGTCGTACCGGTCCAGGTTGGCCTCATCCCGGTCGCCAAACTCGAAGGCGCCGTCGGGCTGTTCGGCACCATCCCCGGCGTGGTGCTGTTCCACGTCGGCTACGGGCTGCCGTTCGCGGTGTTCCTGATGCGCAACCACTTCCTGGAGATCCCGGCGGAACTCCTGGAAGCGGCACGGGTGGACGGCTGCGGCGAATGGCGGATCTTCCGCACCCTCGCCCTGCCGCTCGCCGCGCCGGCCGTCGCCTCGCTGTGCATCTTCCAGTTCCTCTGGGTCTGGAACGACATGCTGGTCGCACTGATCTTCGCCGGCAACGACTCGCAACCGCTGACCGTCTACCTGCAGTCCCAGATGCGGCAGTTCGGCAGCAACATGGACATCCTCGCGCCCGGCGCGTTCCTCTCCCTCCTGGTCCCCGTGGCGGTGTTCCTCTGCTTCCAGCGGTTCTTCGTCCAGGGAGCCATGGCGGGCTCCGTGAAGTGAGACTGCCAGGCGCGCCCATGGCCGCGCCTGGCAGCGGCGCCACCGCGACGCACCGGGAGAGGCACCCACGCGGCAGCCCGCGTTGGGCGTTCACCGGCAGGCGCTTCCGCGGCACGCCGTTTCGCGGTGTGATCCTCACAACAATCGGCGCGGGGGTGTAACACCTCGTAGGCATCATGACGTCTCGCGAGTAACGGCAGGTGATATCGGGAGGGGCCACGGTGGGACATACGTCGGGTCGGCGCGGGCGCAAGCGGCGCGGTGGCGGGAGCGAGGCGGACCGAATATCGCCGCTGACGGTCGCCGGGCGGGCCGTGGCCTGCGCGGCCGGCGGGTCCGTCATGGCGGTCAGCGGGTTCTCCTGGTACACGTACCACGACCTCACCGACGGCATGACCACCTCGGATGCGCTCAAGGCGGTGCAGGCTCCCGGCGCCTCCGCCCCGCCGCATCTGGACAAGGCGGTCAACCTGCTGCTGATCGGCCTGGACAGCCGCAAGGACCAGGACGGCAAGGACCTGCCGGACGACTTCGTCAAGAACGAACTGCACGCCGGGAACAGCGGGATCGGCGCCTACGAGACCAACACGCTGATCCTGATGCACATCCCGGCCGACGGGGGGAAGGTCGAGGCCTTCTCGATACCCCGTGACGACCTGGTCGATCTGGTCAACGTGCCCGGCGGTCACCCGCTCGGCCGGAACAAGATCAAGGAGGCCTACAACCAGGCCAAGTACTACGCCGAGCAGAAGCTGTCGAAGCAGTACTCCGGAGCCGAGCTGGAGCACCGCGGTCGGGACGCCGGCCGCGCGGCGACGCTGCTGACCGTGCAGAAGTTCCTCAACGTGCCGATCGACCACTTCGCGGAGCTCAACCTCAAGGGCTTCTACGACGTCGCCAGGGCACTGGGACCGATCACGGTCTGCCTCAAGCACGACACCAGCGACCCGACCCACGGCCGCACCGCGAGCGACCCGGGCGCGGGCGGCGGTTCCGGCTTCGTCGGTCACCAGGGGCTGAACACGCTCGACCCGGCGATGGCGCTCGCCTTCGTCCGCCAGCGGCACCACCTGGACGATCCCAGCAACGAGGGCGACTTCGCCCGGACCCACCGTCAGCAGGCGTTCATCGCGGCGGTCACCAACAAGCTCAAGCAGGAGGGGGTGCTCGGCGACCTCGGCCGGATGCGGGGCCTGCTCGACGCCGTGAAGCAGGACGTGGTCATCGACAGCAGCTGGGACATCCTGGACTTCGCGCAGCAGGCCACCAACCTGACCGGCGGCAACGTCGAGTTCAACACCCTGCCCATGGAGCACTACGGCGACGACCCGGTCGCCGGTGCCGTCAACATCGTGGACGTCGCCAAGATCCAGGCCATCGTGCGCCAGACCATCGGGGTCGCCCCCGCCGCCGCGCCCGCCGCCGGCGCGGCCTCGCCTTCCGCCGCGCCCTCGTCCTCGTCCTCGCCCAGCATCGCACCGGCCACCGTGGACGTGCAGGGCACCACCGCCGCCAAGGCGGACGAGGCTGCCAAGGACCTCACCGCACTGGGCTACACCGCCGGGCAGGCGAGTGCCGGGACCACCCGGCACAGCAAGACCACGGTGGTCTACGGCGCGGGCGCGAAGGATGCCGCGCAGCAGATCGCCACGCACCTCAACGTGGCCTCCACGACGGCTTCCTCCGGCGTCCAGGCGGGCCATGTGCTGGTCACCCTCGGAGCCGACTACGTGCCGCCGGCCACGGCCGCACCGAGCACGCCGCCGGCCACGGACTCGGCGACGGCCCCGGGCTCGGGCACGCCGAGCGCCTCCACGGCCGACCAGTACGCGGGCCCGGCGGTGATCGGCGGCAACACCTGCGTGGACTGAGCCGGCCGGACGGACGCTGCCGGCGCTGCCGCGGGATCCGCCGGCAGCGCGGGCAGAAGCAGCCGGAAGTCGCGCCGGTACTGCTCGGCGGCCTGCTGTATGAGGGCGTGGCAGCGAAGCGGCACGCGGGATAGCCCCGGACACGCCGAGGCCCACCATCCCTACTGCCCCGGGATGGTGGGCCTCGTGCTACTCAAACGTCGTCGTCGACATTGTTCGCGGTCTCGTCCTCGGCGGCCAGCTCGCCCTCCGCGGTCGTTCCGTCGGCGATGTCAATTGTGCCGCCACCCACGGCCGGCCCCGCTGCCCCGATCATCACATGCTCGAAGTCGTTACCACCCAGGAAGTTGTCGCCGTCCGTGGCCATGCTGCCCACCCTTCGTCTGGGCCCCGCCGAGTCACGGGACCTGACGGACTGTAACAACTGGGCTCCTGGCCGTCGTTGTCGGTCCAGGTGCCGAAGGGCCCGGGCAGGCCGGGCTGCTCGGCGCTCCGGATAGCGCGGCAGCTCGCTGACAGCGTGAAGGGCGGCCCCGGCCTGGATGGCCGGGACCGCCCTTCGGCGTACTCGGTGTTCTACGCGGCGACCAGGTGGTGCTCGGCGCCGGCCTCGACGGCGGTCACGCAGGCGGTGAACGCCTCGCTGGGCTGCTTCCACGGGTCGGGCACGTCCCGGCCGTCCAGGTAGAGCGCCAGCTTCGGCACGGTCTGCTCGTCGGCGAGTTCGCGCAGCGCGTCCAGGACGGCGTGGTCCATGGCGAGCACCACGTCGGCCCAGTCCAGCAGTTCGGGGCTGACCTGGACGCCGCGGTGGCCGCTCAGGTCGTAGCCGGCGCGGGCGGCGGCGGTGACCATGACCGGGTGGGCGCCCTCGCCGATGTGCCAGTCGCGGATGGCGGCGGCCCGGGTCTGGACCGCGCCGGCGCCGCGCTGGGCGAGGACTGCGGCGGCCAGCGGGGCGCGGCAGTAGCCGCCCTTGCAGACCGTCAGGATCCGGCGCGGCCGGGCCGCGTCGATGTGACGGTCCGATCGTGGTGGGAAGGAACGGTGTGTCGGTTCTCGGGAATGGGCCCGCGCGTGGGGTCAGTCGGCGGGGGTTCATCGGGGTGGCGGCGCTCGCGGGGGCCGGGGCCGCGCTCGGACCCCTCGCGCCGGGCGCGGCTGCCGAGGGGGCGGCCGGCGAGAGCGGGCGGCGGTCGCGGACGCTGGCGTTCACGGCGGGCACCAACGCCGCCGTCGCCCTCTCGCCCGACGGCGAGCGGATGGTCGTCGAGGTCCAGGGCGTCCTGTGGGCGCTGCCGCGGCGCGGGGGCACGGCGAGCGCGCTGACCGCCCCGGGGCTGGAGCCGACCCGCCCGGCATGGTCGCCGAACGGTTCGGCCGTCGCCTTCTGCGCCTACCAGGACGGGGGCTTCCACCTGTGGACCATGGACCCGGACGGCTCGCACCTGCGGCAGCTGACCTCGGGGCCGTGGGACGACCGGGGCGCCTCCTGGTCCCCGGACGGCCGGCACCTCGCCCTCTCCTCCGAGCGCGCCGGCGACGAGGTGTCCGGCAGCTCGTACGACATCTGGACCGTGGAGGTCGCCACCGGCCGGCTGACGCGCCTGACCGACCGGGCCGGCGCCGAGGACCACGACCCCTCGTGGCACCCGGACGGCGACCGGATCCTCTTCGTCCGCGCGGACGCCTCCGGCGGCCGGACCATCGCCTCCGTACCGGCCTCGGGCGGGCAGGTGAGCGTCCAGCGCACGGTGGACACCGGCACGATCGTCTGCCCCGTGGCGTCCCGGGACGGCCGGCTGGCGTACGTGTGGATCGGCGACGCCTCCGCCGCCACCTCCTACCAGGCGGGGAGCGCCTCGCTGGCCGTCGATGGCGTGGTGGTCTCGGGCGGCGAGGACGTCTCGCCGCTGCCGCCCTGCTGGACGCCCGACGGCGGCATCGTCTACTTCGCCGACGGCCGCCTCACCGACCGCTCCCCCACGCTGAGCACGGCGAAGGAGATCCCGTTCACCGCCCGGATCGACGTGCCGCGGCCCCAATACCGGCGCAAGGCACGCGACTTCGACTCCACCGACGAGCGGGACGTACGCGGCGTCCACCTGCCCGCGCTCTCCCCCGACGGGCGCTCCGTCATCTTCTGCGCGCTCAACGCCCTGTGGCTGGCGCCGATCGACGGGCAGCCGCGCAAGCTCCTCCAGGCCTCCCCCGCCCACTACGTGCAGATGCCCTCGTGGAGCAGGGACGGGCGCAGCGTCCTGTACGTGCACGACGGGGACGGGGACGGTCTGGGCGCGGTCCACCGGCTGACGCTGGAGGGCGGTGCCGACACGGTCCTCGCCCGGGGAGGCCGTTTCAACCCTGCGCTCTCACCCGACGGCACCAGGCTGGCCTGCCAGGACGTCACCGGCAACCTCCTCGTCGTCGACCTCGCCACCGGGGCGGAGACCCGCCTCGCCACGCCGCTGGGCAGCAACGGCCTTCCGGGGCGCCCCAGTTGGTCCCCCGACGGCCGCTACCTCGCGCTGTGCGACCGCAACCGCCTCAACCACCGCTTCCGCGAGGGCTACAACCTCATCCGCGTCATCGACACCCGCGACGGCACCTCGAAGGCATTCCTCCCGCTCCCGCACACCTCCGTCTCCGACCGCGGCGACAGCGGACCGGTCTGGTCGCCCGACGGCGCGTGGCTGGCACTCGTCGTGGAATCCGCCCTGTGGGTCCTGCCGGTCGGGCCGGACGGCTCGCCGACGGGCGAGCCCCGGCAGATCACCGACGAGGCGGCCGACCACCCGTCCTGGTCGGGCGACTCCCTGCGGCTGCTCTACCTCTCCAACGGGCAGCTGCGCCTGATCGGCCGCGACGGCACCGACCGCCGCACCGTCGCCCTCCCCCTGCGCACGGCCCGCAGCCTGCCGCCCCGCTCCGACGTCACCCGCATCCACGCCGCCCGGCTCTGGGACGGCACCGGCGAGCACGTCCGCGAGGACGTCGACATCGTCATCAGCGGCAACCGCATCACCGCCGTCGAACCGCACCGCTCGGACGCGCGCCGCGCGGGAGAACAGCTGATCGACGCCTCCGGCTGCACCGTCCTACCGGGCCTGTGGGACTCCCACACGCACCCGTACCAGAACACCTACGGCGGCCGCCAGACCCGCCTGATGCTGGCCTACGGGATCACCGGCACCGCTTCCCTGGGCGGCTTCGCCTACGAGCAGGCGCGCATCCGCGAGTCCGTCGACGCCGGCGTGATGGACGGGCCCCGGTTCCTCACCACCGGCGAGCTGATCGACGGCAGCCGCGTCGCGTACAGCATGGGCCGCGCCCACGGCACCGCCGACGGGGTGCGGCGCAGCCTGGAGCGCGCGGCGGCACTCGACTACGACTTCGTCAAGACGTACGTGCGCGCGCCCGGCTGGATCATGGCGGAGGCGGCCCGGACGGCGCACGAGCGCCTCGGTGTCCCGGCGGGCAGCCACCTGCTGACGCCCGGGGTGCAGGTGGGGCAGGACCTGACGACGCATCTGTCGGCCACCCAGCGGCAGGAGTACGGCCGGGCCGCCTCCCCCACGGGCCGTACGTACCAGGATGTGCACGAGATCTACCGGGGCGGCGACTTCGCCATCATCATCACCCCCTTCTCCGCGCTCTGCCTGCTCGGCGACGACCCGTCCCTGGCCGAGGACTCCCGGGTCACCGCGCTGATGCCCCCGTGGGGCACCGCGACCGTGCAGCACCAGGCCAAAACCGCGGCCACGCCGGAGCAGCTGCGCGCCGTGCAGAGGGAGATGGCCGTCTACCGGAGCATCCTCGACGACGGCGGGGCCCTGGCCATGGGCACGGACTCCCCGCTCACCCCGGTCGGTCTCCACGTGCACCTCGGGCTGCGCGCCCTGCACCGCTACGCCGGCTTGTCCCCGGCCCAGGCGCTGCGCACCGCCACCGTGGCGCCGGCCCGGCTGTTCGGGGTCGAGGACGACCTGGGCACGGTGGAGGCGGGCAAGCTGGCGGACCTGACGGTGGTCGACGGGGATCCGTTCCGCGACTTCGCGGATCTGGTGCGTACGGCGTGGGTGATGCGCGACGGGGTCGTCCACCGCCGCGAGGACCTGGTGGGCGGTGGCGGGCAGGCGCGGGCGGCGGGCGGGGGCGAGGACTGGCACGCGATCGGGCAGGCGCTGCGGCGGGACGGCTGCTGCGCGCTCTGACCGGCCGTCGGCGGTGAAGTCCGCCACGCGCCGGGCCCTTCGTCGGACGAACCCTCAGTTTGCCGAGTGGCGCGGCTCCACGTGGAAGTCGAACGGGATGGTGCCGGGGTCGACGGCCGTCACACCGCCGTCGACGGTGAGCACCGCGCCGTTGACGAAGGAGGCCGCGGGAGACAGGAGCCAGGCGATGGCCTGGGCGACCTCGTCCGGCTCGCCGGGGCGACCGGCCGGGAGCAGCCGGGTGGCGGTCCGGTAGGCGGTGTCGAGGCCGTCCGGGCCGAGGCCGGCCTCGTCGGCGAAGCGGGTCATGCGGCGGTCGGCCATGTCGGTGCGGATCCAGCTGGGGCAGACGATGTTGGCGCGCAGCCCGTGGCCGCCGTAGTCGACGGCGAGGGAGCGGCAGAGTTGGAGCAAGGCGGCCTTGGAGGTGGCGTAGGCGGCGTTGCCCCTGCCGTTGCGCAGGGCGGAGACCGAGGCGACCGCGACCACGGCGCCGCGGGTCTCCAACAGGTGTGGGAGGACGGCGCGTTGGAGCAGGAACGGGCCGGTGACGTTGGTGCGCATCACGGTCTCCCAGTCCTCCGGGGACAGGTCGCCGACGGCGCCGCCGCGTCCGATGCCGGCGTTGAGCACCAGCCCGTCCAGCCGGCCGTGGGCCGCGAGGGCCGCGTCGACGAGGCCGCCGACGGCCTCCGGGTCGCCGATGTCGGCGGGATGGTCGACGGCTCCGGTCTCCTCGGCGATCCGGCGCAGCGGCTCGGGGCGTCGACCGGAGACGACCACCCGGTGTCCGGCGGCGCACAGCAGCCGGGTGGTGGCGGCGCCGATGCCCGTGCCGCCTCCGGTCACGATGTACACCTGCTGGTCCGTCATCTTGCTTGGCCTCCCGATCCGTTCGCCCACCATCGGGCTGATGATATGCGGGCGTGTGGTGGACGGGTGGCCGCTGTGTCAGCAGAGGGCGGCGGCAGCCTTCATCCCGGCGGGCACGGCCGCGGTGCGGCCCGTCCTCGGGCGGCGTGCCCCTGCCAGGTGTCAGGGACCGCTGTGGCCTGCGGGTTCCTAGGCTGCTGACCGCCGGCCGGACGCCGCGTCGGGCCGGGCACCGTAGCAGCCAAGGGAGAACCATCCATGCGCAGGATCATGCACGCCACCCTCGCCCTCGCCCTTGCGGGCGCGGCCCCGCTGTTCGCCCTGGCGGCCCCCGCCGCCGCCCGGCCCGCGTCCGTGCGGACCGACGCATGGCCGTGCGACGGCCCGGCCCAGTTCTTCGCCGCCCGCGACGGCAACAACAAGTGGACCTGCTGGGCGAACTCCGGCGAGTCCTACGCCAAGGCCTACGGGGTGCGGCACTGGCAGTCCGGCCACAACTCGGGCCTGTTCGACTACGAGTGCCACGGCCAGACCGGGTCCCACAGCTTCGGGGAGAACGACGGCGGCGACCTGCCGGACTGCACGATCTACCACGTCGAGATCAACTGAACCACTGCAGGCGCGGTCCTAGCGCAGGAGGTCCGCGGGGACGTCGGTGGCGCGGGTGAAGACGGAGACCGGGTACTGCGTGTCGCAGTACTTGTTCCCGGTGGAGACGATGCCGATCACCACTCCGTTCACGGCCAGCGGCCCGCCGGAGTCGCCCTTGCAGATGCTGTCGGCCCGGCCGGGCTTCGGCAGGCCGCAGACCTTGAGACGCGGCGAGTCGCCGGGCCCGGTGTAGGGGTCGCAGCCGGCCAGGAGCGAGAGGGTCAGGGCGGCCTGCTTGAGGTGGGTGCCCGGTCCGTCGGCGCCGGTGCGGCCGTAGCCGTAGACGGTGGCCGTGGTGCCCGGCCGGTACAGCCCCTCGTCGCCCTGGCGCGCCACCCGGGCCGGGTGCTGCGGCAGCGGCCGGTCCAGGGTGAGGACGGCGGAGTCGTGGTCCAGGCCGGAGGTGTAGCGGGGGTCGAGCTTGAAGCTCTTCACCTGCCGGACCTGCCCGGCGGAGGTGGTGAGGTCGGTCCGTCCGGCGATGACCCGGAGCGTGGCCGGGTCGTCCGCCTCGGCGACGCAGTGGCCGGCGGTGAGCACCTTGGTGGGCGCGATCAGGGCGCCGGTGCACCACTGCTCGCCGCCCGCCGTCTCCAGAGCCACGACGAACGGGTGGGCCGCGGTGGTGGTGTCGGCGCCGCCGTGCACGGCGGCGGCCGGCGGGGCGGCCACCGCCACGAGGCCGGCGGCGACGAACAGCAGGGACATATGGAGCCGCTTCGGCTTGTGCATCGGGAGGGCTCGCTTTCTGTTCGGGGTGCTGTCCAGGCGTCGGCGCCGGTCGCCGCGGCCTGCTGGACGCAGACTGGCCCGGGGCCCGTCCCGGCCGCCAGCCCTGACGGGCAGTCCGGGACGCTGGAACGCCGACAGGTGCTCTGAGCTGGGAATTCGGCCGGTGCCTGGAACGCCGTTCCGGGACGGGGGCATCGCGGAAGTCCCCGTGGAGACCGCTTCCACAGGGACTTCCGTGCGCTTGCCGGACAGCGGCACCCGCACCCGGCGGGGCGGCTCCGCCCGAGGTCAGGCCAGCTCGCGCATCCGCCGGATCCGGCTCGCCAGCAGGATCGACGGGCTCGCCACGCTGCTCACCGCCAGCAGCACCAGGGCCGTCCGCGTGCCCCAGACCGCAGAGGCGGCACCGGCGGCGAGCGCGCCGACCGGGATCGCGCCCCAGGAGACGAACCTCACGGTGGCCATCACGCGAGGGAGCAGCTCCGGCGGGGTGTGGGTCTGGCGGTGGGTGCGGGTCACGATGCTGGTGACCACGACGCCCGCGGAGAAGCCGGCGTTGCCGAAGGCGAAGAGCAGCGTCCCCCAGCCGGGCCCGGCCGCCGGGAGCAGGAAGGCGAAGGCGGTGGCGGTCAGTGCCGCCCGGCGCAGCGCGCCGCCGCTGCCGGTCCGGGCGACCAGGCGGGGTGTGGCGGCGGCGCCGAGCAGGCTTCCCAGGCCGCCGGTGGCCATCAGCGCGCCCACGGCGGCGGCCGGCGCGCCGAGGGTGCGGACCAGGAACACCGGGGTGAGCGTCATCAGGCCGCCGCAGACGAAGTTCACCGCGGTGGCGACGGCGACGCAGGGCCCGATCACCGGGTGCTGGGTGACGAAGCGCCAGCCCTCTCGGATCTGCTCCCGCACTCCCCCGGCAGGCGCCCGCTCGGCAGGCGGCTGCTTGGCGGCCGGCAGGGTGCGCAGCAGCGCGGCCGAGAGGAGGTAGCTGACGGCGTCGAGCAGCATCGAGGCGGCGCCGCCCAGGAATTGGACCAGCACCCCGCCGAGCGAGGGGCCGGCCAGCTGGGTCGTGGCGGCGCTGCCGGACATCAGGCTGTTGCGGACGGTCAGCTCTTCCTTGGCGACGATCGAGGGCAGGAAGGTCGCGTTGCCCACGTCGAAGACCACGCTCGCGAGGCCGACCAGCAGCGCCACCACCACCAGTTGCGGCAGTCCGAGCACTCCCAGGGCGGCGGCCAGGGGCACCGAGGCCACGGCGGCTCCCCGGATCAGGTCCATCGCGACCTGTGTGCCGCGCAGCGGCAGCCGGTGGACCAGGACGCCGGCGGGCAGTCCGATCAGCAGCCAGGCCAGGTAGCCGGCGCCCGTGATCAGGGCGACCTGGAGCGCCGTCGCGTGCAGGGCGACCACGGCGACCAGCGGCAGCGCCACTCTGGTCACCTCGTCGCCGAGCTGACTGACCGTCGAGGCGCTCCAGTAGCGCCAGAACACTCCCACCCGGTCGCCGTGCCGCGCCTCGCCCCGTACCTCGTTCCGTACCGAGGCTGCCGTCTCCGTCGTCATGTCCCGCCCCTTCGCTGTGACCGTCCCCCGCCTGCGAGCCCGTCTCGGGGGCTCGCCCCGGCGAGTGAGTCTCTATTAGGGACTCACTCGCTCACTATAATCGGTGCTCATGCGGCACACCGAAGCGGCGGACCCCGACTGCGCGATCTCCCAGGCCCTGACGGTGGTCGGCGACGTGTGGACCCTGCTCCTGATCAGGGACATCGCCGGCGGCACCCACCAGTTCGACGCACTGCGCACCGGACTGGGCATCAGCCGGAAGATCCTCACCGAGCGCCTCAAGGCGCTGGTCGCCGACGGGGTGCTGGAGAAGCGGCTCTACCACCCGCACCCGCCGCGCTACGAGTACCACCTGACGCAGACCGGGCGCGGTCTGCTGCCGGTCCTGGTCGCCCTGCAGGACTGGGGCGGGCGGTACGTCCTGGGCGACGGCTCGCTCTCCGGCACCAGCACTGCCGACTCCGCCGAGACCCGCCGGGTGATGGCGCTGACCGGCCGCCGGCTGCCCGAGCTGGAGCTCACCGCCACCACCGCCTCCGGTGACCGGGTCGACCCGGTCACCGCGGACCGCGCCTGGACGGTGCTGTACTGCTTCCCGGGCGCCTACCCGCCCGGCGGCCTGGACTACCCGCCCGGCTGGAGCGCGATCCCCGGCGCCACCGGCTGCACCCTGGAGTCCTGCACCTACCGCGACCGGATGGCCGAGTTCGCCGCCCGCGACGCCGCCGTCCACGGCGTCAGCACCCAACGCCCGGACCAGCTGGCGGCGTTCGCCGAGCACGCGCGGATCCCGTTCCCGCTGCTCTCCGACGCCGAGCTGCGGCTGGCCGCCGCTCTGCGCCTGCCCACCTTCCGGGCAGCCGGCGTCGACCGGCTCAAGCGGCTCACCCTGATCCTGGACGCCAACCGCACCGTGCGGGGCGTCCTCTACCCGGTCACCGACCCGGCGGGGTCGGTCGAGGACGCCCTCGACCTGCTCGACGGCCTCGCGGCGGACTGACGGCGCCCCGGCAGACGGGAGTTCGAGGACCGGCCCTGAGGTTGGTCCCGCCCCGTCCGGGCTGCTGCCGGGACCCCGGTGGCACCGTACGAGCAGACTTGGACAACGCAGACCAGCGCAACACCCAGCTCAACTCGTGGCCAGAGCCTCCCCGAGCATCAAGTGCCCGCGACCGGTCAGCTTCTTGTGCAGCAGCTCAGCGCGTGACCGAATCAGCCCCTCCCGATACCCGTTGGGCAGCCTCTCCCATACCCCGGCCGCCATCTCGGCCGCGCCAGCGTGGTCACCATCCACCCGCAGACACGCGGCGGTGTCCATCGCCAGCAGTGCTCGTGCCATGACCGATGGGGAGTCCGTGAGGTCGAGGGCCTGGTCCTGTGCGGCGTAGGCGGGGCCGGAGTCGCCGAGCAGGGTGTACGCCTGGGAGAGGTGCACGTGGTGCTTCTGTTCGGGGTAGCCGAACCATGTGTCGGCCGTCTCGGCGCCATCCAGCTGTTCCGCGAGAGTGCGGACGTCGTCGACCGCCCTCCGCGCACCCTCATGGTTGCCGGAGGCCGCGAGGGCTCGGGCGGTGACCGCCGCCGCGAGGGCGCCGGCGGCCGTCGGACCGTTGCCGGCTTCGAACCGTGCCCTCGCAGCTATCCGCGCCGCTGCTTCGGGCGCCCCGTAGTTGAGCGGCACCATCGCATGCCGGGCCATTACCCAGGCGAGCATCCGGTGATCACCCGACTCGCGCGCGGCCCGCTCGGCGGTAGCGAACCACTGGAAGGCGTCGCGCTGGTCGCCCCGGTCGTGCTGGACGATGGCGACCAGGCCCGTGATTCCGGCCGCCGTCCGTGCCAGGTCCGCTCTGGCGTGTGCGGGATGCGGGCGGTTGAGGACGTCCCGGAGGAGGTCAAGATCGGACAGCATCTCGGCTAGGACCCTGTCCGGCGACCGTCCCCGGTAGCCACCCCGGTGCCGCTCGAAGGCTGACTCCAGGTAGGCGAGATCGCCGCCCCCGGACGGTGCGAGCGCTGACGCGATCCCTTCGCGAGCCTGGGCAATGCCGGGCAGCACCACGACGCCTGCTGCTGCCGCCACCCCCACCCCGATGAACTGCCGCCGGTTCACCTTGTCCTCCGCCTCGCGCTCGCGTCGATACCGCCGAGATCGGGCTACGGCCTCGGCCACCTAGTCCATGGGGAGACCGTAGGCGTCGGCGATGCCCTGGAGCGAGGGCCGGCGCGGAATACGCTTCTCCGCTTCCCAGTTCTTTACCGTGTCCGGGCTGCACCACTCGCCTGTTGCATCTCCGACTGCATCGGCCTGTTCCTCGCGCGACAGCCCAGCTCGCTCGCGGCTCTCCCGTAATAGCTCGCCGATTCCGTTCGGGGTGACGGGCACAGGCTCCCCCTCCGCTCATAGGTGACGCAGCCTCAATTGTGGCCTAGAAAACGGCCCAGGGCCGAAAAAACGGCCCCGCTCGCGGCCCCTCTCCTACGGCATGCCCACGGAGTTGACTGGCTAACAGCCGCTCCACAGGAAAGAGCCGGACACCCGGCCCTGGGCCTTCGGAGCGGCTGCCCGCGGCGGCTCTGCGAATGCGTCCCCCGACGATGCGGGGCCGCCGCGCCAACTCCCGTCCGAGAGACCTGGAGCGTCCATGGCGACTGCCGAGCGTCCCCCCGACGCCCCGAGACCGGCGGACACCGCTTCCGCGTCCCGTCGTCGCAGGCCGCGGCGACCTCCGAGCAAGCCGGCGAGCGCGGCGTTGATTGCCGCTTGCAGGGCCGACTACCGGCAGGGGCAGCAAGAGGCGGCGCGCCAGCCCCCGTACCCCTACAGACACGCGCCCCTCATGTGGGAATACCACCAGGCCAACGGAACGGGGCCTGGCCGTGTCGCTTCGTGAGACCCCGGTGCGCGCCCCGGAACAGCGAGCGGTGAACGCGGGCGTGTGCCTACCGTGCGTATACTTCCGCCGCGCCGCGCGGCAGTACCCGGCGATGGACTACCCCATGGTCGCCCGCCAGTTGGCGCGGTCCTGGCAGCAGCACGTGGACGACGGCGAGTGCCTGGTGGGGGAGTCGGGTGATGGGTGAGCCGGAGCACCTGCCGCCGAGTTGGGCGCTCTTTCTCGGCGGCCCGGTGCCGTACCCGGACGATGTCGACGGCCAGCCCAACACCGAACCGCCTCCACCGCCGCTCGAACCGGTGACGGAGTCGCTGACTCTCCGACGGCTGCGGGCCGAAGTGCGCAAGATCAACAACCGCTATTGGAGGCTCTGAGTGCGCCCCTGGTGGTTCCCGCCGTACTGGCGCCGCATCCGGCGCTACTACTCGGGCCGGCCGCCGACCAGAGGCGAGCGCCCCTCCACCCGGCCGCGCCGCTGATGGACTCGCGCGCCCCCACAGACCCCCGCTCCGGCCGTCGTCCCTGGCAGGCAGCCGGCCGGAGCGGGTTCCGTAACACCGAACGGCCCCCGGCCGCCATCCGGCGCCCGGGAACCCCTCAGTGTGAGGAGACACCAGTATGACCACTCCCGAACCGGCCCCGACGCCGGCGCCGCCCGGTCCCGGCCCGCTGCACCCGGTCGCCCCGGAGCAGCTCGTCAACCCGGCGACGTTCGACGCCGTCGTCGCCACCGTGCTCGACAACAACCCCGGCATGCTCGACGACATCGCCAAGCGGATCGTCACCGAGGCGATCAAGTTCGTCATCACCGCGGCCACGTTCCCCACCGTGCGTGTCACGCCGTCCAACGTCGTGGACGAGGGGTGGCACGCCCTCATCCTCCACACCCGTCCGTACGCCGAACTGTGCGTCCGGCTCGGTGGGTTCGTCCACCACTACCCGGAGCGCCCCGACCCGGCGCGCCACGACGAGGCGGCCTTGACCCGGACCGTCGCCCTGATCGAGGAGGCTGGCTACACCCCCGATCACGAGCTGTGGACGGGGCCGACCCGCGCCCTGGTGGCCGTGGCCGCGAACTGCTCCCACACCCCCGTGCCCGGCGGATGCGGACCCATCAACCCCGGCGCGTGCGCGTCGCACTGCAACGGCGGAGGCGGGGGTGGGGGCGGAGGCGGCGAAGGCAGCTAACCTGAGCCCCACCGAACGCGGAAAGGGCGGGATACATGGACGAGGCCGACGCCCAGCGGGTAGCCAGCACACTCCGCCGCCTAGGGATTCGGGGAGTCGTCTCCCCCGAAGACCTGGACACCCCGAACGGGCAATGGCGGGTGTACGACAGCATCAACCCCGTCACCCGGCGGGACATCACCGATGAAGTACGGGCGATCATCAGGGGCATGTCCCGTAAGACCGGTCCGACGCGAGGATTCGTCGTCCCCATCCCCCACTGAACAACGCCTCCCACGAGACACGGCCCCGTCCGGCGAGCTTGAGTTCTAGGGATCGTTGCAACACCCCAGCTGGGGAGTGCAATGACCTTCGAGATCCGCAAGGGCCAGACGGTGGCCCAAGGGCGTCGGAAGCTGACGCGTGAGCGCGAGGCATACTTCCAGCTCGTGCAACAGGGTGTCAGCTACGCCGAGGCCGCCAAGGCCGTCGGTATCAACCTTCGTACGGGCAAGCGATGGCGTAACGGCCGGAACCCTTCCGGCCGGCACAGGGCGGCAGCACCGGTCAGGCCGGTGCTGCCGCCCGTGGTGCGTCCCGGTACCTGTGCGAGGACGACCGCGTCCACATCGCCGACCGGCTGAGGAAGAAGGCGACGATCCGGGCGATCGCCGCCGAGCTGGGCCGCAGTCCCTCCACGGTCAGCCGGGAGATCCGCCGCAACCGCCATCCCGAGAACGGCCAGTACCGCCCGTTCGCGGCTCAGGCGCGTGCTGACGACCGACGGCGGCGGACTCCACCGTTCGGGTCAGCCGGCGGGCCCGTCCTCGCGGGCCCGTCCTCAGAGTCCCGCGGCGGCACGGACCTGCGCGGCCGTGCCCTCCGGATCGGCGACGGCCACGACGAGCACGTCGAAGTCGACCTCGCCCTCGGCCAGGTCGACGCGTACGGCGCGCCGGCCCCGGTTCGCCAGCACGAACTGCCGTCCCTCGGTCGAGCTGTGCCAGGTGCCGGCCTTGACGACACCCGGGACGCTGGTCCCCGGGGCGCGCATGCCGTACGGCGCCGTCAGCGGCTGGTCCTCGACCGACACCGAGCGGACGGCGGTCAGGGGCACGGTGACGTCCCCGTGCAGGGCCTCCATCCGTTCCCACGCCGTCAGCCGGACCGTCAGCCGGTCTCCGCCAATCACGATCTCCGCCATGCCCGTGCCTCCGAAGCAGTCTCAAGGAGGTACCAGGACTTATCACCAGGACCGGCTCCGGGTGGGTCAGCGACACCCTGTCACCGCCGACCGACCGCCGCCACTACCGCGTGCGGGCGTAGCGGCCGGGCTCCGAAGCAGGTGGACCCGGGGGCGGCTTGGGCTCAGGGGCAGTGGTAGGCGAAGGTGGCGGCTGCGGTCCGGGGGGCCGGCGAGAGGATCTGCAGGGTGGCGGTGGCCTGAAGGGTGCCCTGGCCCTCGAAGCTCCAGCGCAGCACCAGGTCGGTGTGGTGCACGCCGGAGCGGACGTCCTGGACGATCTCGTCCGAGGCGGTACCGTCGCTGCGCAGCCAGCGGTAGCGGACGGTGCCGGAGCCACCGTTGGTCTCCACCGCGGCCGTGACCACCGCGGTGCCTCCGCAGCCGGGGCCTGCCGGGTCGGTGGTCACGGCGACGCCGGTGACCACCAGGGCCGGGGTGTGGAGGCGCCAGAGCAGGAACGCCAGGACCGCCAGCACCGCGGCGGCCGCCACCAGCCACCGACGCGTCCGGCGGGGCCGCCGGGGCTGCGGCGCGGCCGGTGGCGCCTGGCCGTGCCACACGGCGGCGGCCCGCGGCGGGACGCCGGGGCCGAAGCGCCGCAACTCGCCCGGGGCGAGCGGCCGTTCGTCCGGCGGGACGTCGACGAGCGTGGCACCGGGCGAGGCCGTGGCACCGGGCGGGGTTGCAGTGCCGGCCTCGGCGGTGGTGGGCGCGTCCGCGTCGGGTGCGCCGCCCCAGACCCGGGGGTCGAGGAAGGTCGCGCTGTCGGCCTCGGTGCCGTCGAACCGGATCGTGGTCGCGGTGTCCGGCCCGCCGGCGGGGGTTGCCGCGGCGTCCCGGTTCAGCCGGAGGGTCCGGGTCTCCCCCGCCGCGGGGGGCTCCAGGCGGACGGTCTCCTCGCCGTTGCCCGTGTCCGGACCGGGCTGGACGGTCTGGTCCGCGCCCGGGACGGGGGCGGAGTCGGGGCGGGGCGTGGGCATGACGTCTCCAGGGCGAGGGGCAGAGGTGGGGGCGGGGACGGAAGCGGGGCGGGGATCAGCGGGGCGGGTTGCAGAGGAAGGCGGCCGTCTCGGCCGACGTCCTGCCCGGATTCGCCGCCGCCGGGGTGGTGGCCACGCGCACACCCCAGGTCGGGAAGGTGTCGGCCGAACCGAAGTCGTGCGTCCGCGTGATGGTGGCCCGGCCGTTCTGGACCGCCACCGTGTCGGTCGCGACGGTGACCGCGCGGCCGCCCGAGCTGTGGTACCAACTCAGCGTCAGCGTCCCGCTGCCGGTGCCCTGGGCGGCCACCGTGACGGTGGCGGTCAGGCTCCAACGGCCTGCGCAGACCAGCGAGTCCAGGTTCACCGAGCCGACCGTGAGGGTGGCCGGGGCGACGGTCGGGCTCGGCGTGGGAGAGGCGGTGCCGGAGGTCGGCCCGGCCGTCGCGGGGGCGGCGGGAGGTGCCGACGGGGGCCCGGCGGGAGCGGACGGTGCCGGCGGCAGACCGGTGGCGGGAGGTGTTCCCGGCACCGTGGGTGCTTTGCCGGTCGGCGCAGCCGTGTGGGTGCCGCTCGCCGTGCCCGGGGTCGCGGACGGAGAGGCCGTCGGAGCCGTCGGGGCGGCGGACGGTGACGGGCTCAGGCTCGGGCTCGGGGTGCCGCCGTCGCCGCCCGGTGCCGGGGAGGGACCGCCCGCCGGCCCGTTCGGGCCGAGGCTGGTGGTCGCCTCCGGGGAGGCGGCGCCGGCGACCGTACGGGCACCGCCGTCGGCGGCCCCCGCCATCGCCATGCCGGCCAGCGTGGCCAGGGTGAGGGCGCCGGCCGCAATGCCGGTGAGCGCCTTGCCGCGGGTTCCCGGGCGCGCACCGCGGCGGGTGAGGGCCTGCCGCACGGCGGCCGGGACGGTGTCGTCGCCCACGGCCGCAACCGCATCCGGGGGGCCCTCAGCGCTGCCAAGGGCGGTGTGGGCCAACGAGGTGCCGCCGGCGGCCTCGCCGGCCGCGCCGGGCAGCAGCAGCGCGAGCAGGGCGACCAGAGCCGTCAGATCGAGGCGTCCCTTCTCCTCCCACCCCGGCCCGTAGCCGGCCGCCGCGACCGCCTCCAGCTCCCGGACGAACGCGGCCGCGCCGTCGGGCCGGGCCTGCGGGTCCTTGGCCAGGCCTGCCAGGATCAGCGGCCGGACCGGGCCGGGCGCCGACTCGGCCGGGATCGGGGCCTCGGTGTGCTGGACGGCGAGTTCGGCGATCGTGGTGCCGCCGTAGGGGCGGGCCCCGGTGAGGCACTCGAAGAAGGTGACCGTGGCGGCGTAGACGTCGCCCGCCGGGGATGCGGGCCGGCCCGCCCACTGCTCGGGCGGCATGTAGGCGGGGGTGCCGGAGACGTCGCGGTCGTCACCGCTGGGCACCGCGATGCCGAAGTCGACCAGCTTCGACGTGCCGGCCGTGTCGACCAGCACGTTGGCGGGCTTGTAGTCGCGGTGCACCACGCCGGCCTCGTGGGCGGCGGCCAGTCCCAGCAACGAACCCTTCAGCACCACCAGGGCCGCCTCGGCCGTGGTGGCGCCCTCCGCGCGGAGCAGGTCGCGCAGCGCGATCCCGTCCACCAGCTCCATCACGATGGCCGAGCCCCGCTCCCCCTCCACGTACTCGTAGAGGCGGGTGACGTGCGGGGAGTCGATCCTGGCGAGGACCTGCGCCTCCGCGCGCAGCGCGGGCGGCGTGCCGACGGGGCCGTGGAGGTACTTGATCGCCACCGGGGTGCCGGTCTCCCGGTGGCGGGCGAGCACGACGCGGCCGCTCGCCCCGGCACCGAGCTCCCGCTCGTGCAGGTAGTCGGGGAGCTCCCAGGGACGCGCGTCCTCGGCCACCGGGGCATCACCCGCGGCGGGGGCCGGTCTGCCCCCGGCCGGTCTGTCGCCGGCCGGTCTGTCGCCGGCCGGTCTGTCGCCGGCCGGTCTGTCGCTGTCCGGACTGTCGCCCTGCTGTGTCTGGTCGTCCATTGCCCGGCGCTCTCCCCGTCCCTGCCTGCTGCGGCGTGCACCCTATGGCACGGCGGCTGCTGGCGGGGACGTGGCCCGTGAACAGCCGGTTCCGGGCCCGTCGATCCGTTAGGTCACGATTCGGGTGATTCGCACAGCGTCCGAACCACGGGCTCCGGAACGATGGGGGCAGAAGGCTCGTCGGGGTCGGCCGGGTCGGCGGGGAGCGGTGCCGGGCGTGGGCCGAACAGCTGTGGCAGGCGTTGCCGGGGCCCGTTGCCGGTCCAGGGGGTGTCAGCCATGGGGGCGGCGGAAGTCGACGTAGGGCGGGTGGGCCTTGAAGGAGATGTCGACCTCGGGGCGGCGCAGGTCCGGGTCGGGCAGGAACTGGCTGGTGATGCTGGTGGTCAGCACGTGGTCGCCGTGGACGACGCCGGCCTGGCGGGGGCCCCAGCCGGCCGCGTACTCGAACGCGGCGCAGGCAGCGGCGAAGGGGGCGCGGCTGCCGGTCAGGAAGAGAGTGCGGGCGTGGCTGACGGGGCGCAGCCACTCGCGGGTCTCGGCATGCTCGCACTGGCGGTTCCAGGCGGCGGCATCGCGGGCGGTGCGGCGTTCGTCGGTCCGGACGGTCAGCGGGACGCCCTGGACGAGGCGGCGACGCAGGTCGGGCCAGGCGGTGGGGCGCAGGCCCAGTGAGTGGTGGACCAGGACGAGGTCGACCCGGCCCCCGCAGTTCTCCAGGTACTGCTCGTACCCGCCGTCCATGGACACTCCGTCCCGCAGCGGGACGTGCACGATGGTGTGCCGGGAGTAGGCGGCGAAGGAGAAGAGCGCGGCGAGCCGCGACAGGCCGTCGTGGTCGCCGATCAGCCAGCCGTAGCCGGCCGGGTCGGCGAGTGCGGTGTGGCGCAGCGGATGCCACGGCCGCACCACCCGGTACTCCCGTGGCCCGATCCGGGGACGGAACTGACGCAACTTCAGCTGCATGGACGCGCTCGCATGGCACCAAGGGTCTCCGAGGCGAAGGCTCTGGCGCAAAGGGTATTCATGCCGCAGCAGAGGGCAGCGGGGGCAGGGGGTTGGGCGGGCCGGGGAACCGGCGAGGTTCCCCGGCCCGTCTGGTGGTCAGAACGGCTTGGTGGGCAGGTACTTGCCGTCGAGGGTGATCACGGCACGGTGGCCGCCGTCCGGGTCCTCGACGGTCTTGAAGTCGAGCTTGAAGTTGATGGCGCTGATGATGCCGTCGCCGAGCTGCTCGTGGACCAGGGCCTTGAGGGTGGTGCCGTAGACCTGGAGCATCTCGTAGAAGCGGTAGACGGTCGGGTCGGTGGGGATGCCGCCGGGGATGCTGCCGCGCAGCGGGATGGTCTGGAGCAGCAGGGCGGCGTCCTCGTCCAGGCCCAGGCGCTCGGCCACCGCCTTGGCCGAGTCGGCGGGCAGCGGGTGCTGGCCGAGCAGGGCCGCGGTGACGAAGGCGATGGAGAGGCCGGCGGTGTCGGCGAGCTCCTGCCAGGTGAGGTCCTGGCGGGTCTTGGCGTCGACGATCCGCAGGGCGAGCTGCTGGCGGGCGGTCTGGTCGAACTGTGCGTGCACCATGAGATGGGCCTTTCGGGATGGTGGGAGGGGGTGTGGTGGTGGGAGTGGGTGCGGTGGTCAGGCGGCCAGGGCGGTGAACTGTCCGCTTTCGGTGTCGAGCAGCTCGGCGGAGCCGGTGCCGATGTCGTAGACCCAGCCGTGCAGGGTCACCCTGTGCTGGACCAGGGCCTTGGCCACGGACGGGTGGGTCCGGAGGTTCGCCAGCTGGGCGAGGACGTTGTCCTTCACCAGGGCGGCGACCCGCTCCGCGCCGGCCGGGTGCTCGCCGGCGTCGGTGCGGGCCTTGGAGGCGTCCGCGTGGTGCAGCCAGGTGGCGACGGCGGGCAGGCCGGTGAGGTCGCTGCCGGAGGCGAGGGCGGTCATCGCGCCGCAGGCGGAGTGCCCGCAGACGATCACGTCCGTGACCCCGAGGACGCTGATCGCGTACTCGATGCTCGCCGCGACGCCGTCCGAGCCCTGCGTGTACGGGGGCACGAGGTTGCCGGCGGTGCGGATGACGAACAGCTCGCCCGGATCGGTCTGGGTGATCAGCTCCGGCACGACCCGGGCGTCCGAGCAGCCGATGAACAGCGCGGTCGGCTGGTGGGTGGTGGCGAGCTTCTTGAAGAGTGCCGCCTGGGTGGGGAACACCTCCCGGCTGAACCGCTGGAAGCCCTGCGCCATCTCGTTCATGCGTGTCACTCCTTCGTCGACTGCTCGGTCCGGCTGTGCGCCTTCCGACGAGCTCAACGATGCATGACCTGGACCTATAGTGTCCAAGACGCAATAGCCATCGTGTCTATCGGTGATGTCTATAGTTGGCTCCATGGAACTGCGCCATCTCCGGTACCTGCTCGCCGTGGCCGAGCACGCCAACTTCACCCGCGCCGCCGAGGCCCTGCACGTCTCGCAGCCGACGCTCTCGCAGCAGATCAGGCAGCTGGAGAGCTCGCTGCAGGTGCAGCTCCTCGACCGCTCCGGGCGCACCGTGCGCCTCACCGACGCCGGCCAGGCCTACACCCACTACGCGCGCCAGGCCCTGCGCGACCTCGCCGCGGCCGAGCGCGCGGTCCGCGACGTCCAGGACCTCTCGCGCGGCACCCTGCGCCTGGCCGTGACCCCGACCTTCACCGCCTACCTGATCGGGCCGCTGGTCGAGGACTTCCACGCGCGCCACCCCGGGATCACCCTGGACGTCCGCGAGATGACCCAGGACCGCATCGAGTCCGAACTGGCCGCCGACCAGCTCGACCTCGGCATCGCCTTCAGCGGGGCGCACCTGCCGGCCGTCACCGCCACCGCCCTGTTCACCGAGCACCTCGGCCTCGTCGTCGCCTCCGCCCACCCCTACGCAACCAGCCCGGGCCCGCTCCCGGTCCGCGACCTGGGCGACCAGCAACTCGCCCTGCTCAGCCCGGACTTCGCCACCCGGCACCACATCGACCGCTACCTCGCCGAGCACCGGGTCCGGCCACGGGTCGCCATCGAGGCCAACTCCGTCAACGCGCTCGTCGCGATCGTCCGGCGGACCGGCCTCGCCACCGTGCTGCCCGACGCCATCACCCGCGAACAGCCCCACCTGCGCTCCGTACCCGTCGACCCCCCGCTCCCCTCGCGCACCGCCACACTGCTGCGCCGGGACACCGCCTACCAGAGCGCCGCCGCCCGCTCGTTCAGCGATCTCGCCCAGCACCTGGCACACACCTTCGGTCCCACGCCCGATGACCTGGTCTAGCGCGTCCGGCGCGAGAAGGCGTCCGGCGCGAGGGGGCGCGCCGGACGCCAGGCGGGGTCAGGGTGCCGGGGGTGCCGGCAGCGGGTCAAGGAGTCGGGTGGGCACCGGCTGCGGTGAGCATGATCTCCCTGACGCGGTCGAGGTACTTCGGCACACCCGTCGCGGCCTGCGGGGTGTCCGGCACGGTGACCGCCAGGTCGACCCGGTCGGGGAACCAGTTGAACCACATCGACACGCCGCTGGCGGCGTCGGGGCCGGTCAGGACGGTCGCGTCCGCACCCAGGTAGTCGTGGGAGCTCGGGGCGCTGCGTCCGTCCAGGTAGGAGACCATCGGGGGGATGGCGGAGACGTCCCCGCCGTCGTGGACCAGTTCGAGCGCCCGGTGCAGCGGCACGTCGCATCCTGCACGGGCGCGCTGGAAGCCCTGCTGCGCGGCGCCGATCGCGCCGGCGAGAGTCGGCGGGGCGGGCAGCCGGAAGAGCAGCGGCACGACGTTGACCAGCCAGCCCTGCACGTGGAACAGCCGGGGGTAGGCCCTGGTCGACACGGCCGTCAGCACCCGGTAGACGTCGTTGCCGGTGAACTCCCACTGGGCGAGCGCCAGCGCGGCGAAGGCACCCGCCGCGAACCCGCCGCCGTGCCGGGCGCAGTAGGCCCGGAACGCGCTGGCCTCGGCGCCCGTGAGCACCGGGTACTGCAGTCGCGCGCCGGGCAGCAGGGTGTGGCCGTCGGCGCCCAGGTCGACGGGGAAGTCGGGGAAACCGCCGCCGCCCGCGGCCAGGAACTCCGACCATGCGGCGAGCTCCGGCGCGCCCGGCGTCAGCGCCAGGGAGCGTTCCCGCTCGCGGCGGTTGTACTCCAGGTAGCCGGGTGCCGGGGCGAGGTCGACGGGAGCGCCGGCGCAGGCCGCGTGGTACCGGGTGCGGATCTCGTCGAACAGCAGCGCCAGGGAGTGCGCGTCGGTGTAGGTGTGGTCGATCGCGACGTACACGGTGGACTTCGTGTCCCGCCGGATCACTCCGGCGAGCAGGCTCGGCCAGCTCACCGCGGTCTGCTCGTCGATCCGCCGGTGCAGGTAGTCGTGCAGGTCGCCCGCGCTCGTGAAGTCGCCCACGCGCACCGGACGCACCGTCAGGGAAGCTGGCGGCATGCGGAATCCGGCCAGGTTCTCGGCCTGCGGGTCGTCCTGCGGCTCGCACTGCGGATCGGTCTGCGGTCCGGCCTGCGGTCCGGTCCGCGGCTCGTACCAGGTGTGGAACGCCTCGTGCCGGCGCACCAGCCCCTGCCACACGTCGGTGAGCGCGTCGAGATCGGCCCGGCCGGGCAGGTCGAACGCCAGGGCCACCCAGGGCGACTGCCGTTGTCCGGCGGCGCGGCGGGCGGCCGCCAGCTCCAGGTGCGCGCGCTGGAAGTACGAGGCGGGCACGTCGTGCGGCACCGGTGCCCGGTCGTTGGTCGGCTCGAACTCGACCACTTCGCCCGGCTCGGGCCGCCAGTCGAGGATCTGGGTCATCCGCACGGCAGCATCGTCTCCTTCTCGGGGCGCCCGGCTGCGGGCACGGTTACGGGCACGGGCAGGGCTTCGGGCGTTGGCACGGCGTCGACCCGGTGGCCGTCCGCGACGCGGGTGGCGGCCTGCGCGGCAGCCTGCTCGGCGGCCTGCACGAAGCGTGCGACGTTCGCGCGCGCCACGGCCGTGTCGGGGAAACGGGTCGTCAGGTGCACACCGCGCTCGCTCCTGGTCAGCCACATGTACACCTCGGCCGGGCTGTGGATCCGGCTGCGCAGCATCGTGTCCTCCTGCTGGGGCGGGGTGCCCTCCACCCGGCGCACGTCGAGATAGGACACGACGAACCGGGGGCGGATCTCCCGGCGCAGCAGCCGGCCGATGTGCGCCGGCGAGCTGCCCAACCCCGGCCGGTGGCGGCGCAGTTCGGCGGTGGCGAGGGCGACGGTGTCCTCGAAGGCGGCCCCGGGGGCCGTCGGGATCCGGACCGGCTGCAGGCCGACGAACCAGCCGGGCGCCGCCCGCCACCGGTCGGGCCGGGTGTTGGCCAGGGTCACGACGGACAGCTGCCGCTTGCCCGCGACCTTCGCCGCGGCGAGCGCGAGGCAGGCCATCAGTCCTGCGGCGGTCGTGCCGCCGCCCGCGCGTGACGCGGCGGCGAACCTGGCGGCCGCCGGTGCGTCGAGCAGCCATTGGTCGGTGCTGACCTGCGTGTGCGGCGCCTCGCAGGCGCCCAGCGGCAGGGGGAAGGCGGGGGTCCCGCCGCTTTCGCCGCGCAGCAGGGTCCGCCAGCGGTCCGCATGTTCGGGCCGCATCGGCAGCCGCTCGACCAGGTTCGGTTCCTCGGCCCCGAAGTCCAGGAAGGTCGGCCCGGGCACGTCCTCGGCGCCACCGGCCAGGAGGCCGCGGATCTGGCCGGGGACCATGGCGAGCGTGTAGCCGTCCACGACGCCGTGGTCCGCCCCCGCGAACACCGTCACCCCGTCCGCGCCCTCGACCGTCGCGAAGACCACCTGCGGCCAGCCCAGCGGGCTGACGCGGTCGAAGAACGCCTCGATCTGCCGCCGGACCGGGGCGCCGTCGGCGAAGACGCCGATCTCCTCCTGGCGCAGCGCGACCGCGTTCGCGGGGAGCGTGCGGCGTACCCAGTGCTCGGGGGTCGGCTCCAGCCGGCTGCGCAGATGCTCGTGTTGGCGCAGCCAGGCCGAGAAGGCGCGAGCGAGCCGGTGGCGGCCGATCCGGCCGACGCCGAACGACACCCCGATCCACGCCGGGTCCACCTGCTGCGGTCCGCGGGCGGCCGCCGAGCGCACGTGGTGCTCGTGGACGAGCGCGGGCGCTCGCGGGTCGTCGGCCCAGGCCGAGGCCCGGGCGGTCGGCGTCCAGAACACCAGTCGGCCGGCGGGAACCGTGCGGTCGCCCAGTTCTGTGAATTCCACTGCCTCACCGGCCCGATACCGTGCGAAGCCGGCCTCGAATCGTCATCATGCTGCGCTCCCTTTTGACGTCTCGGTGGAGGCTGCCGAAGCTATCCGGTCGCGATGAAGCAAAGATGAAACAGAGCCGTTCCTGCTGGTCGTGCAGTTCGGGGGCGTTGGTGCGGTAAACAGCTCTCTTGTTGCCCCTTCGGTGCGCTGCTAGCGTCGGCCCCCGTCAATTCGTTCCGCGCCGCGCCGATTTACGGAGGGTCAATTCATGGACGAACGAGAGGGCACCGTATCCGAATCCCCCGGGGCCGAATCCCCCGGGGCCGTGGGCGAGGCGAAACCGTCCACGGACTACGCCGCCCTGCGTCTCGACCCGGAGTACGCCGAGTTGTGCCAGGCACTGCTCGACCTGGTCCCGGTCGGGTCCGGGCCGGCCGTCCTCGACGTGGGGTGCGGGGACGGGGCCGTGAGCGAGCAGCTGCTGCTGCGCGACCCGGCCATGTCCCTGGCCGGCGTCGATCCCGATCCGGCCCTGCTCGACGCGGCACGGGCCCGCCTGGGCGACCGGGCCCGTTTCGCGGTGGGCGACGCGTCCTCCGTCTCCCGGTTGTTCCCGCCGCAGGCCTTCGACACCGTCGTGCTGGCCAACTGCATCCATCTCGTCCCGGACCTCGGCGAGGCGCTCGCCGCGATCGGGCACGTGCTCGCCGGCGGCGGACGCCTCGTGTTCAACTCGGCCTTCTACTCGGGCGCGGAGAGCGCGGCCGACATGCCGCTGTACACCGAGCTGGTCGGCACGGCCCGCCGCATCGCCCGGATGCGCGGGTTCCAGCTCGCCCGGTCGGCCGGCGGCCGCCCCTCGGGGCTGCGCAGGAGCGCCGAGGACTACCGGACCGCCCTCGCCGCGGGCGGATTCACCGGCGTCGTCACCACCGAGCGGGAATTCACCCTCGGCCCGAGCTTTCTCGCCGCCCTGTGCTCGACCCCGATGTTCGCCACCGCCGCGCTGCCCGGGATCGACCGGCACGCCGCTGCGGAAATGCTCACCGAGGCGCTGGAACAGCAATACGAAAGCGGCCCGTTCACGATCACGCGGCGCTGCGTGTACTTCTCCGCGATGCGGCCGTGATCCGGCCCGATCCGGCCGCTGATCCGGCCGCTGATCCGGCCCGCGATATGACCGTCCGTGAAATACCTCACGAAAGGAAATGCTTCATGCCCGAGGTGCTGCCCGTGGTCATCAAGGAGATCACCCGTATCCGGCCGGACCTGCGCGAATCCCACGCGTCCATCACCCGCGAATCGGCCCTCTTCTACGCCACCGATCCCGACCGGCCGGCGCTGGAACTCGATTCGATGGACGCGCTCGAACTGCTCGTCGCGCTGGAGCAGGAATTCGGGATCGAGCTGGCGGCGACCAGCACGAGGACCTCCGACCTGCACACGGTCGGAGACGTGGTCGACGCCGTGTCGGGGGCGCTGTGACGTCCGCGGCTGTGACGTCCACGGGGGCGACGTCCGCGGCTGTGACGTCCGCGGGGGCGCGCAACCGCGTCCTGGTGACCGGCATCGGCGTCGAGTCGTGCGCGGGCCCCACACCGGAGGAGCTGTGGGCCGCCCTGTCCGCCGGACGGCCCGCGATCTCGGCGCTGGAACTGGAGCAGCCGCTGCCGTGCCAGGTCGGCGGTGTGGTCACCGGGTTCGACCCCCGGGAGCACATGTCCGCCCAGCAGGCCCGCCGCACCTCGCGCTTCCAGCAGCTGCTGTTCGCCGCAGCGATGAAGGCGCGGGCGCACGCGGGACTGCGCGCGGCACCGGGGGCCCTGTACGTCGGCACCGGCGGCGGTGGGCTCGACGAAGCGGCGCGCTTCGTGACCGGCCTGCGCCGGAACGGGTGGTCGCGGATGGACCGGCTCGGCCTGCTCCGTCTGCTGCCCAACCAGGCCGCCGGGCTGGTCGCCCAGGAACTGGACATCCAGGGCCCGGTGCTCACCATCTCGACCGCCTGCGCATCCTCGACGGACGCCATCGGAGCGGGCATGCGCGCGGTGCGGGACGGCATCGCCGACGTGGTCCTCGTCGGCGGGGTGGAGAGCTGGCTGGACCTGCCGTGCCTGGCGTCGTTCTGCCTGCTGGACGCGCTCTCGCGGCGGCCGGCGGAGCAGGCGGCGGCCGCCTCCCGGCCGTTCGACCGCGACCGTGACGGCATGGTGCCGGCCGAGGGCGCCGCCGTGCTCGTGCTGGAGTCGGAGCGATCGGCACTGCGCCGCGGCGCGACCGTGCACGGCGAGGTGCTCGGCGCCGCGTCCACCTGCGACGCCCACCACCCCGTGGCCCCCCGGGCGGACGGCGCGACGGCGGCCAGGACGATCGAACTGGCCTGCGCCGACGCCGGTCTCGACACCGCCGCCGTGGACCTGGTCAGCGCGCACGGAACGTCGACACCGCTCAACGACCGGGCCGAGACCGCGGCCATCAAGCGCGCCTTCGGCCCGCACGCGCGGCACGTGGCGATCACGGCGCCCAAGTCGGTCATCGGCCACGCCTGCGGCGCGTGCGGGGTGCTGGAGAGCGTCGGCGTGCTGCTCGCCATCCGCGACAAGTACGTGCCGCCCACCGCGAACCTGGACAATCCCGACCCCGACTGCGACCTGGACTACACCCCGCTTGTGGGCCGGCCCGCCCCGATCAATGTCGCCATCAAGCAGAACTTCGGCTTCGGCGGCCAGAACTCGGCGGTCGTGTTCGGCGCCGCCTGACCGCACCGACCGGTGGCCATCCCGGTGCGCGCACCCGCCCCGGCGTGGTCACCGGCCGGATATGGCCGGTGCTCTGACCGGTCCCCTGGCCTGTCCTCGGTCCGACGCCGGGACCAGCATCGACGGCATCCACCGTAGGGAGCAATCCAGTGCCCGGGGGCCACGATGCCGATCACCACAACCACCGCTCAGCCGACCCTCACCGCGCTCAGGCCGCAGGAACGCGAGGTGCTCTACGCCGTCGGCTGCGGCCTGAGGGACGACGAGATCGCCGCCGCCCTCGCCGTCCCCCGGGACGTCGTGGCCGGACACCTCGCACGGATCCTCGCCAAACTCGGGCTGCCCGACCGGAGCGCCGCCATCGTCCACGCCTTCGACAGCGGCCTGGTCGCCCCCGGCCGCGGCCCCCGCAGGCGGGCGACCGGGCAGGCGACCGGGCAGGCGACAAGCCCGGCGCCGTCGGCTGCCGCCCGCCGCACGCCCGGACCGCGGTTGCAGATCTCGCTCCTCGGACCGCTGCGGGCGTGGCACGACGGACGGCCCCTGGACCTGGGGCATCTGCGCCAGCAAGCCGTCCTGACCGCGCTGGCCCTGTGCCCGGGGCGGACGGTCAGTCAGCAGGAACTCCTCGACGGAGTGTGGGGCGAGACGCCGCCGAGCACGAAGGTGGTGCCGGTCTACATCTACCGGCTGCGCAAGATCCTGCGCGTGGGAGACAGCCCGCACGAGGCGATAGAACGCGACCGGAGCGGCTACCGGCTGCTCCCCGGCGCGGTCACCGTGGACGTGGCGCGCATGGAGGAGCTGCTCACGGCGGCCGGCGCGGCCGAGCGGGCGGGCGAACCGGCCGAGGCGGTCCGCCTCTGCTCCCGGGCGCTGGACCTGTTCCGCGGCGAGCCCCTGGCCGGCCAGCCGGGCCCGTTCGCCGAGCTGGAGCGGCTGCGGCTCACCGAGCGCCGGATCGCCATGGTCCAGCGGAAGCTCGGCTGGCAGCTGCAACAGGGCCAACACGCCGAAGCGATCGCCGAGTTGTCGGCCCTGACCGAGGCGCAGCCCCTCAACGAACCGGTCGCCGCGATGCTGATGCACGCGCTGTACCTGAGCGGCCGGCAGGCCGACGCACTGTCCGTGTTCGACCGCACCCGCCGCCGTCTGGCCGATGACCTGGGCGTCTATCCGGGCCAGGTGCTGCAGCGGGCGCACCGGATGATCCTGCGTGGGGACGAGTCCTCCCTCGGCCCGCGCTGATCGTCGTCGTCCGTTTTCGCCGTCAATGGGACGGCGAAAACGGACGACGGATTTCCGGTCGGTCACGAGTTGTTCGCGGGTCGACCGCGATCCCCATCGAAGCGGAATGCTGCCGATGCGAATTCGTGGCACGACCGGTGCGGGGCTACTGGGCCGAGACAACGATCGAGTTGATGGGGCCGAGGTCGACCGCGTACCAGCCGGGCCCGAAGGGGGCTCCGCAGTTCACGCCGTTGTAGCCGGTGCACAGCCTCACGACGGCGCCGCCGGTCTGGTTGTTGAACAGCCAGTGCCGGCCGTACTGGTTGGAGAGGTTGTACGTCCCGTAGTTGTAGTACCTGGCGGTCACGTTGCCGTCGGAGGGCAACTCGCGCTCCGGTGACACCGTTACGAACCTTCCCGGCCGAAAGGCCCGGATTGCTGAGACTCCTTGAGATTCAAAGCAACGGATCATGTCGACGGTGTGCAGCCGGTGGCCGGCCTGCGGGATGAGGGTGCTCTCCAGGCCGCGTTCGGTGCCCACGAAGGAGATGACGGGCCCTGCGCAGCGCCTCGGCGAGTGCGAGGCCCGGGTAGATGTGTCCGCCGGTGCCGCCGGCGCCGATCACCACCGACAGGGGCGGGGGTCCGTCGTTCCTGTCGTGCCGGTCGGGGCTTTCGTGTTCGGTCCGCATGCCGCGAGCCCGCTGAGGCCGTCCAAGAGACTTCTCAGAGTCGTTTTGAGAGGGTTGTCCGCATGAGCAACGGGCAGAAGGTGCTGGTCGTCGACGACGATCCGGAGGTGCGTGCCGCCGTCGAGGACGGTCTGGCCGTCGAGGGCTACGAGGTGCGCGGCGCAGCCGACGGGCTGGCGGCGCTGAGCGAGGTGGCCGGCTGGCAGCCCGACGCGATGGTGCTCGACCTGCTCATGCCCGTCCTCGACGGCCTGGCGGTCTGCCGCCGGCTGCGGGCCCTGGGCGACCGGATCCCGATCCTGGTGCTGACCGCCCGCGACTCGGTGAGCGACCGCGTCGACGGCCTCGACGCGGGGGCCGACGACTACCTGGTCAAGCCGTTCGCACTGGACGAGCTGACCGCCCGGCTGCGCGCCCTGCTGCGGCGCAGCGCCCCGGCGGCCGAGGAGCCGGGCTGCCGCTTCGCCGATCTGGAGGTCGACCCGGTCACCCGGACCGGGGTCCGGGCCGGGCGGCCGGTGGAGTTCTCGCGCACCGAGTTCACGCTGCTGGAGGTGCTGCTGCGCCACCCCGGCCAGGTGCTCCCGCGCGAGGTGATCATGGAGCGGGTGTGGGGCGCCGACTTCGGCCCCGACTCCAACTCGCTGGCCGTGTACGTCGGTTACCTGCGCCGCAAGTTGGAGGCCGGCGGTGAGCCGCGGCTGGTGCACACCGTGCACGGGGTCGGCTACCGCCTGGACCGGGCTTGAGCGCGCAGGGGCCGGGTCTGAGCGCGCACGGACCGGGCGCGCGGACGCACGGACCGGGCCTGAGGTCCCACGAACCGGGCTTGCGGGCGCACGCCCGCTGGCGGCGCCGGCGCCCGCTTCGCACCCGGCTGGCCCTCGCCTGCACGGCCGCGGTCGCCGTGGTGGCGCTCGGGATCAGCGCGGCCGCGTTCAGCATCGTCCGCTACGAGCTCAACCACCAGCTGGACCAGCACCTCACCCAGCAGGCCACCCTGGTGCAGCAGCAGCACCGCGACCAGGGCCCGCAGGTCGTCTACGGCGAGTGCAACTACCTGGCCGCCCCGGCCTGCGCGCAGATCGTCTCCGCCGACCCCGCCAAGGCGCCGAACGAGCCGTACCTGCTGCCCGTCACCCCGGCCACCCGCCAGGTCGCGGACCGGCAGCGGGCCGGCTACTTCACCGACCTCATCATCGGCGGCCACCCGGCCCGGATGCTCACGACGCCGATGATCGCGGCGCCGCCCGGCACCCGGCAGGCCGTCCAGGTCGCGCTGCGCGCCGACAGCGTCCAGGAGGGGGTGCGGCAGGCCGGCGCGCTGATGGCGGCCGTCGCGGCGGTGGGTGTGCTGCTGGCCGCCGCGCTGGGGCTCACGGTGGCCCGCACCGGCCTCGCCCCGGTCGCCCGGCTGACCCGCACCGCCGAGCGGATCGCCGCCACCCGGGACGCGGGGCTGCGGATCGAGCTGCCGCCCGGGCGCCGGGAGGACGAACTGACCCGGCTGGCCGGCAGCTTCAACACCATGCTGGGCGCACTGGAGCAGTCCGTGGCCGCCCAGCGCAGACTCGTCGCCGACGCCTCGCACGAGCTGCGCACTCCGCTGACCGCACTGCGCACCAACGCCGAACTGCTGTCCCGCGCCGATCGGTTGACTGACAGTCAGCGCGAGCGGGCGGCGGCCGCACTGCGCCGCCAGCTGCGCGAGGTGACCGGCCTGGTGAACGACCTCATCGAGCTGGCCCGCGACGAGGAGCCGCAGCCGCTGCTCGAACAGGTCGCGGTCGGCCGGCTCGTCGAGCACTGCGTGGACACCGCGCGCGGCCACTGGCCGGCGATCACCTTCACCCTGGACAACGATGCCGGCGAGCGCACCGTCCCCGGCGTGCCGGCCCGGCTGGCCCGGCTGGTCTCCAACCTCCTGGACAACGCCGCCAAGTTCAGCCCGCCGGGCGCCGCCGTCGAGGTCCGGCTCACCGCCGGGCTGGAGCTGACCGTCCGCGACCACGGCCCCGGCATCGCCCCCGAGGACCTGCCGTACGTCTTCGACCGCTTCTACCGGGCCTCGGCCGCTCGGGCCCTGCCCGGCTCCGGCCTCGGGCTCGCCATGGCGCGCCAGATCGCCCACGCCCACGGCGCCACGCTCACCGCCGAGGCCGCCCCCGGCGGCGGCGCGCTGTTCCGCCTGCGGCTGCCGGCCGCCTGAGCCCCGGTCCGCGGTTCGGGCGGGCCCGGCCGGCCGGGCGTATACCGATCGTCGACGATTCGTCGACACACGCCGCATAGCTTCCTGACCTGCAGCCGGCCCGACCCCGGGCCGGCGCCGAAGGGAGAACTCTCGTGCTGCGCAAGACTCGTGCCGTACTGGCCGGTTCGGTCGCCATCCTGGCCCTCAGCCTCACCTCGACGAGCTTCACCGCCTCCGCCGCCGGCGACCAGAGCGGCATCGACGCCTGCGCCCGCGAGGCCAAGTGGGCCGGCTTCGCCAAGGACAAGTCGGCCGAGGGCCGCAACGACGACGCGATCTACGCCGTGGCGATCGCCATGGCCGAGTCCGGCTGCAACCGCCTGGCCGTCCACACCAACCAGCCCACCGACCCCGACCCGGGCACCAAGGACCTCGGCGCCTGGCAGATCAACGAGCACTGGTACCCCGAGGTCCACGGCCACGACGCCGGGGTCGTGACCGACGAGAACTGGCAGGACATGGGCTGGTCGGCCCGCAAGGCCTACGCGATCGACAACGACGGCACCGGCCGCGGCTGGGCCTCCTGGGCGGCCTGGCACCTGGGCACCTACCAGCAGTACCTCGGCCAGGCCCGCGACGCGGTCTACCGCGTCTGGTGACGCCCCGCCGCGCGTGACACCCCGAACACCCGGACCCGGACGGCCAACCCTCCATGGCCGTCCGGGTCCCGGCGCGGATGCGAACCCCGAACCGTGGTGGCGGTCATGACGGTCAGCAGCGCAGGCCGACGATGCCCCAGCCGCGGCGCTCCGCCTCCGTGACCACCTCTCCCCAGTCGGTGAGGAAGTCGGCGAACGCTTCGAAGGTCGTGATCCATCCGTCGGGCTCCGCGGCATGCCGGTCGAACGGCTCGCGCAGGGACTCCAGTCGAGGCGCCACCTGCCGCCACCAGCCCGCGATCACCGGCACGTGGTCGGGCGGGCACCACAGCAACAGGCCCACGTCCCAGGTGCACGGCCGCTCCGGGAGCCCCGAGCCGACCCCGGTCACCTCCTCCAGGGCATGCCAGAACAGCGCGTCGTTGAACCGGTCCAGGACCTCGCGCACCTCCGGCTCGACGAACTCGCGCATGTGGTCCCAGCGGTGACCGGCATAGAAGTGCGCCTTGTACGAGTCCATCGTGTTCCGGAGGGCGTACCTGCCGTACCAGTCCTCACCCGGCCGCTCGGACCACGACCAGCCGTGCTCGACGGGGTCGTCGTCGTACTCCTCGTCGAAGGCGGCGTCGATCAGCAGCTCTTCCCGGTCACCGGGCGCGACCGCCTCCACCCGCGGCCAGTCCACGATCAGCACCTCTATGCACAAACCCATCGCGCCAGCGTAGGGCGGGGAAAACCTCGGACCATCCGCGGGCGGCCCCCGCGCAGGCGGGGGGCCGGCCAGAGGACGGCATGTCTCAGGGTGTGGCGGGTTCGCCGTGTTCGCGGGTCCAGGCGGTGGCGAACATCTCGTGGAGGGGAGCCGTCGGCAGGACGCGGAGGAACGGGGAGCGGATTTCGTTGCGCCACAGGGGGCGTACGGCGTGGGTGGGCAGTTTTGCGGTTTCCAGGGGGAGGTGGGGGGCCTTCAGGTCGGTCCACTCGCCGGGGAGGAACAGGGTTCGGCCGGCGCGGGGGCGTTTGGCCTCCGTCACTGCGCCGGTGGCGAGGAGTTCGGTGCGTGCTGCGGCGTGCTGTTTGGTCGTCCAGTAGTTCCAGCGTCGGATGTTGCGGTCGGTTGGGGCGGCCAGGGTGGCCAGTTGGAGGTAGAGGGCTGCTGCGTCCGGGCCGACGGCGAGTCGGCCCGCCGCGCGGGCGACCAGGTCGGGGCAGGAGTGTTGGGGGTTGGCCTCGTAGGCTCCGGCGGGCACGGGTGTGGTGCGGGCGCGGTGCATCATGCGTTCCAGTCCGCCGCCGGCCAGGAGGTGGGCCACGCGGGCCAGTTCGTCGGCGAGGTCGGTGACGTCGTGGACGCGGCGGCGTGCCTGCGGGCCGGTCATCGCTGCGGGGCGCAGGAACGCGGTGCCGCCGGGCGCGCAGACGACGAGCGGTCCGCAGTCGTAGGCGGTCTGCCGTCGGACCGGGGTCTCCTCCTTGCGGCGGTCCTTCGCCACCGGCAGGCGTTCGGGGCCGAATCGCTCGGCGATTCGCTCGGGGGTGTCCTTGACCTTTCCGCCCTCCAGGGCCAGCAGCAGTTCCGGGCGGTCCAGTTCGGTGCGCAGGCGCTCGTGGAGGTCCATGGCGCCGGCCACTGCCGGGTCGCCGACGGGGCGGTCCGTCCACGCCCACACGAGTGCGCTCGCGATCTGCGGGAGGGCGAGGCCCACAGGGGTTCCGTAGGGCAGTTCGGGTCCGGCCGGGGGTACGGCCCGGACCTCCACCCCCGCGCCGTACGGGGTCGCGGTCAGTTCCCAGCCGGCCGCCCCCACGGTCGTGTCGGCGGCGGCCGAGTAGCCGCCCGCGAGCCGGCGGGCCCACACCTCGGGGAGCCCCAGGTCGGCCTCCAGGGTGTCGGCCGCCTCGTCGTGCACGGCGGGCAGCGTCCCGACGCGCTCGCGCCAGACGTGGGCCATCCGCTCGGCGGCCGCCTCGACGCCGCCGGGGCGCCACAGTTCGGCCGGGTCCTCGGGCACGGCCGCCGCCAGGACGGCCCGCCGGCCCTCGTCCCCGAGCTGCGTGCGCAGCCGGTCGTAGGCCTCGGCCGTCATGGGTGTGGCCTTGTACGGGGCTTTGGAGACGAGGGCGCGGTGCTCGTCGCAGTCGGGGCGGGCGACCAGGCCGGCGACGACGAGTCGGGCCACCGACCGCCGTACGCCGGTCAGTTCGGCGAAGCGGGCGGCTGCTGATTCCGGGACCGGGACCGGGCCGTGCGCCTCGATCGCCTCCACCAGGGCCCGCAGGCGGGCGGCGTCGTCGCGCTCCACCCGGACGAGCCGGGACTGCGGGACCGCCGGCGATACCGGGTCGGCGGCGGGGTGTTCGGCAGCGGGGTACTGCTCGGCGGCGGGCGCCGTGAACCAGTGCTCCGACGCCACATCCCGGACGGCGGCGGATGCCACCGCGATCCCGTCCGCGCGCAGCCCGTCCAGGGTCTCGGCGGAGGCGCGGCCCACCCACCACCGGCTGCCCGCGCGGGCGAACGGCTGGTCGGCCCAGGTGTCCAGCAGCGCCAGCAGGGCGGACCGCGCCGCGTCCGGGGTCGGGGCGGCTGCCGCCCGCCACGCCGCGGCGTCGATCGCGCCCAGCAGCTGCGACCAGTCGTGCGGGGGCGCCGGTGGCGAGAGCCGCCGGACCTCCTCCACGATCGTCCCGGCCAGGCAGGCGCCGTCGGCGGCCAGCGCGCCGAGCGTCGCGGGCAGGGGCGCGTCCGGGGTGCACCGCCACGGGTCCCGCTCCCCGTCCGGGACCAGCCCGAACAGGGCGGGCATCAGCTCGGTGTCCGGCGCGGACCGGCGCGGCGGGGCCGGCGGCGCCTCGGCGAGCAGGGTGACCCGCCGGTGCAGGGCGAGCCTGCGCTCCTCCACCCGGGCGGCCCGCTCGGCCACCGCCGCGACGGCCTCGGCCAGCACCGGGTCGGTGACGTGCGGCAACTCCCGGGCGACGGCGGCGCGCAGCGCCTCGGCACCGGTGCGGGCGGCCGTCAGCAGGGCGTCCGCCGTCTCCTGTGCCACGGTGCGCAGCGCCCGGGATCCGGCCTCGTCCCGGGTGCGCAGCAGGTACCAGAAGGCGGGTGGCAGGGCGACGCCGCCGGAGACGGTGACCTGCCGGGTCGGCCTGACGCGCGGGTGGCGGGGCGAGTGGTGGCCGTCCAGTTCCCACAGCAGGCTGCCGTCGGCGGTGTACGCGCGCACGCCGGTGCGGGTCTGTGCCTCGGCGAGGACGACATCCTGGGTGCCGTGCGGCGGCGTCCACAGGGCCCAGGGTTCCTGGCCCGGGCGGTCGATGTCGAAGCGGGCCGTGCGGCCGTCGATGCTCTGGACGAGGAAGTGGTCGGGCGCGTGGTCGCGGTGGCGGGTGCGGAAGAGCACGCGGGTGCCGACGAGTCCGTCGCGGCTGCCGAGCGGGGAGTCGGTCAGGCCCGCGGGCAGCGGGGCCAGGTGCAGGGCCTCGGTGGCGAGGGCCATGCCGGCCTCGGACGGTTCGGCACTCGCGGGGCGGCCCGGGAAGTCCGGCAGCGCCGCCGCCCCCTGCGACTCCCCCGTGACCGGGTCCACCGGCTCCCACGGCCGGTCCCCGAACACGGCGTTGGTCCAGATCCGCGAGCCGTCGCCGAGCTGCAGCTCGTCGCAGTCGATGCCCTCGGTGCCGCCCGGGCGCAGCACCCGGTGGCCGCCGTGGCGCCCGCCCCCGTCGGCGGTCTCGAACTGGAAGCCGTACGCCCCGTCCAGGCTGCCGCCGAAGGGCACCAGGCCGCCGGTCTCGTCCGGGGTGAACGGGTGCTCGGGACGGTCGGCCCAGACGGCGGTGTCGCAGTGGTAGGGGTTCGCTTCGAGGGTCCAGCTCACCAGGAAGGAGCCGCCGACGTAGTGGACGGCGAACATGGTGGCGTCGTCGGACACGGTGAACTGGCAGAAGGCCCGCACGCCGTCCGGGGCGACGGCGACCGCCCGGTCGCGTCCGAACACCGTCAGCACGGGCCAGGTGGAGGTCACCCCGGCCACTCCCGGCAGGGGGCCGTCCGCCGCGTCGTCGGGTCCGGCGTCCGCCGCGAACCGGGCGTACACCGACTCCAGGGCGGGCCAGGCCAGTTCCTCCGGCAGGCCGGCCGCGAGCGAGCGCCGCAGTGCGCCCGCGGCGCCGGCCTCGGCGAGGGCGTCGGCGATCCCGCCGAGCGCCGTCACCGTCGGCCGGTCCAGCACGGTCTCCAGTTCGGCCACGGCCTCCTCGGCCCCGGCCATGCCGCCGCCCGCGACGGTGTCGACGAGCTTGCCGACCCGTGCGGCGACCTCGTGGGCGATGCCCTCATTGCCCGGCAGCAGTGTCACCGCCGAACCGGCCCGGCGCGGGCGGGCCGGCCCCCACTGCGGCAGCAGGTCCGCGTGGACGGTCCCCTCCAGCCGGGGGCCGAACACCGGGTCGGCGGCCAGCGCGGCCAGGTCCCGCCGGGACTGCTCGCCCCAGAAGCGCATCCGGACCTCCGGGCCCGGGTCGACGACCGCGACCCCGGCCGCCAGGCAGGCGTCCAGCACGTCCGCGTCGAGGCCCTGGTAGTAGTGCCGGGTGGTGTGCAGCGCCACCGCGGTGCCCTCTGCCCGCAGCTGCGGACCCAACCGGCCTATCAGGTCGAGGAGTTCGGCCGGGAGCTGCCGGCGTGCGACCCCGCCGCCGGACTGGGCCGCGTACTGGTACATGTGGACGAAGTGCCCCAGCCAGCGGTGCAGTCCGCCCTCCGGCACCACCCGGCCGTCCGCCATGGCCTGCGCCGCGCCGCAGCCGATCAGCATCCGCAGCCAGGCCCCGCCGTCGGTGGTCCCGTCGGGGAAGACCTCCACCAGGGCGGCGGCGGCCGTGTCCGTGGGCGGGTGGGCCGTCAGGACCGCTGCGGCGGCGTCCAGCAGGGCGTCCGGCACCGACTTCTTCCGGGTGACCGCCAGGATCGCGCCCACCAGCCGCGCGACCTCCCCGTCCCCGTGCCCGGCCGCCTTGGCGGAGGCCCGCACCCGGCGCACCAGATCGGCCGGCAGGTCCGCGGGCGAGCCCGCCCATGCGGTCAGGAACGCGTCCAGGGCCGCGTGCGCGGCAGCCGGCTCCAACGTCTCGGCGAGGAACCGCTGATGGGCACCGAACTCCTTGGCCGGCATGGCCCCGCCCGCCGCGAACAGCAGGGCGTTGGCTCGCCGGTAGCCGGGATCCACCGGCAGCCCGTGCTCGGCCTCGGCCGCCCGCGCCGCCGCGTAGGCCCGCCCGCCCGGGCGGCTGCCGCAGCCGATCAGCCGATGGCCCACGGTGTCCCAGAACCACGGCAGGTGTGCCGGCGGCAGCCGCCGCGCCCGGGCCGCCATCGCGTCGACGAACCGGCCGGGCTTGGACCAGGACCGGTTGAGCTCGTGGGCCATCTCCCCGACCAGGTCGCGCACGGCCTGGGCCACGCCCGGGTCGTGGGCGGCGGCCCAGTCGGCGTACGTGGTCGAGGCGTGCGGACCGGCGGCGGGCAGCAGGGATTCCAGCGGGACGATCATGCTCCGGATCGTCGCACGGGCCACCGACAGGGCTGCGGCCCGCCCCTGCGGGGGCGGGGGCGGGCCCGGGCGCGGTGTTCGGCGATGGCCTGGTTTGCCGGTGGCCGGTGGCGGTCTCGGCGCGGGCGGCGCGCCGGTTCCGGTCAGGCCCGGGCGGCGGCGTCCACGACCGCGTTTGACCCGGGATCAGCCACACGGGCGGACGTGGGCGACCCCCGGCCCACACCCCTCCAGCAGCGCGAGTCCGGCGGGCGTGGGGGTGTGGAGCGCGGTGTTGCGGTGGCGCAGGGTGGTGGTCAGGCCGGCCTCGCGCAGCACGGTCGCGTGCTGGCTCGCGCTGGAGGGGGCGATGGTCAGGGCGTCGGCGAGTTCGCCGGTCGTGCAGCCGGGGCGCTGCGCGATGATGTGCAGGACGGCCGCGCGGGTGCGGCCCAGCAGAGCGGACAGCGGCGCGGGCGTGTCGTCGGCTGCGGGGCGGGCGCCGAGGAGGGAGGCCGGGCCGGAGGTCGCGTCGTGGTGGGCGGGGTAGGCCAGGACGGGCTGGGGTTCGGCGTCCGGGTCGACCACGGGTGCCTGGGTGATGAACATGGACGGCATCAGCAGCAGGCCCCGGCCCTGCAGGTGGACGTCGCCCTCCAGCCCGGACACCAGGTCGACCTCCAGGACGGGCGCCCGCCAGCGGATCCGTGGCGGGTACAGCCCGCTCAGCAACCGCTCGACACCGCCGTGCAGCATCTGCCGGGACCGGATCGCCCGGTCGGCGGCGACGCAGGCGGTGACCTGCGGCCAGTACGGTGCCAGCACCGTCGCATGGACCTCGCCGAGGGCGGCGACGAGCCGCCGCAGCACCTCGGGATCCTCGCCCAGCCGGTGCGCCCAGCCCGGAAGGCCCTGCCGCTGCGCGATCGTGGCCAGGGCGGCCCGCAGTTGTGTCCTGGGTGTGGCGGCCACCTGCTCCAGCAGCTCGGGGACGCTGCCGGTGCCGCCCGGGATCAGGAAGGCGGGCACCCATCCGTGAACGGGCGTCAGGTCGAGCACCATCCGCGCCTGCGGCCCGAGGGAGGCCCGGACCTCCCGGCGCCACGCGCCGAAGCGCAGCGCCTGGTTGCGGTCCCGCAGGACGCGCAGCGCGATGCTCAGCTCCTCCAGCGGTGGGACGGAGTCGGCGACGCGGGTGCGCGCGAGGTCCGCGCCGGTGAAGTGGAATCGGTAGACCATCCGCCCCCCGTTGCCTGTCGGCGACAGATCCTATTGTTCCGAGCATGCCACGAGATCCTCGCCGATTCTCCCGATCCTCCGATTCGCCCTTATTCACCGGACGTTGAAACACGACGACAGGCTCGCCGGCGGGGCCGATGCTGTTGCGGGAGGGCGGCCCGGGCGGTTTCCGGGTCCGCACCGTACCGCCTTGGCCCGAGGGACGGGCCGTCGGCGGATCCCGACAGGAGGAACCTGATCATGCGAACGTTGCGCAGGACCGGCCTCACCCTGGCCGCCACCGTGGTCGGACTGAGCGCCGTGCTCGCCGGAGCCGGCACCGCCTCAGCCACCGCCGCTGCCCCGCAGAGCCCGTTCGCTGCCCAGGGGCGCGGCGCCGGACTGAGCAGTACTCAGATCACCGGGCTGCAGAAGGAGGTGGACGCCTTCATCGCGACCTCGGGCGGCAGGCAGGTCGCCCTCAACAGGGTCCAGCTGTCCGAGGGCTCCGCCGTGGTGCTGACCGTACCCGGGGAGAGCCGCGCGCGGGACCTGACGGGCGCCCGGGCCGGGGCGTTCGCGCCGGGCAACTGCGGGGACAAGAACTTCTGCGCGTACAAGGGCGCCAACTACACCGGCTACGAGTTCACGATGTGGCAATGCAAGACGTGGGAGCTGCCCGGCGACGGGTGGGGCCGCGGCGGCTCGTGGTACAACAACCAAACGCCGGGCACCCGGGCGGTGATGTACGGCAAGCACATGCAGTGGGTCTACACCACGCCGCGGGCCCCCTTCGGCGACCCGCACGGCAACTGGGCGCCCGTCTGGTTCATCAAGAACTGCTGATACGCCCGCAGGGCGCAGCGGCCGAACCTGCGAACGCGGCGAAACGGGGCGGCGACTGGAGCGGCGCCTCGGGTGCCGCGTCCAGGTTGAGCAACTCCACCGTCCGGCGGCTGATCTGCGCCATGAGCGGCGCGGCCAGCCAGCCGGCGCCGATCAGTTCGGCCGCGCCGCGCGGCGCGAGGCGCTCGGCGACCTGGCGCGGGGTCGGCCGGGCGGCCGGGTCCTTGGCCAGGCACGCCTGCGCGACCTCCCGCAACTCCCCTTGCAGGCCGCCCAGTTCCGGCTCGCCGTGCGCGACCTTGTAGAGCATCGTGGCGGCGCTGTCCGCCTGGAACGGCCCGTGCCCGGTGGCCGCGAAGGCCAGCACCGTACCGAGCTGGAACACGTCCGACGGCCCGCCCAGCGCATGCCCCTGCACCTGCTCCGGCGACATGTGGCCCGGCGAACCGACCACGATCCCCGTACTCGTCAGCGCGGCGGTCGCGGTGCCGTCCATCGCGCGGGCGATCCCGAAGTCGATCAGCACGGGGCCGTCCGGCGACAGGATCACGTTCGACGGCTTGAGGTCGCGGTGGATCAGCCCCAGCTCGTGGACGGCCGCCAGCGCCTCGGCGAGCCTGGCCACCAGCGCCCGCACCCCCTGCTCCGGCAGCGGCCCGAACCCCGCCACCGCCTCGGACAGCGCGAGCCCGGCCACGTATCCGCCGGCCACCCACGGCCGGCCCGACTCGGTGTCCGCGTCCAGCACCGGCGCGGTCCATGCCCCGCCCACCTTGCGCGCGGCCGCCACCTCACGCCGGAACCGCGCCCGGAACTCCGCATCCACCGCCAGCTCCGGCCGCACGACCTTCACCGCGACGGTCCGCCCGCCCTCCGTCCGGCCCAGGTACACGCAGCCCATGCCGCCCGCGCCCAACCGCCCGAGCAACCGGTACGAACCGATCCTCGACGGGTCCTCGGGCAGCAACGGCTGCACGCCCCACTACTCCCCCCATGAAGCGCCAGGCCCTCGGCGCCGCCCGAATGCGGACCGAAGCCTAGCGGCATCCGGCGGCCGGATCGCCCGGCCCGTCCGAAAGGGCGAGCACCGGGGGCAGCCCTACTCGGCGGAGGGGGGTTAGCGGGATGCCCCTTGCGATCTTGCCCGGAGATGCTGGGGGCACAAGGCAGTTGCTCACCACCGACCCCGGAGGAGTTCTTCGTGTACGAGCGTGCAGGGCGCAGGTTCCGTGGGATGGTGTCGGCGGCAGCGGCCGCTGTTGTGGCCGCCGGGATCGTGGCGCCGGGTGCGCCGGCGGGGGCCGGCCCCGCGCCGAACGGCGTCCAACGGAGCCTGGACGCGTTGGTGCGGGACGACGGGGTGCCCGCCGCGCTGGCGAGCGTCACGGGCCGCGACGGGCGGACGCGCACCTACACCGCGGGAGTGGCCGACCTGGACACCCGTGCCGAGGTACCCGTCGACGGGCAGGTCCGCATCGGCAGCAACACCAAGGCGTTCAACGCTGTGGTCATGCTGCAGCTGGTCGGTGAGGGAAAGGTCGGCCTGGAGGCGCCCATCGACACCTACCTGCCCGGTCTGCTGCGCGGGGACGGGATCGACGGACGCGCCATCACCGTCCACCAGCTGCTCCAGCACACCAGCGGCCTGCCCGACTTCGCGGAGGGCCTCGACCTCGTCGCCACGCAGCGCCGGTACTTCGAACCCCGCGAGCTCCTCGACCTGGCCCTCGCGCGCAGGGCCGACTTCGCCCCGGGCGCGAAGTGGGCGTACAGCAACACCAACTACCTGGTCGCCGGGCTGGTCATCCAGAAGGTCACCGGCCGGCCGGTCGGCGAGGCGATCACCCAGCGCGTCATCAACCGCATCGCCCTGCGTCACACCTCCTTCCCCTCCCCCGGCGACATGACCGTCCACGGCCCCCACCCCCGGGGCTACTTCCCGGAGCAGGCCGGCGGGCCGCTGCGCGACTTCACCGAGATGGACCCGTCCTCGGCCTGGGCCGCCGGCGCGATGGTCTCCACCAACACCGACCTCAACCGGTTCTACCGCGCGCTCCTCGCAGGCCGCCTGCTCGCCCCGGCGCAGCTCGCCCAGATGCGCACCACCGTCCCCGCCGACGCGCTGGGCCCCGGCATCCGCTACGGACTGGGCCTGGAGAGCAGGCCGCTGTCGTGCGGCGGTGTGTACTGGGGCCACGGCGGGACCATTCCGGGGTACCGGACCCGCGGGGGTGCCACCGAGGACGGCCGGGCCGTCGACATCGCGGTGACCACCGTCCCGGCCGGCGCGGCCGCGCAGCACCTGGAGGCGGCCGTGGACGCCGCGTTGTGCCGCTGAGCCGTGCCGCTGAACCACGCCGGGGCGGATCCGGCGCGGAGTCGGGCGGACAGGAGTTGGCCGGGCGGGAGCAGGCCGGGCGGGAATTGGCGGAACGCTCATGCGGCGTTCGCCGGCGGACCGTGTACGGTCCGGTGGCGGCCATCTATGTTCGGACCTGTTCGGAACTTATGTGCCCATGACAGGAAAGGACTTCACGTGGCCTCCATCGACCGGCGCCGATTCCTCCAGCTGGGCGGCGCGTCCGCGGCCGCCGTCGGCCTCGGCGCCCTGCCGCCCGCGGTCGGCAGGGCGCTGGCGCTGCCCGCGATCGGCAGCACCGGTTCGATCGAGGACGTCGAGCACGTCGTCATCCTGATGCAGGAGAACCGCTCCTTCGACCACTACTTCGGCACGCTGCGCGGCGTGCGCGGGTTCGACGACCCGCGGCCCACGCTGCTGCCGGACGGCCGGCCGAACTGGCGTCAGCCCGCCGCCGCCGTGCGGACCGGCCGCTACCACGACCGCGGCCTGCCGGCGTCCGAGCAGGAGGTGCTGCCCTGGTACATCGACCCCAGGAACACCACCGAGCACCAGGCCGGCACCGACCACGGCTGGAGCAGCGGCCACCTCGCCTGGAACGAGGGGCGCCACGACCAGTGGGTGAACCAGAAGCAGGACGTCATGACGATGGGTCATCTCAAGCGCCAGGACCTGCCGTACCACTTCGCGCTGGCCGACGCGTTCACCGTCTGCGACGCGTACTTCTGCTCCGTGCACGCGGACACCGCCCCCAACCGCATCTACCTGTGGACGGGCACCAGCGACCCGCGCAACGTCTACGGCCGCAAGCCCAACGGCCCCGGCCTGGGGGAGCGCAAGGGCACCAACGGCTACACCTGGACCACGTACCCCGAGCGCCTGGAGGCGGCCGGCGTCAGCTGGAAGCTGTACCAGGGCGGCTCCGGCGAGCCGGGCACGCCCACGGACAACTACACCGACAACTCGCTGATGTTCTTCGAGCGCTACCAGGTCGCCGAGGGCGCGTCGGGCCCGCTCGTGGACAAGGGCGCCACCGACCACACGCTCCGGGAGTTCCGCGCCGACGTCGAGCGGGGCCGGCTGCCGCAGGTCTCGTGGATCGTCCCGCCGTACAAGTACTGCGAGCACCCGTCCGCCACGCCGACCGACGGCGCGTACTACATCAACCTGGTGCTGGAGGCGCTGACCGCCAACCCGGAGGTGTGGGGCAGGACCGTCTTCCTCATCAACTACGACGAGAACGACGGTCTGTTCGACCACGTCGTCCCGCCGATGCCGCCGGTCCTCAGCGGCCCGGGCGGCCACGGCATGGTCTCCGGTGACCTGACGGCGAGCCTCGGCGACGAGCTGCTCGACCTCGGCAAGTACCCGGGCGAGATGAGCCCGCTGGTCCCCGGTGCCGACCCGGGCGGGCTGCAGCCGATCGGCCTGGGGCCGCGCGTGCCGCTGCTGGTCATCTCCCCGTGGTCGCGCGGCGGTTGGGTCTGTTCGGAGACCTTCGACCACACCTCCGTGCTGCGGTTCCTGGGGGCCCGGTTCGGCGTGGAGGAGCCCAACATCAGCGCCTGGCGCCGCTCGGTCTGCGGCGACCTCACCTCGGCGCTCGACTTCTCCGGCGCCGACCCGCGGCCGGTCTCGATCCCGGTGCCCGCGCCGATCGCCTCCCAGGGCCGGCCCTACCGGGTGCCGCTGCCCCAGCGGATGCCCACCCAGGAGCCGGGCACCCGGCCGGCCCGCGCGCTCCCCTACGACCTGCGGGTCAACGAGGAGGAGCCGGACAGGGCAGGGCAGTTCCGGCTGGAGCTCGACAACCGGGGCGAGGCGGGCGCGTGGCTCTACGTCTACGACCGGACCGCGCCGAAGGCCGCGCCCCGCCGCTACACCGTCTCGGCCGGCGACACCCTCGGCGACTTCTGGCCGCTGACGGCCTCCGGCCGCTACCACCTCGCCGCGCACGGCCCGAACGGGTCGGTGACGGAGTTCGAGGGCGAGATCCGGGCCGACCTGGTCGCGCGGTTCGCCCCGCACAACACGTACAACCCGGACAGCACGCACAACACCACGGTGCACGTCCACGTCCGCAACGACGGGCCGGTGGCCCGTACGGTCACGGCCGTCGACGCGTACGCGAAGGGCTCGGCGGTGAGCCGCAGCATCCGCCCCGGCGCCTCCGCGCAGTTCACGTTCGACGTGAACGCCCACAGCCGCTGGTACGACCTCACCGTCGCGGCCGCGGACGGGCCGAAGTTCCGCCGGCGCTGGGCCGGCCACCTGGAGAACGGCCGCCCCGGCACCAGCGACCCCGGCCCGCGCTGACCGGGCCGCGCTGACCGGGCCGGTCCGTCACAGGGCCCAGGTCAGCGGGCCGTCGTGGCGGGCGCTGGAGCGCCAGTCGGCGACGCGGACCAGGGTTTCCAGGAAGGCGAGCCGGAACGGGCCGAGGTCGGGGTCGTCGCGCAGGGACAGGGCACGCTCGGTCCATTCCTGCGGGAACGTCGCGATGTGCAGGGTCCGGGCGGGGAACCGCTCGCCGGTCGACAGCTCGACGGGCGGGGTGCGGTCCCCGTCCGCGACGCCGAGCAGCAGCGGGGCCTCGTCGCCGCGCGGGCGCACGGTGATCCGGACATGGCCGTGGTGCGCGGCGGCCAGGTAGGTCACGAGCGGGTCGTGGCCGCCGTGCCGGAGCAGCAGCGCGCTGACCAGCTCGTGCCGGAAGTAGGGACGGGTCGGGCGCAACGGCGGCAGCGGCTCGGCGCCGTTCCTCGACTTGGCGAGCAGTCCGTCGGGCGGGTCGGGCCGGCCGGCGCGCAGCTTCTCCTGGAAGGCGTCGTGGCACTTGCCGAGGTCGTGGTAGCGGGCCGCCCGGATGACGGCCTCGCGCAGGGCGGCGGGGAGTTCGGGCAGGGCAGCCAGCAGCAGGTGCGCCTCGTCCGCGGTCTCCTGGAGGTGCTGGTCGAGGCTCACCCAGGTGGTGCAGCCGTAGGCCGGCCGCTCGGGGCCGGCGGCCTCGGGCGGCACGGGGGCCGGGCTGCGCGGGGTCCATCCGCGGTCCGGGAGGTAGCCGCCGGACCGGGCGTCCAGCAGCAGGCGGGCGCCGGGGCGCAGGTCCGCCGGCAGCGCGGGTCGCCACCGGCCGTCCAGCGCGTCGCGCAGCCAGGCCCGGCCGGCGGGCAGTTGCTGCAGCTCGCCGAGCGGCACCGGGCAGAGTTCGGCGCCGGCCGGGTCGGGCTCGTCCTCGGCGGGCCCGGTGGGTTCCCAGGCGCGCCAGGCGACCAGCGCGGTGAGTTCGGACGGTTCGCAGATCCAGCGGTCGACGGCGGTGGCCGGGGTCTCGGTGTCGGGGGCGGAGTCGGTGTCGCTGTCGCTGTCGCTGTCGGTGTCGCTGTCGGGGGCCGTGTCGAAGAGGGCCAGGAGGTCCGCGCGGCCCGGGCCAGGCGGCGGGACCGGCTCGTCGATGCGGGCCGCCTGCAGCTGGGCGGGGGTGACGGCCCGGCCCTCGTGGGCGGTCAGCCACCGCGCGGTGGCCGGGTCGCCGCCCTCCGGGGGCGTGCACCAGAGCACGTCACCGCCCTCGGGGTGCTCGCCGTACCGGTTGCAGCGGCCGGCGCGCTGCACGAGCGAGGCCCAGGGCGCGAGTTCGGTGACCAGGGTGCGGCCGGACAGGTCGAGCCCGGCCTCCAGGGCCGGGGTGGCGACGACGACGTGGTCGCGCTGACCCTCAGTGGCGGCGAGCAGGCGGTGGCGGTCGGCGGCGCGGAAGTACGAGTGCAGCAGGAGCACCTCGCGGCCCGCGGCGGCCAGCCCGGCGTGCACGGCCCGGGCCCGTTCCAGGGAGTTGAGCACCACGACGGTCCGGGTGCCGGGAACGTGCGCCGCGGTCACGGCCTCGGTGAGGGCCGCCACGTAGTCCCCGGGCGGGAGGTCGAGGCGGGCGACCCGCCGAAGCGTCGCGGGCGCGCCCGACCCGAGCACCGCCTCACCGAGGCCGGCCGGGTCCCGGGTCGACGACGTCCACATCGTCCGGGTCGCCGCCGCCGTCCCCAACCGGTCACGCAGTCGCTGGAGTCGGACGCTCGTCGAGAGCGCGGGGCCGAGCAGGTGCAGCTCGTCGAAGACCCACTGGGTGTCGGTGTGCAGCAGCCCGTACGAGACCGGCGCCATCGGCCGCCAGTCCGCGTAGCCGCGCATCAGCGCCCGGCTGAGCACCATGTCGTGCGTGCCGACCAGGATCCCGCTCTGCTCGGGCTTCCGTCGCCAGCCGCCCTCCTGCGCCGCGCCGCCCGCGAGCAGGTGCAGCCCGACCTCGCCGGTCAGCCCGAGCCGCTCCAGCCACTCCCCGACGCGGACGAAGGTCTGGTCGGCGATGCTGCGCTGGGGCAGGACGAGGACCAGCCGGCGCGGGGTGTCCTGGGGCACTGTGACCAGGCGGCGGTACAGCCACGGCAGGACCGAGGCCACGGTCTTGCCGCCACCGGTAGGGACCCGCAGGAGGGTGGGCAGGCCCTCGGCGGCCAGCCTTGCCTGGTAGGGGTAGGGGGTGTGGCCGGTCGCGGTGCGCACGAAGGTCTCGAACTCCGCCGTCAACTCCGCAGTCATCCGTCCAACTTAGACGAAGGGTCCGTCAGTGGGTGGCCCCCTCCGGAGTGCGGAGGTCGGTGCGGCGGGTGGAGGCGGCGAGCAGGGCGCGCGCAGCAATGGTTGCTTGGGCCACGGTGCACCCATGCGCCCTTGACGCCCCATCAGGTCTGCGGTTCGGTAGTTGCAACAATCGGCAACAGGCTTGGTACCGGAGGGCATCGTGGGGCTAGATTTCTACGGCGTGGACCCTGAAACGGGGGACAAGGGCTCACCAATGGTGTGGCTCGACCGGGAGAAGAAGGAGCTGGTGTTCCAGGGCTGGAAGCCGGACGAGGTCACCGAGTTCAAGATCGACACGACCGAATGGGTGACCGGCCACAGCGTCGGCATCCCCGACAACGAGATCGTGAACCGCATCCCGCTGCGCATGGCGGCGACCATCAGGAAGGCGCTGGACGATGCAGAGCGTGACGGACTTCTCTGAGCTGCTGAAAAGCGCTCAGCGCTCAGCAGTACATCTGGAGATGAAGGACTCGTACGCGATCGCGGATGAGGCCCCGCAGATCGAGGCGTGGCGCAACGGCTTCCGTCACAACCCGGATGACCGTGCGTCCTGGTGGCGTCCGTGGCTCGACCTGACCTCCAACGTGATCGCCCGCGGCGTCGTGATGCGCCGGGCCCGCATCGTCTCGGAGCCGGTGTCGGAATACATCAAGTACGAGTACAGCGGCACCTTCACCAACATCGCGGCCGGCGAACAGGTCCGCTGGCTCGCCAGGCACAACGCCTCCGACCTCACGCTGCCTGGCAACGACTTCTGGTTGATCGACGGCAAGCTGGCCATCTTCAACCACTTCACCGGTTCCGGCGACTGGCGCGACCCAGACCAGACGATGACCACCGACCCGGCCGTGGTGAAGCTCTGCACCGACGCCTTCGAGGCGGTCTGGGACCGCGCCATCGACCACGAGAAGTACACCGTCTAAGCCCGGACACCCGACAGACAGCTCATGGCCTCCTCCCCGTCCTCCAGCGCCCAGGCAGCCCGTATCGCCCTTGCCGCGCGCCTATCACACCTCCTCCAGGACGCCGGGATCAAGGCGACCGAGCTGTCTGGCCGCTGCGGCTGGCACCGCTCGAAAACCTCGCGCATCCTGTCCGCCCAGGTCCAGCCGTCCGACAAGGACATCCGCGCCTGGTGCGCCGCCTGCAACGCTGATGACCAGGCCGAAGATCTCATCGCCACCGCCAGGGCCGTCGACCTGATGTACATGGAGTGGCGACGCATCCACCGCAACGGCCTGCGCAAGGTCCAGGAAGACACACTGCGCCAGTACGCGCAGACCCGGGTGAACCGCGTCTACGTCTCCAACGTCGTTCCCGGGTTCTTCCAGACTGCGCCCTACGCCACCGCGCTGCTGCGCTCCATCACCGACTTCCAGGGCACCCCCGACGATGTCGCAGAAGCCGTAGCAGCCCGAGTCGCCCGCTCTCGCTTCCTCTATGAGGGTGATCACCGCTTCGTCGTGGTGATGGAGGAAACCGTCCTGCGCCACAAAATCGGCACCGCCGAGACAATGGCCGGCCAGCTCCAGCACCTGCTCACCGTACTTCCCCTGCCCTCCGTGTCCCTCGGCATCATCCCGTTCGGCGCTGATCGCACCATGTGGCCCTTGGAAGCCTTCTACCTGCAGGACGACGACGAAGCCGTCGTGGAAACCCTCACCGCCGAGGTCAACGTCACCCAGCCACGTGAACTCCGCGACTACGCACGCGCTTTCGGCAAGCTGTCGAAGATGGCAGTGTATGGCGACTCAGCCCGCCGGTTGATCACCGAGGCCATCGCCTCCCTCGGGTGAATCCGCGCAACAACGCGCAACTTTCTTGAGAGCACTTCCTGTTGCTCCCTACCGTCGTTGCAGTCGCCCGACGCGAGGAATACCGATCCCCCTCGGCAACCGCGGAAGTGCGTCGGCGCGGTTGTCCGCGACGGCTCCCTCGATGCGTCCCCCGCGAGTCGAGCGGCACCTTCCAAGTTCCTGACTGATCAGGAGTGCGTGATGGACCTGCTCAGCATCCCGAACGCCGACTTGGGCATGACCGCCCTGCACAACTTCGCGGCGTTACGGGGACAGCTCCGTGTCTCTTTTGGGCCCGAGTGCAACGTCGCCTGCTGGTTCTGCCACAACGAAGGCGATGTGCCGCCCGGTGTCACGCGGGATGACCGATCCCAGCAGCCCCGCACGCGAGTTCTGTGCTCGGAGCACTACATTCAGATCATCGGTTCCATGATCACCGCTGGCGTCCGCCGTGTGTACTTCACCGGCGGCGAGACGTTGGCCTCCAAGCTGGCCCGGCCGGTACTGGAGGAGATGCGCCAGTTCACCGCCCCGGACACCACATTCAGCCTCATCACGAACGGCATCCTCGTACCGCGCTGCCTGCCGTGGTTGCGCGGCACGCCGCTCGACAAGATCAAGGTGTCGCTCCACTACTTCAGTAACGCCTCGTTCCAGGAGATCGCGCACACCAGACTTCCGATCTCCGCCGTCCTGGACGGGATCGACGCCGCGCGCGACGCCTTCGAGCACGTCGAGTTGAACACCCTCCTCCAAGCGCAGAATCAGCACGAGATCCCCGCCATCCTCGACTACGCCCTCGAACGGCGGCTCCCCACCCAGTTCATCGAGCTGGTGGATACCGGCTTCAACTCCTACGGCCGGGACTCCGCAGTACCCGCCGACGACCTCGTTGCGCTCCTGCGAACCATGACCACCGATGAGCGCGTGGAGATCGTCGGTGTTGGCCAGGGGCGACGGGTCTTCACCGTCGATGGCTTGGAGATCGAGGTCATCCATCGCCGGCTCGGCCGCCACCACGTCGGGCAATGCGGCTCCTGCCCCCTCAAGCCTCAGTGCGTCGAAGGATTCTGGGCGTTGCGGCTCGACCACGCGGGCGGCCTGATGCCCTGTCTCCTGCGCGAGGACTTGCGTCTCGACCTCACCCCCCTGCTCGCCGCTCCCGACGCCGAGACGACAGTGTCAGCCGCCGTCGCCTCGCACGTCGCCGCCTTCACCGAAGGAACGCTGTGACCAGCGAACTCCCCGCCTGCTACCAGCCCCCCATCACCGGCCGCAACGGCATCCTCCTCGCGCTGGAGGGCATCAGCGGCTCCGGCAAGTCCACCCTCACCGCGCTGCTGGCCGAGCGGCTGCACGCCGAGACGCTGCACGTCATCCCGCAGCCCCTGAGCTCCCTCATCGGCTACATCAACGACCACGGCGGAGCGCTCACCCAGTTCGCCTTCCACCTGGCCGGCGCTCTCGATGCTGCGGACTCCGCCCGCCACCGGCTCGTCTCCGGCAACCTCATAGCCGACCGGTGGATCGGCTCCGTCGTCGTCAACCACGCCGCCGTCAACAATCTCGACCTGGACGTGGTCATCGCTATGTTCAACCCGCATCTCAGCTACCTGCCCCGGCCCGACCTGACGGTGTACCTGGAGACCTCCGAGAAGGAGATCCGGCACCGGATGGAGGCCCGGCCAGGCAGGGCCGCCACCGACCGCTTCCTGACGCGCCGCCCGAGCCTTCTGGGCCACGTCCAGGAGCTGTACCGGCTGTTCGCCGCGACCGACCCCACCGCCGTCCCGATCGCCACCGACGAACGCACGCCCGAGGAGATCGCCACCGAGATCCACGACCTGCTGGAGGCACACCGTGCTGCGGCCCGTTGACCTGCCGACCGTGTTCGCCGACGATCGAATCCACGGCACCGACCACGGATACAAGGACACCAAGAACCCGGACCAGATCCACGCCGGCGTCGCCTGGTGGGTCGGCGCCTGCCTGGTCCTCACCACCCGGTCCCACGGTGTCGCCCTGGTTCACGACGGCACCGAGCTTGGCCACGCGTACGCCACCAACTTCAGCAAGGGCGCCATCAACTGCCAGCACTACGCGGCCACCGTCTCCGTCATCGGCGAAGGTGGCGAAGAACTTCTCCAGTACGGCATCCGTACTCTGCAGATCCCCGGCGCGCTCATCACCACCAAGGGCACCAAGGTGACCATCCGGCTGTTCGCCGCCGACGGCAGCCCCGTCACCGAGGGAACCGGACTGGAGCGCATCTGCGACCTCATCGCCCGCGACAAGGTCCCCATCCCCGTCAACGACGCCGACCGCGGGCGCGTCGTCTACCGCCCCGACTTGGCCGACCACTACGCCACCGCAGAAGGGTGAACCCGTTGATCGACGCAGCCGAAGTCATCCGCTCCGGAACCAGCATCCTGTTCGTGACGCTGGACTCCCTACGCTACGACGTTGCTCGGGCGGCGATGCACGCCGGGCAGACACCGCACCTCGCCAAGCTCCTGCCCGGGGGACAGTGGGAGGAGCGCCGCACCCCCGGCACGTTCACCCTCCCCGCTCACATGGCCTTCTTCTCGGGCTTTCTCCCCAAGCTCCCACAGCCCGAGCAGCCGCCGCGCCTTTGGGAGTGCCGGCCGCCGTCGTTCAAGGAAGTCGACCCGGGCACCTTCGTCTTCGACTCCCCGAACCTCCTCACCGGCCTCGCCCAGCACGGTTACCGCACGGTGTGCATCGGCGGCGTCACCTACTTCTCCCGGGAGACACCCCTAGGGTCAGTGCTCCCCGACATGTTCCACGAGGACCACTGGCGAGCCGAGTTCTGCTCCCCGGCGATCGATTCCACCCGCCACCAGGTCGACCACGCCCTCACCATCGCCCAGCAGTACGAGAACCGGCCGCTGTTCCTGTTCGTCAACGTCTCCGCCACCCACGTACCCCACGGCCACTACCTCGGCGACAGCACCGACTCCTGGGCATCGCAGTACGCGGCGCTCGCCTACGCGGACCAGCATCTCGGACGCCTGATCGCCGGTCTCACCGCCAAGAAACAGTGGCTGGTCATCATGTGCGCGGACCACGGCGACGCCTTCGGAGAAGATGGCTATCACGGCCGCGGGATCATCCACCCAGCGGTGACGAACGTGCCGTTCGCCTGCACGGTGGTCTAGCACCGTCTTACGCTCCGCGTATGACCAATGCCCAGCTGCCAACGCGGGACGCCTCCGTCATCGTCGCCCGAGATGCCAAGGGCTTGGTCGCAGTGTTGACCACCCGGTTCCCTCGACACGGAGGCGACTTCCTGTTCCTCCCCGGAGGACGCCAGGAAGACGACGAAACCCCGGAAGAATGCGCGCGGCGCGAGCTGCGCGAGGAAGCCGGAATCACCGCCGAAACCTGGCGCCCGCTCGGTTCCTACGCGATCGTCCCCGGATCGACCGCGCGAGTCCACCTCTTCGAGGCCCGGGATCTGACCCTCGGAGCACAGCAACTCGCACCGGACGAAGACGACTTCAAGCTCATGTGGTGGCCGATGCAAGACGCCATCGCTGCTGCTGTCGAAGGCCGGTTCCTGCTTCAGGGAGGCCCACTTGCACTGCTACTCGCCGACCGGACAGCACCCTGGCCTGAGACGGCAGATCCCGCACGCTGAAAATCGACCGGGGCTCCCGCTCCGGCTCAGCCTGGTGGCCGGATCTCCGCCAGGATCGCCTCCGCGCCCTGGTCCAGGAGCAGGCCGACTACTGCCTTGCCCAGCTGCCGTCGGCGCACAGCGATCAGCGAACCCCGGAGGCAACCAGGGTGTGGCCGGTCGCGGTGCGCACGAAGGTCTCGAACTCCGCCGTCAACTCCGCAGTCATCCGTCCAACTTAGACGAAGGATCGGTCAGTGGGTGGCCCCCTCCGGAGTGCGGAGGTCGAGGCGGCGGGTCGAGGCGGCGAGCAGGGCGCGCAGGGCGTGGGCGACCGTGGCGGCGGGCAGGGACGGCTTGGCCTGGTCGAGGACCTGCTCGGGCAGGGCCGGTACGTGGATGAAGCCGCCGCGGGCGGTGGGCCGTTCGGCGGCGAGCAGGTGCATCAGGGCGTAGAAGACGTGGTTGCAGACGAACGTTCCGGCGGTGTGGGACAGGGAGGCGGGCAGGCCGGCCTCCCGGACGGCGGCCACGCACGCCTTGACCGGCAGGGTGGCGAAGTAGGCCGCGGGGCCGCCGGGGACGACGGGCCGGTCGACGGGCCGGCGGCCCGCGTTGTCGGGGATGCGCGCGTCGTCGATGTTGACGGCTATGCGCTCGACGCTGATGTCGGGGCGCCCGGTCGCCTGGCCGAGGCAGACCACCACGTCCGGGTCGGTGTCCCGGACCGCGGCGCGCAGTTCGTCGGCCGCCTGCCCGAAGACGCAGCTCAGCCGGGCCGGGGTGACCTTCATTCCCTCGGGAGGGTTGTCGGCGACGAGGCGGGCGGCCTCCCAGGAGGGGTTGCGGGCGGCGCCGTCGAAGGGTTCGAAGCCGGTGAGCAGGACCTTGGTCATCAGCGTCTCTCGCTGTCGGTTTTCGCGGTCGGTGGAGGTAATCGGCTAGAAGGCGAAGAGCGACATGATGGCGATGTTGCAGCCCAGCAGCACGCCTGCGGTGGGGAGTTGGGCCTTGATGGGCCCGTACTGGTCCTTGAGTTCGAGCAGGGCGGCCGGGACCAGGTTGAAGTTGGCGGCCATCGGGGTGGCCAGGGTGCCGCAGAAGCCGGCCAGCATGCCCACGGCCAGGACGACCGGCGGGTTGCCGTGCAGCTGGGTGATCAGGACGGGCCAGCCGATGGCGGCGGTCATGACGGGGAAGGCGGCGAAGGCGTTGCCCATGACGACGGTGAACAGGGCCATGCCGAGGCAGTAGAGCACCACCGCGGCGTACTTGCTGCCGTCGGGCAGGAAGTGGGTGGTCAGCTTGCCGACCTGGGTGCCGACGCCGGCGCTCTGGAAGATCGAGCCGAGCACGGCGAGGAGTTGGGGCAGCAGCAGCGACCAGCCCATGGCCTCCAGCAGGCCGCGGCCGGCGTGCAGGGCGACGGCGGGGTTGCGCTCGCGGGTGAGGAGGAGGGCGACGGCCAGGGCGACGATCGCTCCGACGCCGAGCCCGAGGAGCGTCTCGCTGCCGGACTGGAGCAGCAGGCCGCCACCCAGGTGCACGCCCTTGAGGAGGGTGGCGCAGGCCAGCGCGACCAGCGGGAGGGTGAGCGCGGGGATGAACAGCCGGCTGCCGAGGCGGGCGGCGGAGGCGGCCCGCTGCGCGGGGGTGGTGGTCGCGGGTGTGCCGCGTCCGGTGAGGCCGAACCCGGCCAGGCAGATCATGGCCAGGACGGCGGCGCCGAGCGGCGCGGCGGGTGCGCTCTTGTCGGCGACCCAGGTGCCGTAGACGAAGCTCGCGCCGAGCAGGCCCCAGAAGGCGGCGCTGCCGTACCGCCTGGGGTTGCTGCGGTCGGCCGCCATCTGCGCGGCCATCGCCAGGAAGACGGCGCCGACCAGCCAGTACAGCCACTCCACCTTGATCACTTGGTGTCCTCCATGACGCGGCGGGCGGCGGTGCCCGTGGCGGGCAGGTCCCGGGCGAGGGAGCGGTCCAGGCGCAGCAGGCGCGTGCCGTGGACGAGGGTGGCGCAGATCGCGGTGGGGACGGCCCACAGGGCGAGTTGGACCGGTTCCAGGTTGGTGTGGTAGGTCGCGTTGACGAAGCCGGTGATCAGGAGGATCGAGCCGATGGCGAGGAAGCAGTCCTCGCCGAAGAACAGGCCGACGGTGTCGGCGCTCGATGCGAAGGAGCGCAGCCGTTCGCGGGTTTTGTCGGTCAGGGTGCCGTGGCGGCGTTCGGCGGCGGCCTCGGCCATCGGCGCGATCATGGGCCGCACCGCCTGGGCGGGTCCGCCGAGCGCGGTGAGTCCGAGGGCGGCGGTGAGCTGACGGATCACCAGGTATACCGCGAGCAGGCGGCCGGCGCTGACCTTGGCGAGCCGGTTCATCAGGGTGCGGGCCTGTTCCTGCAGGCCGTGGCGTTCCAGGAGGCCGATGACCGGCAGGGCGACGGCGAAGAGGGTCACCGAGCGACTGGAGGCGAAGCCGGTGCCGAACACCTCCAGGACCTTCATCGGGCTCAGTCCGCCCAGCAGGCCGGTGAGGATGCCGGCGGCGCCGACGACGAGGAGCGGATTTCGCCGGGTGGCGAATCCGGCCACCACGACGAGGATGCCGACAAGAACGATCATGTTCCTGGCCGCCTTTCGAAGGGGTCTCCGCCTGTGGGTGGTCGTCTGCGCTGCCACGCGGGTGCCACACGGATGCCACACGGCGGATGAGGTCCCGGCCTGGTGGGCCGCGACCTCGCGGGGGTTGCCGCGAGGCTAGGGGATTGTGGAACAATCCGACAAGAGTTCAGGCGGCGTTCCGTTTACCGGCCTTCGCGGAGACGGAAGCAGCTCCCGCGCGATCGGACAGGGCGCCCCCTGTGCGGCAGGAGGTACGACGTGACCGGGGTCTTCGACGCACTCGCGGCCGATCGGAGCCGGCTCGAACGCGCCGGCGCCGCACAGCGCGTGGCCGAGGTGCTGCGCGACCACATCACCGAGGGCCGGCTCGCCCCGGGGACCCGGCTGTCGGAGGAGGCGCTGGGCGAGGCGCTCGCGGTCTCGCGCAACACGCTGCGCGAGGCGTTCCGGCTGCTGGCCGACCAGCGCCTGGTCGTGCACGAGCTGAACCGCGGAGTGTTCGTCAAGGTGCTGAACCCCGGGGACGTCGCCGACATCTACACACTGCGCCTGGCGCTGGAGACGGCCGGCGTGCGCGCCCTGCGCAGTGCGGCGTCCGAGCGCCTCGCCGCGGTCCGGGCCGCGCTCGAGCGGGCGGAGTCGGCCGAGGCGCTCGACGACTGGGTCACCGTCGGCACCGCCGACCTGCACTTCCACCAGGCCGTCGCGGGACTGGCCGGCAGCGAGCGGATCGACGAGTGCATGGCGGGGCTGATGGCGGAGCTGCGCCTGGCCTTCGCGGCGGTTCCCTCCGCACGCGGGCTCCACGAGCCGTTCCTGCGCCGCAACCAGGTGCTCGCCGGGTTGCTGGAGTCCGGTGAGATCGACGACGCCGAGGTCGAGTTGACGAGGTATCTGGACGACGCGCGTGCGGTGATCGTCCGTGCCATGACGGGCGCGGGCGGGCAGTGACCGCCACCGTCACCGTCGTCAGACCGGGCCTGCTGACGACCGTTCAGGACCTCGGCCGGCCCGGGCACGCCCACCTCGGCGTGCCGCGCTCCGGCGCCCTCGACCAGCCCGCCCACCGGCTGGCCAACCGGCTGGTCGGCAACCCCGCCGGGGCGGCCGCCCTGGAGACCACCGTGCTCGGCTGCGCGGTGCGGGTGCACCGCCCGGTGACGGTGGCCGTGACCGGAGCGCCCTGCACCCTGCGGGTCGACGGCCGGCCCGCCGCCTGGGCCGCCCCGGTCCGGCTGCCCGCCGGGGCGCTGCTCGACGTCGGCCCCGCGACCCGGGGGGTGCGCAGCTACGTCGCCTTCGCGGGCGGGATCGCCACCGATCCGGTCCTCGGCAGCCGTTCGACCGACCTGCTCTCCGGGCTGGGCCCGGCGCCCCTGGCCGCCGGGGACACGCTGCCGCTGGGCGAGCCGCTCCGCCCGGCGGCCGGGGCGGACGTGGTGCCGTGCACCGCCCCGCCCGCCGAGGTGGTCCTGCCGCTCGTCCTCGGCCCGCGCGACGACTGGTTCACCGCCCGGGCCCTCGCCACCCTCGCGCGATCCCGCTACCACGTCTCGGCGACCAGCAACCGGATCGGCCTGCGCCTCGACGGACCGCCCCTGGAGCGCGCCAGCGAGGGCGAACTGCCCAGCGAGGGCATGGTCCTGGGCGCCGTTCAGGTCCCGCCCAGCGGCCACCCGGTGGTCTTCCTCGCCGACCACCCGACCACCGGCGGCTACCCCGTCATCGGCGTGATCCCCGCCACCGCCCTCCCCGCCGCCGCCCAGGCCGCCCCCGGCACCCCGGTCCGCTTCGCCCCCGTGCACCAGCGCCCTCTCCGCGACCGAGATTGAGCTGAGCCTTCCCGCTCCGCTGGTGGCGCTGTGGAAGGTGACGGACGGCCTGATGACTGATTCTGGTGTGACCGTGTACTCGGCTGGTTGCATCGGCGAACGCAGCACCACCTACGAAGTCACGCGGTACGCACCGGGTTTCGTCCCACGACTCCCGCGCGGTAGCGGTTGGGCAGTTGAACGGACCCGCCGTCCCCGGCCGTTGAGGCTGGTGGAGGACGGTTGCCGGTGCGGGGGTCGGGGCCGGTGCAGGCGACAGGAGGAGGGAACGTGGCGGGCGACCACACGGTCATCGAGCGGGTGCAGCGGTTGGCGGAGGGCCCGGACTGGGACCTCGCCCCCGTTTACGGGCCGGTCACCCCTCCCCCGGGGCGGCAGACCGAGCGGGCGCCCGAGGCGGAATGGCAGCGGCCGCTGGACGCCATGGGGACGGTACTCGTGCCCCTGGGGGCCAGGCCGGCTCCTGCGGAACTCCCCGCGCAGCCACCGCCCGTGCCGCAGACCCTCCCCCAGCCCGTGCACGGGCCGGCCCCCGCCGTCGCACCCGTCCCCGTCCCCGCAGCCGCGCAAGTCCCCGTCCTCGCGACCCCGGCAGCCGCCCAGGCCTCCGTTCCCCCCGCCGCGCGGCGTGGCCTGCGCGGTCTGGGCCTCGGGCGGGGCGAGCGGGAGCGGGGGCGCCTGGAGGCGGTCATCCGCACCCCGTTGCACCGCTCCTACCGGATCGCCGTCGTCGGTCTCAAGGGCGGTGTGGGCAAGACCTCCGCGACGCTGGCGCTCGGGTCCGTCCTCGCCGAGACGCGGTCCGACAAGGTCATCGCCGTCGACGCCAACCCCGACACCGGCACCCTGAGCCGGCGGATCCGCCGGGAAACCGCGGCGACCGTCCAGGACCTGCTGGCGGCCGAGCCCTCGATCACCGGCTACATGGACATCCGCCGCTTCACCTCACTGACCCCCAGCGGGCTGGAGGTCCTGGCAAACGATCCGGACCCGGCGGTCGCCAACAGTTTCGGCGGCGAGGACTACCGGCGGCTGGTCGACCTGCTCAGCCGGCAGTACCCGATCGTCCTCAGCGACTGCGGCACCGGCCTGCTGCACAGCTCCACGAGCGCCGTGCTCGGCCTCGCCGACCAGCTGGTCATCGCCGCCACCACCAGCGTCGACGGCGCGAGCGGCGCCGACTCCACCCTGGAGTGGCTGTACACGAACGGGTACGGCCCGCTGGCGCAGCGCAGCGTGACCCTGATCTCCACCGTCCGGAGCACGGGCCGGATGGTGAAGGCGGACGACCTGGTGACGCACTTCCAGAGCCGCTGCCGCGCCGCCGTCGTCCTGCCCTTCGACGAACACCTGGCCCTCGGCGGGGCGTTCGACCCCGTGAAGCTGCGCCCCAGGACCCGCCGCGCCTACCTTGAACTCGCCGGCCTGGTCGCCGAGGGGATGGGCCTCGCCCTCGCGGGCCCCGGAGGCACCGCCGTCCCCGGTTTCTAGGTGCTCTGTCCTGTGCGGTCGGGGACGCGGCCGGCGGGTGGCTTGATGCCCTCGGCCGCGAGGGCATCGCGCCAGGGGTGGGAGCGGTAGCAGGAGCCGTTGTCGGCGAGCACGCGCTGGACGGTGATCCCTGCCCGGGCGAAGAACTCGTTCGCCCGGGTCCAGAACGCGGCGGTGGTCTCCTGGCGTTCGTCGGGGACAATCTCGCTGTGGGCCAGGCGGGAGTGGTCGTCGACGGCGTTGTGCGGGTGGTCCCCCAGCCTTCGGCCGGGAGGTGCCCCCAGTAGCCCGCCCCGGAGCGGGTCTTGCGGCCGGGGTTCGGTCGATACAGTCAGTCGGGCCGTGCGGCCATCGCACGACCGGCATCGGACAGCGCGGGTCAGGGGCGTCCGGCGAGCCGGTGAGGCTGCGCCGCACTGTCCGGGGCCGGACGGGTCCCTCACACCTGCCAGCGGCCTGGGCGCCAGGCACGGCGGCGGCCGGCCGTGCAGACCAGTGCGGTGCCGGTGACCAGGGCCACGCCGGTGAGGACGGCGCCTGCCGTCACGATCGCCTGACGACCGGCGGGGTCCGGGGACGGCGGCTGGAGTGCGGCCGCGGACGGGGCCGGGCGGGAGGACGGCGGGACGGCGGCCGGTGCCGGGGCTCCGACGGCGGCCAGTGGGTCGACCGTGCCGTAACCGAGGCGGGGGTCCGGCAGGGCGGTGCCCGGGTGGTAGGCCGTCGAGGTCAGACGGTCCTTCAGCTGGGCCGGGCCGAGGTCCGGCCGGTAGCCGAGGACCAGGGCGGCGGTGCCGGCCACCACGGCGGCGGCGAAGCTGGGCCCCGAGCCGGTGAAGTAGCCCTTGCCGCCGGGTCCGACGCTCATCATCGCGTCCCCCGGGGCCACCAGGTCGATCCGCCCGGACCCGCCACCCGAGGCGACCGAAGAGCGCGAGACGCCCGAGATGCCCGAGGCGGAGCCACCGAAGCCACCGGAGCCACCCGAACCGGCCGCGCCCGAGCCGCCGGAATCCGAACCGCCGCCGGGCGGGGCGCCGTTCGGGCCGAGGTCGGAGACCGCCAGGACCTCCGCGGACCCGGACCCGGACCCGGACCCGTTGCCCTGGTCGGGCCCTGCCGGGGCGACCACCAGGGCGCCCTTGCCGCCGGCGTAGCGGACCGCGCCGGCCAGTTCCTCGTCGCCCGCCTGGACGGGCAGGGCCACCGCGATCACCCGGGCGCCGCCGTCGGCCGCGTCCCGGATGCCCTTGGCCAGCAGGGCCGCGGTGGTGTTCCCGGCGCTGTCGGTCACGGCCACGGCGAGGATCCGCGCCTCGGGGGCGATGCCCGCGAAGCCGACGCCGTCCTGGCGGCGGGCCGCGATCAGCCCGGCGAGGAACGTGCCGTGGCCGACGCAGTCGCGGGTGGAGTCGCCGTCGCCGTACTCGCGCGGCCCCGGCACGAGGCGGTCGCCCAGGACGCCGGAGGCCGGGTCGACCCCGGAGCCGACGACGGCGACGGTCACCCCGGCGCCGCGGCTGAGCTGCCAGGCGGCCTCGGGGCGCAGGAAGGTCTGCGCCCACGGCATCCGGTCGGTGCCCTTGTCGGAGGGCTTGACGCAGCCGTCCGTACGTCCCGCTGCCCTGCTCTGCCCGATCACGGGCAGTGCTCCGGAGTCCGCGCCGCCGGAGGGGGCCGCGCCCGGGCGTGCCGTGCCCGTCGCGGCGGAGGTGCCCGGGGGCGGGGCGGCAGCAGCCGGCGCGGCCGGCACCAGCAGGACGGCGCAGCACAGCACGGCGGTCACCGCCGAGGCGGGGCCCGCCCGCCGGATCCGCGCGGCAGGACGGGGACGGGCCGGGCCGCCCGTCACACCCCGCTCCCCTGGAGCAGCGCGGGGATGTCCTGCGGCAGCAGCAGGCTCAGCTCCGACACGTCGCCGACGTCGAGCCGGGCCAGGCGCCCGGCCTGCCGGGTCACCATCGCCTCCAGCGTCTGCCGGGCGAAGCGGCCGTTGCCGAAGTTGCGGTCCCGCGGGACGGCTTCGCACAGCTGCGCCAGCGCGGCGAGGGTCTCGGGGGCGCAGACGTAGCCGGCTTCCTCGGCCTGCATCCGCACGATGGTGACGAGTTCGTCCGCGCTGTAGTGGTCGAAGGCGATCTGCTGGGAGAACCGCGAGCCCAGGCCCGGGTTGGAGGCGAGGAAGCCCTGCATCTCCTCCTGGTAGCCGGCCACGATCACCACGACCTCGTCGCGGTGGTCCTCCATCAGCTTCATCAGGGTGTCGACCGCCTCCTGGCCGAAGTCGCCGCCGGCGGCGCCGCCGCGCGGCGTGAGGGTGTACGCCTCGTCGATGAACAGCACGCCGCCGCGGGCGCGTTCGAAGGCGTCGCGGGTGAGCTGGGCGGTGTGGCCGATGTAGCGGCCGACCAGGTCGGCGCGGGCGGTCTCGACGAGCTGGCCGTTCGGCAGCACGCCGAGTTCGGCGAGCAGCGCGCCGTAGAGGCGGGCGATGGTGGTCTTGCCGGTGCCGGGCGGGCCGGCGAAGACCAGGTGGTGGCTGATCTTCGCGGTGGGCAGGCCGGCCTCCTCCCGGCGGCGTACCTGGGTGATCAGGTTGACCAGGTTCTCGACCTGCTCCTTGGCGGCGGACAGGCCGACCATCGAGCGCAGCCGCTCCAGCAGGTCGCTGCGCCCGTCCCCCTCGCCGGTCGCGCCGCGCGCGGCGGCCTGCTCGCCGAGGTCCTCGGGCAGCAGCAGCGGCAGGTCCGCGTCGGTGACCTCGGCGAGTTCGGCCAGCCGGGACGCCTGGCGGTCCACCATCTCCTCGAACACTTTGCGGGCCGCGCGGCCGTTGCCGAAGTCCGCGCCCTTGGGCATGCGCGTGAAGTGCGCCCCGAGCGCTTCCACGGCGGCGTCGGCCAGTTCGTAGCCGTGTGCGGCGGCGGTCCGCTCGACGATGGTGACCAGTTCCTCCGCCGAGTAGTTGCGGAACTCCACGGTGCGGCTGAACCGGGAGGCCAGGCCGGGGTTGGAGCCGAGGAACTCGCGCATCTCCTCCGAGTACCCGGCGACGATCACCACCACGTCGTCGCGGTGGTCCTCCATCAGCTTCACCAGGGTGTCGATCGCCTCGCGGCCGAAGTCCGGCCCGGTGCCGCCGGATCCGGCGGACAGCGTGTACGCCTCGTCGATGAACAGCACGCCGCCGAGCGCCGACTGGAAGACCTCGGTGGTCTTGATCGCCGTGCCGCCGACGATCGAGGCGACCAGGTCGGCGCGGGCGACCTCGGTGAGGTGGCCGCTGCGCAGCACGCCGAGTTCGGCCAGGATGGCGCCGTAGAGGCGGGCGACGGTGGTCTTGCCGGTGCCGGGCGGGCCGGCGAAGATCAGGTGCCGGCCCATCGGCAGGGCCGGCATCCCGGCCTGCTCGCGGCGCCGGGCCAGCTTGTTGAGGTTGACCAGGGTGGCCACCTGGTCCTTGACACCCTCCAGGCCGACCAGCGCCTGCAGGGCCGCCTGCGGTCCCTCCGGCTCGGGCGGCGGCGGGCCGTCGGCCGAGCGCTGCTCCGGCTCGGCGTCGCCTTCGCGCTCCCAGGCGTCGGCGCCGGTGTCGCCCTGCGAGCCGGCGGGCCGTACCGCTGCGGGGCCGTCCTCGGCCTCGGCGCTCGCGCTGCCGTGGCTGTCGGCGCGGCCGTTGTCCCGGCTGGTCAGGTCCTGCACCGACAGCCGGCTGCTGGGTTTGGTCTGCCGCAGTCCCGAGCCGCGGTTGCCGGCGACGGTGCAGCCGGTGACCCGCACCGGTTCCTCGGACTCGACACGCAGCCCGTCGCGGGCGTTGTCGGTCAGTTCGCAGCCGGTGAGCGCGGCCCGGCTGCCGGGCCCCAGCAGGACGCCGTGGCGGCGGTTGCCGTGCACCCGGGCGCGGGCCATGGTGAGTTCGCCGCCGTCCTCGACCAGCACGCCCTCGCCGGTCCACTCGGCGATGTCGCAGTCGCGCAGCGAGGCGACGCCGCCGGGGCCGACCTCGACCCCGGACACGGCCCCGGCCGTCCCGGTGCCGGCGGCCGAGGTAGTGCCGGCGGCCGAGGTGGTGCCGCGCATCGTGGAGCCGCCGACCTGGGTGTTGCCGCCGTCGGCGACCCACAGTGCGGCCCGCCCGGTGGCGGACAGCACGCAGGACTCCAGCCGTCCGCGTCCCTCCCGCAGCACCTCGACGCCGTGACCGCGCACTTCGGCGACGTCCAGGCGGCGCAGCAGCGGGTTGGCGCCGTCGCGCACGCTCACCCCGGCCCCGGCCGCGCCGCGCACCTCCAGCCGGTCGAACTCGGCGGCGCTCTCGCCGACCAGTTCCACCCCCGCCCCGGCGCTGTCGGCGACCGCGGTACGGGTCAGGGCGGGGCTGGAGGACTCGTCCACCAGGATCCCGGCGGTTTCCGAACCGGCCACCTCGCACTCCTCGAAGCGGCCCCGGGAGCGGCCGGTGACGTGGATGCCGTGGCCCCTGGTCCGCACCGTGCGGCAGCGTCGCACCAGCGGGTCGGTGCCGCCGGCCAGGACCACGCCGTGGCTGCGGGTGGCGCTGACCGTGCAGTCCTCCAGCAGCACCTGGGCGGCGGAGGAGACGTAGACGCCGATCGACACGTCCCGGACGGTGGTGCGCAGCACCCGGGTGGAGCTGTTCTCCTCCAGGGCGATGCCGGGCTTGTCGGTGACGGAGATCTCGCAGTCCTCGATCGAGCCGCGTCCCTCGCCGTTGGCGCACACGCCGTTGCCGCGGGCGTCGCGCAGCACGCAGCCGCGCACGACGGGGTTGGCCCGTTCGCCGATCACCACGGCGGAGCTGCCGAGGTGCTCGATCACGCAGTCCTCGATCACGCTGGTGCCGGTGGAGGTTTCGACGATGCCGGCCCCGGCGGGGTTGACGACGCGGCAGCCGCGCATCGCGAGCGAGCCCTGCTGGCGGGTCAGCACGGCCGTCCAGGAGTTGCCCGCCACCTCGCAGTCCTCCAGGGCGGCCTGGCCGCGCGGGACGTCGACGGTGGGCAGTTCCTCGTCCTGCCCCTGGAGGACCAGACCGGTGAGCTGGACGGCCTCGGCCACCACCTGCACCACCGCGCCGCGCCGGGGGGAGATGCGCACGCTGCCGCGGGCCTCCTCGGCGGTGATGGTCACCATCTTGGTGATCACCAGGTTCTCCTCGTAGCGCCCCGGGCGGACGCTGATCACCGCTCCGCTGCGGGCCGCCTCCAGGGCGGCGCCGATCGTGCGGTAGCCGCCGTCGCGCTGCTCCGCACAGACCGTCAGCACATGGCGGGTCATGGGGCGTTCTCCTCCGTCGTTCGTGGCTGTGGTGCCGGTGGTGCCGGTGGTGCCGGTGGTGCCGGTGGTGCCGGTGGCGCTGGTGGGGCTGCTGTGCGGTGGGCGGGGCGGGGGCGGGGTCAGCCGGTGCAGTTGGCCTTGACGGCGGATGCGGCGTGGTGGGCGTAGGTCTTGGTGCCGCCGTTCCAGTCCTCGCCGCGGCTGTGCAGCACCATGGCGATCTTGCCGCCGCTGAGCGGGAAGGACCCGGCCGAGACCCACTGGCCCCGGTAGGCGACCTGGTTCACCTGGAAGGTCCGGTTCTGCACGGTGTAGTAGGTCGGGGCGCCGCCGACCGCCTTGAGGTCCCCGTTGGGCACGTACACCGACAGGTTGCAGGTGCCGGTGGTGAGCGAGCCGGTGTTGAAGGTCCACACCACCGTGTTGCTCTTGTCGTCGTTCGCGTTGCCGGACATCGGCACCGAGGTGAAGCCGCCGCTGCAGCCGTCGCCGGTGTAGCCGCCGGAGTTGTTGCGCCAGCCCTCCTGGCCCTTGTCGAACCAGCCGTTCAGCTGCATGGAGGTGGACCCGCCGCAGCCGGGGCCCGCGACGGCGTTGTAGGTGGGCGGCGGGGGCGGGGCCGGCTGGGTGGTCTTGGCCGGGGGCTGGACGGGCTGCTGGGCGGCCGGGGGCTGCTGGGCGGCGGGCGGCTGCTGGGGCTGGGTCTGCGGCGCGCCGGCGCCCTGACCGTTGCCCTGGCCGGTGCCGCCGCCCTGGGCC
>NZ_JAHTKP010000002.1 GCF_019192735.1 Kitasatospora aureofaciens
AACTCACCCTCCCCGCCCAGCTGTTGTCCTACCTTGCGCTGCACGGCCGGGCGATCCGGTACGGCTACGTGGACCGCGACTGGCCGATCGAGGCCTACCAGACGGTGTTCGCGACCGTCCCCGGCAGATGTTCTTGATCGGATCTTGATCGACAGCTCACGGGGGACCACATGGCGCAGGGCTATCCGCAGCCGCCGCAGTATGGCCAGAACCCTTACGCACAGCCGCAGTCGGCTCCGCAGGCGTACCCGCCGAACCCGTACCCGCCGCACGGGTACCAGGCGAATCCGTACCCGCAACAGCCCCAGCAGTACCAGCAGCCGCAACAACCGCAGCCGTACGGTCAGAACCCGTACCCGCCGCACGGGCAGCCGGTGCCGCCGCCGCAGCCCCAACAGCCGTACGCCCAGCAGCCTCAGCCCCAACAGCCGTACGCCGCTCACGGGCAGGCGTTCGACGCCGCCACCGCGGTGCCCGTGCCGCCGGAGACCAGCAACTACCGGCGCTTCCCCGCCATCCTGATCGACTTCCTGGTCGCCGTCGGCCCGGCCTTCGCCGTCGCGAACAAGGCCGGTCACCCGGCCAAGCACGGCGCGCCGGCCGCCGTGCCGTGGATCGTGGCGCTGGTGGCCACCGGCCTCGTCATCTCCTTCGTCAACCAGGTGCTGCTCGCCCGCCTCACCGGCTTCAGCGTCGGCAAGGGCGTCCTGGCCCTGCGGGTGATCCGCCGCAAGCGCGTCATGCACCCCAACACCTGGCGGCTCACCCGGCGCTGGCTGATCGGCTTCGTCGTCCTGCTGGTCAGCTGGCTCAGCGAGGAGTTCGAGGGCGAGGGGGACATCGTCGGCGTCCGGATCGTCCGCTGGAAGCACCTGCGGGAGTACGAGCAGGCCACCGGGCGGCTCGGCTAGGCTGCCGCCGTACGAGCCCCAACCGGACCCGCAACCGGACCCGCAAGAGGACCCGAGGAGAAGCCGATGGCCGGCGAGCCGCAGCCCGACTGCCTGTTCTGCAAGATCGTGGCGGGCGAGATCCCGGCGACGGTGGTGCGCAAGACCGAGCGCATCCTCGCCTTCCGCGACATCGCCCCGAAGGCCCCGGTGCACGTCCTGGTCATCCCGCACGTCCACTACCCGAACGCCGCTGCGCTGGCCGCCGCCGAGCCGGAGCTCGCCGGTGAACTCCTCGCCGAGGCGGGCGCGGTGGCCCGGGAGGAGGGCCTGGCGGACTACCGGCTGATCTTCAACACCGGGCCCGGCGCGGGCCAGACCGTCTTCCACGCGCACGTCCACGTGCTCGGCGGCAGGCCGATGACCGAGCGCATGGTCTGACCCGTGTCGCAGCGCGAACTCGTCGTCCTCGGCACCGCCAGCCAGGTGCCCACCCGGCACCGCAACCACAACGGCTACCTGCTCCGCTGGGACGGCGAGGGCGTGCTGTTCGACCCCGGTGAGGGCACCCAGCGGCAGATGCTGCACGCCGGGGTCACGGCCACCCAGATCACCCGGATCGCGGTGACCCACTTCCATGGCGACCACTGCCTGGGCCTCGCCGGGGTGATCCAGCGGATCAACCTGGACCGCGTCCCACACCCGATCGACGTCTACTTCCCGGCCTCCGGCGAGGTCTACTTCGAGCGGCTGCGGCATGCCACCGCCTACCACGAGACGGCCGTGCTGCGGCCCCGGCCGATCGACGAGCCCGGCCCGCTGCCCGCGCCCGGCGCGCGCTTCGCGCTGGACGCCGTCCGGCTCTCGCACCCTGTGGAGTCCTTCGGCTACCGGCTGTCCGAGCCGGACGGCCGCCGGCTGGTGCCCGAACGGCTCGCCGCCCTCGGCGTCTTCGGCCCCGCGGTCGGCCGGCTCCAGCACCAGGGCGCGATCGAGGTGGACGGCCGCCGGGTCAGCCTGGACGAGGTCAGCGAGCCGCGGCCGGGCCAGCGGTTCGCGTTCGTGATGGACACCCGGCTCTGCGACGGCGTGCACGAACTCGCCGAGGGCGCGGACCTGTTGGTCGTCGAGTCCACCTTCACCGACGCCGACGCCCACCTCGCCGAGGACCACGGCCACCTCACCGCCGGGCAGGCCGCCAAGGCTGCCGCCGAGGCCGGGGTGCGCACCCTGGTGCTGACCCACTTCTCCCAGCGCTACCCCGACCTCGGCCAGCACCTCGCCGACGCCCGCAAGCACTTCGACGGCGAGCTGGTGGTCGCCGCCGACCTCGCCCGGGTGCCGGTCCCCGCCCGTCGGCAGCCGTGAGCACGGGCCGGGGCCGGGCGGCAGCTCCCGTCGCGGTCACGGAATCGCGGTCGCGGTCCTCTCATCGCGCCTCCTCTCATCGCGGTCGAGGAATCGCGATCAAAAAGGGCTCGCATCGTCCCCCGATCTGCCGGAGCATCGTCGGGTGCGGCCCCGCCGCCCGCCGCAGCGATCACGCTCGCGGCGTACCCTGGTGCCCCGGAGACCGAGCGGCACACGACACCACGGATGGGATGAGGCAGGCCCCAGCGCCGACCTATGAGTGACACATCGCAGACCCGTACGAACGGACAGTCGCGCCCCGAGCCGGCCGACGACGGCCGTGTCAGTGCCCGGATCGTCATCCCCGAGAAGCACCCGATGGTCACCCTGCTCGGCACCGCGGACTCGCTGCTGCGCGTGATCGAGCGGGGCTTCCCCGCCGCCGACATCCACGTCCGCGGCAACGAGGTGACCGCCACCGGCGCCCGCGCCGAGGTCGCCCTGGTGCAGCGGCTCTTCACCGAGATGATGCTGGTGCTGCGCACCGGCCAGCCCCTGACGGAGGACTCCGTGGAGCGTTCCATCGCCATGCTCCGCAGCGCGGAGGTGGACCCGGACAGCCCGGCGCCGTCCCAGGTGTTCACCGCGAACATCCTGTCCAACCGGGGTCGCACGATCCGTCCCAAGACCCTCAACCAGCAGCGCTACGTCGAGGCGATCGACAAGCACACGATCACCTTCGGCCTCGGCCCGGCCGGTACCGGCAAGACCTACCTCGCGATGGCCAAGGCCGTCCAGGCCCTCCAGTCCAAGGAGGTCAACCGGATCATCCTGACCCGCCCGGCCGTCGAGGCGGGGGAGCGGCTCGGCTTCCTGCCCGGCACCCTCTACGAGAAGATCGACCCGTACCTGCGCCCGCTCTACGACGCGCTGCACGACATGATCGACCCGGACTCCATTCCCCGGCTGATGGCGTCCGGCACGATCGAGGTCGCCCCGCTCGCGTACATGCGCGGCCGCACCCTCAACGACGCCTTCATCATCCTGGACGAGGCCCAGAACACCTCGCCCGAGCAGATCAAGATGTTCCTCACCCGCCTCGGGTTCAACTCCCGGGTGGTGGTCACCGGTGACACCACCCAGATCGACCTCCCGAGCGGTACCAGGAGCGGCCTCAAGGTCGTCCAGGAGATCCTGGCCGACGTGCCCGACATCCACTTCTCCGTCCTCACCAGCACCGATGTGGTCCGCCACAAGCTGGTCGGCCGGATCGTGGACGCGTACGAGCGCTGGGACGCCGAGCAGGAGGCCGGGGAGCCCATTCCCGCCGGCCCCCGCAAGCCCGCCCAGCGGCGCCCGCGCGCACCCCGACAGTCCCATCGCACCGAAAGCTGAGTAACCAGCCCGTCATGTCGATCGACATCGCCAACGAGTCCGGCCGGGACGCCGATGAGGAAGCCATCCTCGACGTCGCCCGCTTCGCCCTGGACAAGATGCGGATCCACCCGCAGTCCGAACTGTCCGTGATCCTGGTGGACAGTGCGGCGATGGAGGAGCTGCACATCCAGTGGATGGACCTCCCCGGGCCCACCGACGTGATGTCCTTCCCGATGGACGAGCTGCGCCCCGGCAAGGAGGGCGAGGAGCTGCCGCAGGGCCTGCTCGGCGACATCGTGCTCTGCCCCGAGGTCGCCGAGCAGCAGGGCCAGGCAGCCCCGTCCAAGCACTCCATGGACGAGGAGCTCCAACTGCTCACCGTCCACGGGGTGCTGCACGTCCTCGGCTACGACCACGAGGAGCCCGAGGAAGAGGAGGAGATGTTCGCCCTCCAGAAGCGGATCCTGGACGACTGGCGGGCCGGGCGCGGCCTCGGGGGCATCTCCCCGGCCCCCACCACCCACTGAGCGCGGAGCCCGAACCCCTGTGAGTGGTGAGAGTACGAGCTTCATCCTCGGTGCCGTGCTGCTCGTCGTGCTCGGCTGGCTGGCCGCGTGCGCCGAGGCGGGCATCTCCCGGGTCTCCCGGTTCCGGGCGGATGAGGCCGTCCGGTCCGGGCGGCGCGGCTCGGCGCGGCTGCTGACCGTCGCATCCGACCCGATCCGCTACCTCAACCTGGCCACCCTGATCCGGGTGGCCAGCGAGATGGCGGCGGCCGTCCTGGTCACCGTGGTGTGCGTGCGCAACCTCCACCCGACCTGGCAGGCCGTGCTGTTGGCGTTCGGAGTGATGGTGCTCGTGTCCTTCGTGGCGGTGGGCGTCTCCCCGCGCACGATCGGGCGCCAGCACCCGCTGACCACCGCGACCGCGGCCTCCTTCGTGCTGCTGCCGCTGGCCGCCGTGCTCGGCCCGATCCCGCGGCTGCTGATCCTGCTCGGCAACGCGCTGACCCCGGGCAAGGGTTACCGCGAGGGGCCGTTCGCCTCCGAGGCGGAGCTGCGCGCCCTCGTCGACCTCGCCGAGAAGGACGACCTGATCGAGGACGAGGAGCGCCGGATGGTGCACTCCGTCTTCGAGCTGGGCGACACCATCGTCCGCGAGGTGATGGTGCCGCGCACCGACCTGGTGATGATCGAGCGGCACAAGACCGTCCGGCAGGCGCTGACCCTGGCGCTGCGCTCGGGCTTCTCGCGCATCCCGGTGGTCGGGGACAACGAGGACGACGTCGTTGGCATCGTCTACCTCAAGGACCTGGTCCGGCGCACCCACATCAACCGGGAGGCCGAGGCCGAGGAGGTCGGCGCGGTGATGCGCCCGGCCGTCTTCGTCCCGGACTCCAAGCCGGCCGGCGACCTGCTGCGCGAGATGCAGCAGCGCCGCTCGCACGTGGCGATCGTGATCGACGAGTACGGCGGCACGGCCGGCCTGGTCACCATCGAGGACATCCTGGAGGAGATCGTCGGCGAGATCACCGACGAGTACGACCGGGAGATCCCGCCGGTGGAGGACCTCGGCGACGGCTCCTACCGGATCACCGCCCGGCTGCTGGTCGAGGACCTGGGCGAGCTGTTCGGCATCGAGCTGGAGGACGAGGACGTCGAGACCGTCGGCGGCCTGCTCGCCAAGCACCTCGGCCGGGTCCCGATCCCCGGCTCGGCCTGCGAGATCCCGCTGCCCGAGCCCACCGACACCGGCCTGACCGGCATCCTGCTCACCGCCGAGAGCTCCGCCGGCCGCCGCAACCGCATCGGCTCCATGGTCGCCACCCCCGTCCGCGGGGCCGAGGACACCGGTGACGAGCCCGGCGAGTAGCGGGTGGGCGGCCGCCGAGCGACCATGAGGGCATGACGCATCAACTTCGCGCGGAGTACGGCCCGCAAGGGGCGGCCGGCGGGGTCAAGGTCTGGCATGTGGTGCGGGACGGCGACCTCGCGACGGCGCTCTGTGGCCGCACCATGCCCGACGACGCCGAGACGCGGCCCGAAGAGGAATGGGGCACCGGGTTGCGCTGCTGCCAGCAGTGCGGCTCGCTCTACATGCACGAGGTCCCGCACATGCAGGGGAGCCATCCCTACAGCTAGGCCGGGCGCTGCCCGGCCGGCCCATGGTGGAGGTCGCCATGAAGCTGCAAGACGAACTGCCCGTCGACTCCCGGCTCGTCACCGTGTGGCGGATCGGGGCGGGGCTCGGGGGGATCTTCCTGATCGTGTTCGGGGTCCTGGGGCTGGCCGACCACCCCGGTTTCCTGGCGACGCACGGTGACCGGATCTCCGGGCTGTCGACCAACGGGGCGCTGAGCATCCTGTCCATCGTGGTGGGCGCGATCCTGGTGCTGGGGGCGGTGATCGGCGGGAACTTCGCGTCCAACCTCAACATGGTGGTCGGCGTGCTGTTCGTCCTCTCCGGCTTCTACGGGCTGGCGGTGCTCGGCCGGCCGGACGCCAACATCCTCAACTTCCGGATGTCGAACGTGCTGTTCGCGTTCATCTTCGGGACCGTCCTGACGACCTTCGGGATGTACGGCCGGGTGAGCAGCCACCTGCCGCACAACAACCCGTTCTGGCGCAAGCGGATCGCGGCGGAGGGGCCGCTGCCGTCCGGACCGAAGACCTTCGTCAAGCTCATCAACCCGAACGCGGGGCCGACCCACCCGGTCGGGCACTGAGGCCCGGGCTGCGCGTCCTATGCTCGGCGCATGAGTGACATCGTCGAACTCGACCCCGAAGACAAGAAGATCATCACCCTGGCCCGCTCGGCCCGCGCCCGCAACGGCGTCCCCGAGGGGGCCGCGGTGCGTGACGAGACCGGTCGGACGTACGTGGCCGGGACGGTCGCGCTGGAGTCGCTGCGGCTGAGCGCGCTGCAGACGGCGGTCGCGATGGCGGTGGCCAGCGGCGCGAAGTCGCTGGAGGCGGCGGCCGTGGTGAGCGAGGCGGAGCAGCCGGCCGAGGCCGATCTGGCGGCCGTGCGGGACCTCGGCGGCGCTGGGACGCCGGTGCTGCTGGCCGGTCCGGACGGGACGCTGCGGCTGGCGGCCGAGGCCCGCTGAGGGCTGTTTCTCCGGCGACGGAGGCCCGGCGAAGTATTCTTGTGCTCAGCGGATAGTCTCACCGGTGGGGGTTTCGGTGAGGGGGCTGGGGACATGGGGGCGGTGGCGTTCTTCGCCGGGCTGCTGCTGTTCGTGATGGGCATGGGCAAGTGGCAGGAGACCGGTTCGCCCTGGTGGCTCGGGGGTTCGCTCGGGTTCCTCCTGCTGCTGGTGATCGCCGCGCTGACCTCGCGCGGCGGCGGCTCGAAGGGCTGACCGCGCGGCCGGGTCGGCCCGCTCCCGGTGATCAGGGAGAATGGACGGCATGAGTGCCCCTTCCTCCCCGTACCGCTCCGGCTTCGCGTGCTTCGTCGGCCGGCCCAACGCGGGCAAGTCGACCCTGACCAACGCCCTGGTGGGGACGAAGGTCGCGATCACCTCCGACCGCCCGCAGACCACCCGGCACACCGTGCGCGGCATCGTCCACCGCCCGGACGCCCAGCTCGTCCTGGTCGACACCCCCGGCCTGCACAAGCCCCGCACCCTGCTCGGCGAGCGCCTCAACGACCTGGTCCGCTCCACCTGGGCCGAGGTCGACGTGATCGGCTTCTGCCTGCCCGCCGACCAGAAGCTCGGCCCCGGCGACAAGTTCATCGCCAAGGAGCTCGCCGAGATCAGGAAGACCCCCAAGGTCGCCATCGTCACCAAGACCGACCTGGTCGACTCCAAGCGGCTGGCCGAGCAGCTGATCGCCATCCACCAGCTCGGCGAGGAGCTGGGCATCGAGTGGGCCGAGATCATCCCGGTCTCCGCGGTGGGCGACAAGCAGGTGGACCTGGTCGCCGAGCTGATCACCAAGCTGCTCCCGGAGGGCATGCCGCTCTACCCGGACGGCGACCTCACCGACGAGCCCGAGCAGATCATGGTCGCCGAGCTGATCCGCGAGGCCGCGCTGGAGGGCGTCCGGGACGAACTGCCGCACTCGCTGGCCGTCGTGGTCGAGGAGATGCTGCCGCGCGAGGGCCGCCCGGCGGACCGTCCGCTGCTGGACATCCACGCGAACGTCTACATCGAGCGGCAGAGCCAGAAGGCGATCGTGATCGGCGCCAAGGGCGCGCGGCTCAAGCACGTCGGCACGACGGCGCGCAAGCACATCGAGGCGCTGCTCGGCACGCCGGTCTACCTGGACCTGCACGTCAAGGTGGCCAAGGACTGGCAGCGCGACCCGAAGCAGCTGCGCAAGCTGGGCTTCTGAGCCCGCCGGTGCCGCGCGGGGGCGGTTACGCGCCCTCGCGCAGCACCAGGGACACCAGCTCGCGCTGGGAGTCGGTGAGCTTCGGGTCGGCGCAGTGGACCGTCCGGCCGTCGACGGTGATCTCGTAGTGGAAGCCGTCCGGCACCCCGTACGACGGGGCCCGCAGCCCGCCCGCGACGGCCTCGCGGGCGAGTGCGTGGACGTGCGGGGCGTCCGTACGTTCGGTGGTGTCGAGCTCCGCGCGGCGGACGATTCCCGCGAGGCCGCCGGTCCGGGTCACCTGGATACGCATGGTGTCCATGGTGCTACGAAGGGATGGGGTTTGCCGGGCTTTTCCCGCACCGTGACCTCGATCCCGGCGCAACCTGCTCTCGGGGCCGTCCTGCCCGGTCCGGGGCGGCCTCAGCCCGGGCTCACGCCGACCTGCGCCCAGGCCGCCGTCACGGTGTCCGCCACCGACGGCTGGTCGGGGTAACGGGCCTTCGCGGCGGCCACGGTGGCCCGGGCGAAGGCGGTGAAGTCGGCGTCGGCGGGCAGCCGGCGGCCGGTCAGCGCGTCGTACCAGATCCGCCCGGCGCGCTCCCAGGCCGGGCCGCCGAGCGCGGTGGCCAGCAGGTAGAACGCGTGGTTCGGGATGCCCGAGTTGATGTGCACCCCGCCGTTGTCCTCCGAGGTCTGCACGTAGTCCCGCAGGTGCGCGGGCTGCGGGTCCTTGCCGAGCCGCGGGTCGTCGTAGGCGGTGCCGGGCGCCTTCATCGAGCGCAGCGCCACGCCCTGGACGCCGGGGGCGAGCAGCCCGGCGCCGATCAACCAGTCGGCGTCGGCGGCGGTTTGATGCAGCGCGTACTGCTTGACGAGCGAGCCGAAGACGTCGGAGACCGACTCGTTGAGCGCGCCGGGCTGGTCGTGGTACTCCAGGCCGGCGGTGAACTGGGTGACGCCGTGGGTGAGTTCGTGGCCGATGACGTCGATGCAGGCGGTGAAGTCGCCGAAGATCTCGCCGTCGCCGTCGCCGAAGACCATCCGCTGACCGTTCCAGAAGGCGTTGTCGTAGTCCTGGCCGTAGTGCACGGTGGCGTCCAGGCGCAGCCCCTGGCCGTCGATCGAGCGGCGGCCGTAGGCGTCGGCGTACAGCGCGAAGGTGGCGCCGAGGCCGTCGTAGGCGTGGTTGACGGAGGCGTCGGCCGCCGGATCCCGGCCCTCGGTGCGGACGGTCCGGCCGGGCAGCCGCTGGCTGTGCCCGGCGTCGGCGATCACCCGGCTGAGGCCGGTGGCGCCGGAGGTGGGCGGGGGAGCGGCGAGGCGGGCCGCGCGGTGGGCCGCGTCGAGGGCGAGGGAGCGGACGGCGGGTTCGTGACCGGCCTCGGCGAGGCGGTCAAGGACGTACGGCGGGACGATCGCGCAGAGCGGCATCGCAGCAGTCATGTGGCCCAGCGTGAGGCATTGATGACCGATTGTCACCGGCGCGGACACAAGCGGAGGCTCTCGTGCCGCCGTCTCAAGGAGTGGAAAGGTAGTCCGGATCACTTCGGGGGCGCGCGGCCCTCGGTTACGCTGGGGATCATCATGCGCAACGGGCTGCTTCTTCTTAGCTGCCGCGTCGAGGGCCTGTAGTCCACTGGGGCCGGCTCCCTCGCCGCGGGGATCGAGCTGTGCGCGTCTCCGGATGTCCCGGATTATGAGCGGCAGCAGGCCGGCCAGTCGGTGTGTACCTGACATTCACGGGAACCGACCAGCCCCCGCATCCACAGGAAGCCGAGAGTCACCTCCATGACCGAGCAGACCTCCGCCGCGTCCGTCCCCGCCGGTCGCGCCTTCGTCGACCGCCCCACCCCGATCACGGCCGCGAGCGTGCGCCAGCAGCCGTCCGGCATGCGGTACGGGCGCTACCTGCCGTTCGGCACCGTCGACCTGGCCGACCGGACCTGGCCGAGCACGGTGATCACCAAGGCGCCGCGCTGGCTCTCCACCGACCTGCGGGACGGCAACCAGGCGCTGATCGACCCGATGTCCCCGGCCCGCAAGCGCAAGATGTTCGACCTGCTGGTCGGCATGGGCTACAAGGAGATCGAGGTCGGCTTCCCCTCCTCCGGTGCCACCGACCACGCCTTCGTGCGGTCGCTGATCGAGGAGGACGCGATCCCCGAGGACGTCACCATCTCGGTCCTGACGCAGGCCCGCGAGGAGCTGATCGAGAAGACCGTCGAGTCGCTGGTCGGCGCCCCGCGCGCGACCGTCCACCTGTACAACGCGACCGCGCCGCTGTTCCGCCGGGTGGTGTTCCGCAATGACCGGGCGGCCACCAAGGCGATCGCCACCGACGGCACCCGGCTGGTGATGGAGTACGCGGAGAAGCTGCTGGGCGAGGACACCGTCTTCGGCTACCAGTACTCGCCGGAGATCTTCGTCGACACCGAGCTGGACTTCGCGCTGGAGGTCTGCGAGGCGGTCATGGACGTCTGGCAGCCGGGCGAGGGCCGCGAGATCATCCTGAACCTGCCGGCCACCATCGAGCGGGCCACCCCGAACGTCCAGGCCGACCAGTTCGAGTGGATGTCGCGCAACCTGTCCCGCCGCGAGTTCGTCTGCCTGTCGGTGCACCCGCACAACGACCGCGGTACCGCCGTGGCCTCCGCCGAACTTGCCTACATGGCCGGCGCGGACCGCATCGAGGGCTGCCTGTTCGGCCAGGGCGAGCGGACCGGCAACGTCGACCTGGTCACCCTGGGCATGAACTTGTTCTCGCAGGGCATCGACCCGCAGATCGACTTCTCCGACATCGACGAGGTGCGCCGCTCCGCCGAGTACTGCAACCAGATGGAGGTGCACCCGCGCCACCCGTATGCCGGCGACCTGGTGTACACCTCCTTCTCCGGCTCCCACCAGGACGCCATCAAGAAGGGCTTCGACGCCCTGGAGGCGGACGCGAAGGCGGCGGGCGTGCCGGTCGAGGAGCACGCCTGGGGCGTGCCGTACCTGCCGATCGACCCGAAGGACGTCGGCCGCACCTACGAGGCGGTCATCCGGGTCAACAGCCAGTCCGGCAAGGGCGGGGTGGCGTACGTCCTGAAGAACGACCACAAGCTGGACCTGCCGCGCCGGATGCAGATCGAGTTCTCCCGGATCATCCAGGCCAAGACCGACGCCGAGGGCGGCGAGGTCACCCCGGCCGAGATCTGGCGGGTCTTCCAGGACGAGTACCTGCCGACCACCGACAACCCGTGGGGCCGGATCTCGCTGAGCGGTTCGCGCGCCCTGACCACCGAGGACGGCCGGGACGCGCTGATCGCCGGCGCGCTGGTGGACGGCGTACCGGTGACCCTGACCGGTGTCGGCAACGGCCCGGTCTCCGCGTTCGCCGACGCGCTGGGCCGGATCGACGTGGACGTGCGCGTCCTGGACTACTCCGAGCACGCGCTGAGCGAGGGCGGCGACGCCCAGGCCGCCGCGTACGTGGAGTGCGCGGTGGACGGCAAGGTGCTGTGGGGCGTCGGCATCGACGGCAACACCGTGCTGGCCTCGCTGAAGGCGATGATCAGCGCCGTCAACCGCGCGCAGCGCGGGTAGTTCGTACGAGTGGCATGCGGCGGGGCCGTCCTCCGGGGCGGCCCTTCGCCGTGCCCGGGCCCCGCTGCGGCAGGGTTGTGGCCTGCGCCACATTATTTCGACCCGTAAGCCGTTCGAGGTACTGACACGTGCCTTCAACCATGGCAACATCGATCCACCGGAAAGCCGGGTCGGTGGGACGGCCTCGGTGTCCGGTCGCGTGACCTGCCTTTCGTTGTGCAGGCCGCCTGCCATGTCTGGGGAGTGGCGCCGTGACCAGGTTGTGGGGTGTTCGCCCGCGGTGGCGGACCGACGTTCTCGGTGACTTCTTCTGTCCGGGCTGTGGCGGGGACCGCAACTACCGCCGGCAGCACGGCCGGCGGTGGCTGCGGTTGCTGGGCACCCCGGTGCTCCCGCTCGGGCCGGTCATCGGCAGCGTGCAGTGCACCAGCTGCCACGGCCGGTACGGCGTGGAGAGCCTCGAACAGCCCACCTGCGTCCGGCTCGGCGGCATGCTGCGGGACGCCCAGTACACGATCGCGCTGGCCCTGCTGGCGGCCGGCGGCACCGCCCACCGGGCGGCCCGCGAGGCGGCCTGCACGGCGGTGCGCGAGGCCGGCTTCGAGGACTGCGGCGAGGCCCAGGTGCTGGCCGCGCTCGCCGCCCTGTCCGGGCTCGGCAGCGAACTCTACGACGCCCACGGGATGGCCGGCGGCCTCGCCGTGGAACTGCACGCGGTGCTCGAACCACTCGCCCCGCACCTGGCCCACCAGGGCCGGGAGCGGCTGCTGCTCCAGGGCGCGGCGATCGCGCTCGCCGACGGGCGCTACCTGCCGCACGAGCGGGACGCGCTGGCTGCGGTCGGGCGCTGCCTGGACCTGCCGCAGTCCCGGGTCGGAGCGCTGCTGGAGGCGGCCACCCGGGCGCCGTACTAGCCGTACTAGCCGTACTAGCCGTACTAGCCGTACTAGCCGTACTGGAAGTCTCGTCCCGAGCCACCACCATCCCCCACAAACGGGCCCGTCTCGCCCCCAGCCTCCGGCTGGGAGGTGCCCCCACCCTCCGGGCCCGCCGTGACCCGCACCGGACAGGTCTCCCCCACGGCCTGGGTGCGGGCACACGGCTGCGTCCGGGTGGGCGACAATGGTGGGCATGAGTTTGTTCCGGGACGACGGCGTGGTGCTGCGCGCGCAGAAGCTCGGCGAGGCCGACCGGATCATCACCCTGCTGACCCGCCAGCACGGCAAGGTGCGCGCGGTGGCGCGCGGGGTGCGCAAGACCAAGTCCAAGTTCGGCGCCCGGCTGGAGCCGTTCTCGCACGTGGACGTGCAGTTCTTCAGCCGGGGGAGTGAGCTGGTCGGGCGCGGGTTGCCGCTCTGCACCCAGGTGGAGACGATCGCCCCGTACGGCGGTTCGATCGTCACCGACTACGGCCGGTACACCGCCGGGACGGCGATGCTGGAGACGGCCGAGCGGTTCGCCGAGAACGAGGGCGAGCCGGCCGTCCAGCAGTACCTGCTGCTCGTGGGGGGCCTGCGCACGCTCGCGGCCGGGCTGCACGAGTCGCATCTGGTGCTCGACGCCTTCCTGCTCCGCTCGCTCGCCGTGAACGGGTACGGCGCGAGCTTCACCGACTGCGCCAAGTGCGGCCTGGAGGGGCCGAACCGTTTCTTCTCGCTCCCGGCCGGCGGTGTGCTCTGCGCGGACTGCCGAGTGCCCGGATGTGCCGTACCCTCCCCTGAGACACTGGTACTGCTCGGGGCGCTGCTGTCAGGCGACTGGCAGACGGCCGATTCCTGCGAGCCGCGGTACTGGCGGGAGGGCAGCGGCCTGGTCGCGGCCTATCTGCAGTGGCACCTGGAGCGGGGCATCCGCTCGATGAGATACGTGGAGAAGTGAGCACATGGCAGCGCGACGGCTCTTCGGCGGCGGCAAGCAACGGGAGTACCTTCCCCCGACCCCGCATCCCAGCGGCGCCAAGCCCCCGAAGATTCCCGGCGAGCTGGTCCCCAACCACGTCGCGATCGTGATGGACGGCAACGGCCGCTGGGCCAAGGAGCGCGGGCTGCCCCGCACCGAGGGCCACAAGGTCGGCGAGGCGGTCGTGCTGGACGTGCTCAAGGGCGCGATCGAGCTCGGCGTCAAGAACATCTCGCTGTACGCGTTCTCCACCGAGAACTGGAAGCGCTCGCCCGACGAGGTGAAGTTCCTGATGAACTTCAACCGGGACGTCATCCACCGCCGCCGGGACGAGATGGACGCGATGGGCGTGCGGGTCCGCTGGGCGGGCCGGATGCCCAAGCTGTGGAAGAGCGTCGTCCAGGAGCTGCAGGTCGCCGAGGAGCAGACCAAGGGCAACGACGCCGTCACGCTCTACATGTGCGTCAACTACGGTGGCCGGGCCGAGCTGGCGGACGCGGCGCAGGCGATCGCGCAGGACGTCGCGGCCGGGAAGCTCGACCCGAAGAAGGTCAACGAGAAGACCATCGCCAAGTACATGTACCACCCGGACATGCCGGACGTGGACCTGTTCCTGCGCCCCAGCGGCGAGCAGCGCACCTCCAACTTCCTGCTCTGGCAGTCCGCGTACGCCGAGTTCGTGTTCCAGGACGTGCTCTGGCCGGACTTCGACCGCCGTGACCTGTGGCGCGCCTGCGAGCAGTACGCGATGCGCGACCGGCGCTTCGGCGGGGCGATCCCGAACGAGGTGGCCGCGCCGGTGGAACTGCCCTCGCAGCGCTGAGCCTTGCCGCGCCGAAGGGCCCGCGGGAGCGATCCCGCGGGCCCTTCAGTGTTCTGCTGTTCAGTGTTCTGCTGTTCAGCGTTCTGCTGCTCAGCGTTCCGCTGCTCAGCCCTTCTTGGCGCACTCCGCGCAGGTGCCGAAGATCTCCAGCGTGTGCGCGATGTCGCTGAACCCGTGCTCGGAGGCGACGGAGTTGGCCCATCGCTCCACTGCCGGGCCCTCCACCTCGACGGTCGCGCCGCAGTGCCGGCAGACCAGGTGGTGGTGGTGACCGCTGCTGCACCGGCGGTACACCGCCTCACCGTCCGCGGTGCGCAGCACGTCCACCTCGCCGGCGTCGGCGAGCGACTGGAGCGTGCGGTAGACCGTGGTCAGACCGACGGAGTCTCCGCGGTGCTTGAGCATGTCGTGGAGCTCCTGCGCGCTGCGGAAATCCTCGATCTCGTCCAGGGCCGCCGAGACGGCGGCACGCTGCCGGGTCGATCGGGCGCGCGGCGACGGGCCTGCGGTGGTCACCGTGGGTCCTCCTGGGGGTGTGGGCGTCTCGCACCTCATTGTGCCAGCCCCGCGCGCCGCTCCGGCGTGGTCGCGTCAGAGGGCCCCCGTGAGGAACCTTTCGCGGACCCCCGCCCGGGAGTCGAACCCTGCCCGGGCAGTTGGACGTCGCACTCGCGCGGCCCGGGATCGGCGCCGGCCCGGTGGCGCCGTCGGGCCAGCGGCGCGGCGATCACGCTGAACACCGCGAAGACCGCGATGGCGAGCAGCACGATGGCCGGGCCCGAGGGCACGTTGAGGTGGTACGAGCCGGTGACACCGGCCAGCGAGACGACCACGCCGAGCGCGATCGAGGCCGCCTGGGTGGCGGCGAAGGAGCGGGTGAGCTGCTGTGCGGCCACCACCGGGACCACCATCAGGGCGCTGACCAGCAGCAGTCCGACCACCCGCATGGCGACGGTGACGGTGACCGCGGCCATCACCGCGAGCAGCAGGTTGAGCGTGCGCACCGGCAGGCCGGTGACCCGGGCGAAGTCCTCGTCCTGGCAGATCGCGAAGAGCTGGCGGCGCAGGCCGACGGTGACCGCGATGACCACCGCGCCGAGCACCGCGATGGCGGTCAGGTCGGCGGGGGCGACGGTCAGGATCGAGCCCCACAGGTAGCTCTCCAGCGAGCCGGCGCCGGCCTGGGCGGAGAGCGAGACGAGCAGCTTGCCGCAGGCCATGCCGCCGTAGAAGAGCATCGCCAGGGCGATGTCGCCGCGCTGGTTGCCGCGCGAGCGGACCAGCTCCATGGTGACGGCGCCGAGCACGCAGACCAGGACGGCCATCCAGACCGGGCTGGTCTGGAAGATGAAGCCGAGGCCGACGCCGGTCATCGCGACGTGGCCCATGCCGTCGCCCATCAGGGCCTGCCGGCGCTGCACCAGGTAGATGCCGACGGCGGGGGCGGTGATCCCGACCAGGACGGCGGCGAGCAGGGCGCGCTGCATGAAGTCGTAGGAGAGCATCTCGGTCATGCGAGCAGCCTCGGCGGGGTGTGGTCGGCGTGCGGGTGGACGTGGTCGTGGCCGGGCAGCGCGTGCAGGCCGGTGTTGGGCACGGGCGGGCCGTCGTGCGCGACGCAGCCGTCCCGCAGCACGACGGCGCGGTCGATCAGCGGTTCCAGCGGCCCGAGTTCGTGCAGCACGAGCAGCACGGCGGCGCCGCGGGCGACCTCGGCGCGCAGGGTGTCGGCGAGCACCTGCTGGCTGGCGGCGTCGACGCCGGCCATCGGCTCGTCCATGATCAGCAGGTCGGGGGAGCCGACCAGGGCGCGGGCGATCAGCACCCGCTGCTGCTGGCCGCCGGACAGGTCGGCGACGCCGTCCCCGGCCCGGTCCAGCATGCCGACCGCGGCGAGCGCGCGGTCCACCGCCTCCCGGTCCCGGCGGCGGAACGGCAGCAGGCGGTGCTGCGGCAGCCGTCCGGTGGAGACCACCTCGCGCACCGTCGCCGGGACGCCGGAGGCGGCGGTGGTGCGCTGCGGGACGTACCCGATCCGGTGCCAGGCGCGGAACTTGGCGTACGGGACGCCGAACAGTTCCAGCATGCCGCGGTCCAGGGGGACGGAGCCGATGACGGCCTTGACGGTGGTCGACTTGCCGGAGCCGTTGGCGCCGAGCAGGGCGACCACCTCGCCGGGCTGGACCGTGAGGTCGACGCCGCGCAGCACCGGCCGGCCGCCGCGCGAGGCGATGGCGCTGCGGAGGCGGACGGCCGGGGGTATCGGGTGGTTCATGCGCGGTGATCCCGTCAGCTGGTCGCGGCAGGGGTGGCGGCGGGGGTGGTGGCAGGGGCGGCAGGGGCGCCGAGGGCGGCCTGGAGGTTGGCGAGGTTCTGCTTCATCACCGTCAGGTAGTCGTCCTTGGCGGGGTCCTTGACGCCCTCCAGCGGGTCCAGGACGGCGGTCTTGAGGCCGAGGTCCTTGGCGACGGTGTCGGCGAGCTTGGGGCTGACCAGGGTCTCGAAGAAGATCGTGGTGACGCCGTTGTCCTTGGCGGCCTTCTGCACCTCGGCGAGGCGGGCCGGGGTGGGCTCGGACTCCGGGTCGACGCCGTTGATGGCGACCTGGGTGAGGCCGTAGTGGTCGGCGAGGTAGCCGAAGGCGGCGTGGCTGGTGACGAAGGTCTTGGCCTTGACGTCCTTCAGCCCGGCCTGGAAGTCCTTGTCCAGGGCGTCGAGCTTGCCGACCAGCTCGTCGGTGTTCTTCCGGTAGTCGTCCGCGTGCGCCGGGTCGGCCTTGGCGAACCCGTCGCCGACGCTCTTGGCGATCGCCGCGTAGCGGGTCGGGTCGAGCCAGATGTGCGGGTCGCCGGCCGGGCCCGCGGGCTTCTGGCCGTTGGCGGCGGTGCCCTCGTCGAGGTGGTGGTCGACCAGCGGGCTGGCGGCGGTGGCGTCGATCTTGTACTTGGCCGAGGACTGGTCGACGGCCTGGTCGACGGTGGGCTGGAGGCCCTTGAGGTAGACGACCGCGTCGGCCTTCTGGACGGTGGCGACCTGCTTGGCGGTGAGCTCCAGGTCGTGCGGCTCGACGCCGGCCGCGGTGAGGTCGGTGACCGCGACGTGGTCCTTGCCGATCTGCTGGGCGAGGTACTCCATCGGGTAGAACGAGGCGACGACGTTCAGCTTGCCGTCCGCACTCTTGGCGCTGCTGCTGCCGCCGCAGGCGGTGAGGGTGAGGGAGGCGGCGAGAGCGGTGGCGGCAAGGGCTATGGAGGTGCGGGTACGTCGTCCGATCATCATGACAATCATTCTCATCTTATGTGGAAACGATTGTCAACTCACTCGCTTGGGTGAACGGAGGGTGACGGGTTCGGGTGACCCGGTAGGGATCAGTGGGGTCGGTCGGACCATATCGATTTGAACCCCGTACCCATATGGCCGGTAACCTGAGGTATTCGGGTACGCGCAACCAGCGGTGCCCTGACCGTGCCGTACGTACTGAAGAGAGCACTGTGGCCGCCGACAAGATCGACACGATCGTCAGCCTGAGCAAGCGCCGTGGCTTCGTCTACCCCTGCAGCGAGATCTACGGCGGCACGCGTGCCGCCTGGGACTACGGGCCGCTGGGTGTCGAGCTCAAGGAGAACATCAAGCGCCAGTGGTGGCGCGCGATGGTCCAGGCCCGTGAGGACGTCGTCGGACTCGACTCGTCGGTGATCCTCGCCCGCGAGGTCTGGGAGGCCTCGGGCCACGTCGCCACCTTCAACGACCCGCTGACCGAGTGCCTCTCCTGCCACAAGCGCCACCGGGCCGACCACCTGGAGGAGAAGTACGAGGCCAAGCACGGCTTCCCGCCGCCGAACGGCCTCAAGGACGTCAACTGCCCCGACTGTGGCACCAAGGGCCAGTTCACCGAGCCCAAGGACTTTTCGGGCATGCTGAAGACCCACCTCGGCGTCACCGAGGAGGCCGGCGGCCTGGCGTACCTGCGCCCCGAGACCGCCCAGGGCATCTTCACCAACTTCAGCGCGGTCCAGACCACTTCGCGCAAGAAGCCGCCGTTCGGCATCGCCCAGACCGGCAAGAGCTTCCGCAACGAGATCACCCCCGGCAACTTCATCTTCCGCACCCGCGAGTTCGAGCAGATGGAGATGGAGTTCTTCGTCAAGCCGGGCGAGGACGAGCAGTGGCACGAGTACTGGCTCCAGCAGCGCTGGGACTGGTACGTCGACCTCGGCCTGCGCACCGAGAACATGCGCTTCTTCGAGCACCCGAAGGAGAAGCTGTCCCACTACGCCAAGCGCACGGTGGACATCGAGTACCGCTTCAACTTCGGCGGCTCCGAGTTCTCCGAGCTGGAGGGTGTGGCCAACCGCACCGACTACGATCTGCGGGTGCACAGCGAGGCGTCCGGCCGGGACCTCAAGTACTTCGACCAGGAGAGCGGCGAGCGGTACTTCCCGTTCGTCATCGAGCCGGCGGCCGGCCTCAACCGCGCCATGCTGGCCTTCCTGATCGACGCCTACTTCGAGGACGAGGCGCCGAACGCCAAGGGCGTCATGGAGAAGCGCGTCGGCATGCGGCTCGACCCGCGCCTGGCCCCGGTCAAGGTCGCCGTGCTGCCGCTCTCGCGCAACGCCGACCTGTCCCCGAAGGCCCGCGGCCTCGCCGCCGACCTGCGCACCGCGTGGAACGTCGAGTTCGACGACGCCGGCGCCATCGGCAAGCGCTACCGCCGCCAGGACGAGATCGGCACGCCGTTCTGCGTCACCGTCGACTTCGACACCCTTGAGGACAACGCCGTGACCGTGCGCGAGCGCGACACCATGGCGCAGGAGCGCGTCTCGCTCGACCAGGTGAAGGCGTACCTGGCGGCGCGACTGATCGGCTGCTGAGTCCGGTCTGTTGTACGGGTAGTTGTACGGGGAGCCCTCGTTCGCCCTTCGGGGCGGCCGGGGGCTCCCTCGTTTCTCAGCGCCTGCCCCAGCGGGAGCGGCCCGGCGTGGCGGGCGCGGTCGGCAGGCCGGCCGCGCGGAGGGCGGCCAGGGTCGCGCGGTGCCGGGCCTCGTCGGCGCGCAGGGCGGTGAGGAGCTGGTCGTACAGCTCCCGGCTGCCGTCCAGCGCGGCCGCGAGCCGGACGAGTTCGACCGGCGGGCGGAGGGCGGCCAGCTCGCGCAGCAGCACGGCGGGGAGGGGCGCCGGGAGGTCCGTCGCCAGCGCGGCCAGATCGGCCGTCGGTCGGCCGGCGGCCTGGCGCAGCAGCGTCCGTACGTCGGTGTGGCGGCCCGCCTGCTGGAGGCCGGCGGCCAGCGCCGTCAGCTCGGGCGTCGGCGCCGAGCCCCACTCCCACAGCAACGTCGCGCCGTCGGCGACCTGTCCGGCGAGTTCCAGGGCGGCGAGGAGGGCGGGGAGGGCGTTCGCCGGGTAGCCCCAGAAGGCGTGGAACAGCTCCGCCGCCTCGTCGGCCAGACCCGCCTCGCGCAGTTCGGCGAGCACGGCGACGGCGTGCTCGGGAGTGGTGTGTGCCGTGCTGCGGGCCAGTTGCCGGGAGGCGTCCGCCGGGCCCCTTCGGGCCAGAATGCCGGCCAGGTGCGCGGTGTCGGGCGGCGTGAGCCGGGCGGCTGCCTGCGCCAGGAGGTCGGCCACCTCGGGGTGCGCGCCGCTGCGGTGGAGGGCGGTGACCCGTTGGGCGAGAGCGCCGATGTCCGGCCGCAGGGGCGGGGGTTCGGGGGTGGCGAACTGCGGTGCCTCCGGCGGCTGTTGGCGGAGGTCGTGCTCCAACGCCTGGAGCTGGTCGCTCAGTTGGAGGCAGCGGGCGCCGAGTCCCTCGCGGAGCGTGCGGGCCTGGGCCAGCTGCCGGAGGAGGTCCCCGTCCGGCCGCTGTCTGTTCGGCGAGGCCTGTACCGCTTCGGTGAGCCGCCGCTCGCGCTGGCCGGCATAACGGCTCGCGCGGAGTAACTCGTCCAGCTCTGCGCGAAGTTCGTGAGCCTGTAGCTCGCTGTCGTGCTCCCGCGTGCTCGGCCGTATGCGCATGATCTCCCCACCCTGTCCATCTCGGCCCTGACTGCGGGCCATCCTGGTGTCGGGATATGGCGAGGGAGTTAAGGGAGCACGTCCAGTCGTGTGCGAGTGGTGTCAAGGAGCGCGCAGACGGCGGTCGTTGCGAGAAGTGCGCCGGTCGCGCTCCCGAGGAGCGTCGCCTCGTTCGGCTGGGCCGCTTCGCTCTCCCGCGAAGCGGCCCGGCCGATCAGACGATCCTCATGCGGCGAGTCGGGCCCGAGCCTCCATGAGCGCGAACCCGAGCAGGTTCTCCCCGCGCCACTTGCCGGGCTGCTCCGCGCGCTCGTCGTCGGCGGCTAGCCCGATCCCCCAGACCCGGTCCACAGGACTGGCCTCGACGAGCACCCGCTTCCCCGTCCCGAGCAGATACTCCCGGAGCGCCTCGTCCTGCCCGAACTTCGCGACGTTGCCCTCGACGACCAGCTCGAACCGCCCCGCGGCCCAAGTGGCCTCATCGAACCGGCTGACCAGCCGCCCCAGCTTCTTGGCCTCGGCGGGTGTGCGGGCCTCCAGCACTCGCTGCTCGATCGCCTCGTCACCGAACATACGTGCCTTGCCGGCCATCATCCAGTGCTCGGCACTGCGGTACGTCACCCCGTCGATGGTGAAGGAGCACGGCCACCACTGGCTCAACGCCCCTTGCCCGATGCTTCCGTCCTTCCGCGCCTGATGCCCCCAGAACATCAGCCACTTCGGCCGGGCCCCGGCGATGAGGAGCGTCGCCAGCTCCTCCCGGCTACGGGCGTCGACAGGGGCCCCCACGTGCTTGTTGTCCATATCGTCATTCTGACACAAACCCCTGTTGGCGACGCAACGGGATTTGAACCGTCCTGAGGCGGCCTCACGGCCCGGGTGCCGCTGCTGCTTTGTGACGGGTGGTCACCATGGATCCCCCATGGGCCGTGAAATCTTCTACTACTAGCATGTAGTCGCATGGGACCCTTGAAGCCGGACACTGCTGAACTCGTTGTTGGCCTCATCTGCTTCTTCCTGATCTTCGGCGTACTCGGCAGGATTGTGCTGCCGCGCATCGAGAAGAACCTCGCGGCCCGCGCGGACGCGATCGAGGGCGGGGCCGAGCGCGCCGAAGCCGCCACTGCCGAGGCACGGGCCGTGTACGAGCAGTACCAGGCCGAACTCACCGCCGCTCGCCATGAGGCGGCGCAGATCCGTCAGAACGCCGCGGAGGAGGGCGCTGCCCTCATCGCCGCCGTCCGGGCCGAGGGCCAGGCGCAGCGGGACAGCCTGGTGGCCGCGGCCAAGGTGCAGCTGGAGGCCGACCGCGTGGTCGCGGAGGCCGAGCTGAAGGAGGACGTCATCGCGCTCGCCACCGAACTCGCGGGCCGCGTGGTCGGTGAGCCGCTGGGCGACCTGCCCCGGACTCGGGCGATCGCCGACGAGTTCTTCGCCGAACTGGACGCCAAGCCGGCCGTCACCACCTGAGCCCACTCCTTCTCGCCCGACCGAGGGCCCGGATCGCTACGATCCGGGCCCTCTCGCATGCGCCGGAAGCAGACGAAGGCTGGATCCGCGTCAGCGCGCTGACGGTTGGCCGGGGGACAGCACCGGCAGGTCGCGCTCGGTGGCGGCCTCGGCCAGCCGTTTGTCGTAGGTGACGAAGGCGGTCAGTGCGTGCTCAAGATGCTCGGCGCTGGCGAGGTGGATGGCGTCCAGTGTCCGCAGATGCCTGGTCGGGAACAGCCTGGCGGCGCGAAGGATCGGGTCGGAGAGCCGGATCCGCAGCAGGCGATCGAGCAGGCCCTCCGAGGCATCGAGGAGCTCGTCCGGTGCGCCGATCCTGATGAGGGCCCGGGGGACTTCCACCTGGGCAAGCGCACTGGTCGCGTGCCCCTCGGAGCCGCGGGACGAGAGGAACGTGCGGAGTGCGGCGGACTCGCCCTCGGGGACGAGGAGCTTGAGGATCGCGCAGGAGTCGAGGTAGATCAACGGTCCTCTTCCTCGCGCATCGCGTGGAGGGCGTCGGCGGCGGAGCCCAAGGGGACGTCGATCGCCGGAGGCGTCCAGTCGGCCAGGCCGCGCGCCGTAGCGGCATTCTCCGGGTCGATGGTGCCGTCCCGAACGAGGTCCTCCAGAACCCGCTGTTCGGGGTCGGGCGGCGCCAGCACCGCAATGAGTCGCCCGTTGCGGGTGATCTCGATGCGCTCGCCGGCCGCTACCCGGTCGATCAGATCGCTGGCGTGCTGCTGAAGCTGCCGGATGGGAACTCTGGCTGTCATACGACTCACGCTAGAGCTGAGCGTGCGGCGATTGCGAGCGCCGTGCGTCGACTTAATGCGAACGAGCTACGGATCTCGGCTCGGCCCCGCACGACGACGGCCTCGCGATCGCCAGGTGCGGCGATCGCGAGGCCGTCGTCGTGCTGTGACCCGCGGGCTCAGCCGATCGAGCGCGGCAGCCGGGTGGTCAGGTACAGGATCGTGAACGACCCCAGGAGCTGGATGCCCAGGCACACGGCGAGCGCCCGGTCCATGCCGAGGCTGGGGGAGAGGGACAGGTAGAGGGTGCCGAGGGTGGCGACGCCGAGGGCGAGGCTGGCCTGCTGGCCGGTGGCGAGGACGCCGCTGCCGACGCCGGCCCGGGCGGCGGGGACCTTGGAGAGGACGACCCGGAAGAGCGGGGTGCCGATCAGGCCCTGGCCGATGCCGGCGAGGGCGACGCCGGGGGCCATCCGCAGCGGCGAGAAGTGCGCCCAGTCGGCGAGGACGGTGACGGCGAGGGTGGCGAGGCCGGTGGCCTGGACGACGGCGCCGGCGGTGAGCACCCGGCTGCCGTAACGGCCGATCAGACGCGGGCCGGAGAGCGAGGCGGTGAAGTAGCCGACGGCCATCGGGACGAGCGCCCAGCCGGCGGCGACGGGGCCGAGGTGGAGGCCCTGCTGGAGGGCGACGGCGATGACGAACATGAAGCCGCCGAAGCCGCTGAAGTACGGGAGCGCGATGCCGAGGCCGCGCCGCATCTCGGGGATCCGCAGCAGGGTCGGCGGCACGAGCGGGGTGGCGCCACGCTGCTCGGCGCGCCGCTCGACGATCGCGAACGCGGCGGCGAAGAAGGGGAACAGGGCGAGCAGCACCCAGGACCAGACCGGCCAGCCGGCGGCGCGGCCCTCCATCAGCGGGACGAGCAGGGAGAGCAGGGTGGCGGTGAGCAGGACCGTGCCGGGGACGTCGACCCGGGCGGCCTGGGTGGCCCGGCTCTCCGGGACGTACCGGACGGCGAGGACCACGGCGAGCAGCGCGAACGGCACGTTGAGCAGGAAGACGGAGCGCCAGCCGGTGCCGAACACGTCGGCGGCGACGAGCATGCCGCCGAGCACCTGGCCGATCACGACGGAGATGCCGCCGACCGCGCCGTAGATGCTGAGCGCCCGGCCGCGCCGGGCGCCGTCGGTGGCGGCGGTGATGGTGCCGAGGACCTGCGGGATGAGCAGCGCGGCCGAGGCGCCCTGGGCGGCGCGGGCGGCGACCAGGGACCAGGCGTCGGGGGCGAGTCCGCAGGCGAGCGAGGTGACGGCGAAGGCGGCGGCGCCGGCGACGAAGAGCCGGCGGCGGCCGAAGATGTCGCCGAGCCGTCCGCCGAGCACGAGCAGGACGGCGAAGGCGATGCCGTAGCCGGCGGCGACGAGTTCGAGGACGGCGGGGCCGGCGGCCAGGTCGTGGTCGATGGTGGGGAGGGCGACGTTGACGATGAAGAAGTCGAGCATCGGCAGGAAGGCCCCGAGCAGGACGGTGACCAGCCCGGCGGTGCCGAGGGACGGGGTGCGGGCGGCGGTGGCCGCGGTGCCGGGGGTGGTGGCGGTGCGGACCGGGGCGGGAGCGACGGCGAGTTGTTGGGTCACGGGTCATACGATCCGCCCGGCCGTAGCCTGGTACCAGAGTGTGGTTATCCAGGTATAAGAAGTACCTGGCAACAGGATCCGCGCTGCCGCATCCTAGGACATATGAGCCTGACGACCGCCGCCGCGCAAGCCCCCGCGTACGCTCCCCCCGTGAAGGCGGCCACCCCCGCCGCCGCCCGCCGCCACGACCTGGCCGCCTTCCTGCGCTCCCGGCGCGAGCGCATCTCGCCCGACCAGGTGGGCCTGCCGAGGACGGGCCGCCGCCGCACGCCGGGCCTGCGTCGCGAGGAGGTCGCGCAGCTCGCCGCCGTCGGGGTCACCTGGTACACGTGGTTGGAGCAGGGACGGGACATCCAGGTGTCCGCCCAGGTGCTGGACGCTGTCTCCCGCGCGCTCCTGCTGGACCCGAGCGAGCGCGCGCACCTGTTCACCCTGGCCGGCGCGGACGACCCGGCGCCGGTGGTGGAGTGCCCGACGGTCACCCCGAGTGTGCGCCTGGTGCTGGAGCAGATGGCGCCGTACCCGGCCGGGGTGATCAATGCCCGGTACGCCGTGCTGGCGTACAACGCCCAGTACACCGGGATCGTGGGCGACCTGGACGCGCTGCCGCCCGAGGACCGGAATCTGATTTGGCTGGCGTTCACGCCCTCGCACTTCCGTGAGGTGCTGGTGGACCACGAGACCGAGCGCGACCTGATGGTGGCCCGGTTCCGCGCGGGGATGGCCGACCACAGCGCGGAGCCGGCCTGGAAGGCGCTGCTCGCCCGGCTGCTGAACGCCTCGCCGGACTTCGCGGCGGCCTGGCAGCGGCATGACGTGATGCGGCCGGGCAACGGACTCAAGCGGTTCCATGTGCCGGGCGTCGGCCTGTTGCACTGCGAGTACACGAACTTCTGGCTGGGGCCTCGTCAGGGCTCGCGGATGATCGCGTACACCCCGCGCGACGAGCAGACCCGCGAGCTGATGAACCGTCTGCCCAGCAGGCTGTAGCGGTCGTCAGGCGCGGACGGCACGCCCGAGCAGCACGCACACGGCGGCGAGCGGCAGTTCGACGCAGCACGCCATCACCAGCGCCGCGAGTATCGCGTGCCCGGGCCCGGCGCACGCGATGTCCGCCAGCGCGTCCCCGGCGAGCAGCAGGGCCACCGCCCCACCCGCCCAGCGGGCGGCGGCACTGCGGCGGTGGCGCAGCGCCGCGTCGAGCGAGAGCAGGGCGGCGAACTCCAGCAGGTCGAGGACGACCCACGGGGTCTCGTGGCAGACCGCGAGCACCCCGAGCCACGGCAGCAGCGCCACCGCGGCCATCACGGGCACCCGCTCGAAGCGCTCCGGGAGGACGAGGGGAACGGCGGCCGGACGCCCGGCCAGCACCGCGGTACTCACGCCGCACCCCCGGCCGCCGCCAGCGCACCCCGCCGCACCCGGACCCGCTCCAGCGTCAGCCGCTCGACCCCGCCCGCAGCGGGGTGCTCGACCACGACCCCGTCGAACGGCCCCTCGGCCCAGGCGAGCCAGAACCGCCCGCCCACCGTGACGACCTCAGCCGCCACGGCGGCCCGCGCACCGCGAAGGACCCCCCGCAGCCACCCGCCCCCGGTGAACGCCACCGCCGGCGCGGTGCCGTCCGCCGCCAGCCGCCCCCAGGCGAGCACCTGGTACGCCCGCCCGCCGGCGGCCGAGCGCCGCCCCCCGCGCAGCAGCTGCGGGGTGAGCCGGGCGGCGACCAGGACGTCGGCCAGCTCGCCGTGCTCGTACACCTCCAGCGCGGCCCGGCCGCGGCCGGCGCCCACGCTGCGCACCGACCAGGGCCCCACCCCGGCCGGCAGCGTCCAGTCCGGCCCCGCCGCCGGGCGGAGCGCGCCCCCGGGAACACCCCCGTGGTCCCCGGGGACGGGCCGCCCGTGCGGCGGAGTGGCGGAGTGCGATGCAGTGCTCGTCATGCCGTCAAGCTTTCCGCCGCACCCGCCCCGTTGTCGGTAGTGCCCCACACCGAACCGGGGGTGTAGCTAGCTACACCCCTGCCCGGCAGACCCCTTCATGGCGGGCGATGATCACGGCCCTCTACGCTGTCCGCCATGCCCTCCACCACGTTGCGCCGAGCACTCGTCAGGAGCGTCCGGCGGCCCCCGTGGTCGGCGGAGGCCTGGCGGGACACCCGCCTCATAGCCGCCGGAATACCCCTGGCGGCGCCGGTCTGGCTGGCCGTCATCGTGCCGTCGTTGCTGTTCCCGCTGACGGCCCTCGTCCTCGTCTGCGCCCGCCTCCTCACCGCCGCCCAGCGCGGCCGGCTGCGCGCCCTGTACGGCGTGGAGGTGCCGCCGCCGCTGGGCTCGGTCGGCGCCTCGGGCGGGCCGCTGGCGCGCCTGCGGGCCGGGGTGAACTGGCGTCAGACCGCCTACCACCTGCTGGTCGGCCCGCTCCTGGCGCTCGTCTCGCTGTGCGTCGTGTGGTGCTGGGGCGCCGCCGTGGTGCTGGCCACCGTGTACGGCTGGATCTGGCTGATGCCGGTCGGCACCCCGCTGCGCTCGGAGCTGGCCGGGCTGGACGTGGCGCTCACGGTGGGCGGCGTGCTGCTGCTGATCGTGACCCCCTGGACGGCGGCGCTGACGGCCTGGGCGGAGGTGCGCGCGGCGCAGAAGCTGCTCGGCCCGGACCGGGCGGAGGCGCTGGAGCGCCGCGTCGAGGAGATCACCGAGAGCCGGGCCGGCCTGGTCGACGCGGTCGACGCCGAGCGCCGCCGGATCGAGCGCGACCTGCACGACGGCGCCCAGCAGCGCCTCACCTCCCTCGCGATGAACCTGGGCCTGGCCCGGCGCACCCTCAAGGACGTCCCGCCCGAGGTCATGCAGGTGATCGTCGACGCGCACGAGGAGGCCCAGGCGGCCATCGACGAACTGCGCGATCTGGTCCGCGGCCTGCACCCGGCGGTCCTGGAGGACCGCGGTCTGGACGCCGCGCTGTCCGGCATCGCCGCCCGTGCCCCGCTGCCGGTGCGCCTGGACGTCGACCTGACCGAGCGGATCGCCCCGACGGTCGAGGCGGTCGCCTACTTCACCGTCTCCGAGGCCCTGACCAACGTGGCCAAGCACGCCCGCGCCAAGCAGGTCGACCTCTCGGTGCGGACGGCCGGCGGCCGGCTGCGCCTGGTCATCAGCGACGACGGCGTCGGCGGCGCGGACGCTTCGCGCGGCACCGGGCTCACCGGTCTGCGCAAGCGCGCCGCCTCGGTCGACGGCACGCTGTCCGTTCTCAGCCCCCTCGGGGGTCCCACCACCATCACCGTGGAGTTGCCGTGCGCGCTGTGATCGCCGAGGACTCGGTCCTGCTGAGGGTCGGCCTGGTCAAGGTCCTTGAGGCGGTGGGCTTCGAGGTGGTGGCCGCCGTCGGGGACGCCGAGGCGCTGCTGGCCGCCGTCGAGGAGCACCGCCCGACGTTGGTGGTCGCGGACGTCCGGATGCCGCCGGGCTTCACCGACGAGGGCGTGCGGGCCGCGCTGATGATCCGCCGGCAGTGGCCGGAGGTGGCCGTGCTGCTGCTCTCCCAGTTCGTGGAGGAGCGCTACGCGGCCGACCTGCTGGCCACCAACACCAGCGGCGTCGGCTATCTGCTCAAGCAGCGGGTGGCCAATGTGGACGACTTCCTGGACGCCCTCCAGCGGGTCGCCGAGGGCGGCACCGCGCTGGACCCGGAGGTGGTCGCCCAGCTGCTGGTGCGCCGCCACCGGGACCCGCTGGAGAAGCTGACCCCGCGCGAGCGGGACGTCCTCGGCCTGATGGCGGAGGGCCGGTCGAACGCCGCCATCGCCGCCGCGCTGGTGGTCAGCGACAGTGCGGTGGCCAAGCACATCAACTCGATCTTCACCAAGCTCGACCTCCCGCCGGCCGACGACAGCCACCGCCGGGTGATGGCGGTGCTGCGGTTCCTGGAGGTCGGGTAGCCGTGCGCGCAGCGAGGGCATGGCGGATCACCGGGACGCTCGCCGTCGCGTTCGTGATGATCATGGGCGCGTCGCAGACCTTCGCCATGGTGGCGAACCAGAAGAAGTCGACGGAGAAGCAGTACGACGTCACCATCCACAAGCTCCGGCTGGCGACGGGCAGCGCGTCCGTGCGGATCACGGCGGGCCGGGAGAATCACGTCCTGGTCCGGAAGAACCTGACCTGGACGTTCCGCGAGCCGGACGTCTCGACCACCTTCCAGGGCGACGAGATGACCGTCGGGGTGGCGTGCCGGCAGCCGCTGCCCTTCCTGAGCTGCGGCGCCGAGATCGAGCTGGAGGTGCCGCGCGGCACCGAGGTGTCGGGCGCGGTGGACTCGGGGAGCGTCGACGTGGCGGACCTCACCGGTGCGGTCCGGCTGGACGCCACGTCCGGGGCGCTGTACCTGCGCCGCCTCTCCGGGGAGATCCACACGCGGACCACGTCCGGGATGGTGCAGGGGACGAACCTCACCTCGGCCCGGGTGGACGCGAGCGCCACCTCGGGGTCGGTGGAGCTGGACTTCGCGAAGGCGCCGCACGCCGTGGACGTGAGCACCGGTTCCGGGGCGGTGACGGTGACGGTGCCCCGGGGCAGCCAGTACGCCTTCAGCGGGCAGGCCGGTTCGGGAAGCCGCAGCATCGACGCGGCCATGGCCAACGCGTCCAGCCCCGACAGCATCCGGGCCGAGATCGGCTCGGGCTCGCTGCGGATCGGTTACCGGCAGGAGTGATCGGCTGGCGCGAGAGAGGGGCCCGTCCTCCCGCCCGGCCGGAAGGTTGACCCGGGTGGGGGACAATGGAGAGTCCCGTCCCCCCGTCCCCGAGGTCAGCCGCGCATGACAGCCACGCCCGCACCCACCGCGACCAGCACCGAGTTCGCGCCGCTGGACATCGGCCCGATCCAGGTGTGGCCGCCCGTCGTGCTGGCGCCGATGGCCGGCATCACCAACGCGCCGTTCCGCACCCTGTGCCGCGAGCAGAGCGGCGGCAAGGGCCTGTACGTCTCGGAGATGATCACCACCCGGGCGCTGGTCGAGCGCAACGCCAAGACCATGCAGCTGATCAAGTTCGACCCGAGCGAGAAGCCGCGCTCGATCCAGCTGTACGGCGTGGACCCGGTGACCGTCGGCAAGGCCGCCCGGATGATCGCGGACGAGGGCCTGGCCGACCACATCGACCTCAACTTCGGCTGCCCGGTCCCCAAGGTGACCCGCAAGGGCGGCGGCTCGGCGCTGCCGTACAAGCGCAACCTGCTGCGCGAGATCCTGCGCGAGGCCGTGGCCAACGCGGGCGACCTGCCGGTGACGATGAAGATGCGCAAGGGCATCGACGACGACCACCTCACCTTCCTGGACGCCGGCCGGATCGGCGCCGAGGAGGGCGTGGCCGCGATCGCCCTGCACGGGCGCACCGCCGCCCAGCACTACGGCGGGACGGCCGACTGGTCGGCGATCGCCCGGCTGCGCGAGTCCGTCCCGGCACACATCCCGGTGCTCGGCAACGGGGACATCTGGTCGGCGGACGACGCGATCCGGATGATGCGCGAGACCGGCTGCGACGGTGTCGTGGTGGGCCGCGGCTGCCTGGGCCGTCCGTGGCTGTTCAAGGACCTGGTCTCGATCTTCGAGGGAGACCCTGACAGCGACGCCTATGCCCGCCCGACGTTTGAGTACGTCGCGCGGGCGATGGTGCGGCACGCGCAGCTGCTCGGTGAGTGGCTGGGCGACGAGGCGCGCGGTGTGATCGACTTCCGCAAGCACGTCGCCTGGTACACCAAGGGCTTCTCGATCGGCTCCGAGCTGCGGGTGAAGCTCGCCAACTCCTCCTCCCTGGCCGAGCTGGCCGAAACCCTGTCCCTGGTGGAGCAGTCCCAGGCCTGGCCGGCCGGCGCGGACGGCCCGCGCGGGCGGACCAGCGGCAACAACCGGGTGGTTCTGCCGGAGGGCTGGTTGGACGATCCGTACGACTGCGCCCGGCCGAGCGCGGACGCCGAATCGGACACCTCCGGCGGATGATCTGTCCGTAGCGTCGAAATAGCCCCTCGCGGGCAGGTCGACACCCCGTCGCAGCCCTCTTGTCCAATCCGGACAGGAGGGCTCCTTTTTGGCAGCGAATCCTCACTCAGCGGGCACAGTTTTGGACGGAGTGCGACGATCGGCGGAGTCGGGCTACGTTCGGCCGATGAGATGCGCTGGTGACTCTTGCCACATACGGTGGGGCCTGACGGCCGGTCAGTGGACGAATTGGCCAGATCGGCCATGAATCGCTTCCCGAAGCCGTCCGCCGGGGATCGGCCGATCCGGATGCAGGAAATCAAGCCGGGGCAACGCGGTGGACCACTGCCCGCTACCCTCCGTCCGAATCGTGTGATCTTCATGTTTCGATGGCTTCAAGACTTGAACGCTGGCTAGCGTCAGCCGGACGATTTCCGCAACAGAGGTGAACGCCTTTATGTGCATTGGATCTATCGGGTTACCGCTGGGTACCAGCCTCGTACGGCCTATTCGGGGCAGAGAAGAACCTTCGAAATGGGTATGTTCTCCGGCGTCAGGGCAACCGTGTGCGAGGAGACCGACCCGTGCCGTCCCAGCAGAAGTTTGTTTACTCCTTCACCGAAGGAAACAAGGACCTCAAGGATCTTCTTGGCGGCAAGGGCGCGAACCTGGCCGAGATGACCAACCTGGGCCTCCCCGTCCCTCCGGGGTTCACCATCACCACCGAGGCCTGCAAGGTCTTCCTGGAGACCGGCAGCGAGCCGGCCTCGCTGCACAAGGAGATCAGCGCCCACCTGGACGCCCTCGAGCAGGAGATGGGCAAGAAGCTCGGCCAGGCCGACAACCCGCTCCTGGTGTCCGTGCGCTCCGGTGCCAAGTTCTCCATGCCCGGCATGATGGACACCGTCCTCAACATCGGCCTCTCCGACGCCTCGGTGGTTGGCCTCGCCGCCCAGTCCGGCAACGAGCGCTTCGCCTGGGACTCCTACCGCCGCCTGGTCCAGATGTTCGGCAAGACCGTGCTGGGCGTCGACGGCGAGCTGTTCGAGGAGGCCCTGGACGAGGCCAAGCACGCCAAGGGCACCGTCAACGACCTGGACCTGGACGCTTCCGACCTCCGGGAACTCGTCGAGGTGTTCAAGGGCATCGTCGAGCGCGAGACCGGCCGGGCCTTCCCGCAGGACCCGCGCGAGCAGATGGACCTCGCCATCCACGCCGTCTTCCACTCCTGGAACGGCGACCGCGCCCGGCTGTACCGCCGCCAGGAGCGCATCCCGAACGACCTCGGCACCGCGGTCAACGTCTGCACCATGGTGTTCGGCAACCTCGGCGAGGACTCCGGCACCGGCGTCGCCTTCACCCGCGACCCCTCCACCGGCGCCCAGGGCGTCTACGGCGACTACCTGTCCAACGCCCAGGGCGAGGACGTCGTCGCCGGCATCCGCAACACCCTGGCGCTGGCCGAGCTGGAGAAGCTCGACAAGAAGTCGTACGACGAGCTGATGGCGATCATGCAGAAGCTCGAGAACCACTACCGCGACCTCTGTGACATCGAGTTCACCATCGAGCGCGGCAAGCTCTGGATGCTCCAGACCCGCGTCGGCAAGCGCACCGCCGCCGCCGCGTTCCGGATCGCCGTCCAGCTGGTCGACCAGGGCCTGATCGACCTCGACGAGGCCCTCATGCGGGTCACCGGCGGCCAGCTCTCCCAGCTGATGTTCCCGCGCTTCGCCCCGAACGCCGAGTCCCGGCAGATCGCCTGGGGCCTCGCCGCCTCGCCCGGCGCCGCGATCGGCAAGGTCGTCTTCGACTCGTACACCGCCGTCAAGTGGTCCCGCTCCGGCGAGAAGGTCATCCTGGTCCGCCGCGAGACCAACCCGGACGACCTGGACGGCATGATCGCCGCCGAGGGCATCCTCACCTCGCGCGGCGGCAAGACCTCGCACGCCGCCGTCGTCGCCCGCGGCATGGGCAAGACCTGTGTCTGCGGCGCCGAGGAGCTGGAGGTCGACACCAAGGCCCGCCGCTTCACCACCGCCGACGGGCTGGTCGTCGAGGAGGGCGACCTCGTCTCCATCGACGGCGCCACCGGCAAGGTCTACCTCGGAGAGGTACCCGTCCTGCCGTCCCCCGTCGTCGAGTACTTCGAGGGCACCCTGCACGCCGGCGCCGACGTCCAGGGCGGGCTCGTCCAGGCCGTCCACCGGCTGATGTCGCACGCCGACGGCCGCCGCCGCCTGGCCGTGCGCGCCAACGCCGACAACGCCGAGGACAGCTCGCGCGCCCGCCGCTACGGCGCCCAGGGCATCGGCCTGTGCCGCACCGAGCACATGTTCCTCGGCGAGGAGCGGCGCAAGGAGGTCGAGCACCTGATCCTGGCCGACAACGACAAGGACCGCGAGCTCGCCCTCTCCACCCTCCTGCCGATGCAGAAGGGCGACTTCGTCGAGCTGTTCCAGGCCATGGACGGCCTGCCGGTCACCGTCCGCCTGCTCGACCCGCCGCTGCACGAGTTCCTGCCGAACATCACCGAGCTGTCGGTGCGCGTCGCCCTCGCCGAGGCCCGCAAGGACCCGAACGAGAACGACCTGCGTCTGCTCCAGGCGGTGCACCGGCTGCACGAGCAGAACCCGATGCTCGGCCTGCGCGGCGTCCGCCTCGGCCTGGTCATCCCCGGCCTGTTCGGCATGCAGGTCCGCGCCATCGCCGAGGCCGCCGCCGAGCGCAAGCTGGCCGGCGGGGACCCGCGCCCCGAGGTGATGATCCCGCTGGTCGGCACCGTCCAGGAGCTGGAGCTGGTCCGCGACGAGTGCGAGCGCGTGCTCGCCGAGGTCGCCCAGTCCACCGGCGTGCAGCTGGACATCAAGCTCGGCACCATGATCGAGCTGCCGCGCGCCGCGGTGACCGCCGGCCAGATCGCCGAGGCCGCCGAGTTCTTCTCCTTCGGCACCAACGACCTCACCCAGACCGTGTGGGGCTTCTCCCGGGACGACGTCGAGGCCTCGTTCTTCACCGCCTACCTGGAGAAGGGCATCTTCGGGGTCTCCCCGTTCGAGACCATCGACCGCGACGGCGTCGGCTCGCTCGTCAGGCACGCCGTCGAGGCCGGCCGGGCCACCCGCCCCGACCTCAAGCTCGGCGTCTGCGGCGAGCACGGTGGTGACCCGGAGTCGGTCCACTTCTTCCACGAGGTGGGGCTGGACTACGTCTCCTGCTCCCCCTTCCGCATCCCGGTGGCGCGCCTGGAGGCAGGCCGCGCCGCCATCGAGTCGGCGGGCAGCGACTCGCGCTGAGAGGGTAGGCATCCCCTACTCAAGCGCGGGTCGGACTGACCGCTTTCCCTCCCGTCGGGAGGGCGTACACCGGAGCTCGGCGCAGGAGAACCGGCGTACGTAACACGGCCGGGCGGAGACGGACAACGGCGTCCGTCTCCGCCCGGCCGTACGTCTGTGTGGCATCAGCCACGTGTGTGAGACGTCGGCCGCGGCTTCGGCGCCTGCCAAGCTAGGGCGCATGACCAGCCGTAACCGCCTGCTCGTGTTCGTGGCCGTCGTGATCCTCGCGATCGCCTCCGCGGCCGGGTACCTCCTCTCGGGCAAGGGCAGCAGCAGCCACCCCAAGGCCGCTGCGACCTCCACCGCCACCGCGGGCTCCACCGCCCCCAAGCCCTCCGCCCCCAAGTCGTCCCCACCCGGCAGCAACACCCCTGCCCCGAGCGGCACTTGGGTGCCCGCCGACCCCGCGCTGGCCGACGTCTGCCGCACCAAGCTCCCCAGCCAGGCCCAGGACACCCTCGGCCTGATCGCCAAGGGCGGCCCCTACCCGTACAACCGGGACGGCATCGTCTTCGAGAACCGCGAGAGCCGCCTCCCGCGCAAGGCGGGCGGCTACTACCACGAGTTCACCGTCGTCACCCCGGGCTCCAACGACCGCGGCACCCGCCGCGTCGTCACCGGCGGCGCCGGTGAGCAGTACTGGTCGCCCGACCACTACGTGACCTTCCAGGAGATCGACCCGCGCTGCTGACCCTCGGCGGCGTCGCCGGGAACCTCGCGCTCCCTTCATCTCGCGCGGCGCCAGCTGATGCGGGCGTGCGGGCCGTGGGGGCCGGTGGTGAGCAGGGCGGTCAGTTCGTGCAGCGCGGGCGTCGGGTCGCGCCGCAGTTGAACGGGCGTGGTGCGCACCACCGGGAGGCCCGCGGCGGTGAGCCGGTTGGCGCGGGCCAGGCTGCGTTCGTGGTCGGCCGGGCGCAGGTGCCAGGCCCGGGAGTCGATCTCCAGCGCCACGCAGGCGTGCGGCCAGTAGGCGTCCGGGACGGCGAGGAAGCGGCCGTCGAGGAACAGCACCGGGTTCCACAGCGGCTCCGGCAGGCCGGAGCCGTGCAGCAGGTCGCGCGCCTCGCCCTCGACCACCGACCGCACCCCGGCCGTCAGGTCCTCCACCACCTGGGCGACGTGCGGCAGCCCGAGCGCGCCCGGCCGGGCCAGCAAGTGGTCCAGCAGCTCGCCGAGTTCGCAGTGCCGCCGCTGCACCGCCTCCGCGCACAGCGCCCGGAACCGCCGCTGCCCGGTCTCCCGCGGCGCGAGGTCCGCGAGCGCCCGCGCGACGGTGGTGCTCCACAGCCCGTCGTCCCGCTCGTACCCGCCCGGCATCGGCCCGGACGAGCGGTGGATCCGGACGAACCCGCGGTCGCCGACCCGGCGCGGCCCCGGGATCAGCACGTCGACCTGCGCGAGGTCGGTCGGGTGCCCGGCGCTCGGCAGGCCCGCGTCGGCCAGCACCGCGATCCCGGTCAGCAGGACCTCCCCGTCCCGCGGCGCCCGCCCCTTCGGCGTCGCGTACGCCAGGGCGGCGCGCAGCCGTTGATGATCCGTCAGCCGCCCGCTCTGCAGGCAGATCACCCGCGGCAGCACCTGCTGCCACGGCCCCCCGGCCCGCAGTCGGTGGGCGATCGTGCCGGACGGCACGCCGAGGCGGCGCAGCTGCGCCCGGGTGACGATGTGCTGCTGGTCGGCGCCGAGCAGCGCGACGGGGTCGAGAGGGTTTGCGCGGGTCATGCCCGGGTGCTTCCCACCCAGATGGGATGTATGCGAAACATCCCCCGTGGGAGGTGCTCCGGCAAATGATGTTGACGAGGCGTCGGCCGTGCGGCTGTGCTGGGAGCCATATGACAACTCCACCCGCCGGCCCCGCGCTCGACGCGCTCAACGGCCTTTCCGTCGGTGACGCCCTCGGCGCCCAGTTCTTCGTCCCCGAGGTCGCCGCCGCGCACCTCGCCGCCCGCACCGCTCCGCCCGGCCCCTGGCCGTGGACCGACGACACCGAGATGGCCTGCTCGGTGTACGCCGCCCACACCGAGCGCGGCGGCATCGACACCTTCGACCTCACCCACGCCTTCGCGCTCCGCCACGACTTCGACCGCGGCTACGGCCCGGCCGCCAACCGGATGCTCCGGCTGATCCGCGAGGGCGGCGACGCCAAGGCGCTGGCGGCCGAACTCTTCGACGGGCAGGGCTCGTACGGCAACGGCGCCGCGATGCGGGTCGCCCCGCTGGGGGCGGCGCTCGCCGAGGACCTGGACGAGGTCGTCCGGCTGGCCGCCAGGACGGCGGTCATCACGCACACCCACCCGCAGGCCGTGGACGGCGCGATCGCCGTCGCGGTGGCCGCCGCCTGCGCGGTCCGGGCCCGGACCGAGCCGGCGATGACCTCGAACACCTTCCTGCGGAAGGTCCTGCACCACACCCCGAGCGGCGCCGTCCACGACGGTCTCGCCGAGGCGATCGACCTGCTCGCCGAACCGGACCTGCGGGTCGCCGCCAGGGCGCTCGGCAACGGCAGCCGGACGTCCGCCGCCGACACCGTTCCGTACGCCCTGTGGTGCGCCGCCCGACGGCTCGACGACTACCCGGCCGCCGTCCGGGAGGCGATCGCGGCCGGCGGCGACATGGACACCGTCGCCGCGATCACCGGGGGAGTGGTCGCCGCGTACACCGGCACCCAGGGCATCCCGGCCGCCTGGACGGCCGCCCGCGAGCCGCTGCCCGCCTGGGCGTTCCCGGCGCCGGGCAGCGTCCCCGACGGCCGGGGCCGTGAGGGGATGCTGGTGCCGCGTCCCCATCCGGTCCCGGACGTCGTGTGGACGGACGAGCAGTGGCAGCGCATCCGGACCGGGTCCGGTCCGGCCGCGCTGGACTTCCGCTGGCAGGTCCACACCCACGAGGGCACGGTCCGGCTGTGCCACCCGAAAGGCCTTGCCCGCTGGGAGGTGACGGTCGCCCGGGTCCGGGGCGGCTGGCGGCCGGTGTCCGCCGTCGCCGAGGCGGGTCACAGCCGGTTCCCGCTGGAGCCGGACGGCCGGCACCTCGACCTCCTCACCTGGATCCTGAGGAACGCCGCCAGCGGTAAGTGGTCGCCCCTCAGGCCGTGATCAGGTGCCCGGTGCCACTGCCGCCGCGTCTAAGGCACTCCTGGTTGATCGCCGGATCCGGGGCGCTCGGCGAGGTGGCGGCGGCGATCCGCAGCTCGATGATGTCCCGGACGGCCGGCCACTCGTCGTCGAGGATCGAGTAGAACGCGGTGGACCTGACCACCCCGTCCAGCCCGCGCGAGTGCGCCCGGCGGACGCCCTCGGAGGTCGCGCCGAGCCGCTCGATGGCGGCCCGCGAGCGCAGGTTGCGGGCGTCGGCGCGCAGCGAGATCCGCTGCACCCCCCAGGTCTCGAAGGCGTGGCGCAGCATCAGCAGCTTGGCCTCGGTGTTGATGCCGGTGCCCTGGGCCCGCGGCGAGAGCCAGGTGTTGCCGATCTCGGCGGCGTCCGGCACGGCCGTGGCCGGATCGCCGAACGGCACCCCGGGCACCGGCGGCCAGACCATCGGGCCCTGCCAGTAGTCGAGTTCCAGGAAGCGGGTGGAGCCGACCACCCGGCCGTCCGCCACGTTCACCGTCGCGAACGGCAGCGACCGGCCCGCGGCCTGGTCGGCGAGGGCGCGCGCGATGTAGTCGCGGGCCGCTTCCAGGCCGTGCGGGACGGGGGTGAAGGCGTAGGTCGTACGGTCCTCGGCGCCGGCCTCGGCAATGGCCTCGGCGTGGTGCGCGGCGAGGGGCTCCAGCCGCACGGTGCGGCCGGTGAGGATGACAGGTACGGGCACGGAACCTTCGGTCCTTCATCGGTCGGAGGGTGCCTCCCGCGCCGGGGTACGGCACGGGGTGCGGTGGACTGGTTCGCCCCGGCCCGGAATCCGCCCGCCGGGTACCCCTGATGCACACCGGAGGTCCGGTCGGGCGGGGCGGGGGCGGCGGCCCGGAGCGGGCGGCGCGGTGCCGGAACGGACGCGGGTCCACGGACCGGTCCGGCGGGATGAGCGAAGGGACAGTGTGCGTCCGCGAAATGGCCGAAGAGGAAACGAGAGCGCGAAGGGAAGCAGGCGGCCAGGTGAAGGCAAGATGCGTCGTGGGTGGCTGGCCAGCACCGATCCGGGACGTGATCGACGGCGTTACGGACGACGTGATGACGACGCGACGATGCGAGGCAGCGAGAGGACGATACCCGCCAGAAGGCGGTGCGTCACTTCGCGGCGCGCGTTTGGGGGCGCGGGTCGCCCGGGCACGCTTCGGATCGGCCCGCCGGAGGCCCCCGAGGACACCCCTGACCAGGGGATTTTCGATCGGGTGTGATCATGGTCCGGAGCGGTCGGCCGAGGCCGCCGGACAGGCCGTCCGCACACGCGGGAATTCCGGCGGGACCCGGCACGCTGGAGTGACGAGAGGGCGAGAAGCCGGTACATCGGGACGAGCAGAGAACGGGGTTGGGTGCGCGGTGCGTGACTTCCAGGCGCTGTACGAGCTGGATCAGCAGGGCGTGGCCGCCGTGGCCGCGGCCAACGCCGAGCTGCGTGACACCGGCGCGGGCCTCGTGCTGCTCCACCACTTCGAGGGCTTCATGGACGCCGGGGAGGCCGGCGGCCAGGTGGTGGCCCACCTGCTGGAGACGGGATCGCCGCAGGTGGTGGCCCGCTTCGACCACGACCGCCTGGTCGACTACCGGGCGCGCCGCCCGGCGATGGTCTTCGACCGCGACCACTGGACGTCCTACGACCCGCCGGAGATCCTCCTCCAGCTCGTCCGGGACGCCGCGGGCGCGCCGTTCCTGCTGCTCACCGGCCCCGAGCCGGACGTCGAGTGGGAGCGTTTCGCCGCCGCCGTCCGGGACTTGGTGGAGCGCTTCGAGGTCCGGCTGAGCCTGGACTTCCACGGCATCCCGATGGGCGTGCCGCACACCCGCCCGGTCGGCCTGACGCCGCACGGCAACCGGCTGGATCTCGCCGCCGACTGCCCGCAGTGGTTCGAGCAGGCGCAGGTGCCGGGCAGCGCGCAGGCGCTGCTGGAGTACCGACTCGCCGAGGCCGGGCACGACGTGCTGGGCTTCGCCGTGCACGTCCCGCACTACGTCGCCCGTTCGGCCTACCCGGCCGCGGCCGTGCTGATCCTGGAGGCGGTGCAGTCCGCCACCGGCCTGGTGCTGCCGGGCACCCGGCTGCGCCGGCAGGTCGACGAGGTGTACGCCGACATCGAGGAGCAGCTGTCCCAGGGGGACGGCGAGTTGCGCTCGGCGATCCGCGGCATGGAGGGCCAGTACGACGCCGTGGCGGGCGCGGAGGGCCGGGAGAGCCTGCTCGCCGAGCCGGTCGACCTGCCCTCGGCGGACGAGCTGGGCCGCCGCTTCGAGCAGTTCCTGGCCGAGCACGAGCGCGGCGCGGAGTAGCCGCGGGCGGAATGGGCGCAGAGTGACTCCCGGCCCGGGAGTCATCCGGCGGACGCCGTTCGTTGGCCCCTGCGGTGCCCGGGGGACGGGCCGCCGTAGGGAGATGCCCGTGATTCCTACCCCCGGGGGGATGCCATGCCGATGACCACACGCCCGGCCGCCGCCGTGACGGCCGCCGGGCTGGCCGCGGTGCTGCTGGCCGCCTGCAGTTCCGGGGGCGGTTCGGACGGCGGGCCGGAGAAGGGCTTCGCGGGTGCCCTGCCCGCCCGGGCCCCGGCCACCCCGGCCGCCCCGACGCCGACGCCCACCCCGACCCCGACGCCCACCGGGCCCTACGTGGCGCTCGGCGACTCGTACACCTCGGGCCTGAAGATCACCCCGCAGGTCGGCGACCCGAAGGGCTGCTCCCGCTCGGGGGTCAACTACCCGTCCCTGGTGGCGAAAGCGCTCGGCCTGGCGACCGGCCAGTTCCAGGACGTCAGCTGCAGCGGCGCCCGCACCGGCGATCTCACCCGCCCCCAGCAGACCGACGGCGGCGCCAACCCGCCCCAGCTGGACGCACTGACCCCGGCCACCCGGCTGGTCACCGTCGGGATCGGCGGCAACGACGCGGGCTTCATGGAGGTCGTCACCCAGTGCGCCAAGGACAACCTGGTGGACGCGGTGAAGGGCCTGGTCGGCAGCGAACGCGCCACCTCGCCCTGCCGCGACCGCTACGCCGGCGACGGCACCGACCAGGTCCAGCGCAAGGTCGACGCGGCCGGCGAACGGCTCGGCCAGGCCCTGCAGGAGATCAGGCGCCGCTCCCCGCAGGCCCGGGTGTACGTGGTCGGCTACCCGGCCCTGTTCCCGGCCGACCCGGCAAGCTGCCTGCCGGTGCTCGGCAGCACCGTCGCCGCCGCCGACCTCGGCTTCCTCGTGGAGAAGGAGCAGCAGCTCAACGGCATGCTCAGGAAGCGCGCGGAGAGCGCCGGCGCGGTGTTCGTGGACGCCGCCGCCCCCTCCGCCGGGCACGACATGTGCGCCGGCGCGGCCGCCCGCTGGGTCGAGCCGCCCTTCCCGGCCCCGGGCCTGGCGGCGATCCACCCCAACGCCAAGGGCCAAGAGGCGACGGCCGCCGCCGTCCTGAAGGCCGTCTCGGGCTGAGCCAGCGGCAGACCGCGCCGCCGACCGGTCGGTCGGCGGCACACGGCCATGGATCTACGGATCCACCCTCTGGCCCACGCGCGCGGCACGCCTCCCGTGTCAGAGGGTCGGCGTACGGTGAGCGGCATGTGACTCCCCCTCTCCGCGAGAACGGAGAGGCTTCTCATTCGACTCCGGGAGCCTCATGACGGCCAAGCCCTGACCGCTGTCCTAGGACAGGCCACCGAGTATATGTCACTCCACGAGGCCGATCGACTACGCAAGGAAGTGGATGGACGACACCGCGCACCGCCCCGCTGCCGCCCCGACCCCGTACGACCACGCCGCCGAGGCCCGCTGGGTGCCCGAACCGGACAAGCGCCCCGGCCGCACGGCGTTCCAGCGCGACCGCGCCCGGGTGCTGCACTCGGCCGCGCTCCGCCGCCTGGCCGGCACCACACAGGTGGTCGCCCCGATGCGCAGTGACTTCCCCCGCACCCGGCTCACCCACTCCCTCGAATGCGCCCAGGTCGGGCGGGAGTTGGGAGCGGCCCTGGGTTGCGACCCGGACCTCGTGGAGACCTGCTGCCTGGCCCACGACATCGGCCACCCGCCGTTCGGCCACACGGGCGAGGAGGCCCTCGACCAGGCCGCCGAGGCCTGCGGCGGCTTCGAGGGCAACGCGCAGTCCCTGCGGATCCTCACCCGCCTCGAACCCAAGCGCTTCGCCCCGCAGGACGAGCAGCCCGCCGCCCGGCTCGCCCCCTGGCCCGGCCGCAGCGTCGGCCTCAACCTGACCCGCGCCGCCCTCGACGCCGCCACCAAGTACCCGTGGACCCGAGGCGCCCACCCCGTCGACCCGGCCTCGCCCAAGTACGGCGTCTACGCCGACGACCTGCCGGTCTTCCGCTGGCTGCGGGCCGGCTCCCCGGCCGGGCGCAAGTGCTTCGAGGCCACCGTCATGGACTGGTCCGACGACGTCGCCTACTCCACCCACGACGTCGAGGACGGCCTCCAGGCCGGCCACATCGACCCGGCCGCCCTGCGCGCCCCGAGCGAGCGTGCCGAACTCTTCAAGGTCGCCGAGCGCTACGCCACCGACGCCGAGCCCGAGGAACTCGCCGCCGCCCTCGACCGGCTGCTCGCCCAGGACTGGTGGCCCCGCTCCTACGACGGCACCGCGCGCGCCCGGGCCGGGCTCAAGGACCTCACCAGCCAGCTGATCGGCCGGTTCTGCCTGGCCGCCGAACAGGCCACCCGGGCCCGCTACGGCCCCGGCCGGCTCACCCGGTACGCGGCCGAGCTGGTGGTGCCGCGGGACGTCCGGCTGGAGTGCGCGGTGCTCAAGGCGGTCGCCGTCCGCTACGTGATGCAGCGCGACGAGCAGGCCCAGCTGCGGGCCCGCCAGCGGATCGTGATCGCCGAGCTCGCGTACGTCCTCACCCAGCGCGCCCCCGAGGGCCTGGACCCGGTGTTCGCCGCCCTCTACCGCGAGGCCGAGGACGACCGCGCCGCCCTCCGCGCGGTCATCGACCAGATCGCCACCCTCACCGACGCCTCCGCGCTGGCCCTCCACGCCAAACTCGTCGGCGCCGCCTGGACGTGAGGGCGCCGCCCGGCCGGAACCGGAGGGGCACCGTCTCCGGCGGGAAACCCCGGCCACCCCAGTAGACTTCCGGGGTGGCCGGGCGGATCAGGGACGAAGACGTACAGGCGGTGCGCAGCGCACTGCCGATCGACGCGGTGGTCGGCGACTACGTACAGCTGACCAATGGTGGCGGCGGTGAGTACAAGGGCGTCTGCCCCTTCCACGACGAGAAGTCCGCCTCCTTCTACGTGAACCCCGCCAAGGGCGTCTTCCACTGCTTCGGCTGCCAGGAGAACGGCGACACCATCGCCTTCCTGATGAAGATCGAGCACTTCACGTTCGCCGAGGCCGTCGAGCGGATGGCCGCCCAGGCCGGCATCACCCTGCGCTACGAGGAGGGCGGCTACAGCCCCCGCCACCAGCAGGGCGAGCGCACCCGCCTGGTCGAGGCGCACAAGGTGGCCGCCGCCTTCTACCAGGAGCAGTTGGCCTCGCCGGAGGCGGAGATCGGCCGCCGCTTCCTGGCCGAGCGCGGCTTCGACGAGGAGGCGGCCCGCACCTTCGGCGTCGGTTACGCCCCGGCCGGCTGGGAGCACCTGGTGCGCTATCTGCGTGGCAAGGGCTTCACGGACAAGGAGATCCTGCTCGGCGGCCTGGCCTCGCAGGGCCAGCGCGGCGGCCTGATCGACCGCTTCCGGGGCCGCCTGGTCTGGCCGATCCGGGACATCGCGGGCGAGGTGGTGGGTTTCGGCGCCCGCCGGCTGCGCGAGGACGACAACGGCCCGAAGTACCTGAACACCCCCGAGACGCCGATCTACAAGAAGTCGCACGTGCTGTACGGCATCGACCTGGCGAAGAAGGAGATCGCCAAGTCGGGCCGCGCAGTGGTGGTCGAGGGCTACACCGACGTGATGGCCTGCCACCTGGCGGGCGTGACCTCGGCGGTGGCCACCTGCGGTACGGCCTTCGCCGAGGACCACATCAAGATCATCCGCCGGCTGCTGATGGACACCTCCCAGTACCGCGGCGAGACGGTCTTCACCTTCGACGGTGACGCGGCCGGCCAGAAGGCCGCCCTGCGCGCCTTCGAGGACGACCAGAAGTTCGCCGCCAAGACCTCCATCGCGGTCAGCCCGGGCGGCATGGACCCGTGCGAGCTGCGCCTGGCCCAGGGCGACGACGCGGTCCGCACGCTGATCGACAACCCGGTCCCGCTGTTCGAGTTCGCGCTGACCTCGGCGGTGGCCCGGCACCGGGTGGACACCCCGGAGGGGCGGTCGGCGGCGCTGGAGGAGGCGGCCCCGATCGTTGCCAAGATCAAGGACCGCTCGATCCAGCACGAGTACGCCGTCCGCCTGGCCGGCATGCTCGGCATCCTGGACGAGCCCTTCGTCGTCCGCCGGGTCTCCCAGCTGGCCCGCTGGGACCGCGAGCGCCAGCAGAACCCGCGCGGCGCCCAGCAGCGCCGCCCCGAGCCGGTGCCGGTCCGGCCCGCACAGCCCGCCTTCCGGCTGAACCCGCGCGACCCGGCCCAGTTCGTGGAGCGCGAACTGCTCAAGCTGGCGCTCCAGCACCCGGACCTGGTCAGCCCGGCCTTCGACCACTACGGCGACGACGAGTTCCCGACCCCGCCGTACACGGCCGTCCGGCATGCCGTCGCCAAGGCCGGCGGCGCCGCGTACGGGGCGACCCTGCCGGACTTCACGAGCGCGGTGCGCGAGGCGGCCCCGGACGACCAGGTGCGCTCGCTGGTGACCGAGCTGACCGTGGAGCCGGTGCGCTCGCGGCGCAAGGCGGACGCTGTCTACGCGGGGGAGTTCCTGGTCAAGCTGCGCCTGCTCGCGGTGGACCGGCGGATCGCCGAGGTCCGCGGGTACCTCCAGCGGCTCGGCCCCCGGGCCAACGCCGAGGAGCAGCACGCGGTGCAGACCGAGCTGTGGCAGCTCCAGCAGTACGGGCAGCAGCTGCGCAGCCGGGGCGCCGCCGCGCTCTAGGGCCTTCGACCCGTGCGCAGAAAGTCGGCGCACGAGTCTCGGCCACGGAGTGTGGCGTACCGCACACTGGAGGGCGTCCCAGCTCCGTACAGCGCGGGTCCGCCAGAGTCGCGCGCGCCCCGAGGGGATGCCCGTGGACCAAGGCCTTGCCGCGACGTCCGGCCCGACCGTCAGACCGACCCCCACCGACCCGGCCCCCCGCCCCTCCGGCGAGGAGGCGGACCACGGCCGGGCCGACTCCGCGCTCCCGGACGGTGCCCGGGTCTCAGCCCAGGGCCACCCCGAGGCGTCGGACCTCGAAGCCGAAGCCGATCCCGATGCTGAACCCGACGCAGAACCGGACTCCGAACCGGACGACGCGCCCGGCCCCCGCGAGCGGGCCGAGACCGGCGGCCCGGCCGCGGACCTGCTCCGCCAGTACCTGCGCGAGATCGGCCGGATCCGGCTCCTCAACGCCGCCGAGGAGGTCGAGCTGGCCCGCCGGATCGAGGCCGGCCTGTTCGCCGAGGAGCGGCTGAACCGCGAACCCCCGCCCCCCGACCCGCCGGCCCACGAGCTGGACACCCTCGTGGTGCTGGGCCGGATCGCCAAGCGCCGCCTGATCGAGGCGAACCTGCGCCTCGTCGTGTCCGTCGCCAAGCGCTACGTCGGCCGCGGGCTCACCCTGCTGGACCTGGTCCAGGAGGGCAACCTCGGCCTGATCCGCGCGGTGGAGAAGTTCGACTACGCCCGCGGCTACAAGTTCTCCACCTACGCCACCTGGTGGATCCGGCAGGCGATGAGCCGGGCGCTGGCCGACCAGGCCCGGACGATCCGGGTGCCGGTGCACGTGGTCGAGCTGATCAACCGGGTGGTCCGGGTGCAGCGCGCGCTGCTGCAGGAGCGCGGCGTCGAGCCGGCCGCGGCCGACATCGCGGCGGCCCTGGAGCTGACCGAGGGCCGGGTGCGCGAGCTGATCCGGCTGGCCCAGGAGCCGATCTCGCTGCACACCCCGGTGGGGGAGGAGGACGACGTCGCGCTGGGCGACCTGATCGAGGACGCCGACGCCGCCTCGCCCGCCGAGTCCGCCACCTTCCTGCTGCTGCGCCAGCACCTGGACGCGGTGCTGGCCACCCTGGGCGAGCGCGAGCGCCAGGTGGTCCAGCTCCGCTACGGCCTGGACGACGGGCGCCCGCGCACGCTGGAGGAGATCGGCGCGGTGTTCGGGGTGACGCGGGAGCGGATCCGGCAGATCGAGTCGAAGACGCTGGTCAAGCTCCGCGACCACGCCTTCGCCGCACAGCTGCGCGGGTACCTCGACTGAGCCCGCTGCTACGGAGAGGCCGTGGCAGACGGTGACACGGAGGTCGTGGCGGTCTCCGACGGAGTCGCCGAGGCCGTGGCACCGGCCCCCGGGGGCGGCGAGGCGGGCCCGATCGGGATCGGCGTGGACGCGACCACGCCGGCCAGGTCGGCGACCGGCCCGATGCACACGGTCCCGCCGGGCTGGTACCCGCAGACCCGGAAGGTGACGGCCGGGTCCGCCGCGTTCAGCATCATCGAGTAGTTGTCGTAGCCCCAGTGGATCAGGGCCGTCTCGCTCTCGCCGGTGCCGCTGGTGATGGTGGCGTAGTCCTTCGGCTGGCCCTCGCTGATCGCCGCCCAGGCGGCCTGGCACTTCTGGCTGTACCGGAGGTAGATGACCACCTTGCCGATGACTTCGCTCTGCAGGGTGCGGGCGTCCTTGCCGCAGCCGGTGACCTTGGGGTCCTTGTGCGCGCAGCCGACCGCCTGGCAGGTGGGGTCGGACGGGACGGGCTGGGCGGAGCCGGGCGCGGAGGCCGGGACCGACTCGGCGACCGGCGCCTGCGGCGCGTCGCTCCGGGTGGCTCGCAGGCCCACCAGTACCAGCAGGGCGGCCAGCACAGCCGCGCCGGACAGCAGGGGCACCGGACGCCGCCACCACGCCACACCTGGCGCGGGGGCCGGTCCGGGCTCGTCCGCAGCGGCCGGAGGGCCGGCCACCTCGGCGATGTCGGCCGCGGGTTCCGCGGCGGGCTCGGTCGGGGGCTCGACGGCGGCGTCCTCGCCCGTCCCGTCCTCGGGCCCCTCCAGGGCCTGCCGCCACAGCGCCCGCAGCGCGGGCCCGTCGCACTCCACCGCCCCGATCAGCGCGTCCAGCGCCTGCTCGGTGATGACCCGCTTGCCGTTCAGCCAGCGCTCCCAGGAGGCCCGGCTGTAGTGGGTCCGGGTGGCCAGCTCGGACAGCGAGAGCCCGGCGGCGTCCTTGAGGGCGCGCAGTTCCTCGGCCAGGTTTCGGGCGGGCCCGGTCAACTCCTCGGGCAGGTGCTTCCAGGCGGAACCCATGCGGCCCTTCCAAATACGAGACGGGGATCGGGGGAGCAGGGAGGGCGGAATGGGCCTCCGACCGGGCAGTTCGGGTGTCTCCGCTTCTCCAACCTCATCGGCCTGCCGTCTCAAACCCCAGGTCCTGGGGCTGAGACGGTCCGAAGTGTCTCACAACCCCCGGAGAGGCTCGAACATTCATGGGTTCGTCGTGCACAGTTCTCTCGCCGGTGTGGTTCGCCCACCGGATGCTTCGTTCGGACACTGATCGTTCACCGATCGTCCGTCCGACACCCCACGTCCCGATTCCCCCACCGGTCGGGGCAGCCTCGCGGGGGGAGGCTGCCCCGGACGTCCGGGACGCACGGCGGGGAGGGCGCTCCGATGCGCCCTCCCCGCCGTGATCATGCTGAGGCCCCGCCAGGGCCGGGGCCTCAGTGGTGGAAGCCCGTCCGGGCCGGCATCCCGAGCTCCTTCAGTGGGACGGGCTGGCGCCGCAGCTCGGGCAGCAGCCGGCCGAGGTCGGCCAGCAGCAGGTCGGCGAGGTCCCGCGAGAAGCCGTTGCGGCACACGATCCGGAGCACCGACAGGTCCTCCCGGTTCGCGGGGAACGTGTACGCGGGCACCTGCCAGCCGCGCTCGCGCAGCCGCCGCGAGACGTCGAACACGTCGAACGGCACGTCGTCGGTCGTGGTGACGGCGAACACCGGAAGCTGGTCGCCGTGGGTGAGCAGCCGGAAGCCGCCGAGCTTCTCGATCGCCCCGGACAGGTAGGTGGCGACCTCGCGGCAGGCACCCTGGACGGCCCGGAAGCCGTCCCGGCCGAGCCGCAGGAAGGTGTAGTACTGCGCGACCACCTCCGCGCCGGGCCGGGAGAAGTTCAGCGCGAAGGTGGGCATCTCGCCGCCGAGGTAGTTGACCCGGAAGATCAGTTCCTCCGGCAGCGCCTCCTTGTCCCGCCAGAGCGCCCAGCCGACGCCTGGGTAGACCAGGCCGTACTTGTGGCCCGAGGTGTTGATCGAGGCGACCCGGGGCAGCCGGAAGTCCCAGACCAGGTCGGGGTCCAGGAAGGGCGCCACCATGCCGCCGGAGGCGCCGTCCACGTGCACCGGGATGTCGAGGCCGGTGCGCTGCTGGAGCCCGTCCAGGGCGGCGCAGATCTCCGCGATCGGCTCGTAGGAGCCGTCGAAGGTGGAGCCGAGGATGCCGACCACGCCGATGGTGTTCTCGTCGCACAGGGCGACCGCCTGCTCGGCGCCGAGGTGGAAGCGCTCGCCCTCCATCGGCGCGGTGCGCGCCTCGACCTCCCAGAAGTTGCAGAACTTCTCCCAGCACACCTGGACGTTGATGCCCATCACCAGGTTGGGCCGGGCCCCGGCGGCGTAGCGCTCGGCGTTGCGGCGCATCCAGCGGCGCTTGAGCGCGAGGCCGGCCAGCATGCAGGCCTCGCTGGAGCCGGTGGTGGAGCAGCCGACCGCGCCGTCCGGGTCGGGGGCGTGCCAGAGGTCGGCGAGGATCGCCACGCAGCGCCGCTCCAGCTCGGCGGTCTGCGGGTACTCGTCCTTGTCGATCATGTTCTTGTCCAGGCACTCGGTCATCAGCCGGGTGGCCTGCACCTCCATCGAGGTGGTGACGAAGGTCGCCAGGTTGAGCCTGGCGTTGCCGTCCAGCATCAGCTCGTCGTGGATTAGCTGGTAGGCGGTGTCGGCCGGGACGGGGCCGTCGCCGAGCCGGTGCAGCGGCGGCGCCAGCTCCATCGCGCCCAGCGGGTCGGCGGTGCCCACGAACGGACTGATGCTCAGCCGGCGGTCGTCGCCGGCCCCCTTGTGCAGCGCCATGGATGCCTGCCGTCCTTCACTCCGGTGGCCGTGTCCCGTCCCACGCTGCCATCGAGCGTCGGGTGACGCATCTTCATCCGCCGATGTTCGCCGGACGGACTGGCCGATACTCCCCGCCACTTCCCGCGCGGAGTGGCTCAGCCGGCCGTCTCCGGGTGGATCTGCTCGCGGGCGGCCCGGTACTGCTGACGGATCGCCGAGCCGATCGCCAGGTCCTGGTCGCCGTCGGGCCGGACGGTCTCGGCCTCCGGCAGCTCCCAGGCCGGCGGCCCGGGCGTGCCGGCCAGCGCCCAGGCGGCCTGCCGGGCGGCCCCGCGGGCGGCGTGGGCGCCCGGCGGCGGCACCACGACCGGGACGCCGAACACCAGCGGGGCGACGTGCCGGACGACCGGCAGCCGCCCGGCTGTGCCGAGCAGGAACACCCGCTTGATCTCCACACCCTGGGCGCGCAGCACGTCCAGCGCGTCCGCGATGTTGCAGAGCATGCCCTCGACGGCGGCCCGGGCCAGGTGCTGCGGGGTCATCGACTCGACCCGCAGACCGGTCAGGGTGCCGGCCGCGTGCGGCAGCGCGGGCGTCCGCTCGCCCTCCAGGTAGGGCAGCAGGACGAGCCCGTACGCGCCGGGGGAGGAGTGCAGGGCGAGGTCGCTCAGGCCGTCCAGGTCCTGGCCGAGCATCGCGGCGGTGGAGCGGAGCACCTGGGCGGCGTTCAGGGTTGCGACCATCGGCAGGTGGCGGCCGGTGGCATCGGCGAAGGAGGAGATCAGCCCGGTGGCGTCGACGATGGCCCGCTCGTGCACCGCGAAGATCGTCCCGGCGCTGCCGAGCGAGACCACCGCGTCGCCGGGTCCGAGGCCGAGGCCGAGCGCGGCGGCCATGTTGTCGCCGGTGCCGGCCGAGATCAGCAGGCCTTCGGGGGTGTGGCCGGCGGGCTCGGCCGGGCCGAGCACGTCGGGGAGCTTCAGTTCGTGGCCGAGCGCCAGCTTCACCAGGTCCTGCCGGTACTCCCCGGTGATCGGCGACCAGTAGCCGGTCCCGGAGGCGTCGCCCCGGTCGGTGGTGCGGCGCCTGGGGTTGCCGAGCAGCTGGGAGACCAGCCAGTCGTGCGGCAGCAGCACCTCGGCCACCCGGCGGGCGTTGGCCGGCTCGAACTCGGCCAGCCAGCGCAGCTTGGCGATGGTGTACGAGGGCCCGGGGACGGCGCCGATCGCGGCGGTCCACGCGGCGGGGCCGCCGAGCGCGTCGAGGAGCTTGGCGGCGGCGCCGCTGGAGCGCGGGTCGTTCCACAGGATCGCGGGCCGCACCAGCACGCCGCCCGCGTCGAGACCGATCATGCCGTGCTGCTGCGCGCTGACGCCGATCGCCCGGACGCCCTCCAGCAGGCCGCCGGCGGCGGCGTCGCCGAGCGAGTGCAGCCAGATCTGCGGGTCGGCCTCGCCGGCCCGGGTTTCGGGGCTCTCCGGGACGGGGTGCGGTGCCTTGCCGGAGCGCAGGACCGCGCCGGTCTCGGTGTCGCACGCGACGATCCGGGTACGGCTGGTCGAGCTGTCTATCCCCGCGACGATGGCCATGTCGAGATCATGCCTCAGCCCGGCCCGGGACGCGTCCGGACCGGGCGAGGTGTTGCCCGTTCGGAACCCCGGCGTGAGGTCCTGGCCGGGCGGGCGTCACCGGGGCGTCACGGTCGGAAGGTACCCCAGCCGTCGTCCTCGGTGCGGGCCCGGTTGAAGTACGGCACCCGGTCGGTGACGACGTGCGGCAGCCGGTCCCCGACCTTGTCGGCGACCGCGCCGGCCGCCTTCCCGGCCACCGCGCCGGCCTGCTGCCTGGCCCGGTCGGTCGCCCCCTGGACCGTCGGGTTCTGAGCGATCTGCCGGGTGACCTTGGCGATCTGGTCGTAGCGCTGACGCCCGGCCCGCGAGCCCAGGACGTAGCCGGCCGCGAGTCCGACGGCCAACGACAGCTTCCACATGATGGGATTCCACCCTCTCCTGGCGGCCTTCTGCCGCATTGCCCTACCCGTCCGTCGGGACGGCGAACCGTCTGCGTCCCCAGCATCCCCGGGGGGCGCGCCGGGCGCGCGCGGGGCACGCCGGGCGGGTCCCGGGGCGGCCGGGGAAAGCGATTGGCGGACCACCCCCCCGAGTGCGCTAATGTATGTCCCGCAGCGAGCGCCGAGGAGCCCGGGGGAACCGGGGGCCGAAGCGGGAGCCGATCCCCCATAGCTCAATTGGCAGAGCAGCCGACTGTTAATCGGCAGGTTATTGGTTCGAGTCCAATTGGGGGAGCTCGGGAAGCGGTCCTTCGGGTCCCTTTTCCTGTGTGTGGTACGGGAGTTGAGTACCGCGATCCCGCATAGCTCAATTGGCAGAGCAGCCGGCTGTTAACCGGCAGGTTTTTGGTTCGAGTCCAAATGCGGGAGCTGCACCGGGTGCGCCCGGTGACTGCTCAGAGCGAAGGCCCCTCGGATGACCGGGGGGCTTTCGTGTTGCCCCGCCGTCGTGTTGCCCTGCTGTCGTGCTGCTGTGGCGCCGTGTTGCGTCCGTCACGTCCGGAAGCCTCAGGTGGTCGCCTGCCGGTAGAGCTCGGCGACCCGCCCGTCGAAGGCGACGCTGTACGAGGTGCCGGGGGTGTCCCCGCCCTCCTGGTAGCCGCCGATCACGCCGATCACCGTCCCGGTCGCGGTGACCCACGGGCTGCCGCTGGTGCCGTCGGTGTAGCCGCCGCAGTCGAACCGCTCCTGGGTCGGGCTCTGCGAGCGGGTCGTCACCGAGCAGGTGATCGGCTCGTCGCGCTCGTTGGGGTAGCCGGTGACCGAGACCGCCTGCCCGAAGCCCTGGCCGGTGGCGATCGGGTTGCCGCCGACCGCCTCCTCGACCTGCTTGCCGTCGACCGGGCGCACGGTGATGAACGCCACGTCGTACTCGGGGTCGTCGTCGTCCGCCCAGCGCGGGTCGACGGTGATCGACTGCACCGGCCAACTCCCGTACGGGGAGTATCCGTTGCGGTAGCCGGGGGTGAACACCAGGCCGTCCAGCAGGCCGATCCTGCGGTTCTGCACGCAGTGCGCCGCGGTCACCAGCAGATTGTGCTTCGGGCTCCGCACGACGCTCGCCGTGCAGGCGCGCGGGCCCTGCGGGGTGCGGACCGAGAGGGTGCCGATCCGGTCGCGGGCCGCGCTCTGCTGGGCGACCTCGGCGGTGGGCCCCTGGTCCGTCCCGCTGCACGCGGTGCCGGCGGCGAGCAGCAGGGCCGCCAGCGCGGCCGTCCGTGCCGCGCGCGCGGGCCGTACCGGGCGGGGGGCCATCGGGGCTCCGTCTCGTTCCTCGGGGCGGGTGCCGGGTCCTGCGTTCCGCCGTTCGTGAGGAAGATCTACCAGGCCGCGCCCGGCAGCGCCACTGCCGGTCGTTCGATACGACTTCCGCGCCGACGTCGGCGGCTTCTCCGGCTCTCCTCAGCTACTGCGTTGCGCGGTCGTAGAGCACCTGGACGCGGTCGCCGAAGTAGCTGCTGTACGAGGTGTCGGGGCTGTCGCCGCCCTGCTGGTAGCCGCCGATCACGCCGACCACGGTGCCGGTCCGGGTGTCCGGGTCGAAGTCGGTGACCCAGGGGCTGCCGCTGGTGCCGCCGGTGTAGTCGGGGCAGTCGATCCGCACCTGGGTGGGGCTCTGCTCGGTGGTGTTGTTGGAGCAGGTGATCGGGACGTCGCTGCTGCCGGGGTAGCCGGTGATCCGCACGGGGAGCTGGTAGCCGCGGTTGACGCCCAGTTTGTTGGCGCCGAGCACCTGCTGCACCTGCTGCCCGTTCTGCGCCTGGACGACGGCGAAGGCGACGTCCACGTCCGGGTCGGCGTGGTCCTTCCAGCCGTTGTCGACGGTGACGGCCACCAGCGGCCAGACGCCGCTCGGGGTGTCGCCGTTGCGGTAGCCGGGGATGAAGACCAGGTCGCTGCGCTGGCCGAGCTTCGGGTCCCAGACGCAGTGTGCGGCGGTGACGATGAGGTTCAGCCCGGCGCTGTCGACCACGCTGGCGGTGCAGAAGTGGTCGCCGTCCGCGTTGCGGGTGAAGACGGCGCCGACCAGGCCGTTCAGCACGTTGGGCTTGGCGGTGCGGGTGACCCCGGTGTGCTTGGCGATGGCGCCCTTGAGCCGTTGCTTGCTCCAGCCATGGCTGTTTCCCGAGGCGGTGGGCGAGGCCGGGGCCGAGGTGACGGTCGGGGTGCCCCCGCCGGGCCGCGCCGCGGTCGTGCACCCCGCCGCGGCCAGCAGCACCAGCACGGCACCGGCCGCCGCAGCCGCCTCACGTCTCGTCATCAGCCCAGGCTGCCTGTCCCGTCCCGGCCGTGCCAACCCGACTGCTCCGCCCGGAGAGGCGTGTACCCCTGCGTTCCCAGGTGCGCCCCCGGCGCGCACCACGGGTGATCGACCGGCTATGCTGCCCGGGACGGCCTCGCGGGGCCGTCTGCTGCTGCCGTGGCCGACGACCGGCGCGCGCGGCGAACCGGGGCGGTAGCTCAGCCGGTTAGAGCAGGGGACTCATAATCCCTTGGTCGTGGGTTCGAGTCCCACCCGCCCCACCTTCGAGACGCATGTCGTGAACCGTCCGCGGGCAGGCCCTGAGCTGGAGCTTCGTTGCCCGTGACGACGAAAGTCTAGAACGCAGCCCCCTCTTCCTTTTGCGCGGCGCGCCGGAATTCACCCGCCCGTGGGCATCGGCCCGGGGCTTCTGACGGCCGCCTGTGGCCGGGTCCTGCCGCTCCCTGTCGTGCCGACCCCTGGCGCGGTGCGCGCGAAAAGTGATATCACTTTGACAGCTAAGCGGAAGCACTCGCTGGAGGAGTCGGTCCGATGACCACACCGCGTATCACCGTCGACGAAGAAGACGGCCCTGCCCTGGACCTGCCGGTCCCCAAGATCACCGAACGTGTCATCACCGCCGCCTCCGGCCTGCCGGTCCTAGGGGGCGCGCTGCTCGGCCTGGTCGCCGGGCTCGGGTCGGTCATCGCCGGCGGCGTGCAGCTGTCCGGCGGCGCCAAGGGGGCGGGGATCGCCCTGGTGATCGCCGGTCCGCTGCTCGCGCTGGGCTCGCTGGTGATGCTGTGCGGGCTGACCGTGGTCTCGCCCGGTGAGGCCCGGGTGGTGCAGCTGCTCGGCAACTACCGCGGCACCGTCCGCGCCGAGGGCCTGAGCTGGCTGAACCCGTTCACCAGCCGCCGCCGGATCTCCACCCGGATCCGCAACCACGAGACCGAGACCACCAAGGTCAACGACGCGGACGGCAACCCGATCGAGATGGCCGCCGTCGTGGTCTGGCAGGTCGAGGACACCGCCAAGGCCGTGTTCGAGGTGGACGACTACACCGACTTCGTCGCCATCCAGACCGAGACGGCCGTCCGGCACATCGCCAGCAGCTACCCGTACGACGCCCACCACGAGGGCCAGTTGTCGCTGCGCGACGGCGCGGAGGAGGTCACCCGCAAGCTCTCCGCCGAGATCGCCGCCCGGGTCGTCTCGGCCGGCGTCCGGGTCGTCGAGTCCCGGATCACCCGGCTCGCCTATGCGCCCGAGGTCGCCCAGGTGATGCTCCAGCGCCAGCAGGCCGGGGCCGTGGTCGCCGCTCGCCGGCTGATCGTCGAAGGCGCTGTCGGTATGGTCGAGGAGGCCCTGGACCGGCTGGCCGAGCGCGACGTGGTCGAACTCGACGAGGAGCGCAAGGCGGCCATGGTGAGCAACCTCCTGGTGGTGCTGTGCGGTGACCGCGGCACCCAGCCGGTCGTGAACACGGGCTCCCTCTACTCGTAAGGAGCGGCGCGGCGTTGGCGACCGAGCGGAAGAAGATCCTGCTGCGCCTGGACCCGGCGGTGCACGACGCGCTGGCCCGGTGGGCGGCGGACGAACTGCGCAGCGCGAATGCACAGATCGAGTTCCTGCTCCGCCGCGCCCTCACCGACGCGGGGCGGATGCCCAGCGGCGCGGCCAAGCTTCCCCGGCGCGGTCGCCCGCCCAAGGAGAGCCCGGAGCCCGGCGATTCCGACGCCGACTGACCGGGCGGCACACCACACTGTCCTGAGCTTGGAGTCCACCATGGACGTGCCCACCACTCTGCCGGAGAAGCTGTACCTGCTCGCCTACAATCCCGAGCGCGAGCGCCTCAACATCCTCAATCTCGACCTGGTGCTGCAGGCGGCGGCCCTCGTGGAACTCCTGCGGCGCGGGCTGATCCGCGACGACGGCCGGCACCCGGCCGCCGTGGACGGTGCTGCTGCCGACGGCCTCGACCCGCTCTCCGCCGCGCTGCTGGAGCAGATCCGCCAGGGGCGGCGGCGCAGCTGGAAGAGCTGGATCGGGCGCCAGAGCATGGCGGCGCGGGTGGTCCGTGACGGGCTTGCGGCCGCCGGTCGGATCCGGGTCGAGGAGCGCCGGGTGCTCGGGATCTTCCCGTGCGCGCGGGTCACCCTGCGGGAGCCCCGGGTGCGCAAGGCGCTGGCGGCGAGCGTCACGTCGGCGCTGAGCGCACCGCTCACCGCGGTCCCCCCGGCGGACGCCGCCCTGGTCGCGCTGATCGACGCCGCCCGGATGGGCTCGGCCCTGACATGGCGCCAGAGGCGCGAGTTCCGGACCCGGATCGACAAGTTGGCCCCTGCCGCCGGTCCCGTTCCGCGCGCCCTGCGCCGGGCCATCAACGCGCAAATGGCGGACGGAGGGGCGGGCTGACCCGACGCTCCGTCCCGGACCTGCCCTGGCCCGGTCGCCGATCCGGCGGCCGGGCTTCGCGCTGTCCGGAGCGGCCCCATCCACCGATCGGTTGGACCTGATCCGCCGGATCCGCGACAACGGCGTGACGGTGGTGCTGGTCTCGCACGTCATGGACGAGGTCGAGGCGCTCTGCGACCGGGCCGCCGGCCGACCCGGCTGCCGGCCGATCCGTATGCTGGCCGGATGCTCGAACCCGCCCTGCTGCCGACCCCGCTGGTGGACTGCACCGACCCGGCGCTCGCCCGGGCCGGGGTGGAGCTGCGGCTCAAGCGGGACGACCTGCTGCACCCGACCGTCCCCGGCAACAAGTGGCGCAAGCTCGCGCCCAACCTGGCGGCAGCGGTCGAGCAGGGCCACACCCGGCTGCTGACCTTCGGCGGCGCCTACTCGACGCACCTGCGGGCGGTCGCGGTGGCCGCCGCGGCGCTGGGGCTGGAGAGCGTCGGCCTGGTTCGCGGCGAGGAGCTGGCCGACCGCCCGCGCAACTGGTCGCTGCGGGCGGCCGAGGAGGCCGGCATGGAGCTCGCCTTCCTCTCCCGCGCGGAGTACCGCGAGGTCACCGGCCGCGGTGCGGCGGACGAAGCCACCGCCGAAGGCATCCAGCGGCGCTGGGGCCCCTGCCTGGTGCTCCCCGAGGGCGGCTCCAACGCCCTGGCCGCGATCGGCGCGGCGGCGATCCCGGCCGAACTGCCCGACCTCGGCGCCCGTGACGTGGTCTGCTGCCCGGTCGGCACCGGCGGCACCCTGGCCGGGATCGCGGCCGGCCTGCCGGCGGGCGCCCGGGCCCTCGGCGTGGCGGTCCTGCGCGGCGGCGCGGGCTACCTGGAGGGCGAGGTCGCCCGACTCCACCGGGCCGCGTACGGCCGGGAGTTCGGCAACTGGCGGATCGACCACGGGCACCACGGCGGCGGCTACGGCAAGGTCCCGGCCGAACTGGCAGCCTTCGCCGAGCGGTTCGAGCGGCAGCACGGCATCGCGCTGGAACGCCGGTACGTGGCCAAGCTCCTGGCCGCACTCCACGACCTGGCCGCCGCCGGGGAGTTCCCCCGGGGCGCCCGCCTCACCGCGGTGATCACGGGCCTGCCGGACCCGGTTTAGCCAACCCGGAAGGTCACCCGAAGGTCAGGTTGGCGCACGGGTCGGTGTCGGCGCCGCGCGTGTTCTCCGCTATGCCGGTCGGGATCCCGCTCGGCGTGGACGAGCTGGAGCTCGGGCTCGAACTCGGGCTGGCGTCCACGGAGTTCAGCTGGGTGCCGGCCGGCTGGTAGTCGCGGCCGAGGGTGACGGTGATCGCCCCGGAGCCGGGATCCTCGACCGTCCGCGCCCCGGGGAAGAGCGCGGCAGCCTGGTCGGCGGCACCCTTCAGCGTCGGGTCGTACGCGATCTCGGTGGTCTGCCGGCCGGGGTTGTTCGCGCCGAGCGAGACGTTCTGGAAGCCCCTGGCCTTGAGCGCCTCGGCGCCGGAGCCGGCCAGCCCGGAGGTGCCGACACCGTTGACCACGATCACCGGCGCCGCGGCCTGCTCGGGCGCGAGCGGCGCGGTCGTGGCGGGCGTCCCGGAGGCGGTGGGGGAGGAGGTGGCCGTGCCCGTCCCGGCGGTGCCCTGCCCGTCCAAGGTGCGGTCCTCTTTGAGCAGCTTCCAGAGCGTGTCGGCGTCCGGCTGCACCAGCCGCACCCGCTCCCCGGCGAAGCGCCAGGGGGCGGTGACGAAGGTGACGTCGGAGAGCTTGATGTCCTGCACCGAGCGGGCGAAGTCCACCACCTTCATCGCGGTGCCCAGCCCCTCGTCGACGGTGAGTGACTTCGTGGCCGCGTCGGCCAGCGGCAGCAGGGTGGGCAGCGAGAAGCCCTGGCTCTGGACCTTCTTGATCATCGAGGAGAGGAAGGCCTGCTGGCGCTTCATCCGGCCTATGTCGGAGTTGTCGCCGATGCCGTGACGCGCGCGCAGGTAGTCCACCGCGGACTGCCCGGAGAGCTTCTGCAGGCCCTTCGTGAGGTGGATGCCGTACTCGTTGACGTCGTTGGGGACGCAGGCGTCCACGCCGCCGATGGCGTCGCTCATCGCGGCAGCGCCCTTGAAGTCGACCACGACCGTGTGGTCGATCCGCAGCCCGGTCAGCTTCTCCACGGTGTTCTGCGTGCAGGCCGGGTTCCCCTTGGGGTCGTCGCCCACGCTGAAGGCGGAGTTGAACATCTGGTCGGTCTTCGGCGCGGTCCAGGTGCCGTTCGGCAGCTTGCAGGACGGGAGGGTGACCAGGGTGTCCCGGGGGATCGAGACGCCGACGGCGTGCTTGTGGTCGGCGTAGACGTGCACCAGGATCGCGGTGTCCGAGTGGGCGACGCCCTCGTCGCCACCGCCGAGCGCATTGTTGCCGTCGTCCCGGGTGTCCGAGCCGAGCAGCAGGACGTTGACCGGCACCGAGGCGCCCGGGGTGGCCGGGACGGGGGCCGGCGGGCGTTCGGTGGCGACGCCGCCCGCGTCGAAGGTGGTGATGTTGTGGTCCAGCCGGTGGTAGAACCAGGCTCCGGCGCCCACGACGGACAGCACCAGGACGGCGGCCAGGCCGATGGCGGTCCGCAGGAACCGCCGCCTGCGCGAGCTGCTGCTCATCGTTGCGGGCCCCCCGTCTTCGTCTGTAGCTGTTCGGCGTTCGAACATTAGACGTTTCGGGGGAGTGTTCGGTTACCTCCGCCGGCCCACCGGTTCGGCTCCGATGGGCGTGACGCTGGTCACGCCCCGGGGCCGGAGGCGCCCGCGAGCATCCGCCGGAGCAGATCGCGCAGAACGGTCCGCTCGTCCGGGCCGAGGGCGGCGAGCGGCTCGCGGGCGAAGTTCAGCGACTCGCGCAGTTCCTCGGAGGCGGCGGTGCCGGTGTCGGTGGCGGCGACCAGTTTGACCCGGCGGTCCTGCCGGTCGGCCTCCCTGGTGACGAAGCCGCGCGACTCCAGCCGGTCGACGATCCCGGTGATGTTGGACGGCTCGCAGCTGAGCGTCTGGGCGATCTGGCGCATCGGCATCGGCCCGCGCCGCAGCAGGGCGAGCACCTTGGCCTGGGCGCCGGTCAGCGACCGGGCGGCCGCGGCGTCCTCGTACTCGCGGTGGAAGAGCGCGACCAGGTTGGCCATGAGGTCGACGACCTCGCGGGTGATCTCGTCGGGCTGCTGCGGCGTGGCGGCCGCGGTCGGCTGCGTGTCCATGGGATCCACTGTACCTGAAAAGTTGACAACCTGAACCTTTCATGTCCATCGTTACTTCAGTTGCTCAACCTTTCAGGTGCAGTGACATCCAGCGACATCACCGGGGAACCGCCGAACAGTACAAGGAGCACACCCCATGGCAGAGCAGGCAGCGCCCGCCACCGCCCGTGAATGGCACCTCGCCGCCCGCCCGCAGGGCTGGCCCGTCCCGACCGACTTCGCCCTCGTCGAGGCCCCGGTCCGGACCCCGGGCCCGGGCGAGATCCTGGTCCGCAACGCCTTCCTCTCGGTCGACCCGTACGTGCGGGGCCGGATGAACGACGTGAAGTCCTACCTGCCCCCGTTCCAGCTCGGCCAGGTCATGGACGGCGGCGCGGTCGGCTACGTCGTGGCCTCCGAGGCCGAGGGCTTCGCCCCGGGCGACGCGGTGCTGCACGGGCTCGGCTGGCGCGAGTACGCGACCGTCGACGCCAAGCGCGCGGTCAAGGTCGACCCGGCCGCCGCGCCGCTCTCCGCCTACCTCGGGGTGCTCGGCATGACCGGCCTGACCGCCTACGCCGGCCTGCTCGCCGTCGGCGGCCTCAAGGAGGGCGACAAGGTCTTCGTCTCCGGCGCGGCCGGCGCGGTCGGCTCGATGGTCGGCCAGATCGCGAAGCTCAAGGGCGCCTCCCTGGTGGTCGGTTCGGCCGGCTCGGCGGAGAAGGTCGCCAAGCTGGTGGACGAGTACGGCTTCGACGCGGCCTTCAACTACAAGGACGCGCCGGTCGCCGAGCAGCTGGCGAAGGCCGCCCCGGCCGGCATCGACCTGTACTTCGACAACGTCGGCGGCGACCACCTGGAGGCCGCGATCGGCGCGCTCGGCGTGCACGGCCGCGCGGTGCTCTGCGGCGCGATCGCCCAGTACAACGAGACCACCGCCCCTGCCGCCCCGCGCAACCTCGCGCTCGCGATCGGCAAGCGGCTGCGCCTGGAAGGCATGCTGGTCGGCGACCACGCCGCGCTCCAGCCGCAGTTCGTCACCGAGGTGGCCGGCTGGCTGGCGTCCGGCGAACTCCGTCACGAGGAAACCGTGGTGGACGGCTTCGAGCGCGCCGCCGACGCCTTCCTCGACCTGCTGCGCGGCGTCAACACCGGCAAGATGGTTGTCCGCCTGGACGGCTGACCCTGCGTCAGACCGTCGACCGCCCCGCCGCCCCACCGGGCGTGCGGGGCGGTTTGCCGAATAAGAGTCGCTGCACGGCGCAGGGGAACCCGCCGCACTACCGCAATCCGGTCGGATCCGAAAGTGCGTCATCCATCGTGCGGGGCGGCGCGGTACGGTGGTCCAGCCTCGCGATGGGGCCGTTCGGGGGAGAGATCCGGCCGAGGGGTAGACCTCGTTGAGGATTCGACTAGCATTGAGCGAAAGCCTGTCCGTTTTGCTCAATTTAGTCGCTTAATGTCGGCTAACGTGGGTAACTGTGGATCAACTGCAGGCACGAGGCAGCTGGGGAAGGCGACCCTCGTCCACAGCCTGGAGGTCCCGGTGACGACACGTGGAGTTCTCTACATCCACTCCGCGCCCCGCGCACTGTGCCCGCACGTCGAGTGGGCCGTCGCAGGGGTGCTCGGTGTGCGGGTGAGCCTGGACTGGATCCGCCAGCCGGCCGCGCCCGGACACTGGCGTGCCGAGCTCTCCTGGCAGGGCGAGCCCGGCACGGCCTCGAAGCTCGCCTCCGCGCTGCGCGGCTGGCAGCTGATGCGGTACGAGGTCACCAGCGAGCCCTGCGCCACGGCGGAGGGCGAGCGCTACAGCAGCACGCCCTCGCTCGGCATCTTCCACGCCGTCACGGGCATCCACGGGGACATCCTGATCCCCGAGGACCGGCTGCGCGCCGTCCTGCTGCGTGCCCGCAGCGAGGGGGCCGACCTGGAGGCCGAGATCTCCCGGCTGCTCGGCAAGCCCTGGGACGACGAACTGGAGCCGTTCCGGTACGCCGGTGAGGGCGCGCCGGTGCGCTGGCTGCACCAGGTGGTCTGAGACCGTACGAGAAGGGGCCGGCGCTCGCGAGAGCGCCGGCCCCTTCCGGTGTGCGGTCAGCGGGTGCGGAAGGCCAGCACCACGTTGTGGCCGCCGAAGCCGAACGAGTTGTTCAGCGCCGCGATCCGGCCCTCGCCGGGCAGCGGACGGGCCTCGCGCACGATGTCCGCGTCGATGTCGTCGTCCAGCTCGTCGACGTTGATGGTCGGCGGGGCGACCCGGTGGTACAGGGCCAGCACGGTGGCGACGGTCTCGATACCGCCCGCGCCGCCCAGCAGGTGACCGGTCATCGACTTGGTGGCCGAGACGGCGATGTGGTCCAGGTGCTCGCCGAGTTCCTTGCGCAGCGCCTTCAGCTCGGCGGTGTCACCCTGCGGGGTCGAGGTGGCGTGCGCGTTGACGTGCACGATCTCGGCCTTGTCCAGCGCGTTGCGGTCGAACAGGTCGGCCAGCGCGCGGGCCACCCCGGCGCCGGTCGGCTCCGGCTGGGCGATGTGGTGGGCGTCCGAGGACAGGCCCTGGCCCACGGCCTCGCAGTAGATCCGGGCCCCGCGGGCCTCGGCGTGCTCGACCGACTCCAGCACGACCACGCCGGCGCCCTCGCCCAGGACGAAGCCGTCACGGGCCTTGTCGTACGGGCGCGAGGCGCGCTCGGGGTCGTCGTTGTTCTTGGACATCGCCATCATGTTGGCGAACGCGGCGATCGGCAGCGGGTGGATCGCGGCCTCGGTGCCGCCGGCCACGACCACGTCGGCGCGGCCGCTGCGGATCATCTCGATCGCGTAGCCGATCGCCTCGGCGCCGGAGGCACAGGCGGAGACGGGGGTGTGCACACCCGCGCGGGCGCCGACCTCCAGACCGACGTTGGCCGCCGGGGAGTTGGGCATCAGCATCGGGACGGTGTGCGGGGAGACCTTGCGGGAGCCCTTCTCCTTTAGCACGTCGTACTGGTCGAGGAGGGTGGTCACGCCGCCGATGCCGGAGGCGATGACGGCGCCGAGGCGCTCGGGGGCGAGCTTGGAGGACTCGTCGGTGGCCGGGGTCTCGAAGCCGGCGTCGGCCCAGGCCTCCCGGGCGGCGATCAGCGCGAACTGCGCGGAGCGGTCCAGCTTGCGGGCCAGCGGGCGGGGCAGGATCTCGCCCGGCTCGACGGCGGTGCGCGCGGCGATGCGGACCGGCAGGTCCGCGGCCCACTCCTCGGTCAGGGCCGACACTCCGGAACGGCCCGCCACCAGGTTCTCCCAGGTGGTGGCGGCGTCGCCGCCCAGCGGCGTGAAGGCGCCGATACCCGTGACGACCACGGTACGGTTTTCAGCGGTCACTGGTCTTCTTCTCTCACATTGGTGCGGGGTCGGCGGCGAGCCGGGGGGTGGGCCCGGCCGGGCGCCCGGTGGGGCGTCCCGGCCGGCGGGTCGGCCGGCTCGTGCGAGTCCGGCCGACGGTCATGCGATCGCTCAGGCGGCGGCGTTGGTGAGGATGTAGTCCACCGCGTCGCCGACCGTCTTCAGGTTCTTGACCTCGTCGTCCGGGATCTTGACGTCGAAGCGCTCCTCGGCGGCCACGACGACCTCGACCATGGACAGCGAGTCGACGTCCAGGTCGTCGGTGAAGGACTTGTCGAGCTCGACGTCCTCGGCCGGGATGCCGGCGATCTCGTTGACGATCTCGGCGAGACCTGCCAGGACCTCGTCCTTGTCCTTAGCCATACTGGCTTGCTCCTCTTCGGTGTTGAACGCGTCCGACCGGCGGACGGACGCAGGCTTTGCGGATGACTGGGGCGAAAACGCGCCTAGGGGAGCGTAACGACTGCCGCGGCGTACACGAGACCCGCCCCGAACCCGATGATCAGCGCGAGGTCGCCACTGCGGGCCTCGCCGCTCTCCAGCATGCGTTCCATCGCCAGCGGGATGGAGGCCGCGGAGGTGTTGCCGGTCTCGGAGATGTCGCGGGCGACCGGCACCGAGTCGGGCAGCTTCAGGGCCTTGATCATGGCGTCGGTGATGCGCATGTTGGCCTGGTGCGGGATGAAGGCGCCGAGCTGGTCGGCGGTGATCCCGGCGGCGTCCAGTGCCTGCTGGGCCACCTTGGCCATCTCCCAGACCGCCCAGCGGAAGACGGACTGACCCTCCATCCGCAGGGCCGGCCACTTGGTCTCGTCACCCACGCCGTTGACCGCGTCGGCCTTGGCGAAGGCGGTGTCCCATGCCTGGGTCTGCGAGATGACGTCCTTCTGGGAGCCGTCCGAGCCCCAGATCACCTTGCCGATGCCGGGAGTGTCGGACGGGCCGACGATCGCGGCGCCGGCGCCGTCGCCGAAGATGAACGCGGTCGAGCGGTCCGACTGGTCGGTCAGGTCGCTGAGCCGCTCGACGCCGATCACCAGGACGTACTCGGCGCTGCCGCTGCGGATCATGCCGTCGGCCAGGCCCAGGCCGTAGCCGAAGCCGGCGCAGGCGGCCGAGATGTCGAAGGCCGGGGCGGTTCCGCAGCCCAGCCGCTCGGCGATCTCGGTGGCGATGGCCGGGGTCTGCTTGAGGTGCGAGACGGTCGCGACGATCACGCCGCCGATCTGGTCGGGGGCGATCCCGGCCTGCGCGATGGCCTTGCCGGCGGCCTGCACCGACATCTCGGCGACGGTCTCCTCCGGGCCGGCCCAGCGGCGCTCGGCGATGCCGCTGCGGGTGCGGATCCACTCGTCCGAGGAGTCGATCCACTCCAGCACCTCGGCGTTGGGGATCACCCGGACCGGACGGTAGCCGCCCACGCCGAGGATGCGCGAGAACTGCGCCCCGGTGGCCGGACGGATCTGCGGCTTGCTCATGCGGCCACCTCGCTGCGCTCGGCGGTCGCTTCGCAAAATGCGCACCCCTTGATGATTCGCTCGCTCATGCCTTGGTCTCCTGGTCCTTACCGCCGTGCTCTGCGACGAGTTCGCGGGCCTTGTCGAGGTCGGCGGGGGTCTTGAGGGCAAGCGTCGCCACACCCTTGAGGTTGCGCTTGACCAGTCCGGTGAGCGTGCCCGCGGGGGCCAGCTCGATGACGGCGGTCGCGCCCAGCGCGGCCAGGGTCTCCATGCAGAGGTCCCAGCGGACCGGGTTGGAGACCTGCGACACCAGACGGTTCAGCACCTCGGCGCCCGAGGAGACCACGCCGCCGTCCCGGTTGGAGACGTAGCGCACCTGCGGGTCGGCCACGGCCAGGGTCGGGGCCAGCTTCGCCAGCCGCTCGACGCCCGGGGCCATGTGCTCGGTGTGGAAGGCGCCCGCCACCTTCAGCGGGATCAGCCGGGCACCGGTCGGCGGATCCGCCTTCAGCGCCTCCAGCTGGGCAAGCGTGCCGGCGGCGACGATCTGGCCGCCGCCGTTGTTGTTGGCCGGGGTCAGGCCGTGCTCCGCCAGCTTGGTCGCGACGACCTCCGCGTCGCCGCCGAGGACGGCGGTCATACCGGTCTCGGTGACGGCGGCGGCCTCGGCCATCGCCCGGCTGCGTTCCCGGACGAAGGCCAGCGCGTCGTGGGCGCTGAGCACCCCGGCGCCGGCCGCGGCGGTGATCTCGCCGACGCTGTGGCCGGCCACGGCGCCGACCAGCGTGCGGGCGGCGTCCTCGTCGGGGAAGAGCGCGCGGGCGGTGACCAGACCGGCCGCGACCAGCAGCGGCTGGGCGACGGCGGTGTCCTTGATCTCCTCGGCGTCCGCCTCGGTACCGGCGTGCAGCAGATCGAGCCCGGCGACCTCCGACCAGCCGCGCAGGCGGTCGGCGACACCGTCGAGCTCCAGCCAGGGGCTGAGGAAACCGGGGGTCTGAGCACCCTGTCCAGGGGCGACGATTACGAGCACGGTTCAACCCTCTCTCGCCAGGCGCCCGCGGGCGGGTAGGCGACGGTAACGAAGAAAAGCATTGGGGATTGTGGAGTCCCTACATCCTGGTCAACCCTGCTCCCCGGCGGCGGCAAGTCGGCCGAGCGCGAGGGCGATCCGCAGGGTGAACGCCGACCGCACGTCGGAGGGTGCGTAGCCCGTGACATCGGTCACACGTCGGAGCCGGTAGCGCACCGTGTTGGGGTGGACGAAGAGCATCCGGGCGGCGCCCTCCAGCGAGGAGGCCTGCTCCAGGTACACGCTCAGCGTCTCCAGCAGGGCCGAGCCGGCCTCGTCCAGCGGTGTGTAGATCTCCTCCACCAGCTGGCGGCGGGCCGCCTCGTCGCCGGCGAGCGCGCGTTCGGGCAGCAGGTCGTCGGCCAGCACCGGGCGGGGGGCGTCCGGCCAGGCGGCGCAGGCCCGCAGGCCGGCCGCGGCGGCGTGCGCCGAGCGGGTCGCCGAGAGCAGGTCCGGCACGGTCGGGCCGACCACCACCGGGCCCGGCGCGAACTGGCCGATCAGCGCCCGGGCCGCGTGCACCGGCTCCTTGTCGCCGCCCACCACGACCACCAGGCGCTTGCCCAGCACCCCGGTCAGCACGTGCAGCTTGGCGTACCGGGCGGCCCGGCGGATCGCCTCGACGACCAGCTCGCTGTCCCCGTCCGGGGCACTGCCCATCACCACCCGGACCTGGCTCGGCTGGCCCCAGCCGAGGGCCGCGGCCCGTGAGAGCACTCCCTCGTCCGCGTCACCGGAGAGCAGCGAGTTGACGACCAGCGCCTCCAGCCGCGCGTCCCAGGCGCCGCGCGCCTCGGCCGCCTGGGCGTAGACCTGGGCGGTGGCGAAGGCGATCTCCCGGGCGTAGACCAGCACGGACTCGCGCATGTCCGCCTCGTCGCCGGGGGCGGCCACCTCCTCGATGGCCTCCTCCATCACCTCGATCGTGGTGCGGATCAGCTCGACGGTCTGGCGCAGCGTGATCGCCCTGGTCAGCTCGCGCGGCGCGGTGCCGAAGACATCGGTGGAGATCGCCTGCGCGGTGTCCGGGTGGCGGTACCACTCGGTGAAGGCGGCGATACCGGCCTGGGCGACCAGGCCGATCCAGGACCGGTGCTCCGGCGGCATCCGGCGGTACCAGCCGAGCTGGTCGTCCATCCGCGCGATCGCGGCGGTGGCCAGCTTGCCCGAGGACTTCTCCAGCCGCTTGAGCGTCGCGGCCCGGCGTTCGGCCCGCTCGGCGGCGTTTCTGCGCTCCTGCGCGGTCAGGCGGGGCGCCGCGCGGCCGGGACGGTCGCGGCCCGCTCCGGGGGCCGGGCTCTTCCCGTTCGACTCGGGCCTGGGATTCTCGGTGGGTTCGCTCTTGGCGTCTGCGGAAGCGGCTGGCACAAGGACAAGACTGCCTCACGTGAGTGACTGCTCGTGCACACCCCCCGGCGGAGCGCCGCGGTGGCTCCGGTCACAGCCGCGAGTTGGAGGGCGCGCCGGCGCCGAAAGCGAGGAGCGACAAGCGACCGACGCAGGAGGGAGTGCCGGAGCGACGAGCGTCGGCGCCGGGTCCCAGAGCGCCCGGAACGAGCCATCAAGCGCGCTACCGTGGGGCCCGTGACCGACGCTCCTGCCCGCCCCCGCGCCGACCTGCGCCGCACCGCCGAGCGCTACCTCTCCACGCCGGCCGAGGGCATCGAGACCAGACACGCGTTCTCCTTCGCGGGCCACTACGACCCGAAGAACACCCACTTCGGGGCGCTGCTCGCGTGCAACGAGGAACTCCTCGCCCCCGGTGCCGGGTTCGAGGAGCACAAGCACCGGGACACCGAGATCCTCACCTGGGTGCTGGAGGGCGCGCTGGCCCACCGGGACTCCCGCGGCCACAGCGGGGTGGTCCGCCCGGGGATGCTCCAGCACCTGAGCGCGGGCTCCGGCGTCACCCACACCGAGCGCAACGTCGGCGGCGCGGCTGGCCCGGTCCGGTTCGTCCAGATGTGGCTGCAGCCGGACGTGTTCGACGCGCCCCCGGCGTACGGGCTGCGCCGGGTGGAACCGGCGGACGGCGGATTGACGCTGCTCGCCTCCGGGCTGGAGCGCGACGCCGGGACGGACGCCCTGCGGCTGCGCCGCAGCGACGCCGCGCTCTGGCTGGCGACCGCCGGGCCGTGGCAGCCGCTGCCCCAACTGCCCGTCGCCGCCTGGCGGTACGCGCACCTGACGGCCGGCGCGCTGGGCTACCGGACGGTCCCGGGCCCGCAGGGCGGCGGCCGTTCGATGGTGCCGGGGGACAGCGTGCGGATCACCGGTGAGGCGTTCGCCGACCCGACGGCCGGCGAGACCGGCGCCGAACTCCTGCTGTGGGAGATGCACTCGCCGGTCTCGTACGGCTGAATCAGCCGGGGAGCCCCAGCCGCTCGGCCAGGACCGCGTCGGACAGCTGCGGCCAGACCTCGGCGGCCCACGGGCCGAAGTCCCGGTCGGTGAGCGCGATGCAGGCCACCCCGGCCTGGGGGTCGACCCACAGGAAGGTGCCGGACTGGCCGAAGTGGCCGAAGGTGGCGGGCGAGTTGGCGGTGCCGGTCCAGTGCGGGGACTTGCCGTCGCGGATCTCGAAGCCGAGGCCCCAGTCGTTCGGGCGGCGGTGGCCGAAGCCGGGCAGCACGCCGCTGGTGCCGGGGAAGGCGACCTCGCGGGTGGCCTGCCGCACGGTGGACGGGTCGAGCAGCTTCGGGGACTGCAGCTCGGCCGCGAACCGGGTGAGGTCGGCGACGGTGGACAGGCCGCCGGCACCCGCCGGAGACTTGTGCGCGGTGTTGATCAGGGTGTCGTGCATGCCCAGCGGCTCGAACACCGCCTCGGCGACGTACCGGGAGAACTCGATCCCGGCGGCCTCGCCCAGGGCGTGGGCCAGAGCGTCGAAGCCCGCGTTGGAGTAGAGGCGGCGGTTGCCCGGCTCGGCGAACACCCGGTCCTCGTCGAAGGCCAGGCCGGAGGTGTGCGCGAGCAGGTGGCGGACGGTCGAACCGGGCGGCCCGGCCGGGTCGTCCAGCTCGAAGACGCCCTCCTCGACCGCGACCAGCGCGGCGTACGAGGTGAGCAGCTTGGTCACCGACGCCAGCGGGAAGAGGTGCTGCTGCGGTCCGTGCGCGCCCAGCACCGCGCCGTCCGCCCCCTGGACCACCGCCGCGGCGGCGTGGGGCACGGGCCAGTTCTCGATCATCCGCAAGCTCTCCATGCGCCCGACTTTAGTCGGGGCGAAATCCGGGTGGCGGGACCACCCGGATGGGAGGCTTGCTTGGAGTGCACTCGAACTCGGTAGCGTCGTTGTCATCGCACATCACAGGGGGAATCGATCATGGCCACACTTGCGCCCGTCGCGGTCGATCTGCGGAGCTGTGCCGACGTGTTCAACCGGCCGGTCGGCGACCCGGACCGGAGCCCGCGGCACACCATCAGCGAGGTCGCCACGGCCAGCGGGCTCACCGCCCACACCCTGCGCTGGTACGAGCGGATCGGCCTGCTCGACCCCGTCGACCGCTCCGCCAGCGGCCAGCGCCGCTACTGCGACGCCGACCTGCACCGGCTGGCCTTCCTGGGCCGGCTGCGGCTGACCGGCATGTCGGTGGCGGACATGCTCAGGTACGTGGACATGGCCCGCCGGGGCGAGGCGACCTACGAGGGGCGGCGGCAGCTGCTGGTCGACCAGCGCGAGGAGGTCCGGCAGCGGATCGCCGACCTCCAGGCCACCCTCGCGGTCCTCGACTACAAGATCGATCTCTATGCCGGGAAGATCGCCGACAGCAGCGGCGCCCCGGTCCTGTGCCAGTACTACCGAGCAGAGGAAGAGCAGAGCGCATGACCCTCCCCGCCCTCCCCACCGCCCGACTCGGCACCGACGGCCCGCTCGTGGGCGTCCAGGGCCTCGGCTGCATGGGCATGAGCGAGTTCTACGGCCCGACCGACACGGCCGAGGCCCTCGCCACCCTGGACGCCGCCCTGGAAACCGGCGTCACCCTGTTCGACACCGCCGACGCCTACGGCTTCGGCCGCAACGAGGAGCTGATCGGCCCCTTCGTCCGCGCCAACCGCGAGCGCGTGGTGCTCGCCACCAAGTTCGCCATCGAGCGCAAGGAGGACGACCCGAACCTCCGCGGCATCCGCAACGACCCGGCGTACATCCGGGCCGCCGTCGACGCCTCGCTGCGCCGGCTCGGCGTGGACGTGATCGACCTCTACTACATGCACCGTCGCGACCCGGCCGTGCCGCTGGCCGAATCGGTCGGCGCCATGGCCGAGTTGGTGCAGGCCGGCAAGGTGCGCCACCTCGGGCTCTCCGAGGTGACCGGGGCGGAGCTGCGCGAGGCGCACGCGATCCACCCGATCGCCGCGGTGCAGTCCGAGTGGTCGGTGTTCGCCCGGGACGTCGAGCGCTCGGCGGTGCCGGCCGCGGCCGGGCTGGGCGTCGCCTTCGTGCCGTACTCGCCGCTCGGACGGGGCTTCCTGACCGGCGCGTTCCAGGCCGCCGAGCAGCTCGCGACGGACGACGTGCGACGCACCCAGCCGCGCTTCACCGGCGCGAACGCGGAGGCCAACGGCGGCCTGCTGGAGCCGATCCGGCAGATCGCGACGGCCCGCGGGGTGACCCTCGCGCAGGTCGCGCTGGCCTGGGTGCACCAGCGGGCGCAGGTGCACGGGCTCACCGTCGTGCCGATCCCGGGCACCCGCAAGCGCAGCCGGCTCGCCGAGAACACCGCCGCCGCGACGCTGGAGCTCACGGCGGAGGAGCTGGCGCTGCTGGAGCCGGTGGCCGGCCAGGTGGCCGGGGACCGGTACCCGAACATGGCCTTCACCCAGGTCGGCCGGGAGTAGCACGGCCGGGCCCGGGGGAGCCCGGGGGAGCCCGCGGGCTCCCCCGGGCTCCCCCGGGCCCGTCACGTCACGCCGTGCGGCCGAGCCAGGCGGCCAGGCGGGTGTGGATGTCGGCGTCCGGGTCCACCGGCCGGACCTCGCCGAACGGGACCGGGCCGCCGCGCCGCTCGGCCGGCAGGACCATCTCGGCGATCACCAGTGCGGTGTGCGCCAGCGCGTCGTCCAGCTGGAAGCCGGTGCCGAGCGCCTGGGCGATGTCCCAGGCGTGGGTGACCATCTCCATCACGTAGCCGCCGAGCACGGCGCGGCCGGGCACCTCGCCCCAGGGCGCGAGGGTGGGGCGGTCCAGCTTGGCGTCGTCCGCCCAGGCCGCCTCGACCCGGGTCCGGGCCCGCCCCAGCGCGGCCGACCAGCCGTCGTCCGGCACGTTCCCAGTGATCGGGGCGACGTCCTCGGCCGGGCCGCCCTCGCCCATGTACGTCAGCCGGTGGATGGCGCCGACCACGTGGCTCAGCAGCTGACGGAGGGTGAACTCGGTACAGGGGGTGGGCCGGTCGAGCTGGTCCGGCGTGATCTCGGCGAACAGCTTCGCCATCTGGTCGAGCGCCAGGAACAGCTGCGGGCGGGGGTCCTGGGTGGCGGGGGTGGTGGTCATGCGGAGTCAGCTCCCAGCAGTCGAAGGGGGTTCGGCTTCGGAGAGCAATCTCCCAGTAAAACCTGACAAGCGCCGTCAGGATTGCTGCGATTCTTCTGCCATGAAGGCCGACCGCCTGCTCTCGATCCTGCTGCTGCTCCAGACCCGCGGCCGGGTGCCCGCCACCGAACTGGCCGAGCGCCTGGAGGTGTCCGTCCGCACCATCTACCGCGACGTGGAGTCGCTGTCCGCCGCCGGTGTGCCGGTGTTCACCGAACGCGGCCGGCACGGCGGCATCAGCCTGCTGCCCGGCTACCGCACCGACGTCAGCGGCCTGACCGCCGACGAGGCCCGCGCGCTGTTCGTCCTCTCCGCCCAGGGCGCGCACAGCGACCTCGGGCTGGACGGCGCGCTCGGCTCCGCGCTGCGCAAGGTGATGGCCGCGCTGCCGGCCCCGCACCGCCCGGCCGCCGAGCGGATCAGCGAGCGGGTGCTGGTCGACCCGGCGCGCTGGATGCAGAGCAGCCCCGGACCCGGTCCGGACCTGGGCGAGCTGCAGTACGCCGTGTTCGCCGACCGGCGGCTGCGGCTGCGCTACCGGCACAGCGGCACGCCCGCGCCGGTCGAGTACACCGTCGACCCGTACGGGCTGGTGAGCAAGGCGTCGGTCTGGTACCTGGTGGCCGATCTGAACGGTGAGCCCCGGCTGTTCCGGGCGGACCGGGTGCTGCTCGCGGAGACGGCCGAGGAGCCGGTGCGCCGCCGCGTCGGGGTGTCGCTCGGCGACGTGTGGACGGTGCTGCGCGAGCAGGTGGAGCGGCTGCCGAAGGAACTGCCGGCCAGGGTGCGGGTCCGGCGCGCGCGGCTGGACATGTTCGTCCGCATCCACGGCAGCCGGCTGACCACGCCGCCGCCGGAGCCGGGTGCCGGACCGGCCGAGGAGTGGGTCGAGCTGGCGATGGCCTTCCCCTCGGTGACCTCCGTCCGCTCGCTGCTCGCCTTCGGCGCGGATCTGGAGGTGCTGGCCCCGCCCGCCGCCCGCCGGGAGCTGGCCCGGGCGGCGGCGGATGCCTTGCGCCTTTACCAGGATTAAAGGAGGTACCAGGAGTAGCTGCGGCCCCTAGCAGGACAAGGAGGGGCCGGGGCTAGTTCGAGGTGGAGCGGATGACGTCCTCGTAGTGGCCGAGCGAGATCGCCGCGAAGTTGTGCAGGCTGTCGGTGCCCTCGTTGAAGTAGCCGGTGTGACCGGCCGCGCGGGCGGAGGAGATCTGCTCGGCGCCGAAGCCGGCCGCGGTCGGGTCGGCGCCGTGGCCGAGCCCGCCGACCTCCAGGTACGGGACGTTGCCGATCCAGTCGCTGGGGTTGCGGGTGGCCCAGACGTGCACCCCGGTGCCGAGTTCGCTGGTGCTCTGCACGCCCATGCCGGGGCTGCCGAACACCATCATGTCGGTGAGGCCGGAGGTGTCGGACGGCGAGGTCGCGGCGCGCGGGATCTCGGGGGCGGCGTCGCCGCAGACCACCGATCCGTACGAGTGGCAGAGCAGCGACGGCGGCGCGTCCGGGCGGGTGGTTTCCTTGAGCCCGGCGAGCAGGCGCTGCAGCCGGGGCGCGCCGATGTCGGCGAGCCGGGAGGTGACCGCGTCGGGGCCGAGGCCGGACGGGGTGACGTAGCCGGTCCAGGCGATCACCGCGGTGCGGGTTTTCGGGGCCTGCTTCTGCTCCTCGGCGTGCAGGGCGCGGGCCATGCCGGCGGGGGAGCGCAGCGGGTCCGCGGCCTGGTCGAAGTGGCCGAGGTCGGCGTCCGAGCCGGGGACGACGACGGAGATCCGCTCGGCGTCGGCTAGGTCGCCCCACACCTCGGTGATCAGGCCGCGGCCGCGCGGGTCGAAGGCGAGGATCTGGCGGTCGGGGGCGAGCAGGTGCTCGACGTCGTTGGCGCGGGAGACGGCCAGTGCGCGGGTGTCGGCGTCGAGCTTGTGGTCGGCGGCGCGGGCCCGGGCGGCGTCCCGTTCGTTGACCAGCGCGATCTTGTTGGCGCGGTAGCGCAGGTCGAGCGGGGCACCGTCGAAGTTGCCGACGACCAGCGGGTAGTCCTGGATCAGCCGGTCGAGCTCGGTGGGGGCCAGCGAGGCGAAGAACTCGGCGGCGGTGGCCGGGGTGGTGATGGCCGGGTCGGGGAGGCCGCGGCCGAAGGAGTGGTCCTGGACCCAGGCGGCGCTGCCAGCGGGGGGCGTGGAGATCGCCAGCTGCTCGGTGGAGGCCGCTGCCGCGGCCGCCGAGGCGCCCGCGTCGGCGAGCACGGCACAACCCGCGAACGCCCCGATCAGTACCCGCTTCCAGCGTCGACCGTTGCGCACCGCACCAACTCCCTAGGGGCCCGTCACCATGTCCTGGGCGGGGCCCGGGGGGTGCGAAAGACTGCCAACTTCCCTGGGCAAGCCTAGAGGTCACGGAAGGGTGACGGGCCCGCCCAAACTGTGGGATGGATCACATGAACCGCGGGTGTCGTTTCGGCGTCAGTCCGTGGCCCGCGCGTCGAACTCCTTGACCAGCCGCTTGGGGGCAGTGCGCCGCCAGGCCTCGGTGACCAGGTCGCGCAGCTCCTCCGGGTCGACCAGGTCCAGCCGGACGCTGACCCAGCCGTGCCGTCCGACGTACGGCGCCGAGGAGAACACCTCGGGCTCTGCGGCCAGCAGTTCGGCCTGGTCCTCGGGGCTCGCCTTGACGGTGACGGTCTCGCCCTCGGGGGATCCCATGGCGAAGATCCTGGCCCGGACGCGCAGGGTCTCGATCTCCCAGGTCGGCTCCTGCGCGGCCTCCGGCAGGGCGAGGGCCATCGTGCGGAACTCGTCGAACGTCACCATGGCGGCAGATTAGAGCACGCCGCCGACAACGCGCCCCCAGTGCGCGCCGAGGCGCACCGGGGGCGTGTGGGAGGGGCGGGGTCAGACCAGCGAGGCCCAGGCGTCGCAGGAGCGGTCGCCGGAGACCAGCTGGTCCGGGTGGCCGCTGCCGTCGGCGATCGAGATCCGCCGGTAGTTCTGGCCGCTGAACGCCCAGTACTCGCTCTTGCCGCCGACCCGTTGCTGGTCGGGTACGGGCAGGAAGCAGTCCACCCGGTTCAGCCCGTTCAGCGAGCCCCACTGGGAGATCTCGCGGTCGGTGCGCTCGCACACGTCGGTGTGCGCGTTGCCGTCGGCGATCGAGACCATGCGGTATCGCTGGCGGCCGCCGGTGGTGTGGAACACCCAGTACCAGCTCTTGCCGCCGACCCGCTGCTGGTCGGCCACGGGCAGCCAGCAGTCCACCTGGCCGACGCCGCTGAGCGAACCCCAGGCGGTGAGGTCGCGGTCCGGGCGCTCCACCGCGCTGGTCGTGAATCCGCTGCAGGTGATCGAGACGGCCCGGTACTGCTGCTTGCCGCCGGTGGTGTGGAACACCCAGTACCAGCTCTTGCCACTCGGGTTCTGCAGGTCGGGCATGGGCAGCCAGCAGTCGACCCGCCCGACGCCCTGCAGGCACGTCCAGGTGGTCAGCGGGGAGTCGCCCGCGATCGCGCGGTCGGTGTGCGCGGAGCCGTCGGCCACCGAGATCTGGCGGCTCTGGTTGCCGTGGAACGCCCAGTACTGGCTCTGGCCGCCCTTGCGCTGCTGGTCCGGGACGGCGACGAACTCGTCGCACGGGTACGCCTTGCCGGGGCGCTGTCCCTTGTCCGACACCGTTCCCGTGTCGGGCTGGACCTCGCCGGTCAGCCGGCCGTCGCCGAGCAGTTTCAGCGTGTTGATCGACGGGACGAACGCGTAGACCGAGCCCTCGGTGCGGACGAACTGCTTGAAGTTCACCGGGGTGGTCTTGCGGCCGCCGTTCTCCCGGGACTCCCAGTTGATCGTGCCGGTGTGGGCTGTCCGATCGCTCTCCGGGTTGTGGCCGACCGCCGGGTCCTCGCCGGGCACCGGGTCCCGCCCGGGCGGGAAGTCGGCCTTGTCGATCCAGTCGGTCTGGATGAACTCGAACTGCCGGACGAGGTCGGTCTGGTAGCAGATGAAGAGCAGCCCGCGCTTGGCGTCGGGCCCGCTGTCGGGGCCCTCGGAGGCCGGGTCGAAGGCCGCCCCGTACGGTAGACCGCGCCGCATGATGCGCCGGCCGTCGAGTTGCTTGGCGGTGACGCGGATGCCGGGCTTCGGCGCGTCGAGGCCGGCCCGCGGGCTGGTCTTGCGGAGGTGGGAGAAGAGCGGGGTGAGCAGGCCGTCCGGGTCGGCGGTGGGCCCCTGCGGGTCGTAGTCGAAGTCGTTGTCCTTGGCCGCCTTCGGGTCGTGCGGGTCGAAGTTAGGGTTCTTGCAGACGGGTGCGCCGGACCGCCAGCGGCCGACCAGCCGCGCGGCGAGCCAGTCGGAGTCGGCGTCCTGGGGGATGGCCTTGGAGCCCTTGAGCTCCTTGAGCATGACGGAGACCTGGGCCCACCAGCCCGGCACGTCCTGGCCGAGCCGGCGGATCACCTGGAAGGAACCGTTCTTCGCCCACGCGGGGAAGTCGGTGGAGCTCCCGGGGGCGGGCTCCTCGCCGATGACGAACTCACCGGCCGGCACGATCCGGGTGCCGGGCTTGCCGGCCACCTCCTCGTTGTTGGCCGGGTCGGGCTCGTCGAAGAACCGGACGCCGGGCTCGCTGATGCCGTCCTTGAAGCCGAAGTGCTCCTTGCTGGCGCGGGTCCCGGGCAGAGTGGTGCCGTCCTGCTGGAAGACGACGACGATCTTGGCCTGGGTGGCGGCCTCGCGCTGCTCGCGGAGGGCCGTGTTGAGGCCGTCGACGGTGTCGGAGGCGACGGTGAGCACCGCGTGGACGGCCTGGGTCGTGCCGTTGCCGAACAGCCAGCGGTCCGGGCGGCTCTCCATGATGTCGCCGAGCGCCCCGGCCCGTGCGGCCGAGCCCTGCTTGAAGGCCTCCAGGCCGCTGCCGGCCGGCGGGTTCGGCAGCGGATCGGTGGTGACCAGGGCCGCCAGGCCGGGGTAGGTGAGGCTGACGTTGAGCCAGGTGGCCTTGAGCGACTTGGGGTCGTCGCCGCCGGAGGACTGCTTCGCCGCGCTGAACGCCTTGTTGAACTCGGCGACTCGGCGGGTGGTCGCGATCTTGGGGGCGAGGTCCCGCAGCCAGGCGCGGGCCAGCGGAACGTCCTCGAACTTGAGGAACAGGAGGGTGACGTTGTCCTTCTTGAAGCCGGCGATGATGTCGCCCTGGATCTGCTCGCTGTCGCGCAGTCTCAGATCAGCTGCCATGGTGGGTAACTCCGTTGGGTGGGGGTGGTGGAAGGTCAGGCCGAGGAGCTGAGCTGCACCCACTTCGCGACGCTGGGCACGCCCTTGTCGTTGAGCAGGAACAGCAGGTAGTAGCCGGGCGGCGCCGCAGCGGCCGTCGGCGGTGCCTGGAGCTGGATGTTGTTGCCGGCCCGGCTGGTGATCCGCAGCTCCAGGTGGCGCTGGCTGGTGTTCACGGAGTGCGTCGAGGTGGTCGGCGACAGCAGCACGGCCCGGCTGACCTGCTGGGGTGTCGAGGTCCTGACGAGGAACCTGCTGTCGTAGCCCAGCGGGCCGGTCGGCGCGTTGTCGAGCGAGGGCCGGTCGCCCTGGCTCAGGTACGCCGGCTCGTAGATCTCGATGGTGCCGTTCATGGTGACCGGGCCGGTCGTGCCGGGGATGCCGCTCACCGTGCCGTTGATGTCCGGGTTGTTGGCCATCTGCTGGAGCTCGTCGCCGGTCACCATGACGCGCCCGTCGGGCAGCACCACGGCGTTGGAGTGGTAGCCGCGCGGCAGCCGCTGGACCGGGCCGAGCTTCCAGTTGCCCTGGTCGTCGCGCAGCTCGATCTGGCGGTACTTCAGGTCGGCGTTCGGGTTGTACGGGCCGTTGCCGTAGTCGCGGATGTCGTACGCGCCGTTGACGGTCATCAGCTTGCCGTCGGGCAGCAGGATGGTGTCGTCCTGGGTGCGGCCGAAGGCACGGGACTTCTCGGCGGCCCAACTGCCGTTGGAGAAGCGCAGGGTGCTCGGGTTGTCGCGGTCGCCGCCGAGGACCAGGGCGGAGTCCGGGCCGTTGACGCCGCCGGGCAGCATGACGGCGGAGCCGTAGTTGCGCTTGCGGCCGTCCGGGCGGGCCGTCAGGTCGCTGCGGGACTCGGCGGCCGGGTCGAACTTCCACTGCTCGGCGGCTTGGCGGCCGAAGCCGTAGATGTTGCCGTCGTTGAGCGAGAAGAGGTGCGGGTAGTCCAGGGTGAACGGGGCGTCCACCTTGAACCGGTCCACCGGGGTGTTCTTCGGGGTGTCGTTCTTGCCCACCGGGACGGGGTTGCCCTTGGCGGGGAAGCGCTCGACGACCGGGGTGGGGGTGCCCCAGCCGAGCTCGGACTGGCCGGACATGATCAGCTGGCGGCCGTCGGCGCCGGTCACCACCGAGGGGTACCAGCGGCCGACCGACATGTCGGGGTTGCGGGTCCAGGTCTCGGTCCACGGGTCGAAGATCAGCGAGAGCTTGGCGCCGGTGCCGCCGTTGCCGCCCAGGTTGCCGCCGAAGACGCCGAGCATGCCGTTGGGCAGGAAGGAGTGGCCGGAGCAGAAGAACGGCGCCGGGCGGGGCTGGCCAAGGCCGTCCGGCATGTCGGTGGTCGGCGGGTTGACCTGCTTGAAGGCGTCCGGGGTGGTGCCCTTGGCCGGGTCCCAGAGGAAGGCCCGGCCGGCGTTCTCCTTGCCGGTGGTCTGGGTGGGGGCGGGCTCCTTCTCCGGGTTGCTCTCGAACCGCTCGAAGGAGAACAGCAGCACCTTGCCGGTGGGCAGCAGCGCGACGTGGTCGCCGAAGTCGGGGGAGGAGAAGTACTCCTTGAACGCGCCGAAGACCGCCGGGTCGAATCCGGCGTTGGTGTTCGCCTGGGAGGCCGTCAGGGCGTTGTACCGGTTGGTGCGGGTGGTCTGCGGGTAGTCGCCGACGCCGCGGATGGCCGCGCGGGCCCGGGCGTGCTCCTCGGCGTGCTCCGGGCCGAGCGCGGCGATCTCGTCGTCCCGCATCTCGGCCATCACCCGGGGGGAGGTGACGTGCGGGGTGAGGTCGCTCTGGCCTGGTTCGGCGGGCCCGCCGTGCGCGGCGGCCGGGCCCGCGGCGCCGAGCAGGGTGCCGGCGGTGACGGCGCAGACCAGCGCGGCGGCGGTGGCGGCGGACTGGCGCCGAGGCCGTGACCAGGGCTTCGGGCGTGGAGGCGACAGGGACATGGGGCTCCTCTGGAGGGGACGTTCGGGAGAGGTCGGCGAATGCGGACGGACGGGCCGTGGGCGGGCGCGGTCACAGCGATGGTCGCCGACCGTCACAGGACATCACAGTGCGTGGTGGTTCGCATGCGGGCGAACTCGGCGGTTCGGGTACGTGTCGGGACGGCCGCAGGGGCGCGGACCGGTCGGTCCACGCCCCTGCTGTGTCTCACCCTCCGGTGCAGGTCAGACCACTCCCATCGCGTACGCGGCGAACAGTGCCGCACCGGCTCCGGCCACCGCCTTCCAGGTGCGGGAGAAGGTCGTCCAGGGCCCGTCGAAGCGCCGCGCGAACCACCCGATCGCGACCAGGACGGCTCCGAACAGCGGAAGCAGGAGCAGCCGGGCGGTCACCCAGCCGAGCGAGTCGGGCGCGGTGGTCAGCCCGGGGACGGCGCCCAGGCCGGCCGCGCCGGGCACCGCCACCGCGAGCATCGCGCTCTGGTGCCAGCAGAAGATCGTCATCGCCGACAGGTTGACCACCACGACCGGCAGCCACAGCAGCGGACGGCGCGTCAGCAGGCGGCCCAGCCGATCCCGCAGGAGCACCGCGGCGCCGCACTGCACCGCCGCCAGGGCGAGCACCAGCAGGGACGGCGGGTGCGAGTTGGTCCGCTCGACGCCGGGCACGCCGACCATGCTCGCCGGGTAGTGGAACACCAGCAGCAGCGCGGCGAACAGCGCGCCGCCGCCGAGCAGCAGCACCCGGGCGGCCGGCCGGCCGAGCCGGCCCTGCGCCCACAGCACGCCCAGCTGGTAGCCGAACAGCCAGCCCGGCAGGATGTTCAGCAGCCCGACCCAGGACGGTACCGCCTCCGCCCACGGCCCGTACCGCAGGAGGTCCACGGCAGCGACGGCGGCCACCAGGACGCCCGCCGACCAGCCGCGCAGCCGGCGGCCGGCCGCCACGCAGAGCGGGGTGAGCGCGGTCAGCCCCAGGTAGACGCCGATGTACCAGAGCGGCTGCACCACCAGCGTCGCGCCGGTGCGGACGGTGTCGGCCGGGACGCCCAGCCGGGGCAGCACCGGGATCAGCAGCGCCCAGACGGCCGTCACCCCGAGCACCGGGCGCAGCAGCCGGACGGACCGGCCGCGCAGCCAGGCGCCGTACGTCACGTCCTTGGCCCGGGCCCGTTCCAGTGACCGGACCGACGAGTGTCCGCCGACCAGGAAGAACACCCCGAGCATCTGGAGCACCCAGCTGACCGGGGCGAAGAAGCCGAGTGAGGAGAGCGGGCTGGCGTTGTGCAGCGCGCCGTCCGGGGAGAGCGTGAAGCCGCCGAGCATCCAGTGCCCGACCGGCACGGCGAGCAGGGCGAGGGCGCGCAGCCCGTCCAGGGCGCGGTCGCGGGTCTCGGGGGTGCGGGCGTCGACCTGGCGGGCGGCGCGGTGCAGGGCGGTGAGCGGGTGGGCCATGGCGGTGCTCCTGTCCGGTGGGATGCCGGTCTTCGGTGGGTTCGGCGGCTTTGGGGCTTCAGGGCTTCAGGGCTTCAGGGGCTTCGGTGGCCTCAGCGGCCGAGGGCGACGGCGGCGTAGGCGGCGAGCGAGGCGGTGCCGGGGGCGAAGTAGCCGGTGTGGCCGTGCGAGCCGGTGGACGGCAGCGGGCGGGCGCCGAACTCCGGGGCGGTCGGGTCGGCGCCGTGGCCGAGGCCGAACAGCGAGACGTTGGGCACGTTGCCGATCCAGTCGGAGCCGTTGCGGGCGGTGGCCCAGAGCGGTACGCGGGGGTCGAGGTCGGCGGCGGAGCCGATGCCCATGCCGGGGGAGCCGAGCACGACCACGCCGGAGGCCTGCGCGGGGCCGGGGCGGGTCAGCCCGCAGACCACCGAGCCGTAGCTGTGGCAGAACAGGGTGGCCGGGCTCTCGGGGCGGGTGCTGACGGCGAGTCCGTCGAGCAGCCGGGCGAGCCGCCCCGCCCCGGCGCGGGCGAGGTTCTCGGTGGCGGCGTCCGGGCCGACCCCGACCGGGGTGGTGTAGCCGGCCCAGGCGACCACGGCGGTCTGCCGGCCGGTGGCCTCGTGGAGCGACTTGGCCATGCCGGCGGGGGTGCCGTACGGGTCGGCGGCGCGGTCGAAGCTCAGCAGGCCGATGTCGGAGCCGGGGACGACGACGGCGGTGCGGCGGGCGGTGGCGAGGTCGCCGTACACCTCGGCGACCTGGCCGCGGCCGCGCGGGTCGAAGGCGAGGATCTGGCGGCCGCCGTCGAGCAGGGTGCGGTAGCGCTCGGCGCGGGTGCGGGCGGCGGTGTGGTCCTGCGGGGTGAGCACCGGGTCGGTGGCCCGGGCGAGTTCCCGGTCGCGCTCCTCGGCGAGGGCCAAGGCGTTGGCCCGGTACCGGAGTTGGACGGGTGCGCCGTCCAGGTTGCCGACCACGAGCGGGTGCCGGACGGCGAGCGCGTCGCGCTGGGCGGGCGTCAACGCCTCGAAGAACGAGGCGACTTCGGCCGGGGTGGCGGTGGCCGGGTCGGGCAGCCGGAGTCCGAGCGTGGTGTCGGCCGTCCAGGCGGCGCTGCCCGGCGGAGGTCCGGTGACGGCGTGCTGGGTGTCGGCGGCCCAGCCGCCCGCGCCCAGCACCGCCGCCAGGGCGACGGCGGTGGCGGCGATCGCCCGCCTGACCCGAAACTTGTCCATGTCCCTGCTCTCCCTCGTCCGTTCTGTGGCGACGGAGAGGAAGGTAGGAATGCGACGGCCCCGCGGACGTCACACCGCGGGGCCAACTCCCGGGTGCTACCCGGGTATCACTCGGGACCGGTTCTACTGGCCAGGTGTCACCAGGCCGGACTCGTAGGCCAGGACGACCGCCTGGGCGCGGTCGCGCAGGTCGAGCTTGGCGAGGATCCGTCCGATGTGGGTCTTGACGGTCTGCTCGGCCAGCACCAGCCGCCCGGCGATCTCCTGGTTGGACAGGCCGCGGGCGATCAGCTCCAGCACCTCGGTCTCCCGCGGGGTCAGGCCGTTGAGCCGCACCTTGGGGTCGTGCCGCCTGGCGGGCCGGGTGCGGGCGAAGTCCTCGATCAGCCGGCGCGTCACCGAGGGCGCGAGCAGCGCCTCCCCGGCCGCGACCACCCGGACCGCGGCGATCAGGTCGGCCGGCGGGGCGTCCTTGAGCAGGAAGCCGCTCGCCCCGGCGCGCAGCGCCTCGTACACGTAGTCGTCCACGTCGAAGGTGGTCAGCATCAGCACCTTGGGCCGGTGCGCGCCGCCCCCTCGCCGGCCACCAGCGGCCGGGTCGAGCAGCCGCCGGGCCGCCTCCAGGCCGTCCATGCCGGGCATCCGGACGTCCATCAGGACCACGTCCGGGTGGGTGCGGCCGCTGACCTCCAGGGCCTGCGCGCCGTCCGCCGCGTCCCCCACCACGTCGATGTCGCTCTGGACGCCCAGCAGGGCGGCGAATCCCGCCCGCACCATGGCCTGGTCGTCGACGATGATCACGCGGATGGTCATGCGGGTGTCTCCCGGGGAGTGTCGAGGGGCAGGACGGCGGCCACCTTGAAGCCGCCGTCCGGCAGCGGGCCGGTGTCCAGCCTGCCATCGACCAGCCGGACGCGTTCCCGCATGCCGACCAGGCCCTGTCCGGTGCCCTCGGCCGAGGCCTCCAGCGACTCGGTGCGCTCCGGCGGCGGCGCGTTCACGACGGTGACCAGCAGGGCCGGTCCGTCGGTGGCGAGCGAGACCCAGGTCCGCGCCCCGGGCGCGTGCCGGACCACGTTGGCCAGCGCCTCCTGGACGATCCGGTACGCGGAGAGGCCGACCGCCTGCGGCACGCCCTCGGCCAGCTCCGGGGCCACCGTCAGCTCGGCTGGCACCCCGGCCCGGCCCACCGTCTCGACCAGCTGGGCGAGTTGCTCCACCCCGGGCTGCGGAGCCTTCTCGGCCGCGGACTCCTCGCTGCGCAGCACCCCCAGCAGCCGCCGCATCTCGGCCAGTGACTCGCGTGCGGAACCGGCGATCGCGGTGAACTCCTCGGCCGCCTCGGCCGGGACGCCGGAAATCCGGTACGGCGCGCTGGCCGCCTGCACCGCGATCACCGACATGTGGTGCGCCACCACGTCGTGCAGCTCCCGGGCGATCCGGGCGCGCTCCTCCAGCAGGGTGCGGCGCTCCCGCTCGGCCTCGCTGATGTGCTCCTGCTCGGTGAGCAGCCGACGCGCCTCGGCGCGTTCCCGCAGGGCGCCGCCCAGCAGGAGGACGGCGCCGGTCAGGGCGATGGCCAGCAGGCTGTTGTCGCCGCCGAAGTCGCGTACCGAGCCCATCAGGGAGAGCGCGAGACTCGCGGCGGCCGTGACCAGCCAGACCGAGACCAGGGTGCGCCGGGTCTCGCGGAGGGCCAGCGGGAGCATCAGCAGCAGGTAGCCGACCAGGCCGGTGGCGGGCCACGGCCAGACCGACGAGGTGTGGCCGGTGGTGAGGATCAGCAGGGACGTCAGCAGATCGGTGACACCGATCATCCACCAGGCGGGGAGGGGGCGGCTGGGCGCCAGCAGCAGCGGTGCGGTCTGCGCCACGGAAAGGGCCGCCGCGAGCCCGGTGTTGAGCCCGTAGTCGTGCGACAGCACATTGATCGAGCTGGGCAGCAGCGACGAGATCGCGGCCAGTGCCATGACGTACGGCAGGTAGCGCACCCAGCGCCGGGACGCCTGCGCCAACAGCGGGGTGTGGTCGGCGGACGGGCGGAGCAGCGGCGTGACCAGTGCACGCAGCGGGTTGCCCCGGGCCTGCCCGGTGGACGGGTTGATCATCCCGCCAGGGTAGGCGGACGGGTGTGTTCCGGCATCGGACCGAGGGATTGAATCCCGGGTAATACCCCGGTACTACCCGGGTATTACGCGGCGGTCTGACCCGCGCCCCGCGTGAACAGCGGCCCGGACTCGGTGGAGTCCGGGGCCGCTGCCTTTGTCCGAAGACAACTTCTGCGTCCGGTCGACAACGCCGAAGGGCCGGACCCCCGCGGGAGTCCGGCCCTTCAGTGCCTACGGGCGGATCAGGCGTCGCCGCCGGCAGCGCCCGGGTGGGCCGCCGCCACGTCGAGCAGCTGGTAGCGGTCGATCGCGTCCTTCAGGGCGCTGCGGTCGACCTTGCCCTGCTTGGCGAGCTCGGTGAGCACCGACAGGACGACCGACTGCGCGTCGATGTGGAAGAAGCGACGGGCCGCGCCACGGGTGTCGGCGAAGCCGAAGCCGTCGGCACCCAGCGACTGGTACTGGCCCGGCACCCAGCGGGCGATCTGGTCCGGCACCGCACGCATCCAGTCGGACACGGCGACGAACGGGCCCTCGGCGCCCTGGAGCTTCTGGGTCACGTACGGGACGCGCTGCTGCTCCTCGGGGTGCAGCAGGTTGAACTCCTCGGTCTCCACCGCGTCGCGGCGCAGCTCGTTCCAGGAGGTTGCGGACCAGACGTCGGCCTTGACGTTCCACTCCTCGGCGAGGATGCGCTGGGCCTCCAGGGCCCACGGCACCGCCACGCCGGAGGCGAGGATCTGGGCCGGGATCTGGCCGGCGGTGGCCGGCGCGTACTTGTACAGACCCTTGAGGATGCCCTCGACGTCGACGTTCTCGGGCTCGGCCGGCATCTTGATCGGCTCGTTGTAGACGGTCATGTAGTAGAACACGTCCTCGCCGTGCGGGTGTTCGGCGCTGGAGCCGTACATCCGGCGCAGACCGTCCTGGACGATGTGCGCGATCTCGAAGCCGTACGCCGGGTCGTACGCGACGACGCCCGGGTTGGTCGAGGCCAGCAGCTGCGAGTGGCCGTCGGCGTGCTGCAGGCCCTCACCGGTCAGCGTGGTGCGGCCGGCGGTGGCGCCGATCACGAAGCCGCGGGCCAGCTGGTCGGCCATCTGCCAGAACTGGTCGCCGGTGCGCTGGAACCCGAACATCGAGTAGAAGACGTAGACCGGGATCAGCGGCTCGCCGTGGGTGGCGTAGGAGGAGCCGGCGGCGATCAGCGAGGCGGTGCAGCCGGCCTCGGAGATGCCGTCGTGCAGCATCTGCCCGGTCGGCGACTCCTTGTAGGCCAGCAGCAGATCACGGTCGACCGACTCGTAGGTCTGGCCGAGCGGGTTGTAGATCTTCGCCGACGGGAAGAGCGAGTCCATGCCGAAGGTGCGGTACTCGTCGGGCGCGATCGGCACGAAGCGGTTGCCGATGCCCTTGTCCCGCATGAGGTCCTTCAGCACCCGGACGAACGCCATGGTGGTGGCGATGGTCTGGTTGCCGGACCCCTTCTTGACCGCCTTGTACGCGTCCTCGCCGGGCAGCTCCAGCCGGCGCGGGCGCACCTTGCGGGTCGGCACGTAGCCGCCGAGCTCCTGGCGGCGGTCGTGCATGTACTGGATCTCTTCCGAGTTGCGGCCCGGGTGGTAGTAGGGCGGGTAGCCCTCTTCGAGCTGCTTGTCGGTGATCGGCAGGTGCAGCCGGTCGCGGAAGCGCTTCAGGTCCTCGACCGTCAGCTTCTTCATCTGGTGGGTGGCGTTGCGGCCCTCGAAGTTGGGGCCGAGCGTCCAGCCCTTGACCGTCTGGGCGAGGATGACCGTCGGCTGGCCCTTGTGCTCGCGGGCCGCCTTGAACGCCGCGTAGATCTTCTTGTGGTCGTGGCCGCCGCGACCCAGGTGCTGGATCTGCTGGTCGGTCATGCTCTCGACCATCTTGCGCAGGCGCAGGTCGCTGCCGAAGAAGTGCTCGCGGATGTACTGGCCGGTCTCGGTGGCGTAGGTCTGGAACTGGCCGTCCACCGTGGTGTTCAGCTTGTTGACCAGGACGCCGTCGCGGTCCTGCGCCAGCAGCGGGTCCCAGCTGCGGTCCCAGACCAGCTTGATCACGTTCCAGCCGGCGCCCCGGAACTGGGACTCCAGCTCCTGGATGATCTTGCCGTTGCCGCGGACCGGGCCGTCCAGGCGCTGCAGGTTGCAGTTGACCACGAAGGTCAGGTTGTCCAGGCTCTCGCGCGCGGCCAGCGACAGCTGGCCCAGCGACTCCGGCTCGTCCATCTCGCCGTCGCCGAGGAAGGCGTACACGTGCGAGTCGGAGGTGTCCTTGATGCCCCGGTGCTCCAGGTAGCGGTTCATCCGGGCCTGGTAGATCGCGCCGAGCGGGCCGAGGCCCATCGAGACGGTCGGGAACTCCCAGAAGTCCGGCATCAGCCGCGGGTGCGGGTAGCTGGACAGGCCGTACGGGGCCTTCGACTTCTCCTGGCGGAACGCGTCGAGCTGCTGCTCGGACAGTCGGTCCAGGAGGAAGGCGCGGGCGTAGATGCCGGGGGAGGCGTGGCCCTGGAAGAAGATCTGGTCGCCGGACTCGCCCTCGGCGTCCTTGCCGCGGAAGAAGTAGTTGAAGCCGACGTCGTAGAGCGACGCGGAGGAGGCGAAGGTGGCGATGTGGCCACCGACGCCGATGCCGGGGCGCTGGGCACGGGAGACCATGACGGCCGCGTTCCAGCGGGTCGCGTTCAGGATCTTGCGCTCGATCTCCTCGTTGCCGGGGAAGAACGGCTCGTCCTTGGTCGCGATGGTGTTGACGTAGTCCGTGCTGCGCATCTCGGGCACGGCGACACGCTTCTCGCGGGCGCGCTCGATCAGGCGGAGCATCAGGTAGCGGGCACGCTCGCGCCCCCGCTCGTCGATGGCCGCGTCAAGCGACTCCAGCCATTCCGCGGTCTCCTCGGGATCGAAGTCCGGGACCTGACTCGGAAGGCCGCCAATGATGATCGGGTTGCGATCGGATCCGGAAGCCACGCTGTTCCTTCACTGTCGGTCGAAACTGAGGTGTGTCGCGCCGCCTCCATCGTGCTACCGCGCTCGGAGATCCGTCATCTCTACCGATCGGTAACCGTTCCGCCTGGTGGGCGGGCCGGTCTGGCGGTGTGCGGTCCAGGCGTCTTCGCCTGCGCCGCGCACCCCCGGGTGTTACGAAAAGAGGTGGTCCGACCTGGTGTCCCGTCCGCCCGATGGCGGGCGGCCGGGGTGAGGGCCAACAGGAGACTCTACGCCCGCGCACGCGCGGACCCGAATGCCGTTCGCATCTCGGGCATGAGTACGGCCTGTGGGCCGGGACCACCCGAAGCATCCTTGTCCCACGCAGAGAAGGGCAAATCGGTGTGATTCCCGACACGTCGACCGGCGTGTTCCGGTGCGACACGTCAACCTTTGGAGGGGATCGGGGGTCGGGTACTTGCGCGAACCGCCGCGCCCGTGTGGACTACGGCCACAGCCTCGGCATGGATGCCGAGCCGAATACTGGAGGTTATTCCCGTGAGCGCGACCGCGGACCCCGCGGACAAGTCCAACCTGGCGACCCGTCTCGGCTTCGAAGCGGGCCAGATCATTCAGGAGCTGGGGTACGACGACGACACTGACCAGGATCTCCGCGAGGGCATCGAGGAGCTCACCGGGACGGATCTCGTCGACGAGGACTACGACGACGTCGCCGACGCCGTCCTGCTGTGGCACCGCGACGACGACGGGGACCTCACCGACGCCCTCGTCGACGCCCTGGAGTACCTGGCCGAGGGTGGTCTGATCTGGCTGCTGACGCCCAAGACCGGCCGCGACGGCCACATCGAGGCCTCCGACATCGCGGACGCGGCCCGCACCGCCGGCCTCTCCCAGACCAGCTCGATCGCGATCGCCAAGGACTGGGCGGCCACCCGCCTGGCGACCAAGTCCACGGCCAAGCCGGGCGGCAAGCGCTGAGCGGGCTCTGAAGCCCCCGGCCGGGCCCCGCTGGAGCTTCCTCCAGCGGGGCCCGGCCGCTTCCGTCCCCCGGTTGGAGGCGCTGCCGGGGGGGCGCGTTCGCCCAGGGCGAAAGCGGTCGGCCGGACGGCCCTCGCCCTCACCCGTTCGGCCGAATCCACTCGAACGGATGCGAGGATGTGGCTCGCCGCGCCCGCCGCGCGGCGCCGTCGCGTCAGAAAGGTCCCAACCATGGCCATCGAGGTCGGTACCGAGGCTCCGGACTTCGAGCTCAAGAACCAGCACGGTGAGCTGGTCAAGCTCTCCGACTTCCGGGGCGAGAAGAACGTCGTCCTGGTCTTCTACCCGTTCTCGTTCACCGGTGTCTGCACCGGCGAGGTCTGCGCGATCCAGAAGGAACTGCCGCGACTGCAGAACGACGACGTCCAGGTGCTCGGCGTCTCCAACGACTCGCCGTTCACCCAGCGCGTCTTCGCCGAGCAGGAGGGCCTGGAGTACCCGCTGCTGTCGGACTTCTGGCCGCACGGCGAGGTCTCCCGCGCCTACGGCGTCTTCAACGAGGAGAAGGGCTGCGCGGTCCGCGGCACCTTCGTGATCGACAAGGCGGGCGTGGTCCGCTGGAGCGTCGTGAACGACCTTCCGGACGCCCGGGACGAGCAGGAGTACCTGAAGGTCCTCGGCGCGCTCTGACGCCCGTTCCGGTGCCCTTGCACCGCCCGGCGGGCCCGGCCCCGGCTGATCTCGAACAGCCGCGCCGGGCCCGTCCGCATGTCCGGACGGGAACCCCGCACTAGGCTCGGTCCGTTGACCGGAGGAGGCGCGGAGCCGTCGGCCGGCCGGCGCCTCGAACCGCACCACCGGGGGCACCAGCGCGTGCCTCCCGATTCTTGGAGGACACGTGGGAGTCAGCCTCAGCAAGGGCGGCAACGTCTCGCTCACCAAGGAGGCCCCGGGCCTCACGGCCGTTGTCGTCGGCCTGGGCTGGGACGTCCGGACCACCACCGGCACGGACTTCGACCTGGACGCCAGCGCGCTCCTCTGCAACGACCAGGGCAAGGTCTCCGCGGACGGCAACTTCGTCTTCTTCAACAACCTGCGCAGCCCGGACGGCTCGGTCGAGCACACCGGCGACAACCGCACCGGTGAGGGCGAGGGCGACGACGAGGCGATCAAGGTCAACCTGACCGCCGTACCCGCCGACGTCCAGAAGATCGTCTTCCCGGTCTCCATCTACGACGCCGAGACCCGGCTGCAGAACTTCGGCCAGGTGCGCAACGCGTTCATCCGCGTGGTCAACCAGGCCGACAACAAGGAGCTGGCCCGCTACGACCTCTCCGAGGACGCCTCGACCGAGACCGCGATGGTCTTCGGCGAGCTGTACCGCAACGGCGGCGAGTGGAAGTTCCGCGCCATCGGCCAGGGCTACGCCTCCGGCCTGCGCGGCATCGCCCAGGACTTCGGCGTCAACGTCTGATCCGTTCGGACGGGCCGGCAGCAGGCCTGACGCGGCACCACCCGGCCGGGGCGGCCGTGGACCCCAGAGGTCCGCGGCCGCCCCGGCTTCGTGCTGCTCGGGGGCGCTGCGAGGATGTGAGTTCAGGAAGTTCAGGCGGCTCAAGGGGGCCGGCCGGGGTCGCGGGCGACTAAACCTGGAATGTCGCGCCCCGGGAGAAGGCAAGGGAGGAAGAACAGTCATGGTTGTCACGCTCGCCAAGGGCGGGAACGTCTCGCTCAGCAAGGCCGCGCCGAATCTGACGCAGGTGCAGATCGGGCTCGGCTGGTCCGCCCGCTCGACCACGGGCGCACCGTTCGACCTCGACGCGAGCGCACTGATCTGCGGCGGGGGCCGGGTGCTCGGTGACGAGTACTTCGTGTTCTACAACAACCTCAAGAGCCCGGAGGGTTCGGTCGAGCACCAGGGCGACAACCTCACCGGCGGCGACGACGCGGGTGACGACGAGGTGGTCCTGGTCAACCTGGAGCTGGTTCCGGCCCAGGCGGACAAGGTGGTCTTCGCGGTGTCGATCTACGAGGCCGAGTCACGGCTGCAGAACTTCGGCCAGGTGCGCAACGCCTACATCCGGGTCGTCAACTCCGTGGACGGGCAGGAGATCGCCCGCTACGACCTGACCGAGGACGCGTCCAGCGAGACCGCGATGATCTTCGGCGAGCTGTACCGGTACGCGGGCGAGTGGAAGTTCCGCGCGGTGGGCCAGGGCTACGCCTCGGGCCTGCGGGGCATCGCCCTCGATTTCGGCGTCAACGTCCAGTGAGCGTCCAGTAAGGGCTGATAAAGGCGGACATCAGACTAATCGCACCCACTTCATCGTCATGAGAACAGAGGGCAGTGCGGGGGTGACCTGACCGGGCGGGGCCCGGTCAGGGCGTCTCGGGACGAGGCCGCACCTTGGCACGCCCGAAACCCGAAAGGTAACCAAGTCCCGTGTTCCTCCGCACTTTCGGCTGGTCGTTCGCGATCACCGTCGTCGGCCTGATCGCCGCCGGTGTCCTCTGGGGAGCCCAAGGCTTCGGCATCGTGCTGATCCTCTCCATCCTGGAGATCTCCCTGTCGTTCGACAACGCGGTGGTCAACGCCACGGTGTTGAAGCGGATGAACCCGTACTGGCAGAAGATCTTCCTGACCGTCGGCGTGCTGATCGCCGTCTTCGGCATGCGCCTGGTCTTCCCGCTGCTGGTCGTCGGCCTCACCGCGAAGCTCAACCCGGCGACGGTCGTCGACCTCGCGCTGCACTCCGACAAGACGCACGCCGGCCTCACCTACGGCCAGTACCTGGAGGCGGCCAACCCCGCGATCGCGGCGTTCGGCGGCATCTTCCTGCTCATGATCTTCCTGGACTTCGCGTTCGAGGAGAAGGAGCACAACTGGCTGTCCTGGATCGAGCGACCGCTGGAGAGGGTCGGCAAGCTGGACGCCTTCTCGTCGGTGATCGCGCTGGTCGCGCTGGTGCTGGCGGCCAACCTCTTCGCCGGGGAACACGCCGAGACGGTGCTGCTGGCCGGTGTCCTCGGCCTGGTCACCTACCTCGTGGTCGGCGGGCTCTCGTCGGTCTTCGAGTCGGGCCTGGAGGAGGAGGCCGAGCGGGAGGAGGAGGCCGGGAAGGCCGGGAAGTCCGTCGTCCAGGTCGCCGGCAAGGCCGCGTTCTTCCTGTTCCTCTACCTGGAGGTCCTGGACGCCTCGTTCTCCTTCGACGGCGTGGTGGGCGCGTTCGCCATCTCCAACGACATCTTCATGATCACGCTGGGCCTCGGCATCGGCGCCATGTACATCCGCTCGCTGACCGTCTTCCTGGTCCGCAAGGGCACCCTGGACGACTACGTCTACCTGGAGCACGGCGCGCACTACGCGATCGGCGCGCTCTCGGTGATCCTGCTGGTGGGCATCGAGTACCACATCCCGGAGATCGTCACCGGCCTGATCGGGGTCGCCTTCATCGGGCTGGCGCTCGGCTCGTCGATCCTGCGCAACCGGCGCGAGGGCGCGGGCGACGAGAAGGAACTGGTGGGTGCCGGCAAGTAGCCTGCCGGGCACGCGAAACGGCCGCCTCCGGGGTTCCGGGGGCGGCCGTTTCGTATGCCGATTCGCGTGCCGTCTCGTGTGTGTGTGGCGTGCTCGCGGTGTGCTAGCCGAGCTGCTGCTCGATGGCGCGCAGCTTGCGCTCCAGGGAGTCCAGCTTCGGCATCGACAGGGTGTCGTCGTCGGCCGTCAGGTCGACCGTCGAGCTGCGGTAGGAGGACGACGAGCTGCCGAAGGACGAACTGCCGGAGGACGAGGCCGAGGCGTACGTCGACGGCGTGGAGTAGGACGAGGACGAGGACGTGGAGTAGGACGAGGAGTAGGACGAGGAGTAGGACGAGCCGACGGCGGCGCGCGGCTGGCGGCCGGCGTCCAGGGCGCTGCGCGAGGCGGGCTCGAACACGGAGTTCGTCGAGTCCGAGGCGTGCGAGGCGTTCGAGGTGGCGGTGTCGGACCCGGCGGCTGGGGCAGGCTCCGTAGCGGTCGGGCCGTCGCCGGCGGCGGTGAGCGCGGGCACCTGGCGGCCGCCGCGGGCCCGGGCCAGCATGCCGCCCTGGCGCGAGATCGCCTTCAGCTCGGCCCGCTCGCGGCGGTCGGCGGTCCGGGCGCGCGCCTTGGCGTCCAGCTTCGCCTGGCGCTCCTCGCGCACCTCCTCGACCGCCTCGTCCAGGCTGCGGACGTTCTCCAGCAGCATCAGCGACCAGGCCGCGTACGTCTCGCGCGGGGCGCGCAGCCAGCGGACGATCCGGATCTGCGGCAGCGGGCGCGGCACCAGGCCCTGCTCGCGCAGCGCGGCCTTGCGGGTCTGCTTCAGCGCCCGGTCGAACAGGATCGCCGCCGAGATCGACATGCCGGAGAAGAACTGCGGGGCGCCGGCGTGGCCGAGACCGCGCGGCGCGTGCACCCAGTTGAACCAGGCCGAGGCGATCGCGAACACCCAGACCAGCAGGCGCGAGCCGAGCGCCGCGTCACCGTGGCTGGCCTCGCGGACGGCGAGCACCGAGCAGAACATCGCGGCGCCGTCCAGGCCGAACGGGACGAGGTACTCCCAGCCGTTGGCCAGGCCCAGGTTCTCCTTACCGAAGCCCACCAGGCCGTGGAAGGACAGCGCGGCCGCGACGCCGGCACAGCAGAACAGCAGTGTGTAGGAGGAGATCCCGTAGATCATCTCCTTGCGGCGCCGGCGCTCCTCGCTGCGCTCCCAGGAGTCGCCGGACTCGTCCTTCTTCGCGTTCTTGAAGCGCAGCGTCGCCGCCAGGATGGAGATGAACAGCAGGGCTGCGCCGCCGACGACGGTCCAGACCAGCTGTATGGAGGTCAGGTTCATTGCGGGTCGGGCCTCGGGTTTCCGCAGGGGACAGGTTCACAGCGCGACACAGGCGGTCAGGTCCCGTCGTGAGGGCCGGGCCTGACGATTCGTTCGTCGCCGCACGGTGTGCCCACCGCGCCCGCGCAGGGGCGGACGGGACACCTGTGCGGCTAGACGATATCGCGTCCGAAGGGGCGGCATGTTACGGGAGGGCGGCTTCCTCCGGCCAATCGGCTCGCCGGTGAACAGGAGGGGACCCCGGCGGGTAGGGGAGAAGGAGGTTCGGGTATCCGTCGGCCGGGCCGATGCCCGATCATGGACCGGCGGACCGTCAGATCGCCTGGCGGAGGGCAGGGGGAGGACTGGATGGTCTCGATCTGGGAGTACCTGCGCGGGGACCGGAACTACACCTTCGACAACCCGGGCGGCCAGCACAAGGTGACGCTCACCAAGTCGGTCCCGCAGCACGCGATCACCGGCGCCGCGGCCACCACCGGCTACCTCTACGTCAACCTGCACTGGACCACGCGCTCCGGCGCCGCCCGGCCCGGCACCCGGGATTCGCTCAAGCGCTTCTTCAGCCCGCGCATCCTGAGCCCGCTGGAGCCGGACTCGCAGCAGAACGAGCAGGTCAACGTCGACCTCGACCTGGCGTGCATGTACGAACTCTCCGACGGCACCCGGGGCGTGGTGCAGCCGCTCGGCAACTTCTTCGGCGACCTCCAGCAGCCGCCGTACATCAAGCTCAGCGGCGACGACCAGTACGGGGCGCCGTCGGGCGAGACGATGTACGTCAACCTGGAGAAGAAGGACAAGTTCAAACGGCTGCTGATCTTCGTCTACATCTACGACGGCACGCCGGCCTTCGAGCAGTCCCACGCGGTGGTGACGATCGTGCCGCAGACCGGTCCGCGGATCGAGATCAAGCTGGAGGAGCGGGCCCGGGCGGCGCGGTCGTGTGCGGTGGTGCTGATCGAGAACGCGGGGGACAACCAGCTGACGGTGCGGCGCGAGGTGCGGTACGTCAACGGGTTCCAGGCGGACATCGACCGGCTGTACGGGTTCGGGATGCAGTGGCAGCGCGGGTACAAGAACCAGGGCGACTGACGGTGGGGCGACGGACGGCGTGACGTGGGCGTGACGTAGCCCCGCCGGGCGGCTCGGCCGTCCGGCGGGGTGGTGGGTCGGGCTTGTGCCGGCAGGGGCGTGCTCAGCGGGGCTGGAACTGCGGGCCCTGCGGGGGCAGCGCGAACTCCTCGGCCGGGGGCTGCGTCTGGTCGGTCTGTGGCGGAGCCGGGGGCTGGTGTGGCTGCTGGCCGGTGTGTGGGGGAGCGGAGCCGTAGCCGCCGCCGGCGTGCGACTGGTGCGGGACCGGCGGGGTCTGCGGCGGGTGTGGGTAGCCGTAACCGGTGCCGGGCTGCGGGGCCGGCGCGCCGACGGGGTTGGTGCGTGGCGGGTTCGGCGGGGGGTAGCCGTAGCCGGGCTGCGCGGGCGGGGGGTAACCGTAGCCCGTGCCGGGTTGCGGCGGGGGTGGGTAGCCGTAACCGGTGCCGGGCTGCGGGGCGGGGTGAGCGGGCGGCGGTGTCATGGTGGGCGGTGCCGAGGGCGGCGGGGGAGCGGCGGGGCCGGCCGTCGGCGCCTTGGTGGGCGGCGGCGGGGTGGCCGGTGCGGTGGTCTGCGGGGCGGCCTGCTGGGCGGGCGCGTTCTGCGGGACTGCCGGAGCCAGGGTGAAGGTGCCGGGCTCCTCGGACCGGGGGGCCGGGCGCGGGGCCGGCAGCGGGGTGCTGCGCGGGTCGACGGCGTGGGTGGGGGCGGGCGTCGGCGCGGCCGGCGCACCGGCCTCGGCCGCCGCCTCGTCCTCGACGGTGATGCCGAAGTCGGTGGCCAGGCCGATCAGCCCGGAGGTGTAGCCCTGGCCGATCGCCCGGAACTTCCAGGTCCCGGCCCGTCGGTACAGCTCGCCCGCGACCAGCGCGGTGACGGTGTCGGCGTCGGTGATCGCGAACTCGGCGATCGCGGGCCCGTTCTCGCCGGTCGCGGCGTCGAAGAGCAGCACGCGCAGCCCCGCCACCGCGCGGAAGGTGCCGCCCTCGGAGGAGCCCGCCAGCACCACCCGGTCCACGCCGGCGGGCAGCTTCGCCAGCTCGACCTCGACGGTGTCGGTGATCTCGGTGCCGTCCGGGGTCTGCTGCTTGGGCAGGTGGCGCACCAGTCCGGAGGGGTGCCGCGGCTGGTTGTAGAAGACGAAGTCGGCATCCGAACGGACCCTGCCGTCGGTGCCGAGCAGCAGCGCGGACGCGTCCACGTCCGGCGCACCGGGCGTGGCGCTCCAGCGCAGCACGGCGCGGACCGCCGCCGCCGGCAGTGCGAGGTTGGCGCCCTTGGCCATCACGTGCGTCATAGCCGACCATCCTGCCTGTTCGCCACCCCTTCGGACAACGTGACCGAAGCCGCCGGAATCACATCGGATTTTGCCAAGGCTTGCGTTTGACGGCCCGTATCGGTGGTCGGCCGGCCAGGGTGCAGCGGACGGCAAATGTTCCGGAATTTCAGTGGGCCGGTGCGGCGACCGGAGCCGCATCCGGCCGGAACTCGCCCGTACGATGGGCGGCCGGACGGCGCCTGAGAGGGGTGCGCGAGGGGGCCGAGCAGGGCGTTCGCGGGCCCGCGGTCGGGAACCACCGTGCCCGGTGGACGGGTTAACCATCGTGTTGTCCCGTGCCGCCGCACAGCGCTCCGCGCCCTGGAACGGACCGGCGGTCGTCAAACCTCTGAGGAGAGCACCTTGCGCCATTTCGGCCACCTCGCCGACGACGTACGCGGCCGGCTCTTCCTCGAACCGCCCCGGCCGTTCTCTTCGGAGAGCGAGGCGGCCGTGCTCGCCACCGCCCTCGGTGGCACCCTCTACAGCCCCGCCACCAGGCCCGCGCTGGCCGCCGACATCCGCAAACAGGCTGCTCGGGGCGTGGTTTCGATGGTGCTCTGCCTGGAGGACGCGATCGCCGACCACGAGGTGGGTGCGGGGGAGCGCAACCTCGTCGAGCAATTCAATGACCTGGTCATGGATTTCACGGACTGCACACAGAGTCATCCCCTGCTCTTCATCAGAGTTCGCACCGCCTCCCAGATCGTGGACCTCACCCGACGGCTGGGACCAGCCGTCCGCCTGCTCACCGGGTTCGTCCTGCCCAAGTTCACCGGGCACAGCGGCGGCGGGTACCTCGACGCCCTCGCCGAGGCCGAGACCGTCGCCGGGCGGCGGCTGTACGCGATGCCCGTGCTGGAATCGCCCGAACTCGCCCACCTGGAGACCCGGCGCGAGCAGCTCTTCGGCATCGCCCGGCTGCTCGCCGAGCACCGCGACCGGGTGCTCGCCGTTCGCCTCGGCGTCACCGACCTGTGCTCCGCGTACGGGCTGCGCCGCTCGCCCGACCTCACCGCGTACGACGTCGCGCTGGTGGCCGGGGTGATCGGCGACGTGGTCAATGTCCTCGGCCGGGCGGACGGCACGGGGTTCACCGTCACCGGACCGGTGTGGGAGTACTTCCCGGTCCAGGAGCGGATGTTCAGGCCGCAGCTGCGGCGCACCCCGTTCGCCGAGGTGGCCGGGGGCGCGAGAGGGACCGCGAACGGGGCGGCGAACGGGGCGGCGACCGGGACCGTCCGGGTCTCCGGCGAGGAGGTCCGCCGGCGGATCATCGAGCACGACCTGGACGGGCTGATCCGGGAGATCGAACTCGACCGCGCCAACGGCCTGCTGGGCAAGACCTGCATCCACCCCAGCCACGTCCCCGCCGTGCACGCCCTCTCGGTGGTCACGCACGAGGAGTACTGCGACGCCCGGGACATCCTCCGGCAGGAGCAGGGCGGGGGCGGGGTGCTGCGCTCGGCGTACACCAACAAGATGAACGAGGCGCGGCCGCACCGGGCCTGGGCGGAGCGGGTGCTGCTGCGGGCGCGGGTGTTCGGGGTGGCGCGGGAGGACGTCAGCTTCGCGGAGCTGCTGATGAGCACATTGATCCGGTGACCGGGGCGACGGACCTGGTGAGCCACGAGCCCCGTTGACCTCGCTGATTCGCAAACCCGTGATCCCTCAACCCGGTTGATCCGAAACCGCACCGTCGCACCACCGAAAGCAGGACCAGAGTGACAGCACAGCAGACGTGGACCGGCCGCTGGGTCGCCGACCGGGCCGGGGTCGGCCTCAGTGGATCCGAGCGCCTCACCGCCCTGGTCGGCCTGGCCCTGCGCGAGAACCGCAAGCGCGCCCACCTCCTGGTCTCCACCGTGCTCGGCAAGCACGTCCCGCAGCGTCCGGCGGTCGTCCACGGCGCCGGGGTCGAACTCGGCTGTCGGGTCGGTGAGTTGCTCGGCGCCGAGGCTGTCGCGCGGGCCGTCGTCCTCGGCTACGCGGAGACCGCCACCGCTCTCGGCCACAGCGTCGCCGACGGTCTCGGCGCCCCCTACCTGCACTCCACCCGCCGCCCGGTGCCCGGTGTGCGCCCGCTCGGCGGCTTCGAGGAGGAGCACTCGCACGCCACCGCACACCTGCTCCTCCCCGCCGACCCCGAACTCCTTGCCCAGGACGGCCCGTTGGTCCTCGTCGACGACGAGTTCTCGACCGGCCGGACCGTCCTCAACACCATCCGCGAACTGCACGCCCGGCACCCGCGCGCCCACTACGTCGTCGTCGCCCTCGTCGACCTGCGCGCCGAGGCCGACCGACGCCGCCTCGCCGACGCCGCGGCCGAACTCGGCGTCCGGCTGGACCTGGTGGCCGCCGCAACCGGCGCCGTGCGGCTGCCCGACGACATCCTCGACCGGGCCGGGCGGCTGATAGCCGAGGCCGGTCCGGCCCCCGACGTCCCGGCGGCCGTGCCCGCCCCGCTCGTCCGGGTCGAGTTGGACTGGCCCGCCGGTCTGCCGGACGGCGGGCGGCACGGGTTCACCGCCGAGCACCGCGCCCGGCTCGACGCCGCCCTGCCCGGGCTGGCGGAGCAGCTGGCCGGTGGGCTGTCCGGTACGGAGGATGGCGCGCCGGGTGCCGAACTGCTCGGCCGGGTCCTGGTGTTGGGCTTCGAGGAGCTGATGTACGCGCCGCTGCGCCTGGCCGGCGCGCTCGCCGAGCGGCTCGGCGGCGACCGCGTCCGGTACTCCACCACGACCCGCTCGCCCGTCCTCGCCGTGGACGATCCCGGCTACGCCATCCGCACCCGCCTTGCCTTCCCCGCCCACGACGACCCGCAGGACGACGCCTCGCACGAGCGCTACGCCTACAACGTCGCCCCGGGCGGCGATCCCGCGCGCCGCTTCGACGCCGTCGTGCTGGTCGTCGACGACGTCGCCGACACCCCCGCCCTGCACGAGGGCGAGCGTGCGCTGCTCACCCAACTGCGCCAGGTCACCGACCGGGTGGTGCTCGCGGTGCTGCCGTCGCACCGGCCGGTTCGGCTTCCCGGCCCGCTGCGGGGTCCGGTGTTCTCGTCCTACCGTCCCGACGAGGTGGCCTGGCTGCTCAAGGACCTCTCCGGCATCCCGCTCGAAGTCCCCACCGAGGAGCGCGAGGAGGCCGTCCAGAACGGCGGCGCGCACTACGCCGAGTCGCTGCCGGTCGAGTATCAGCCCAGCCCCGAGTACCAGGAGCTGTTCCACCAGGCGCTGCGCGGCTCCGCCCGGCGGATCGCCCTCGCCGTCGGCACCGTCGCCGAGACGCTGCTGCGCGAGCGCGGCCCCGGCCTGGTGCTCGCCTCGCTGGCCCGGGCGGGCACGCCCGTCGGCATCCTGGTGCGCCGCTGGCTCGCCTTCGCGTACGGCCTGGACACCCCGCACTACGCCGTCTCGATCGTCCGCGGCCGGGGCGTCGACGCCGTCGCCCTGCGCTACCTGGCGGCCCGCCACCACGCCCCCGACGTCGTGTTCGTCGACGGCTGGACCGGCAAGGGCGCGATCACCCGCGAGCTCGCCGACGCCCTCGCCGGCACGCCGTTCGACCCCGACCTCGCCGTCCTCGCCGACCCCGGTCGCTGCGTGCGCACCTTCGGCACCCGGGACGACTTCCTGATCCCCTCGGCCTGCCTCAACTCCACGGTGTCCGGCCTGATTTCGCGGACGGTCGTGCGCGACGGACTGATCGGCCCGGACGATTTCCACGGCGCCAAGCACTACACCGAGCTGGCCGGCGCGGACGTCTCCGCCGCCTTTCTCGACACCGTCACCGACCACTTCGCCGCCGTCCGGTCCGAGGCGCAGGCCGGCGCCGACCGGCTCGGCACGGCCCCCGACCGGGCGCCCGACTGGGCCGGCTGGGCCGCCGTCGAGCGGATCAGCGCCGAGTACGGCATCGACAGCGTCAACCTCGTGAAGCCCGGCGTCGGCGAGACCACCCGGGTGCTGCTGCGCCGCGTCCCCTGGCGGGTGCTCGCCCGCCGCGGCGCCGGCGCAGATCTCGACCACGTGCGCCTGCTCGCCGCACAGCGCGGCGTCCCGGTCGAGGAGGTGGACGGTTTGCCGTACACGTGCGTCGGCCTCATCCATCCCCGCTACAGTCGGGGAGCAACCGGGGCCTCTGGCAAGGCCGTTCTGGTGAAGGAGTCCTGATGCCCGCCTCGTTCCCGGCCGACGGTCCGGGCGGTGGCCGCTCGGCGCTGGTGGTCAGCGACCTCGACCGCACCCTGATCTACTCCAACCCGGCCCTCGCCCTGGACGTCCCCGACCGGCTCGCCCCGAGGCTGCTCTCGGTCGAGGTGTACGAGGGCAGGGCGCACTCGTTCCTCACCGAGCAGGCCGCCGCGATGCTCGCCGACCTCGCCCGGGAGGCCTGGCTCGTCCCCGCGACCACCCGCACCGTCGCCCAGTACGAACGCGTCAACCTGCCCGGCCCGACGCCCGGTTGGGTCCCCCCGTACGCGATCTGCGGCAACGGCGGGCAACTGCTCGTCGACGGTGTGCCGGACCGGGACTGGCGGGCCGGGATCACCGCGCGGCTCGCCGCCTCCTCGGCGCCGCTGGCCGAGGTCGTCGAGCACCTTGCGCGGTCCGCCGACCCGGAGTGGACGCGCGCACGGCGCGTCGCCGACGAGCTGTTCGCCTACCTCGTCGTCGAGCGCGCGCAGGTGCCGGACGGCTGGCTCGACGACCTGACCGGCTGGTGCGCCGAACGCGGCTGGACCGTCTCGCTCCAGGGCCGCAAGGTGTACGCCGTCCCCGCGCACCTCCGCAAGAGCGCCGCCCTCGCGGAGGTGGTCCGGCGGACCGGCGCGTCCACCGTGCTCGCCGCCGGCGACTCCCTGCTCGACGCCGACCTGCTGCTCGCCGCCGACGCCGCCTGGCGGCCCGGGCACGGCGAACTCGCCGACCGGGGCTGGACGGCCCCCGGCGTCACCGCCCTGGAGGAGGTGGGGGTGGCGGCCGGGGAGGAGATCGTCCGGCGGTTCCTGGCGCGGGTGTCGTCCTAGCTTCGGTGACGTCCCGGTTTCGGTGACGTCCCGGTTCTGGTGATGCCCCGGCTTTGGAGCCGTGCTGGTTAGCCGCAGCAACCCCCGCCGCAGCAGCCGCCCCCGCCCCCGCCGCTGGGGGCCTGCTGCGGAGTGCTGCTGCCGGTGACGGCGACGGTGGACAGCAGCTTCACGGTGTCCTCGTGGCCCTGCGGGCAGACGGCGGGGTCGTTGGCCTGCGCCATAGCGCGGCGGAGCTCGAACGTGGCGCCGCAGGAGCGGCAGCGGAAGTCGTAGCGTGGCATACCGGCAGGGTACCGAGGAGCTGCCCGGTGCCCTACCGGTGGCCGCCGAGGTCGCCCCGGATCAGCTCGATCACCCGGGCCGCCGTCTCCCGCACGCCCGCCAGTTCCGTCAGGAACCGCCAGTAGTCCGGGTGCCGGCCCGCCGCCTCCAGCGCGGCCACCGCCCGGTCCAGCCGCGCGACCGCCTCGTCCAGCGGCGCGGCGTGCCGCGGGTCCGGCGCCTGGCGGCCCGCCATCGCCAGCCGCTGCGCGTCGCGCAGGGCGAACCGGGCCCGCTCGACCTCGCGGTTCGGGTCGTGCTGCACCTCGTTCAGCTGCCGCAGACGCTCGTTCACGGCGACGACCGAGCCCTCTGCGGTGTCCAGCAGCGCGCGGACCGTACCGATCGCGGCGGTCGCGTCCGCCCAGCGCTGCTCGTCACGCGCCCGGGCCGCCTCCGCCAACTTGCGCTCCGCCGCCCGGCCGGTCTCCGCGACCTGCTCCGGCACCCGCTGGAGGTCCTGCCAGCAGGCCGCGCTGAACCGGCGGCGCAGCTCGCTCAGCGCCGGCTCGACCGTCGCCGCCTTCGTCTCCAGCGCCTGGATCCGGGTCCGCAGGCTGGCGACCCGCCGGTCGATCTCCCGGGCCCGCTCCGGCAACTGCGCCGCGTCCGCCGCGATCGCGTCCGCGCGCTGCCGCATGCCGTCCGCCCGCTGGAGCGTCGCCGCCACTCCGTGCCGGGCCGCGCCCTCGTTCAGGCGTGCCAGCTCCGGGGCGAGTTCGGCCAGCCGGGCCGCCAGGTCGTCCGCCCGCAGGCCGGCGGCGCGCACCGCGTCCAGTGCGTTGGTCGCCGCGAGCAGGGCGCGCTTCGCCTGCTCGACCGCCGGGGCGACGCGCATCAGCTGCTGCTCGGCGTGCTGGAGCGTCGGCTGGAGGCGCTGCAGGAAGTCGTTCAGCTCCGCCCGCGCCGAGCCGAGCCGGCCCCGGACGTCCTCCAGCACCCGCCGGGCCTGCGCGGCCGCCCCGGCGTCCAGGGCCTCGTCGTCCAGGTCGTACGCGTCGAGCGCGGCCAGGTAGTTCACGGTGACCTGGTTCACGCGGCCGGAGATCGCCTCGAAGTCCGCCTGTGCCCGCTGCGAGGTCGCGGCGTTCCCGGCCGCCCGGACCGTCTCCACCGCCAGCTGCACCTCGCGCTGCGTCGAGTCCAGCTCGTAGAACGCCTCCTGCGCCGCGTCCCGGGCCGCCTTGGCGTCCGCCCGCACACCCTCCCCGCCGCGCCGTCCCCACCAGCCGCCGCTCCCGGCCGACGCCAGCCCGACCGCCCCCAGCGCACCCGCCAGCACCACCGGCAGCACCAGCACCTCGGCCAGCGCACTCCCCGTCCGACGCCGCCCCACCGCCACTGCGCGCTCCCCGCTCCGACCGCCGATCCGCCGCCATTCTCCCCGATCACCCCACCGCACCGTCACCCCCCACCCGTCCCACTCCCCGACCACCCGCACCACACCACCCCCCACGACCAGGTACCCTAGGCAGTCGTCGTGCCCCGACCAGGCCGCGACGGGGGCGCGTAGCTCAGTGGTAGAGCGCTGCTCTTACAAAGCAGATGTCGGCGGTTCGAAACCGTCCGCGCCCACCGGTTCTCGAAGGGCCGGTCCAGGAGGTAGCTCCCTCCTGGACCGGCCCTTCGGCGTTCGGGGGGTCTGTGGTGGCCGGGGTGAGGGGGTGGACGCGGCCCGGTGCTCGGGAGGCGGGGTGCCACGGGCTGTGTTTGTGTGGCAGCAGACCGCTTGGGAGAGGTGATCCGCCGTGACCATACCCCCGTTCGGATCGAGCGATCCGTTCTCCGACCTGCTCAGCCGGTTCTTCGGGATGAGCCCGGTGGCCTCCCCGCCCGCCGTGCAGCGGGTGCCGATCGGGCGGCTGCTGAGCGAGTCGTCGCAGGAACTGCTGGCGCTGGCCGCGCAGCGCGCGTCGAAGGACGGGAGCAGCGATCTCGACACCGCCCACCTGGCCTGGGCCGCCGCCCGGGTGGAGCCGTCGCGCCGGATGCTGGAGCGGGCGGGGATCGACCCGGACCAACTGTCCGCCGATCTGGAGCAGTCGCTGCCGTCCGGGCACGCGTCCGCCGAGGACGGCCGGCCCGCGCTGACGCCGTCGGCGAAGCGCGCACTGCTCGCCGCGCACGCCCGTTCGCAGGCGAGCGGCGCGTCGTACATCGGCCCGGAGCACATCCTCGGCGCGCTGCTGGACCAGGAGCGCTCGGGTGCGGGCGCGGCGCTGCGCAACGCGGCGCCCTCGCAGGAGGCACTGCGGACGGTGCTGGACGGGCGGGGCGTCGGCGGGGAGCGCAGCAGCGCGGGCGCGCACCCGAGCGAGACGCCGACGTTGGACGAGTACGGGCGGGACCTGACCGAGGAGGCGCGCTCGGGCCGGCTGGACCCGGTGGTCGGGCGGGCCGAGGAGATCGAGCAGACCGTCGAGATCCTCTCCCGGCGGACCAAGAACAACCCGGTGCTGATCGGCGAGCCGGGCGTCGGCAAGACCGCGATCGTGGAGGGGCTGGCGCAGCGGATCGTCTCCGGCGACGTGCCGCAGAGCCTCAAGGACAAGCGGGTGGTCACCCTCGACCTGACCGCGCTGGTAGCCGGCTCGAAGTACCGGGGCGAGTTCGAGGAGCGGCTGAAGAACGTGATCGACGAGGTCACGGCGGCCGAGAAGAGCGTGATCCTGTTCCTGGACGAGCTGCACACCGTGGTCGGCGCCGGGGGCGGCGGCGAGGGCTCGATGGACGCCGGCAACATCCTCAAACCGGCCCTGGCGCGCGGTGAGTTGAGCGTGGTCGGGGCGACGACGCTGGACGAGTACCGCAAGCACGTGGAGAAGGACGCCGCGCTGGAGCGGCGCTTCCAGCCGGTGCTGGTGCCGGAGCCGAGCGTCGAGGAGACGATCGAGATCCTGCAGGGGCTGCGCGACGCGTACGAGGCGCACCACCAGGTGCGGTTCACCGACGAGGCGCTGGACGCGGCGGCGACGCTCTCCGACCGGTACGTCAGCGACCGCTTCCTGCCGGACAAGGCGATCGACCTGCTGGACCAGGCGGGGGCGCGGGTCCGGCTGCGCAGCCTGTCCGGCTCCACCGAGGCGACCTCGGTGCAGGACCGGATCACCAAGCTGAAGCGGGAACTTGAGGAGGCCGTCGCGGACGAGGAGTTCGTGCGGGCCGCCAACCTGAAGACCGAGCTCCGGCAGACCGAGGACGAGCTGGCGGCGATCGCCGAGGGCCGCGAGGAGGTGGTCGACGTCACCGCGGACGACATCGCGCAGGTGCTGTCCCGCCGCACCGGCATCCCGGTGGCCGAGCTGAACGCGACCGAGAAGGAGCGGCTGCTCAAGCTGGAGGAGCACCTGCACGAGAAGGTGATCGGCCAGGACGAGGCGGTCACCGCGGTCGCCCAGGCGGTCCGCCGCGGCCGGGCCGGGATGGGCGACCCGGAGCGGCCGACCGGCTCCTTCCTGTTCCTCGGACCGACCGGCGTCGGCAAGACCGAGCTGGCGAAGGCGCTGGCCGCGCTGCTGTTCGGCGACCCGGACCGGATGATCCGCTTCGACATGAGCGAGTTCCAGGAGAAGCACACCGTCTCCCGGCTGGTCGGCTCGCCGCCCGGGTACGTCGGGTACGAGGAGGCGGGGCAGCTCACCGAGGCGGTCCGCCGCAAGCCGTACAGCGTGCTGCTCTTCGACGAGGTGGAGAAGGCACACCCGGACGTCTTCAACCTGCTGCTCCAGGTGCTGGACGACGGGCGGCTGACCGACTCCCAGGGGCGTACGGTCAACTTCCGCAACACCGTGGTGATCATGACCAGCAACATCGGTTCGCAGCGGATCCTGGACCACTCCGGGAACGTGGATGCCCGGAGCGGAGCTCCTGATCCGGCACTGCGCGACGATCTGATGCGCGACCTGTGCCAGCAGTTCCGGCCGGAGTTCCTGAACCGGATCGACGAGGTGATCGTCTTCCACGCGCTCACCCGGAAGAACCTGCTGTCCGTCGTGGGCCTGCTGCTGGACCGCAGCCGGCGCCGGCTGAAGGCGCAGGACGTGCGGCTGGAGGTGACCGAGGCGGCCAAGGAATGGCTGGTGAACCGGGGCTACCAGCCGGAGTTCGGGGCCCGGCCGCTGCGCCGGACGATCCAGTCGGAGCTGGACAACCGGGTGTCCAACCTGCTGCTCGACGGCAGTGTGCGGGAGGGGGACACGCTGATCGCGGACGTGAGCGACGGCGAGCTGGTGGTCACGTTGGCCCGGCCGGAGGCGTCGGCGACGTTCGGGGAGGCGGAGGACAAGGCGCGGGCTGCTGAGGAGAGCTGAGGAGAGCTGAGGAGAGCTGAGGAGAGCTGAGGAGGGACGGGCTTCGGGGCGGGGTTCGGTTCGGGCGTACTCCCGGGGGAGTACGCCCGAACGCCACTGGTGGAGGACGCGTGGGGGCGGGGCGCGGGTCTAGCCTTCCGGGCATGATGCCCCCCACGTCCCCATCGCCGGAGCCGTCTCCGGAGCCGTCTCCGGAGTCGTCTCGGGAGTCGTCTTCGGAGTCGTCCTCGGCGGAGCAGCCGGAGCAGCCGGAGCAGCCGCCCGAGCCGTGGCGCCCGCCGTGGGTGCGGTCGGCCAGGGCGGGCTGGCCGCTGGGGCTGGCGGCGGCGGTCGCGGTGGTGCAGGTGGTCGGGTCCACGGTGGCCGGGCGGCACCAGGGCGGGCGGGTCCCGCTGGACGCGTTCGGCTACGTCCTGCTGCTGCTCGGCCCGGTGCTGCTGGCGCTGCGGGGCCGCCGGCCGGTGGCCGTGGTGGCCGGCACGTCCGTGGTCACCGCCGCGTACCTGGCCGCCGGGTACCCGTACGGGCCGGTGTTCGCGAGCTGGCTGATCGCCTGCTGCGCCGCGATCGGCTGCGGGCACCGCCGGGCGGCCTGGACCGGCGTGGCCGGCGTGTACCTGGTGCACGTCCTCGTCACCTTCGTGGTGCCGGCGAGCTGGCAGCGCACCCCGCCGTCCTCCTTCGCCTGGCAGCAGGAACTCGGCCTGCTGGCTTGGCTGTTGCTGGTGATGGCGTTCGCCGAGATCGTCCGGTTCCGGCGCGAGCGGATCGCCGCCCACCGGGCCTACCGGCAGCAGCTGGAGCAGCGCCGGGCCAACGAAGAACGGCTGAAGATGGCCCGGGAGTTGCACGACATCCTGGCGCACAGCCTGTCGCTGATCAACATTCAGGCGGGGGTCGCGCTCGCGCTGCTCGACCGGCGTCCCGAGGAGGCCCGCACCGCACTGGTCACCATCAAGTCGACCAGCAAGGAGGCGCTCGGCGAGGTCCGTCAGGTGCTCGCGACGCTGCGCGGGCCCGGGGCGGCGCCGCGCGGCCCGGCCCCCGGGCTGGACCGGCTCGACGAACTCACCGCCCAGGCCGACCGGGTGGGGCTGGCCGTCGAGGTGCACGAGCGCGGTGCGCGGCGCCCGCTCAGCGCCGCCGTCGACCTCACCGCCTTCCGCATCGTCCAGGAGGCGCTGACCAACGTGATCCGGCACTCGGCGGCCCGGCAGGCGGCCGTCGTCCTCGACTGGACCGACCCGGACGTGCTGGTGGTCAAGGTCGAGGACCCGGGGCCCGCGGTGCTCGGCGACGCCGGCGGGACGGGCAGCGGGCTGGTCGGGATGCGCGAACGGGCGGCGGCGTTCGGTGGCACCATCTCCGCGGGACCGCTGCCCGACGGCGGGTTCCGGGTCAGGGCGGAGCTGCCGACACCGAAGGCGGAGGGCGAGTGATTCGGGTACTGCTGGCGGACGACCAGCTGCTGGTGCGGGCGGGCTTCCGGGCCCTGCTGGACCTGCAGGACGACCTCACCGTGGTCGGCGAGGCGGACGACGGCGAGGCCGCGCTCCGGCTCGCCCGCGAACTCGTGCCGGACGTCGTCCTGATGGACATCCGGATGCCGCGGATGGACGGCCTGGAGGCGACCCGGCGGATCGCCGAGGACCCTGCGCTGTCCTCCGTACGGGTGGTCGTGCTGACCACCTTCGAGCTGGACGAGTACGTCTTCGAGGCGCTGCGGTCCGGGGCGGCGGGCTTCCTGGTCAAGGACACCGACCCGGCCGACCTGCTGCGCGCGATCCGGGTCGCGGTCGCCGGGGACGCGCTGCTCTCGCCGGGCGTGACGCGGCGGCTGATCGGCGAGTTCGCGGCCCGCTCGAAGGCGCCCGAGGCGGCGCCGGCCGGGCTGTCGGACGTCTCCATGCTCACCGAGCGGGAGCGGGAGGTGCTGGCGCTGGTGGGGATGGGGCTGTCCAACGAGGAGATCGCGCGGCGGCTGGTGGTCAGCCCGCTGACCGCGAAGACGCACGTCAGCCGGGCGATGATCAAGCTCGGAGCCCGGGACCGGGCGCAACTCGTCGTGCTGGCCTACGAGTCGGGGCTGGTGCGGCCGGGCTGGCTGGGCTGAGGCCTTTCTCGCGGTACTCCTCGTCCTGTTTCTCCTGGCCCTGGTCCTGGTCCTGGCCCTGCTCCCGGCCCGGCGTGACGCGGCCCGGGGTGTCGCGCCCCGGCGTGGCGCGGCCCTACTCCCGGCTCGGCGTGTCGCGGCCGGTCCGTACTCTCCCGGGAGTATTCCAACTGCCGCTGCTGGTAGGACGCGTGATGAGACCGCTCGGCGGGACGCTCTAGTCACCTCGGGAACCGCCCGAGGTCCTGGAGACCCACCGCCGAGGAGATGAACCACCATGTACACGCTGCTGGCCGACTGGGACGGGAACGGTCCCGGCCCCTGGATCCTGCTGTTCCCGCTGATCTGGATCGCCGTGGTCGTCCTGGTGATCACGGTGCTGCGCCGGACGGCCTGGCGGCGCGCCTGCGGACACGGCGGCGCGGACCACCCGCTGTCCGTCCTGGGCCGCCGCTACGCCGAGGGCGACATCGACGCCGAGGAGTACCGCGCCAAGCGGGCCGTGCTGAGCGAGTCGTCGCAGTCGCCGCGCGACCGGGCCCGAGGGGGTGGCGGCAAGTGACGACGCTCGACGTCGTACGCGGCACCGCCGCCCGGGTCGCCGACGCCGTGAAGATCTACGGCGTCGGCGGCACCGAGGTCCGGGCGCTGGACCATGTCACGGTGGAGTTCCCGGCCGGGCGCTTCACCGCGATCATGGGGCCCTCCGGCTCGGGCAAGTCCACCCTGATGCACTGTGCGGCCGGACTCGACACCCTCACCGCCGGCACCGCCTGGATCGGGGACACCGAGCTGGGCTCGCTGAGCGACCGGCGGCTCACCCTGCTGCGCCGGGAGCGGATCGGCTTCGTGTTCCAGGCGTTCAACCTGGTGCCCACGCTCACTGTCCGGGAGAACATCACCCTTCCGCTCGACCTCGCCGGCGCTGCCCCCGACCAGGCCTGGCTGGCGGCGCTGATCGACGTCGTCGGCCTCGGCGACCGGCTGCACCACCGCCCGAGCGAGCTCTCCGGCGGCCAGCAGCAGCGGGTCGCGGTGGCCCGGGCGCTGGCCGGGCGGCCGCAGGTGGTCTTCGCCGACGAGCCGACCGGCAATCTCGACTCCCGCAGCGGCGGCGAGGTCCTCGGCCTGCTCCGCCGGGCGGTGGACGAGATGGGTCAGGCCGTCGTCATGGTCACCCACGACCCGAACGCGGCCGGGTACGCCGACGAGGCGCTGTTCCTCGCCGACGGCCGGCTGGTGGACCGGATGGAGCGGCCCACGGCGGGGCTGGTGCTGGACCGGATGAAGGCCTTCGAACGGGGGCGGTCATGAGCGCGTCCGCGATCACCGTTCGGCTCAGCCTGCGCTCGCTGCGCGCCCACAAGCGGCGGCTGGCCGGCACCTTCCTCTCCATCCTGCTCGGAGTCAGCTTCCTCACCGGCACGATGGTGCTCGGCGACACCCTGCGGGCCAACTTCGACACCCTCTTCGCCGACGCCAACGCGGGCACCGACGTCGTGGTCCGCAGCGCCGACGTGCTGGACTCCCCGGGGACGGCCGGCGGCGTGCGTGCGCCGGTGGACTCCGCGCTCGCCGAGCGGCTGCGTGCCGCCCCCGGGGTGGCGGCGGCCGAGCCGTCCGTCCAGGGCGCGGGCCAACTGGTCGGCGCCGACGGCAAACCGATCGGCGGTCAGGGCCCGCCCACCCTCGCGGGCAATTGGCTCACCGACGGTCGGCTCAACCCCTACCGGCTGGCCGAGGGCCGGGCGCCGGCCGCCCCGGGCGAGGTCGTGGTGAACCGCGGCGCGGCGAAGACCGGCGGGCTGCACCTCGGCTCGACCACGGTGCTGCGCACGCCCGATCCGGTGCCGGTCACCGTCGTCGGCATCGCCACCTTCGGCGCGAGCGCGGACGGCATGGGACCGAGCACCTTCACCGCCATGACCTTCGCGGACGCGGAGCACTACCTCACCCCCAAGGGCGCGGGGCAGGCCAGTTCGATCCAGGTCCGCGCGGCGGGAGGGGTGTCCCAGCAGGAGCTGGTCGCCCGGATCGTCCCGCAGCTGCCGGCCGGGGTGCAGGCGATCACCGGCACGGCGGCCACCCGGGAGAGCACCCAGCTGCTGTCCGGGCGGTTCCTGAGCATGTTCACCACGCTGCTGCTGGTCTTCGCCGGGATCGCGCTGCTGGTGGCCACGTTCACCATCCACAACACCTTCGCCATCGTGGTCGCCCAGCGGTCCAGGGAGAACGCGCTGCTGCGGGCGCTGGGTGCGGTTCGCGGCCAGGTCCTCGGGGCGACGCTCGCGGAGGCGCTGACCGTCGGCGCGCTGGCCTCGCTCGGCGGGCTGCTGGGCGGGATCGGGGTGGCGGCCGGGCTCAAGGCGCTGTTCTCGGCGCTCGGCTTCGCGCTGCCGACCGGCGGCATGGTGATCAGCGCGGCCGCGGTAGTGCTGCCGCTGCTGGTCGGGACGCTGGTCGCGGTGGGCTCGGCGCTGCTGCCCGCCGTCCGGGCCGGGCGGACGGCACCGCTGGCGGCGCTCCGGGACACCGGCGTCGACCGGGCGGCCGAGGGACGCTCCGGCACCGTCCGGGTGCTGCTCGGCGGCCTGCTGGTGGCGGCGGGCGTGCCGGTGGCCGTCCTCGGTGCCACCGACGGTCCGTCGGTCCTGCTGACGGCCGGCGGGGCGCTGGCGGTGCTGGCCGGCGTGGTGGTGCTCGGGCCGGTCGCGGCGGCCTTCGCGGTCCGGACGCTGGGTGCGCCGCTGCCGAGGCTGCGCGGCGTCTCCGGCACGCTGGCCCGGCGCAACGCGGCCCGCAACCCGCGCTGCACGGCGGCCACGGCGAGCGCGCTGATGATCGGGGTCGCGGTGGTGACGCTGTTCACCGTCTTCGGCGCGTCGATCAAGGCCACGCTGGACGACACGGTGCGCAAGTCCTTCGCCGGCGATCTCGCCGTCACCACCTCGTCCTTCGGCGCGGGCGGCAGCGGGATCAGCCCGAAGGTGGCCGATGCGCTCGCCCAACTGCCGGACGTGCGGCAGACGGTGGGGCTCGGCCGGGGCGTGGCCCGGATCGACGGGCACGGCCGGGTGCTGGACGTCACCGATCCGGCGCGGCTGGCCGGGATCGTCGACCTCGGCCGGGTCGACGGCTCGCTCGATGCTCTCGGTACGGACGGCCTGGCGGTCTCCCGCAGCGAGGCGGAGCAGCACGGCTGGCGGCTCGGCCAGAGCGTCACCGTCGGCTTCGCGGACGGCGCGAGCGGGCCGTTCACCGTCCGCGCGCTGTACGAGGGCGGCGGGCTGGCCGGCGACTACCTGATAACCCGCCAGGCCTGGGCCCCGCACCGGGGGCAGGACGCCGACACCATGGTCGCGGTCGGGCTGCGCAGCGGGGTCTCGCTGACCGCCGGCAAGGCGGCCGTGCAGAAGGCGCTGGCGCCGTTCGGCAACCCGCAGGTGCAGGACCGGGACGAGTACGCGGCGAGCGCGGCCTCCGGGGTCGACATGATGCTGTCGGTGGTCTACGCGCTGCTGGCGCTGGCCGTGCTGATCGCGCTGCTGGGTATCGCCAACACCCTGACGCTGGCGGTGTACGAGCGGACCAGGGAGTTGGGCCTGCTGCGGGCGGTTGGCCAGACCAGGGCCCAGCTGCGGGGCATAGTGCGCTGGGAGTCGGTGCTGGTGGCCGCGTTCGGGACGGTCGGCGGGCTCGGGCTCGGGGCGTTCCTCGGGTGGGCGCTGGTGAAGGCCTCGGACAGCGCGGGGACGGGCTCGTTCGCGATACCGCCGGAGCAGCTGGCCGTGGTCCTGGCGGCCGGGCTGCTGGCGGGCGCGGTGGCCGGACTCCGCCCGGCGGGCCGGGCGGCGCGGCTGGACGTGCTGCGGGCGATCGCGACGGAGTGAGAGGGCAGGGTGAGCGGATGGAATGAAAGGGGGAACGGGCTCAGCCCGCGGCCCGCCGCGGGAACACCTCCCGCAGCAGCGGCTCGGGCAGGCCGCGGCGGCGCCACTCACGCGGGTAGCCGAGCGAGACCTCCTCGAACGGCACGCCGTCGTAGGTGGTCTTCCGGGGGATGTGCAGATGGCCGTAGATCATCGCGGCGGTGTTGAAGCGGCGGTGCCAGTCGGCCGTCAGCTCGGTGCCGCACCACTGGGCGAACTCGGGGTACCAGAGGATCTCGGTGGGTTGCCGGACCAGCGGGTAGTGGTTGACCAGGACCAGTGGCACGTCGGGGTCGCAGGCCGCCAGCCGCTGCTCGGTCAGCCGGACGCGCTCGCGGCACCAGGAGTCGCGGTCCGGGAACGGGTCCGGGTGGAGCATCCGCTCGTCCGCGCAGACGATGCCGCTCTCGTAGGCCACCGCCAGGGACTCCTCCTTGGTGGTCGCGCCGGGCGCACGGAAGGAGTAGTCGTAGAGGAGGAAGAGCGGGGCGACGGCGACCGGTCCGCCGGCGCCCTGCCAGACCGGGTACGGGTCCTCGGGGGTGACCACGCCGAGGCCGCGACACAGCTGCACCAGGTGCTCGTAGCGGGCGACACCGCGCAGCTGCACCGGGTCGTCGGGGTGGGTCCACAGCTCGTGGTTGCCGGGGGCCCACACCACGCGGGCGAAGCGTTCGGCGAGCAGACCGAGCGCCCACTCGATGCTGGTGCTGAGCTCGCCGACGTCGCCGGCGATGATCAGCCAGTCGTCGGGGCTGCCGGGCTGGAGCTTCTCCACCAGGTCGCGGTTCTCCTGGTAGGAGATGTGCAGGTCGCTCACGGCGAGCAGCCGCCCGCCCGCTCCGGTGGGCTCCGGCTCTGCGTTCGTGCGGTACTCGGTAGTCACTCCTGCCCCCTGTGGTCACCCGGCCGTTGCCGCCACAGTACGGGGGCGAGGCGGGGTCGCGGGGCAGGTTGACGGGATCAGTCGTTCGAAAGGTGGGTCTGACGTGGGCAGGTGAGGGGAGGTGAGGGCGCGCGAGGGCTCGCCGGGCGCAGTGCCGGGCATGGCCTCAGGGGCCGAACTCCATGATCACGCCGTGCGCGGACACGGTCGTGGCGGTGAGGATCGCCAGTGCGGCGATGCCGAGCACCAGGCCGAGGACGGCCCGGCCGCGCCGCCGGGTGCCGCGGACCAGGGCCAGCGTGGCGAGGGTGATGGCGAGCGGCCCCAGGACGACGTTGAAGATCAGCAGGCCCGGGAGGCCGAGCAGGAAGGAGGCGACGGCCAGGTTGTCGGCTTCGGCAACGGCCTGACGGCGCGTGGCGGCGGCCCGGTGGTCGGTGGCGGTGGCTGCGGTGGCGGGGGTGGCGGTGCTCATGGCGTGGCAGGTCCTCTCTGGCGGAAAGGTGCGGTCCGGGTCAGCGCTGCCGCAGGCGGGCGAGGCCCTCGCGGGCGCCGAAGGCGAGCAGCCAGGCGGTGATGGCGGCGGAGGCGGTGAGGAACACCGGGAGCGAGGTGTGCGCGGCGGCGCCGATCAGGACGCCCATCGCGACCAGGGCGGAGAGCAGGATCACGGCTGGCCCTTCCTTCTGCTTCGGTTGCCGGTTTCGGCTGCCGGTCCGGCTGCCGAGTCGGGTCGGTAACCGGTTTCGGTTGACAAGTGTTCACTGACTTCGCCCCACTCTACGCCCGACTGGCCAAGTTCGGCAAACACTTGTTTACTGAATGACGTGAATCACACCGTTGGGGCCAGGCAGGCCCAGAAGCAGCAGAGCCGCCGGGCGTTGCTGGACGCGGGCCTGCGCCTGCTGGCCGACCAGAACTTCGCGAGCCTCGGTGTCCGTGAGGTCACCCGTGCCGCCGGGCTCTCGCCGGCCGCCTTCTACCGGCACTTCCCGGACCTTGCCGCGCTCGGCGTCGCCCTGGTCGAGGAGTCGCTGGCGAGCCTGCACGTCATGATCCGTTCGGTGCTCGCCGGGGAGGGCGGCGCCGAGGAGCTGATCGACCGTGCGGTGGACGTCATCGAGCAGCACGTCCGCGAGCACCAGCCGCACGTCCGCTTCCTGGCGCGCGAGCGGCACGGCGGAGTCCGGCGGGTGCGCGAGGCGATCGACGCCGAACTCGGCCGCTTCGCCGAGGAGGTGGGCGCGGCCCTGGGGCTCCAGCCGGTCTCGGAGGGGTGGAGCGAGGACGACCTGCGGATGCTCGCCGAGTTGTATGTGGACCACATGGTGTCCACGGCCGCCGCGTTCCTGGAGGCGCAGGAGACCGATCCGGCCCGCGAGGCGCACATCGCCGCCACTGCGCGGCTGCAGTTGCGCCTGATCAGCCTCGGCAGGCGGCACTGGCAAGGGAGTTGACCGGCCCGTTCGACCGGAAACGGTGATGGCGGCCGGGCGTGGGCCGTGGTGTGCCGAGTGACCTCTCCATGGTGGTGGACCTCTTGACATGGCGTCATGTCCGCGACAGGTTTGGTGGACCCCCACACCGAGAGGTCTCTCATGAGGAAGCCGCTCATAGGCATGCTCGCCGCGGTCCTGGTCGCCGGAGCCACCGCGCTGACCGGAGCCGTCCCGGCCCATGCCGCCACCACTGCGACCGCTCAGGCCGCCACCACGACGAATGCTGCCACCGCTACGAATACTCGGGCCGCCGCCGTCGCGGACACCAAGGCCGCCCCGCCCCTCGCCGCCGTCGACTTCACCGGCACGGTGGCGCTCGACAACTGCTCCGGCTCGCTCGTCCGGATGCCCGGCTCGGCCGGCAGCGACCCGGCGCTCGTCCTCTCCAACGGCCACTGCCTGGAGTCCGGTATGCCAGGCCCCGGCCAGGTGGTCGTCGACCAGCCGTCCAGCCGGACCTTCACCCTGCTCAGCGGCTCCGGCGGCAACCTCGCCACGCTGAACGCCACCAAGGTGGTCTACGGCGCCATGACCGACACCGACGTGTCGATCTACCAGCTCGACACGAGTTACGACGCGATCCGGACGCAGTACGGGATCGCCCCGCTGACCATCTCCGTCGACCACCCCACCCAGGGCACCGACATCCGGGTGGTCTCCGGTTACTGGAAGCGGATCTACTCCTGCTCGGTCGACGGCTTCGCGTACCAGCTGCAGGAAGCCGACTGGACGTTCAAGGACTCCGTCCGCTACACGTCCGGCTGCAACGTGATCGGCGGCACCTCCGGCTCGCCGGTGGTCGACGCGAACACCGGCCAGGTGGTCGCCGTCAACAACACGATCAACGAGAACGGCGAGTCCTGCACGCTGAACAACCCGTGCGAGGTCGACCAGACCGGCGCGGTGACGGTCCACCAGGGCATCGGCTACGCCCAGGAGACCTACATCATCCCGGCCTGCTTCGCCGCCGGGAACCAGCTCGACCTCACCCTGCCCGGCTGCGTTCTGCCCCGCCCTTGACCAGCACCGTTTCCCCGATGGGCCACCCGCGACCGGCGAGTGGCCCATTCGGCCGTCTACCGGACGGCCGCCGCACCACCCGCACCGCAGAGTTGTGCCGACAAGGCGCCTGTCATGTCCGTTGATCAGATGGAGAGTTGATGAGCACCAGGTTCAGAAGACTGCTGGTTTCCGCCCTGCTGATACCGCTGCTGACTGCCGGCGGCGGCCTGGCGACCCCCGCGTTCGCCCAGACCGCGGGCAGTGCGCAGACCGCGGACAGCGCCCGGACCGCGGACAGTGCGCAGAGCGCCCAGGCCCGCGACGTCGCCGCCGACCCGACCGCCGACATCAAGGACCGCCTGGCGGCGATCCCCGGGATGACCATCACCGAGGAGAAGCCGACCACCATCGGCCACCGCTACTTCCTGCTCACCTACACCCAGCCGATCGACCACTTCCGCCCCTGGCTGGGCACCTTCCAGCAGCGCATCAGCGTGCTGCACCGCGGCTACGACCGCCCGACCGTCTTCTACACCAACGGCTACACGCTGGGCACCACCCCGTCGCGCACCGAGCCGACCCGGCTGGTCGACGGCAACCAGGTCTCCATCGAGTACCGCTTCTTCACCCCGTCGCGCCCCGACCCGGCCGACTGGTCCAAGGCCGGCATCCGCCAGGCGGCCGCCGACTCGCACCGGATCGTCACCGCGCTGAAGCAGATCTACCAGCGCGAGTGGCTCTCCACCGGCGCCAGCAAGGGCGGCATGTCCTCCACCTACTACCGCCGGTTCTACCCGGACGACGTGGCGGGCACGATCGCGTACGTCGCGCCGAACAACACCGACGTCAGCGACGACACCTCGTACAGCGAGTTCTTCCAGAACGTCGGCACCCCCGAATGCCGGGCCGCCCTCAATGCCGTCCAGCGCGAGCTGCTGGTGCGCCGGGACCGGCTGGAGCCCCGCTACGAGGCCGACAACAAGGCCGCCGGCTCCACCTTCAACGTCATCGGGACCGTGGACCGGGCCTACGAGGGCAGCGTGCTCGACGTGGTCTGGGGATTCTGGCAGTACAGCATGGAGGCCGACTGCGCCAAGGTCCCGGTGGCGGCCACCGCGACCGACGACGAGCTGTACAAGTGGTTCGACGCGCAGGAGGGCGTGACCAGCTCCAGCGACCAGGGCCTGGCGAAGTACACCGCGTACTACTACCAGGCCGCGACCGAACTCGGCGCGCCGTACTTCGACGTCTCGTACCTGAAGGACCTCCTGCACTACGACTACAAGGAGCTGTACGCGCCGCGCGCGTACGTGCCGAAGGAGATCCCGACGACCTTCAACCCGCGCGCGATGCCCGACATCGACCGCTGGGTGAAGCGCAGCGCCGAGCGGATCATCTTCGTGTACGGCGGCAACGACCCGTGGGGCGCCAAGCCGTTCGAGCTGGGCCGGGGCAGCGAGGACTGCTACGTCTACACCGTCCCGGGCGGCAACCACGGCTCCAACATCAGCAAGCTGCCGGCCGACGAGTCGGCCGAGGCGACCGCCAAGGTGCTGGAGTGGGCCGGCCTGGCCGACCAGAGCACCGCGCGCTCGCTCGCGAAGTCGCAGCAGCAGATCCCGCCGTTCGGCCCGCTCGACGAGGAGGGCCAGAAGCTGGAGCGTCACCCGCTCTAACGCACGCCCTTAACGCACGCTCGTAACGCACGTTCGTAGCGGAGGCCGTCTCCGGACCACGTCCGGGGGCGGCCTTTGTGCACATCGGGTCCGCCCCCTCCCCGAAGTACTGAATCGGTGCTTCAATGCTTCCATGGCCTACCGACGCACGCCCGCCGTACAAGCCCGCCTGGACGCCCAGCGCGAGGCCGTGCTCCAGTCGGCCGTGGGCCTGCTCGCCGAGCGCGGCTACGGGGGCTGCACGATGGCCGCGGTGGCGGACCGGGCCGGGATCGCCACCGGCAGCGTCTACCAGCACTTCGCCAACAAGGCCGAGCTGTCCGTGCAGTTGTTCCGCCGGGTGGTCAACCATGAGATCGCCGCGGTGAACGCCGCCGTCGCCCGCCGCGAGACGCCGGAGCAGCGGATCGCCGCCGTCGTCGAGACGTTCGCCGCCCGCGCCCTGCGCGCGCCGCGGCTGGCGTACGCGCTGCTGGTCGAGCCGGCCGACGCGGTCGTGGACACCGAACGCCTGGTGTTCCGGCGGGCGTTCCGGGACGTGATCGCCACCGAGATCGCCGCCGCCGTGGCGAGCGGGCGGCTGCCCGAGCAGGACCCGGTGCTGACGGCCGCCGCCCTGGTCGGCGCGGTCGGCGAGGCCCTGGCCGGCCCGCTCGCGGCAGCACCCGTCGGGCAGGCCGACCCCAACGCCGGGCAGGCCGACCCCGATGTCGAAGCCACCACCGTCGAAGCCACCACCGAGGTGGTCCCCGCCTTGGTCTCCTTCACCCTGCGTGCCCTGGGAGGACGCGATGACAGCGACGCATGAGGTCACCAACCAGGTGCCCCTGCCGTACGGACACGACACGGCCGCCGACCCGACCCTGCTCGCCGCCCTGCACCGGGCCGGCGCCGGCTGGGCCGAGCCCGAGCTGCGCGAACTCGGCCGGTTGGCCGGCTCCGAGCAGGCCGCCGAATGGGGCCGGCTGGCCAACGAGAACCCGCCCGTCCTGCGCACCCACGACCGCTTCGGCCACCGCATCGACGAGGTCGAGTTCCACCCGGCCTGGCACGAGCTGATGGGCACCGCCGTCTCGCACGGCCTGCACGCCGCGCCCTGGCGGGACGAGCGGTCCGGCGCGCACGCCGCCCGCGCGGCCAAGTTCTTCGTCTGGGGCCAGGTCGAGGCCGGCCACACCTGCCCGATCTCGATGACCTACGCCGCAGTCCCCGCCCTGCGTGCGAACCCTTCCCTGGCCGGGGAGTTGGAGCCGCTGCTGGCCACCACCACGTACGACTACGGGCTGCGCGAGCCGCGCACCAAGCGCGGGCTGATCGCCGGCATGTCGATGACCGAGAAGCAGGGCGGCTCGGACGTCCGCACCAACACCACCACCGCGACCCCGCACGCCGACGGCACCTACCGCCTCACCGGCCACAAGTGGTTCACCTCCGCCCCGATGTCGGACCTGTTCCTGACGCTCGCTCAGGCTCCGGGCGGGCTCAGCTGCTTCATGCTTCCGCGCGTCCTCCCGGACGGCAGCCGCAACCGTCTGCACCTCATGCGACTCAAGGACAAGCTCGGCAACAAGTCCAACGCCTCCGCCGAGTTGGAGTACGACGGCGCGGTCGGCTGGCTGGTCGGCGAGGAGGGGCGGGGCGTGCCGACCATCATCGAGATGGTCAACATGACCCGCCTCGACTGCACCATCGGCGGCGCCTCCGGCATGCGCTACGGCGCCACCCGGGCGGTCCACCACGCCCTCCACCGGCGGGCGTTCGGCAAGGCGCTGGTGGACCAGCCGCTGATGCGCAACGTGCTGGCCGACCTGGTCGTGGAGTCGGAGGCGGCCACCGTCGTCGCCATGCGGCTCGCCCAGGCCACCGACCTCGCCCTTGCCGGGGACGAAACCGAGGTGCTGGTAAGGCGGTTGGGCCTGGCCGTCGCCAAGTACTGGGTCTGCAAGCGCGGTCCGGCGCACGCGGCCGAGGCGCTGGAGTGCCTGGGCGGCAACGGCTACGTGGAGGAGTCCGGCATGCCCCGGCTCTACCGCGAGGCGCCACTGGTCTCGATCTGGGAGGGCTCCGGAAACGTCGCCGCCCTGGACGCGCTGCGCGCGATGGCCAAGCGCCCGGAGGTGGTCGACGCGTTCCTCGGCGAACTCGACGCGGCCGCCGGGGCGGACCGCCGCCTGGACGCGGCCGTCGCCGAACTGCGCAAGCAGCTCACCGACCCGACCGACCTGGAGTACCGCACCCGCCGCCTGGTCGAAGCCATGGCGCTGGCCTTCCAGGGCTCGCTGCTCGTCCGGTACGGCAGCCCGGCGGTGGCCGACGCGTTCTGCGCGTCCCGCCTCGGCGGCGACCACGGTGCCGCCTTCGGCACCCTGCCGGCCGGCCTGGACGTGGCGGAGATCATCGACCGCGCCCGCCCGGTGCCCGCGTGAGCCCTGAGCCCGGTGCCCGAACGAGCCCCGAGACCGGTGCCCGCGTGAACCCCGAGACCGGTGAAGCAGCCGACGTCCGCGCCTTCTGGCAGGACCTCGGCCTCCCCGGCCTGGTCGACGTGCACACCCACTTCATGCCGAAGAACGTCCTCGACAAGGTGTGGGCGTACTTCGACGCCGCCGGCCCGCTGGTGAACCGGCCCTGGCCGATCACCTACCGCGAGGCGGAGGAGCAACGCGTCCAGCGGCTGCGGGACTTCGGCGTCCGAGCGTTCACGTCGATGCTCTACCCGCACAGGCCCGGCATGGCCGGTTGGCTGAACGCGTGGTCCGCCGACTTCGCCGCCCGCACCCCGGACTGCCTGCACACGGCGACGTTCTTCCCCGAGCCCGAGGCGCCCGGCTACGTGGCGCGGGCGATCGAGGACGGCGCCCGGGTGTTCAAGGCGCACCTCCAGGTCGGCGGCTACGATCCGGCGGACCGGCGGCTGGACGAGGTGTGGGGGCTGCTCGCCGAGACCGGCACCCCGGTGGTGACGCACTGCGGATCCGGGCCGGTGCCCGGCAAGTTCACCGGCCCGGGCCCGATCGGCGAGGTGCTGGCCCGGCACCCCGGGCTGGTGCTGGTGGTCGCCCACCTCGGCATGCCCGAGTACCGGGACTTCCTCGACCTCGCCGAGCGCCACCCCGCCGTCCGGCTGGACACCACCATCGCGTTCACCGACTTCGCCGAGGCCGACGTGCCGTTCCCGCGCGACGAACTGCCGCGCCTGCGCGGCCTGCGGGAGCGCATCCTGCTCGGCAGCGACTTCCCGAACATCCCGTACCGGTACGTCCACCAGCTGGAGGCGCTGGCCGGCCTGGGACTGGGGGAGGAGTGGCTGCGGGCCGTCTGCCACGACAACGCGGCGCGGCTGTTCGGCCTCACCTGATCACCGCACCGCACCTGATCGCCGCCCCGCCGCCCAGCACCGCACCTGATCACGGCACCGCCCCAAGCACGCGATCACCGCACCGCCCGCAGCACCCCCACCGCGTCCTCGTGCAGCCCGGGCGCGGCGGCGAGGAAGCTGTCGGACCCGGCCGTCCAGGCCGCTCCGGCGGCGTCCGTCACCGTCGCGCCCGCCTCGCTCGCGATCAGCGCGCCGGGCAGCAGGTTGCCCGCGTCGGCGCCGTACTCCCAGAACAGCGCGAGGTGCCCGGAGCCGACCTGGGCCACCTGGAGGGCGGTCGGCCCGAGGTTGCGCACCGCCAGGACGGCGCCCGCCATCGCGGACAGCGACTCGCCCGCCCGGCGCAGCGCCACCGGGTCGGCGGCGACGAGCGGCGGCTGGCTGGTGCCGGCGACGGTCGCCCGCAGCTCGCGCGGCAGCGGCGCGATCGGCCGCCCGTCCAGCCGGGCGCCGCCGCCGAGCACCGCCCGGTAGGTCCGCCCGCCGCCCAGCTCGGGCGCGTGCACCACGGCCAGGACCGCCTCGCCGTCCCGGACGAGCGTCGCGGTGACGGCCCACTGCGGCTGCCCGAGGAGGTACTGCACCGCGCCGTCGGTGGCGTCGCACAACCACCACTCGCCCTCGGCGGGCACCGTGCCGTCCAGCTCCTCGCTCACCCACCCGGCCTGCGGGCGCAGGGCGGCCAGCCGCTCCCGCAGCTCGGCGGCGGCCGGTCCGTCCACCTCGGCGAAGCGCGCCATGGCCTCCTCCGCCGTCCGCGCGGGCATGGGCTCGGCGGGCCGCCGCGCCGCCAGCTTCGCGCCGACCTCGCGCACCGCGGCCTCCACCCCGTCCGTCAGCGTCTGCAGCTCCATCGCCGTACTCCTTGTCCGTTCCGCTGTTGCCATCCCGGGGCCGGACACCCCGGCCGCGCAGGACAAGGAGTACCGTGAGAGCTGCCGAACGAGACGCTCAAGCGGACGAGACTGACGGAGATCGGACAGCATGGACCTCTCGACTGCTGATCCGGACACCGCGCTCGACGCCCTCGACCGCCGTCTGATCTGCGCCCTCCAGGTGGACGGCCGGGCCGAGACCGGCCGGATCGCCGAGGTGCTGGGCGTCTCCGCCCGGACGGTCACCCGCCGCCTGGCCCGGATGCAGCAGGCCGGCGTGCTGCGGGTGGTGCGGATGCCCGACGTCGAGGACGCCGCGGTCGGCGCGCTGCTGCTGCGCGTCCGGGTCCTGCGCGGCACGGTGGACGCCATCGCGCGGGCGCTGGCCGACCGCCCGGACGTCCCGTTCGTCGACGTGATGCTCGGCGGTCAGGAGATCGGCGCCGTCATGCTGAGCGGGGTCGGCGCCCGCGACCGCCTGCTGTACGGGCAGCTGCCGGCGACCGCCGCCGTCACCGACACCACCACCCACGCCGTCCTGCACGCCTTCGCCGACGCCGGGCAGTGGCAGGCCGGCTACCTGGACGCGGACGAGGCCGCCGCGCTCGCCCGGCCCGCCGCACCCCGCCCGGCGGCACCCCCGCCGCTGGACGAACTGGACCGCGTGCTGCTGGCCCGACTGGCCGAGGACGCACGGCAGTCGCACGCCGCCCTCGCCGCGGCCGTCGGCGCACCCGAGTCGACCGTCCGCCGCCGGCTGCACCGGCTCGACGACGCCGGACTGCTGCGCACCCACGCCACCGTCGACCCCCGGCTGCTCGGCATGGCCGTGGACGCCAACCTCTGGCTGGACGTGCCGCCGGGCCGGCTCGCCGAGATCGGCACCGCCCTGGCCCGGCATCCGCAGGTGCACGGGGTGTTCGCCACCAGCGGCCCGGCCAACCTGATGGCCACGCTGTTCTGCCCGGACCACGGCGGGCTCTACCGCTTCCTCACCGACACCCTCGGCCCGCTCGGGGTGGCTCGCGCCGAGACCGCGATCGTCGCCCGCGCGGTCAAGCGGGCGGGCGTCCCGCTCCAGCGGCCGGGCGTCCGCGGCTAGAACAGAAGCCGCTGGAACAGAAGCCGCTGGAACAGAAGAAAGGGAGGGCTCAGACCCCGGTGCTCGACCCCGGCCGGACGACCATCAGCACCACGACCACCGCCCACAGCAGGTTGAACACCCCGGCCGTCATCGGCAGCAGCTTCAGACCCTGGACGGCCTTGCCGTGCCGCTCGTCCCCGGCGTCGAGGCCCAGCGCGTCCACCGCGGCCTGCTGCCCGGGCAGCACGAAGAGCAGCAGCGAGAGCGCGGCGACAGCGGTGATCACCATCGAGGCGATCAGCCAGGACTGCCCGAGCACGTCCATCACCTGGGCCAGCCCGATGCCCAGCACCGGCACGGCCACCCCCAGCAGCGCGTAGACCTGGGTGATCCGGTGCAGGATCCGCAGCACGCCCGCGTCGGAGGCCTGGTCGGGCCCGCCCGCCAGCGCCGCCTTCGCCCGGCGCGGGAACATGCTGACGGCCACCGCGACCGGGCCTATGAACAGGACCGACGCGAGGACGTGCAGGCTCAGCAGGAACTTGGCCATGGCGGGGACACCCTTAATCCGGCGGTGGGCAGCTGACTCGGCGGGGCGCCCGGTTCCGGCGCCCGACCAGGCACGCTAACACCGCTTACCCGGCGGCCCCCCGCTCGGGTGGGCCCGGGCGGCGGCCCTGGTCAGCCGCCTGCCGTCAGCTCCACGACCTGCGGCTCGGCCGTGCTGACCGCCGCCACCGCCGCCCCGTGCTCCGGGTCCGTCCAGTCGAGCAGGTGCAGGTCCAGGTACCGGCTGCGCAGCGGGCCGTCGGCCGGGACGTCCAGGGGCAGGGCGGAGAGGTCGACCTCGGCCAGGGAGTCCATGCCGGCCCGCCCGATCTTGATCAGCGACTCCTTCCGCACCCACAGCCGCAGGAACGCCCGGTCCGGCTCCGGGGCGGCGACGACCAGGGCCAGCTCGGCGGGGGTGAGCACCCGCTCGGCCACCCCCTGGAGCGTGCCGCCGCGCGCGGCCAGCTCGACGTCCACGCCGACCGGCTCGTATCCGGCGGCGGCGGCGACCACGCCCTGGGTGTGCGACAGGCTCACGTGCACGTCCGGGCGGTCCGGGAGAAACGGTTTGCCGTGGTCGGCCCGGCCGCAGTCCGGGCACTGCTGGGCGAGCGTCAGGGCGGCGGCCGGTACGCCGAGCAGCCGGGCGGCGCAGAGCCGGACCAGGATGTGGCCGGCGGTGAAGTCAAGCCGCCCGGACTCCTTCCGGAAGCGCGCCGCGCGCTGGTGTTCGAGGTCGGTGAGCAGGTGCTCGCCCGCCTCGGGGTGGCGCAGCACGGCGTCGGCGGAGGCGACGGCGACGAGCGGGGCGGGCCGGTCCTGGCGCTGGTCCTGGTCCTCGGTGGTCATGCGTCCAACCTAGGCCATGCCTCGCGACCGGTGGGTACGGACGGCAACTGCGCCGTGCTGACGGTCGGTTCGGCCGCGCCGTTGAAACGGCCTCTCGGGCCGTCCGGTCCCCGCGACCGGGCGGCCCGAGCCGTGTCAGCGGTCCGCCGGGTAGCCTCGAAGCCCCGACGCCAGCAGGCCGAACGCCCGTTCCGCCGCTTCCTCGACGCGCGCGCGGACCGCCTCGGCCGGCTCCCCGGCCACCATGGCCCGCCGGATCTCCGCCAGCACCGCCCGGTGTGCGCCCGCGATCGCGCCGGCCAGGACGCGGGGAAGCGGGTCCTCCGGCCCGGCCCCCGACTCCTCCGCCAGGGCCGCCGCCAGGGCGGCTTCGGCGCGTTCGCCCAGCTCCAGCAGCCGGGCGCGCAGCGCCGGACTGTCCGCGACGATCCGCCAGAAGGCCGCCATCCCCGGCTGCAGCCCGACCGTCGGCTCGCCGGCCGCCACCGCCGCGAGCAGGTCGGCCCGGACCGCCTCGACCGCGGGGCTGCCCGCCGGGCGCCCCCGGACCACCGCGGCCAGGTGCGCCACGACCTCGTCCTGCCGGTCGAAGAACAGCTCCTCCTTGGTGGGGAAGTAGTTGAAGACCGTGTTGGTCGAGACCCCGGCGGCCCGGGCCACCTCCGCCACCGTGACCTGCTCGAACCCGCGCTCGGCGAACAGTCCCATGGCGGTGTCGGACAGCAGGGCCCGGGTCTGCTGCTTCTTGAGTTCGCGAAGTCCCATGGCGGCATCCTACGGCGAATCATGGTGTCACACTAAATTTGCAGTGGCACCAAAAATATCGGCTACGGTGGCGGCATGACCTTCACCTTCGGCATCTACCCAGGCGGCCTGCTCGGCAGCGACACCGGCCTGACCGAGCCCGTCCGCCCCGACGACCCCGCGCTGATCACCGCCGCTCTGTGCGAACTCCAGGGCAGTGCACCGGCGTTACTGGTCCGCGCCTACCGCTCGCACCCGGCGGGCGCACACACCCCCGAACGGCCCGAGCAGTACGCCACCGAGGGCCGGAAGCTCGACCTCGTGCTCCAATTCCGGCATCCCGACGGGAAGTTGGACGGCTGGACGGACTTCGTCCGGCGGACCGTCCGGGCCGAGGGCCACCGCCTGGCCGTCCTGCAGATCTGCGAGGAGCCCAATCTGGACCTCCCGCCCGTGGACGGCAGCATCCCGAACGTTCGCCGAGCGCTGGTCGAAGGGGTGATCGCGGCCAAGGAGGAGGCCCTGGCCTGCGGATACGGCGACCTGGCGGTGGGCTTCAACGCGGTGCCGTCCTTCGATCCCGCCGACACCTTCTGGACGGACCTCGGGCAGCTCGCCGACGAGCGCTTCCACCGTGCGCTCGACTACGTCGGGCTGGACTTCTTCCCGGACGTCTTCCGGCCGCTCCAGTCCGACCAACTCGCCGACGCCGTAAGGGCGGTGCTCACCGGCTTCCGGCGGGACGCGCTGGCCGCGGCGGGCATCGGCCCGGCGGTGCCGATCCGGATCTGCGAGAACGGCTGGCCCACCGGACCGGGACGTGACGAGGTGCGGCAGGCCGAAGTGGTCGAGGAGGTGGTCCGGACCGTCGCGGGCCTGGCCGCCGAACTCGCCGTCACCGGTTACGCGTTCTTCGCCCTCCGGGACGCCGACAGCGCGGGCGCGACTCTCTTCCACCACTTCGGCCTGCTCCGGGACGACTACTCCCGCAAGCCCGCCTTCGACGTCTACCGGCGCCTGATCGGGGAGTTGACCATCGCCGACTGAGCCGACTGAGCCGGCTGAGCCGACTGAGCCGACTGAGCCGACCGAGCCGGCCGGGCATGCGAAAGGCCCCTCGCACGGGCGAGGGGCCTGCTGCACGGCTCAACGACCGTCCCCCCTACGTCACCTCGCCCCGGCGGGAGAAGCGCTCCGCCCGCCACTCGCCGCTCGCCAGCACCTCGGCCAGCTGCCGGGCCGCGTCCCAGACGTCCGTGTGGGACAGGTAGAGCGGGGTGAACCCGAAGCGCATCAGGTCCGGCGCGCGGAAGTCCCCGATCACGCCGCGCTCGATCAGCGCCTGCACCACCGGGTAGCCGTCGGCGTGCCGCAGCGCGACCTGGCTTCCGCGCCGGGCGTGCTCGCGCGGGGTCGCCACCTCGATCCCGTCCAGGCCCTCGACCAGGGCGATGAACAGGTCGGTCAGCGCCAGGCTCTTCGCCCGGACGGCGGCCAGGTCGGCGCGCTCCCAGACGTCCAGGCTGGCGCCCAGCGCGGCCTGGCCGAGCAGCGACGGCGAACTCGTCAGGAACCGTCCGATGCCCGCCTTCGGGTCGTACCCGGGCTCGAAGGCGAACGGCCGGGCGTGCCCGAACCAGCCGCTCAGCGGCTGCACCGGGCCGGCCGCCAGATGCCGCTCGGCGACGTACAGGAAGGCCGGCGAACCGGGGCCGCCGTTCAGGTACTTGTAGGTGCAGCCGACCGCGAAGTCCGCGTTCGCCGCGCCGAGTTCGACCGGCAGCGCGCCCACCGAGTGGCACACGTCCCAGATCATCAGCGCGCCCGCGGCCTGCACCCGGGCGGTGATCCCGGGCATGTCCAGCAGCTCGCCGGTGCGGTAGTCCACGTGCGAGAGGACGACCGCGGCGACGTCGCCGTCCAGGTGCGCGTCCAGCTCCTCGGGCCGGATCAGCACGCTGCGCGCGCCCTCGACCAGGCCGGTCACGCCCTCGGCGATGTACAGGTCGGTCGGGAAGGCCTCGCCGTCCCCGAGCACGGTGCGCCGCCCCGGGCGCAGCCCGAGGGCCGCCGACAGCACCTTGAACAGGTTCACCGAGGTGGTGTCGCAGACCACCACCTCGTCCGCCCCGGCGCCGACCAGTGGCGCGATCCGCCGGCCCAGCGCGTACGGCTGCTCGAACCAGCCGGCGTCGTTCCAGCTGCGGATCAGCTCCCGGCCCCACTCCTCCTCGACCACCTGCCGCACCCGCTCGGGCGTGCGCACCGGCAGCGCGCCCAGCGAGTTCCCGTCCAGGTAGATGACCCCGTCCGGCAGGGCGAACTCCTTGCGGAACGCCGCCAGCGGGTCGACGGCGTCCAGCGCCGCGCACTCCTCGCGCGTGATCGTGCCCGTGATCATGCCCAGCCCCTCGCTCACATCTCGTCCCGGATCGTCCACAGCTCGGGGAACACGTCCTGCTCGGCCGACTTGCGCAGCCAGGTCAGGCCGCTGGAGCCGCCCGAGCCCGGCTTGCCGCCCATCGTCCGCTTGACCGCGTTCAGGTGCCGCTGGCGCCAGCGGGTGACCCGCTCGGCGACGTCCAGCAGCGCCTCGGCGAGCGGCTGGAGCGCGGCGAACTCCGGGTCGGTGTATACCCGGCGCCAGGCCGCCTCGACCTCCTCGGAGGCGCGGTAGCGCTGCTCGGACGGCTCGGCGTGGACCGCCAGGCCGCGGCGGGCCAGCAGGGCCAGGGCGTCGTCGTACAGGCCGGGGGCGCGCAGCGCCTCGGTCAGTTCGGCGTGCGTCTCCGGCACCTCGTCGTACATCTTGAGCAGGGCGACGTTCTTGTTGCCGAGGAGGAACTCCAGGCGCAGGAAGGCCGAGGACTGGAAGCCCGAGGCCTCGCCGAACAGTGCGCGGAAGGAGTTGAACTCCTGCGGCGTCATGGTGGCCAGCAGGTCCCAGGACTCGGTGAGCACGTCCTGGGCGTGCGTGCCGCGGCGCAGGGCGGCCAGCGCCGACGGCAGGTCGTCCTCGCGCAGCGCCTGCTGGGCGAGGGTCCACTCGTGCCGCACCAGGTCGAACAGCAGTTCCATCACCTGCGTGGTGACGATGAACGACATCTCGGCCGGCGCCTTGCTGAGCGGGTGCTGGAGGCTGTGCAACTCATCCAGGCGCGCGTAGCGGGCGTACGGGGTGCCCCGACCCGGCTGCCCGCCCCTGCCGAACGAAAGGCTGGGTGTCTCCACCGTGTCGTGCCCCATCCCGATCCCTCCTGTGACCCTGGGCCCCATCGCCCGAACCGGTGACCAGACGGACGGCCTGGTTCCACCGAGGACCCCATTGTGCGGCGGTGCCGGGCCCGGATTGAATGGCCTCTGAGCACCGCAAACGCCCCCGGGGCTGTTGTTCGCAAGGTGTTCGGACGATTCTCTTTACGATCGGCAGAACCGCCGATTCCAGCCACTCCGGGAGCCGCCATGGACGCCGTCGACCGCCGCCTGCTCGCCGAGCTCCAGGCCGACGCCAGGCTCTCGTACAACGAACTGTCCCGCCGGGTGAGCCTGTCCGCACCCGCGGTGGCCGAACGGGTCCGCCGACTGGAGGCGGACGGGGTGATCACCGGCTACCACGCCCACGTGGACCTCACCCGCTCCGGGCTGCCGATCACCGCGCTGGTCCAGATCCAGTGCTACGGCCCGCGCTGCGTGCTGCGCGACCCCGAGGTGGCGAACTGGCCGGAGGTGCTCCAGCTGCACCGGGTCACCGGCGGGGCCTGCTGCGTGCTGCTGGTCGCGGTGCCCACGATGGCCGAGTTCGAGGCGCTCTGCGACCGGCTCGGCGGCTACGGCCAGCCGTCCAGCTCGATGATCCTCTCCAGCCCGGTGCCCTGGCGGCCGGTGGTCGCCCCGTAGGAACCGGTGATCGTCCCGCCGGTGGCCTTGCCGTAGGCGTCAAGGAGTAGGTTCCTGGCCATGCCGAATGAGCGTCACATCCTGCTGCTGCCCGGAAGCCTGCGCGCCGGTTCGACCAACGAGACGGTGCTGCATACGGCCGCCGCCATCGCCGCCGAAACCCCGGGCATCGGCGCCACCTACTACACCGGGCTGGCCGAGCTGCCGCACTTCAACCCGGACCACGACACCGACCCGCTGCCGGAGCCGGTGGTCGGGCTGCGGGCGGCGATCGACGCCGCCGACGCGCTGCTGATCTGCACCCCCGAGTACGCCGGCACGCTGCCCGGCTCCTTCAAGAACCTGCTGGACTGGACGGTCGGCGGGACGGAGATCTCGGACAAGCCCGCCGCCTGGATCAACTGCGCCGGTCCGGGCCGCGGCCAGGGCGCCGAGGCCACCCTGCGCACCGTCCTCGGCTACACCGGCGCGGCCGTGCTGGACGAGGCCTGCGCCCGGATCCCGCTGGACCGGCAGGCGGTCGGCCCGGACGGGCTGGTCGCCGACCCGCTGGTGCGCGAGCGGATCGGTGCGGTGCTGGCCCGGCTCGCCGCGGGCTGACGCCCGTAGGCCGGGCTCGGTGCCCTTCAAGGAGCTCGGCGCCCCCCGGGGATCAGCGCCCCCCGGGGATCTGTGCCCCTCGGGGATCTGTGCCCCTCGGTGTCAGTGCCCTTCGGGGAGGTGCACCCCGAGCCCGGCCAGGCCGTTCAGGAACAGCTCCACCCCGACCGCCGCCAGCAGCAGCCCGAGCAGTCGGGAGAGCACCTCCAGCGAGGTGCGGTGGGTGCGCTGCATCAGCGGCGCGAGCAGGGCCACGCAGACGTAGTTGATCACCACGACGGCCACGTAGGCCCAGGCGACGGTGGCCCGCCAGCCCCAGTCGTCCTTGGCGAGCGAGGCGACCAGGACGGCGGTGATGGCGAGCGGGCTGGCGATGTACGGCAGCAGCAGTTCGCGGAAGCCGTCCAACATCGGGTTCGGCAGGTGCTCGTCGTCCTCGCCCTCGCCGAGGTGGACGCCGAAGACCAGCGCGACGGCGTAGAGGAAGAAGATCGTCCCGCCGGCGAGCTGCAGCGACTGGTCGCTGATGTGGAAGAGCGTGGTGACCTCGTCCGCGCTGAAACCGAGCACCAGGCCGATCACGGCCGAGACGACGGTGCTCCACGCCGCCAGCTGCCGCAGCTCCCGGGTGGTCCGGGAGGGGGCCAGCCGGGCGAAGGACAGCAGGACCTTCGGCGGGCCGACGACGGCGAAGAACGTGATGAAGGCGCTGCTCAGGTTGAAGACGAACATGGGCCAAGCATGACCGCGGCGATCATCGCGACCGCCCTGCCACGCCCCGGGCTCGGGCGTGGGCGTGGGCGTGGCGTGAATCGCACGGTCGGGCCGTTCATTCCTGATCACCGGCGGATTCGCCCGGATGGCGGTCCCGGCTCGAACGGCTGCGCGCTCTCGGGTCCCATGGAAGTCGGATCACCCTCCCGGGAACGAGGATGCGACATGTGTCTGAACCGTAAGGACCTGGGCCTGCTGGCCCTGCGCAGCGCGGTCGGCGGGGTGCTGATCGCGCACGGCACCCAGAAGCTGTTCGGCTGGTTCGGCGGCGGCGGCCTGGAGGGCACCACCAAGGCGATGGAGCACATGGGCTTCCACCCGGCCCGGCAGAGCGCGATCGCGGCCGGTCTCGGCGAGGCGGGCGGCGGCGCGTTGCTGGTGGCCGGGCTGGCCACCCCGGCGGCCGGCGCGGTGGTGGCCGGGACGATGGCCGGCGCGGTGGCGGTGCACGCGCCGTCCGGCTTCTTCATGACCTCCGGCGGCTACGAGTACCCGGCGTTCCTCGGCGTGACCGGGCTGGCGCTGGGCCTGGCCGGCCCGGGCCGCTACTCGGTGGACCACCTGACCGGCCACGTCTTCGACCGGCCGTGGGTCGGCGTGCTGGCCTTCGCGGCGAGCGCCGCGTCCGCGTACGGGGTGGTGGCCCGGCGCCGGCACGTGGTGCGGCTGCGCGAGGAGCGGGCTGCGATGGAGGCGGACGAGCAGGAGGGTTCGGGGCTGTCCTGACGGCGGCGGTGCCTCCGTCACCCCGACGTCACCCCAACGTCACCCGGACGTCCCCCGGAGGCACCACCCCGCTGGCGCCCCCGCCCGGAGCCTCGGAGGATGGGCCGGGAGACGTGCCGGGCAGCCGGTGCCGGGCCGATACTCCGGGCCGAGCTCCGGGCGGAAACCCCAGGCACTCCAGGCAGAAACTCGGGGAGAAACGAGGAGCTCATGGACCGCCAGCCGCTCACCCGGGCCACCCGCCGGGCCGCTCCCACGGCCACCGCGCAGCACCCGGACGCGCCCCTGCTGCGCCGCCAACGCCGGGCCGTGGCAGGGCTGTTGGCCGCTGTCGTGGTCGGCGGGACGGCGCTCGCGGGCTGCTCCTCGGGCAAGAGCGCGAGCAGCGTGGCGTCCTCGGCCGCGGGCGCCGTGCAGAAGAGCGCCTCGGCCGCCGAGTCCGCCGCCTCCGCGCTGGCCTCGGCCGCCGGCGGGATCGGCGGGGCGATCGCCTCGGCGGAGGGACAGGCCTCGGCAGCGGTGTCGGCGGCCTCGTCCGGGATCGCCGGGATCAAGGGCGGGCTGGACGCGAAGGGGGATGTGGCGGTGGGCACGGTGACCACCGGCTCGGACGGCAAGGCGCAGGCGGAGCTGACCGTCACCAACCACGGGCAGCAGTCGTACCGGTACGTGATCCAGGTCAACTTCACGGACGACTCCGGCAAGGTGCAGGACGCGACCGTGGTGACCGTCGACGACGTGGCCGCCGGAAAGAGCGCGAAGGCCACCGCCAGGAGCAATAGGGACTTGTCGGGCACCGTCAAGGCCGAGGTGGCCAACGCGGTCCGTTACTGACCGCGTACCGGCCGAAGGGTTCGAACCTTAAGCGCGGCTCAAAGCCCAACGCCACCCCTTGACGGGGGAGTTGGTCTAGTCCATTTTTATGCCCAGGTGCAGGGAGCCCCTGAACCGGCGTCAGCGGTCGCAGGCCGCGGGCGCCGGTTCGGCACATCCCGGTGTCCGTCACGGCCTGATCCCGCTCGATTCCCTTCTTCGATCTGTCATGCCCCGGTCGTCCGGCCCCACCCCGGACGAGCCTCCGGAGCGACGGAACCCCCCCCACAACCAGGAGTCACGCACCCATGCTGCGCTCACGCATTGAAAGGGCCGGGACCCCGGCTCAGGAAGGCGTCCGCCGTCGGCGCCCGAAGAGCCTGGCCGCGATCGCGGCCGGCACCGCCGCCTCCCTGCTGCTCGGCGCGGGCCTCGCCCTCACCGGCGGCGGCGCGGCCAACGCCGCGACCACCAACTCCACCGGCGCGCCCGCCACCAGCGGCGGCATCAAGGTCGCCTACTTCGACCAGTGGTCGATCTACGCGAACGGGTACTACCCCAAGACGATCCAGGACACCGGCGTGGCCGGGAAGCTGGACTACCTGATCTACGACTTCGCCAACATCCACCCGACCGACCTGGGCTGTTTCGAGGCCACCAAGGCCGCCAGCACGGACGACAACAACCCCAACGCGGGTGACAACGCGGGCGACGCCTTCGCCGACTACCAGAAGAGCTTCGGCCCGGACATCTCGGTCGACGGCGTCGGCGACGTCTGGGGCCAGCCGATCGCGGGCAACTTCAACCAGCTGAAGAAGCTGAAGGCGAAGAACCCCAACCTCAAGATCCTGATCTCGCTGGGCGGTTGGACCTACTCCAAGTACTTCTCGTCGGCGGCCGCCACGGACGCCTCGCGCAAGCACCTGGTCTCGTCCTGCCTCGACATGTTCATCAAGGGCAACCTCCCGGCGGACGCCGGCTACGGCGGCCCGGGCTCGGCGGCCGGCATCTTCGACGGCGTCGACATCGACTGGGAGTACCCGGGCGGCGGCGGCCACACCGGCAACATCTCCAGCCCGGCCGACAAGCAGAACTACACCCTGCTGCTGCAGGAGTTCCGCAACCAGCTGGACGCGCAGGGCAAGGCCGACAGCAAGACCTACGCCCTGTCGGCGGCGGTCGGCGCCGGTCAGGACAAGATCATGAACGTCGAGACCGACAAGATCGGCCAGTACCTCACCTTCCTCGACGTCATGACCTACGACATGCACGGCGGGTGGGACGCGCAGGGCCCGACCAACCACCAGGCCCCGCTCTACTCCGGTCCGAACGACCCGATGACCCCGGCCAAGCCGGGCCACGGCAAGTACTCGATCGACAACGCCATCAAGGCATGGACGGTCGGCGACGCGGACTACGGCATCCCCGGCGGTTTCCCTGCCAGCAAGATCAACATGGGTGTCCCGTTCTACTACCGCGGCTGGACCGGCGTCCCGAACAACGGCCAGAACGGCCTGTTCCAGCCCGCCGCCGGCCCTGCGGCCGGCGCGGCCATGTCCGGCAACGTCCCCGGCATCCAGATGTACAAGGAGCTCGGCGGCTTCGTCGACAACCCGGCCAAGACCTACTGGGACGACGCGGCCAAGGCCACGTACTTCTACGACGGCACCACCTTCTGGAGCGGTGAGGACACCCGGTCCATCCAGGCCAAGCTCGACTACGCGCACTGCAACGGCCTCGGCGGCTCCTTCGCCTTCTCGCTGTACGACCTGGGCACCCGGACCGGCCTGCTCGACACGATGGTGAACGCCACCAACGGCTCCGCGGCCGCCTGCCCGGCCCCGCCGACCGGCACCCCGACCCCGAGCTCCACCGCGACGCCGACCCCGACCGGCACCCCCACCGGTACGCCCACTTCCACCCCGACCGGCACGCCGACCAGCACCCCGACCTCGCCGGCCGGCTGCCCGGCGGCCCCGAGCTGGGACCCGAACACCACCTACGCGGCCGGCGGCACCAAGGTCTCCTGGAAGGGCCACTACTACACCAACAAGTGGTGGACCAAGGGCGAGGACCCGAGCCTCAGCGGCCAGTGGGGCGTCTGGACCGACAACGGCCCCTGCTGACACCGCCGCATCCAGCACCCGCCGCATCCAGCACCCGCCGCATCGAGCACCCGAACGATCGAGCACCCGAACGGTCGCGTACTCGAACGATCGGGCACCTGAACGGCTGAGGGCCTGACGGACCCTCGCACCGCAAGAGGTCCGGCCCGCCGGGGGAGATCCTCCCCGGCGGGCCGGAACCATTTCTGCCTTTACGCCAGGTCCGCGGTGCGCCCGAGCGCGTCCGGCCGGCTCTCCTCGATCCGCCGCAGCATCCGCGCCAGCAGCGCGGACAGCACGGTCCGCTCCTCGCCCACGATGTCCTGGAGCAGTTCCTCCTCGAACACCGCCGCCATCCGCATCGACTCCAGCCACTTGTCGCGGCCGTTCTCGGTGAGCTCGATGATCACCCGCACCCGGTTGGACTCGTCCCGCTCCCGGGTGACCAGGTCCTCGGCCACCATCCGGTCGATCCGGTGCGTCATCGCCGCCGGGGTGAGCCCGAGCCGCTTGGCCAGCTCGCCCGGCCCCAGCCGGTACGGGCTGCCCGCGACGACCAGCGCCTTGAGCACCTCCCACTCGGCGGAGGTGATTCCGAGCACAGTCAGCTGCCGGTCGTAGGCCACGCCCATCCGCCGGGCGACCCGGGACAGGGTCTGCACGATGGTCTCCACCTGCGGGTCCACCAGAGGGAATTCCCGCTGGTAGACGGCCACCTGCTCGGCGATGCCGAGCTCCCGGGGCTTGGCCGGCGCGGGCTTGTCGGTAGTCATGCGGACCAGTGTCGCACGGAGGCGTGCATCTCTTAAGCCTTTGACTCCACACTCTTCCGGTGCTAAGACTTTATCTCGTCAAACTTTAGCTCTGAAATCTTCTGGACTTAAGAGTATCCAGTTGAATCCAGGAAGGGGTGTGCACGGTGACCGGCACGGTGAAGCAGCAGAGGCAGCAGAGGCAGCAGCGACGCACGGCGGGCGGCCCGCTGCGCCGCGTCCAGATCGGCAACGCGCTCAGCGCGTTCGGCAGCGGGTTCACGATGCCGTACATGTTCGTGTACGTGGACCAGGTGCGTGGGCTGGGCTCGCTGGCGGCCGGGATGGTGTTCACCGTCTTCGCGCTGGCGGCGCTCGCCGTCCTCCCGTTCACCGGCCGCGGCATCGACAAGTACGGGCCCCGGCCCGTCCTGCTGGCCGGTACCGCGCTCGCCGCCACCGGCGCGTTCGCCTTCGGCCACGCCACCGGCACCCCGGCCCTGCTGGTCTCCTCGTTCCTGTTCGGCGCGGGTGTCACCACCTGCCAGCCGGCGCTCGCCACGATGATCGTCCGCTGCTCCACCACGGCGACCCGGGCGCACGCCTTCGCGCTGCAGTTCACCCTGGTCAACCTGGGCATGGGCATCGGCGCGCTGGTCGGCGGGCAGATCGTGAACGTGGCCGACCCGGCCAGCCTCACCCGGCTGTTCACCATCGAGGCGGCGACCTTCCTCGGCCTGGCCCTGGTCACCGGCACCGCCCGCATGCCCGCGGTCACGCTGACCGTCGTCCAGGGGAAGGCCGACGGCCCCCAGGGCCTGCGCGCGCTGGTCGCCGACAAGGCGATGCTGCGGTTCTGCGTCCTCGCCGGGCTGATCTTCTTCACCTGCTACGGCCAGTTCGAGTCCGGCGTCGCGGCCTTCGCCACCGACACCGTCGGCACCCCGCCGTCCACCCTGGGCTTCGCGATCGGCGCCAACGCGCTGACCATCGTCGTCCTGCAGATGTTCATGGTGAAGATCACCGCGCGCCGCCGCCGCACCACCGCGATGGCCGCGGCAGGCCTGGTCTGGCTCGGCGCCTGGACGATGGCCCTGGTGGCCGGCCTGATCCGGACCGAGACCATGGCCGCCACGGTCGCGATCGTCTCGATCTATGCCCTGTTCGGCGTCGGCGAGTCGCTGCTCGCACCCACCATGGGCCCGATCGTCGCCGATCTCGCCCCGGCCCGGCTGCTCGGCACCTACAACGCCGGGTACGCCCTGGTGAAGCAGATCGCGATCGCGGTCGGCCCGGCCGTCGGCGTGCTGCTGGTCGGCTCCGGCACCTGGCCGCTCTACCTGGCGGCCATGGCGGGCTCCACGCTGCTGATCGTCGCCCTGGCGCTGCGGCTGCGCCCGTACCTCACGCCGGAGCAGGACAACGCCGCCCCGGCCGTGGTCCGCGCCATCCCGGTCCGGGAGCTGCAGACCGCCGCGTAACCGATGTCCAAGCGGGCGCCGACCGGGTCACCTGGTCGGCGCCCGTCGCGCTTGGCTTCGCGACCACCGCCACATAGTGTCAGTGCCTGTTGACCGCCCGGCCTCCCGGCCGGCGCGGCGGCCACGGGCACAGCGGCACACAGGCGAGACGGCGAGGCAATGACGCAAGCGGCGCTCACGCACCCCCCGGCGGCACCGGCCCCGGCTCCCGCTCCGGCCCCGCGCGGGCTGCTCGGCCGGGCAGCCGATCGGGTCGACCGCGTCGAGTGGTCGGGCTGGCTCGGGCCGATCGGCGTCGCACTCTTCGCCGGCCTGCTGCGGTTCTGGAACCTCGGCCACCCCAACGCCTTCGTCTTCGACGAGACGTACTACCCCAAGGACGCCTGGTCGCTGCTGCAGCAGGGCTACGAGGGCAGCTGGCCGGACCACGCCAACACCGACATCCTGGCCGTCCCGCAGAGCGTCCCGCTCACCTCCGCCCCCGAGTTCATCGCCCACCCGCCGCTCGGCAAGTGGGTGATCGCGATCGGCGAGCAGCTCTTCGGCCTGCACCCCTTCGGCTGGCGGTTCATGACCGCCCTGCTCGGCACCGTCACGGTGCTGATGCTGGCCCGGATCGGCCGCCGCCTCTTCGGCTCCGCCCTGATCGGCTGCACCGCCGCCCTGCTGATGGCCGTCGACGGCCTCCAGCTGGTGATGAGCCGGATCGGCCTGCTCGACGGCGTCCAGATGTTCTTCGTCCTCGCCGCCTTCGGCAGTCTGCTGATCGACCGCGACCACGCGCGTGCCCGGCTGGCCGAGGCAGCCGACGGGGACCTGGTCCGGCTCGGCCTGCGGCCGTGGCGGATCGCCGCCGGGGTGTTCGTCGGCGCCGCCTGCGCGGTCAAGTGGAACGGCGTCATGATCCTCGCCGCCTTCGGCATCCTGACCGTGCTCTGGGACCAGTCCGGCCGCCGCGGGGCCGGCGCCCGCCACCCGTGGCGCTCGATGCTGGGCCGGGATGCCGTGCCCGCGTTCCTCGCCATGGTCGGCTCCGCCTTCGTCGTCTACGTCGGCGCCTGGGGCGGCTGGCTGGCGAGCGGTGGCAACGGCGGCGGCGGGTACGACCGGCAATGGGCCGACGGCCGGGCCGGACTCTCCCCGGACAGCTTCCTCGGCTTCCCGCTGCCGCAGGTCTCGATGAGCTGGGTGCCCGCGCCGCTGCGCAGCCTCTGGCACTACCACTCGCAGATGTACGACTTCAACACCGGCCTGAGCACCCCGCACACCTACCAGTCGAACCCGTTCAGCTGGCTGGTCATGGGCCGCCCGGTCTCCATGTACTGGGAGCAGGTCCCCAACGGGCAGCAGGGCTGCACCTCCTCGGGCGGCTGCGCGGCGCAGATCCTCGGCCTCGGCACCCCGCTGCTCTGGTGGACGGCCTGCTTCGCGCTGGCCTACCTGCTGTGGCGCTGGTTCTTCCGCCGCGACTGGCGCTCCGGCGCCGTGCTGTGCGCGGTGGCCGGGATCTACCTGCCCTGGTTCCAGTACCAGGAGCGGACCGTCTTCTCCTTCTACATGGTCGTCCTGGTGCCGTTCCTGTGCCTGGCCGTCGCCCAGATGCTCGGCGCGATCCTCGGTCCGGCCGGCTGTACCCCCGAGCGCCGCCGGATCGGCGCCGCGGCGGCCGGGCTGATCGTGCTCGCGATCGTCGCCTGCTTCGCCTTCTTCTACCCGCTGTACACGGCGGAGGTGATCCCGATGTCGGGCTGGCAGGACCGGATGTGGTTCACCAGCTGGATCTGACGCCCGTGCGCCTTGCGGCTTCCGGCGGCCAGCTGTTGCCCGTCACCCCGGTGCTCGGGGTGATCGCCGGCCTCCTGCTGCTGGCCGCCGTCGCCGTGGCCGGGTGGGGCCTGCTCGGGCACGGGCACGCGGTGCTGCGGGCCGGGTTGCGGGCCGTGGTGCAGCTGGCCGCCGTCGCCGCGGTGATCACCTGGGTGGTCGGCTCGCGCTGGTGGTCGGCGCTGTTCGTGCTGCTGATGTTCTCGGTCGCGGTACACACCGCCGGTCGCCGGATGACCCCGGGCCCCGGCTGGGTCTGGGCGGCGGCCCCGATCGGCGCCGGGGTGCTGCCGGTGCTCGTCCTGCTGCTCGCCGTCGGGCTGCTGCCGCCCGAGGGACTGTCCGTCATCCCGGTCGCGGGCATCCTGATCGGCGGCGGGCTCACGGCCACCTCGCTCGCCGGACGGCGTGCCCTGGACGAGCTGCGGCAGCGCCGCGGCGAGGTGGAGGCGGCGCTCGCGCTCGGGTTCGAGGAGCGTGACGCCCGGCTGGAGATCTGCCGCACCGCGGCCGCCACCTCGCTCGTGCCCGCCCTCGACCAGACCCGGACGGTCGGGCTGGTGACCCTCCCGGGCGCCTTCGTCGGCATGCTGCTCGGCGGCGCCTCGCCGGTGCAGGCGGGCGCGGTGCAGCTGTTCGTGCTGGTCGGCCTGCTGGCGGTGGAGTCGGTGGCGATCGTGGTGGTGCTGGAACTGGTCGGCCGGGGGCTGGTGACCGGGGAGGCGGCCGACGGCGTCCGGTACCCTTGAGCACGTTGAAGGGGAGTAGCCCTCCACCGGACCGTCGACATACTGGCCCCCCAGGGCCCGGCGCCCGGGGCACCCGTTCCTTAAGTGGGACGGTGCCGGCGAGACCTTCGGCCGCAGTGCTGTGAACCATGACCAGTGCTGTCGGGCCGAAGCGTCCCCTGACGGAGCCGCGGCGGGCCGGACAGCCCGACCGAGGGAATCCCTCTGATGAGCTTGACTGTTGCCGCGTTGACGTTCTGCATCATCTTCCTGGCCGAACTGCCGGACAAGACCGCGCTGGCCAGCCTGGTGCTCGGCACCAGGTACCGCGCGAGCTACGTCTTCGCGGGCATCGCCGCCGCCTTCGCGCTCCATGTGGGCCTCGCGCTGGTCGCCGGGCGCCTCCTCTCGCTGCTGCCGCACCGCTGGGTGGAGGGGGTCACCGGCGCGCTGTTCCTGGTCGGCGCCGCGATGCTGCTCTTCCACGGCGGGGACGACGAGGACGGGCACGCCGCCAAGGAGCCGTCCTCCAGCAGCTTCTGGAAGGTGGCCGGGGCGAGCTTCGTGGTCGTCGCGGTGGCCGAGTTCGGCGACCTCACCCAGATCATGACCGCCAACCTGGCCGCCAAGTACGCCGATCCGCTGGCCGTCGGCCTCGGCTCGTGGCTGGCGCTGTGCGCGGTCGGCGGGATCGCCATCGTGGGCGGGCAGAAGCTGCTGCAGTACGTGCCGATGAAGCTGATCGTCCGGATCGCGGCGGCGATCATGGTGGTGCTGGCGGGCGTCAGCATCGTCGGGGCCGTCACCGGCTGACGGGCTGCCGGCTGACGGGCTGTTGGGGAGTCGGGTTCAGCAGCCCGGGTCGGCTGCCAGGACGGCCTGGGTCTTCGGGCCGTATACGCCGGTCTCGCCCTTGACCCGGTTGGCGCGCTGGTAGCTGATGAGCGTCGACTGGGTCGAGTCGTCGAAGGTGCCGGTGATGATCGATTTGTCGACATACCCGCACATGGCCGCCCAGAGCTTCTGCTGCATGTCCTTGACGTCGGCCCCGACCATTCCCAGCTGCAGCACCCGAGGTGTGGGCGTCGGGGTCGGTGTCGGGGTGGGCGTCGGGGTCGGCGTGGGGGTCGGGGTGGGTGTGGGAGTCGGCGTCGGCGTGGGGGTCGGCGTCGGGGTGGGGGTGGGTGTTCTGGTCGGGCTCGGCCTGGCCGTCCTGGTGGGCGTCGGGCTCGGCGTGTCGCTGGTGGGCGGCGGGGAGCTCGGGGTCGGGGCGGCCGCGGTGGTCGGGTCCACCGGCGCGGGCGCGAGCGTGGCGGTGGGCAGCGGCTGCGCCTGGCGGACGGGCTCGGACGAGGGCGTCACCGCGTACGCGAGGCCGACGGTGAGCGCCAGCAGCCCGGCGCCGACGGCCGCGATCAGCACCTTGTGCCGGGCGATCGGGCTCTGCGCGGCCTGCTCGGCCGCCCGTCGCACGGCCCGTCCGCCGGTGGGGTCGGGCGCGGGCTCCGGCTCGGGCGTCGGGTTGTCGAACGGGAAGTAGCCGATGTCGTTCCTGGCACCGGGCGGGACCGGCGATAGCACCGTCGTCGCGTAGGCGCCCGGGGCGGGTCCCGGTACGGGGGGCAGCACGGTCGTCGCATAGGCGTCCGCGTCCGGCCCGAGCGGGGGCGCGACCGGCGGCAGGACGGTGGTCGCGAACGGGTCGGCGGGCCCGTCGGTCGTCGGCGGCTCCTCGGCCACCTGGCCGGCCGCCTGCGGCACGTACGGGCGGACCAGCGGCGGGCCCTCGACGTGCGGGAGGACGGTGGTCTCGGTGAGGCGCGGATCCGGGAGGCAGCCGCACCCGGCGGAGCGTGCGGTGCCGCACGTCGGGCAGTGCTGGTCCGGCATCGGCCGGTCCTCCTCGGTTCTCGGGCGTGCTGTCCGGGGCGGTCCCGGTCTCGCGATCGCGCCTGATTATGCAGGACGTCCCGGAGGGTGGACAGGGTTGTCCGGCCGTCCGCGGTGGGCTTGTGCCGGTTGGTGGTGGTTGGCCCCGGGGAAACGGGCGACGGCCGCGGTGCTTACGTTCGGCTCAATCAGACGGCGCAAACCGGGGCAATTCTGACAGCATGGTGAGCTGGGAGTGATCATCCGCACGGGCCCGCGCTCCAGCCGGGGCCCGCGACCCTACGGAGACGCCATGACGGACCCGCTCGCCGCGTCCGAGCGGAGCCCGGCGAACAAGCCCGGCCCGCCGGAGGTCACCGTCCCGAACCTCTGGGTGCCGATCGGCGCCCTGTTGCTGGCGATGCTGCTCGCCGCGCTCGACCAGACCATCGTGTCCACCGCGCTGCCCACGATCGTCAGCGACCTCGGCGGCCTGGAGCACCTGTCCTGGGTGGTCACCGCCTACCTGCTGGCCTCGACCGCGGCCACCCCGCTCTGGGGCAAGCTCGGCGACATGTACGGCCGGAAGCGCTTCTTCCAGGCCTCCATCGTGATCTTCCTGCTCGGCTCGGTGCTCTGCGGAATCGCCCAGAACATGGGCGAGTTGATCGCCTTTCGGGCTCTCCAGGGCCTCGGCGGCGGCGGGCTGATGGTGCTCTCCCAGGCGATCGTCGGGGACCTCGTCCCGCCCCGCGACCGCGGCAAGTACCAGGGCCTGTTCGGTGCGGTGTTCGGCGTCACGAGCGTCCTCGGGCCGCTGCTGGGCGGCCTGTTCGTCGACAACCTCAGCTGGCGCTGGGTCTTCTACATCAACCTGCCGGTCGGTGTGGTCGCCCTCGTGGTGATCGCGGCGGTGCTGCACGGGCTGGAGGTGAAGCGCGAGCACCGGATCGACTACCTGGGCACGGCGCTGATCGCCGCCGTCGCGACCTGCCTGGTGCTGATGACCTCGCTCGGCGGCACCACCTGGGCCTGGAGCTCCTGGCAGATCGTCGGGCTGGGGGTGCTCGGCCTCGTCCTGCTGGTGGCCTTCGTCCAGGTGGAGCGGACGGCCGTCGAACCGGTGCTGCCGCTGCGACTGTTCCGCTCGCGGACGTTCAGCCTGGTCGCGGTGATCTCCTTCGTCGTCGGCTTCGCGATGTTCGGCGCGCTCACCTACCTGCCGACCTTCCTCCAGGTCGTCCAGCACGTCTCGCCCACCCTGTCCGGCATCCACATGCTGCCGATGGTGCTCGGCATGCTGGCGACCTCGATCGGCTCCGGCCAGATCGTCGCCCGCACCGGGCACTACCGGGTCTTCCCGATCGCCGGGACGGCCGTCACGACCGTCGGTCTGCTGCTGCTCTCCCGGCTCGACGAGAACAGCAGCACGACCGAGATGAGCTTCTACTTCCTCGTCTTCGGCCTCGGGCTCGGCCTCGTGATGCAGGTGCTGGTGCTGATCGTGCAGAACTCGGTCGGCTACCAGGACCTCGGGGTGGCCACCGCCGGCGCCACGTTCTTCCGCTCCATCGGGGCCTCCTTCGGCGTCTCCATCTTCGGGACGATCTTCGCGAGCGGCCTGCGCGACCGGCTGGCCCACGTCCTGACCGGGGTGCCGCTGCCGCCCGGCTTCCGCCCCGACGCGATCACCTCCGACCCGCGCCTCATCACCCGGCTGCCGGCCGCCGTCCAGGCGAGCGTCCACCACGCGTACGCCGAATCGATCACCCGAGTGTTCCTGTACGCGGTGCCGGTCGCGGCGGCGGCCTTCGTGCTGTCGCTCTTCCTGCAGGAGCAGAAGCTGCGCTCGACCGTGACGGCGCCGGACCTCAGCGAGTCCATCGGCCTCAACCCGGTGGAGCGCTCGTCGTTGGACGAAATCGCCCGCGCGCTCTCGGTGTTGAGCACCCGCGAGGCCCGGCGCGACCTGTTCCGGCGGATCACCGCCACCGCCGGACTCGACCTCAGACCGGCCTCCAGCTGGCTGCTCCTGCAGATGCACCACCACGGCTACGCCGAGCCGGCGGAGCTGGCCGAGCGGCGGATCATCCCGATCTCCGTCGTCGAGGACGCGGTGCGGGAGGTGGAGGGCCGGGGCCTGGCCGCCCGGTCCGGAGGCCTGTCGCTGCGGCTCACCGAGCCGGGCGAGGAGGTCGCGCTGAAGCTGGTCGCCGCCCGCCGCTCGCAGCTCGCCGAACTGCTCGGCGACTGGGACGAGAAGCAGTACGCCGACCTCGCCGACCTCCTCACCCGCCTCAGCTCCACCCTCTGCGCCGACCCCCGCGACCGCCCCGACCCGATCGGCCCCCAGCCCCCGTACCGCGGCGAGGGCCGGTCGTTCTGACCGGCCGTCATCGGTCGGCGGTCCGCTGCTGTCCGGGCACACGCCCGGACAGCAGCGAGGTGAGAGGTGTCAGCAGGTGCGCAGAGCGAAGTGGCCCATGATGGACTCGTTGGTCGTCCGCGTCTCGCCGGGCTGCAGCACCCAGCATTCGTTGTAGCCGAACCAGATGCTGGTCTCCACCCGCTGTGTGGTGCTGCAGTTGTTGGTGACCTGAGCGAAGTTGTCCCCATACACGTCAACCACACAGGACGGCACGCCGGTGGTGGCGGTGGGAGTCGCAGTGGCCGCGGAAGCTATTCCCGGGCCGGACAGGGCGAGGGCGATCCCGCCCAGGGCGAGGGCCGCGGCCTTGGTGATCTTGCGCATGTCGTGTGCTCCTCAAGGAATCGCAGCGGCCTGATCGGCCGCTGAGTTCACTCATCAGACACCGCCTTCGGCCGGGCCGACAGGGAAGCCCATCCTTTCTGACAACTTCCTGTAGGGATCGGGAGGTTGTGCCGTCACGGCCGGCAGGTGCCACTCACGGTCCGCCGAACCAGCGCGGGGTGTCGAGGCGGAACGGGTCGCCGGGGGCGAGGAGGCGCAGGCCGGTCTCCAGTTGGCGGAGGTGGTCCTCGCCGAGGGTGGCGGACCACTGGGTGCGCAGCTCGTCGAAGATCCGGGCAGAGCGGGCCAGGCAGTCCACCCCGCGCGCGGTGAGGCGGACCACCTTGCGGCGGGCGTCGGCGGGGTCGGTGCCGCGTTCGACGTAGCCGAGCTGCTCCAAGCCGTCGATGGTCTTGCCGGCCGCCTGCTTGGAGACGCCGAGGCGGCGGCCGAGTTCGACGGCGGTGGTGCCGTGCGGGCCGATCGCCTGGAACACGAAGCCGTGCATGGGCCGCAGGTCGGGGTGGCCCTCGCGGGCCAGGCGCTCGTGCAGCTCGTCGATGATCGTCCGGAAGGCGAGCAGGAGGCGCAGCGGCAGCTCGAAGCCGGGCGGGGCGGGTTCGCTTGACACGGATAGACAACCTCATTGACCATATAGACAACGTCGTTGTCCATCTTAAGGGGTTTCTTCGCCATGCCCGTTATCCGTCACGCCGACGCGCGCCGCACCGAGACGCCGAACGCCGTCATGACCACCTACGCCTCGCCGACCCAGGGCACAACTGCCCTGGCGATGTGGCAGGTTGACATGTCGGCGGGGAAGCAGGGCCCGCTGCACGCCATGGACGTCGAGCAGATCTGGACGTTCGTGACCGGCGCCGCCACCGTCGACCTGGCCGGCGACGCCGTGGCCGTCACCGCCGGCGACACCCTCGTCCTCCCGGCCGACGTCGCCCGCCAGATCACCACCCTCGACGGCTTCACCGCCGTCGTCGCCTCCCCGTCCCCGGCGCACGCCTACAACCCGGACGCCGTCACCCCTGCGGGTGCCTGCGGCCTCGCGCCGAAGGACGCCGAGCGCCTCCTGCCGCCGTGGATCGCCTGACCTGTGCGATGTGAGGTGTAGGAGACTGCTCGCAGTAACCGAGCCGGCGGCCGTTCGCGGACCCCGGTGGACGAGGAGAGGTGCGGCATGTCCGTCGTCAAGATCAACGTACTGACGGTTCCCGCCGAGCAGCGGGCGGAACTGGAGAAGCGGTTCGCCTCGCGGGCCGGCGCGGTGGAGAACTCGGACGGCTTCGAGTGGTTCGAGCTCCTCCGCCCGGTCGAGGGCACCGAGCAGTACCTGGTCTACACCCGCTGGCGCAGCGAGGAGGACTTCAAGGCCTGGATGGAGGGCCCCATGCAGGCCGCCCACCGCAGCGCCCCGGAGGGCGAGGCCCCGAAGCGCCCCGCCGCCTCCGGCTCCACCCTCTGGTCCGATGAGGGCGGGCTGGCCGTTGGCGCGGGTGCGGGTCAGCCGCCACAGGCCGGGGCGCAGGATGCGGGCGGACAGGAAGCCGAGGACGGCCGGGCGACCGGTGAACCAGGTCGGGGTCGGCGGCATCTCCATCTCGACGTCGGCCCGCAGGAGGTGCACCAGCGCGTCGGGGTCGGCGCGGGTGAAGGCGTCCACGTAGTCGTCGAGAAGGCCGCGCCGGACCTCCTCGTCCGGCTCGGCCAGGTCGTCCGCGACCGGTCCGGCGTCGGCCAGGCGGGCCCGGGCGCGGCGGAGGGCGCTGTCCACGGCCGCGGTGGTCGTGTCCAGCACCTCGGCCACCTCGGCCGTCCGGAACCCGAGCACGTCACGCAGGGTCAGTACGGCGCGCTGGCGCGCGGACAGGTACTGGAGCGCGGCGATGAAGGCCAGGCGTACGCCCGTCCGCATGGCCACGATCGCCGCGGGGTCGTCGGTGCCGAACTCGGTGCTGAAGCGGGCGTCGGGCGCCGGTTTGAGCCATGGCACGGACGGCTCGCGGGGAGCCACCGCCACCCGGTGGTCGTCCGAGGGCGCTCCCAGCCCCGATGGCAGTGGCCGCCGGGACCGCGTCTCCAGGGCCGTCAGGCAGGCCATTGTGGCGATCTTGTACAGCCACCGCCGCACCGAGGAACGGCCCTCGAAGCCGTCGAACCCCCGCCACGCCCGCAGGTAGGTCTCCTGCACCAGGTCCTCGGCGTCGTGGATCGAGCCGAGCATCCGGTAGCAGTGTGCGAGCAATTCCGGCCGGTACGGCTCGGCCAGGGCGGTGAACTCGGCGTTCGACGGCATCGCGGGTCCTCCTCGTCGTGCGGTGGGCGGCGGATCAGCCGATCGGGCTCAGCCCGGCGCCGTCGACCCGGTACTCCGGACCGCTGTCCGGGTCCCCGGCGACCTCCACCACGGCCTTGCCGATCTGCTCCAGGGTGAGGATCGGCTGCCGCCCCTTGAGGAAAGTCTCCCGGTCGACGCCCGCCCGCGCGGCGTAGCCCGTGACCCCGGTGTCGCCCACTCCGCCGACCGGAGTCATGTTCGGCAGCAGCGTGACGAACCGGATGCCCAGCCCGGCCCGCTCGGACTCCTCGGCGCCGTACTGGCGGAGGTAGCGGATGGCGGCCTTGGCACTGGCGTATCCGCCGCTGAGCGGGGAGCCGAAGAGCGCGGCCCCGCTGGACATCGAGACGACCACGCTGCCCGGGGCCAGCGGCTCCCGCAGCGCGGCCCCCGTCCAGGCGAAGACGTGCCGCGTGTCGACCTCCCAGTTGCGGCTGAAGGTCTCCCAGGTCTGTTCCTGCACGGGCGCCATGTGCGGCACGGCGCCGGCGTTGAGGACGAGCAGGTTCGGGCGGTGGGTGCGGATCACCTCGGCGGCGAGGTTCTCGTCGGTGGCGTCGGCGGCGACGGGGGTGAAGCGCTCGCCGAGTTCGTCGCGCACGGCGCGCAGTTGCTGCTCGTCGCGGGCGATGCCGATGACGCGGGTGCCCCGGGCGACGAGCGCGGCGGCGATCGCGCGCCCGAAGCCGCGGCCGGCGCCGGTGACGACGGCGGTGTGGATGGGATCTGACATCGGAGGCTCCGGGGGTGCTGGTCGGGTTCGGTCGCCAATCAAGACCAGCGGGAGGCGGGAAAACCGTCGCCCCGCGGAAAGATTCTTTTGAGCGGTTGAGCGGTTGAGCGGTTCAGGCCGCCGCGGCGTAGAGGACTTCGCGCAGGCCCGGGACGGATTCGCGGTCGGAGCGCCAGACGAGTCGCAGGTGGAGGCCCGGGGTCGGGAGGGGGAGGCGGATCAGGGAGCCGGCGGCCAGTTCGTCGCGGACGGCGAACTCGGGGAGCAGGGCCACGCCCAGGCCCTGCTCGGCGCAGGCGCGGGTGACGGCGACGCCGCCGGTGCGGACGCGTTCGACGGCGTGGCCGAGCAGGCGTTCGCCGGCGAGCCAGAATGAGCAGGCGGGCACGTTGACCAGGAGGCGGTGGCCGCGCAGGTCCTCGGTGGTGAGTGCGTCGGCCTTGCCGAGCGGGTGGGTGGGCGCGGCGACGAGGGCGAGGGGGACGTCCTCCAGATCGAGGTGGGCGAGCGGGGCCGGCGGCAGGTTGAAGCCGAGTTCGCCGAGCGGGCCCGCGGTGTCCAGGATCAGCGCCGCCTCCAGTTCCCCGGCGGCGACCCCGCCGAGCAGGCCGTCGCGGGCGGCGTCGGTGTGGAGCGAGACGTCCAGGTCGGGCCGGCGCTCGGCGAGGCGGGCCAGCACGGTCGGCACGTAGGTGGCCGCGATGGTCTCCAGCGCCCCGAGCCGCAGCGTCGGGCGGGCTTCCGCGACTTCCCGCCGGGCCTGCTCGGCCTGGTCGAGCAAGGTCCGCGCCCACGGGAGCAGGCGCTCGCCGGCCGCGGTGAGCGTCATCCCGCGCGGCGCCCGTTCGAACAGGTCGATGCCGAGGCTCCGCTCCAGCGTGCGGATCTGTTCGGAGACCGAGGACGGGGCGAGGTCGAGCGCCACGGCGGCGGCGGTGACGGTGCGGTGGGTGACGACGGCCTCGAAGACGCGCAACTGACGGAGTTCCACTGGTTTCCCCCTTCTGGCTTCGGTCGGGAGAAGCGCACGGGTGCGTTCGGATATTCCGAACGGTGCGTCAGGGTCGGCCGGTGGAGGGGGTCGCGGTCGCGGAGCAGAGTTGGCCCCCGATCCGCTCTCACTCGGGAGACCTCCAGATGACTACCTCTCTTCTCGTAGCCGATCCGCCTGTGGCGACTCGCCTGCGCTCATTGCTCGGCATCGCGCTGGGCTACTTCATGGTGCTGCTCGACACCACGGTGCTTTCCGTTGCCGAGCCCGATTTGGCGTCCTCGCTGGGCAGTTCGACGGCCGGGCTGCAATGGGCCGTCACCGGGTACAGCGTCGCGTTCGGCGCGCTGCTGCTGTCGGCCGGTGCTGCCGCCGACCGTTACGGCGCTCACCGGGCCTTCCGCTTCGGCATCGCTGCGTTCGGGGCGGGGTCGCTGCTCAGCGCGCTCGCGCCGGACATCTGGGCGCTGGTGCTGCTGCGGGCCGTCCTGGGGGTTGCGGCGGCCGCGTGCGTCCCGGCGAGCATGGCGCTCATCACCCGCCTGTACCCGGAGCCGGGGGAGCGGGCCAGGGCGGTCGCCGTCTGGGCGGCGGTCAGCGGCTGCGCGATGGCCTTCGGGCCGATGGTGGGCGGGGTGCTCGTCGACCTCGCCGGATGGCGGGCGGTGTTCCTGGTGAACGTCCCGCTGGCGCTGCTGGTGCTGGGGTTGGTGGCCGGCCGGGCGGTGCACTGCCCGCATGGGACGCGTCGCATCGACTGGTGGGCCCAACTGGCCGCCTGCGCAACGCTCGCGCTGTTCACGGATGCGCTGATCGCGGTGGGCTCCGGCGCCTGGCTGCACGTGAGCTGCTCGGGGGTTGGGGCGGTGGTGGCTCTTGGGACCTTCGTCCGGCGCGAGCGGCGCAGCCCCACCCCGGTGCTCCAGGCGGCGGTGCTGCGGGCGCGCGGGATGGGGGCGGTCCTGCTGGCCGGGGCCGCGGTGAACTTCGCCATGCTCGGCGTGCTCTTCGTCCTGCCGCTGCTGCTGCAGCAGGAGCTGCGGCTGTCGCCGACGATGGCCGGTGTGGCGTTCCTCCCGATGACCCTGCCGCCCGGCTTCAACCCGCTGCTCACCGGGCGCATCGTCGCCAAAGTCGGCCCGTGGAAGCCGGTGTTGGGCGGTCTGGCCCTGCTGGCAGCGGGCAGCGTCGTGTTCTCGGCAGCCGTCCTGAACGGCACCCCGTACCCGGTGCTGGCCGTAGGCCTGCTGCTGTGCGGCTTCGGCGTCTCCTTCGCGCTCCCCGCCCTGGTCACCGCGGTGGTCACCACTGCCCCCGAGGGCGCCGCAGGCGCGGCAAGCGGCCTCCTCAACGCCGTCCGCCAGGTGGGGGCGACGCTGGGCGTGGCGGTAATGGGCGCCTTCGTCGGCGGCGAAGATGCTCCCCTGGCAGCGGCGATGCTCCTCCCAGCGGGGGCCTGCGCCCTGGCCGCCGTCCTGGTCCACCACGCTCGGCGTTCTTGAGGCTCATGGTTCGAGGTCGTCTCCGAAGGCGACGTCCAGAGAGGAAGAAGGCCCACTGTCTGCTGGTGGCCAAGGCCAATCAGCCTGAACTGCACCGCAGGCTGCGGTCGCTGCCGTGAAAGGAGGTCGCCGCGCGCCACATGCGCACGCCCCACCGCGCTCCTTGGCCGAGCGCAGGACGATACGCCCGCTAACGGCCGACCGATTCGCCATTCCGTCAGAATGCCTGTGTTACGGGAATTCCGGTTTTGGTGTGGTGTACTGCTGATCGCCGTCCGTCTCGGAAGAAAGGCCCGGTCAGTGAGATCGTCCGCTGGTCGAATCTGTCGTACTGTCACGCTGGCCGCCCTGCTCAGCCTTGGGGTACCGGCCTGTTCCACCGCAAGCGATCCGGGCGCGTTGCTCAGTCATGACGCGCTCTCGCCCGGGACTCGGGATATGACGATTCTGGTGGTCGGCGACTCGTGGGCCCGCAGTTTCGGCGTCGGCATGAATTCGGTCGGAAAATCGCAGAACAATACGATCGTGAATGCCGCTCAGGGTGGCTGCGGGATCATGCTGTCCGCCGAGGAGGAGGTCGGCAAGAAAAGAACTCCGACTCCCACACAGTGCAACACCTGGCCGACGGAGTGGCCGAAGCTGATCGACCAACACAAGCCCCAGGCAGTCCTGCTCAGCACGTCGTTCTGGGACCAGGCCGCCCAGGTGATCGACGATTCGGGAAAGCTGAAGACGATCGATGCGCCGGACTTCCAGAAGGCTTACGCCGTGCACCTCGACCAGGCCCTCGAACTGCTCGGCCGGGGCGGCGCCCGGGTCTTCCTGACCACGACGACGGACGGCGACCCGGGCCCCTACCGGACCAAGTCGGACGCGATGAACAAGGCCGTGCGGGCGGCGGTCGCCCGCAACGCGGCGAAGGGCACCTCACTGCTGAGCGTCCGCGACCAGCTGTGCGACGACTCCGGTTGCCCCAGGGAGATCCACGGCATCCAGGTCTACGACGACACCGGCCACCCGACCAAGGAGGCCCAGGACCGGCTGGGCGCCTGGATGCTCGACGCGATGCACGAGGCCGTCGGGCAGCACCAGGGCTCCGAGCCGTCGGCCTGAGGACCGGAAGGCAACCGCCATGACCGTCTCCGCCACCACCGGGACCGAGCGCGCCGCCGCCGCGCGGGTCGCGTCCGCCGCCCCACCCGCCGGGCGCCTGCCCGCGCTGGACGGCCTCCGGGCCCTCGCGGTGCTGGCCGTCATCGCGTTCCACTTCGATCTCGGACTCGGCGGCGGGTTCCTCGGCGTCGACATCTTCTTCGTGCTGTCCGGGTTCGTGATCACCCGCCTGCTGTTGATCGAACACGCCTCGCGCGGGCGGATCTCGCTCGGCAGGTTCTGGACCAGGCGGGCCAGACGGCTCTTCCCGGCCGTGCTGGCGCTGCTGGCCGTGACCCAGCTGTGGATGCGACTCTCGGCCACCCACAGCCTGCGGCTCACCACCAACGCCCAGACGCTCGCCGCGCTGGTGTACGGCAGCAACTGGTACGCGATCTTCGGCAATGTCGGCTACTGGGGCACCGCCATGACGGATGCCCCGCTCAACCACCTCTGGTCACTGGCCGTGGAGGAGCAGTTCTACCTGTGCTGGCCCATGGTGTTCGCGGGGGTCGCCGCCTTCGCGAGATCCCGGACCGTTCTGGGCGCGGTGGCCGCGCTGGGTGCGGCGGCCTCGTTCGCCCTGGCGATCACGCAGTGGTCCGGTGACGACCCCGACCGGTCGTACCTGGGCACCGACACCCGGGCGGCGGCGCTGTTCCTGGGGATCCTCGTCGCGGTGATCACCGTCCGCGCGCGGCCCTGCGCGGAGGGCTGCTGGGACCGCCGGGTGCCGGCTCACCGGGCGCGCTCGGCCGCCGTGCTCACGGCGGCCGCGGCGGTCGCCCTGGGCATGCTGTGGGTGACAACGCGGATGGGCCGGCCCGCACTGCACAGCTGGCAGCTTCCACTGGCCGGGCTCGCCGCCGCGCTGCTGATCGCTACGGTTGCGGCGTCCGGCACCAGCCCGGTCGCCCGAGTCCTGGCGTCAAGGCCGCTCGTGGCGGTCGGGGCGATCAGCTACTCGCTCTATCTGTGGCACTGGCCGGTCTGGGTGTTCCTGCGCCGGCTGTGGCCCGCGTGGGACGGCCCGCAGGTGGCCGTGGTGGCGCTGCCGGTCTCGTTCGTCCTCGCGGCCGCCTCGTACGCGCTGGTCGAGAACCCGATCCGGCACGGCCGCGCCCGCACGACGACCGTCGTGGTCGGGCTGCTCCTCGTCGCGCTGCTCCTCGCCGTCAGCTGCGCGTTCTTCCAGCCCGCGCCGCCGGTGGCGCAGCAGAGTGGCATCGTCGTCGGACTCCGCGCCCCCACGCCGACGGGATGACGCACCCGGCGCCGCCCCGCGGTCGATCGATGGGACCGGGCCCGCGCCGGAACGCGCGGGCCCGGCGGGCACGGCTGCTTCCTGGCTGACCTGCGTGCCCCGGGGTGAGTTGCTAGTTCCGGTTCGTGGTCGAGGTCAGTACGGGGCGAAGCAGGTCGAGGACGTGGGTCCAGTTGTACTGGTCCCGGCGACCGCCGGCCTTCGGCTTGTGGGGCACGTAGTCGCCGATCAGGACGCCCATCGAACGGAGGCGGCTCAGGCTCTCTCCGTACACCGGGTGGGCTGCTTGGGCCGAGTTGAGGTAGGGCTGAACGGCCGTGGGAATGCCGAGCCCGTACGCCTCGCAGAGGATGCCGAGCGCGAGGGTGTCCGAGATGCCGGCGGCCCACTTGTTGATGGTGTTGAACGTGGCCGGTGCCACGGCGATCGCATCCGCTGGGGGAAGGGGCTGAGGGATTGCAGGGGTGCGCCAGGCGGAGCGGATCGGGTAGCCGGTCTGCCGCTCGATGGCTTCTTGGTCCATGAATCCGAGCCCGTTGGGGGTGGCGATGACACCGACCCTCCAGCCTTCGGCATGGGCGGCGGTGATCAATCCGCTGACGTTGTCCGCGATGCCCGAGGCGCAGACGATGACGTAGAGGAACGGCTCGCGTTGGTCGGTCAAGTCTGTGCTCCTGGATTGGGTCTCCACCCATATGAATCGGTTCGGCGGCCCTACGCTGATGGCATGGCTGTGGATCCTGCATTGCCCGTAGGCCGGCGCATCCAGTACTACCGTGAGCGCGCCGGGAAGTCTCGTCCGGTGTTGGCCGCTCTGTTGGGGCGGTCGCCGAGTTGGCTGAAACAGGTGGAGAACGGGGCGCTGCTGCCTCCGCGTCTGCCGATGCTCGTGCGTATCGCTCAGCACTTGGGGATTGATGATCTCTCCTTGCTGACGGGCGATGTCAGCATGCCCAGGGCCCTGTATTCCGGTGTGGAACATGCGGCACTGGACTCGGTCAGGCGGGCGGTTGACGGTGCTCCGCTCGGGTTGGCCGGTGGGCCGGCGCTCAACCTTGACCACATCGAGGTCCAGTTGGCGAATGCCTGGCGCACGAGGATGACGCGAGGCGACCACCGAACCGCCCTGGCGGAGTTGCTACCACCGCTTGTGTCGGCGGCCTCCATGGCGGTTTCGCACCCGGAGTGCGCGGATCGGCGGCGGGCGGAGGTGATGTATGCCAGCGCGCTGAACCTGACGCAGATGTATGCGGCATTCCAGGGGGACGGCAATCTGGTCTGGCGGGTGGCCGAGAGGGCGTTGGCGACCGCACGGGCTTCGGGCGACCCGCGAGCGATCGCGCGAGCGTGCTGGTTCCTGGTGGAGGCCTTCCGGAAGTCGGGCCAGTGGGACAGCGCCCAGTCGCTGACCGAGGATGCTCTTCGGCTGCTCGACCCGCTTCGCGCGGAGTCGCCGGAACTGGCCTCGGCCTGGGCGGACATGGCATTCCATGCGGCCATCACGCACGCCGTGGCCGGGGAGGCCGGAGAGGCATGGGGTTGGATCGACCGCGCGGCGGCGATTGCGCAGCGCCTTCCGGAAGGTTTCTGGAGCGCCCCAACGTCAGGCTCTCGCCAGGCCGTTGGTCTGCATTCGGTGACTGTGGCAGTCGAGCTTCGCCAGACCGGCACCGCGCTCCGGTGGGCGAGGCGGCTACCAGCCGCCGATGTCACGGCGGTTCCCCGCCGTGGTCGCCACCTGATCGAGGTCGCGAGGGCGCACGCCCTCCGTGGGGAGGCGGAGTCCGTGGTGGAACTGCTCACGGACGCCATCGCGGTCGCGCCTGAAACGGCCCGGTGGAACGAGGAGACGCGAGCCATGGTTCGAGGCCTGGTTGATGGTCGGTCGTCGGTACAGGAGGCCGGGCGGCGCTTGGCCGAGTCCATCGGTATGGCCGCATAGCAGCTGCCGGAATTGGAGGCAGAAACCCTGCCCCTCCGCATAGTGACGGGCCCGTAACGTCGTGTGACGCTACGGGCTCGGCGTTGTAGAGGAGCATGCGGATGACGCAGGTGGGGCGGGACGAGTTGGCTGCGGCAAAGGCGGCCCGGCTGTCCAAGTTGGCTGTGCGGGAGTTGGATCCGGCGGCCACTCATGGGTACGGCATTCGCTGGGATCCGGCGGCGCGTTGTTACCGCGTTCGCGATGAGCCGGCCGGCACGTGGCTGCGGGACGGCGACGGAGCCATCCGGGCCTTCGTGCGGTTCGACGCCGCGAACAGTGAGTGGCGTCGGTTGCGGCGCGAGGACCTGGAAGCCCGGGTGCGGGAGGCGAACTGGTGGTCCCGGTGGAACTGATGGAGGTCCCTCGCGACGCGGCTCCCGTACCGGTTGGGGGTTGCGAGTCGTGCGCCGAACTGGCCGTCCGCGAGGCGGAATCCGCCGCCCGATTCGACTACTCCGGTGCCGTCGACGCCCGCGTCTTGATGCGCCGGCACCACGGGAGCGCGCACCGATGACGCGTGAATCGGCCGATGGCCGTCACCAACCACTCTTGGCTGCCTGCGCGGTGTCCGTCGCAGGAGCAGTGGTGCTCGCGGCGATGCTGCTGGCGCTCTGCTGCGCCGGTTTGTAGGAGCTGCCGCCCCCGCCGCGCGGGGGCGGCAGCACCCCGTTCGGCTCTGGAAGGGAGTCCTGTGATCTCCGGAGGATTCAGCACCACCCGCGACACCCCCATCCACGCGGCTCCCGGCCGATCGCCCCTGGCTCTTGTGCGTGGCGGCTCGGCGACGGTCCGCCTACGGCGGCTGCCGCCCAGGGTGGCAGCCGCCGACGAGATCGGGCAGGGTGATGCGGATGCGGCCGAAGGTGCGGCTCGTCATGGTGCGCTCGCCCTCGAATTGGGCCAGGCCCGCGCCAATGAGCGCGGGCCCGGCCGGTCGCGAGGCGTCGAGGAGGGAACCGGAGGGGCGCGCCATCGGCTGCGTCATCGAGTGCCGCTCGATGTACATCCCCGAACGGCCGATGTGATGGTGACTTGGCCTCCCTCACAGGCACTTTGCGGCGTACGCTCCCGGTAGACGTGACACCGCCCGGGAGTGGCCATGAGCGAGATGCCGGCAGAACTAACGACAGGCGAGCGGATTCGGTTCCACCGCGAGCGAATTGGGATGAAGCGAGCGGTGCTGGCCGGGTTGGTGGGGCGTTCGGAGGGCTGGCTGAAGAAGATCGAGCAGGGTGAGCGTGAGCTTCGCAACCTGACGACGTTGGTCCGGATCGCGCAGGTGCTGCGGATGGACGACGTCGGTGCGCTCACTGGTACGCCTGGGGCTGTACCTGTCGGGACGTGGGGGAAGCTGTCGCACTCGGCGGTGCCTGCTCTGAGAGAGGCCGTCCACGCCGGTACCTTCCGGCGCCCGAACGACCTGCCGACGACGGTGGACGAGTTGGCCGGTCGGGTTCGCCAGACCTGGGCGCTTTGGCATGCGTCGCCGCACCAGCGGACGCAGGTCGGCGCGGTGCTGCCGGAACTGCTGCTGACCTGCCACGCGACCGCAAGGGGTCGTGAAGGAGAAGAGCGCCGTCGGGCCTGCCGAATCCTCGTCGAGGCCTACGCGTTGGCCCAGATGTACGCGGCTCACGTCACGGAGCCGGAACTGTACTGGGTGCTGGTCGACCGGGCTCGGATGGCGGCCGAAGAGTCCGACGACCCGGTCATGTTGGCGTTCTCTGCGTGGATCGCCGCGAACGGGCTGGCCAGCAGCGGCCACTCGGACGAATGCGTCAGGCTGTTGGCCGAAGCCGCCGACATGCTGCGGCCGCAGCTGGAGGGCGGGTCGGAGTTCCTGCGGGCGACGTTTGGGTCGATCGCCCTGAAAGCCGCAGTGACGCTGGCCGGGGACGGCCGGGAAGGCGATGCCTGGCGGTGGTTCGCCGAGGCTGAGCGGACGGCTCAACTCGCACCCGACTACTGGCATCCGTGGACCGCGTTCGGCACGGGGAACGTGGCCGTCCACGGTGTCACGATCGGCGTCGATCTGAAGACTCCCGGGGCTGCCCTCCGACGGGTTGCCGAGGTGGACCCGATAAGCGTTCCGAGCGTCGAGCGGCGGTCCCGACTGTTCGTGGACGCGGCCCGATCGGAGTACGCGCGCCGTGAACCGGCAGGCGCGCTGCACTACTTGAAGCGGGCCTACGAGGTCTCGCCGGAGGGCGTGCGGTACGTGCCCGCCGGGCGCTCGCTGGTGGTCGAGCTCGCCCGCACGTCCAAGGGGCCGCTCCGGGGCGACGCTGTCGCCCTCGCCGAGGCGGTGGGCGTAGCGGCCTGAAGATCAACAACAAGGTGCCCCATTTTGGGGCAGTTGCCCCGCGTACGAGCCCGTAACGTCGTGTGACGTTACGGGCTCGGTGCGTAAAGGAGCATGCGGATGACGCAGGTGGGGCGGGACGAGTTGGCTGCGGCAAAGGCGGCCCGGCTGTCCAAGTTGGCTGTGCGGGAGTTGGATCCGGCGGCCACTCATGGGTACGGCATTCGCTGGGATCCGGCGGCGCGTTGTTACCGCGTTCGCGATGAGCCGGCCGGCACGTGGCTGCGGGACGGCGACGGAGCCATCCGGGCCTTCGTGCGGTTCGACGCCGCGAACAGTGAGTGGCGTCGGTTGCGGCGCGAGGACCTGGAAGCCCGGGTGCGGGAGGCGAACTGGTGGTCCCGGTGGAACTGATGGAGGTCCCTCGCGACGCGGCTCCCGTACCGGTTGGGGGTTGCGAGTCGTGCGCCGAACTGGCCGTCCGCGAGGCGGAATCCGCGGCCCGATTTGACTACTCCGGCGCCGTCGATGCCCGCGTCCTGCTGCGTCGGCACCACGGGAGCGCGCACCGATGAGGCGTGAATCGGCCGATGGCCGTCACCAATCGCTATTCGCCGCCTGCGCGGTGTCGGTCGCGGGGGCAGTCGTGCTCGCGGCAATGCTGCTGGCGCTCTGCTGCGCCGGCCCATAGGGGCGGCGCAGCACCGAACAACCCTGCCAGCCAACACGAGGAGACAGCAGCATGGCCACTCCATCACCTTCGCCCCCGCAGCCCGAGCGACCGCCGACCCCCAGGCCGCCGGACCGGTAGATCCCACCAGCTAGAACTGACGCGTCAAGAGGAGAAGCACAATGGGCAAGCACGGCGGAGGATCCGGCAACGATGGGCCCGGCAAGGCGGGCGGAGGCAAGGGCGGTGGACACTCCGGGAAGCCGGACACCGCGCCGCACGACGGCAAGCGGGACGCGCCGCCCACCAACCTGCCCAAGCCGTCGAAGCGTTGAGGGGAGTGCGTGCATGAACTGGGACACCTTGGCTGACGGCCTCCGGGAGTCCGGGGCCTTGTCGGCCGACTGGGAATCGACATTCCGTGCTGTGCCGCGCCGGCTGTTCGTGCCGGACCGGATTCACCACCAGGGCGAGTGGATCGACCGGAATGAACACCCCGTCCAGTGGTACGAGTTGGTCGGATCCGACCTCCCGCTCGTCACCCAGCTGGATGAGGACGGCACGACGCCGTCCTCATCCAGCTCGATGCCCACCGTTGTGGCGCAGATGCTGCGGCACCTCGATGTCCAAGAAGGCATGCGCGTGCTCGACGTCGGCACCGGTACGGGGTGGACGGCCGGCCTGCTGGCCCACCGGCTCGGGGCGGAGAACATCACCACGGTCGAAGTGGACCCTCATCTAGCCGACGAGGCTCGCCGTCGGCTCGTAGCAAATCAGCTGCCAGTTAGGGTTGTTGTCGGTGACGGCGCGCTCGGCGATGCGCCGAGCGCGCCGTACGACCGGGTGCACGTCACTGCGGCCGTGCAACGCGTCCCCGGTGCGCTGATCGAGCAGACGGTGCCCGGCGGCATCATCGTGGTCCCCTACGGCGCGCCGTTCTGCAATGGTGGGCTGCTGAAGCTCACCGTCGCCGAGGACGGCCGCTCCGCGAGCGGGCCGTTCGTGGAGGACGTCGCGTTCATGTGGGTGCGCGACCAGCGGCCGGAGAGTGGGGAGTTCGAGATCGAGAACGTCCGGCACGGCCCGTCGGAACTCGACCCCGCCGCCGTGGCCGAGCACACCAACGCGGCCTTCGCGATCGGCCTGCGACTGCCGGGACTGTTCCGGCAGGAGGCGTGGGCGGGCTACGACCGGTTCGGTACTGGCCGGTTCGAGGTCTGGGACGGAGTGTCGTACGCCCACTGCCGCCTCGCCGACTGGGACGGCAAGCATGCGGTGTCGCAGTCCGGGCCCCGCACCCTGTGGGACGAGGTGACGGCCGCGCACGCGTGGTGGCAGCGACAGGGCGCACCCGGGCTCCACCGGTTCGGCCCGACGGTCACCGTTGAGGGCGAGCAGCGGGTGTGGCTGGACGAGCCCGACTGCGTGATCGGCTGACGAGTGGTGGAAGGCGCGCCCCGGGCTCTCGGAGCCCGGGGCGCGCTGGGTGGTGTGCGCTTGCGCCGACCGAATTGGGTGATATGGAACAGAGTTTGACGAATCACTACGGTGAACATTGCGGCGTGGGCGTGCGGTTGATCGCTTGGTGCACGGCAAATGGTGAGCCCGGGCGGTGAGTCCAACGCCCCTGGGGCATGGCGCCAGGAGCTAATAACCACTCAGCCGGCACGGACACCGCAACATCGCCGCCGGCCTCTGCCACGTCTCCTGCGGCCCCTTCAACCGGCCACTCGATCTCCTGGACACCCCCCTGACTTCCAGCCCGTCCACAAGATCACCGGAACTTTTGAAACGCCCCTGCCTGCGGGATTGAGCGCATCAGTCTCCTGTTGCAAGCCAACGCATGGGAACCTATGGTGATCGTACGTATGCGTTTAGTTACAAAACGGAGGCGATAGTGGCCAGCCAAGCGAGGAATCCCAGGGGGGCGCTCCCGCGGTTCGAGGAGGCCGAGGGGCTCGGACCGCAGGACGCGACATTCGTCCAGGATCTGATCGCGGTCCTGGAGAAGCACGGCAACCTGGAGCGCTTCGGCCTGTGCCTACTGCACGACCACTTTCCCCTGGCTGCGGACGAGATCCTGGTCGAGACGAACGATACCGAGGCGCGCACCCTCCATACTCGCGTAGAGAAGGCGAACCAGACCACACACAGCAAGCCCACCCAGTGGCGCTTCCTCCCGAGCGTCCACCACTCACGCCGCGCAGAGTTCGCCAGCGACCCCTATGAGGTCGTCCTGCTGTGCGACCCTTACAGCGGATGCCCGCCCCGGAAATGACTGCCCTGGCATGGCGGTGGATCGCGCTCGCCTTCGCGATGCTCGGGTGGTGGGGAGCGCAACCGACACAGGCGTACGCCGCCGATACGGTTAATTGTCCAACCCAGCAACTCAACAAGAACACCAAGCTCATCTTCATTAAACACTATCCGGATTTCGTCGAGATTCGGCAGACGACAATCATCAAGGTGTCGGAACAGCCGGGGGGGTTCACGGACGACCTGATGTTCGGCGCAGATACGGCAAGGTACCGAAATGCCATGTACTGCCTGCTGCGCGGGAACAGTGCGTCGCAGGTGATGTTCGACAAGTGGCATCCAGAGTGGCGATCCACCAGCTCCCAGGTGACCAATGACGACCACATGGTGACGGTTCAATACGAGTCATGGAATTTAATCAATGGCTCTGGTGAATTCGAAGTCGGCCCGTGGCTAGTTGAAGTCAGACCAGGTCAGGCTTGGGAAGCCACCCTTCACTCACCAGACACGCCGGGCGCTCTGCGTGGAGACGCCTCATGGGAGTCGATCGAGGTCAATCCGGGCGGCCTGGAAATCAGCGACGCCTCTGTGGCGTCGAGCACAAATGAAGACGGCAGTAGAAGATGGCCCTCAGGGAGCCCGGACATTAAGGTCAAAGTGGTGCCACCATGGGCTCTGGTGCCGAGTGGCCACGCCGCCTGGATCGTGTCTCTGGGCCTCGTCTCCTGGTGGATCTGCGCCTCGGCCGTGATCGCAGTGTCGGTATGGCGTTTCAAGAAAACCGTCAAAAGTCCTGATGGGGGGGACACCAGCGCTTTAGCTAAAACGGCTTTGGAGTGGGCGGCACTGAGTGCAGCCCTTGGCTTGACGTTGCTTCTGCTGCTCCATCCCTCTGCCGCCGCAAATCGTTGGCGTGCCCTCATTGGAATTTCGTCGGGTCTTATTTTGGTCCTTCTCGCGCACCCTTGGCTCCCGTTGGCGCACGGCTCCGACGACAGAGGGCGAAGGAAAGCGGTGCTCAACGCCACCTTGACAGCAGCGACGATCGGCCTGCTGGTGATCCTGGTTCCCGACCTTTTCAACCTCTCGCCGCAACTCATGCCCGAAGCCTCACCTCCGGCTACCGGAATTATCGGGCTGGCCCTATTGGACCTTTCCATGGTGTGGCTGTGGCTGGCGGCGATTGTCGCATGGGCCTGGTGTTTTGTGCGAGAAGGAGAGCTGGGCGAGTTCTTGGGCGGAGGCGAGTCTGAGCATTCCGAATCCTTGGGCGGAGGAAAGCCTGAGCATCGCCTCCGCCCTATGGCTGCAATCGGAGCCGCGCTCTTCGTGGCCGCAGTCGTGGTGGTGGCCTGCCGATGGCTGTCCTTTCACCTCGCGTGGGAACGTGCCAACTGGGCGGGGAAAGCAAGCATGCGTTTCGGCACTGATTACAGACGTGCCCTGAGTCAGCAACTCGCAGAGTTCGCATCCAGAGGCCCCCAATGGGTGTACAGCTATACGTGGGTGCTGGCGGGAATGGCACTTGTAGCGCTACTCCATCTTAGCTTCACTAAACAAGAAACCCTCGAGCTCAGGCGGCCGGAAAAGGTGGATCTGCTGCTGGTAACCGCCATCTTCGCCATCGTCGTAGCGTTGAGGGGGGTCATGTTTGCAGGACACTCGGCAGCGGTGTACGGCCTCTGGCTACCTCTGAATATGGTCGCACTCTACGCCACGGTGAAGGTGGGGTGTCGATGGTCGGTGCTGTACCGAGCGAACCGAAGAGCGGAGGAGGACTGCGTCGTAAAAGAGCTGAGCGGACCGAAAGGCTACGGCGGCCTGATGGAGAAGGCGCGGAGCTGCCACGATCAGCTCCACCGGCTGCACCTCCTTGATCGCGGACACGGGGAGGAGACCTCGCGAGACCAACTGGAGCAAGAACTGCGCAAGCTGCACCATTGGCTGTCTGAGGGACGCAGCCACGACTGCCTACCGGACGAGGTATCCGTCGTAGACGTCGCCCTCAGCTTGGGACCAGATCAGTCTTGCTGGGGCAACGCGCGCAAGGCCGCCTGCTGGGCCGCCATCTTCGGAATTCTCCCAAGCGTAGTCACCACCTGGTATGAGAACGTGCACGATGCCGAGCAGTGGACGTTTACGCTCAACTCACCCACAGGCATCCCGGATACGGTCGGAGTGTTCCTGGCACAAGAGATCTCTTTCGCCGGTGCAGGACTGGTCCTGGGGGCGTTGTGGCGTCTACTGCCCGGAGAGCGCGGCCCGATGCGAGCGTTCAGCCTGTTCATCGCCTGGCTCGTCCCCATCGGCGTAGTCGCGGGCATCGCGCCCGGCCTCGTTGTCGGCGCGGAATTGTACAGGGCACTCCTCAGGGCCCTCCTGATGCTCATGGTGCTGACAGTGACGAGCATGTGGATGGACACCGATACCTTCCATCTCGAGCGGCACGTTTGGTCAAATCGCCTCAGCCTGCTGGTGTCGATCTATCAGGTGCACGGCCTCTCCGGACAGATCGCCTACCTGACCGCCCAGATGGTGGCTGTGCTGACGATCTGGCAGCAAATCAGCGGAATATGAATCCCAGGTCGACCCCTATGAGCTCGTGACACGATCTTGTTGATGGCCGCAGATCGGCCATCGTCTGTTCGTCAGTGGGCTGCGGTGGCAGGCTGTTCTGGCAGACTCGACCGCATGCCGAGCAGCTTCCAAGTGTGGCGCCGACCAATGCCGCCGATCCCATGCACGAGTACGCGACGCTCTATCCCGAGGTGGTGAGGGCTGGTTCGGTGCAGAACGCTCTCCAGGCGGTGGCCGATCGTGCGGGCCACGGGCTTCCGGTTGAGCTGACGTCTTCAACGGGCTGGCGCCATGTGGCCGCGAAGGTGGAAGCCGACGGCCGCTTCGCGCACAGTCGCGGCCAGGCCGGCTGCGAGACGGCCGAAGAACCCGCCCTCTTCGCGGGTGACACCGGCACCGTGTGCGAGAACGGCTAGGGCAGCAGGGTGAGTTGGGGATGAGGTGACCGTGCCGAACAGCGCTGTGCCGTCCAGCGACCGGAACGCAGTCTCGTAGTCAGTCATGCGCCGACCGTAGCAACTCGCTGCTGTTGCGGCAGCACCGCTCGGTGACGCGCTTCATCGACGCCGATACGATCCTCGTACCCACCCTGGCTGCTCTGGAGGAGCCGACGTGACGAAGCAGACTGCCGAGGGACGCCCGGGAATTGCCGCCGCGATCGTGGTGCACGAGGGCCGCGTTCTGATGGTGCGGCGGCGGGTCAGCGAGGGTCAGCTCTCCTGGCCGTTCCCGGCCGGCGAGATCGAGGCTGGCGAGTCGCCCGAGGAAGCCGCTGCCCGCGAGACCAAGGAGGAGACCGGGCTCGGCGTGGCTTCCATCAAGCTCTTGGGCGAGCGCGTTCACCCGAAGACCGGCCGGCTCATGTCGTACACGGCATGTGAGGTCGTGAGCGGTACCGCTGAGGTGGTGGACACCGAGGAACTGGACGAATTGGCGTGGGTGGTCCTCGCTGAGATCCCGCAGTACGTGCCCTACGGGCTCTACGAGCCGGTACAGGCATACCTGGATGCCTCGCTCACTGGCTGATCGAGTCCGTCCGGCCTGACGGCGGCGCGCCCCCGGGCTTTTGAGCCCGGGGGCGCGCTGGGTTGTGTGCGCTTGCGCCGCCCGAATGGGTGATCTGGAACGGAGTTTGACGCTCGGTTGGCGCATTACGGTGACGATGGCGGCGCGGGCGTTCGTGAGGAGCGCTCGGCGTACGACAAAAAAGTGAGCCCCGGCGGTGCGGTCAACACCCCGGGGTATGGCACCAGGAGAAGGAAGCTCCTAATGCAGGTTCATCGTATCCCTCGGCATGCCCCCGGGTACACGATCCTCGACAACGGCCACGTCGTCCGGAAGCACTCGCTGAGTTGGGCCGCGCGCGGGCTGCTCGGCTACCTGCTCAGTCTGCCGGACGGGGCCCGCGAGGACGTCCGCACGCTGGCAGCGAAGAGCGTTGAGGGGCGGGCGACGGTGTCGCGGGCCCTCCGTGAACTCGAAGCGGCCGGGCACTACGTCCGGCGGACGCAGCGGGATCCCGTGACGGGGCAGGTTCGGACGGTGGTGTCCGTTCATGAAGTTCCGGTGGCGGGCAAGGCCGTTCACACCATGCCGCCGCTTCCCGTGTCCCCGGCCGCCGGACCGCCTGGAGCTGGGGTTCCAGGCGCCGGTAAGGCGGGAAGCCCTTCCGGGAAGTTGAGGGTGAAGGAAGTGGAAGTCCCTTCCGTCCCTCCGTCCGAGAAGTTGACGGCCGGCATCGCGCTTTTGCTCGAACTGGGGCGCCGTGACCCGCGCATGGCCTTGGCGGGCAAGCCACTCAGTGATCAGGCCGCGCGGGTGGAGGGATTGCTCGCGGGCGGCTGGAGCTGGGAGGCGCTGACGGGGATCCTGGCCGCGCCGCTGCCGGAACGGATCACGCACAGCGTTGGGGCGATCGTCGCTGCGCGGCTTGCGCAGGTTCCGCCCGTCCCGGCGGCCCGTCGTGTCACCGACGGGCCGGCCGGGACGGCGCGAAGCCACGAGTGCCCGGGCCGGGACGGCCTGTGTGGGCGGCCTGTGGCGGCGGCCGGGACAACGTGTGCCGCATGCCGCGCAGCGGCGGATTACGTCGGAGGGGTGTCCCGCACCTTGATGTAGCCGCGGTCGACGACGAACTTCTGGTTGGTGTTGTCCGCGCCGCACTCGTAGAGGAAGACGTTGTCACCGTTGTTGCGGGTGGAGCCGACGTCGAGGCACATCTCCTGGTAGCCGTCGGCGGTCGCCTGCAGGACGAACGAGCCCTGGCGCAGCAGCCAGGTCTGGTTGGCGGTGGCGGCCTGCGAGTACTCGCAGGCCCAGATGCGGACGTTGTCGCCGTTGTACCCGGTGTAGTCGGCGTCGAGGCACATCTCCTGCCCGGTGCCGACGGTGTCGGCGACCTTCACCCGGCCGCCGTCGAGGACGAAGCGCTGGTTGGTGTGGTCCAGGCACTGCCAGATGCGGACGTTGTCGGCATTGTTCCGGGTGTTGCCGACGTCCAGACACGTCCCGGTGGGCCGGCTGGGCGGAGTGGCGACGTTCAGGGTGCCGTTCTCGATCGTGTAGTAGGTGCCGTTGTTCGGGTCGGTGTAGCGGAAACTGCCGCTGCCGCGCGGGAGTGTGGTGTTGTCGGGCGCGGTGGCGTCCACGGTGACCTGCGGTGAGAAGCGGAAGTAGCCGTTGGACGGCCAGCTGCTGCGGCTGCCATTGAGGCCGTAGCCCTCGCAGGTCAGGGTCCGGTTTCCGTTGCTGAGCGCGCAGTTGCGCAGGCCGACGTTGTTGCTGGTCCAGCTCGATCCGTCGCTGCTGTAGGACGTGGGGACGGTGGACTGCGAGGGGAAGGTGGTGTTGCCCGGCGCGGTGAACACGGCGCTCATGCCGGAGGGCGGGAGGAGGCCGGGGCCGCCGGTGTTCTGGTAGGTCCACGGCACGGGTGCGGTCTGGCCGGGGGCGATGGTGACGGTGGTCGGCACGTCGCGGCCGATGAAGGTCACGGCGGCGGCGGGGGATGCGAACGCGGCGGCGAGCGTCAGGGACGTCACGGCCACGGTCGTCGTACGGGCGAGGGTGCGGTTGAAGGGTTTCACGGTCGAGATGGTCGTGGACGAATCGGGTCGAGGGGGCTGAATACCGCGTATGCGTCGCGCGATTCACTCGCCTGGCGGGCGGAAGGCCACCGGGGCGGCGAAGGCGGCGCGGCGGGTGGTGCGGCGCAGGGCGCGCAGAACGGGGGTGCCGACGGTGAGGCAGAGGACGACGGTGAGCGCGGCGCGGGGGAGGTCCCAGCCGAGGGACGTCGTGAGGCAGTAGGCGCCGAAGCGGAGGAGGTTGGCGGGGAGCGGGTCGCCGGGGACGAACGAGATGGAGCTGGAGAGGCCGCCGATGTAGGGCCAGCCCTGGAGGTTCATGATCGTGCCGTAGAGGACCGAGGAAACAGCTCCGTACGCGGCGAGCAGGACGAGTTCGCGGCGACCGCGCCAACCGGCAGAACCGGGGAGCAGCCCGGAGCCGAGGCAGACCCAGCCCATCGCGAGCATCTGGAACGGCAGCCAGGGGCCGACACCGCCCGTCAGCAGGGCGGACGCGAACATCGACAGCGCGCCGAGGACGAACCCGAAGCCCGGGCCCAGCACCCGCCCGGAGAGCACCATCAGGAAGAACATCGGCTCCAGGCCCGCCGTCCCCGCGCCGAGCGGCCGCAACGCCGCGCCCGCCGCCGCCAGGACGCCGAGCAGGGCGACGGACTTGGCGTCCAGGCCAGGGGCGCCGCCGCCCGCCGAGCGGCCCTCGGAGATCTGGGCGATGACGACGGCCAACAGCAGAGGCAGCAGCAGCGCGAACAGCCAAGGGGCGTCGGTGGAATGGCCGACCAGGGCGGACTTGGTGGAGGCGAGGAGGGGCCAGCCGAAGGCCGTCACACCGACCAGCGAAACAAGCAGCAGGGCAGCGACGGACCGGCGGCCAAGCGGGACGGGACGGCTCATGCTCCCGCCTCGCTCCGCTCGGCAGGGGCATTCGCCCACGCGCACCTCTTGATGATTCGCTCGCTGCGCTCGCTCATGCGCTCAGCGCCTCCGCCACCTGGTGGACGGTGAGCCACGGGCCCGGGGCGAGCACCTTGGCGACCTGCGGGGCGAACGCGGGGGAGGAGACGACGACTTCGGCCGTCGGGCCGTCCGCGACGATCTCGCCCTCGGCCAGGATCACCGTGCGGTGAGCGAGTTCGGCGGCGAGCTCGACGTCGTGGGTGGCCAGCAGGACGGCGTGGCCCTCGACCGCAAGGTCACGCAGGATCGCCACCAGCCGGGCCTTGGCGGCGTAGTCGAGGCCGCGCGTCGGCTCGTCGAGCAGGAGCAGCGGTGGCCGGGCGGTGAGCACGACGGCCAGCGCGAGGGTGAGCCGCTGGCCCTCGGAGAGGTCGCGCGGGTGGGTGGCGTCGGCGATGCCGGGCAGCAGCCGTTCGACCAGGGCGCGGCAGGTGCCCGGGGCGGCGCCCGCGTCGGCGTCGGCGGCGGTGCACTCGGCGGCGACGCTCTCCCCGTAGAGCAGGTCGCGCGGGTCCTGCGGGACGAGGCCGACCTCGCGGATCAGCTCGGCGGGCCGGGTGCGGTGCGGGGTGCGGCCGTTGATGCGGATGCTGCCGGAGGCGGGTGCGTGCAGGCCGACCAGGCCGCCCAGCAGGGTCGACTTGCCGGCGCCGTTGCGGCCCATCAGGGCGGTGATCTCGCCGGGGCGGATCACCAGGTCCACCCCGCGCAGGGCAGCGACCGGCCCGCGCCGGACGGCCAGGCGCTCGGCGACGGCGATCGGGGCGGCGGCCGGAACACCGGCAGCGGCCGGGCGGTGGCCGTCGAGCCTGTCCCGGAGGGAGGCGGCCTTGCGGCGGGCGTCGCGCACGGACAGCGGCAGCGGCTGCCAGCCCGCCAGCCGTCCGAGACCGACCACCGGCGGGTGCACCGGCGAGTGCGCCATCACCTCCGCCGGTTCGCCGAGCACGGGCGCGGCGCCCGGGGTTAGCAGCAGCACCTGGTCGGCGTACTGGACGACGCGCTCCAGCCGGTGCTCGGCCATCAGGACGGTGGTGCCGAGGTCGTGCACCAGCCGCTGGAGCACGGCCAGTACCTCCTCGGCGGCGCCCGGGTCGAGCGCCGAGGTCGGCTCGTCCAGGACCAGCACGCGCGGGTGGACGGTGAGCACCGAGCCGATCGCGACGCGCTGCTGCTGGCCGCCGGAGAGCGAGGTGAGGGCGCGGTCGCGCAGGTCGGCGAGGCCGAGCAGGTCGAGCGTCTCCTCCACCCGGCGCCGCATGACGTCCGCGGGCAGGCCCAAGGACTCCATGCCGTAGGCGAGTTCGTCCTCGACGGTGTCGGTGACGAAGTGCGCGAGCGGGTCCTGCCCCACCGTGCCGACCAGATCGGCGAGTTCGCGCGGCCGGTGCTCGCGGGTGTCCCGGCCGCCGACGGTGACCCGGCCGTGCAGGGTGCCGCCGGTGAAGTGCGGGACGAGGCCGCTGACCGTACCGAGCAGCGTGGACTTGCCGGAACCCGACGGGCCCACCAGCAGGCAGAGTTCGCCCTCGGGGACGGTCAGGTCGACGTTACTCAGGGCCGGGGCGGCGGCGTCCGCGTACTGGACGGAGACCTGCTCGAAGGTGATCACGAAGCCCTCCGGGGCGGGGTCGGGGTGGCGAACGCCGGTATCAGGCCCAGGAGTACGGCCAGGACGGCGGCCAGCGGCAGCACGGGGACGGTCGGCGGGACGACGGTGGGGGCGAAGGCGGCCGGGTCGCGGGTGGAGAGGATGATGGTGAGCGCGGCGACGGCGGCGCCGGAACCTGCGGTGAGCCACTCGGCGAATGCCCAAGGGTCGGGCCGATAGCGCGTCCTGACGGACCGTCGGCTACCAAGGAGCAGACCGGCGAAGGCGGCGGCGAGGCCGAGCAGCAGGACGGGGAGCGCCCAGCCGGCGCTGCCGGAGGTCAGCAGCCCGTAAGCGGCGAGGCAGATCCCGAGCAGGCCTGCCAGGGTGAGCGCGGCGGTTGCCCGGGCGAGGCGACGGGGGACGTCGGCCGTGCGGCCGAAGCCGCGGGTGTCCATCGCGGCGGCCAGCGCCACCGAACGCTCCAACGCCCCCTCCAGGACGGGCAGCCCGACGCTCAGCACGGCGGCGATGCCCCTGTCCGTCCGTCCGCGCAGACGGCGGGCGGCGCGCAGCCGCTGCACGTCCGCGACCAGGTTCGGCGCGAAGGTCATCGCCACGACCACCGCCACACCCGCCTCGTAGAGCGCGCCGGGCAGGGCGCGCAGGAGCCGGGCCGGACTGGCGAGCGCGTTCGCGGCGCCGACGCAGACGAGGAGCGTCGCCAGGCGCAGCCCGTCGTACAGCGCGGCCAGTAGGCCCTCGACGGTCACCCGGCCGCCGATCCGCACGCCCTGCGCCCAGACGGGGAGCGGCACTTCGGGCAGCGTGAACAGCACGTGCGTGCCGGGGATCGGCGAGCCGAGCAGGATGGCGAACAGCAGTCGGACGCCCAGGACGAAGAGGCCGAGCCGCAGGAACGCGCCGTACGAACGCGACCAGGGCGCATCGCCGCGCCGGGCCGCCACGACGTAGCCGGCGACGGCGGCGAGGAGCAGGAGGATCGCCGGGTTTGTGGTGCGGGTGGCGGCGGCGCCCAGCCCGAGCGCCCACAACCACCAGGCCCCGGGGTGCAGTTGGCGGGGAGTGCGCATGACGGGGGACCTCATCGGTGACGGCGGCGGCGCGCCTGCCAGACGGCCCCGGCGGCAAGGGCGACGACGAGGGCGCCGCCGGCGACCAGGCCGAGGTCGGGGCCGCTGCTCTTGTTGCCGGCCGCCGGCGTGGCGGGCTCCTGGCGAAGGCCGAGCTGCTCGGCGCAGCCGGCCTTCGGGTAACCGCTGATGGCGCAGAGCAGGCCATTGGAGTCGTACCGCAGCGGCGCCGCCGCGGAGGCCAGCACCTCGGCCGAGGTGGCGGTGGGCGGCACGACGGCACAGAGGGTCCGCTCCTCGAACGGCGCCTCGCCCGAGGGCGCGTCAGCGGCCGTACCGGAGTCCAGCACGACGGCCACCCGCTTACGCCCCGCCTGCGGCGGCGTGCCCGCGCACGCGGAGTCGAACCCGCCACCGAGCCGCGGCCGCGCGGCATCCTGCCCGCCGTCCGGGCTGACGGCGAACCGCCACCCGTCCACGCTCCCGTCCGGCGGCACGTAGATCGACGGTCCCTGCTGCTGGTAGGCCCAGCTGCCGTCGGCGGCGCCCTTCCAGAACGACCAGTACCGATACCCGGCTGCCTGCGCGGGAGCGGCGCCGGCGACCACCATCAGTACCCCGAGAAGGGCAACCAGGGAACCCCGCCACCGCCGGCCGGCGGTGGCGGTGGTCCGGGTGAGGTGGTGGTGGGTGCGGGCTGTTGGGTCGGGGGTGTGCCGGCGCGCCGCCGAGGCGCGGGAGGCCTCGGCGGCGGGGTGATCGGCGGAGGTCACAGCTTGGCGCCGCGCTTGCGCTGGAGGCTCAGGAGGAGGCCGCCGCCGATGCCGATGACAAGGCCCACGGCGATGAGCCAGTACTGGCCGATGCCGTTGCTCTTCGAGGCGGGGGCGGGGGAGGCGGATGCCGAGGACGACGCAACGGCCTTCGGCGCCGGGCCGAGGGCGGTCAGCTGCTGGACCAGGGCGGCGGTGTCCCGCTGCGCCGCCTGGGTGACCAGGAGCAGGGTGGCGGTGGCGCCCGCGTCGGTGCCGGCCTTCGTCCAGGTGGCGCCGTTCTGGGTGAGCCAGTCGACGGCGCCGGCGGCCTGCTGCGGGTGGCCGCTCTGGGTGAGGCCGAGGGCGGCCCAGGCGGTGGCGGTGTAGTCGGGGGTGGGCGCGGCGCCCGGCGTGGTGAGGGTGAGGTGGTTGCCGCCCGCGCCGAGCTGGGCGGTCAGGTACGCCCCGGCGGCCTCCGCCGAGTCGGCGTGTGCAACGGCGGCCGTCGGAGCCCCGTCCTGGCAGGCCAGCGGCTTGGGCGCGGCGTCACTGCGGACGCCGGCGGCGACGGGCAGCCACCCTCCGGCCGCCGCGAGCGAGGCCTGGGCGGTGGCAAGGGCGTTGGGCGCGAGGGCGCCCGAGGCCGGGTCCGGCTGGTAGGCGAACGCGCCACGCTGGTCGGCCGGGGCCGCGCAGCCGACCTGGAACACCGCCAGCCCGTCGAAGGCGTTCTTGCCGGACTTGGCGACGCCCGCCGGGTCGGCCTTGGCGGCGAACAGGGCGTTGACGGCGAGGCCGGTGGAGTTGGCGTCACCCGGGTTGCCCGGGTTGAAGGCCCAGGTGCCGTCGGCGTTCTGGTTGGCCTTGAGCCACTGGACGCCCTTGTCTACGGAGTCCTGGTGCCCGCCGAGTGCGACGAGTGCCTGGACGGCGACGGCGGTGGCGTTGCTGTCCTCCGTCTTCGCGTCGCAGGCCGCCCCGGCGGCCCGGAACGACGGCCAGCCGCCGTCCTCGCACTGCTGCCCGGCGAGCCAGGAGACCGCCGAGTCTGCCGGGGTGACCTTGGCCCCCGCCAGCGCGATGAGCGCGAGGGACTGCCGCCACACCCCGTCGTACTTCGGGTCGCCCTTGCCGTACAGGCCCTCGGGGACGGCCGCGGCGGTCGGGGAGGTCGGCGCGGGGCTGTCGGCGAGGGCCGGGGTCGCGGCGGTGCCGGCGAGCAGCGCGGCGGACAGGGCGGCGGCGCCCAGGCGGGCGGCGGTGAGCATGGTGGAGGTGTGCCTTTCGGTGAGCGGTGGGGGCCCGGCGGGGCCGTTCCGTAGTCCTCGACGGTGCCGGGCGGCGCGCGCGGTGGCGGGCCCGGACTGGCCGCTCGCCCCTGCCCGGGTGCTCCGGCTCGTCCGGCGCGTCGCGGGGCCGGACTCACGGTTGCGGGGTCAGCGCCGGATTCGCACCGGCTTCCCCCGGGGGAGGGACGGGATGAAGTTGTGCTGCCCGTCGACTCTAGCCGTCGGGGCCGCCCACCCCGGCCCACCACCGCAGGAACAGGTTCCAGTCAGGGCAGCGTGAGCAGCCGGGCCGCGGTGTGCAGGTCGGCGCGGACCTCGGCGATCGAGGCGCGGCCGGAGAGCCAGGCGACCAGCGCCGAGTGCCAGGTGTGCTCGATCACCCGGACGGCCGCGCGCTGGCTCTCGCTGGGCGGGCCGGACTGGCCGATCGCGTCCAGGATGAGCTGCCCGGTGGCGATGCTGACCTGGTCCACCTCGGCCCCGACCGAGCGGTCCGCGAAGGACAGCGCCCGGACCATCGCCTCGGCGAGCAGCGGCTCGCGCTGGAGCGCGTGGAACGCCCGGGTGAGCGTGTCGGCGACGCGCGGCGCCGGCTCGGGGTCGGTCGGCGGGTGCCGCCGGATGTGCTCCTGGAGGCCCTGCAACTGCTCCAGCATCACCGCGACCAGCAGGTGCACCTTGGACGGGAAGTACCGGTACAGCGTGCCGAGGGCGACCTGCGCGCTCTCCGCGACCTCCCGCATCTGCACCGCCTCGTACCCGCCCCGGGCGGCCAGGGCGGTGGCGGCCCGCAGGATCCGCCGCCGGCGCTCGGCCTGGCGGGCGGTCAGCGGCGGCTCACCGGTGGCCGACGGCGTGGTCGACGCGGTGGTCGGCGCAGGGGTCGCGGGGGTGGTGGGGGCGGCGGTCACGGGTGTGGTGGACGGCGGCAAGAGTGCTCCCGGGGCGCGAGAGTGGCGGCGTGCTCCAACAGATCCAGCTGCGCCGCTACCCGGCGTGGCGTGAATCACCAGCCCTGGCTCCTGAGGGAAAGCTACGGGCCGGTATCTTCGAGGTCTCTCATTGTTCACATGGTCGATGACGAGTTCCACATCCACTGAAACCTGATCTACTTTAGCGACCGGCAGCACACCAGGCAGCAGACTCAGCAGCACGCCCGGCAGCTGCCGGCATCAGCCACTGGTAGCAGCAGCCACCGACAGCAGCAGAGATGAGGGCCCAGGATGACCGCGCAGCCGCTGCGGATTGCCCTGTTGTCGTACCGCGGCGACCCCTTCTGCGGCGGTCAGGGCGTGTACGTACGGCACCTCTCCCGCGAGCTGGCCAGGCTCGGCCACCACGTGGACGTGATCGGCGCCCAGCCGTACCCCGTCCTGGACGAGGTCGAGGGCCCGGGCTCGGTGCGCCTCGTCGAGCTGCCCAGCCTGGACCTGTACCGCGCCGACGACCCGTTCCGCACGCCCGCGCGTGGCGAGTTCCGCGGGCCGGTGGACGTGCTGGAGTTCGCGACCATGCGCACCGGCGGCTTCCCCGAGCCGCTGACCTTCTCGCTGCGCGCCCGCCAGTACCTGGCCCGACACAAGGGCCGTTACGACGTCGTGCACGACAATCAGACGCTCGGCTACGGCCTGCTCGGGCTGGCCCGGCATGGCTTCCCGCTGGTCACCACGATTCATCACCCGATCACCGTGGACCGGCAGTTGGAGCTGGACGCGGCCACCACCCGGCTGCGCCGGCTGTCGCTGCGCCGCTGGTACGCCTTCACCCAAATGCAGCGCCGGGTCGCCACCCGGCTGGACCACGTGATCACCGTCTCGGGCAGTTCGAAGCGCGAGATCGTCGAGCACCTGGGCGCCTCGGCGGGCGCGATCTCGGTGGTGCCGGTGGGTGCCGACACCCGGCTCTGGTCCCCGTCGGCGGAGATCGCGCGGGTGCCCGGGCGCATCGTCACCACGTCCAGCGCCGACGTGCCGCTCAAGGGCCTGGTGTACCTGGTGGAGGCGCTGGCCAAGGTGCGCACCGAGCGCCCGGCGCACCTGGTCGTGGTCGGCAAGCCGCAGAAGGAGGACGGCCCGGTCGCCGAGGCGGTCCGCCGGTTCGGGCTGGAGGAGCACATCGAGTTCCGCAGCGGGCTGACCGACCGGGAGCTGGTCGACCTGTACCGCTCGGCCGAGGTGGCCTGCGTGCCGTCGCTGTACGAGGGCTTCTCGCTGCCGGCTGCCGAGGCGATGGCCACCGGCACCCCGCTGGTCGCCACCACCGGCGGCGCGATCCCCGAGGTGGCGGGGCCGGACGGGGAGACCTGTCTCGCCGTGCCGCCGGGGAACGCGGACGCGCTGGCCGCCGCGCTCGGCCGGCTGCTGGACGATCCGGCGCTGCGCGCGGAGTTGGGCGCGGCCGGCCGCGAGCGAGTGCTGGCCCGGTTCACCTGGGAGCGGGCCGCCGAGCTGACCGTCGACGCGTACCGCGCGGCGATCGCCACCGGCGTCGGTGCCCGGGCCCGGTCCGGGCCCGGCTGGCGGTACGTGCCCTGAGTCGTCCGGTCCGCGCCGGCTCGGCCCGGCCGGATCTGATGCTGCGTCAGGAACTTGATGCTGCGTCAAGAACGCTTGGTAGCAAAGGAATGGGAGCCCTGCAGTGCTGACCGTCGATTTCTCGCGCTTCCCGCTCGCCCCCGGCGACCGGGTGCTCGACCTGGGCTGCGGCGGGGGCCGGCACGCGTTCGAGTGCTACCGCCGCGGCGCCAACGTGATCGCCCTCGACCAGAACGCCGAGGAGATCGCCGAGGTCAAGAAGTGGTTCGCCGCGATGGAGCAGGCCGGTGAGGCCCCCGAGGGCGCGTCGGCGGTCGCGATGGAGGGCAACGCGCTGGCCCTGCCGTTCGAGGACGAGTACTTCGACAAGATCATCATCTCCGAGGTGATGGAGCACATACCTGACGACAAGGGTGTGCTCAACGAGATGTTCCGGGTCCTCAAGCCGGGCGGCCTGCTCGCCGTCACCGTGCCGCGCTGGCTGCCCGAGAAGATCTGCTGGGCCCTCTCCGACGAGTACCACGAGGTCGAGGGCGGCCACATCCGGATCTACCGGGGCGACGAGCTGCTCGGCAAGCTCAAGGACGCCGGCCTGGAGCCGTACGGCACCCACCACGCGCACGCGCTGCACTCGCCGTACTGGTGGATCAAGTGCGCGGTCGGCGTGGACAACGACAAGGCGCTGCCGGTCAAGGCGTACCACCAGCTCCTGGTCTGGGACATCGTCGGCACCCCGGTGATCAGCACGCTCACCAAGGCCGCCGAGAAGGCGCTCAACCCGGTCATCGGCAAGAGCTTCGTGGCGTACGCGTCCAAGCCCCGGCGCGTGGACGCATGACCGCCGCCGTCCCCGAGGTGCTGCTGCTCGACGGGGTGCTGGACGCCGAGCAGGCCGCCGGCACCGTCCGCAGCATCCTCGCCGAGCAGCGCCCCGACGGCGCCATCCCGTGGTTCACCGGCCACCACCTCGACCCGTGGGACCACACCGAGGCCGCGATGGCCCTCGACACCGCCGGCGAGCACGCCGCCGCCGAGGCCGCCTACCGCTGGCTCGCGGCCCACCAGAACCCGGACGGCTCCTGGTACGCCGCCTACACCGACGGCGAGGTCTCCAACCGGGCCAAGGAGACCAACTTCTGCGCCTACGTCGCCGTCGGGGTCTGGCACCACCACCTCAGCACCGGCGACGACGCCTTCCTGGAGTGGATCTGGCCGGTCGTCCGGCGCGCCCTGGACTTCATCGTCGGCCTGCGCCTGCCCGGCGGCCCGATCGCCTGGCGCCTCGAAGAGGACGGCACCGCCACCGACGAGGCGCTGCTCACCGGCTCGTCCAGCATCCTGCACGCGCTGCGCTGCGGGCTGGCCATCGCCGCGTACCTGGAGGAGCCGCAGCCCGACTGGGAGCTCGCGGCCGGCCGGCTGGGGCACGCCGTCGCGCACCACCCCGAGCGGTTCCTCGACAAGGGCCGCTACTCGATGGACTGGTACTACCCGGTGCTCGGCACCGCCCTGCGCGGCCCGGCGGCGCTGGCCCGGATCGAGAAGGACTGGGACCGCTTCGTCGTCCCCGGCCTCGGCGTGCGCTGCGTCAGCGACCGCCCGTGGGTGACCGGCGGCGAGAGCGCGGAGCTGGCCCTGGCGCTCTGGGCGATCGGCGAGTCCGACCGCGCCGTGGACATCCTGCGCTGGATCCAGAAGCACCTGCGGCACGACGACGGCTCGTACTGGACCGGGTACGTCTTCGAGGACGACGCGATCTGGCCGGAGGAGCGCACCACCTGGACGGCCGGCGCGCTGCTGCTCGCGGTGGCCGCGCTCGGCGGCGACCCGGCGACGGTCGCGGTGTTCGGCGGGGACGAGCTGCCGGACGGGCTGGTGGTCCAGGACTGCTGCTGACGCTTTCGAGCGGGCAGGCGGAATCCGAGCGGGCATGCGGAAGGGGCGGGACCGATTCGGTCCCGCCCCTTCCGCATATCTGTGGTGCTGGGCTGCGGTGCTCGGACGTCAGCCGCGCTGGATGCCCGTGGTGTCGGCCAGCACGCCCTGGGTGCCGTCCTGGAGCTGGGCGACCAGCGCGGTGCCGCGCTGCTCGACCGCCAGGTACCAGGTGCCCGGGACCAGCTCGCCGATCGGGGCGCCCACCGGGTTGTCCTTCGGCGCCAGCGGACGCGGGGACGGGACGGCGAACCAGAACGGCGCGAAGTCGGCCGCCGGGGCCGGGGCCGGCATCGGCTGCGGGGCGGCCGCCGGGGTGATGTCGTGCGGGCCGGGCTGGCCGGGCGCACCCGGGGCCGGGTAGCCGTAGCCGCCGGGCTGGGCACCGTAACCCGGGGCCTGGTTCGGGTCCTGGCCCGGCACCGGGTAGCCGTACTGGCCGGGCTGACCGGGCGCACCCGGCTGGCCGGGCTGACCCGGCATCGGGTAACCGCCCTGGTACGGGACGGCCGGACGGTCGGTCACCAGCGGCGCCTTCAGTGCGGGCACCAGCGGGCCGGCCGCGGCCGCGCCGGCGAGCACGACCAGCGAGATGAGGCCCAGCCAGGCGCCGAACCCGTGGCCGAAGTTCGTGCCCGAGGGGCCGCCGCCCAGCGACCAGATCGAGGTCCACAGCGCGGCGACCGCGAACGCGATGCCCCACTGGTCCAGCCGCAGGCCGAGCACCTGGCGGTTGGCCACGGCCGGGCCCTGGAACCGCTGCAGCAGGATCAGCACGGCGGCGGCGATGCCCAGCAGGTAGATGGAGGGCAGGATGGGGAACAGCTCCGTGCTCCACGCGTTCTGCGAGTTGCTGACGCTCGCGCCGCAGTACGCCCCGACGCAGCTGCTGCTGTAGGTCCAGTAGGGCAGGAAGGAGGCGATGAAAAGCAGGACGGCCGCGCCTGCGACGGCGGCGTCTCCCCTGGTGAGAGCGCGCAGATTCACTTACGTTCCCCTCGTTGACGTGTCGTGGACGGCGGTTCGTTCGGTCGGGCCGACCAGCCGAAAACCCCCGAACGGACCAGAAGCCTAGGGCCAACCGCCCCGCCGGTGCACAGCGGGACCGGGAATGGGGCGAAGTCGTTGCAAACGGCTCGGGCCGGACGAGCCTTCCCGGACCGCCGCGGACCTCCCCGTTGCCCGCCGCTCGGCGCCGGAACGTCCCTACCGCGTGGTCAGGAACGCCGTCAGCGCGTCGGCGATCCCCTGGGCCGCCTTCTGCCGCCACTGAGGGTCCGTCATCCGCTTCGCGTCCGCCGAGTTGCGCATGTTACCGCACTCGATGAACACCTTGGGTACCGTCGAGAGGTTGAGGCCGCCCAGGTCGGAGCGGGTGTCCAGGCCGTCACCGGCGGTGTAGTCGGCGTACGGCTCACCGGTCGCGGTCTGGAACTGCTCGCGCAGCAACAGGCCGAGCCGGTGCGACGGTTCGACGATCGCCGAGTTGTCCGCCTTCCCGGCGACCACCTTGGCGGGCAGGATCACGTGGAATCCGCTGCCGCTCGCCGGCCCGCCGTCCCCGTGCACCGAGAGCGCCACGTCGGCGTGGGCGTCGGCGGCCGCTTTGGCGCGCTCGTCGATGCACGGGCCCCAGGGGCGGTCGCCGTCCTGGGTCAGCACCACGGTGGCGCCGCGGGCGGCGAGGATCGCGCGGGCCCGGCGGGAGACGTCGAGGGTGTAGTCGGCCTCGGTGTAGCCGGAGTTGGTCTCGGTGCCGGTGGTGTCGCACTCCTTGTGGGCGTTGCCGATGTCGACCTGGCGGTTGATCTCGGTGGGGTGCGAGAAGTTGCCGGGGTTGTGGCCGGGGTCGAGGAGGATCGTGCGGCCGGTGAGGGCGGTGGGCGTGTCCGACGGGGTCGGGGCGGGCGCCGTCGACGGCGGGGCGGCTTCCGGTCGGGTCTGGGCGGGCGTGGGCGTCGGCGTGGGCGTTGCCGTCGCTGTTGTCGTGGTGGCAGCGCTGGTTGGCACGGCGGCGGCCGTGGTCGTTGCGGCCGTGGAGGCCGCCGGGGCGTTGCCGCTGACGGCCTGCCAGCCGAGCCATCCCGCCATGCAGAGCGGCACGGCCGCGCCCACCACCGTGGTGACGCGCAGCAGGGCGGAACGGCGGTGTGGTCGGTGCGTCGAGCCGGTCACGGGTGGTTCAGATCCTGTCCTGGGTCAGGGGGGTGAGGCCGAACATGTCGGCGATCGGCTTCCACTTGCCCACGAAGTCCGACTTCGCCTGGGTGGCCTGCGGGTTGAGTTCGTCGGCGTGCTTCTTGTCCGGGGTGGTCGGGGCCTTGCCGGAGCAGCCCTGGCCGGCGACCGCGCGCGCCCACGCCGCGTACGCCCGGTCGATGTCCGCCGACAGCTGCCAGGCCGACTTCAGCGACTGGACGGCGTCCGCGCCGCCCGGCACGTCCGAGGTGCTCATGCCGGCGAGCTTGCGCAGCAGGTCGTCACGCTGCTTGGCGCCGTTGTCGAAGACCTGCGCGGCGCTCTCGATGTCGGGCTTCGCCGGGCAGCTGGTCACCTTCGCGACCGCGCTGCCGATCGGGGCCTTCGCGCTCTCGCCCTGGGTGAGCAGGTCGTCCAGGGCGGCGGCCTGGGTCTTGGCGTTGGGCCCGGCGGCGGTCGCGGTCGCGCTGGGCGTCGCGCTCGCCGAGGCCGGGTCGGTCGCGGCGGTGCTCGGGGCGCCGGCCGTACCGTTCGTCGGCGGGGCCGGCTGCGGGTTCTCGGACGGCGTCGCCGCGGTGCTGGCCGCGGACGGGGCGGGCGCGGCCTGGTCCTTCTTGTCGTTGCCCTTGACCGCCATCAGCAGGCCGCCGCCGACCGCCAGCACCAGGAGGAGGGCGAAGCCGATCAGCAGCGGCGCCTTGCGGTTGTTGGAGCGGTCCTCGTGGTCGTCCAGGTCCTCGTAGCCGACCGGGTAGTCGGGCTGAGCCGGGTACGGGGGCCGCGGCGGGTACTGGTAGCCGGGGCCGGGGGCCTGCGCGGAGGTGTGCCCGGCGGCCTGCGCGGTGGCGTGGGCGGGGAACGGCGACGTGGGCGGTGGCGTGGTGGGCGGCGGGGCCGGGGGCGCGGCAGGAAAGGCGGGTGCATTGGGGGCGTCGTAGCCGGGGGCGGTCGCCAGGTACGGGCGGGCGCCCAGCGGCGGGCCCTGGTCGCCCACCGCGCCCGGGGCGGGCGGCGGGGCGACGGGCGGCGCCGGGGGTGTCTGGGCCGGTCCGGGGGGCGTCTGGGCCGGTCCGGGGGAGGCGGGCTGCTGCGGGCCGCGCACCCAGCCACCCGCGCCGCCGCGCGCGGTCGGATCCCAGACCGCCGGAGCGGTGTTGTGCTGATCCGTCATGTGCCGCTAGCCCCCACCGTCCGCCGATGCTCTGCCTGGTGCTGCGCGGACACCGTACCGTTCGAACCCCCGCACGACAGCCCCGGCACGACGTTAGAGCATCTGCGGACGCCTGCGCAGCACGCGCAGCGATCCCGTCACCGAGACCTCCTCGAAGCCCTCCTCCAGTGCCCGCAGGTACACCCGGTACGGCGCCTGACCGCCGTCCGCCGGGTCCGGGAACACGTCGTGCACCACGAGCAGACCCTCCGGCGCCAGATGTGGCACCCAGCCCTCGTAGTCGCCGGTCGCGTGCTCGTCGGTGTGCCCGCCGTCGATGAACACCAGGCCCACCGGATGCCCCCACAGCGCCGCGATCCGCGGCGAACGCCCGACCAGCGCCACCACGTACTCCTCCAGCCCGGCCGCGTGCAGCGTCCGGCGGAACGTCGGCAGCGTGTCCATCAGCCCGACCTCGGGGTCCACGAGCGTCGGGTCGTGGTACTCCCACCCCGGCTGCTGCTCCTCCGAACCCCGGTGATGGTCCACCGTCAGTGCGACCGTCCCCGTCTCCCGGGCCGCCGCTGCCAGCAGAACGGCCGACCGCCCGCAGTACGTCCCGATCTCCAGCACCGGCAACCCGGTCTGCCGCGCCGCCGTCACCGCCGCCGCGTACAGCGCGAGCCCCTCGTCGACGGGCATGAACCCGGTCGCCGCCTCGAACGCCGCCACCACCTCGTCCGCCGGACGGGTGCTCTCCAGTAGATCGGACATACGGCGGCTCCTTGCGCGATGGGTGACTACGGTCGAACGGACCCTACTCGACAGTACGCCCGGCCCCTCGCCGTGCCCGGTGCTCGCCTCCTCCCTCATCCCGCCCCCACTGCCCGAGCGAGCCTCGGTGAGCGGGGTGGTTCTGGAACGTGTTCCAGTCCTCTTCCGGCGGGCGTGTCAGAATCGGCGCGACCAGCGGATCCGAGGCACACCGGGAGCAGCCCCATGCGCGCAGCCGTCCTGCACAAGACCGGCCAGGACACGCTCGACGTCCGGGAGGACGTGACGGCGGTCGGGTTCGGGCCCGGCATGGTGAGGGTGCGGATGCGGGCGGCGAGCCTGTGCCACTCCGACCTCTCGGCCATGAGCGGCGTGCTGCCGCAGCCGGCGCCGTTCGTGCCCGGGCACGAGGGGGCGGGGGACGTCGTGGAGGTCGGCGAGGGGGTGCGGGGTCTCGCCCCGGGCGATCGCGTGGTGCTGTGCTGGATGGCGCCCTGCGGCAGCTGCGCCCACTGCGAGCGGGGCCGCGGCCACCTCTGCATCGCGAGCCTGCGGCGCCTCGGCGCGCCCGGGTTCCGGTTCGAGGGCGGCGGCGCGGCCGTGGAGGCGTCCGGGTTCTACGGCACCGGGTCGTTCGCCGAGGAGGTGGTGGTCGCCGCCGATGCCGTGATCAAGGTGCCCGCCGACCTGCCGTACGAGGCCGCCGCGCTGATCGGCTGCGGGGTGACCACCGGCGTCGGCGCCGCCGTCAACACCGCGCGGGTGGAGCCGGGCGCCTCGGTGGCGGTGATCGGCGCGGGCGGCGTCGGGGTGGCGACCGTGCAGGGTGCCCGGGTCTGCGGGGCGGGCCGGATCACCGTGGTCGACCCGGTGGTGTCGCGGCGCGAGCGGGCCCTGGCCTTCGGCGCGACCGACGCGATCGCCCCGGAGGAGCTGAAGGCCACCGCGAAGGGCCTGCCGGGCGGCGGGTTCGACTACGTCTTCGAGGCGGTCGGCCGGTCGGCCACCGTCCGGGCCGGGTACGACGCGGCGCGGCGCGGCGGCGCGGTGGTGGTGATCGGCGCCGGTGCGCAGGACGACCTGGCGCAGTTCACCATGGGCGAGCTGTTCTTCAACGAGAAGCGCCTGCTGCCCTCGCTGTACGGCGGGGCGACGGTGGCGTCCACGATCGCGCTGGTCGTGGACCTGTGGCGGGCCGGGCGGATCGACCTGGACGGCATGGTCACGCACCGGGTCGGGCTGGCGGACGTGAACGAGGCGGTCGCGCAGATGCGCAGCGGCGAGGCGCTGCGGACGGTCGTCACGCTGGGGTGATCGCGGTCGTCACGCTGGGCTGATACGGCGAAGGGCCCGCCGGGGTGTTCCCCGGCGGGCCCTTGCGGTCGGTGCGGCCGGCCGTCGGCCGGCCCGCCGGTCAGCCCTGGTCGGCGGCGGCGCGGTGCCGGCCGTGCGGGCCGGCCTCGGGACGGTCGTCGGCGGCGGACCCGCCGCGGTGGCGGCCGTGCGACGCGTTGTCCTCGGCCGTGGTCTCGTCGGCGTCGGTCCCGTGGAACGCGGATCCGGTGGTGTCGGTGAGGGTGTCGGACATCAGAATCGTCTTCCGTGCGGTGGTTGCGGATGCATCGGCGCCCGCCCGGCACTGTGGATGCGCGGTCGGGTCCCCGTTCGGGCGCTGGGTACACGCCACAGCCGGTGATCGCGGCCCGTGCCCCGGCCACCATAACGGCCGGGACGGACGAGATCCTATCGAGATCACGACACGGACCCCGCGGGCGGTACGGCGGTGCCCGGCACGGCCGACCCCAGCCAGTGGCCGACCAGCTCCCGGTAGAGCGGGGACAGCACCTGCAGATCGCCGTGCCGGGCGAGGATGCCGCGGCCTCCGTCCAGCATCAGGACGCGGTCCGCGCGCAGGGCCGAACTGATCCGGTGTGCCACGACGACCAGCGTGCCCGGGCGGGCGGCGAAGGCCCGCTCGACGCGCTCCTCGGCGGCGGCGTCCAGGTGGCAGGTCGCCTCGTCGAGCACCACGACGGGCGCGGGGGAGAGGTACGTCCGGACGAGCGCGAGCAGTTGGCGTTCCCCGGCGGACAGGGCGGCGGGGTCGGTGAGTACGGCGTCCGGTCCGCCGAGCCGGGCGACGAGTACGTCGGCGCCCAGGAGGGCGGTGGCGTGGGCGAGTTGGGAGTCGGCGGCGGTCGGGGCGAGCCAGGTCAGGTTCTCGCGCAGGGGGCCGGGGAAGACGTACGCCTCCTGCGGGAGCAGCGCGACGAGCCGGGCGCGGTCGGCGGCCGGGAGGCTGCTCGGGCGGACGCCGTCGATGGCCAGCTCGCCGGAGGTAGGCGGCAGCAGCCCGGCGAGCAGCGCGGCCAGCGTCGACTTGCCCGTCCCGCTCGGGCCCACCACGGCGATGTGCTCGCCGGCGGCGAGTGTGGCGTGGAGCCCGTCGAGGACGGGGGCGGCGGTGGGGGCGTGGGTGTAGTGGAGGGCGGTGAGGCGGAGGGATGGTTCAGGGGCAGACGGCGCGGGGTCGGACGGCGCGGGGTCGGGCGTGGTCGGGTGGGCGGAGGTGATGGCCAGGCGGTCCAGGACCACGGTGAGGCCGAGCAGCCAGCCGCCGACCGTGCCGGCCAGCGTCCGTACCGCCGGGTCGAGTTGCTGGAGCAGGTACGTCGCTACGCCCAGTAGCTCGCCGGGTGTCAGGGCGTCGTGGGCGAGCAGCCACGGCGCGGCCGCGAGCACGGCCAGCACCGGCAGGCGGCCGCCCAGCGCGACGACGAGCGCGCGCAGGGCCGAGGACCGGCCCAGGGCGCGGGAGGCGGCGGCGCTCAGCCGGGCGGTCTCGGCCAGCTGAGCGCCGACCTGTGTCTGTGTGCCGGTCGCCTGGACGTCGCGCAGACCGTGCAGCGCCCGGCCCGCCTCGGCGGCGAGCCGCTCCTCGGCCAGGACGACCGCCCGGCGGCGCTCCACCAGCGGGCGCAGCAGGCGTGTGAAGAGCAGGCCGGCGGCGAGCAGCGGCAGCAGGACCAGCGGGAGGACGGCGGGCGCGAGCAGTGTCAGGCCGAGCAGGGCGGCGGCCAGCGTGACCCCGACCCCGCGCAGGGTGCGCAGCAGGGTGGCGGTCAACTGCCGTGCGGACTCGACCTGTTCGGTGAGCCGCGCGACCTCCGCCGGGCCGGCGGTGGGGCGGGCGAGCGCGCCGCGCACCACCCGTTCGACGAGGGCGTCCCGGAACGGCTCCACGACGGCTGCCAGATGCGGAAACCCGGCCCGCGCCGCATACGCCCGCACGGCCATCGCCGCACCGAACCCGGCCAGCCACGCCACCCCGACCCCCGGCCGTCCGACGAGGAACCCGCGATCCACGGCGGCCGACACGAGCAGCCCGGAGAGCAACGGCGGCATCGCCTCGACCGCGGACCAGGCGAGCAGCCGCAGCAGCGGGCGGCGTGTGGTGGCGAGCTGGTGGAGGAGGAGCGTCCACCCGGGGGAGGTGGGAGTGGGGAGTCGACGTCGTCGACTTCCTGCGCGGGGTGGGGTGGAGGGCTCTGCCGGGCGGCGCGGCGCAGGAAGTCGGCGGGGCCGACTTTCCGTGTCGGCGGGATGCGCGGGTACGGGCGCAGGCCGGTCTCCTGCTGCCGTGGGCGGCACGGCATACGCAGGAGCAGGAAGTCGATCCGGCCGACTTCCTGCGCGCGGGGTGCGGTGGCGGCCCATCAGGTGGTCGCCGCGTGGAGGGTGGAGTCGGACAGGGCGGCGCGGTAGTCAGGGTCGGCGAGGAGGTCGACGTGGCGGGCGAGGGCACGAAGCCGGCCGGCGTCGAGCCAGGCGACCAGGTCGGCGCGGGCGGCGACCGTGGCGCGGTGGGCGATCACCACGCGGGTGCGGCCGAGGGTGGCGCGGTCGAGGGCCTCGGTGACCTGGTACTCGGTGGCGAGGTCGAGCCCCGAGGTGGCGTCGTCCAGCACGACCACCCGCGCAGGCTGCGCCAGCAGCCCGGCCAGTCCGAGCCGCTGCAACTCGCCGCCGGACAGCCGGAGTTCGTCGAGTGGTGTGTCCCACCCCCGGGGCAGCCGCCGGAGGAAGCCGTCCGCGCGGGCGGCCGCGGCCTCGGCGGGGCCGGCGCCGGCGAGCGCGTCGCGGACCGTACGGCCGACCAGCGCGGGCCGCTCGAAGGCGTAGCCGACCGCGTGCCGCAGCTCGGTGGGCGCCAGCGCGTCGACCGGAACGCCGTCGATCAGCACCGCGCCTTCGTCCGGATCGCGCAACCGCCCGGGCAGCGCGGCCAGCAGCGACTTGCCGGAGCCGGAGCGCCCGACCACGGCGAGCGTCCGCCCGCCCGGGACGGTGAGGTCGAGCGGCCCGAGCAGCACCTGCTCGCCGTCGCGCACCACCACGCCGCGGAAGGCGAGCTCCCCGGCGCCGCCCGCCGGTAGGACGGCCGTACCGGTGGGAGCCGGCCGGAGGGCGAGCAGCTCGTCGGCGCGGTTCTGCCCGGCGCGCGCGTGGGCGACCCCGACCAGCGACTCGACCTGCTCGAACAGGCCCGCCCCGAGCGCCGCCCAACCGGCCGCCGCCGCCAGGGCGCCGGGCGCCAGCGCGCCGTCCGCGAGCAGCACGCCCGCCGTCGTCAGCACGGTGACCTCGACGGCCGCGATCAGCAGCGTCGCCTGCCACGCGGTGCGGCGCTGCGCCGCCCACAGCGCGCTCCCGGCCGCCGACAGTTCGGGCAGTGGCGCCAACACCCGTGCGGCCTCGCGCTGTTCGGCGCCCGCCGCGTGGATGCTGCGCAGCCCGGCGAGGGCGCCGGTGAGGCGTGCGGCGAGTTCGGCCTGCACCTCCTGGTAGCGGACGAACGCTGGTCCGGCGTCGCGCAGGAACAGCCGGATCAGCACCACGCCAGGCACGACCCCCGCGAAGAACGCCAGCGCCAGCCACGGCGACAGCACCCCGAGGCCGACGACCGCGCCCGCCGAGGTGAGCAGGGCGGTGGCCGCGCCGAGTACGGCCGGCCGGCGCCCGCCCGCGTCGCCGGCGGAGCCGACCACGCGGGCGGCCAGGTCGCCGGGCGGGGGGCCGTCGTGCAGCCGGCCGCCGGGCCCGAGGGCGAGCAGGTGGCGGACGAGGCGTCCGCGCAGCGCGGCGGTGGCCTCGGCCGCGCAGGCCGGTCCGGCGGCAGCGGCGGTGGCGTTGGCGGCGGCGGCCGTGCCCAGGACCAGGGCGAGCAGGGCGAACGCGACGACCCCGGACCGGTCCGCGCCACCGAGGACGGCGTCGACGGCCCCGGCCAGGACGGCGGGCAGGGCGAGCGTGGTGGCGGCCTCGACGGGCAGGGCGAGGCCCAGCGCGAGGGTCCAGCCGGTGGGGCGGCGGGGCAAGTCGTGGCTCCCGTCGGTGAGTTGGACATAGGAAAGAGGACGGCGCCGTTCCCGCCTGTCCGGACAGGCGGGAACGGCGCCACGGATCACCGGGTGACCGGCCGCTTCACCAGCGTGATCAGCTGACGGTGAAGATCAGGCAGGTCAGGATGAGGCAGGTGTACTGGCAGCCGCCGCCGTGGCCGGTCAGCTCGACGGACTCGGTCTCCGGCAGCTCCTGGAGCGCCGCGAGGTCGGTCTCGAAGTCCACCATGTTCTCCATGATCGGTTCCTCCCCTTGGAACGCGCCCGCCGCAATCTGCCTGCGGGCATCGGGTGTTGGCCCCCGGGCGGCTCGGGACGCCGCACCGGGGTGGTGCCCCGGACCGTCGGGCCCGGGAGTCTGTGAGTGGTGGGGCGGGTCGGCCCCGGCCGGTCGGCCCTGACCGGTCAGCCCGGCCGGCCGGCCCCCGCCGGTCAGCCCGGCCGGCCGGTCCGCAGGAAGGCGGCCAGCAGCTCGTGCAGCACGGCCGCGCCCTCCTCGGCCAGCACCTCGTGCCCGGACCCGGCCGCCTCGACGTACCGGAAGTCCGCGCCCTCGACCCGGCCGATCCGCAGCAACTCGTGCCGCAGCGAACGGGATTGGCTCACCGGCACGACCTCGTCCCGGTTGCCGTGCACCACCAGCAGCGGGGCGCTCAGCCGGTGCGCGAGCTGGAGCACGTCGCGCGGCCCCCGGGCGTCCGCGATCGGCTCGCCGCCGCCCAGCCGGGTGGTCAACGCCCGCACGGGGGGCGCGGCTTCGGCCAGCAGCCGGGCGCCGGACAGGAACGGCGCGACCACCGCGCAGCGCGCCACGTGCTCGGCCGGGGCGTGCGCCGCCGCCAGCAGCGCCAGGAACGCGCCGTAGCTGACGCCGAACAGGGCCGGCGGCTCCAGGCCGAGCGCCGCCCGCTGCCCCGCGATGCCGTCCAGCAGGTACAGGACGTCGTCCAGGTCCGGCCCGCCCCAGGCACCCCGGATGGCCATCGCGTGCGGCACCCCGTAGCCGGTGGATCCACGCTGGTTCGGCGCGACGACGGCCAGCCCCTCCGCCGCCATCCGCTGCAGGGCCGGGTCGAACTCCAGGCGCCAGGCGTCCGCCGGGCCGCCGTGCAGCGCAAGCACCAGGTGCGGACTGCTCAGCCAGGCGTCCCCGCCGTACACCACTGCTTCCAACGGACCGGCCGGGCCCGCCAGTTCGAGACTCTGGGCGGACTTCCAGCGGCCGCCGTCCCCGGGCGGCGTGCTGCCATCCAGTCGCCAACCCTCCAGCGGCGTGCGGGAGATGTGCGGACCGCCGGGCTGCCAGGTCAGTACGGTGTCCCGCCAAGGTCCGGGCAGCCCCGAACCCAGCGGCGCCAGTTGCAGCGGCAACGGCATCGGGCCGGAAACGGCGGGCGCCGGGCCGTGCGCCAGCAGCGTGTCCACGTCCAGGGCGGCCAGCGCCGCCGGATGATCGGGCGACGAGTACGGCATCCGCAGCCCCGCCTCCCCCCAGTGCCCGACCGCGCCGAGCCGGCCCGGCGGCACCGGCAGCGGATCCAGCCGGCCCATCGCGGGCCGCCACAGGGCCAGCGCCGAACCCGCGCCGTGGTCGATCTGCACCGCCACCCGCGGCCCGTCCGCCGCCTGCCGCAGCGCCACCGGCCGCAGGAACATCCCCGCGACGTGCAGGCACTCCGGAAAGTGCAGCGGATCGCCGCCGCCCAGCATGCCCCAGCCCAGCCGATCGGTGCCCGGCGCGTCGCTGCGCACCATCGCGAACCGGCTGTCCGGATCGAACAGCACCAGCCGGTCGTTGCTGTGCTCGCCGATCTCCAGCAGCGGGGTGACCGCGCCGCTGCGCAGGTCCAGCACGACACTGCGGACGATCCCCGCGCTCACCCGGTCCAGCGCGAGCAGCGCACCGGCGTGGTCCAGCCAGACGCCGCCGCCGTGCAATCCCGGTACCTCGGCGACCTGTTCGGGCTCGCTGCCGTCCACTCGCACCAGCCAGACCGTGGTCGCCGGGCGGGTGTCGGTGCCGAGCGCGACCGCCACCGGCGTGCGCGCGCCGGAACCGGGGCGCGACGGGAGCGGCAGCAGGCGCAGGCCGGGCATCCGGAGAGTCGCCAACTGCTGCTCTGCGGAACCGTTTTGGCTGGGTCCGAGGCGGACGAGATCGTGCCGCTCGCCGTCGTGCCGGCAGACCAGGACCGAGCTGTCCGGCAGCGAGACCAGCTGCGAACGCAGGCTCTCCGAACGGTTCCCGGACAACGGCAGCGCGGTCGGCTCGGCCGGGCGGTCGTCCACGGGGAGGCGCCAACTCTCGGCGTACCAACCGCCGTCGGCGGCGGAGGCGAGGCAGGCGGCGTGGCTGCCGTCGGCCGCAAAGGTGAAGCTCAACCGGCGCAGCGCCTGTGTCACGGTACGGGTGGCCACGTTCACGCCGGACTCACCTCGCTTGCGGAGGACGGCAGTTGGCGGACGGCGGGCGGCGCCGGGTCCACCCAGATCCGGGGACCGCCGTGTCGCCACCGGAGCAGGAAGGCCAGCGCACCCGCCGTACCGGTGCCGTACCCGGCTGCGCAACCCGTGCCGGTCTCGTCCGGCAGCACCAGCAGGCCGTTCCGGAGGGCGGAGCGGGCGGCGATAAGCTCGGCCAACTCCTCGGCCCCGGTGCAGAATTCGGGTGACCCCGTGGCCTCGGCAAGATCGAGCAGGTACTCGCCGTTCCCGGCCAGGCCGTGGCAGGCGCTCACGCCGCTGTGCCAGCGGCCGGCCAGGACGGCCCGCCCGGCGGCGAGCGCCAGCTCGTGGGCGGTGGCGTCGCCGGTCACCTGCCAGAGGCGAAGGAGAAAGGTGCCGGCACCGGACGCGCCACTGCACCAGTGTGCGAGGCGGACGTGCTGCGCGTCGTCCGCGCTCTGCGGCCACCAGGCGGCCCCGGCCTCGCGGCGGACGGTCGCGGCCAGCGTACGGCCCGCCTCGGCGGCGCCCGCCAACAACGCCCGATCGCCGGTTGCCTCGGCGGCGGCGAGCAGGAAGGCACCGACGCCGGCCACGCCGTGCGCGAACCCCAGATGGGTGATCCCGGCGAGCGCCGAGTCGAAATCCGTCGGCACCGGCCAAACGAGCCCGTACGGCTCGCGCCGGGCGGCGCCGAGGAGAGCGTGGCCGCAGCGGGCGGCGCGGGCGAGGAAGGCGTCCGCGTCTCCGTCCAAAGCATCGGCAGCGAAACGGAGTTGGGTGAATCCGGCGCCCGCTGCGCCGTGGCAGACATCGGGATTGGGCCATTCGACGGGCACGCGCCGGGCGGTCGCGGCCGCACGCTCGGCCAGTCCGTCGTCCCCGAGCGCACGGGCGGCGTCGAGCAGCGCCCAGGCGGCACCGGAGCGGCCGAAATGCAGCCCGGGCAGAACGACCGGCTCAGCGGCACAGCGCCGCTCGACCCACTCGGCAGCCACCTGCACCGTCCGCCGAGCCGCCGCCCGCACGTTACTTGGAAGCCCGTCCACGAGCACCGCCCGCGCCAACACTGCCAGCACCCCGGCGGCGCCGTGCTGCACATTGCAGGGATCCGTCCGCTCTCCGGCCGGCACGACGGGCCACAGCCGATCACGCCGCCCGGGCGTGGCAGTGCCGGCGAGGTGACGCAGCCCGTCATGCAGCACCCGATCGAGGTCGGCCGCGCACCGATCGGCGCCGGAGGCAACCGGCGCGCCCACACCACCCAGCCGCCGGGCGGCGGCAGGCACGCCGTGCGATAGGTGGGCCGTGGAGGTGCGTCGCTGCGGGGCAGTGGACGGCGGTGCCGTGGCGGCGGATGCCGAGCGGCCGCCCTCGGCGCTGGGCCGGCCGGTGGCAGCCGCTGAAGCCACGGTGGCGGCCACGGCCGTCGAAGGGCCGGCGCCCTCGGCCAGGCCTTCGACGCGTGCACTGGCGGCAGCGGCGGCGGACGTGTCGCTTTGCTGCCCAGCGGCGGCCGGCGCCTGGCGGCTGTCGTCGAAAAGTGCCTCGCGAACCTGGGCCAGGCTCCACCGCTCCGCCGCCTCCTCGGCCCGGAGGGCGAGGATGGCCGGTGCCAGGCGTCGGGCAGTGGTGCCGGTGCGGGCGGCGAGGGTGAGCCAGCGGGTGAGGCGTTCGGTGACCGGGCGGGCCTGGGGGAGGTCCTCGGGGAGCACGGGGTCGTGGCCGGTGGCGAGGAGGAAGTAGAGGCCGCCGAGGGCGTACAGGTCGGCGGCGGGGTCGGCGAGGCAGGTGCCGTCCGTGACCACGGTGAGCCGGCCGGGGCCCTGTTCGGGGGCGCGGTAGCCGGGGGTGCCGGCTGAGCCGGCGGGGCGGCCGGCCTCGGCGGCGAGTTCGAGGTCGACGAGCCGCAGGGTGCCGTCCGGGCGGACCATCACATTGCCGGGGGAGAGGTCGCGCAGCACCAGCCCCTCCGCATGCACCCGGGAGACGAGGTCGAGCAACGCCCGGGCGATCGGCTCGGCCTCGGTCCAGTCGACGTCGGGGGTGCCGTCGCGCCGCAGGCGGGCGGTGACCCAGCTGCCCAGCGGCTGTCCGGCGATTCGTTCCTGCACCAGGAAGACGGAGTCGTCCTGCTCGATCAGTTCGATCGCAGCCGGCGCCAGATCGCGCCCCGCGAGCCGGGTCAGTAGTGCGGCCTCGTGCCGCAGGGCGTCCCGGGCGTCGGTGCCGGCGCGGTCGGTCTCGATGTGGGCGCGGGCCTGCTTGACCACGACCTCGGTGCCGCTCGCGGCCTCCCGGCCGAGGAACACCCCGCCCTTGGTACCGTGCCGGACGGCCGACGTGATCGCGTACCGCCCGGCGAGCAGCACCCCACCCCGACGCCGGGCCCCCGACGCCGAAGACGTTCCCGACACCGCCGAGGCGGCAGCGAACGGATCCCGCACCCACCCCGGCGCCCGGTACGACGCCCCGCGGACGTCCACCACCCGCTCCCCGCCCGGCCCGCGCAGTACCGACCGGTACTCGCCGTCGTTGCCGAGTTCCGCCCGCGCCGCGAACGCGCCGTACCGGTAGTGCACCCGGCTGCCGGGCCGGTACGGCCGGTCGGAGAGCACGGCGGGCCCGGGCAGCCCGGCCGTCGCCCGGTCGAGCGCGGCGGCGAGCCGCCGGAACTGCTCGTCGTCCGCCGGGTAGACGGTGATGAACTTGCCCGCCGAACCGCGGTCGCTGTTACGGGAGTTGATCTCCCGCAGCCGCTGCTCCCCGGCCGCGAACTTGAACGTGCACGGGTCGTCGGCGAGCACCCGCACGACGGCGGCGAGCACCGCCTCCCCCACCGCCGAGGCCGCGCTCACGTGCAGCTTCCAGCCCTGGCCGGGTAAGGATGAAGCCCCGGAAGCCCCGGAAGCCCCGGAAGCCCCGGAAGCCCCGGAAGCCCCGGAAGCCCCGGAAGCCCCGGAAGCCCCGGAAGCCCCTGAAGGCTCTGAAACTCCTGAAGACGCCGAAGGCGTGGACGGCCTGGCCGTGCACCAGAAGCCCTCGACGGTGACGTCCCAGTCCCCGCCGCCTCCCCGGCCTCCGGCGCCGGCCAGCGCCGCCCGCGTCACCTCCGGCCACGGACCGGCCCCATCCGGTCCGCCGCCCGTCGATCCCCTGTCCCCGGCCGTACGCAGCGATGTGCCCGCCCCCATCTGCATTCACATCCCTTCGTCTCGGCCGCTGCCCGCGGGTGCCCACTGCTCCGGCGCCCGGGCGCGGCACGGCCTGATCGGTTTCCTCGGAAGGAGCGGGAGTGCCGTCCGGACCCCGGCGGGCTCCGGGCCCGCGTCCGGCGGAGCGTCCTCCCGGCCCCGGGCCGGTCTCCCGACCCCGGGTCGGGGCTGCTGCCGGCGGCCCCTCGCTCGGAGTTACTGCCGGGGCAACTCCCGTTCGCAGAACTGAAGTTACTTTCGAGGCAGGGGAGGCTCAACGCGAAGCGGGTCACTTCACTCATAAGGGTGATCCGGAGCGGGTTTCGAATGTGCGCGAGGGGCGCGGTGTGAGCAGCAGGCGCCCGGCGCACCGGCGTGCACGGCCCGCAACGCCCCGCCCCGGCGCCTCCCGTCGCCGGTTGACGCGCATCCGTACGCCGGCGGCACCCACGTCCGAAGCGCCCCCACCAGCGCCGCGCGAGCGTCCCGCGTGCGACCCCGCGAGCCCCTGCCCACCCCTAAGACCCGCCCCCACCCGCCCTCAAAGCCCCAGCGGAGAGCCGCCGAGGCCCGACCGCCCCCGCGCGCACGGTAGTCTCGACAGGTGCCGAAACTGTCCGACGTCATCACCGCGCTCGAAGGGGTCTACCCGCCGCAGTGGGCAGAGTCCTGGGACGCCGTCGGCCTGGTCTGCGGGGACCCTCAGGCCGAGGTCAGCCGCGTCCTGTTCGCCGTCGACCCCGTGCAGGCCGTCGTCGACGAGGCCGTGGAGTGGGGTGCCGACCTGGTCGTCACCCACCACCCCCTCTATCTGCGCGGCACCACCAGCGTCGCGGCCACCACCTTCAAGGGCCGGGTGGTGCACACGCTGATCAGCAACGGCATCGCCCTGCACGTCGCGCACACCAACGCCGACCACGCCGACCCCGGCGTCTCGGACGCGCTCGCCGAGGCCGTCGGCGTCCGGGTCACCGGCCCGCTGGTGCCGGACCCGACCGACCCGCTCGGCCGCCGCGGCACCGGACGGATCGGCCTGCTGGAACCCCCGCTGACCCTCTCCGCCTTCGCCGAGCAGGTCGCCAAGGGCCTGCCCGCCACCGCCGCCGGCGTCCGCGTCTCCGGCGACCCGGCCCGGCTGGTCAGCCGGGTCGCGGTGTGCGGCGGCTCCGGCGACAGTTTCTTCGCCGAGGTCCGGGCGGCCGGCGTGGACGTCTACCTCACCGCCGACCTGCGCCACCACCCGGCGTCCGAGGCCGCCGAGGCGGCACCGGTCGCGCTGGTCGACGCCGCGCACTGGGCCACCGAGTGGCCCTGGCTCACCCTGGCCGAGCGGGCCCTGCGGGCCGCCGCCGACAAGCGCGGCTGGGCCGTGGAGACCAAGGTCTCCCACCGGGTCACCGACCCGTGGACCGCGCACGCCCCCATGTCCTTCACCGCCTGACCCGATTCACAGGAGCTTTCCGCTTGAACGCCGCGCCCGCCGACCAGATCCGCCTGCTCGACCTCCAGGCCATCGACTCGAAGCTCGACCAGCTGGCCCACCGGCGCCGGAGCCTGCCCGAGCACGCCGAGATCGAGAAGGTCACCGCCGACCACACCGCGCTCAAGGACCTCGTGGTCGCCGCCCAGGCCCAGCAGGGCGACACCGCCCGCGAGCTGACCAAGGCCGAGCAGGACGTCGAGCAGGTCCGCACCCGCTCCGCCCGCAACCAGCAGCGCCTCGACTCCGGCGCGATCACCTCGCCGAGGGACCTGGAGAACCTCCAGCACGAGATCGGCTCGCTCGCCAAGCGCCAGGGCGACCTGGAGGAGGTCGTGCTGGACGTCATGGAGCGCCTGGAGACCGCCCAGGCCCGGGTCGACGAGCTGACCGCCCGCCTGGAGCACTCCACCGTCGTCCTCACCGAGGCCGAGACCCGCCGGGACGCCGCCTTCGCCGAGATCGACGGCGAGGCCGAGAAGGTCCGCCGCGACCGCGAGACCGTCGTCGCCGTCGTCCCGGCCGACCTGCTGAAGCTCTACACCAAGCTGCGCGAGCAGCAGGGCGGCGTCGGCGCGGCCCGCCTCTACCAGCGCCGCTGCGAGGGCTGCCGCACCGAGTTCTCGATCACCGAGCTGAACGCCATCAAGGCCGAGCCGGCCGACAAGGTCGTCCGCTGCGAGAACTGCTCCCGGATCCTGGTCCGTACCGCCGAATCGGGCGTCTGACCCGGTGGCGGCGCGCTTCATCGTCGAGGCGGACGGCGGGTCCCGGGGCAACCCGGGGCCGGCCGGCTACGGCGCGGTGGTCCGGGACGGCGACACCGGGCAGATCATCGCCGAGGCCGCCGAGTTCATCGGCCACGCCACCAACAACGTGGCCGAGTACAAGGGCCTGATCGCCGGCCTCAAGGCGGCCCGGGAGCTGGACCCGGACGCCTCGGTGGACGTCCGGATGGACTCCAAGCTGGTCGTCGAGCAGATGTCCGGGCGCTGGAAGATCAAGCACCCCGACATGCAGCCGCTCGCTGCCGAGGCGCGGACCATCCTCCCGCGCGGCCGGGTGACGTACACCTGGATCCCGCGCGAGCGGAACAAGGACGCCGACCGGCTGGCCAACGAGGCCATGGACGCCGGCAAGGCGGGGCGCCAGTGGGAGCCGAAGAAGCCGGCCGCAGCGACGACCTCGACGACGACCTCGGCGAAGGCCGTCGTCGCCGAGCCGCCGCTGGAGACCGCCGTCCCCAAGGCCGGCTGGGCCGCCGAGGCCGACCTCGGCACCCCCACCACCTTCGTCCTGCTGCGCCACGGCGAGACCGCGCTCACCCCGGAGAAGCGATTCTCCGGCAGCGGCGGCAGCGACCCGGAGCTCTCCGAGAAGGGCCGCTGGCAGGCCGAACGGGCCGCCGAGGCGCTCGCCGCCCGCGGCAGCATCCAGGCCGTCGTCGCCTCCCCGATGCGGCGCACCCGGCAGACCGCCGAGACCGTCGCAGCCCGGCTCGGCCTGGAGGTCCGGTACGAGGACGGGCTGCGCGAGGTGGACTTCGGCGCCTGGGAGGGCCTGACCTTCGCCGAGGTGCAGGAGCGCTACCCGGACGACCTCGCCGCCTGGCTCGGCTCCGCCAAGGCCAAGCCGACCGGCAGCACCGAGAGTTTCACCACGCTCACCCACCGGGCCGGCGTCGCCCGGGACAAGATCCTCGCCCGGAATCCCGGCAGGACCGTGCTGGTCGTCTCGCACGTCAGCCCGATCAAGACGTTGGTCCGGCTCGCGCTCGGCGCGCCGCCGGACTCGCTGTACCGGATGGAGCTTTCCGCAGCCTCGCTCTGCGCCGTCCAGTACTACGCGGACGGCAACGCCTCGGTGCGGCTGCTCAACGACACGTCGCACCTGCGCTGATCCACGCCGAGGCGGGACACGGGCCCCGCCTCGGCGCCGTCAGTACACCTCCGCCTTCAGCGCACCCCGCCGTCAGTGCACCTCGGTGACCACCACGTCCAGCTGCCACGGCTTGCGGGCCGTGCCCTCCGCCGCGAGCTCCACCCGGTGGCCCAGCTCCAGCAGCGCGTCCATCAGCTCGCCGGGCGTCTTCGGCTCGGCGCCCGCGACCAGCAGATCCCGGACGAGCCGGCCCTTCGTCGCCTTGTTGAAGTGGCTGACGACCGTGCGCTTGCCGTTCCGCTCCTGGAGCACCCGGACGGTCGCCGTCCGGGACGCCACCTCGCCGGCCGGCTTCCACGCCGCCGCGTACGCGGAACTGCGCAGGTCCAGCACCAGCCCGTCCGCGACCTCCGGCAGCACGGTCGCCATCGCGCTCCGCCAGTACGCTCCGAGCGCCCCCGGGCCGGGGAGTTTCACGCCCATCGAGCAGCGGTAGGGCGGGATCCGGTCGGTGATCCGCACGGCGCCCCAGAGGCCGGAGAACACCAGCAGCGAGCGCTCCGCCCGGCCGTACGCGGCCTCGTCCAGGCTCGCCAGCCCCAGGTTGTCGAACAGCACCCCGGTGTACACCTCGCCCGCCGGCCGCACCCCGGCCGACGGCAGCCCGGCGTTCCGGGCGATCTCGCCCCGCAGCCCCGGGCTGAGCCCCAACACCTCGGCAGCGGTGTCCTCGTCGCCCCGGCAGAGCCCCACCAGCGAGTCCAGCACCTCACCCCGCGCCGCCGTGAGCCCCGGCAGCGACAGCCCGCCGAGCGCCACCGGCCCCCCGTCCCCGGACGCGGCCTTACCCTCCGAGGGCGGCAACAGCACCAGCACAGCGGACTCCTCAACACTTTGTGGCGAACGAACCCCGCCACCCTACGCAAATCCCGCCCCCGCAGGCGCCCCCTGTCCGTCGGGTGGGCGGCGGCCGGCAATTCGGTGGGCTCGGTGGGCGTTGACGGTTACGGTGAGTGGCGAAGGAGAGTGAACGAGATGAGCCTGCAACCCCTGGACCTGGTGCCCGGCGATGACGATGCCGTGGAGGAGTCCCTGTCCGTGCGGCTGCCGGCCGGGATGCCGGCGGAGACGCGGCAGGCGTTGGAGTTCGCGCTGCGCGCGGCCGCGCAGGCGGTGATGGCCGGGCGCGTGCGGGTCATCGGCACGGCGGCCGGCGACGACACCGCCGAGCTGGCCTTCGAGGTGCGCCAGTCCGAGGTGCCGGAGGCGCTGACGGAGCAGCCCCGGCCCGACCGGGCCGAGCGCCGGGCGGCCATGGTGGCGCGCATCCGCGCGGCCAACGCCGAGACGCTGGAGAGGCTCAAGGACCTGTGACCGCGAACACCGAGTACCTGGACCTCGACGACGTCACCTACCTCGCCGGCGGCCCCAGCAACATCCGCGACCTCGGCGCCCTCCTCTCCGCGCTCGGCCGCCCGCAGGCGAGCCTGTTCGGCGCCGACGCCTACCCGGACCTCTGGACGAAGGCCGTCGCCCTCGGCCAGAGCCTGGCCCGCAACCACCCGCTGGTGGACCGGAACAAGCGCACCGCCTTCGAGGCGATGCTGCTGTTCCTGGACTACAACGGCGAGCCGTACACCGACCCGCACCCGGACGACGCGGTCGCGTACGTCCTCCGGCTGGCCACCGGCGGCTACGACGACACCGTCGCCCTCGCCGCCAAGGATCTGAAGTCCCTCCTGGGACGCTGAGCCTCCGTCCGGGATCACCGTCCCTCCTGGGACGCTGAGCCTCCGTCCGGGATCACCCGATTCGCCCTACGCTGGCCTGCATGCCTCGCCGAAAACTGCGCGTCAAGGCCGCCGACTCCGCCCGGATCAACGCCGAACTGGCCGAGCTCAGGGCCCGCCTGGAGATCCACACCGAGTGGCCGGAAAAGGTGCTCGCCGAGGCGGAGGAGGCGGCCGAGCGCCCCCGGCTGCCCGAGTACGACGCCACCGACCTCCCGCTGTTCACGGTCGACCCGCCCGGCTCGCGCGACCTCGACCAGGCCATGCACTTCACCCGCCGCCCGGGCGGCGGCTACCGGGTGTACTACGCGATCGCGGACGTCGCCGCCTTCGTCCACCCGGGCGGGGCGATCGACGTCGAGGCCCGCCGCCGCGTCGAGACGCTGTACTTCCCCGACCACCGCATCCCGCTGCACCCCGCCCGGATCTCCGAGGACGCCGCCAGCCTGCTGCCCGGCGAGCCCCGCCCCGCGCTGCTCTGGCAGCTGGACCTGGACGCGGACGGCGCCGTCGTCCTGGCGGACCTGCGCCGCGCCCTGGTCCGTTCGCACCGCCGCCTCGACTACGCGGCCGTCCAGCGCAGCGTGGACCTCGGCGGCGCCGACGAGCAGCTCGCCCTGCTCGCCACCGTCGGCCGGCTGCGCGAGGAGCAGGAGCGCGCCCGCGGCGGGATCAGCCTGCCGGTGCCGGAGCAGGAGGTCGAGGAGACCCTGCACGGCTACGTCCTCGGCTACCGCGCGCCCGGACCGGCGGACGGCTGGAACGCCCAGATCTCGCTGCTCACCGGCATGGCCGCGGCCGACCTGATGCTCGACGCGGGGGTCGGCCTGCTGCGCACCCTGCCGGCCGCGCCCGCCGAGGCGTACGAGCGGCTGCGGAGGATCGCCCAGGCCCTGGACGTCGACTGGCCGGCGGGTCTCCCGTACCCGGAGCTGATCCGCTCGCTCGACCCGGACGTGCCGCTGAACGCCGCGTTCCTCAACGAGTGCACCGGGCTGCTGCGCGGCGCCGGCTACCACGCCTTCGACGAGTCCCGCGGCCTGCCCGCCCCCGCCGATCCGGACCACGCCGCGCTGGCCGCGCCGTACGCGCACTGCACCGCCCCGCTGCGCCGGCTCGGCGACCGGTTCGCGCAGGAGGTGTGCGCCGCGGTCGCCGCGGGGGAGGACGTGCCGGACTGGACGCGCGAGGCGCTGCCCGCCGTACCGGCGCTGATGGCGAGCGGGGACCGCCGCTCGGGCGAGGTCGAGCGGGCCTGCGTGGACCTGGTGGAGGCCGAACTGCTGGCCGGCCGGGAGGGCGAGGACTTCACGGCGGTCGTCATCGACGTGGACGAGAAGCGGCCCGGCTCCGGCACCGTCCAGCTGCGCGAACCGGCCGTCCGGGCGCGCTGCGACGCCGCGGACGGCGGAGCCGGTGCGGATCGCGCGGCGCTGCCGCTCGGCGGGCTGATCCGGGTGCGCCTGGCGACGGCCGATCCGGCCACCCGGACGGTCCGCTTCGCCGCCGTCTGACCTTCGCGGGGGTGGGAGGATCGTCCCGTGCCCGAACCCCTCACCCCCTCCGTCCCCGGGCGGCACCGCCGCCTGCTCGTCCTGGCGATCTGCTGCCTGAGCCTGTTCATCGTCGGCCTGGACAACACCGTGGTGAACATCGCCCTGCCGGCGATCCAGCGCGATCTGGACGCCCCGGCCTCCGGTCTGCAGTGGATCATCGACGCGTACACCCTGGTCCTGGCCTCGCTGCTGATGCTGTTCGGCTCGGTGGCGGACCGGTTCGGCCGCCGTCGGGTGTTCCAGACCGGGCTGCTGTGCTTCGCGCTCGGCTCGCTGCTGTGCAGCCTGGCGCCGAGCCTGGAGTGGCTGGTGGCGTTCCGCGCGCTGCAGGCGGTGGGCGGCTCGATGCTCAACCCGGTGGCGATGTCGATCATCACCAACACCTTCACCGATCCGAGGGAGCGGGCCCGCGCGATCGGGGTGTGGGGCGGTGTGGTCGGCATCTCGATGGCGCTCGGGCCGCTGCTCGGCGGCTTCCTGGTGGACGGCGCGGGCTGGCCGTCGATCTTCCTGATCAACGTTCCGGTCGCCCTGGTCGCCATAATCCTGACCGCCCGTTACGTCCCCGAGTCGCGCGCGCCGCGGCCGCGCCGACTGGACCCGGTCGGGCAGCTGCTGATGATCGTCCTGCTCGGCTGTGGCACCGCCGCCATCATCGAGGGCCCCGGGAACGGCTGGACGTCCCCGCTGATCCTCACCCTCGCCGCGACCGCCGGGGCCGCGCTGGTCGCCTTCCCGTTGTGGGAGCGGCGGGTGGCCGAGCCGCTGGTCGACCCGCGGTTCTTCGCCAGCCCGCCGTTCACCGGCGCCACCGTCACGGCGGTCTGCGCCTTCGCCGGGCTCGGCGGCTTTCTCTTCCTCAACACCCTCTACCTGCAGGACGTCCGCCACTACGGCCCGGTCGAGGCGGGCCTGTGGACGCTGCCGATGGCCGGGATGATGCTGGTCTGCGCGCCGCTGTCCGGACGGATCGTCGGCAGCCGGGGCCCGCGCGGCCCGCTGGTCGCGGCCGGGCTCGGCCTCGCCGCGAGCGGGGTGCTGCTCACCCGGCTGACGGCGGACTCCCCGGCGGTGCTGCTGCTCGTCGCGTACGCGCTGTTCGGCTTCGGCTTCGGCATGGTCAACGCGCCGATCACCAACGCCGCCGTCTCCGGCATGCCGCGCGCCCAGGCGGGCGTGGCGGCCGCCGTCGCGTCGACCAGCCGGCAGGTCGGGCAGTCGCTCGGGGTGGCGGTGATCGGTACGGTCGTCACCTCGGCGGTCGTCGGCCCGGTCGCCACCGGCTTCGCGGCGGCCAGCCACGCCGGCTGGTGGATCCTGGTCGGCCTGGGCGGCGCGATCCTCGCGCTCGGCCTGGCCACCACCACCCCGTGGGCCACCGCGGGCGCCGCCCGGGTCGCGGCCCGGCTCGGCGGGGATGCGCCGGTGGCCCGGGCCGGAGTACGGGAGGCTCCGTCCGAGCGGCTACGATGACCACTACGGCGGAAGAGCCGGCCGGGCGGTCGCGACGGGTCCCTGACCCGCCGAGGAACGTCCGGGCTCCACAGAGCAGGGTGGTGGGTAACGCCCACCCGGGGTGACCCGCGGGACAGTGCCACAGAAAACAGACCGCCCGCCGCTCAGGCGACGGGTAAGGGTGAAACGGTGGTGTAAGAGACCACCAGCGACCGGGGTGACCCGGCCGGCTCGGTAAACCCCACCTGGAGCAAGGTCAAGATCGGTGCCCTCGGGCGCCGTGCGCGAGTGTTCGAGGGCTGCTCGCCCGAGCTCGCGGGTAGACCGCACGAGGCTGTCGGCAACGGCAGTCCTAGATGGATGGCCGCCTCCCCGGGCCGCGCAAGCAGCCCGGGAGACAGAACCCGGCGTACAGGCCGACTCTTCCGCCCCCTTTCCGCCTCCCGGCCAGGCCAACGGCCAGGCCGGGTGCGCCATGCCTCCGGCCGTGCGGGTCAGGCGGGATGCGAGCCGACGGCGTCGCGGATCTGCTCGCCGAGGCCGCCGTTGACGCGGGCGCAGTTGGCGCAGCAGAAGAACCGGCCGGCCACCTCCACGCCGTGGCCCACGATCCGGACCTGGCACTGCTCACAGCGCGGCGCAAGCTTCTCCATGGCGCACTCGAAGCTGTCGAAGGTGTAGGTGTCGCCGGTGATCGTCTTGATCTCGAAGGCGAGCCAGTAGTCGTTTCCGCAGGTGACGCAGATGGCCATGGCGGCCGTCTCCTTCCGGTGAGGGGCCGACGGGCCGGGGCGGTCCGGCAGCCTCTCCCAGTGTCGGAGCCCCCTCCGGCGGCGGCCACTCGGCGGCCCCGTCAGGCGGAGCGACTGTCACGCGGAGCGGGCCGACAGTTCCTCCAGCGCCCGGACGGCGCGCTCGGCGTCGTCGGCGGTGACGAACAGGTGGTCGTGGTGGAAGCCGGCCACCACGTTGCAGCTGATCCCCTCCTCGGCGAGCCGCCCGGCCACCGCCGCCGTGAGCCCGACGGCCTCCAGCGCGGAGTGGATCTGCAGGGTGATCCAGGCCGCCACGTACTCGTAGCGCAGCCCGAGCGCGTCCGCCTCCTCCTGGGCGACCACCACCGTCACGCCTTCGGGTTCGGCGACGGTCACCACCGGCCGCATTCCGGCGGGCACCTTCGCGGGCAGCGTGCAGTACACGTACCGCCCCGGGTTGAGCACTGGGCGCATGCCGCGCAGCAGCGTCGCGAGATCTCGTTCACCGGCCATGCCCGCCACCGTAGCGGCTGGGCCGGGCCCGGGTCCCGGGCGTCCGGCCGTGTCGGAGCCGGTGTCGGGGGCCGGGGCGGACGCCGGGTCGGAATCCGGGTCGGAATCCGTTGACGAGCGACAGTCGCCGATATATCGTCGAGCTATCGAGACAGTTACTCGACTGTCCCGACGACTCAGAGGAGGTGGGCGCCATGCGCTCAGGAATGCGATTTCGTGGGGAGAGCCCCCGCGGCGGACGGCGCCGCGGCCCGGGCCCGGAGTTCGAGGGGATGCCCGGGGAGGGCTTCGAGGGCCGCGGGGCGTTCGGCGGCTTCGGCCCGCCGTTCGGCGGTGGTCCCGGCCACCCGATGGGCGGCCCGTTCGGACACGGCTTCGGCGGGCGTGGCGGACGACGCGGTGGCCCGCACGGCCGGCGGGGCGGCCGGGCCCGGCGCGGGGACGTCAGGGCGTCGCTGCTGGCGCTGCTCAAGGAGCGGCCGATGCACGGCTACGAGATGATCGCCGAGATCGCCGAGCGGACCGGCGGGGCCTGGCGGCCCAGCCCGGGTTCGATCTACCCCAACCTCCAGCTGATGGAGGAGGAGGGCCTGATCGTCGCGGAGGAGGTCGGCGGCAAGCGGCTGGTTTCGCTCACCGAGGCGGGCCGGGCCGAGGCCGAGGCGGGGCCCGCCGAGCCGTGGGCGGAGGCCGGCCGGGAGGTCGACTGGGAGGCCGTCCAGGAGGTCGGCCAGGCGCTCGCCGCGGTCGACCAGGCGATCCGTCAGGTCATGACCACCGGCACGGAGGCGCAGCGCACCAAGGGCCTTGTGGTGCTCAACGAGGCCCGCAAGAAGCTGTACCTGATCCTCGCCGAGGATGACTGACCGACGAGGGGGGACGCCGGAGATATCGGCGACGGGTGGTGCCGCTGCTCAGGGGTGGACCGTGAACAGGGCCACACAGGCGAGCAGCAGCACCGCCCAGCCGAACCAGAGCCAGCCGTTCGCTCCGATCACGACGGTGTAGACGCTGACCGCCACCAGCAGCAGCGCGGTCACCCCGGCCACCTGCCGGTTGTGGTGCGCGACCGCCTCGGACCTGCTCCTGGGGTGCCGCACGGTTCTCGCCATGGCCGTCCTCCCGGGGAGGCTGCGAACGGCGGCGGGCGCGGTCGTCAGCCGGGCGCGCGTTCGGTGGCCGCCTCGTCGTACTCGTAGCGCCAGAACCAGCGGATGCCCCGCACCTGCTTGGACCGGACGTACACCAGTGTGCGCGCGGGAGTGTCGCCGTGCGCGGGGACCGGCACCTTGTAGGTCTTGGGCACGCCGAGCATCATCCCCACCTCGATGGCAAGGATCCGGCCGTCGAGAGGGCCGCCGACGAATTCGGTGTCCGCTTTCACCCCACCAGGGTCTCACCTCCGCACGGGTGACCGGAGCCAGTGACCGGAGCCAGTGACCGGAGCCAGTGACCGGAGCCAGTGACCGGAGCCAGTGCCCGGAGCCGGCGGTCGGAGCCGGTGGTTGGAGCAGGTGCCCGGAGCAGATGGCCGGACCAGGCCGCCGAGCCGCCGCCGGGAGCCCGGACGAGAAGCCGGTGTGACGGCCGCGTGCCGGGAGTGTGACCGGCGAGGCACCGCCCCCGGTAATCCGGAGGCCCCGCGCACCCTTATCCTTCCTGTACGCCCTCGGGGTTCACCCGGGTCAGCGGGCCCCGTACGGGCCGGGCGAGGCGCGTATCGGCGTGCTCTCCGGGCCGCCGAGCCGCAGCCTGAGCGCTGCCGCGACTCCGTACCGTGACCCGGGCGTCGGCCGTCCGGTGATCCCGGCCCCGGTCGGCAGGGCGGGGACAGCAAGGCCGAGCACCGACCCGGGAAGCAGCGGGGGGTGCCGTGTGTTGCGTCGGAGTGGTACGTCGAACGCTGTGTCAAACCAGGCACGGCAGCGCGCGGAAGGGGCCCGATGGAAGCCGGCAGCAGGTGGACGACCTGGTGGCAGAAGCGTGATCGTCAGCGGGCCCGCCCGGGCGACGCGGACACTCCCGCCGCCCGACTGGATCAGCTGCTCGGCGCGGTCCGCGCCGGTTTCCCGCTCGCACCCGCCGCCCATCCGGCCGGCTACCGATGTTCCTGCGACCGGGTCGCCTGTCCGGCCCCCGCCCAGCACCCGGTGTCCTTCGCCTGGCAGACCCAGGCCACCACCGACCCCGAGCAGCTGGCCCGCTGGATCTCCCGCGACCCGCGGGCCAACTTCGTCACCGCCACCGGCCGCGTGCACGACGTCCTGGACGTCCCGGCCGAGGCCGGGCGGCTGGCGCTGGAGCGGCTGACCGCGCTCGGCGTCGAGGGGCCGGTGGCCGCCGTCGGCGATGACCGCTACCTGTTCTTCACCGCCACCCGCGGCACCCCGCAGGACGAGGACGAGTGGTGGCCGAGTGTCCTCGACTCCACCCCGGACACCATGTCCGAGCACCCCGGCCTGCGTTGGCACTGCCGCGGCTCGTACACGCTGCTCCCGCCGGCCGCGCTGCCGGACGGCTCCCAGGTCGGGTGGCTGCGCGGGCCCGAGCTGCCCCTGCCGGACCCGCTGCGCGTCCTGGACGTGCTGACCGACGCCTGCACCGAGGTCGGCGCGGTCGCCGAGGAGCAGTGGCTCATCGGCTGAAAGGCGCGCCGACCTCGGTGCGAGGCCAACGGGGTCACGGCAGGGTGAGGATCTCCGCGCCGTCCGCCGTGACCACCAGGGTGTGCTCGAACTGGGCGGTGCGCTTGCGGTCCTCGGTGACGACCGTCCAGCCGTCCGCCCAGATCTCGTAGTCGTAGGTGCCCAGGGTGAGCATCGGCTCGATGGTGAAGGTCATCCCGGGCTTGATCACCTCGGTGGCCCGCTCGCTGTCGTAGTGCGGGATGACCAGGCCGGAGTGGAACGACGTGTTGATGCCGTGCCCGGTGAAGTCCCGCACCACGCCGTAGTCGAAGCGCTTGGCGTAGGACTCGATGACCCGCCCGATCACGTTGATCTGACGGCCCGGCTTGACCGCCTTGATCGCCCGGTTGAGGCACTCCCGGGTCCGCTCGACGAGCAGTCGGGACTCCTCGTCCACGTCGCCCACCAGGTAGGTGGCGTTGAGGTCGCCGTGCACCCCGTGGATGTACGCGGTGGCGTCGATGTTGACGATGTCGCCGTCCTGCAGGACGGTCGAGTCCGGGATGCCGTGGCAGATGACCTCGTTGATCGAGGTGCAGATCGACTTGGGGAAGCCCCGGTAGCCGAGGTCGGACGGGTAGGCGCCGTGGTCGCACATGTAGTCGTGGGCGACGGCGTCCAGCGCGTCGGTGGTGACGCCGGGGGCGATCAGCTTGGCCGCCTCCGCCATCGCCTGCGCGGCGATCCGGCTCGCGATCCGCATCTTCTCGATCGTCTCGGCGGTCTGCACCTCGGGCCCGGTGTACGGGGTCGGCGCGGGCTTGCCGACGTACTCGGGGCGCGCGATGTGCGCCGGGACCTTGCGGGTGGGGGACTGGATGCCGGGTACGAGAGCCATGCCTGCGAGTCTATCGGCCGGGCCCCGTCCGGCCGGGCGGTGTGCGGAGCGGCCCCGCGCGGGGAATGATCGGTACCGACCCATCCGTCTGCACGGGAGACCGTCATGCCCCTGGGATTCCACCGCAAGCCGACCGGCCGGCCCGGCGAGTGGTTCTACTGCATCAAGCACGGCAAGGTCGAGGAGGGCCCCGAGTGCCCCGCCAAGGACCGCCTCGGCCCGTACGCCACCCCCGACGAGGCCGCCCATGCCCTCCAACTCGCCGACGAGCGCAACCGCGAGTGGCAGAACGACCCGCGCTGGAGCGACAAGCCGAAGGACGAGGCCGAGTAGCGCTTGCCGGACGGTTGCGGGCGAGGGGCCATTGTGTACACATGGGACACCGTGTACGCTTGGGCGCATGACGCAGCCGTTGCCCATAGAGTCGATCCGCGACGTCCGCGCGCACCTGGCCGAAGTGGTCGAGCGGGCCGATCGGGACGACGTACCCACCGTGATCACACGCCGCGGCAAGGAGGTCGCCGCCGTCGTGTCGATCGAGGTCCTGCGGAAGTACCAGGCGTGGGAAGAGCGCGAGATCAACCGGATCATCGACGAGCGCATGGCCAACCCCTCGCCGGGCATTCCCATCGAGGACGTCATGAGGGAGACGCTGGCCCGCAGTGAGTGAGTACCGCACCGTGTTCCGGCCGGAGGCTCAGGCCGAACTTCGGAAGATCCCCCGCGACATGGCGCTTCGCATCCTGGCCAAGCTGACCGAGCTGGAAAGCGATCCGCTCGGCTTCAACACCACCGCACTCGTGTCGCAGCCCGACCGCCGGCGCCTGCGCGTGGGCGATTACCGAATCGTCTACACGATCGACAACGGACAGCTGGTGGTGTGGGTCGTACACGTCGGCCACCGCTCCACGATCTACAACACCTGACGAAACGTCGAGGCCGCCCGACCCCAGCGCTGGGGTCGGGCGGCCTCGATGTGCCGGTGTGGGCAACGGGTTTTCCGCCGGCGCGGAGCTACCAGCGGCTGATCGCCGGCGCCGCCGTGAGCCGGCCGGCCAGGTCGGCGAGCCGGTCCAGTGCCGAGCGCCGGGCCGGGGGCTGCCCGGCAGCGGCGCTGACCAGGTGCTGGGCGAGGTCGAAGGGCTCGTCCGCGGCCGTGCCGACGGCCAGCCGCTCGTGCGCGAGCCCGCCGAGGTCCCCGGCATCGGCCGGGGCCGCGCCGTCCACCGCGAGCACCGTCGCACCGTGCCGACGGGCGTCCTGCACCCGCTCCAGCAGCGGCGCGCCGGCCGCCGAGGGGGCCACCACCAGGACGGTCGCGCCGCGCCGGGCCTCGGTGAGCCGCCGCAGGTCCTGCGCCAGGTGGGCCGGGGCGCCGGCCGGCGGACGGTGCCGGAGCAGGGTGGGCGCCAGCCGGGGGACGTCCGACCACGCGGCCTCGTCCTCCAGGTGGGCGGCCAGATGCCAGGGCTCGTACGCCTCGGTGCCGACCAGCAGCAGCCCGCCCGCCCCGCGCCGGGACACCGACCGCCGCAGCGAGCCGGCGAAGCCGCCGACCACTTCCAGCCAGCCGGTGCCCGCCAGATGCTGCCGGAGTGCCGAAACTCTCACCGCGTCCATGCGGGCCAGAATGTCGCGCCCGGCTGGGAGTTTGGCAGGATCGGCCCATGACTTCCCTCGATTCAGCGACAAACCCGGCCCACGAGCTGCCGGACGTCTCGCAGCTGGTGGTCGGCGTCCTCGGCGGCACCGGCGACCAGGGGCGCGGACTGGCCCTGCGGCTGGCCAAGGCCGGCCAGCAGGTGATCATCGGCTCGCGCGACGCGGTCCGGGCCGAGGCCTCCGCCGCCGAGCTGGGCCTCGGCGTGCGCGGCGCCGACAACGCCACCGCCGCCCGGGAGAGCGACATCGTGATCGTCGCGGTGCCGTGGGACGGGCACGCCGCGACCCTCACCGCGCTGCGCGAGGAACTGGCCGGCAAGATCGTCGTGGACTGCGTCAACCCGCTCGGCTTCGACAAGCAGGGCGCGTACGCGCTGGTGCCGGAGGAGGGCAGCGCCGCCCAGCAGGCTGCCGCGCTGCTCCCGGACTCCCGGGTCACCGCCGCCTTCCACCACCTCTCGGCGGTGCTGCTCCAGGACGAGTCGGTGGAGCAGATCGACACCGACGTGATGGTGCTCGGCGACGAGCGGGCCGCCACCGACGTCGTGCAGGCCCTGGCCGAGCGGATCCCCGGCATGCGGGGGATCTTCGCCGGGCGGCTGCGCAACGCCCACCAGGTGGAGTCGCTGGTGGCCAACCTGATCTCGGTCAACCGCCGTTACAAGGCGCACGCGGGTCTGCGGATCACGGACGTCTGATCCCGGGCGATGTCGTGTCGGCTTCACCCCCGGACCCGGTCCGGGGGTGAGGTCGGCGACAATGGGTCCCGGCCGCCCCCCGGCCCGACCGTTCCCGGCCCTAGGAGCCTTCCGTCATGCCCCGCACGTCCCTCTTCGCCCTGATCGTCGTCGTCCTCGCGCTGACCGCCGCCGTGGTCTCGCTGACCCAGGGTTACTGGCTGGGCCTGATCTGGATCCCGATGGCGGGCGTGGCGAGCAACGTGCTCTGGATGAACCGCCGTCGGGCGAAGCTGGCCTCCCAAGCCACCGACCAGGCCACCGACCGGGCCTAGTTCTTCCAGAAGCTGAAGAGGTATCGGCCGAGCGTCGCGTAGTCGGCGTCCACGCCGAACAGGCTCATCATGTCGTGGACGACCCCGAAGAAGAACGAGTTGACCTGCGGCTGCCACAGCAGCGCGAACACCGCGAGCATCCCGTACGGGGCGAACGGCTCGACGGCGCGCCGCGTCTGGTACGACAGCCAGGGCTCGACGATCCCGTAGCCGTCCAGGCCGGGCACCGGCAGCAGGTTCAGCAGCGCCGCGCTGAGCTGGAGGAAGCCGAGGAAGCCGAGCGCGCCGGAGAAGGGCGAGACGGGCAGCTCGTAGCCGTTCCAGACCGCGTGCACGGTCGGGTCGTCCAGCCAGCCGGCGCCGATCGGGATCAGCAGCACCGCCGCGAACACCAGGTTCACCAGCGGCCCGGCCGCCGAGATCAGGCTGTGCTTGAGCCGCCCCTGGATCCGGTGCCGCTCGATCCAGACCGAGCCGCCGGGCAGGCCGATGCCGCCGAGGATCACGAAGACGATCGGCAGCACGAAGCTGAGCAGGACGTTGGTGTACTTGAGCGGGTTGAGCGTCAGGTAGCCCTTGGCGCCGACGCTGATGTCGCCGCCGTGCAGCGCGGTGCGCGCGTGCGCGTACTCGTGCAGGCAGAGCGAGACCATCCAGCCCGCCACCACGAACAGGAACACCCCGAACGATGTGTTGCCGTACCCGGCGTACACCGCCCAGGCGGAGGTGCCGAGTATGGCGAGGAGCACCCAGAACACCGGGCTGATCCGGCGGTCGTCGCTGCGCGAGCGCTGCGTTGCGGCGAAGGTCATGGTGGGGTGCTCCGGGTCTGTCGGGAAGAGCGGGCTCTGGGTGGTCGGGGGATCGATCATGCCGGGCGCGCCGGTGACCGGACAAGCCGCCCCGGGTGAACGTCCGGCACCCCCGTCCGGGTTCCGCGCGGACACGAACGTCGGAGCCGCAGGGCCGGGCGGGAGGGCCAGCACAATTGTGCGCCCGCACCACCGGGCATCGACCAGAATGGTCCGGTGCATTACGGCATCCTCGGAACCACCACCGCCCACCACGACGACGGCACGCCGGTCCCGCTCGGCGGCGCCCGGCTGCGGGCGCTGCTCACCGCGCTGGCCCTGCGGCAGGGCCGCCCGGTGCCGGCCGACCTCCTGGTGGACGAGGTGTGGGACACCGAGCCGCCGCAGGACTCCTCCGCCGCGCTGCAGACCCTGGTCGGCCGGCTGCGCCGCACCATCGGCCGGGACGAGGTCGGCTCCGGCCCCGCCGGGTACTGGCTGACCGGCCCGGCCACCGACCTCGCCGAGTTCCGCCGGCTGGCCGACGAGGGCCGCCACGCGCTCGACGCCGGCGACCACGCCCGCGCCGCCGAGCGGCTGCGGGCCGCCCTGGCGCTCTGGCGCGGCCCCGCGCTGGCCGACCTGCCGGACCGCGGCGGCCCGGCCGCCCGGCTGGAGGCGCAGCGCGACGAGGCCCGCCGGCATCGCATCACCGCCGATCTCGGGCTGGGCCGGGCCGCCGAGCTGGTCGCGGAGCTGGCCGAACTGTGCGACCGGCGTCCGCTGGACGAACCGTGGCAGTACCTGCTGGTCCGGGCGCTGCAGGAGAGCGGCCGGACGGCCGAGGCGCTGCGGCACTACGAGCGGACCAGGCGCGCCCTCGCCGACGAGCTCGGCGTCGACCCCGGTCGTCAACTCAAGTCCCTATACGCCGAGTTGCTGGCCCCGTCCGAGACGGCCCCGGCGCAAGCGGCGGAGCGGACCCCCACGCCGCCCCAACCCCCGCGCGCCGTAGGCAACCTGCGCGGCCGGCTCACCAGCTTCGTCGGCCGGGAGAGCGATCTCGCGGCCCTGCGCGAGGTTCTGACTATCAGTCGGCTGGTCACCCTCACCGGCCCGGGCGGCTCCGGCAAGACCAGTCTCTCGATCGAGGCCGGCCGCGCCGAACTCGCCGCCGGGCACTGGCCGGACGGCGTCTGGCTGGCCGAACTCGCGCCGCTGGAGAGCCCGGACGCCGTCCCCGCCGCCGTCGTCTCCGCGCTCGGCCTGCGCGAGATCGTCCTGCACAGCAGCAGCATGGTTGCCGAGGTGATCGAGAAGCGCGCCGAGGACCCGCTGCGCCGGCTGGTCGAACACTGCGGCCACGGCCGGATGCTGCTCGTCCTGGACAACTGCGAGCACCTGATCCAGGCCGCCGCCGACCTCGCCGAGGTGCTGCTGGTCGAGTGCCCGGGCCTGACCGTGCTCGCCACCAGCCGCGAACCGCTCGGCGTGCCCGGCGAGACCGTCCTGCCCGTCGAGCCGCTGCCCGACCCGGTGGCGCTGCGCCTGCTCGCCGAGCGCGCCGCCGCTGCCCGTCCCGGCTTCGACCCGCGCAGCGAGCCGGAGGCCTGCGCCGAGATCTGCCGCCGCCTGGACGGTCTGCCGCTCGCCATCGAACTCGCCGCCGCCCGGCTGCGGGTGATGACGGCCCGCCAGATCGCCGACCGCCTGGACGGCCGCTTCGGCCTGCTCACCGCAGGCAGCCGCACCCTGCTGCCGCGCCAGCAGACCCTGCGCGCGGTCGTCGACTGGAGCTGGGACCTGCTCGGCAAGCGCGAACGCGCCGTCCTGCGCCGCCTCTCGGTGTTCGCGGGCGGCTGGCGGCTGGAGGACGCCGAGGCGATCTGCGCCGACGACTCCGAGGTGCCCCGCGAGGAGGTCGCGGACCTGCTGCTCTCGCTGGTGGACAAGTCCCTGCTGGTGGCCGACCTCGGCGGCGCGGGCCTGCCGCGCTACCGGATGCTGGAGACCATCCACGAGTACGCGGTCGAGCGGCTGGCCGAGTCCGCCGAGCAGGCCGCGACCGAGGGCCGCCACCTGGCGCATTTCCGCGCGGTGGTCGCCACCGCCGACCTGAACATCCACGGCCCGCAGCAACTGCACTGGCTGGCCGTGCTGGAGAGCGAGCAGGACAACATCCGGGCCGCGCTGCGCCGTGCCGTCGACCGCAGGGACGAGGAACAGGCGCTGGTCGTCGCCCTCGGCATGAGCTGGTACTGGTCGCTGCGCGGCTACAGCATGGAGGCCCGCGGCTGGTACGACGCGGTGGCCGCGCTCGCCCCGGACCCGTTCGACCCGGCCGGGCCGGCCCCGGTGCCGCTGGAGCGCCACGTGCTCGCGTACGGCGTGCCGATGCCGGTGGGGGTGGCCGAGGAGGCCCGCCGGATGCTCGCGATGTACCGGCTGGTCGGGCTGTTCGAGGGGAACCTGGAGGTATTGGGCGACCCGGAGGCGATCGCCGTCTCGCAGCACCTGCTCGCCGCCTACACCCCGGACCTGCCGCAGGCCTACCGGTTCCCGGCGCTGATGCGGGTGTTCGCGGCCTTCCTGACGGGCCGGCTGGACGTGATGAAGGACCTGATGGACGACGCGGTGCGCGGCTGCGAGGTGCACGGCGGGCCGACCGATCTGGCGTTCATCCTGCAGATCCGGGCCAAGATGATGAACGACTGGCCCGGCGGCGCGGAGCAGGGAATCCGTGACGGCGAGCGGTCCCTGGAGCTGTGCCGGCAGGCCGGGGACCTCTGGGGAATCTCCCAGGCGCTCTCGGCCCGCGGTGAGGCGCTGGCCAACCGGGGGGACGCCGAGGAGGCCGCCGCCGCGTACGAGCAGGCGATCGAGCTGGCCGAGGAGCTGGGCGCGCCGCAGGAGGTGCCGATCCTGCGGGTGAACCTCGGCAGCGCCGTGCTGGAGCAGGACATGGCGCGCGGCGAGCGGATCATCCGGGACACCCTCGCTGCCCTCGACAACCCGGGTGCGAGGCAGGTCACCACCGGCGCGCTGCTGTTCGGGCATCTGACGCTCTGCGGCATCCACGCCCACCGCGGCGAGTACCCGCAGGCGCTGGCCGAGCTGGACCAACTGGACGTGACCCGGGTCGGCGGCTTCGCCCCCGGCATGACGGCCGGGCTGCTGACGACCGCGCGGGGCTGGGTCACGGCGCGCGCCGGCGACCCGGACCGGGGACTCGCCCTGATGCGCGACGGCCGGCGGCTGCTCCGCTCGACGAAGGCCGGGAGCGGCTTCGCCGAGCAGATGGCGGTCATGGTCGTGCCGGCCACGGTGGGGGTGCTGCGCGCCTTCGCCGAGCGCGACGGCGACCTGGCGAAGGCCCGCCTGGCCACCGTCCTGCTCGGCGCGCACACCGGGCTGAACGGCCCGAAGGGCGGCTTCCTGGACCGGGCGGAACGCGAGCGCTCGGCGGCCGCCCTGCGGGCCGTGCTGGGTGACGACGCGTACGAGACCGCCCACGCCGAGGGCAACGGCATGACCCCGCAGCAGACCAGGGACCTGCTGGAGACCGTGATCGGCTGACCGGGGCGGGCGGCCGGCCCTTCCCCCCGCGGAGGGCCGGCCGCCCCGTCTCAGGTGCGCTTGCGGAAGCGGGCCACCGCGAGCGGGGCGAAGATCGCGGTCGAGGCGGCGGACCAGATCAGCACGACCATCACCGGGTGGGCGATCGGCCCCTGACCGTTGAGCAGGCCACGGGCGGCGTCGGCCAGCGCGGACAGCGGGTTGACCTTGGTGAAGGCCTGCAGCCAGCCCGGCATGGTCTCGGTCGGCGCGAAGATCGAGCTGCCGAACTGCATCGGCATCAGGACCAGCATGGAGACGCCCTGGACGGCCTGGGCGCTCTTCATCGCCATGCCCAGCAGCATCGAGATCCAGACGATCGACATGCCGAACACCAGCGACAGGCCGACCGCGGCCAGCAGCTCCAGTACGCCGGTCTTGAGCTCGAAGCCGAGGATGAACGCGAAGGTCAGCAGGATCGCGGAGGAGATCAGCGCCCGCAGCGTCTCCGCCACGATCTTGGAGAGCAGGACGGAGGCCCGGCCGATCGGCAGGGTGCGGAACCGGTCCATCACCCCGGTCTGGAAGTCGCTGTTCAGACCGGTGCCGACGGCCAGTGCCAGGGTCATGCCGGTCTGCCCGAGCAGACCGGGGATCAGCCGCTGCTTGTAGTCGTCCTGGTTGCCCGACATGGCGCCGCCGAAGACGTAGACGAACAGCACCGTGAAGACGATCGGCATCAGCACGGCGTCGAACATCGACTCCGGGTCGGCCTTGATCCGCATCAGGTTGCGCCGGGTCAGCGCGCCGACGTGGCGCAGGGTGCCGGCCAGGCCGATCCGGGGGTCCTCGGCCCGGGTGTCCCCGGCCCGGGTGGGGGCGAGCGTGGCGGTGGTCATGCGACGGGCTCCTTGACGAGGGCGATGGCGGGCGCGGTGGCCGGGTCGGCGGTGGGCTTGCCGGTGATGGCGAGGAAGACCTCGTCCAGGCTGGGCACCTTGGTGTCGATGCCGGCGATCGCGAAGCCGCGGCCGCCGAGCACCCCGATCACGGTGGTGAGCTGCTCCTCGCCGGTGATCGGCACCGCGAGCAGGCCGTCGTCGGGGGAGATGGTGGCGCCGGTGATGCCGCTCTCGTGCAGGCGGCGGGCCATCTCCGGCAGTTCGGCCGGGTGGGCCGGGCGGACCTGGAGAATCTGGCCGCCGACCTTGGCCTTGAGCTCGGCGACGCCGCCGTTGGCGATCACCTTGCCCCGGTCGATGACGGTCAGCTCGTTGGCGAGCTGCTCCGCCTCCTCCATGTACTGGGTGGTCAGCAGCACGGTGCTGCCCTCGGCGACCATCCGCTGCACCTCGTCCCAGACCTCGTTGCGGGTGCGCGGGTCCAGACCGGTGGTGGGCTCGTCCAGGTAGAGCACCTGGGGGCGGCCGATCATGCTGGCGGCCAGGTCGAGGCGGCGGCGCATGCCGCCGGAGTAGGTCTTGGCGGGCCGCTTGGCGGCCTCGGTGAGCGAGAAGCGCTCCAGCAGTTCGGCGGCCCGGGCCTTGGCCCCGCGGCTGGAGAGGTCGAGCAGCCGGCCGATCAGGTAGAGGTTCTCGTAGCCGGAGAGCAGTTCGTCCACGGACGCGTACTGGCCGGTCAGGCCGATGGTGCGGCGCAGCTGCTTGGGCTGGCGCAGGACGTCGTAGCCGCCGACGAACGCGGTGCCGGCGTCCGGCTTGATCAGCGTGGAGAGGATGCGGACCAGCGTGGTCTTGCCGGCGCCGTTGGGGCCGAGCAGGGCGAGGACGGTGCCCTCGCGGACGGTGAGGTCGACGCCGTCGAGGGCCTTGGTGGTGCCGAAGTGCTTGACCATGCCGTGCACCTCGACGGCGTTCCCGGCTGTTCCCCGCGTGTTCGGGGCGGTGGCGATTCCTGTCATGCCTCCAGGCTGTCCGCCCCGGCTGTCAGCGCCCTGTCGTACGGCCGGGCCCGCTGTCACGCCGCTGTCATCGCCGCTCGGGCGTGACAGCGGCCCCGCTCCGACCTGCGGAGCGGGGCCGTAGAGCCAGGTGCCGTCAGTGGAAGCTGTGCTCGGCCGCCGGGAAGGCGCCGGTGCGAACCTCCTCGGCGAACTCACGTGCGGCGTCGCCGAGGACGCCGCGCAGGTTCGCGTACTTCTTGACGAACTTGGGCACCCGGCCCGCCGTCATGCCGGCCATGTCGGTCCAGACCAGAACCTGGGCGTCGGTCTCCGGGCCGCCGCCGATGCCGACGGTCGGGATCGCCAGCTGCTCGGTGACCTGGGCGGCCAGCTCGGCGGGCACCGCCTCCAGCACCACCGAGAAGGCGCCGGCCTGCTGGACGGCCTTGGCGTCGCGCAGCAGCTGGTGCGCCGCCTCGTCGCCGCGGCCCTGGACCGGGTAGCCGCCGAGGGCGTGCACGGACTGCGGGGTGAGGCCGATGTGGGCCATCACCGGGACGCCGGCCTCGACCAGCAGCTCGATCGAGCGGGCGCTGCGCTCCCCGCCCTCCAGCTTGACCGCGCCGACCCCGGCCTCCTTCATCAGCCGGGCCGCGTTGCGCATGGCCTGCGCGGGGGACTCCTGGTAGGAGCCGAACGGCAGGTCGGCGACGATCATGGCCCGCTCGGTGCCGCGGACGACGGCGGCGGAGAGCATCACCATCTGATCCATGGTCACCGGCACGGTGGTCTCGTAGCCGAGGTGGCAGTTGCCGGCCGAGTCGCCGACCAGCAGGACGGGGATGCCCGCCTCGTCGAACACCCCCGCGGTGAGGGCGTCGTAGGCGGTGAGCATGGACCACTTCTCGCCGCGCTGCTTGGCGGCGGCGAGATCGCGGACGGTGACGCGTCGGTTGGTGACCCCGCCGTAGAGGGTGGCGGGCGACGCCTGGTTCTGGGCAGGCGAAGACGGAGAAGCGTTCATCGAACAGGCTCCTGAAGGGTTGTCGTCTCGTGGCGCCGTGCGGCGTCCCCGGATCACCTCCATGCTTGCACGCCCCGGCGCGAGCGCAAAGGGGCGTGCGGGCGGCCCGGTGCGATCTGCGGCACACCGGCTGGGGCACACCGGCTGGGGCACACCGGCTGGGGCACACCGGACGGGCTTTGCCCTCATTTTGCGAAACGGGGTCGTCTCGTATCGAAAAGGCGGCTACTCTGATCAAGGGGGTTACGAGACGTCCGCGGCTCGGAATTGCCCGCCAGTGCCACGCCATCACGGACGGGAAGACCAATGACCACCGCAGCCGCGCCACCCCGTGTGCCGGAAGCCATCCACCGCCGCCGCTGGGCGATCCTCTGCACCCTGGTGCTCGCCCTGCTCGTCGTCGTCCTCGACAACTCGATCCTCAACGTCGCGATGAAGACCATCGCGACCCCGGCGCCGGTCGGACTCGGCGCCACCCAGAGCGACCTGGAATGGTCGATCAACTCCTACACCCTGGTGTTCGCCGGACTGCTCTTCACCTCGGGCCTGCTCGGCGACCGCTTCGGCCGCAAGCGCGCCCTGCTGGCCGGCATGGTGGTCTTCGGCATCGCCTCGCTGCTGTCCGCCATGGCCGCGACGCCCGGTGAACTCGTCGGCTACCGCGCCCTGATGGGCGTCGGCGCCGCACTCGCGATGCCCGCCACGCTGGCCATCATCATGAACGTCTTCGAGCGCGCCGAGCAGCCCAAGGCGATCGGCATCTGGGCGGGCGCGGTCGGCCTGGCCATCGCGATCGGCCCGATCACCGGAGGCGTGCTGATCGAGCACTTCTGGTGGGGCTCGGTCTTCCTGATCAACGTCCCGATCGTGATCGTCGCGGTGATCGCGATGGTGATCCTGGTGCCCGAGTCCAAGGACCCGAACCCGGGCCGGCTCGACCCGGTCGGTGTGCTGCTGTCGATCATCGGCCTGGTCGCGCTGATCTACGGCATCATCAAGGGCGGCGAGCTGGCCGACTTCACCGCCGCCGGGGCCTGGGTGCCGGTGCTGGTCGGCGTGGTGGCCCTGGTCGCGTTCGTCTGGTTCGAGCGCCGCACCGCGCACCCCGCGCTGGACGTCACCTGGTTCCGCAACAAGGTGTTCAGTGCCTCCGTGGTGGTCGTCGGCGTGGTGTTCTTCGCGCTGATGGGCGTCTCCTTCTTCGGCGTCTTCTACATCCAGAGCGTGCGCGGCTACAGCGCGCTCCAGGCCGGTCTGCTGATGCTGCCGCTGGCCGTCGCCCAGCTGCTGTTCGCGCCCCGGGCCCGGCTCGTGGTCGACCGCTTCGGCGTCGCCGCCACCGCCGCCGTCGGCATGCTGCTGATCGGGGTCGGTTTCGTCGGCTACACCCTGCTGACCGCCGCCACGCCGATCTGGGTGCTGATCGTGCTCGGCCTGCTGATGGGCTCGGGCATGGCCCACGTCATGCCGCCGGTCACCGTCGCGATCATGGGCTCGCTGCCCCGCGAGAAGGCCGGCGCCGGCTCGGCCGTCAACAACACCTTCCGCCAGGTCGGCGGCTCGCTCGGGGTCGCCGTGCTCGGCGCGGTGCTCTCCACCTTCTACCGCGACGGCATGACCGACACCCTGAACCAGCTGCCGGCCGAGTACCGCGACAAGGCCGGCGAGTCCCTGGAGGCCACCCTGGCCATCGCCGGCCGGCTCGGTCCCAAGGGGCAGGCGCTGCTCGGCCCGGCCAACGACTCCTTCATCAGCGCCATGCACGTGGTGGCCTCGCTCTCCGCGGGCATCACCGTGGCCGGCGCCCTGATCGCCTGGTTCCTGCTCCCGCGCAAGGCCGCCGGCCCCACCGGCGGGCCCGGCGCCCCGGCCGTCCAGCCGGCCGATCAGTCGACCGACCGGCGGGAGACCGCGGCCGCGGACGCCTGACCGGCGAAGCGCTGAGCGACAATGGCCCTGCCGCCCCGGGTACGCCCGGAGCGGCAGGGCCTTACGGACCGGGTCCGGCCACCACCCGGCCGGCCCCGGACCATGGGAAACGGAACGGCGCCCGCGCGCCCGTAGATCCAGGGAGAACAGCGGGGATGAAGACGGACACTCCGGCCGCCGGGGCCGGGCAGCCCTGCGCCACCGCGCGCCGCGGCCGGCCGCGCAGCGAGGCCGCCGAACAGGCCATCTTCACCGCCGTCGAGGACCTGATGGCGGGCGGCACCACGCTGTCCGAGCTCACCATCGAGGGCATCGCCACCGCCGCCGGCGTCGGCAAGGCCACCATCTACCGGCGCTGGCCCAACAAGGAGGCCCTGCTGGTCGACGTGGTCAGCCGGCTGGAGGTCCCGATGCCGGAGTCGACCGGCGGCAGCGCCCGGGACGAGCTGGTCGCGATGATCGACTACATGCGCCGGCGCGGCCTGGCCAAGCGCACCCGCTGGGTGCTCAAGGCCGCCTTCGGCCAGATGCACAGCCTCCCGGAGCTGCACGCCGCCTACCACGACCGGGTGGTCAAGCCGCGGCGCGAGGCGGCCCTCGACCTGGTCCAACGGGCCATCGACGAAGGCGTGCTGCGCGCCGACCTCGATCTCGACCTGCTCGGCGACCTCCTGTTGGGCCCGATCCTCTACCGGAGCATCCTCTGGGAGGACTCCGACCTGGAGGACCCGGAGCTGGCCCGCAAGATGGTCGACGCCCTGCTTGACGGCCTCGCCCCCCGCCCCGCCGCCCCCTGACGCCGGACGTCTGAACGCCCCGACGCCTGACGTGGCCTGGCTCACCAAACCGGGCCACGCCGGAACCCCGCTCCAAGGGCCCCGCGTCTGTCCCGGCATAGGCTGAGCCGGGATCCGATCAAACCGGCACCAGTCCGGCACAACACCCGGAACCCGACGGACCCGGCGCCGGACCGGCGGACGGCACGAGCGAACGGGAGCCACGGATGACGCAGACGGACAGGACCGACCGGCCCCGGCGCGAGGAGAGCGCCCCGGACCCCGCGGGCCGTCCCGGGCGCTTCCTGGGCCTGCGGCACTGGGGCCGGGACGGCCGCGGCAGCACCACCTGGCGGCGCGGCCTGGTCCTCGCCGCGCTGGCCCTGCTCACCGCCGTGCTGCTGGCCTTCCACGCCGAGATCCCCAACAGCGTCGGCAACCTCGGCAGCCTGCTGGAGACCTTCCTGCCCTGGGCCGGCCTGGCCGTCCCCGTGCTGCTGGTCGCGGCGCTGCTGCGCCGCTCGGCCACCGCGCTGATCGCCCTGCTGGTGCCCGCCGTGCTCTGGCTCAACCTGTTCGGCGGCCTGCTGACCGACAAGAGCGGCGGCAAGGGCGACTGGACGGTGGTCAGCCACAACGTGGCCGCCGACAACACCGACGTGCCGGGCACGGTCCGCGGGCTGGTGGACTCCGGCGCACAGATCGTCGCCCTCCAGGAGCTGGCCGGCAAGGCGCTGCGCGGCTACGAGACCGGCCTGGCCCCGGCGTATCCGTACCACGCGGTCGAGGGCACCGTCGGCCTCTGGTCGAAGTACCCGATCGCCGATGTCACACCGGTTGACCTCAAGATGGGCTGGACCCGGGCCTTCCGGGCGCAGGTCACCACCCCGCAGGGCCCGGTCGCGGTGTACGTCGCGCACCTGCCGTCCGTCCGGCTGAAGGCCGAGGGCGGCTTCACCGTCGACCAGCGGGACGTCAGCGCGCAGGCGCTCGGCGACGCGATCCAGGCCGAGCCGCTGAAGAAGGTGCTGCTGCTCGGCGACCTCAACGGCACCATGAACGACCGCAGCCTGGCGCCGGTCACCTCGCAGATGCGCTCGGCCCAGGGTGCGGCCGGGGACGGCTTCGGCTTCAGCTGGCCGGCGGCCTTCCCGATGGCCCGGATCGACCAGATCATGAGCAAGGGCGCCCTGTTGCCGGTCGACTCCCGCACCCTGCCCCGGGACGGCAGCGACCACCTCGCGGTGGCCGCCACCTACCGGTACGCCTAGATCAGCCGCTGGATCAGCCGCGCCGCCAGCGGTTGGTGATCGGCAGGCGGCGGTCCCGGCCGAAGTTCTTGACCGAGATCTTCGGGCCCGGCGGGTACTGGCGCCGCTTGTACTCGGCGGTGTCGACCAGCCGGACCACCCGGTCCACCACGGCCGGGTCGAAGCCGGCCGCGACGATCGCGTCCCGGCCCTCGTCGCCCTCGATGTACCGGTCCAGCACGCTGTCCAGCAGGTCGTAGTCGGGCAGCGAGTCGGTGTCCATCTGGTCCGGCCGCAGCTCGGCGGACGGCGGCTTGCTGATCGTGTTCTCCGGGATCGGCGGCACCTCGCCGCGCCGCTCGGCCTCCTCGTTGCGCCAGCGGGCCAGCCGGAAGATCAGCGACTTGTACACGTCCTTGATCGGCCCGAACGCGCCCACCGAGTCGCCGTACAGGGTCGAGTAGCCGACCGCCAGCTCGCTCTTGTTGCCGGGCGCGAGCACGATGTGCCCCTCCTGGTTGGAGATCGCCATCAGCAGGGTGCCGCGCAGCCGGGACTGCAGGTTCTCCTCGGCCAGGCCGGTCAGCTCGGTGGCGCCCATGTAGGCGTCGAACATCGGGGCGATGGAGACCGTCCGGAAGTGCAGTCCGGTGCGGCGGGCCAGCTCGGCCGCGTCGTCGCGGGAATGCTGCGAGGAGTAGCGGCTCGGCATGGAGACGCAGTACACGTTCCCGGCGCCGATCGCGTCCACGGCGATCGAGGCGACGAGTGCCGAGTCGATGCCGCCGGAGAGGCCGATCAGCACGGACCTCAAGCCGTTCTTGGCGACGTACGCCCGGGTGCCGGAGACCAGCGCGGCCCAGATCTCGGCCTCGTCGGAGAGCCGCGGCGCCACCTCGGTGGCCTGCTTCTCGGCGGGCGCGGGCCGCGGCTCGCCGCCCAGCTCGGTACGGACCAGGCGCAGGCCGTCGCTCAGCAGCAGGCCGTCGGTGTGGTCGCTGCTGGCGGCCGGCAGGTCGAGGTCGAGGACCAGCAGGTGCTCCTCGAACTGCGGGGAGCGGGCCAGCACCTCGCCGTCCGCGCCGACCACGATCGAGTCGCCGTCGAAGACCAGCTCGTCCTGGCCGCCGACCATGTTCACGTAGGCCAGCGGGCAGCCCGCCTCGGCGGCCCGGCGCCGGACCAGGTCGAGCCGCTGGTCGTCCTTGTTCCGCTCGTACGGCGAGCCGTTGATCACCAGCAGCAGCCCGGCCTCGGCCTCGCGGGCCGCCGTCACCCGGCCGCCGTCCTGCCAGATGTCCTCGCAGATCGCCAGCGCGACGTCCACCCCGTGCAGCCGCAGCACCGGCAGCTGGTCGCCCGGGACGAACCAGCGGAACTCGTCGAACACGCCGTAGTTGGGCAGGTGGTGCTTGGCGAAGCGGGTCACCACCTCGCCCCGGTGCAGCACCGCCGCGCAGTTCTGCGGAGACCCGGCCGGGCGGCCGAAGCGCGGCGAGGCGTGCTCGGAGCGCCCGAGGTAGCCGACCACCACCGGCACCTCGCCCAGCCCGTCGTCGGCCAGCCGCCCGGCCAGCTCGACCAGCGCGCCGCGGGAGGCCTCGACGAAGGAGTGGCGCAGGGCGAGGTCCTCGACCGGGTAGCCGGTCAGGACCATCTCAGGGAAGGCGACCAGCTGGGCACCGGCCTCCACGGCCTGCTTGGTCCAGCGCACCACCTCATCACTGTTGCGGGCGATGTCACCGACCCAGGGGTCGATCTGGCTCAGGGCGAGACGGAGATTCGGCATGCCTTCGAGTGTAATCGTCGATCTGACGCAATGTGGCGGCCGGGGGGCCGGCGAGCACCCGGGGAGGGGGCCGGGACTGCCCATGGCGGCGATGATCGGCCATGATGGGGACAGTCGCCTTCGGGGGCCTTCCGGGCGTAACACGAGCGTAAAGAGCAGAGGTGAGACTGTCCCCATGGGCAAGCAACAGCAGTTCGTGCTTCGGACGCTCGAAGAGCGTGACATCCGGTTCGTCCGGCTGTGGTTCACCGACGTGCTCGGGTTCCTCAAGTCGGTCGCGGTGGCGCCGGCCGAGCTGGAACAGGCCTTCGAGGAGGGCATCGGCTTCGACGGCTCCGCGATCGAGGGCTTCGCCCGGGTCTACGAGTCCGACATGATCGCCAAGCCGGACCCGACCACGTTCCAGATCCTGCCGTGGCGCTCGGAGACGCCGGGCACCGCCCGGATGTTCTGCGACATCCTGATGCCGGACGGCTCGCCCTCCTTCGCCGACCCCCGGTTCGTGCTCAAGCGCACCCTGGAGAAGGCCTCCGACCAGGGCTTCACCTTCTACACCCACCCCGAGATCGAGTTCTTCCTGCTGAAGAACCTGCCCGGCGACGGCACCCCGCCGATCCCCGCCGACCAGTCCGGCTACTTCGACCACACCCCGCGCGGGGTCGGCCACGACTTCCGCCGCCAGGCGATCACCATGCTGGAGTCGATGGGCATCTCGGTGGAGTTCTCCCACCACGAGGGCGCCCCCGGCCAGCAGGAGATCGACCTGCGATACGCCGACGCGCTGTCGACGGCCGACAACATCATGACCTTCCGCCTGGTCATGAAGGAGGTTGCGCTGGAGCAGGGCGTGCACGCGACCTTCATGCCGAAGCCCTTCTCCGACCACCCCGGCTCGGGCATGCACACCCACCTCTCGCTGTTCGAGGGCGACCGCAACGCCTTCCACGAGTCCGGCGCCGAGTACCAGCTCTCCAAGGTCGGCCGCTCCTTCATCGCCGGCCTGCTCAAGCACGCCGCCGAGACCGCCGCCGTCACCAACCAGTGGGTGAACTCCTACAAGCGCATCTGGGGCGGCTCCCAGCGCACCGCCGGCGCGGGCGGCGAGGCCCCGTCGTACATCTGCTGGGGCCACAACAACCGCTCGGCGCTGATTCGGGTGCCGATGTACAAGCCCGGCAAGCAGGGCTCGACCCGGGTCGAGGTCCGCTCGCTGGACACCGGCTGCAACCCCTACCTCGCCTACGCGGTGACCCTCGCGGCCGGCCTCAAGGGCATCGAGGAGGGCTACGAGCTCCCGCCCGGCGCCGACGACGACGTCTGGGCGCTCTCCGACTCCGAGCGCCGCGCCCTCGGCATCCAGCCGATGCCGCAGAACCTCGGCGAGGCCATCGACCTGATGCAGCGCAGCGAACTGGTCGCCGAGACGCTCGGCGAGCACGTCTTCGACTTCTTCCTGAGGAACAAGCGCCAGGAGTGGGAGGAGTACCGCTCCGAGGTCACCCCCTTCGAGCTGCGGAAGAACCTCCAGGTGCTCTGACGATCCGTCAGCTGTCAAGCGGGCCTGCTCCGATCGGGGCAGGCCCGCTCTGTTTCGGGCGGGCCCGGGTTCCTGCACCAGAGTGATTTGCGCCGGGTGCTTCGGCTGTGTCCTGCACGAAATGCCCGATTTATGCCCCTTTCCCATGAATCCTCACTTCTGGCGTCGTAAAGGCGCCGAGCGGCCTCGCTGATCAGCGGGGACCGCATCGGGTTCGGAGTCCGGAAAGGGTTGGTCCCAGCATGTCCAACGTAGTGACCAGAGTGGCGAAGGCCGCCAGAAGCAGGGTCGTGGCGGGCTCGGCGGCGGCACTGGTGCTCGCCATGGGGGCGGCGGCGTTCGCCGGGCCGGCCGTGGCGCAGGGCAACGCCGGTCACATCCAGGTCCACCTGCTCACGACGGGAGTCAACGACGACCGCAACGATCCGAAGGTCTGTCAGTTCTACATCGACGCCTTCGGCTTCGACGCCGGCGAGACGCTGACCTGGGAGGTTTCCCCCGGCACCTTCGGCATGCACGGGCCGCCGGTCGCCGCCGGCAGCGCGACGTTCAACCCGGGGGCGGGCAACATCGGGCAGGACATCTCCGGGCCGCTCAACACGGACATGGGCTTCACGGACGGCATGTTCGTGAGCATCGAGGGTAACGGCTCCGGCGAGAAGCACAAGGAGTTCAAGATCGACTGCGGCCAGCCGATCCCGGTCGCGCACCCCGCGGTCGCGGGTGCCGCGGCGGCGGTCGCGGCTCCGGCCGCGGTCGGGTTCTTCCTGTGGCGTCGCCGCCGCAGCCTCACGGCGTGATCCCGGAGGCCGTCGGATGAACCGTGGTGGGGCAGTGGCCGTCGTTCTCGGGACGCGGCCCGAGATCGTCAAGCTGGCCGGGGTGGTGCGCGGGCTCGGTGAGCGCGCCCGCGTCGTCTACACCGGTCAGCACTACGACGAATCGCTCTCGGGCGCCTTCTTCCGTGGGCTTCGGTTGCCGCCCCCCTACACCCGCCTCGCCGGAGTCGGCGGGGCGGCGCGGGGGCGGCAGATCGGGACGATGATCTCGGCGCTGTCCGAGCTGTTCAGTGCCGATCCGCCGGCCGCGGTGATCGTGCAGGGCGACACCAACACGACCTCCGCGGGCGCCCAGGCCGCCCACTACCAGGGTGTGCCGGTGGTCCACGTGGAGGCCGGGCTGCGCTCGCGCGACCGGGCGATGCCGGAGGAGACCAACCGGCAGGTGGTGGGCGTGCTCGCCGACGTGCACTGCGCGCCGACCGGGTCGGCGGCCGCGAACCTGCGCGCCGAGGGCGTGCCGGAGCAACGGATCCGGATCACCGGCAACACCATCGTCGAGGCGGTCGCCGAATCGCTGCCCGGCCGGGCGCAGTCCCTGGCCATGCTCCGCCGGTACGGGGTGGACCCGGACCGGTACGTGCTGGCGACGATCCACCGGCCGGAGAACACCGACGAACCGGCCCGGCTGCGCCGCATCCTCACCGAGCTCGCCGACCTGGGGCTGCCGGTGCTGTTTCCGATCCACCCCCGGACCAGGTCGTGCGCCGAGGCGCAAGGCCTCGGCGGGCTGCTGGACCGGCTGCGCGTCGTCGAGCCGATCGACCACGCGTCCTTCCTCGGACTGGCGCTCCACACCCGCCTGCTCGTCTCCGACTCGGGTGGCGTCCAGGAGGAGTGCACGGTCCTCAAGAAGCCCCTGATCGTGGTGCGCAACAGCACCGAGCGCCCGGAGGCGGTCGACGCGGGGTTCGCCACCCTCCTGCGGCCGGGCCCGGAACTCGGCCGCCTCGCGCGTGCCCTGATCGCCGACACCTCGTTGACAGGTCGGCTGGCCGCCCGCCCGTCGCCGTTCGGGGACGGCCGGGCCAGTGAGCGCATCGTCGAGATCGCGCTGGGGCTTGCCGACCGGCAGGCCGACGCGACCCGTACCGGCAGGCCCCTGCCGGTGCCGGGGCCGAAGCCCCGGGCAGTGGTCACGGTGCCCTGACCACCACGCCAGCCCACCCCCATACCGACTACGAGCGGAGGAACCCCCATGTACAAACCCCCTATGCCGCACGGCGGCGTGGCCGCCGGCGGCGGCGCGCTCGCCGCGACCGGCGGCGGCCAGAGCGTTCTGATGACGCTGCTGGCGATGGTCCTCGGCATCTCCGGTGCAGTGCTGATGCGGGTCGCGCGTCAGCGCCGCGAGCATGGCTGAGGCCGTTAATCCGGCAGGAACGCTCGGCACCGGGGCCGGATCGCGCGCGGGCGCGGTCCGGTCCCTGCGGCTGTGCCTGTCCGGAGCGCTGCTGATCGGCGCGCTGCTGCTGATGGTCCACAACGACCGCTTCCGCTCGCTGGAGGCGGTCGCGGCGGGCCCGCTCGTCCACCTCGTCACCGCCAGCCCGGTCGCGGTGGACCCCCGCTTCGCGATCGTGTTCTTCGATGTGCACAGCCTGCGGATGGAGGGGTTGAGGATCACCTCCGAGTGCACGGCCGCGCTGGTCATCGCCCCGATCGCGGCGCTGGCCGGCGTCCTGGTCGGCTTCGTCAGGTTCCGGGTGGGCCGGGTGCTGACGGCGCTGGGCGTGTCGGCGCTGATCCTGTTCGCGGTCAACCAGCTGCGGCTGCTGCTGATCGCCTTCGCCACGCACACCTGGGGCCTGAAGCACGGCTACGGCTGGTCGCACCTGCTGGTCGGGTCCCTGATGACCAGTGTCGGGGCGATGCTCTCGATCGCCGCGTTCTTCCTGCTCGTCTCCCGGACCGGCCGAGGCCGCGGGAGCGCACCCGCCGACGGAGGCACCGCACCGTGAACGACTCCGCAGGCACCGTCGTCAGCACGGCCATGGCGCTGTCGCTGATCCTCGGCAGCACGTTCGTGGCCTACCTGGTGACGCTGGTGGTGCCGTTCCTCCGGAGCAAGCCGCACCCGAGGGGCGACGCCGGCGCCTTCGACTGGCACGTGTTCGTTCCGTGCCTGGACGAGGCGGCGGTCATCGGGGACACCCTGACCAGGCTGCGGGCCGAGTTCCCCGGGATGCACCTGTGGGTGATCGACGACGAGTCGGCCGATGCCACGGCCGCCATCATCCGAGCCCACCAGATCGAGGACCCGCACGTCCACCTGGTCGCCCGGTACGCGCCGCACGCCCGGACGGGCAAGGGCGACGCGCTCAACGCGGCCTACCGGGCGCTGTGCGAGTGGCTGCCCGAGGGCGCGTCGGCCGACACGGTGGTCGTCGGCGTGTTCGACGCCGACGGCGCGCCCGCCCCCGGCTGCCTGGAGGTCATCGCCGCCGGCCACCTCTTCGGCGACCCCGAGGTGGCGGCCGTCCAGATCGAGGTGCGGATGGGCAACCGCACCGAGCGTCGGCCGATGCCGGACGGCGGGCGGCTGAGCAACCTGCTCGGCCGGACGCTGGTCCGCATGCAGGACCTGGAGTTCCGTACCGCGATCCCCGCCATGCAGCTGAGCCGCCGGGTCACCCGTACCGTGGCCCTCGGCGGCAACGGGCAGTTCGCCCGGCTCTCCGCGCTGCGGGACATCAGCGAGGGCGACGGCGGCCCGTGGCGCGGCTCCCTGCTGGAGGACTACGAGCTGGGCCTCCGCCTGACCCTGGCCGGCCGGCGGTCGGCGTTCACGCGGGACACCTGGGTGGATCAGGAGGGCCTGTGGAACGTCAAGCAGCTGCTCGTCCAGCGCTCCCGCTGGGGGCAGGGCGCCATGCAGTGCATGCAGTACCTGCCGCAGATCTGGCGGTCCCCGCGGCTGACCACGCTCGGCGTGCTGGAGATCTCGTACTGCCTCCTCCAGCCGTGGCTGCAGCTGTTCGGGAGCGTGGTGTACCCCGTGCTGATCGCGCTGCTGGCGCTGCGCTACGCGGCCCACCCGGCGATCATCGGCCAGTTCCTGGACAGTGGCGGGTGGGGGCTGCTGACCGCCTATCTCCTGTTCAGCGTCGTCCAGTTCACGCTCTGGGGGCCGCTCTACCGGGCCAAGTGCGAGCGCGGCAGCGGGTTCTGGCGCAGCATCGGCTGGGGCATCTGCTACACCGTCTACACCTGGCTGTACTGCGTGGCCACCTGGCGGGCGCTGGCCCGGCTGGTCAACGGCCGGGACAGCTGGGCGAAGACCAGGCGCAACGCCGAACTCAAGGCCGGTGCGCCGGTGGCGGTCGAGCACTGAAGCGGGCGACCGGGGCGGTGCGCTGCCGGCGCACCGCCCCGTCCGTCATTTGTCGGGCAGGCCGGGCGGGGCCGGACGGTAGACCGTGATCTCCTCGGCGGCCAGCGAAGCGGGCGTGTCGGTGGTGGGGGCGGTGTGGTAGACCCCGTTGTTGACGGAGAGGCTGAGGACCACGTAGGCGGCGAAGTCCTCACCGACCCCGGTGCCGTCCTGGTAGACGGGGTGCAGCGCATCCGGCGCGGTGCCGACGTACCAGGTCGTGTTCTCGGCGCCGAAGCGTGCGCCGATCCAGAGCCAGCCGCCGGCGGCTATGTCCGGGGAGGTGTACTGGCCGGTGCCGGAATGGACCTGGTTGACGAACTCCAGGGTGTCGGGCCGGTCGGCGTGCCATTCGAAGACGTCCAGCTCGTTGCGGCCGTCCCGCCAGGTCCACAGCGCGGGCCAGGCACCCGTGTTCGCGGCCGGGAGCCGGACCTGGGCCAGTAACAGGTCGCCGGTGCGGACCTCGGCGCCGCTGCCGCCGGTGTCGCACGAGTCGCCGGTGGTGATGAGTCCGGTGTCCCACCTGCCGTCGGCGGCGGGCCGGGCGGTGATCGTCAACCGGCCGTCCGCGGCGCTCAGCGCGGTCGGGGTCAGGTAGTCGGACTTGAAGTCGTGGGTGTTGCCGCGGCAGTCGTCGCGGTACGCGCCGGTCTGCCAGCCCCAGGTACGGCCCGGGCCGACGTCGAGTCGCTGGAAGCGGTCGGTGAAGGCGATCCGTGACCAGCCGTACGGTGTCTCGACCCAGTCGTCGGAGGCGGCGGGCGCGCCTGCGGCGAGCGGTGACAGCATGAGCGCTGTGGCGAGCCAGAGATTGATGATCGGAATCACGGTCCCTCCGGGAGGCTCGGGCCCGCCCTTCGACGGCCGGGGCGGATGGCCTCTGCCCATGATTGCCGTCCGGGTGGGCGTGGGTACTCCTACCTGCACCCGTTCGAGGGACCTGGGCTAGCGCAGCTCGGGGGGCGGCGTACGGTCCGGGTCCATCGGCTGCTCCCGTACCAGGCTGCCCCAGACGGCCATCCGGTACAGCGACGTGTAGACCGGCGTGCACGTGGTCAGGGTGATGTAGCGGCCCGGCGCGGTGTACGGGGAGCCGGTGGGCACCGGGGCGATGACGTCGGTGTCGTCCTTGGAGGTCTCGGGCAGCGTGGCGTCGACGCGGTAGACGAACCAGCGGTCGCGGGTCTCCACGACCAGCGGGTCGCCCGGCTTCAGCAGGTCCAGGTCGTGGAACTTCGCGCCGTGGCCGTCGCGGTGGGCGGCGAGGGCGAAGTTGCCCTGTGCCTCCCAGGGCATCGCCGCGCTGTACGGCGTCGTGTAGACCCCGGTGACCCCCTCCGCGAGGGTGTCCTCGTCGGTGCCGATCCTGATCAGCACCTGGTAGCCGGGGCCCATCGCGGGCACGTGCAGGAAGCCGATATCGCCGCCCGCCTCGAAGGGAGGCGGGGCGGCGGCGGTGCCCGCGGGGTCGGTCGGCGGGGCGGTGGGGGCCGCCGCCGACCAGCCCTGGCGCAGCTGCTCGGAGGCGAGGCCCGCGTGCCGGGTGGCCGTCAGGTCCGTCCACCACAGCGAGTAGGAGACCAGCAGGGCGAGCAGCACTCCCGTGGTGAACAGCAGGTCGCCGAGCGCGCCGGCCGCGATCTGGAGGGGGCGTCGGCGCGGAGCTCGCGCCTCGGCCGGGCGCTCGGTCGCCATGGGGTCGTCCTCCGGTCAGGGGGTGGGCGTCGGGTCAGTTGGCCGGGGCGGGGGTCCGCTCCGGGGCCGTGTCCCGCTCCTCGCGCGGCGTCGGCAGCGGTCCGGCGGGCCGGGCCGTCGGGGCCGGGGTGCAGAAGGCCGCGGTGGCCGTCATCACCAGGACCAGGCCCGCGCCGAAGATGGCGAAGACCAGGTGCTTGGTTCCCTCGATCGCCTCGCCGTAGGTGGCGGTGAGGAACTGTACGGCCGTCACTCCGGCCAGGCACAGCATGGTCGCGACGAACGCCCGCCGACGCGGGTTGTCGCGGACCCGGCGTACCCAGGCGATCCCGGCCGCGCCGATGCCGAGCACCAGCACGAGCAGGCCGCCGCCCACGTCCCGCAGCAGCGAGCCGTAGACGGCCAGCCGGGACTCGCGGGCCGTCGGGGGAAGTCCGGCGCTCGCCGGGTAGGAGCCGAGGTAGCTCGGGTAGGCGGCGCCGAAGTCCTCCATCGAGTGGGCCGCGAGCCGCAGCGTGACGCCCGGGTGGGTGGCCAGGAAGCCGGCGATGTTGCGGTACGTCATCCGGTCCCGGACCGTGGGCCAGGCGGGGTCGCGCTGCGGTGGGTGGTCGGCCCACCAGCTCTTCCCGGCGTACTGGGCGAAGCTCTCCGGCAGGCCGAGGTCGGCGGCCGCCGCGGCCGGGGAGGAACTCGTCCCGAGCAGGCCGACGAAGATCATCTCGGTCGGGTTCATCACCCGGAACTCCGCCGGTGAGACCTCCATGGCGAAGAGCCCGGACGCCACGACCGCCGCGGCCGCGAGCAGCGGCAGCACCCGGCTCGCGATCCGGCCCGCGGCCCGGCCGAGCGGGACCTTCGTGAAGCAGAGCAGGGCGAGGAACGGCACGGCCATCGTCGCCGACTGAACCTTGGAGCCGACCGCGAGCACCGCGCCCGCGGTGAACACCGCCAGCCCGCAGAACCGGGTCCGGGGGGAGCCGCCGAGGTGGGTGGCACCGGCCGTGGCGATCAACAGGCCGGCCAGACCGGCCAGTTCGCTGTACGGCGAGGCCGCGTAGCCGGCGAAGGTCGTGTCGCCCACCACCACGAACAGCGCCGCGCAGACGAGCAGCCGGGCCCGCAGCGAGCCGCGCAGCGCGGCCGCGAACACCGCGAAGGCGGCGCCGACGATCAGGCAGAACAGGACGGCGAGCGCCCGCAGGTCGAGGACCCCGGGCAGGCCCAGCATCCGGGTCAGCGGCTTGGCCGGCCGCAGCAGCAGCTCGCCGCTGCCCCGGTACGTCTGGTCCGGGGAGCAGATGTACGGAGCCGCCTTGGCGTAGCCGAAGTTGGCGTACTTGAGGAACGGCACCGATCCGTGGTCGACCCGGACGATGAGGTCCAGGGCGCACATCCGCACGCCGGCGTCGCCGTTGTCGGCCATTCCGATCGGACCCGGGACGAAGAGCCGGACCGCCATCAGGGCGGCGGCGAGCGTGCCGGTCAGCGGCGCGAACACCCCGGGGCGGGCGACGAACGGAGCGAGGCGGCGCCCAGGAGGGCGCGGGGGCGTGGCGGGGGAGCCCTCGTCGAGGGCGTCCAGGCTGGTCATGGGCGTACTTCACCGCGCGCCGGAACGGGCGGGCAAGCCGACACGCCATGCCGACGCCCGGGCCCCTCCGGTCGGTCCACCGGTGGCCGGGCGGGCCTGCGGGCAGGTGTACGACGGCGGGCGCCGACCGGGGAACGTAGGCTGCTGTCAGGCGGTGCGGGCAGGAAACCGGAGGGGCGATGGCGGTGGAGGAGCAGCGGGCCGGAAGCCGGGTCAGCCGGCCGGAGATCCGGCTGGTGCGGCGCGGGTTCAACGATCCGGCGCAGGCGGTCCGGCTGCTGGCGGGGCCCGGCCTGGAAGGCCTGGCCGACGACCCCGTCCTGCTGGACGCGCTCGGCGCCACCGCCGACCCGGACCTCGCCCTGCTCGGTCTGGCCCGGCTGCTGGAGGCCGCCGACGAGGCCGACCGGCACACCCTGCGCGACACCCTCACCACCTCCAAGCCGCTGCGCGACCGGCTGCTCGGCGTGCTCGGCGCCTCCACCGCGCTCGGCGACCACCTGGCCCGGCACCCGCACGACTGGCACGCCCTGGTCACGTTCGAGCTGCGCGACATGCACCCCGGCCCGGAGGACTTCCGGCGCGCGCTGGCGGAGGGCGTCCGGGCCGGCGGCCAAGAGGGAGTGCGCAGCCCCGCCGACGCGCTGCGGATCGCCTACCGCCGCTGCCTGCTCGCCATCGCCGCCCGCGATCTCACCGGCACCACCGACCTCGCCCAGACCGCCGCCGAACTCGCCGACCTGGCCGGCGCCACCCTTCAGACCGCCCTGGACCTCGCCGCCGCCCAGGATACGGACGCCGCCCGGGCCTGCCGACTCGCCGTGATCGGCATGGGCAAGTGCGGCGGGCGCGAACTCAACTACGTCTCCGACGTGGACGTCATCTTCGTCGCCGAGCCGCAGGAGGGCGTCGACGAGCACGAGGCGGTCAAGGCCGCCACCCGGCTCGCCGCCGCCCTCACCCGGCTCTGCTCGGACACCACCGGCGAGGGCACCATCTGGCCGGTGGACGCCAACCTGCGCCCCGAGGGCCGCAACGGCCCGCTGGTGCGCACCCTGGCCAGCCACCTCGCCTACTACCAGCGCTGGGCCAAGACCTGGGAGTTCCAGGCGCTGCTCAAGGCCCGCCCGGTGGCCGGGGACGCCGAGCTCGGCGCCGCCTACATCGACGCGCTGGCCCCGATGGTCTGGAAGGCCGCGGCCCGGGAGAACTTCGTCGCCGACGTCCAGCAGATGCGCCGCCGGGTGATCGACTCGATCCCCGCCACCGAGCTGGACCGCCAGCTCAAGCTCGGCCCCGGCGGGCTGCGCGACGTCGAGTTCTCCGTCCAGCTGCTCCAGCTCGTGCACGGCCGCACCGACCCGGCGCTGCGCAGCGGCAACACCCTGGAGGCGCTGGCCGCGCTCTCCCGCGGCGGGTACGTCGGCCGGGCCGACGCCGCCTCGCTGGACGCCGCCTACCGTTTCCTGCGCTCGCTGGAGCACCGGATCCAGCTGCACCGGCTGCGCCGCACCCACCTGATGCCCACCGGCGCGGAGGACCAGCGCCGGCTGGCCCGTTCGCTCGCCCCGCTGATCAACGACGACACCCGGGCCGACCCGGTCGCCGCGCTGCAGCGCGAGTGGAAGCGGCACGCCGTCGAGGTCCGGCGGCTGCACGAGAAGCTGTTCTACCGGCCGCTGCTCGACGCCGTCGCCGAACTGCCGCCCGGCGCGGCCGGGTTGACCCCGGACGCGGCCCGGGCCCGGCTGGAGGCGCTCGGCTACGCCGACCCGGCCGCCGCGCTGCGGCACCTCACCGCGCTCGCCTCCGGGGTCAGCCGCAAGGCCGCGATCCAGCGCACCCTGCTGCCGGTGATGCTCGGCTGGTTCGCCGACTCGGCCGACCCGGACGCCGGGCTGCTCAACTTCCGGCAGGTCTCCGACGCGCTCGGCCGCACCCCCTGGTACCTGCGGCTGCTGCGGGACGAGAGCGCCGCCGCCGAGCAGCTGGCCCGGGTGCTGTCGGCCGGACGGCTCGCCCCCGACCTGCTGCTGCGCGCGCCCGAGGCGGTTGCCATGCTGGGCGACCCGCAGGGCCTGGAGCCGCGCCGCCGGGCCGGGCTGGAGCAGGAGATACTGGCCGCCGTCGGCCGGGCCGGGTCGACCGCCGCGGCCGTCGCCGCCGCCCGCTCGGTGCGGCGCCGCGAACTGTTCCGTACAGCCGCCGCCGATGTCCTCGGGCGCCTGGGCGACGACCCCGCCGAGGCCCTGGACACCGCGGGCGAGGCACTGACCGCGCTCAACGCCGCCACCCTGCAGGGCGCACTGCGCGCCTGCGTCGCCGGCTGGGAGGCCGAGCACGGGGACCTGCCGACCCGGATCGCGGTGATCGCGATGGGCCGGTTCGGCGGCCACGAGCTGGGCTACGGCTCGGACGCGGACGTGCTCTTCGTCCACGAGCCGCTGCTCGGTTCCCTGGAGCACGATGCCGCCCGGGCCGCCCAGGCCGTCTGCCACGAGCTGCGGGCGCTGCTCGGCGCGCCGTCCACCGAGCCGCCGCTGCTGGTCGACGCCGACCTGCGGCCCGAGGGGCGCAGCGGCCCGCTGGTGCGCACCCTCGCCTCGTACGCGGCGTACTACCGGCGCTGGTCGCACGCCTGGGAGAGCCAGGCGCTGCTGCGCGCCGAGCCGGTGGCCGGGGACGAGGACCTGGGCACGCGGTTCCGGTTGCTGATCGACCCGCTGCGCTACCCCGGCATCGGGGTGCCGGAGCGGGACCTGCTGGAGATCCGCCGGATCAAGGCGCGGATCGAGGCGGAGCGGCTGCCGCGCGGGGCCGACCCGACCACGCACACCAAGATCGGCCGGGGCGGGCTGGCGGACGTGGAGTGGACCGTCCAACTGCTCCAGCTCCAGCACGGGCACGAGCTGCCCGCGCTGCGCACCACCCGGACCAGGGCCGCGCTGGCCGCGGCGGCGGAGGCCGGGCTGGTCGGGCGGGAGGACGTGGCGGTGCTGGACGCCGCGTGGGTGCTCGCCTCCCGGGTGCGCGCGGCGGTGATGCTGGTGCGCGGCCGGCCAGGGGACAGCTTCCCCGGGGAGGCCAGAGAGCTGGCCGGGGTGGCCCGGTACCTCGGGTACGGGGCCGGGCACAGCGGGGAGCTGGTGGACGACTACCGGCGGACGACCCGGCGGGCCCGGGCGGTGGTGGAGCGGCTGTTCTACGGGTGAACCCCCACACGCGAAAGGGGCCCCGGTCGGGGCCCCTCTTGGTCAGCGTCTGTTATCGCCGCGCGGTGCTGACCGCGGGCTCGCTCCACTGCTCCGGGACGGTGATCGGCTCCTCCGCCGCCTCCCGGGCGGGTACCTGGGGCAGTTTGTAGACCCAGGAGTGGTACAGCCAGCGGGCGGAGAGGAAGCCCACCAGCAGGCAGAGCTCGCCGCCGACGGCGTCCATCCAGAAGTGGTTGGCGGTCGAGACGATGACCGTCAGGGTGGCCACCGGGTAGAGCAGGCCGAGCGCCCGGACCCACGTGCGCTCGGCCAGGAAGAAGATCGCCAGGCCGCACCACATCGACCAGCCGATGTGCATCGAGGGCATCGCCGCGTACTGGTTGGAGACGTGCGCGGCGGGCCCGGAGGCCATCGAGCCCCAGGTGCCGTGGGTCTTCACGGTGTCGATGAACCCGCCGTCGGTCATCAGCCGGGGCGGGGCCAGCGGGAAGAAGTAGAAGCCGACCAGGGCGATCGCGGTGGTGACGAACAGCACGGTGCGGGCCGCCACGTAGCGGCCGGGGTGACGGCGGTAGAGCCAGACCAGTACGCCGATCGTGATGACGAAGTGCAGCGTCGCGTAGTAGTAGTTCATCCCCGTGATGAGCCACCCGACGCTGTCCACGCCGTGGTTGACCGAGCGCTCGACGGCGATGCCGACGGACTGCTCGAAGTCCCAGATCCAGCGCGCGTGCTGCTGGGCCGTCGACGCCTGTTCCGGGACGGCGTTGCGGACGATCGAGTAGATCCAGTAGCTGATCCCGATCAGGGCGAGCTCGAACCAGATCCGCGGCCGGGCCGGGGAGCGGCGCTGCTCGCGGATGCGGTTGCGCAGCGCCGCGGTGCGGGACTGCGCGGCCAGGGTGGCTCCGTCGGGCAGGCGGCCGGACGAGGCCGGGCGTGCTCCGGAACCACCGTGCGCCGTGTCGGCGCGCCCCGCGCCGGCTTGCTGGATCTCGGTCGGTTCCCCCATGGACGAGAAGTCTGCCAGACGTCCCGTAGCCGTCTGCTCATCCTCTGGAAGTGGATTCTTCACCGGCTGTCCCCCTTCAGGGCTAGGGGGCGGCTCCCACCGGGGTAGGGGGTGCGATCGGGTCTGGTGCTTACCGGTGGGACGGGCATACGTCCTATTGTCAGGCCGCCGTGTCCTGGGTGCGGCATCGGGGTGGCCTGGACGGTTCGCAGGCGAGGACTTTCCCGGCACGAAACGCTTTCTGCATCTTGCTGAAACATATTGCAGCCCGCTAGCTTCCAGGAAATCGATCGCCCCTTCCCCTAAGGGAGCCCTCAGTGGCCGATGTCCGGCTCCGCCCCCGGCGGAGCACCCCCCGACGCAGACCCGGCCGCACGGCCGTCCTGCTGGCCGCCGCGCTGACCGCCGCCACCCTCGGCAGCGCTCCCGCGGCTCTCGCCGCCGCCCCGCCCGCGCCTCCCTCGGACGCCGCGCTGGCGGCCACCGCCGGGCGGCACGACCTCACCCGCGAGCAGTACTACTTCGTCCTGCCCGACCGCTTCGCCAACGGCGACACCGCCAACGACACCGGAGCCAAACTCCCGGATGGCAGTACCGGCGGGCGGCTGGACAACGGCTTCGACCCCGCCGACAAGGGCTTCTACCACGGCGGCGACCTGGCCGGCCTGATCCAGAAGCTCGACTACATCCAGAACCTCGGCACCACCGCGATCTGGATGGCCCCGATCTTCAAGAACAAGCCGGTGCAGGGCACCGGCGCCGACGCATCGGCCGGCTACCACGGGTACTGGATCACCGACTTCACCCAGGTCGACCCGCACTTCGGCACCAACGAGCAGCTGAAGGAGCTGATAGCCAAGGCCCACGCCCGCGGCATCAAGGTCTTCTTCGACGTCATCACCAACCACACCGCCGACGTCATCGACTACGCGGAGCAGCAGCACACCTACCGCTCGATCGGTGCTTACCCGACGCTCGACGCGGACGGCAACCCGGTCGACGAGACCGCGATCGCCGACAGCGGCGCCCCCTGGCCGAAGATCACCAAGGACTCCTTCCCCTACACCCCGGTCTTCCGAACCCCGGCCGACGCCACCGCGAAGAGCCCGTCCTGGCTCAACGACCCCGCGCTCTACCACAACCGCGGTGACTCGACCTTCGTCGGCGAGTCCGCCACCGAGGGCGACTTCAACGGCCTCGACGACCTCGACACCCAGAACCCCCGGGTGGTGAAGGGCTTCGAGAAGGTCTACGAGCAGTGGGTCAAGGACGCCGGCGTCGACGGCTTCCGGATCGACACCGTCAAGCACGTCAACATGGCGTTCTGGCAGCAGTGGGCGCCCGCGCTCAAGGACTTCGCCGCCAAGCAGGGCAACAGGAAGTTCTTCATGTTCGGCGAGGTCTACTCCGGCGACCCTGCGGTCACCTCGCCCTACGTCACCAAGGGCAAGCTCCAGGCCACGCTCGACTTCCCGTTCCAGGGCGCCGCCCGTTCGTACGTCTCGCAGGGCGGCCCGGCGAAGAACCTCGCCGACGTCTACGGCCAGGACTACCGCTACACCAGCGCCGACACCGACGCGTACGAGTTGCCGACCTTCCTCGGCAACCACGACATGGGCCGGTTCGGCTCCTTCCTGCTCGCCGACAACCCGGGCGCCGACGAGGCCACCCTGCTGAAGAAGGACCGGCTCGGCAGCGAGCTGCAGTTCCTCACCCGCGGCCAGCCCGTCGTCTACTACGGCGACGAGCAGGGCTTCACCGGCGCGGGCGGCGACAAGGACGCCCGGCAGGACATGTTCGCCTCGAAGACCCCGTCGTACAACGCCGACCGCGTGCTCGGCGGCGCCTCCGGCCCGGCCGACCGGTACGGGCAGGGCGGCGAGCTCTACCAGGGCGTCGCCGCGCTGGCGAAGCTGCGCCGCGAGAACCCGGCGCTCGCCGACGGCGCCCAGATCGAGCGGTACGCCGCCGACGGCGCGGGCGTGTACGCGTTCTCCCGGATCGACGCCGGGCAGCAGGTCGAGTACCTGGTCGCGGTCAACAACGCCGGCGAGGCGAAGACCGTCACCCTGGACACCTTCTCGGCCGGCATGGGCTTCGACCGGATCTACCCGGCGGCGGGGGAGCGGGTGACCAGCGGCGCGGACCGCAAGGTGACCGTGACCGTGCCGGCGCTCTCCTCGGTCGTGTTCCGGGCGGGCTCGAAGCTCGCCCCGGTCGCCGCCGCGCCGCAGATCGCGGTCCAGCCTCCCGCGGACGGGTCGACCGGGCTCGTCACCATCGGTGCCAAGGTCGACGGCGGCGGCTTCGACCGCGTCACCTTCGCCGCCCAGATCGGCAACGGGCCCTGGCAGACCCTGGGCACCGCCGACACCGGGAAGTACGCCGTCACCCAGGACCTGGGCGCGGTCGCACCCGGCACGGTCGTTCGGTACAAGGCCGTCGTGCAGGACTCCAGCGGCCATCTGCGCTCCGCCACGGGCAGCTTCACCACCGGCACCCCCGCGCCCACGCCGGTGCCCACCGCCACCGCCCGCCCGTACGCCGTCGTGCACTACAACCGGCCCGACGGCAACTACGACGGGTGGAACCTCTACGCCTGGGGCGACCTCGCCGACGGCGAGGCCACCCAGTGGCCGGCCGGGCACGGCTTCACCGGCCGGGACGCGTACGGCGCCTTCGCGTACGTGAAGCTGAAGCCGGGCGCCTCCGACGTCGGGTTCATCGTCGAGAAGGACGGCGTCAAGGACGTGGACGCCGACCGCCACCTCGATGTCGGCACCAGCGGCGAGGTCTGGCTCAAGCAGGGCGACCCGACCGTCCGCACCACCAACCCGGGCCCCGCGAACACTCAGCCCGCAAACACTGCGGTCATCCACTACAACCGGGCCGACGGAAACTACGACGGCTGGGGCCTGCACGACTGGACCGGCGCGGCCAACCCCACCGACTGGGGCAAGCCGCTGATGCCGGTGCGCCGCGACGCCTTCGGAGCCGTCCTCGAGGTGCCGCTCGCCCCCGGCGCGACCAGCCTCAGCTACATCCTGCACAACGGCAACGACAAGGACCTCCCCAACGACCAGTCGCTGGACCTCGCCGTCAACGGACACGAGGTCTGGATCCTCGGTGGCCGGGAGGGCTACCTGCTGCCCCAGAACGCCGCCGACTCCTCGCAGTTGGACCTCGGCACGGCCAAGGCCCAGTGGATCGACGCGAAGACCGTCGTCGTCCCGGCGAACTACGGCGCGAGCGACCCGGCCCTCGCCGGCGGCACCAGCGCCCAGCTGGTGTACGACCCCGAGGGCGGCATCCGCGCGGACAAGGGCGTGCTGACCAAGCCCGGCAAGTGGATCCGGCTCAACGCCGTCCAGGGCGGGCTGACCGACGCGCAGAAGGCCAAGTTCCCGCACCTGGCGGGCTATCGGGCCTTCACTGTGGACGCCCGGGACACCGGCCGCGTCCCGGCCGCGCTGCGCAGCCAGTTGCTGTTCACCGAACACCTGCCCAGCGGTGCGGTGTTGGCCGCCACGGGCGTGCAAATCCCCGGTGTGCTGGACGACTTGTACGCGCGTCGCACCGGCCGGGTGGACTTCGGCCCGGCCTACTACGACGGCAAGGTGGCGCTGTCGGTGTGGGCGCCGACCGCGCAGGAGGTGTCCGTCCAGGTCTTCGACAGCGCGACCGGGGGCACCCCGAAGACGCTGCCGCTGAAGCCGGACGACGAGACCGGCGTGTGGGAAGTCGTCCGTGACAAGGGCGAGTTGGACGGCAAGTACTACCTGTACCAGGTGAAGGTCTGGGCGCCCTCGGTGCAGCAGGTGGTCGTCAACACCGTCACCGACCCGTACTCGGTGGCGCTGTCCACCGACTCCAAGCGCAGCCTGGTGGCCGACCTCGACGCCAAGGAGCTCAAGCCGAAGGGCTGGGAGGACCAGAACGTCCCGAAGGCCGTCCCGCCCGCGCAGCAGCAGATCCAGGAGCTGCACGTCCGGGACTTCTCGGTGGAGGACACCACCGTCCCGGCCGCCGAGCGCGGCACCTACCTGGCGTTCACCGAGTCCAACTCGGCCGGCATGCAGCACCTGCGGGACCTCGCCAAGGCCGGGGTGACCACCGTCCACCTGCTGCCGACCTTCGACATCGCGACCATCCACGAGAACCGGGCCGACCAGAAGCTGCCCGCCTGCGACCTCAAGTCGCTTCCCCCGGACAGCCCGAAGCAGCAGGAGTGCGTGGCCGCCGTCGCCGCCGACGACGCCTACAACTGGGGGTACGACCCGCTGCACTACAACGTGCCCGAGGGCTCGTACGCCACCGACCCCAACGGCACCGTCCGCACCGTGCAGTTCCGGCAGATGGTGCAGGCGATGCACGAGGCCGGGCTGCGGGTCGTGCTGGACGTCGTCTACAACCACACCGCCGCCGGCGGCCAGGCCGAGCACTCGGTGCTGGACAAGGTGGTGCCCGGCTACTACCAGCGCCTGGACGCCAACGGCAAGGTGACCGCGGACAGTTGCTGCGCGGACACCGCGCCCGAGCACGCCATGATGAACCGGCTCGTCGTCGACTCGGTGACCACCTGGGCCCGCGAGTACAAGGTGGACGGCTTCCGCTTCGACCTGATGGGCCTGGACCCAAAGTCCACCATGCTGGACGTGCAGGCCGCGCTGCGGAAGATGACACCGGACTCGGACGGCGTCGACGGCAGGAACATCTTCCTCTACGGAGAAGGGTGGAACTTCGGCGTCGTCGCCAACAACGCCCGGTTCGAGCAGGCCACCCAGGCCAACATGGCCGGCACCGGCATCGCCACCTTCGACGACCGGCTCCGGGACGCCGCCCGCGGCGGCAACTTCATGCTCGGCTCCGCGCCGCAGCAGGGCTTCGCCTCGGGCCTGTACACCGACCCGAACGGCTCGCCCGGCAACGGCACCCCGGACCAGCAGAAGGCCCGACTCCTTCACCAGATGGACCAGTTGAAGGTCGGGCTGACCGGCAACCTGGCCGGCTACTCCTTCACCGACAGCTCGGGGAAGGCCGTCACCGGCGCCCAGGTCGACTACAACGGCGCCCCGACCGGGTACGCGGCCAAGCCGGGCGAGGCGGTGGAGTACGTGGACGCCCACGACAACACCGACCTGTTCGACGCGCTCGCGTACAAGCTGCCGACCGGCACCGCGCCCGCCGACCGGGCCCGGATGCAGGCGCTCGGGCTCTCGCTCACCGCGCTCACCCAGGGCGCGGGCTTTGCCCAGGCCGGCAGCGACCTGCTGCGCTCCAAGTCGCTGGACGCCAACTCCTACGACTCGGGCGACTGGTTCAACGCCATCCACTGGCCCGATCCATCGTCGGGGGCGGCTCAGGGCAACGGCTGGGGCCGCGGCCTGCCGATGGCGGCCGACAACAAGGAGATGTGGCCGACCGCGCAGTCCCTGCTGGCCAACCCGAAGCTGACCGTGGGCTCGGCCGAGATCCGTGCGACCACCGCGCAGTTCCAGGAGTTCCTGCGGATCAAGCAGTCGTCGCCGCTGTTCTCCCTGCCCACCCTGGCCGACGTCCAGCAGCGGCTGTCCTACCCGCTCTCCGGCGCCGCCGGCGAGATGCCCGGGGTGATCACCCTGCACCTGGACGGCACCGGGCTGGCCGGCGCCGAGAAGGGCGTCACTGTGATCTTCAATGCCACGCCCACCGCGCAGAGCCAGACCGTGGCGGCCCTGAAGGGGACGGCCCAGGCCCTGCACCCGGTCCAGGCGGGCGGCGCCGACCCGGTGGTCAAGCAGTCCGGCTTCGACGCCGCGACCGGCACCTTCACCGTGCCCGGCCGCACCGTGGCGGTGTTCGTCCAGGGCTGACGGCCGCCACCTGAACTCTCGGGCCCCGTGCCGCCGTTGAGGCGGTGCGGGGCCCGGGTGCGTCCGGCGTCCGGATGGCCGGAATCGGTCGGTGGCACGGCCGGAAAGGTGACGTGTCGTGCCTCGTCGGCGCTGCGCCTCGAGTGGGAGGCCTCGGTGGTGCCCTGAGTGCTGGTCAATGCCGCTGCGGGGCGTCCGAATCGCCGGGCGGTCATGAAAACCATTGTTGCAAGTGTCTTTACCTGTCACGGGGTTGAAGCATTCGATCACAGTGGCGTGCGGATATGAATCGGCCAAACCGTGGCATGCATCTGTCATTGACGACTCATTTACTGCCACGATTCCTCCGGCTGCAGGCGAGGGTCCCCCAATCCTCCGTCGCGGCCGTGCAGTCCCCCTCTGCATCGACTCTGTGAGCACCGCTACCGCACCCCCGTCGCACACCGCCGACAGGGGCCCCCACTGCGCCGCAACCCTGCGGCCCAGGTCGCCCTCCACCGTGCGCGAACCCGCGCCGGTCGGTTAAGGAGTCCGCATGTCCCGCTACGCTCACGCCCGGAAGGCGGCGGTTGTCATGGCCGCCACCACCGCGCTCCTGGTGACCGGCATGCCGGTCATCGCACAGGCGTCCAGCCCCGACGCACCGTCGGCCGTCGCCCAGCAGCTCTCCGCCCGTGCGCAGCTGATCTCCTCCGCGAACCAGCAGGCCGCCGGCCTCGCCCGGAGCATCGGCCTGGGCGACCAGGAGAAGCTGGTCACCAAGGACGTCGTCCAGGACGCGGACGGCGCCCGCCACTTCCGGTACGAGCGCACCTACGCCGGACTGCCCGTCCTCGGCGGTGACCTGATCGTCCACCAGGACGCCACCGGCGCCACCAAGGGCGTGACCAGGGCGAGCCAGGCCGAGCTGGTCGGCGTGAACACCACCCCCGCACTGGCCGCCCCCAAGGCCGAGGCCGCCGCCATCGCCGCCCAGAACGACGCCTCCGTGGCGAGCGCCCCGCGCCTGGTCGTCTGGGCCGCCGACGGCACCCCGCGGCTCGCCTACGAGACCGTCCTCGACGGCCAGGAGCCGGACGGCACCCCGAGCAAGCTGCACGTCGTCACCGACGCCACCACCGGCGACGTGATCAGCAAGTCCGAGGGCATCAAGACCGGCACCGGCACCGGCGTGTTCGTCGGCACCGTGCCGCTGACCACGACGAACAGCGGCGGCCAGTTCCAGCTCAAGGACGCCACCCGCGGCGGCCAGTACACGACGAACATGAGCAACGGCACCTCCGGCAACGGCTCGCTGTTCACCAAGTCGACCGACACCTGGGGCAACGGGCAGGCCAGCAACCCGGAGTCGGCCGCCGTCGACGCGCAGTACGGCGCCGCCGCCACCTGGGACTACTACAAGAACACCTTCAACCGCCTCGGCATCCGCAACGACGGGGTCGGCGCGTTCAGCCGCGTCCACTACGACAGCAACTACACCAACGCGTTCTGGGACGACTCCTGCTTCTGCATGACCTACGGTGACGGCGCGAGCAACACCCACCCGCTCACCGAGATCGACGTCTCCGGCCACGAGATGAGCCACGGCGTCACCGCCGCCACCGCCAACCTGACCTACTCGGGCGAGTCCGGCGGCCTCAACGAGGCGACCTCCGACATCATGGGCACCGGCGTCGAGTGGTACGCCAACCTGCCCTCGAACCCGCCGAACTACTGGATCGGCGAGCTCATCAACCTCAACGGCAACGGCACGCCGCTGCGCTACATGGACAAGCCCTCCAAGGACGGCTCCTCGGCCGACTCCTGGTACTCGGGCGTCGGCAACCTGGACGTGCACTACTCGTCCGGCGTCGCCAACCACTTCTTCTACCTGCTGTCCGAGGGCAGCGGCGCGAAGACCATCAACGGCTTCAACTACGACAGCCCGACGGCCAACGGCGTCACCGTCGCCGGCATCGGCCGGGACAAGGCGCTTCAGGTCTGGTACAAGGCGCTGACCGCGTACATGACCTCGACCACCGACTACGCCGCCGCCCGCACCGCGACCATCAACGCGGCCACTGACCTCTACGGCGCGAACAGCACCGAGGTCTACCAGGTCGGCGTCGCGTGGGCGGCCGTCAGCGTCGGCCAGGTGCCCCCGAACCCGGGCGGCGTCAGCGTCACCAACCCGGGCAGCCAGTCCACCGCACTGAACGGCTCGGTGAACCTGCAGGTCAAGGCCACCGGCGGCACCGCGCCGCTCTCCTACGCCGCCACCGGCCTGCCGACCGGCCTGTCGATCAACTCCTCGACCGGCGTGATCTCGGGCACCGCCTCCGCCGCCGGCAGCTACAACGTGACCGTCACGGTCACCGACGCGGCCGGCAAGACGGCCACCGCCGGCTTCAGCTGGAGCGTCTCCGGTGGTGGCGGCGGCTGCACGCCGGCGCAGCTGCTGGGCAACCCGGGTTTCGAGACGGGTTCGGCGGCGCCGTGGACGGCGTCGTCGGGTGTGATCGACAACAGTGCGTCGCAGGCGGCGCACAGCGGTAGCTGGAAGGCGTGGCTGGACGGGTACGGGTCGGCGCACACGGACACGCTGTCGCAGACGGTGACGATCCCGGCGGGCTGCAAGGCGACGCTGAGCTTCTGGCTGCACGTCGACACGGCCGAGACGGGCACGACGCCGTACGACAAGCTGACCGTGTCGGTGAACGGGACCACGCTGAAGACGTACTCCAACGTGGACGCCGCGGCCGGTTACCAGCAGCGGACCTTCGACCTCTCGGCCTACGCGGGCCAGAGTGTCACGCTGAAGTTCACCGGCACCGAGGACGCCTCGCTGCAGACGAGCTTCGTGATCGACGACACCTCGATCCAGACCGGCTGACCCCGGGCGGGGCCTCGGCGGCCCGGTGAACGAGGACAGGTGAGGGCCCGGCAGCCACGGCTGCCGGGCCCTTGTCGTGCTCCGCTGAGACTGATTCGGATACTGATGCGGAAACGTTTCTCCCTTTGTCTTGACGGTGTCTCCTAGCGGCTCTAAGTTCGCTGCAAGTTTCCGGCAAGTTACAGAAACTTCCTGCAGATTCACCCCGGCTGCCCCCACCCCAGCCACCCCCAGGAGACGACGTGGTCACCACCGCCCCCACCCGCCGGCCTGCCCGCGCGGCCGGAGCGCTCGCCGCCTCGGCGGCGCTCGCGCTCTCGCTCACCGCGAGCCTCGGCAGCCCCGCCGCCCAGGCCTCCCCGCCCGCCAACAACGGAAAGGACGTCACCGCCACCCTCTTCGAGTGGCGCTTCGACTCCGTCGCCCAGGCCTGCACCTCCACGCTCGGCCCGAAGGGCTACGGCTTCGTCGAGGTGTCGCCACCCCAGGAGCACATCCAGGGCCCGCAGTGGTGGACCTCCTACCAGCCGGTCAGCTACCAGATCGCCGGGCGGCTCGGCGACCGCACGTCCTTCAAGAACATGATCGACACCTGCCACGCGGCCGGGGTCAAGGTGATCGCCGACGCGGTGTTCAACCACATGACGGCCGGCTCCGGCACGGGCACCGGCGGCACCGTCTACACCAAGTACAACTACCCCGGCACCTACCAGGACCAGGACTTCCACACCTGCCGCCAGCCGGTCACCAACTACCAGGACCGCACCAACGTGCAGGACTGCGAGCTGGTCAACCTCGCCGACCTGGACACCGGCAGCGCGTCCGTCCAGCAGACCATCGCGCACTACCTGGACGACCTGGCCTCACTCGGCGTGGACGGCTACCGGATCGACGCCGCCAAGCACATGGCCGCCACCGACCTGGCCGCGATCAAGGCCAGGACGGCCAACCCCAACGCCTACTGGGTGCAGGAGGTCATCTACGGCGCCGGCGAGCCGATCCAGCCGTCCGAGTACACCGGCAACGGCGACGTCGACGAGTTCCGGGTCGGCACCGACCTCAAGCGCATCTTCACCAGCGACAAGCTCGCCAACCTCAACGGCTGGGGCGCCTCCTGGGGCTACCTGCCGAGCGACCAGGCCCGCAGCTTCATCGACAACTGGGACACCGAGCGCAACGGCTCCACCCTCAACTACACCTACGGCAACACCTACACGCTGGCCAACGTCTTCCTGCTCGCCTCGCCCTACGGCTCCCCGAACGTCCACTCCGGCTACAGCTTCACCAACAAGGACGACGGCCCGCCCAACGGCGGCACCGTCAAGGCCTGCTACCAGGACGGCTGGAACTGCACCCACGCCTGGCGGCAGATCGCCAACATGGTCGGCTTCCGCAACGCGGTCGCGGGCACCGGCGTCACCAACTGGTGGTCCAACGGCAACAACGCGATCGCCTTCGGCCGCGGCAACCAGGGCTACGTCGCCATCAACCACGAGAGCGGCGCGATCACCCAGACCTTCCAGACCGGCCTGCCCGTCGGCACCTACTGCGACGTCCAGCACGGCGACCCGCAGCCGGGCGGCGGGTGCACCGGCCCGACGTACCAGGTCGGCGCGAACGGGCAGTTCACCGCGACGGTCGGCGCGGGCGACGCGGTCGCGCTGTACGTCGCGAGCGGGACGAACGTCACCGGCGCCTCGTTCAACGTCAACGCGACGACGTCGTACGGCCAGAACGTCTACGTCGTCGGCGACAACCCCGCGCTGGGCGGCTGGGACCCGGCCAAGGCGCTGCCGCTCTCCTCGGCCGGCTACCCGGTCTGGTCGCTCGCGCTCTCGCTGCCGGCCGGCACGTCCTTCCAGTACAAGTACGTCCGCAAGGACGCGAGCGGGGCGGTGACCTGGGAGTCCGGTGCCAACCGGACGGCGACGGTGCCCGGCTCGGGGACGGTCGCGCTGAACGACACCTGGCGGCCGTAGCGCCTGCCAGTTGTACGGCCTGCCGGTCCGAGGACCCTCGTCAGCCTGGCGTGACGGGGGTCCTCCCTGTGGGTGGCTGCGCCGTTCTAAACCCCGTCCGGCGGAGCCGCGCTGTCACCATCGCGGGATGGGAACCACCCCCGTCGTCCTCGACCTCGAACTGTGCGGCGGCCGCTGGGACGGCCACCGCAAGCGCGTCAACGCCGCCGCCCCGCCGCCCTCGCTGCGGATGGTCCTGCGGGCCCAGCTGCCCGCCGCCGAGAGCGGCGAGTACTGGCCCACCACCAGCGTCTACCGGCTGGACGAGGACGGCGGCGTGCACCGCTACCGCTACTCGCACGACGAGTGACCTCGCAGGGTTCAGCCGCGCCCGATGTACGGCATCGTGGTCGCCATCACCGTCGCGAACTGCACGTTCGCCTCCAGCGGCAGCGAGGCCATGTGCCGCACGGTGCGCGCCACGTCGGCCACGTCCATGGTCGGCTCCGGCGCGATCCGCCCGTCCGCCTGCCGCACGCCGGCGCTCATCGCCGCCGTCATGTCGGTGGCCGCGTTGCCGATGTCGATCTGCCCGCAGGCGATCCGGTACGGGCGGCCGTCCAGCGACAGGGACTTGGTCAGCCCGGTGACGGCGTGCTTGGTCGCGGTGTACGCGATCGAGTGCGGGCGCGGGACGTGCGCCGAGATCGAGCCGTTGTTGATGATCCGGCCGCCCTGCGGGTCCTGCGCCTTCATGAGCGCGAAGGCGGCCCGGGCGCAGAGGAAGGCGCCGGTCAGGTTGAGGTCGACCACCGCCCGCCAGGCGTCCACCGCCAGCTCGTCCACCGGGACGGCCGGGCCGAAGCTGCCCGCGTTGTTGAACAGCAGGTCCACCCGGCCGAAGCGCTCGGCGGCCGCGGCGAACAGCGCGTCCACCGCCGCCGGGTCGGTGACGTCGGTGGGCACCACGGCGGCCTGGGCGCCGCTCAGCCGGGCCGTCTCCCGCAGCGGCTCGGCCCGCCGCCCGGCCAGCACCAGCTGCCAGCCGGCCGCGGCCAGCTCGACCGCGACGGCCCGGCCCACCCCGGTCCCGGCTCCGGTCACGACGGCGATCTGCTGGGGCATGACGGTCTCCTCGGTGGTCGGTCGGTCTCGGGGCCCGGTCTCGGGGTGTGAGCCGATCGTTCCGGATGTCCGGGCGGCGCGTCACTGGTGGAAGAGCCCAAAGTTCCGGCCGCTCGGACGGCGGGCCAATGTGCCCCCCGCCGTCCGGCGTCCGCCGATCGGCGGGGGCAGGTGAAGGCCTTTACCTGACTGCGAACAAACATTGGATTCCCGGTGGCCGACGCGCAACCGGCCCGCCCCGGCCCACGTCATAAGATCGCAGGACGGCGCGCCACCGCGAGGGACGGCGCGCCGCCGTTCCGGGGACCGCGCCTCGCCGCGCCCCGGGTCTGTCCGGCCCCACCCGGGGGCCGCCGCCCGGCCACCCGGACCGGGCGTGAGATCGGTCGGAGAGTCCTCACCGTGCTAAGGCAGTCGTCCCGTTCCCGTGCCGTTCTGACCGGCGCCGCCGTGCTCACCCTGGCCGCCTCGCTCGCGGCCTGCGGGAGTTCCGGCGGCGGGAAGGGGGACAGCGCCAAGGCCGACGCCACCCCGAGCGCGACCGGCACCGCCGCCGTCCCGGCCAGCCCGGCCGCCGACGGCACCAGCGCAGCGCCCAGCACCTCGGCCGCGGCCTCGGGCGGCAAGGTGCAGATGCCCACCGGCCCGAACGCCACCCTCACCAAGGCCCGGGACACCGCCGCCGGCCCGATCATGATGACCAAGGTGACCGGCCCGAAGTCCGGCGTCACCGGCCAGGTCTGGGTCTGGCTGCCGCCCGAGTACAACGACCCCAAGTACGCCAAGACCGGCTTCCCGGTGCTCACCCTCTACGCGGGCGGCCAGAGCAACGGCTACAACACCTGGACCGACAACCAGCTGCCGATCCAGGAGGCGGACGAGCAGCTGGTCAAGGAGGGCAAGGCCCACCCGTTCATCATGATCATGCCGGTGCAGAACTTCAACAGCGACGAGAACAACGCGCTGGACTGCTCCGACATCCCGGGCCAGCCCAAGATGGGCACCTGGATGGCCCAGGACATCCCGGACTGGGTCCGCGCCAACTTCCGCACCCTGAAGGGCCGCGACAGCTGGGGCGTGATGGGCGCCTCCACGGGCGGCTTCTGCAGCGCCAAGCTCGCCCTCCAGCACCCGGACGTGTACAAGGCCGCCGTCCCGATCGACGGCTACTTCGTCCCGGACTCGCACCTCTGGAAGGGGCACGAGGCCGAGCGCCAGGCCAACGACCCGGACCTCCTGGTCAACCAGGGCAAGGCCGACGTCAAGATGATGGTCACGGCGGGCGGCGCCAACCCGTACGAGAGCAAGCTGGTCAAGGCCTGGGTCGCCAAGGCCACCCCGCCGCTGGCCATCGACTACTACGAGCAGCCCGGCGGCAAGCACCTGACCTCGGACTTCAAGAAGATGATCCCGGACACGCTGCAGTGGCTGACCAAGAACCTGGCGGGCCCGGCGTCCGACTGAGCCCCGCCTGATCGCGAACCGCCGGTGCCGGGGGACACGAGAGTGTTCCCCGGCACCGGCGGCGGTCTATTCGGGCCTGCTGTCGGTTCGGCGCGCGGTGCGCGCCCTCGCACGGACACACGGGACAGGCGCCGCAAAGTGTTGCGTCCGGCCGCCGAAACGGCTGTGACCTGCGCGTCAATCGGACATTGATTCACCTCTGATCGACTGTGCGCACTGTGAATGGGGCCGCCTTCCGGAGGCCGTGACCCGCACGCCCTGCCGATTCGTGAAGAGAGTGCCATGCCGATCCACCTGCTGCCCCAGCCGTCCCCTTCCGCACCCGAGCGGGCCGAGGACGAGGATCCGGCGGCGATCCGCTTCGCCGGACTGCGGCTGGTGCACGCCGCGCTGCGCCGGGACCTCGCCCGGCTGCCCAACGCGCTGCGGCTGCTCCAGCCCGGCGAGGACGACAAGGGCGAGGCGCTGCTGCGGCACTGGGACTTCGTGACCGCGATGCTGACCTGCCATCACGAGCAGCAGGACACCCGGATCTGGCCGATCGTGCGCCGCTTCGCGCCCGAGCTGCGGCTGCTGCTCAACTGGCTGGAGGCGGACCACCACAATCTCGACCACTCGTTCACCCGGGTCACCACCCTGGTCCGGATCGCCAGCCGGGACACCGGCAGCGTCTGGCCGGTGGCGTACGCGATCGAGGACCTGGCGGCCCGGCTGGAGACCCACCTGCGGATCGAGGAGCGGCAGTTGCTGCCGCGGATGGATCTGGTGTTCCCCGCGAACTCGCGGCTCGGCGGGCTGGGCGAGCTGCTGGACCTGCTGCGCGCCGCGAACGGCCCGGGCACGGCCGACGCGCTGGCCTGGCTGCTGGACGGCGTGGAGCCGGCGGTGGTCGAGCGGCTGCTCGCCGAGTGCGACGACGACGTGGCGCGCAGCTGGCCGCACTGGCAGTCGACGTACCAGCGCTGCACCTCGCCGCTGTGGGGGCCGGCGGGCGACCTGGGGGTCGTCACCGACTGACCGGGGGGCCTTTCGCGGGCCGTCGATCTACGCGCGTGGCACGGGCCTCGGGCATATGCCCGCCGCCCACCGCTTCCCCGGCGGCTGCTCGTGGGCTGTTCATCGGCTGCTCGACGGCTATTCGGGCAGGCGGTTGAGCCACTCCAGCGGAGCGACCAGGATCGACGTCTCCGGCGAGCCGTCCCACTCCACCGGCAGGCCCGCTGCGGTCAGGGCGGCCGCCACCGCCCGCCCGATCTCGACCGTCCGCCGCTCCGCCGAGCCGTCCGGCCCGTCCGTCCCATGCGGCCCGTCCGGCTCGTCCGCCGTCCGGAACCCGCCGTAGCGCAGCATCAGGCCCTGCCCGGCGGCAGCCCGTTCGGTGTCCTGCTGGTGGAAGAAGACGAACCCGCGCGAGTCCTCGTCGGCCTCGCCGCCGATCTCCGCGTAGCCGCAGCTCGCGCAGCAGGTGAAGTCCATCGCGGCGACGATGCCCTCTTCCTCCAGCGCGTCGAAGGCCGCCTCCAGCCGGTCGACGTCCGTGGTGTCCGGCCAGGCCGCCTGCTCGGCCAGCCGTTCCTCCCAGAGCGGAGCGACGATCAGCTCCGCCTCCTCCTCCGTCAGCCCCTGGTCGTCGAGGACTTCGACCAGGGACTCGGCTATCTCGTCCGGCTCCTGGAAGCCGCACCGGATCAACTCGCGGGCCCGCTCCTGGGCTTCGCGCAGTACCTCGGGGGTGAGCGACGTCTCCTGGGTCATGCCCGCATCCTCCCACCCGCCACTGACATCGGGACCGGAGCCGGCACCACTCGACGCCGCCCGACGGCGGCCGGTGCTACCGTCCGCCGGTGACTTCTCTGCTTCAACCTCCGCTGATCACACGGCTGCTGGCCGCCGACCGTATCCTCGTCGCGGGCGCCGGCGGCGGCCTCGACGTCTACGCCGGGCTGCCGCTCGCCCTCGCCCTGCGCGCGGCCGGCAAGGAGGTGCACCTGGCCAACCTCTCCTTCACCCACCTCTACGGCCTGCCCGCCGACGTCTGGCTGGAGCCGGACGTGGCCCGGAACAGCCCCGAAACCGCCGCCCCCGAGGGCTACTTCCCGGAGCGCACCCTGGCCCGCTGGCTGCACCTGCACCGCATGCCCGACACCGTCTGGGCCTTCCCGTCGGTCGGCGTCCGGCCGCTGCGCGAGGCCTACCGGGCGCTCACCGGCCACCTGGGCGTCGACACGGTCCTGCTGGTCGACGGCGGCACCGACATCCTGATGCGCGGCGACGAGTCCGGGCTCGGCACGCCCGAGGAGGACATGGCCAGCCTCGCCGCGGTCGCCGGGCTCACCGGCGTCCCGGAGCGGCCTGCCTGGGCTTCGGCATCGACGCCTACCACGGCGTCAACCACTCGCTGGTGCTGGAGAACCTGGCCGCCCTCGACCGGGCCGGCGGCTACCTCGGCGCCTTCTCCATCCCGAGCGGGAGCCGGGAGGGCGTGCTCTATCTGGACGCCGTCGAGCACGCCAGGGCCGCCTTCCCCGAGCACCCCAGCATCGTCAACGGCTCGGTGGCGGCGGCGCTGCGCGGCGAGTTCGGCGACGTCCGCTTCACCGAGCGGACCAACGGCGGCGAACTCTTCGTCAATCCGCTGATGACGCTCTACTTCGGCGTCACGGTCGAGGCGCCGGCCGCCGAGCACCGCTACCTGGACCGGATCGAGCACACGGTGCTGATGCGGCAGATCAGCACCGTCATCGAGGAGTTCCGGGACGGCCTGGCGCGGCAGCGCCCGCCCCGGCAGTTCCCGCACTGACCTTGTTCCTGCCCTGACCGCGCGGGTCCCGGGCCCCCGGGTCAGCGAGGTCAGCCGTTCGCGAGCCGGAACTCCAGGTTGCCGAACCGCACCTGGTCGCCGGGGTGCACCCGCACCCCGCCGGCGATCCGGTGCCCGTTCACGTGCGTGCCGTTGGTCGAGCCGAGGTCGTACAGCACCCAGCCGCCGCCCTCGTGCCGCAGCTCGGCGTGGTGCCGGGACACCGAGGCGTCGTGCAGCCGCAGTCCGGAGCCGGGGATCCGACCGATCGTCAACTGCCCTGCCCCGGCCTGCGGCAGGTTCAGGCCCGGCAGCCGCTCGGTGCGCCAGGCCCGGCCGAGCCGCTCCCCGAACCCGGAGATCCGGCCCACCGTCCGCAGCAGGAATCGCTCCAGCGGGTTCCCGGTCGGGAGATCGGCCATCGCCGCGTCCAGCTCGGCGCGGCTGGTGGCATGCAGGACGAGCTCCATCCGGCCGAGGAAGGTCTCGTGCGACAGGCGGCCGCTGCTCGCGCCGTCCCGCAGCACCCCGAGCGCCTGGTCCCGCTCGGCCTCGGACGGCCGGACTGCGTACGTCCGGATCTCAGGAGGCGTCATGTCCTGATTGTCGGCGCCGCCGTGCCCGGCTGTCCAGATTCCGGCTGCCGTCGTCCCAGTTCGAGGACGTCCCCCACCTCAGGACACGCGGACCGCCTCCGCGGTTCCACCGTCTGCGGGTCAGGATTTCCTGGCCGCCGCCAGGATCTTCTTGGTGGTGTGCAGGAACCGGGAGGTGACCGACCCCGCGTAGGCCTTGCCGAACAGCTCGCCGGTGACCCACTTGCCGTTCCGCAGATGGATCACGACGTACGCGGCGCCCGCGTCGGCGCCGATCACTTCGTGGTCGCCCTTCGGCGAGGTGTACGGGATCGCGAGGTCCGCGGGCAGGGGCTCGGAGAGGAAGGCGATGACCAGTCGGATGTCGGGCGTCACCTCGATGCCCCGGAACGGCTCGGCGGCCAGCAGCTCCGCCACCTCGTCGACCGTCCGCAACAGGACCGGGACGGGGTAGCCCAGCTCCTCCTCCAGGTGCTGCTCGATGCGCAGGGTGAGCGCGGCGCGGTCGGCCTCGTCGGTGGTGAAGAAGACGTTGCCGCTCTGGATGTACGAACGGACGCCCCCCAGCCCCAGCTCGGCGAAGAGCGCGCGCAGGCGCTCCATCTTCACCGTCCGGCCGCCGACGTTGATGGCCCGCAGGAACGCGATGTACGTGGTCGTGGTGGTCACCCCGCCAGTCTGGCACCGGCCACCGACAGTGCCGTGGCAGCGGGCGGGTGGTTGCCGGCGCCCGGCGGTTGTCAGCGCGGTCAGCGCCCGGCGATTGTCAGTGCACGATGCCACACTGGCGCCATGGCTACCTGGCAGGATTTCGAGCAGGAGGCACCCGATCTCGCGCCCCTCGTACGGGCCCGGTTCGAGGCCAACAAGCACCACGTCCTGGCAACGCTGCGCAAGGACGGATCGCCCCGGGTGAGCGGCACCGAGGTGGACTTCATCGGCGCCGACGCGATGCTCGGGTCGATGTACGGCTCGGTCAAGGCGCGCGATCTCCGGCGCGACGGCCGCTTCGCCCTGCACTCCCATCCGGGGGATGAGACCATGGCGAGCGGTGACTCCAAGCTCGCCGGCCGGGCGGTGGAGATCACCGACGAGGCCGAACTCGCCGCCTACGTCGCCGATCTGCCCGAGCCGCCGCCCGGCCCGTTCCACGCGTTCCGGCTGGAGCTGGAACAGGTGGTGCACACCGGCCTGGAGGACGGCCACCTCTGGGTCTTCAACTGGCACCCGGGTCGGCCGGTGGAGCGCATCCGGCTCCACTGACCGACCCGCCCGTCAAGGCAAAACTGTTACGGCAGAACGGACTTGAGCGCCTCGGGCGTCCGGGCCACGACGGCGTGCCCGTCGTCCGCGGTGATGATCGGGCGCTGGATCAGGACCGGGTGCTCGGCCATCGCCGCGATCCAGCGCGCCCGGTCGCCCGGCTCCCGGGTCCACTGCTTCATCCCGAGGTCCTTCGCCACCTGCTCGTCGATCCGCGTGATGTCCCACGGCTCCAGGCCCAGGCGCTCCAGCACCTGCTCCAGCTCGGCCGCGGTCGGCGGGTCCTCCAGGTAGCGCCGCACGGTGTACTCGGCCCCGGCGGCTTCCAGCTCGCCGAGGGCCGCCCGGCACTTGCCGCAGCGCGGGTTGATCCAGATCTCCATGCCCGCCAGCCTACCGAGCGGGCCACCCCGGCCGGGACGAACCCCGGGCGGAGCGGGAACTCCCGCCCGCCCATTGGTGGTTCACGAACCGGGAGACACCACAGTGAGAGGGGAGCACCGGATGGACGGCACGGCGATCATCGAGCAGCTGCTGACCAGCGAGGGCCGGGCGGATCCGTACCCGCTGTACGCGCGGGCGCACGAGCTGGGCACCGCGGCGTCCGCCGGGCCGGACACGCTCCTGGCCCTCGGCCACGGCACCGCCGACAAGGTGCTGCGCACCGCCGGCTTCGGCGTCGCGACGGCCGAGATGCAGTCCGGGCCGGCCCCGGAGTTCGTCGAGCACTCCTCGCTGGCGTTGTTCGGCGGCTCGATTCTGGAGCGCAACGCGCCCGACCACGCCCGGGTCCGCTCGCTGATCGCCTCGGTGTTCACCGCCCGCCGGGTCGCCGCGCTGCGGCCGGCCGTCGAGGCGGCCGTCGCCACGCTGCTCGACGAGATGGCGGAGGCCGGGTCCGACGGCTCGGCGGTCGACTTCATGGACGCCTTCGCCTTCCGGCTGCCGGTCGGCGTGATCTGCGAACTCCTCGGCGTGCCCGAGCAGGATCGCTACCGCTTCCGCGCCCTCGCCGGGGACCTCACCGTCGCCCTGGAGTTCGTCCAGGACCTGGCCGAACTCGGCGCCGCCGACGCGGCCGCCGACGAACTGTCCGGCTACTTCACCGAGCTCGCCGCCCGGCGCCTCGCTCACCCGCAGGACGACCTGGTCACCGACCTCGCCCGGATCGCCGCCGACGACCCGGAGCGCCTCTCCGGCCGGGAGCTGCTGGCCAACCTCGTGCTGCTGCTGGTGGCCGGCTTCGAGACCACCACCAACCTGCTCGGCAACGGCCTCGCCCTGCTCTTCCGCCACCCCGACGTGACGGCCGCCCTGCGCACCGGCACGCTCGACCCGGCCGGCTTCACCGAGGAGGTGCTGCGCTACGACTCGCCGGTCCAGCTGACCACCCGGATCGCGCTCACCGAGGGCGTCGCCGTCGACGACCTGCCCGCGCCGCCCGGCAGCATGGTGCTCGTCCTGCTCGGCGCGGCCAACCACGACCCGGCCCGCTACCACCGCCCCGAGGTGTTCGACCCGAACCGCACCGGCAGCCAGCCGCTCAGCTTCGGCGCCGGCCAGCACTACTGCCTGGGCTCCCAGCTGGCCCGCCTGGAGGCCGAGGTCGCCGTGCCGGCCCTGCTGGGCCGCTTCCCCCGGCTCGCCCCGGCCGGCGTGCCGATCCGCCGTGACCGTCTGGTCCTGCGCGGCTACGAGACGCTGCCGGTCGTGGTCCGCTAGCTCACCCCCAGGGCCGGTCACCCTCCGCCGGTTCGCCCCAGGGCCGGTCACCCTCCGCCGGTTCGCCCCAGGGCCGGTCACCCTCCGCCGGTTCGCCCCAGGGCCGGTCACCCTCCGTCGGCTCGCCCCAGGGCCGGTCACCCTCCGCGGATCGGCCCTGACCAGCCGCATCCGGGACGTTCGGCCGTTCGTGGTAGCGCCTGTCGGTAGTGGAGCATGGAGGGACGAACCGGTCATTCCGGCCGGTGCGCCAGGAGGTTCCCGCCGTGCCCGCAGCGACCCGCCCGCCGTTTCCGGCGGCCGTGGAACCCAGGGTGCCGCGGTGGGTGCCCTGGCTTCCGGTCGTGCTGCTGGTGCTCGACCTGGCCGCCGAGGCGGTCGTCCCGGACGCGGTCGCCGCCGGGTTCCTGCTCACCGCGCTGCCCGTGGTCGCCGCGTTCAGCTACGGCCCGGCCCTGACCGCCGGCACCACCGTCGGCTCCCTCGCCCTCCAGCTCGCCCTGGCCCTGCGCGCCGGCCACATCAACGAGCAGCACCACGTCTGGGTGTACATCGCCACCCTGCTCTCCGGGATCATGGGCACCGCCCTGTCCTGGCAGCGGACCCGGCAGAACCGCAACCTCCTGCACGCCCGCACGGTCGCCGAGACCCTCCAGCGCACGGTGCTGCGCCCGGTCCCGGACCGGGCGGGCGGCCTGCGGGTGGCCGGCCTGTACCGCCCGGCCCAGGCCGAGGTGCTGGTCGGCGGCGACCTGTACGAGGTGTGCGACACCCGCTTCGGCGTCCGGGTGCTGCTCGGCGACGTCCGCGGCAAGGGCCTCGGCGCGGTCCGGACGGTCGCGGACGTGCTCGGCGCCTTCCGGGCGACCGCGCACGACACCCCGGGCCTGGTCGAGATCGCCGACCAGCTGGACCGCGCGGTGCTGCGGGACGCCGCCGACCGCGGCGACGACGAGCTGTTCGTCACCGCCGTCCTGCTCCAGTACCGGCCGGGCTCCGACTGCGTGGAGATCGTCAACCGCGGCCACACCACCCCGCTGCTGCTCGCCGACCGCGCCATCACCTCGGTGGCCTGCCCGGACGAGCTCCCGCTCGGCCTCGGCCACCTCGGCCCCGCCGACGAGCGCAGCAAGCCCACCGCCGTCGCCCTGCCCCCGGGCCACACCCTCCTGCTCTACACCGACGGCGTGAGCGAGGCCCGCGACGCCACCGGCGCCTTCTACCCGCTGGCCCCCCGCCTCGCCGCCCTCGGCACGACGTCCCCCGACCGCGTGGTCACCTTCCTCGCCCAGGACGTCCACGAGTACGCCGGCCTCCTCGCCGACGACCTCGCCATCCTCGCCCTCACCCCCGAGGAGCCGTAGCGCCGTCCCGCTCCGGCAGGCCGCCCCACTCCAGCAGGTCGGCGAACAGCACCGCCACGACCGCCCCGAAACTGACCATCGAGTACGGCCCCGGAATCGGCCCGTCCGCCTCCACGTCCACCGACACGTACACCGTCGGCGTCACGCCACCCTGCCGTCTGCTCCCCATACCGCCGATCCAACACCTCGAAGCCCCCGCCCCGGCAAGCGATTTACCGGGACGGGGGCTTCGGCGAAGCGGGCTGCGGCCTACAGGTCGTAGTACAGCTCGAACTCGTGCGGGTGGGGGCGGAGGGCGATCGGGGCGATCTCGTTGGTGCGCTTGAAGTCGATCCAGGTCTCGATCAGGTCCGGGGTGAAGACGTTGCCCGCGAGGAGGTACTCGTGGTCGGCCTCCAGGGCCTCCAGGACGGCCGGGAGGGAGGAGGGCACCTGCGGGACGTTGGCGTGCTCCTCGGGGGCCAGCTCGTAGAGGTCCTTGTCGACCGGCTCCAGCGGCTCGATCTTGTTGCGGATGCCGTCGAGGCCGGCCATCAGCATCGCCGAGAAGGCCAGGTAGGGGTTGGAGGACGGGTCCGGCGCGCGGAACTCGATGCGCTTGGCCTTGGCGTTGGAGCCGGTGATCGGGATGCGGATCGCGGCCGAGCGGTTGCGCTGCGAGTAGACCAGGTTGACCGGCGCCTCGAAGCCCGGCACCAGGCGGTGGTAGGAGTTCACCGACGGGTTGGTGAAGGCGAGCAGCGAGGGGGCGTGCCGGAGCAGGCCGCCGATGTAGTAGCGGGCGGTGTCGGAGAGGCCGGCGTAACCCTGCTCGTCGTAGAAGAGCGGCGAGCCCTCGCTCCACAGCGACTGGTGGACGTGCATGCCCGAGCCGTTGTCGCCGAAGATCGGCTTCGGCATGAAGGTCGCCGTCTTGCCGTTCCGCCAGGCGACGTTCTTGATGATGTACTTGAACAGCATCAGGTCGTCGGCGGCGTGCAGCAGGGTGTTGAACTTGTAGTTGATCTCCGCCTGGCCGGCCGTGCCGACCTCGTGGTGCTGGCGCTCCACCTCCAGGCCGGACTTGGCCAGCTCCAGCGACATCTCGGCGCGCAGGTCGGCGAAGTGGTCCACCGGCGGGATCGGGAAGTAGCCGCCCTTGTACTTGACCTTGTAGCCGCGCACGTCGCCCTCGGCGGCACCGGTGTTCCAGGCGCCGGCCTCGGAGTCGATGTGGTAGAAGGACGCGTTGGCGCTGGTCTCGAACCGCACCGAGTCGAAGACGTAGAACTCGGCCTCGGGCCCGAAGAACGCGGTGTCGGCGATGCCGGAGGACGCGAGGTAGGCCTCGGCCTTCTTGGCGACGTTGCGCGGGTCGCGGCTGTAGGCCTCGCCGGTGACCGGGTCCTGGATGAAGAAGTTGATGTTGAGGTGCTTCTCGGTCCGGAAAGGATCGAGCCGCGCCGTGGCGAGGTCCGCGACGAGAGCCATGTCGGACTCGTGGATGGCCTGGAAGCCGCGGATCGACGAGCCGTCGAACATCAGGGTCTCGGACGGGTCGAAGGTCGCCGCAGGGACGGAGAAGTGCTGCATGACGCCCGGCAGGTCGCAGAACCGGACATCGACGAACTTGACGTCGTTGTCCTGGATGAACTGCTTCACTTCGGCGGCGTTGTTGAACATACATCCTCCTCGGCGTGCGAATGCGGCTCACCCTAGGAACGGTCCGTTTCCGACCGGTGACCCGCTCGTTTCCTAGATGTTAACCACGGCCACCGAACGGGTGGCAAAGATGTACGGTCCGGGGCAAAACACCCCGCCCACCAGCTCGGCGCTCGCGAAGTGGTCTGGACCACTGGGGAGGGCCCGGGAATCGGGATTCACCCGGTCGTGGACGACGGGGGGAGCCGGTGGCGGCGCGGACGTGCCGCCCGGTTAGTGTGGATTCGTGGACACCAGAGAAGCGTTGGGATCGTGGATCGACGGCCCGAAGGCGGCCGCCGAGAAGATGGGCACCGACTTCGGCTACCGCGGTGAGCGCCTCGGACTGCCCCAGGAGGGCCCCGGCTCGATCGCCGGCCCCGGCCGCCGGATCGGCGCCCTGTTCGTGGACGGCTGGCTGGTCTCCCTGGTCGCCTACGGGCTGATCGCCAAGGGCACCCCGGCCTCGGCCAACCTGTGGACGACGCCGCTGTTCTTCGGCGTCACCGCGCTGCTGCTCGCCACCACCGGCACGACGGTCGGCAAGCGGCTGTTCGGACTCCGGGTGGTCCGGCTGGACGGCACCCGCGCGACCATCCCGCAGGTGATGTTGCGCACCCTGCTGCTCTGCCTGCTGGTGCCGCCGCTGGTCTGGGACCGCGACACCCGCGGCCTGCACGACAAGGCGGTCGGCACCGTCGAGGTCCGGATGTAGCGCACCGCAGCATGTAGTGCACCGAAACGCCGAACGGCCCCGCCGCAGAAGTTCCGCGGCGGGGCCGTTCCGTATCGACAGGGGGATTAGCGGGCCTGGCCACCCTTGGGCATCCGGGCACCCTTGGGCATCGGGCCCTTGGGAATCGGCGCCTTGGAGAGCAGGTCGCCCAGCGCGCGCAGACGGTCGTTGGTCTCGGTGACCTGGGCCGGGGTGATGGCGCGGGGCAGGCGCATCAGGTGGATCTGCAGCTTCTTCAGCGGGATCTCGCCCTCGCCGTTGCCCACCACGATGTCGTGCACCGGCACGTCGCCGACCACACGGGCCATCTTCTTCTTCTCGGAGGCCAGCAGCTGGCGCACCCGGTTCGGGTTGCCCTCGCCGATCAGCGCGATGCCGGCCCGGCCCACGGCGCGGTAGACCGCGTCCTGGTTACGGGTGACCGCCACCGGGGTGGAGCTCGCGCTCCAGCCGCGCTTGATGTTGTTCAGCACCGCCGCGACGGCGCCCGGCTGCCCCTCCATCTGCCCGAACGCGGCGCGCTCGGCCCGGCGCCCGAAGACGATCGCCATGGCCAGGAAGGCCACGATGAAGCCCAGGATGCCCAGATAGACGGGGTGGTCGATTGCGAAGCCGATGGCGAGGAACACGCCGAAGGTCAGCAGGCCGACGCCGGCGATGATCAGGCCGATCTTGGTGTCGACCTTCTTGGTCATGGTGTACGCCAGACGGATCTGCTTCAGCCGCCCGGGGTTTTCGGATGTTTCCCTCGCCATAACGCTCATGGTACGTGGCACGGGTACGGGATATCCAAGCCCGGGTACCCGTTCGCCCCGAACCGTAACCCGTGTGCCTGCGCACTGTTGCGCACAGCGACCGGCGCTCCGGGTGCTGGTGCTCCGGGCGCTGGTGCTCTTGGGGCCGGCGCTCTCAGGGCCGCGCGGACTTCCCCGTCACCGTCCCGGCCGCCAGGGCGTCGTGCCGACGGTCCGCCGCGTACCTGCGGTTCTCGCAGACCGCCGCCCAGGCGTTGCGCCGGGCGTGCCGCTGGCCGCCGGCCATCAGAACGCTCTCGGCGAACCGCAGGGCAACCCCCACCGACCGGATCCGCATACGGAACAGCTCCTCTCGTGGCTGAGAAGAATCGAACGATCGCAACGAGTCCATCGTCACCACTCCGTGTTACCAGTCCGTGACCGGCCAGTCAAAGCATGGTGAAACCAAAGGGCGGAGCCGAGGCTCCGCCCTTTCGCGTGGCTGAAAAGCGCCGCTGAGCGCCGAGGAGTGCCCAGAACGTGCGCCGAGAAGCGCTTGGAACGTGCGCCGAGAACGTCAGACCGAGGCCTGCTCGCGCCGCTCCAGCGCCTGCCGGTACAGCCGCCCGGCCCGGTACGACGAACGCACCAGCGGGCCCGACATGACCCCGGCGAAGCCCAGCTCCTCGGCCTCCTGCTGGAGCTCGACGAACTCGTGCGGCTTCACCCAGCGCTCGACCGGGTGGTGGCGCAGCGACGGCCGCAGGTACTGGGTGATGGTGATCAGCTCGCAGCCCGCGCCGACCAGGTCGGCCAGCGCCTGGCTGACCTCCTCACGGGTCTCGCCCATGCCCAGGATCAGGTTGGACTTGGTCACCAGCCCGGCCGCGCGGGCCTGGGTGATGACGTCCAGCGAGCGCTCGTAGCGGAACGCCGGGCGGATCCGCTTGAAGATCCGCGGCACCGTCTCGACGTTGTGCGCGAGCACCTCGGGGCGGGAGGAGAAGACCTCGGCCAGCTGTTCGGGCACCGCGTTGAAGTCGGGGATCAGCAGCTCGACGCCGGTGCGGCCGCCCGTCCGGCCGGCCGTCATCTCGTGCACCTGGCGCACCGTCTCGGCGTACAGCCACGCGCCACCGTCCGGCAGGTCGTCGCGGGCGACGCCGGTGATGGTGGCGTAGTTCAGGTCCATGGTGACGATGGACTCGGCGACCCGGCGCGGCTCGTCCCGGTCGAACTCGGCGGGCTTGCCGGTGTCGATCTGGCAGAAATCGCAGCGGCGGGTGCACTGGTCACCGCCGATGAGGAAGGTCGCCTCGCGGTCCTCCCAGCACTCGAAGATGTTGGGGCAGCCGGCCTCCTGGCAGACGGTGTGCAGCCCCTCCTTCTTCACCAGCGACTGGAGGGCGTTGTACTCCGGGCCCATCTTCGCGCGGGTCTTGATCCACTCGGGCTTCCGCTCGATGGGGGTCTCGCTGTTGCGGACCTCCAGGCGGAGCAGCTTCCTGCCGTCGGGTGCGACAGCGGACACGTGCGACTCCTAGAACTAGACGGGGTACCCCCAGGGTACGCCTGTGGTTGTACGGCCTTCGCCGGGCCTGCCGCCCTGCAATCGCAGGGCAACAGAGCTACCGGCAAGTAGATTCCCCGGAGTGGGACTGCAACGGCACGGGATTCAGCGGCTGAGCGCCGGCTCGGGCAGCTCGGCGAGCACGTCCGCCAGATGCCGCTCGACCACCGGCAGCGCCTCGCCGACGGAGAGGCCGCGGTTCAGCTCGTTGGAGAGCGAGGTGACCCCCGCGTCCCGGATGCCGCACGGCACGATCTTGTCGAAGAAGGTCATGTCCTGGGCGCAGTTGAGCGAGAAGCCGTGCATGGTCACCCCGCGGGCGACCCGCACGCCGATCGCGGCGAGCTTGCGGTCGTCACCGCGCTGCCCGGCATTGGACGGCGCGTACTCGGGGCCGGCCAGCCGCGGGTCGATCCCCAGCGGCAGGCCCATCCGCAGGGTGAGCTTGCCGATGTCCACCACCTGGGTCGGATCCACCACCGCGTCCGGGATGGTCTCGCCCAGGACCCAGACCCCGCTGCGGCCCTCGACCCGGGTGGTTCCCACACCGAACTCGGCGCTCGCCCGGATCAGCGCCTCCTCAAGGCGGCGGACGTACGCGATGACGTCGATCGGGTCGGGCAGTTTGACGATCGGGTAGCCGACCAGCTGACCGGGGCCGTGCCACGTGATCTCCCCGCCCCGGTTGACCTCGACCACCGGTGTGCCGTCCAGCGGCAGGTCGGCGGGGTTGGTGCGCTTGCCCATCGTGTACACGGACTGGTGCTCCAGCAGCAGTACGGTGTCGGGGATCTCGTCCGCGACCCGCAGCGCGTGCAGCCGCTGCTGCTCCTCCCAGGCCTCCTGGTAGGGCACGGTGCGCTCACCTATGCCCATTTGAACGAAACGCACGTTCTCGCTCACCGCTGCCGCTCCTTGCCAGGCGTTCGAGACCAACCTCGCCACTGTACGCCCCGGCCGCGGCGTGCCGTTCAGCCGTCCGGACTCAGCAGCTCAGGCGCCCGCACGCGACGGCTCAGGCACCCGTACGCGACCGCTCACCCACCCGACAGCAACTGCAACCGCAACGCCAGCTGCAACTCCAGCGACCGCTCCGGCTGGTTCCAGTCCCGCCCGAGCAGCACCTCGACCCGGTCCAGCCGCTGGACGACGGTGTTCACGTGGACGTGCAGCTCGTCCTTGGCCCGGGTCAGGCTGCCGCCGCAGTCGAAGTACGCGCGCAGGGTGCGGACCAGCTCGGTGCCGCGCCGGGCGTCGTAGTCCAGCAGCGGTCCGAGCGTCGCGCCGACGAAGCCGTCCACGTCGTGCCCGTCGCCGAGCAGCACCCCGAGGAAGCCGAGCGCCTGCGCCGAGGCGCCCTCCCCGGCGCGGCCGAGAACCCGTAGTGCCCGCAGGCAGCGCAGGCCCTCGGCGTACGAGGCGGCGATGGCGGACGGATCGGCGGCCGGGCGGCCGGTGCCGACGGTCACCGGGAACCCGGCGAGCCTGGCCAGGCGTTCGGCAGCCCGGCGGGCGGCCTCCTCGGGATCACCGGCCTCCGGCACCAGCAGGACCACGGCCTCGCCGTGCTCGGCGCTGATGCCCCGGGTGCCGAACAGGTACCGCCCGGCCGCCCCGGCCAGCCGGGTGCGGTCGGTGGCGGCCGGGCCGGGGGCGCCGGCCGGTTCGGCGACCAGCACGAGGTGCGGGCGGCCGAGGTCGACACCGAGCCGGCGCCCCCGCGCGGTGAGCCCGGCCGGGTCGCGGTCGGGGGTGGTCAGCAGGTCGGTGAGCAGCTCGCCGCGGACCCGGTTCTCGGTCTCGGCCACCGAGCGACGCAGCAGCAGGAGCAGCGCGGTCACCACGCCGGCGCGCTCGAACAGCCGCCGGTCGGCGTCGTCCAGCTCGGGCCGGCCGCGCAGCACCATCGCGCCGAGCGCGTCCTGCCCGGCCAGCACCGCACAGACCCAGAGGTCCCGGTGCCGGACGGACCGGCCCTCGGCCCGGGAGGCGGCGACCGCCTCGGCCAGCTCGGCGGCGGGCGCGGACCGTCCGGCCAGCGGCTCGCCCTCGGCGTCCAGGACCGCTATCTCACCGCCCAGAAGGGTCGCAACGGCGGCGGCGACGTCCGGCACCTCGGCGCCGCGCAGGACGAGGTCGGTGAGCCGGTCGTGGGCGCGCTCGGCGCGCTGGACGGCGGCGGAGTGGGCCCGGACCAGCTCGTTGGCGGTGTTGAGCTCGGCGAGCGCGGCCCGGGTGTCGGCCAGCGACTTGGCGGTGTCCAGGGCGATCGCGGCGTGCGCGGCCAGAGTGCAGAGCAGCGCGACCTCGTCGGGGGAGAAGGCGCGCGGCGAGCGGTCGGCGGCGAACAGCACGCCGATGACCTGCCCGCCGAGCAGCAGCGGCACCCCGATGATCGCCACCAGGCCCTCGTCGAGCACGCCCGCGTCGATGGTGCCGGTGTGGTGGAAGCGGTCGTCGGTGCGGTAGTCGGGGGTCGCGTACGGGCGGGCGGCCTGCGCGACCAGGCCGCCGAGGCCGTCGCCGAGGCTGAGCCGCAGGGTCTGGAAGAGGACGGAGACCGAGCCGTCGGTGACCCGCATGTAGGTGTCGCCGGCGGCCTCGTCCGGCAGGGTCAGGTAGGCGGTGTCGGTGCCGAGGAGCATCCGGGCCCGGCGGACGATCGCCTGGAGCACGGTGTCCAGGTCCCGGGAGGCGGCGAGGTCTCCGGCGGTGTCGAACAGGGCCGTCAACTCGGCTTCTCGGCGGCGGTGTTGACGCAACGTGCGGTGCACCCGCAGGGCCTGCCACGTCGCGTCGTCGATCTCGGCGAGCACCGCGGCCGGCGCCCCCTGACGGCGGGCGTCGGCCAGGACGTCGGCGAAGTCCTCGGTGGCGGCGCCGGAGGCGAGAAGGTCGAGCAACCGCCGGAGCGCGGGCGCGGCGCTGGAGTGCGGGTCGTTCATGGTGCGTGCCGCCAATCGGCGTCGGGTCCGAGAGAGCGCGATGGTAGCGGCTCGCCCGTCAGGTGGTGGCGGGCTTTCCGACCGCGTCGACGGCCTCCGTCCCGACCTCCCCTTCCACCTCTCCCTCCATCTGCGCGAGGTCCTGCCCCTTGGTCTCCCGCGCACACAGCACCGCAAGCACCGTGATCACGGCCGCGATCGCGACGTACACCGAGATCGGCGTGGCGCTGCCGTAGTCCTTGAGCAGCGCGGTCGCGATCAGCGGAGCCGGTGCGCCCGCAGCCACCGAGGAGAACTGGGCACCGATCGAGGCGCCCGAGTACCGCATCCGGGTGGCGAACATCTCGGAGAAGAAGGCCGCTTGGGGCGCGTACATCGCACTGTGGAAGACCAGCCCGACGGTCACCGCGACGACCAGCGACCCGAACGACTTCGTATCCACCATCCCGAAGAAGACGAACGCCCAGACCCCGACCCCGGCCGCGCCCACCAGGTACACCGGCTTGCGCCCGACCCGGTCCGACAGTGCCCCGAACGCGGGGATCAGCGCGAACTGGATTGCGGAGGCGATCAAGACCGCGTTCAGCGCCGTCTGCTTCGAGAAGTGCACATGCGTGACGGCGTACGTCAGCACGAAGGTGGTCATCACGTAGTACGAGATGTTCTCCGCCATGCGCGCGCCCATGGCCACCAGCACCTCCCGCCAGTGATGCCGCAGCACGCCCACCAGCGGCGGCTGTTCATTCACCTTCCTCGCCGTCTGTGCCGCCAAAGCCCGTTGGAACAACGGCGATTCGTCCACCGCGAGCCGGATCCACATCCCGACCCCCACCAGCGCCGCCGACAGCAGGAACGGCACCCGCCACCCCCACGACAGGAACGCGTCGTCCGACTGCACCGCCGTCATCAACGACAGCACCCCCGCCGCCAACAGATTCCCCGCCGGCGCCCCACCCTGCGGCCACGAAGCCCAGAACCCCCGCCGCCGCCGATCCCCGTGCTCCGACACCAGCAGCACAGCCCCGCCCCACTCCCCACCGAGCGCGAACCCCTGCACCAACCGCAACACGGTCAGCAACACCGGCGCCGCGACCCCTGCGGTGTTGTACGTCGGCAACACCCCGATCAGAGTGGTCGACCCACCCATCAACAGCAGGCTCACCACGAGCAGCTTCTTCCGCCCGACCCGATCCCCGAAGTGCCCGAAGACCAGAGCCCCAAGCGGCCGCGCCGCAAACCCGATCGCGTAGGTGAGGAACGACAACAACGTCCCCGTCAGCGGATCACTGTTCGGAAAGAACACCTTCCCGAACACCAATGCCGCAGACGTTCCGTAGACGAAGTAGTCGTACCATTCTATGGTCGTTCCGATAAGGCTCGCTGCCACAACTCGTGGCAGCGAGCCTTTCGTGCTTCTGGGTGCGGCGGAGGAGTCCATGGTCACCACTTCCGGATGGGGGACGGTGTCGCCACAAGGTAGGAACTCCCAGGCCGGGGGCCTATGTTGGCGAACCACATACTCGGATGCATCGGTGTGGATGTGAAGACCATGCACCCCGTGGGGCGAGCCGTCGAGCCGGTTGGTTGACCTGGCTCGGTGCGGGCCTTCGCAAGACCGGTGCTGACTTGGTGCTGACCTGGACGCACCTCCGACCATCCCTCATCACCCCTCCCGTGCTGACTCGGTGCTGGTTCGAGTCCCGGGCTGCCACGACTGTGAGTGACTGTGAAACGGAGTGAGGTCGCCCAGTGGCGCGAGGACGCGAAGACCAGCCTCGCCGTGAACGAGACCTTGCCCCGCGACCGTGCGGTGGTCCTCCAGGGCGAGCCGACCAGGCTGGAGGCCGAGCAGGGCGTTGATCAGGCCGGCTGATCTCTCGACGCAAAGAATCGCCCCTTCCAGGAGTCCGGGAAGAGGGCAATTCTTGGTTTCAGGCAGTCCGAATTGCTACAGGACTTCACCGCACCTGTAATTTCAACTGCGTTTCTCGCTATGCCAGTTGGCTGCTAGCGTTCGCCTCATCCGCCCCGGCAGCTACAGTGAGGTGACCTCCATGACTCAGGCAACGTCTCGCCTGAAGAATCCCTCGGCTCCGCGATGTTCGATTCGAGAAGTGTGATCTCACGGGAGCCCGGTTCGCCAACGTCGTCGTTCAGCCTGGTGTCAGCTTCGACAACTGCACGCTGATCGACGTTGGAGGCGCCGCACACCTCAAGGGCGCCACTGTGCGAGGCCCGGGGGCCATGGAGCTGGCCCTGAGCCTCGCCAGGGAGGCCGGCATCGTGTTCGAGGCCTATGCGGCGACGGGCAGCTCGTAGTGCGCGAACTCCGGGCTCGAGATCGACCGGGTGACGAGGTCGAAGCCGTAGGAGATGCGGTGCTGCTCGTCCTCGGGCTGCCAGCGGCGGCGCCACAGCCGGGTCTCGCCGCCGGACTCGGGGGCCAGGAACCACGTGTTGAACGCGAGTTGGGCGATGCGGTGCTGGTCGAAGAGGCCGGGGACCTCCCGCACGGCCTCGTCGTAGTGGATGCGCGCGCCGCTGTTGATCTCCCGCAGCGTGCCGCCGAACAACGGACGCCCGTTCACGGTGGCGGGCTGGATGGCCTCACCTCATGCGCAACCGAGCAGGCGCAGGGCGGCGGCGACGGGGTCCGGACGCAGTCCGGCGCGGGTCCAGGCGGCACGGGTGGCGTCGGCGGCGGGCCAGTACCGTTCGTGGTCGAGGCCGCCGTCGGGGGTGCGGTAGTCGTTCAGGGCGGGACCGAACCTGACGATCGAGTCGGTGACCCGAGCGGGGTCGTAGGCCGCGGTGGGCAGCCGGGTGAGGCGCCCGGCCCTGGCTCGGCGAGCAGCTGCTCGCCCGCCTCACCGAACCCGTCCTGGCGGCCGGCGAGCGCGCCGGGATGACACCCGCCAACTCCACCGCCGCCTACCGCAGGCTCCACCTGTTCACCCTCGGCTGCGCCGCCTTCGTGGACCACGCCAACACCGCAGCCACCCGGCAGAGGACCCGCGAGGGGCTGGCGGCGCTGCCGCCCGAGCGGTTCCCGTTCCTGGCCGGGCATACGGACTCCGTTCTCGACGTGGTCACCGACCACGACGTCTTCCACAGCGGACTGCGGCAGCTGATCGACATGGTCGCCCTCGACCTCATCCCGCTGCGGTGACGAGGGGCCGGGAGACCGCGACGCTCTCGGCGCGGTCTCCCGGCTACCGGGTGTCCCGCCCGCGTGCCGGTGTGCCTAGGACCGTTGTCACGGGCGGGAGTCATGGGTGGATCACCTCAGCACGCCCACGGTGCTGGCAGTAACCGACCACCGCAATCACGGCGACGGTACCCGCCAACAGCAAACCAACGGCGCTGGTCCTCACGTGTCGCTCTTCTCCCAACTCTGAATGAATTGAGTGGATGATTCATTCACACTGCTAGCGCGCGCCGACGGCTGGACGGAGGCCCCGAAGAGCCGGCGGCGCGCTACCCGGCCCCCACAGCCGGGGGCCTTGAGCCCGCCTGGTCGTCCGCGGTGGCCACGGATCGGCGGTCTCGTTGGCTCAGCCGGCGAGGCTACCAGCGGCCCAACCGCCCGCCACTGACGAGAGAGACGAGCCCCCACGTGCCATCCGCACCCGTGATCTGCAGCGATGTCCCCGGGTCCTTCGCCTGGGGCGTATTCCACGAGCGCCACCCGAAACTCGTCCAGCAGGTTCTCGACGCAATGCCGTACGGCCCCGCCGAGCGAGCAGCGGTGAAGCGCCTTCTGGCGGAAAGCACCACCGGAGTCCTCGAACCGCCGGCGGAGAGCGCCCATGACCACGCTCAGTGGCTGGAGTGGGGAGAGGGACTGTGGGGTCGGCCTTGGGGTGAGGTGCCGTTCCTGTGGGCGGAGAGCTACTTCTACCGCCGACTGCTCGACGCCATCGGCTACTTCGGGCCTGATGTTTGGCAGGGGATCGACCCGTTCGCTCCGTTCAAGAACGCCGAGCTTGCCGGGACGGCGGTGGACGACGAGCTGGCCGCTCTGGGCAAGCTCGACGACCTGCCGGACACTCGGCGGGCGGAGGCGCTGCTGTCGTCCGCCCTGTGGGGCAACCGCGCGGACCTCAGCTTCCAGATCACCGCGGAGGCCGGCGGGCAGACCACATCCGATCTGGTCGCTGACGAGAGCGCACTTCTCTGGGCAGAGCTGGAGCGCACCAGGGGCGGACGGGTCTGCGTCGTCGCGGACAACGCCGGCCGGGAACTGCTGCCGGACCTGGTGCTGATCGACCACCTCCTGAACAGCGGCCTGGCGGCTCAGGCCGTCCTGTACGTGAAGCCGCAGCCGTACTACGTGTCGGACGCGACGATGGCCGACGTCCTCGCCTCGGTCGAACGCCTGCGCACCGCGCCCTCGGAGACCGCGGCGGCGGTGGGCAGGCGGCTGTGGCACGCGATGAACGGCGGCGCGCTCGTGGTCCGAACGCACCCGTTCTTCTGCGCGCCACTGCCATTCCACGACATGCCCGCCGACCTCTGGACCGAGTTCACCGGTGCGGCGATGACGATTCTCAAGGGCGACCTCAACTACCGCCGCCTGGTCGGCGACCAACTCTGGCCGCCGACGGCCCCCTTCACCGAGACGACCAGCCACTTTCCGTCGTCTGTCACGGCCCTGCGGACGCTGAAATCGGACGTGATCGTCGGTGTCGACGCCGCCACCGTCACCCGGCTCGACAGCTCGGGGACTCCTTGGCGGACCAACGGCCGCCACGCCGTCGTCCAGGTCGATCTCCGCCGATAGCCGCAACACGTACGTGGGTGGTCTCGCTCTGCCGTCGTCGGCCGGAGGGGTCACCTGGCGGCAAATTTGCGTCAGGCTGACGAATACTGGCGACCGCGCCGGGCAGCCAAGCGCCGACGGCGTCACACCCGAAGAGGTGTGACGCCGTTGAGAGTCAACCGAGAGGGGCACGGCCAGACCAGAGAGGTCAGTCGCGGTCGATCCACGCTCAGCAGTAAATGCGACAAACGCCGTTGCTGTAAAAGGGAGTTGCCCCGGCGCGTGGCGTGGTACGTTCCGTAATCCAACAGAAAACAGGCGACCCCGGCGGTGCTACCAACACCCCGGGGCCAGGCACCAGGAGCAGGAACTCCCGATGCGCGTCCATCGTACAGAACACGTACGTCACTTCACCGTGCTGCCCAACGCCGTCCTGCAGTACCGGCGACTGAGCTACACCGCCCGCGGCCTCCTCGCGGATCTCCTCTCCCGCCCCGACGGTTGGCGCGAGGACGGTCGGCACATGGCCGACACCAGCCCCCAGGGCCGAGGAGCAATCCGCAAGGCCCTCAAGGAACTCACCGACGCCGGCTTCTACCGGGTCGAGACGATCCGCATGCCCGACGGCACTCTCCGCAGCGAGGCCCACGTCTACGACACTCCGCGGCTGAGGCCACCGGCTGCCACCCGTCCGGCGTCCGGTGAACCGGCTACCGGGCGTGCAGGCTTCCCTGTTGTAAAGAACCGGAACCAAGAAACCTCCCTCCCCGCGAATCCGGCCGATGAAAGCGATACGGGGGAATGTGGGGAAGTCCCCGAGAGCTCGGAACGGTTGCCTGTCGTGCCGGATGAACAGGTGCGAGAAGCGGTGGCCACGCTGTTCCGAGTGATCCGGCCCGAGCCCCGCCTGCGTCTGGGGCAAACCGAAGCAGAGAAGCTGGCGCCCTTGGTCGTCCAGTGGTTGGAGCGTGGCAGTACCCCGGCTGACCTGGCCCAAGCCCTGCTGTCGGGTCTGCCTGCCCCTGTGCACTCACCGGCGGCCGTGCTCCGCTACCGGCTGGAACACAAGATGCCGCCCTCCCGCGCCCAAGAGTGCCCTTCTACAGCTCGATACGCCGAGTGTGCGGAGTGCCGCGACCCCGTGCCTCGACCGGGTATCTGCGGTGCTTGCGCGGGCCTTGGGAAGCGATCTGCGGCAGTCGGGTGTGGAGCTTCCGTGGCGGCCAGAGGTGCCACGCGCGCTCGCACCGCTCTGTGGACAGCCCGAGCGGCCACCCCACGGAATGGAACGGAACTCTGTGCCCAACGTGTCGATCACAGATGACGAGCCGAACTCGTCCGAGGGCAGGGAGCGGTGGCGACAGGTTCGGACCTTCCTGAACGATCACTTGGATCAGCGGCCCCGGGCAGGATGGTTGATTCTGTCGCGATGGCCCCTCAGTGCGCCGTCCACCCCCCGTCGACCGGGAGGCTCGCCCCCGTGATGTAGGAGGCGTGCGGGGTGCAGAGCCAGAGGGCCAGTTGAGCCACCTCCGTCGGTTCGATGAGGCGTTTGATGGCCGTGCGGTCGAGCATGATGTGGTCCACCACCTCGTCCTCGCGGATGCCGTGGGCCAGGGCCTGGGCGGCGATCTGGTTCTCCACCAAGGGAGTTCGGACGTACCCGGGGTTGATGCAGTTGCTGGTGACACCATGGGGCGCGGCCTCCAGGGCAACGGTCTTGCTCAGGCCCTCCAGGGCGTGCTTGGCGGTCACGTAGGCGGACTTGAAGGCGCTGGCGCGCAGGCCATGGACGGAGGAGATGTTGATGATCCGGCCCCACTCCTGCTCGTACATGTGCGGGAGGGTGCGGCGCAGGATGCGGAACGGGGCCTCGACCATGACGCGTTGGATCATGGTGAAGCGGTCGGGCGGGAACTCGTGCACGGGGGCGACGTGTTGGAGGCCGGCGTTGTTGACCACGATGTCGGCGTCGGCCGGCAGCGCCTCGACGGCCTCCGGGTCGGCGAGGTCCGTGACGACGGCGAGTCCGCCGATCCGCTCCGCGAGCTCCCGGGCCGGGCCGGCCGCGAGGTCGACGACGTAGACCCGGGCGCCGGCCTCGGCGAAGGTCTCGGCGCAGGCCCGGCCGATGCCCGAGGCGGCCCCGGTGACCAGGGCCGTGCGGCCGTCGAGCGGGCGGGCTGAAGAGGTGTCCATGGGCGAGAACGGTAGGAATCCGGCGGCTCGGCTCCCATGTGGCGGGCCGCTACAGCATCCTGGTGGACTGTGGTGGTCACCGCTATGACGATCGCTCGACGGTTCGACCCCGGAAGGCCAAACCCATCCTGTCCCGGCTTCCCCACAATGGGCGCGGTTGCTTCACCCGTTCGGAGGATTGCTCGGTCAGATCCACCCATAGCGCCCGAATGCTCGCTACATTCACGCCGATTCCCGACAGGGGGCGCCGCCACAGGCAGCCGAAGTGCTGGTAGAGCCCGGTGCGGCGTCCGAGAGGTGTTGACTGACTATGCCCCAACGGCCTGCAACCGACAGCCCGGCGTACGGACCGCTCGACCCGCTCGACCAGCACCGAGGTCCGATCGGCCGGGCCCTTCCGGACGCCCCTGACGCCCTGACCGCCCACGCCCCGGCCGCCGACGAGCTGCGGCTGCCCGAGCAGGCCACCCCCGACCGGCGTCCGTCCGCCGTTCCCGCGCCCACCGCAACAGGCTCCGGCCATTCCGGTCCGGCCCCGCAGAACGGCCAACTGGCCGCGCTGATCGAGGAGGCCGGCTTCTCGCACGCCGGCCTGGCCCGCCGGGTCGACCAACTCGGCCTGGAGCACGGCCTCGACCTGCGCTACGACAAGACCTCGGTCACCCGCTGGCTGCGCGGCCAGCAGCCGCGCGGCGCCACCCCGGCGCTGATCGCCGAGGTGTTCACCCGCCGCCTCGGCCGCCGCCTCACCGCCCAGGACCTCGGCCTGGACGCCTGCGCCCCGGTCTACGCGGGCCTGGAGTTCGCCGAGACCCCGCAGGAGGCGGTGGACATCGTGGCGAGCATGTGGCGCAAGGACAACGGTCCGCAGTCCGAGCTGCGCCGGATCGCCTTCACCCCGGCCGGCCTGGTCGTCCCCAGCCGGGACTGGCTGATCGGCCGCACCGACGAGCGGGTCGCCCGGGACGGCTCCACCCTGGCCCGCCCGGACGCCGCCACCGGCCCGCCGGCCGGACCACCCACGAACGCGCCCGGCACGACCCCCGTGAGCCCGTCCCCCATGGGCCCGGCGCGCCTCCAGGCCCCGGGCGCGCCCGGGGCACGTACGACGGCGGGCACCGGACCGGCCACGGCACCAGGTTCGGCAGCCGCCCTCGGCCGCGTCCCCACCCAGAGCCGCCGCCCGCCCGCCGCCGTCGAGCCGCCGTACGCCGACCCGACCCGCGAGCAGCGCCCAGCCCTGCGCGTCGGCCGCGGCGACATCGCCGCCATCCGCGCCGTCGGCGACCTCTTCCGCGCGCTCGACCACGCCTACGGCGGCGGCCACGCCCGCCAGGCCCTGGTCCGCTACCTGGAGAGCGAGGCCGAGCCGATGCTGCGCGGCCGGTACGGCGAGCAGATCGGCCGCGCCCTGTTCGGCGCGGTCGCCGACCTGACCAGGCTGGCCGGCTGGACGTCCTTCGACATCGCCGCCCACGGCCTCGCCCAGCGCTACTTCGTCCAGGCGCTGCGCCTCTCCCAGGCGGCCGGCGACCGCGCCCTCGGCGGGTACGTGCTGGTGACGATGAGCCAGCAGGCCGTGCACCTCGGCCACGGCCGGGAGGCGGTCCAGCTGGCCCGGGTCGCCCAGCAGGGCGTGGGCACCGCCGTGCCGCCCGTCGTCCAGGCGCTGCTGCACGCCGCCGAGGCGCGCGGGCACGGCCTGCTGGGCGACGTCCGCGCCTGCACCACCGCCCTGGTGCGGTCCGAACGGTCCCTGGCCGCGGCCCGCGCGGGCGACGAACTGCCCTCCTGGGCACGGTACTTCGACGAGGCCCAGCTGTCCGACGAGTTCGCCCACTGCTACCGCGACCTCCAGCAGTGGCGCACCTCCGCCCAGCACGCCGAGAAGTCGCTGCGGCTGCGCTCGCCCGCCTACGCCCGCAGCCGGATCTTCTGCCGCCTGGTGCTGGCCACCGCCCGGCTCGGCATGGGGGACCTCGACGAGGCCTGCACCATGGCCACCGACGCGCTGCGGGCGGCGGCGGAGATGCGCTCGGCCCGCTCGCTGGAGTACGTCCGGGACTTCCACCGCCGCCTGACCCCCTACCGGGGCAGCCCGGTGGCCCGCGCCTTCGAGGAAACGGCCCGCCAGGCGGGGGTGATCTGAGCATCGCGCCGGACGGGGGCGATCTGAACACCGCGCCGGACGGCGGCGGTCTGAACACCCCGCCAGGCAGCGGCGATCCGACCACCCGTCCAGACACCAGAAGCGGGCCGCGCGCTCACCAGCTCTCGGCCCGCACCCGCGGCTGCCAGCGTCACCGGCTGGACGGCGGCGCTCACCGCGCAACCGGCCGAACAAGGTCAACCATCCGAGGCCGCGCGGGGTAAACCATCCGGATAGCGGTCATGTCGGCATCCTGGCGCGGTGTCGGTCCGTCGCTCCGGCAGACCGGCCGCGTGTTCCAGGGAGCCGCGGCCCGCACTCAGGTAGCCACGGCGCCCGGCCTCAGGGAGCCACAGCGCCCGGCCTCAGGCCGCCACAGCCCGGCCTCAGGCCGCCACAGCCCGGCCTCAGGCCGCCTCCTCAGCCTCCCGGACGCCGGTCGGCAGGCCCAGGTCGCGCAGCACCGCCTGCGCCGCCCGCCGCCCGGAGACCAGCGCGCCCTGGACGGTACTGGTGTCCCGGTGGTCGCCGGCCACGTACAGCCCGGCCAGCATCCGCACCGGGCGCCGCGGGTTGTGCGGCGGCGGCATGGCGGGCAGCGCGTCCGGGACGTGCCGGACGCTCAGGAACTGCCAGCCCCGGGTCGGCGTCCCGTACAGCTCGGCGAGCCGGGCCCGGACGGCGGGTTCCAACCCGGCCGGGCCGCTCGCGTCGAAGACGCGCCGCCCGAGCACGGTGGTCACGATCAGCGCCTGCCCGGCCGGGGCGTACGAGGCGTGCAGCTCGCTGAGCACCAGCGAGTGCGAGACCAGCGGCGGGTGGCCGCCGGGCCGGTCGGCGTCCAGCAGCAGGACGGCCTCGCCCAGCGGGGCGCGGTCGGCCGCGTGGAAGAAGGTGGTGACGGGGTGGAAGTCCGGCAGTCGCAGCCCCGGCAGGAGTTCGACGGCGGAGCGGGCGTCGGTGGCGACGATGACGGCCTGTGCGCCGATCCGGCCGTGCTCGGCCGTCTCCACGCCGTCGGCCGCGATCGCGGTGACCCGCACCCCGGTGCGCACGGCGCCGGCGGGCAGCGCGGCGGCCAGCTGGGCCGGCACGGTCGCGATGCCGCCGGCGGGCAGACAGAGCCGGCCGCGGGCATAGCTGCGCAGCACCAGTTCGGCGATCCGGCTGCTGGTGCCGAGGGCCGGATCGCTGAGCAGGGCGCTGAGCAGCGGCCGCAGGAAGCCGTCGACGGTGCGCGGCGCGAGCCCGTGGCCGGTGAGCGCGCGGGCGGTGGTGGTCTCCGGGCGGGCCTGGAGCCGGGTGGCCGGGGTGGCGGCGAGCCGGCCGAGCCAGCTGCCGAGCCGGGCCTTGTCCAGCGGACTGCCGAGCGGCGCCCGGGTGGCGGCCTGCCGGGCGGCGGTCAGCTGCGGGTCCCCGGCGCGGTAGCGGCGGCCGGCGCTGTGCACGAGTACGCCGGGCGCGAGCGGGCGCAGGTCCAGGCGGTCGAGGTCGAGCGCGCGGCGTAGTTCGGGGAAGGCGGTGTTGAGCAGATGGCTGCCGTCGTCGAGCCGGAATCCATCCAGCTCGCGGGTGGCCATGCGGCCGCCGATCCGGTCGGTGCTCTCCAGGAGCTGAACGGTGAGGCCCTGGCCGGTGAGCGCGCGGGCGGCGGCGAGGCCCGCGAGTCCGGCGCCCACCACGACGACGTCCGGGTCGGACGGTCGGCGGGCGCGGCGAGTGAAGTCGTACGTGGGCACTGGCGTGCTCCCTCCCTGGTCCCGGGGCTCCGGCCGACGCAGGCAGCGGGGTGCCGGGACACGGTCCGACGATGTGATGCCCAGTCAGTGTGAGCATCAGACAAGCGCATCGGACCGGATCCGGTGCCCGGAAGGGGTCGGGCGGGGGCGCGGTCACGGACTGTGCGCCGCGGCGGCCGGGTTCGGGGGTCGGCGGGCGCGTACGGTCACCGGGGGCGTGCAACGCGCCCACCGTGTGCTCCCGTGCGCCCCCTCCCGGAGCCCCTCCCGGGGCCCGTCCGACCCCCGCCCGGCATATGCCCCTGGCCAGGGCGAATGCCGTAGCCGGGCTACGCCCCAAAGCCTTCAGAGCGCCGCACGCACCGCCGCGTCCACATCCGGGTGCGCGAAGCGGAACCCGGCGTCCAACAGCCGCCGCGGCACCACCCGGTGGCTGCCGACGACCTCGACCGCCAGCTCGCCCAGCACCACCTTCAGCACCGCCTCGGGGACGGGGAACGGCGTCGGCCGCCCGAGCACCCGCCCGAGGGCCGCGGTCAGTTCGGCGTTGGTCACCGGCTCCGGCGCCGTGAGGTTGAACGCGCCGGTGAGGTCCTCCCGGTCGATCAGGAAGCGCAGCGCGGCGACCTCGTCGGCCAGCGAGATGTAACTCCAGTACTGCTGCCCGTCGCCGAGCCGCCCGCCCAGGCCGAGCCGGAAGAGCGGGAACAGGCGCCCGCCGGCCCCGCCGGAGGCGGACAGCACCAGCCCGGTGCGCGGGTGGACCACCCGGATCCCGGCCCGCTCGGCCGGCCGGGCGGCGGCCTCCCACTCCACGCAGACCTCGGCGAGGAAGTCGCCGCCGAGGGGGGAGTCCTCGTCGATCACGCGGTCGCCGGTCTGCCCGTACACGCCGACGGCGGAGGCGCTGACGAGAACCCGGGGCGGCTCCTTGAGTTCGGCCAGCGCGACCGCCAGGGTCTCGGTGCCGAGCACCCGGCTCTCCCGGATCTCCCGCTTGTAGGCGTCCGTCCAGCGGTGGTCGCCGACCCCGGCGCCGGCCAGGTGCACCACCGCGTCGACGCCGGCCAGCCCGTCCCGGTCCACCTGGCCGAGCAGCGGGTTCCAGCCGATCGCCGTGCTGCCGTCGGGCTGCGGGCCCGTCCTGGAGCGGTGCCGGACCAGCCGGACCACCTCGTGGCCGTCCGCCAGCAGGGAGCGGACGAGCGCCGAACCGATCAATCCCGTGGAGCCTGTGACAGCGATGCGCATGCGCCTATCCTTGCAGTCTTTAACCTCTGGGATGTTTGCACGCGGCTCATTAGGCTGACGCGCATGCACGACGACGATCTGATCATCCGCCCGGCTCTGGCCGAGGACGAGCGCGCACTCGCCGTCCTCAATCGCGCCGCCTGGTCCACGCTGTCCGACGTCTCCCCGGAGCCGTCCGAGGAGGACGGCGTGTTCGACGAGCGCCACACCCCGGACCAGTTCCTGCTCGCCCTCGTCGACGGCCGCATCGTCGGCTACGTCCGCCAGGTCCCGGCCACCCCGCTGGCCAGTAACCGGCACGTCCGCCAGATCCAGGGCCTGGGCGTCGACACCTCGGTCCGCGGCCGGGGCGTCGGCCGGAAGCTCGTCGAGGCCGCCTGCCAGGCCGCGAAGGCCGGGGGCGCGCGCAAGGTGACCCTGCGGGTGCTCGGCTGGAACGCCCCGGCCCGCCGCCTCTACGAGAGCTGCGGCTTCGTCGTCGAGGGCTCGCTCTCCGAGGAGTTCCTGATCGACGGGACATACGTCGACGACATCCTGATGGCCCGCCCCCTGGCCGGCTGACCCGCTCACCACTCGCGCACATCTGACGCAACGTCAGATGTGTGCGGATGGTGCAGAGTCGTGACCCGCCCGCCCTGTCTGCGACGGCATCCCGCCGGGTACCGTACGCCCGTGAGCAACTCGACGCCTCCCGGGTGGTACCCGGTACCCGGTGCGGACGGCACGGCCGGCCACGAGCGCTGGTGGGACGGCACCGCCTGGACCAGTGACGTCCGCCCGCTCCAGGGCGGCGCGGCCCAGCTCGCCGACGCCCCGACCCAGGGCTGGCAGCCCCCGGGACCGCCGGCCCCGACCCCGCCCGGGTACGGCTACGGCGCCCCGCAGGACGCCGCCGGCTACGGCAGCCCGCACGAGGCCGCCGGCTACGGCTACCCGGGCGGCCAGGCCCCGGGCTACGGCTACCCGGCAGCCCCGGTGCCCGGCTACGGCTACCCGCCGCCGGCCAAGCCGGGCGGCGGGGTGAAGCCGGGCGTGGTCGTCGGCATCGGGCTCGGGGTGCTCGCCGTGGGCGGCGTGATCCTCGCCCTGATGCTCAACAGCGGCTCCCCGTCGGCCGATCCGTCGCCGAACCCGACGGTCACCGTCACCCGGAGCGAGAGTCCCGCCCCCAGCCCGACCTACACCCTGCCCACCACGGTGCCGACGCCGACCCTGCCCGCGCCCAAGCCCGCGCCGGCCCTCAAGAGCACCGTGCCGGACGCCCAGCACGCGATCACCGTCCCGGTCTTCGACGGCTGGGACGCGACGACCAACGGCACGAAGGCGACGGTCTTCCTCGGCGTCGGCCGCTACACCTGCCCGGACGGCAACTCCTGCATCCGCGGCCAGTTCTCGGTCCAGAAGGACACCGTCCAGGGCACCACCGCCAAGAACGCCGCCGAGGCCACGATGCCCGGCTACGCGGGCGCGATCTTCACCGGGATCACCTCGCACACCGACTCAGGCTCCGGCTACGTCACCGTCGCGGGCGTCCTCGGCTACGCCTCCCGCTGGCACATCCGCACGTCGGACGGCACCCAGGGCTACGTCCTGCTGGCCGCCGTCCCGGCCAAGGGCGGCGGGTTCGTGGTGTTCGAGGGCGGCGTGGACGACGACCCGGCCGCGCCCGACGCCTCGGTGCTGGACCAGATCCTCAAGGGCATCAAGCAGGACGGCAGCGCCGGCACCGGCAGCACGACCTGACCGGCGCCGGGCCGATCAGTCCCCGTAGCGCTCCCAGAGCTTGGGGAAGCGTTTCGCCATGACGTCCGGGTCGTCGAAGTCCAGCGACGCCCCGGACGGACGGCCGGCCTGCCGCCCGCCCACCTCGGGCAGCGGCAGCCCGGTCAGCTGCTCGTACGCCTCGTCGGCGGCGTAGCCGAGGTCCTCGGCCTCGCCGTCCTCCTCGTCGTCGAACTCGGGCAGCAGGTCCGCCAGGTCGTCCGGCTCGTGCAGGCCGCCCTCGAAGACGTCCCGGCCCTGGCCGATCAGCCAGCACCGGAAGAAGTCGAAGGTGTCCTCGGAGGCGCCGTCGAGCAGCAGGTAGGCGGCGCCCCACAGGTCGTACCGGTGGGCGCGCTGGAACCGGGCCTCGAACAGCCGGGCGAAGTCGATCACGTCGTCCGGGGTCAGCTGGACGAGGCGTTCCACCAGCCGGTCGGCCTGCTCGTCGGGGTCGCCCTCGGCGGCGTCCCGGGTCTCGTCGATGATCTGCCAGAAGTCGGTCTCGTCCATCACCGCTCCAGCATCCCCGTTCACCCGCCTCCGCGCATGCCATGGCCCGGCGAAACGCTGGTGACACCTGAGCAAAGAACCCCGGCGGGAACGGCGGAACCCCGCGCCGTCCGAGGACGACGCGGGGTTCCGTACGACCAAGTCACGGTCAAGCCGCGACCGCGTGGGTCAGAGGCCGAGCTCGACCTCGAACTCGCCGGCCTCCAGGATCTCCTTGACCGCGACCAGGTAGCGGGCGGCGTCGGCGCCGTCCACCAGGCGGTGGTCGTAGGAGAGCGACAGGTAGGTCATGTCGCGGATGCCGATGGCGGTGCCGCCGTCGGACTCGATGACGACCGGGCGCTTGACGGTGGCGCCGATGCCCAGGATGGCGGCCTGGTTCGGCGGCACGATCACGGTGTCGAACAGCGCACCGCGCGAGCCGGTGTTGCTGATGGTGAAGGTGGCGCCGGACAGCTCGTCCGGGGTGATCTTGCTGTCGCGGACCTTGGTGGCCAGCTCGGCGGTCTTCTTGGAGATACCGGCGATGTTGAGGTCGCCCGCACCCTTGATGACCGGGGTCATCAGACCCTTCTCGGAGTCCACCGCGATACCGATGTTCTCGGTGTCGAAGTAGGTGATGGTGCCCTCGGCCTCGTTGATCCGGGCGTTGATGACCGCGTGGGTCTTCAGCGCCTGGGCGGCGGCCTTGACGAAGAACGGCATCGGGGACAGCTTCACGCCCTCGCGGGCGAGGAAGGCGTCCTTGGCCTTGCCGCGCAGCGACATGATCTTGGTGACGTCCACCTCGACCACGCTGGTCAGCTGGGCCTGCTCGTGCAGGGCCTTCATCATGTTGTCGCCGATGACCTTGCGCATGCGGGTCATCTTGACCGTCTGGCCGCGCAGGGCGGACGGCGCGGCGGCGGCCTTCGGCGCGGCGGCCGGGGCGGCAGCGGCGACCGGGGCCGGAACGGCCTTGGCGGCCTCCGCGGCGGCGATGACGTCCTGCTTGCGGATGCGGCCGCCGACACCGGTGCCGGCAACGGCCGACAGCGCGACGTTGTGCTCGGCGGCGAGCTTGCGCACCAGCGGGGTGACGTAGGCGTCACCGGCGTCGGCCACCGGAGCGGCCGGAGCAGCCGGGGCGACCGGGGCCGGAGCGGCAACCGGGGCCGGGGCGGCCGGGGCCGGAGCAGCGGCGACCGGGGCCGGAGCCGGGGCGGCCGGCGCGACCGGAGCAGCCGGGGCGACGGGGGCCGGGGCAGCCGGGGCCGGAGCGGCAACCGGAGCCGGAGCCGGAGCGGCAACCGGGGCCGGAGCGGCAGCGGCGGCACCCGGGACACCGATCAGCGCGAGCTGGGCGCCGACCTCGGCGGTCTCGTCCTCGCCGACCAGGATCTTGACGACGACGCCGGCGACCGGCGACGGGATCTCGGTGTCGACCTTGTCCGTCGAGACCTCGAGCAGTGGCTCGTCGATCTCGACCGTCTCACCCTCGGCCTTCAGCCAGCGGGTGACGGTGCCCTCGGTGACCGACTCGCCCAGCGCGGGCAGCAGGACCGGGGTGGCGTCGGCGGTCGGGGCCGGAGCGGCAGCAGCGGCCGGAGCCGGAGCAGCAACCGGGGCCGGAGCGGCCGGAGCCTCGGCCACCGGGGCCGGGGCGGCGACCGGAGCGGCAGCGGCGGCCGGGGCCGGAGCGGCGACCGGGGCGCCGGTGCCGTCGTCGATGATCGCCAGCTCGGCGCCCACCTCGACGGTCTCGTCCTCGGCGACCTTGATCGAGGCCAGGATGCCGGAGGCCGGCGCCGGGATCTCGGTGTCGACCTTGTCGGTCGAGACCTCGAGCAGCGGCTCGTCGACCTCGACACGCTCACCCTCGGCCTTCAGCCAACGGGTGACAGTGCCCTCGGAAACGCTCTCGCCCAGCGCGGGCAGTGTTACTGAGACCGCCATGGTTTCAGCGACTCCTATCAAGTCTTGCGTACTGGAAATGGGGGGTGGGGGCGTGATCAGTCGTGCGCGTGCAGCGGCTTGCCGGCCAGCGCCAGGTGCGCCTCGCCCAGGGCCTCGGACTGGGTCGGGTGCGCGTGGATGAGCTGCGCGACCTCGGCCGGCAGGGCCTCCCAGTTGTAGATCAGCTGAGCCTCGCCGACCTGCTCGCCCATCCGGGCGCCGACCATGTGGACGCCGACCACGGCGCCGTCCTTGACCTGGACGAGCTTGATCTCGCCGGCGGTCTTCAGGATCTTGCTCTTGCCGTTGCCGGCCAGGTTGTACTTGAGGGTGACGACCTTCTCCTTGCCGTACAGCTCGACGGCCTTGGCCTCGGAGATGCCGACGGAGGCCACCTCGGGGTTGGAGTAGGTCACGCGCGGGACGCCGTCGTAGTCGATCGGCACCGGCTTGAGGCCGGCCAGGCGCTCGGCGACCAGGATGCCCTCGGCGAAGCCGACGTGGGCCAGCTGCAGGGTCGGGGCGAGGTCGCCGACGGCCGAGATGGTGGGCACGTTGGTGCGCATGTACTCGTCGACCAGGACGTAGCCGCGGTCCATCGCGACGCCGTTCTCCTCGTAGCCGAGGCCGGCCGAGACCGGGCCGCGGCCGATGGCGACGAGCAGCAGGTCGGCGTCGATCTGCTTGCCGTTCTCGGTGGAGACGCGGACACCGGCCTCGGTGTACTCGACGCCCGAGAAGCGGGCCTTCAGCTCGAACTTGATGCCGCGCTTGCGGAACGCGCGCTCCAGCAGCTTGGACGAGTTCTCGTCCTCCAGCGGGACGAGGTGCGGCAGCGCCTCGACGATGGTGACGTCGACGCCGAAGGACTTCCAGACCGAGGCGAACTCGACGCCGATCACGCCGCCGCCCAGGATGATGGCCGACTTCGGGATGCGGTCGAGCTTGAGCGCGTGGTCCGAGGAGATGACCCGGTTGCCGTCGATCTCCAGGCCCGGGATCGAGCGCGGCACGGAGCCGGTGGCGAGGACGATGTGGCGGCCCTCGATGCGCCGGCCGTTGACGTCCACCGAGGTCTGCGAGGAGAGCTTGCCCTCGCCCTGGATGAAGGTCACCTTGCGGGAGGCCACCAGGCCCTGCAGGCCCTTGTACAGGCCGGCGATGACGTCGTCCTTGTACTTGTGGACGCCGTTGATGTCGATGCCCTGGAAGGTGGCCAGCACGCCGAACTCGGCGGCCTCCTTCGTCTCGTCGGCGATCTCCGCCGCGTGCAGGAGCGCCTTGGTCGGAATGCAGCCGCGGTGGAGGCAGGTGCCGCCCAGCTCACCCTTCTCGACCAGGGCAACGCTCAGGCCCAGCTGAGCGGCGCGGAGCGCCGCGGCGTAACCGCCGCTTCCGCCTCCGAGAATGACTACGTCGAAAACGGTGCTGGCGTCGTTCGCCACGTCACGTCCTCCATGCAATGGGGTGTGGATCGCCGGGCCGGTCGCGGTCCGGTGGGTCGGAAGCCTTTGTGGGGCGCCCAGTCGTGCCGGAAATACATCTTCGCACTTGTTCGCGGTGGCTGATGTCCGGGTCCGCCCCAGGGGTGTCCCGGAGGGCGGTCACCGGGGCGGGAAGACCCCGGACGGAAGGGCATCATCGCAGCTCAACGCCGGGTTGACAGCTGCCGGACGGGCGTCGGCGCCCACCCCGGGCGCGGCCTCTTCCGCAGTGTGGAACAAAGTTTCGCCCGCAGCGAACAGGGGTGCGGGGTCGGGCGGAGCCCTACCAGCGGGTAACCCACCGGGAACGCCGACGGGGGCCCGGCGAACACGCGCCGGGCCCCCGTCGGAGCGGGTGCCGGGTCGGGCCCTGCGGCCCGGATCAGGCCTTGGCCGCCGCCGTCTGCTCGGCGTAGCGGACCAGGGTGCGCACCGCGCTCGCGGTGCCGCCCTTCGGGGTGTAGCCGAACGGCGCGCCCTCGTGGAACGCCGGACCGGCGATGTCCAGGTGCGCCCAGGTGGCGCCCTCGGCCACGAACTCCTTCAGGAACAGACCGGCCACCAGGCCGCCGCCCATCCGCTCGCCCATGTTGGACAGGTCGGCGATGGTCGACTCGGTCATGCCCTTGCGCAGGTCGGCCGGCAGCGGCATCGGCCAGGACTGCTCGCCCGCCTCGCCCGCGATGGCGTGCAGGGTCTCGCGCAGCTCGTCGTTGTTGGACATCACGCCGAAGGTGCGGTTGCCCAGGGCCATCACCATGGCGCCGGTCAGGGTGGCCACGTCGACGATGACGTCCGGGTTCTCCTCGCCGGCCCGCACGATCGCGTCGGCCAGCACCAGGCGGCCCTCGGCGTCGGTGTTCAGCACCTCGACGGTCTTGCCGCCGTACATGCGCAGCACGTCACCCGGGCGGGTGGCGGTGCCGGACGGCATGTTCTCGGCCAGCGCCAGCCAGCCGGTGACGTTGACGGCCAGGCCGAGGCGCTTGGCCGCGACCACGGCGGCGAACACGGCGGCGGCGCCGGCCATGTCGCACTTCATGGTCTCGTTGTGGCCGGCCGGCTTCAGCGAGATGCCGCCCGAGTCGTAGGTGATGCCCTTGCCGACGAACGCCAGCGTGGCCTTGGCCTTCGGGTGGGTGTACGCCACCTTCACCAGCCGCGGCGGGTTGGCCGAGCCGCCACCGACGCCCAGCAGGCCGCCGAAGCCGCCCTTGGTCAGCGCCTTCTCGTCCAGCACCTCGACCTTGAGGCCGTGCTCCTTGCCGGCCGCCTGGGCGATCGCGGCGAAGCTCTTCGGGTTCAGGTCGTTCGGCGCGGTGTTGACCAGGTCGCGGGCGCGGTTCATCTCCTCGCCGACGGCGACGGCGCGCTCGACGGCGGCCTTGGCGTCCTTGCTGCCCTTGCGCGGGGCCAGCACGACCAGCTCGCCGACCGGCTCCTTGCCGTTGCCGTCGGCCTTGTAGGTGCCGAAGGCGTACGAGCCGAGCAGGCCGCCCAGCGCGACCGCCTCGACCTCGTCCGCGGACTCGGCCGGCAGCGCCAGCGCGGCCTTCTTGGTGCCGGCCAGGGTGCGGGCGGCGACACCGGCGGCGCGACGCAGCGCCTCCAGTCCATAGCCGTCCTCGGCCGCCTCGCCGAGGCCGACCGCGAGCACGAGCGCGGCCTTCAGGCCGGCGGGGGAGGGCACCTTGACGGCCTCGCCCTCGGCACCGGTGGCGCCCAGGGTGGTGAGGACCTCGGCCAGCTTGCCCTCGAACGCCTCGTTCACGGCCTCGGCGCCGGGGGCCGGCACGATGCCCTTGGGGCCCTTGGCGACACCGATCACCAGGGCGTCCGCGCGCAGCGAGGCGGCGGAGGAGGTGCTCACAGACAATGCAGTCACGTAATGCGTCCTGTTCTTTCGCGGTCCACGGCCGGTCGCGGCGAGGCTGCCGCGCCGGCGCAGCCCGGCGGGCGTCACGGCCGTCCCGCCAGCGCGGGCCGGGTCCGGGCCCCCTGGCTGCGCGCACCCGCACGTCGCGGCCGCGCACACCAGAGGTCCCGGCTCCTCGGTACGCGCCGGGCGGGCAGGACCTGCGACGGTGCAGGGCTGCGGTGCTCCCCGCATGGTAGTCCGCATGGTGGGATCACGCGCCGCCCGGTGTCAGCCGAGCAACGCCAGGGCGAACAACGTGCCGGTCGCCGCGGTCTCGGCCATCGCGCCGAGCACGTCCCCGGTGATCCCGCCGAACCGTCGTACGCAACGCCGCAGCAGCAGCCAGGCACAGCCGGTGCCGAGCGCAACGGCCGCCGGGAGGCGGAGAGCGGGCGAACCGTCAAGTGCGCCGAGGGCGGCCAGTGCGAGCGCCGCGGCGGCCGTCCCGGCGACGGCCGCCCCGGGCGTCACCGTGCTCGCCACCATCGCGCCGAGCCCGCCCGGCCGGGCGGGCGGCACCGACCGCAGGCACCCCCAGGCGAGCGCACACCGCGCGGCCACCGCCGAGGCGAGCACCGCGAGCGCCCCGCGCCCGGTGGAGGCGTCGAACTGCTCGGCCAGCGCGGCGATCTGGGCCAGCAGCGCGAGCACGAGGGTCAGGACGCCGAACGGGCCGATGTCGGACTGCTTCATGATGCGCAGCGCATCCTCGGCCGGCTTCCCGCTGCCCAGCCCGTCGGCGACGTCCGCGAGGCCGTCCAGGTGCAACCCCCTGGTCAGCGCGGCGAGCACCCCCACCGCCGCCACCGCCCCGAGCAGCCCGCCGGCCCGCCACGCCACCAGGGCCCCTGCCCCGGCCGCGATCCCGCCCAGCACCACCCCTACAACGGGGGCCGCCACCATGGCCCGCCCCCCGGCGGCCCGGTCCCATCGGTCGACCCGCACCCGCAGAACGGACAAGGTCCCGAACGCGAACCGCAACCCCTCGCCCCACGTGGCCCGTTCACGGTCGTCCGACACGACGTCACTTCCTCCGTAGCCGAAGAGACCACCCACGCCCCGACCGGGACGCGGGAACCGAAATCGCGCAGCTCCCGGCGCCCCGAAAGGGGCGCGGGGAACTGCGCGAGACAGAAGGCCACGGCCCGAAGCCGCGCCCCGACAGCCAGTTGCCGATGCCCTGCTACAGCCGCCGCAGCAGATCCGCCGCCGACGGCAGCTTCGGCTGCTCCTTCGGTGCCGGCGGCACGTACGGCTGCGGCGCCTCCTCCGCGAGGGCGTCCCCAGCGGCCTGGAGCAGCGGCAGCGCCAGCAGCGCGCCGACGCCCTCGCCCATGGTGATCCCCTGGTCCTGCAGCGGCGTCAGCGTGAGCCGGTCGTACGCCTTCGCCTGCGCCGGTTCCCCGCTGGACTGCCCGGCCCGCCACCACTCCGGCGCCCGGAACGCGATCCGCTGCGCGACCAGCGCACAGGCGGCCGAGACGACCCCGTCCAGCACCACGGGAAGCTTCCGCACCGCGGCCTGCAGCAGGAAACCGGTGATCGCCGCGAAGTCAGCCCCGCCGGTGGCGCCGAGCAGCGCCAGCTGGTCGCCGAGCACCGGCCGGGCCCGCCGCAGCGAGTCCCGGATGGTCGCGCACTTGACCATCCACACCCGGTCGTCGATCCCCGAGCCGCGCCCGGTCACCGCGGCGGCGTCCGTCCCGCAGAGCGCGCCGACCAGCACCGCGGCGACGGTGGTGGAGGCGACTCCGAGGTCCCCGAGCAGCACCAGGTCGGTGCCCGCGTCGGCCTCCTCGTCGGCGACGGCCATGCCGGCCCGGAAGGCCCGGACGGTCTCCTCGGGGGTGAGGGCGTCCTCGATGTCGATCCGGCCGGAACCGCGGCGGATACGGTGGGCGACCACCTCGTCCGGGAAGTCCGCCGGGTCGGCGTCCACCGCGACGTCGACGATCCGCACGTCGGCGCCGTAGCGCCGGGCCAGCCGGGCGACCGGCGCGGTGCCGTCGAGCACCGCCCGCACCCGGGCCGCGGTGCCGCTCTTGGCGGGCAGCCGGGACACCCCGAGCGCCGCCACTCCGTGGTCGGCGGCGAACAGCAGCACCTTGGGGGCCGACACCGGCCGCACCGGGGAGCGCCCCTGCACGGACGACAGCCAGCTGCCAAGCTCCTCCAGCTTGCCGAGCCCGCCGCGCGGCCGGCCGGCTGCCTGCCAGCGCTCGTCGGCGGCCCGCCGGGCGCTCTCGTCGGGGCGCTCGACGAGCGAGGAGAACGTATCGAGATCCACGGTCGTGTCCATCGGTGGGAAGGCTACACGCCGCCGGTGTTCAGCCTGCGGCTGGCTTGACCGTCAGAACCTGCCCGGCCACGACCAGCAGCACACGCTCCGAGGCGTCCGCCACGGCCATGTTGAGCCGGCCCAGGGTGTCGCGGAAGCGGCGGCCGGCGGCGGTGGCCGGGACGACGCCCATGCCGACCTCGTTGCTCACCGCGACCACCTGACGGCCCGTCCGCTCCCAGGCCGCCGCCAGCGCCTCGCAACGCCGCTGCACTGCGGCCTCGCCACCGTCGGCCCAGACCGCGTCGTCCCAGGCGCCGCACTCGTCCATCGCCGACGTCAGCCACAGCGCCAGGCAGTCGACGAGCACCGGCGCCGGATCGGCGGTGTCCGCCAGCACGGTCTCCAGGTCGCAGGTCTCGGCGGTGCGCCAGCTCGCCGGCCGCCGCTCGCGGTGCAGGGCGACCCGCTGGGCCCACTCGGCGTCGCCGTCCCGGGTGCCGCCGGTGGCCACATAGAGGACGTCCGGGTGGCCGGCGAGCAGCTGCTCGGCCTTGGTGGACTTGCCGGAGCGCGCCCCGCCGAGGAGGAGCGTGCGGGTGGGTGCGGGGTGGGTCGCCATGCGGCCCATCCTGCCCGACCAGGCATACGGAAGATCGGGCCGGGCAGGCTAAGGTGCGCAGCACACAGGCAGCGTCGTCAGTGGGAGGAGCCGGGCATGGTCTGGACGTGGCGGTACGAGAGGGCGGACGGCACCGAGCCGACGACGAGCGTCGGCCAGGAGGAGTTCGCCGGCCAGGGGGACGCCGAGACCTGGATCGGGGAGACCTGGAAGCAGCTCGCGGAGGACGGCGTCGACACCGCGGTCCTGCTGGAGGACGACCGGGTGATCTACTCGATGAGCCTGCACGAGGAGTAACTCCCCATCCAGTGGGCCTACTTGGCCCCGATCACGTGCAGCAGCGCGGCGACCTGCCGGTAGGGGTTGGTGCGGCCGGCCCGGTCCTCGGCCTCCAGGAGCTGGGCCAGCTGCCGCCCGTCCACCGGCGGTGCCGCGTCGTCGGGCGCGTTGTCGGTGAAGACCCGGACGCCGTACCAGTGCTTCAGGGGCACCGACACCTCGGAGAGGGTGACGGAGAGGTCGGCGAGCCGGTCGGCGCGGGCGGCCAGCCCGAGCCGGTTGTAGTAGCGGTCGCTCTCGAAGGCGTGCAGGGCGGCCCGCCAGTCCCCGGCGGCGGCGGGCCGCAGGGCGAGCGCGTCGCGGTTGCGGACCAGCAGCGAGAGCAGCCCGCCGGGCGCCAGCAGCCGGGCCAGCGAGGCGATCATCGGGTCCGGGTCGGGCAGGTACATCAGGACGCCGTGGCAGAGCACGACGTCGAAGCTGCGCGGGCCGAACCAGCGCCCGCACTGGTGGCCGTCACCGCTGAGCAGCTGCATCCGGTCGCGGACCTCGGCCGGCTCCTCGGCCAGCGCCCCCTGGGCGACGCCGAGCGCGACCGGGTCGGAGTCTATGCCGGTGACGTAGTGGCCGGCCCGGGCCAGGCGCAGCGCCTGGGTGCCCTGGCCGCAGCCGATGTCGAGGACGCGCTGGGAGGTGCGGCCGGCCAACTGCTCGGCGAGCTGCCGGGCGACCAGTTCCTGCCGGACGAAGTTGCGCAGTCCGCCGAGACGGTCCAGCCAGGCACCGGTGCCGCCGGCGAAGGAACCGCTGCGGGAGGGAAGCCGCCGTTCCTGGCCGAACCGTTCCTGCCCGGGCCGGTCCTGGCCGAGCCGGTCGTGCCCGCCGTCGCCCTGGCCCGGCAGCGCGTACAGGCCGGGCCCCTCCCAGGACGGTGGGGCCCAGCCGGAGTCCACCGGTTCGGCGGTCAGGGCCTCTCCCCGCGACGCACCTGCGGCTTGGGCAGTCGCAGCCGGCGCATCTGCAGGATGCGCATCAGGCCGTAGGCGACCGCACCGCGGGTGTTCTGGTTCTCGAAGCGCTCGGCGAGCTGCTTGCGCAGGCCGAAGCCGAGGCGGACGAAGTCCAGCGCGACCAGCACGAAGAACAGCAGGAACAGCAGCGTGGAGAGCAGCTGGAGGGCCGGCACCTTGACGATACTGAGCACCAGGATCAGCACGGCGGCCGGGAGGAAGAACTCGGACAGCGACCAGCGGGAGTCCACGTAGTCGCGGGCGAACTTGCGCACCGGGCCCTTGTCGCGGGGCGGCAGGTGGCGCTCGTCGCCCTCCAGCAGCGCGGTGCGCTGCTTCTCGCGCTCGGAGCGCATCCGCTCGCGGGCCTGGCGGGCGGCCTCCTTGCGGTCCTTGGGCACCGTCACCCGGGTACGCCGGTTGGCCTCGGCCTCACTGCGCTTGGGGGTGGGGCGGCCCTTCTTGGCCTGCGGGTCGCGGGCCTGGGTCGTCTCGTCCTGCTTCTCCAGCACGGCGGCGGAGGCGGCGGCATCATCTGAACGGCGTCGGAACACACCCCCAGCGTACGGGGTGCGGACGGGCTTCTCGGGGTGGCCTCGGACCCAAACGCATATCGATCCGGGAGGTGGGAGCCCCGATGGGGTTTTCCGGGCCCTTCCCGTAGGGGATCAGTCGGATGGAGGATGGGGGGGATGAGAGCCGGATCCACCCCGGGGATGAGGAGTGGGGCGCGTCGCTGTAGCAGTCTTGTTGCAGGCAGGTGGACTGCGGCGACGGGCTCGCTGCACATACACTCGTCGTGTCTGGTAACGAGATAGAGACCGCAGGCCGGAGAAGGGGGCACCCGAGGCCCATGAGCGACGGAATCATGAAGCGTATGGGGTTGATCTTCCGCTCCAAGGCGAACAAGGCCTTGGATCGGGCGGAGGATCCCCGTGAGACGCTCGACTACTCCTACCAGAAGCAGCTCGAACTGCTGCAGAAGGTACGGCGTGGTGTCGCGGACGTCGCGACCTCGCGCAAGCGCCTGGAACTCCAGCTGACCCAGCTCCAGCAGCAGTCCGCGAAGTACGAGGACCAGGGCCGCAAGGCGCTGTCCCTGGGCCGTGAGGATCTCGCGCGCGAGGCGCTGACCCGCAAGGCCAACATGCAGTCCCAGATCACCGACCTGGAGACGCAGTACCAGGCGCTCCAGGGCGAGGAGGAGAAGCTCACGCTCGCCTCCCAGCGGCTGCAGGCCAAGGTGGATGCCTTCCGCACCAAGAAGGAGACCATCAAGGCCACCTACACCGCCGCCCAGGCGCAGACCCGCATCGCCGAGTCCTTCTCCGGGATCTCGGAGGAGATGGGCGACGTCGGCCTGGCCATCCAGCGGGCCGAGGACAAGACCGCGCAGATGCAGGCCCGGGCCGGCGCGATCGACGAGCTGCTGGCCTCCGGCGCGCTCGACGACGCCAGCGGTCTCGGCCGCAAGGACGACATCGAGGCGGAGCTGGAGCGGGTCGCCGGCGGTTCGGACGTCGAGCTGGAGCTGGCCCGGATGAAGGCCGAGCTCTCCGGCGGTTCGCCGTCCGGTCCGGCCGCGATCGAGCAGGGCAAGCCGCAGGACGCCCACCCGCAGCAGGACACCCCGCGCATCAACTACAACAAGTGACCTGAGCTCCACCCCACGAACCAGGGAGACGCACGGCATGATCATGAGGGTCATGGGTGAGGGGCAGTTCGAGGTCGGCGACGACCACCTGAACCTGCTCAACGAGCTGGACGCCGAGCTCGTCACCGCAGTGGACTCGGGGGACGAGGAGCTCTTCCGTCGCGCGTACGGCAAGCTGCTGGATGCGGTGAAGCAGTACGGCACCCGACTGCCGGACGAGTCGCTGGAGCCGTCCGAGCTGATCCTGCCGGCCGCCGAGGCGACGATCGACGAGGTCCGCGCGCTGCTGATGGCCGACGACGAGGGCGTCATCCCGGGATACCCGGAATAGCCTCCGCGCCGCGCTGCCAGACGAAAGGGCGGGCCCCCTCCACCCGGAGGGGGCCCGCCCTTTCGCGTACCGGCCGCCTTACGGCAGGGCCAGCATCCGGTCCAGCGCCGCCTTGGCGTACTTCTCGGTCTCCGGGTCGACGGTGATCACGTTCGGCACCCGGCCCTCGACCAGCGACTCCAGCGCCCAGACCAGGTGCGGCAGGTCGATCCGGTTCATGGTCGAGCAGAAGCAGACCGTCTTGTCCAGGAAGACGATCTCCTTGTCCGGGTGCGCCTTGGCGAGCCGGCGGACCAGGTTCAGCTCGGTGCCGATGGCCCACTTGGAGCCGGGCTCGGCGGCGTCCAGGGCCTTGATGATGTACTCGGTCGAGCCGACCATGTCGGCGGCGGTGACGACCTCGTGCTTGCACTCGGGGTGCACCAGGACGGTGACGCCGGGGATGCGCTCGCGGACGTCGTTCACCGAGTCCAGGCTGAACCGGCCGTGCACCGAGCAGTGGCCGCGCCACAGGATCATCTTGGCGTTCCGCAGCTGCTCGGCGGTCAGGCCGCCGTTCGGCTTGTGCGGGTTGTACAGGACGCAGTCGTCCAGCGAGAAGCCCATCTCGCGCACCGCGGTGTTGCGGCCGAGGTGCTGGTCGGGCAGGAAGAGCACCTTCTCTCCCACCCGTCGCCCACCACCACCCTCGCTCGAGGCGCTTCGCGCCGCCCCTTCTTCGAAGGCCCACTCCAGGGCGCGCTTGGCGTTGGAGGAGGTGCAGATGGTGCCGCCGTGCTTGCCGGTGAAGGCCTTGATGTCGGCGGAGGAGTTCATGTACGAGACCGGGACGGTCACATCGGCTATGCCGGCGTCGGTCAGCACGTCCCAGCACTCGGCGACCTGCTCGGCGGTGGCCATGTCGGCCATCGAGCAGCCGGCCGCGAGGTCGGGGAGGACGACCCGCTGGTCCTCGGTGGTGAGGATGTCCGCGGACTCGGCCATGAAGTGCACGCCGCAGAAGACGATGTACTCGGCCTCCGGGCGGGCCGCCGCGTCCCGGGCGAGCTTGAAGGAGTCGCCGGTGACGTCGGCGAACTCGATCACCTCGTCGCGCTGGTAGTGGTGGCCCAGGATGAAGACGCGGTCGCCGAGTGCGGCCTTGGCCGCGCGGGCGCGCTCGACGAGGTCCGGGTCGGAGGCCGGGGGGAGGTCACCGGGGCACTCGACGCCGCGCTCGCTGTTCGGGTCGGCCTCGCGGCCGAGCAGCAGCAGAGCGAGCGGCGTCGGAGTGGGGTCGACGCCGTAGGTCTCGGTGATGGTGGTGGTCACGGGCGGGTGCCCTTCTGTGCGGCCGATCAAGCGGTGAAGCCTTTTCGTCTATCTGACGCTATCTATTCTAACCGGTTAGCGTCAAAGTGACGATGGCCATCCTGTCGATGTGACGAGAACCGCTCGCCGGAACGGATGCTTCCTGGTGTGGCCGAATCGATATCCGAGTGTGCAGGGGTATGGCTGGGGCCATGAAAGCAATCGCGATCAACCGGTACGGCGGCCCCGACGTGGTCGAGTACACCGATCTGCCCGACCCCAAGGTCGGGCCCGACTCGGTCCTGGTGGAAGTCCGGGCGGCCGGGGTGAACCCGGTGGACTGGAAGGTCCGCGAGGGCGCCCTGGACGGCCTGCTGGACGCGCACTTCCCGCTGGTCATGGGCTGGGACGCGGCCGGCGTGGTCCGCGCCGTCGGCGGCGGGGTCACCGAGTTTGCGCCCGGCGACGAGGTCTACGGCTACGTCCGCAAGGACGCCGTCGAGCACGGTACCTACGCCGAGCTGGTCGCCGCGCCCGTCCGCACCCTCGCGCGCAAGCCGGCCGCGCTCGACTGGGCACAGGCCGGCGGCCTGCCGCTCGCCGGGCTCACCGCCCGCATCAAGGCGATCGGCCTGAAGGCAGGGGAGACCCTGCTGGTGCACGCGGCGGCCGGCGGGGTCGGGCACCTGGCCGTCCAGCTCGCGCGGGCCCGCGGCGCACGGGTGATCGGCACCGCGGGCGAGCGCAACCACGACTACCTGCGCGGCCTCGGGGCCGAGCCGGTCAGCTACGGCGAGGGCCTGGCCGACCGCGTCCGGGCGCTCGCCCCGGGCGGCGTGGACGCGGCCCTCGACCTGGTCGGCCGCGGCGCCGTCCAGGTCTCGGCCGGACTGGTCGCCGACCCGGCCCGGATCGCCTCGATCACCGACTACGGGGTGAAGGCGCTCGGCGGCCAGTACGTCTGGGTCCGCCCGGACGCGGCCGGGCTCGCCGAACTGGCCGCGCTCGCCGACGAGGGCCGGCTCACCGTCACCGTCGCCTCCACCTTCCCGCTCGCCCAGGCCGCCTCCGCCCAGGCGCTCAGCGCCGAGGGCCGCACCCGGGGCAAGATCGTCCTCCTGGTGGACTGACGTCCGACCACCGGCCGTCATCTGCCAGCGGTGGACTCGCTCCTGTCATCCGCCAGAATGGTGCCGAACCGTTTCGGCAGAGGCCACTGCCGTCACTCCCCACCGATCCCCGCACGACCGTGGAGCCCCGCACCGATGACCAGCAGCCGAGCGCACGAGGTGGTCGGGGCCGACCTGGACGAGACCGACCGGCTGCTCCTCGCCCGCCTCAGCAGCGACGGCCGCGCCTCGTACGCCGAGATAGGCCTCCAGGTGAACCTCTCCGCCACCGCCGTCCGCCGCCGGATCGACCGGCTACGGGCGCGCGGGGTGGTGCGCGGCTTCACCGTGGTGCTCGACCCGGCGGTGCTCGGCTGGCAGACCGAGGCCTTCGTCGAGGTCTACTGCCGCGAGCGGACCGCCCCCGAGGAGATCCTGGCCAGCCTGCGCCAGTTCCCCGAGGTGGTCGCCGCCTGGACGGTCACCGGCGACCCGGACGCCCTGGTGCACCTGCGGGCCGCCGACATGCGCCACCTGGAGGCCGTCATCGAGCGCATCCGCAAGGAGCCCGGCGTCCAGCGCAGCCGCTCCTCCGTGGTCCTCTCGCAGCTGATCGGCTGACCCCCTCCCAGCCCGGTCAGCCCACCCGTCCGGCCCACCCCGCCAGCCACGCAGGAATCCTGCGCGAGCCCGCCCGAAGACGCTCGAAACCTGCCTGACCAGCCGCGTTCCGACGCGCGGCACACCCCCTCCGCTGCCTAGGCTGATCACGTCCGGTCAGCGCGGTGAACGCTCCCGCCGCGCCGGATCCCCCCGACACCCCACAGCCGAGAGGGACAGCCGTGTCCGCAGCACCCGACCGCATGCACCGGCCCGACAACGACCTGGTCGACCTGGTTTTCGACTACATGCGGGAGCGGCTGCAGTACGACCCCGTCCCGCTCGACCACCCCGGTGACGGCGAGCACCTGCGTGCCCAGCTGGCCGGCCTGCTGAACCCGGACGGCAACAACCCGGCCGACGTGCTCAAGCTCTACGACCACGAGCTGTCCCGCGCGGTCATCTCCGCCGACAGCCCGCGCTACCTGTCCTTCATCCCGTGCGCCCCCACCAAGGCCGCGCTGCTGTTCGACATGGTCGTCTCCTGCGCCTCGCTCCAGGGCATCTCCTGGCTGGAGGCGGCCGGTGCGATCGCCGCCGAGAACCAGGTGCTGCGCCTGATCGCGGACCGCGCCGGCCTGCCCGGGACGGCCGGCGGCACCTTCGTCTCCGGCGGCTCGGCGGGCAACCTGTCCGCCCTGGTGGTCGCCCGCGACACCGCCCGCCGCAAGCTCGGCGTCGGCCCGGAGGCGCGGCTTCGAATAGCCGTCGCCGACCAGGTGCACTCCTCGGTCAAGAACACCTTCAACATCATCGGCGTCGAGGCATTCAAGGTCCCGACCGTCGACCGGCGGTTCACCGGCGAGGCGCTGCGCGCCGCCCTGGCCGCCGACCCCAACCCTGAGACGGTGATCGCCGTCGTCGGCACCGCCGGCACCACCAACGAGGGCATCGTCGACGACCTCCAGGGCCTCTCCGAGGTCACCCGCGAGCGCGGCCTGTGGTTCCACGTGGACGGCGCCTACGGCGGCGCGGGCCTGTTCGCCCCCTCGGTCCGCGCCCGCTACAACGGCATCGAGCACGCCGACTCCTTCGTGGTGGACCCGCACAAGTGGCTGTTCGCCCCGTTCGACTGCGCCGCGCTGATCTACCGCAATCCGCAGCTCGCCCGCGCCGTGCACACCCAGGACGCCTCCTACCTCGACGTCCTGCACACCGAGGGCGACGAGTGGAACCCCACCGACTACGCCTACCACCTGACCCGGCGCGCCCGCGGCCTGCCGCTCTGGTTCTCGCTCGCCGTGCACGGCACCCAGGCGTACACGGACGCCATCGAGACCGGCCTCAAGCTGGCGCAGGACACCGCGCAGCTGATCCGCGAGACCGGGCACCTGGAGCTGCTGTTCGACCCGCAGCTCTCCGCCGTCTGCTTCCGCCGCACGGGCTGGACCAACGACGACTACTACCGCTGGTCGCAGCAGCTGCTCGCGGACCAGATCGGCTTCGTCACCCCCACCGGCTGGGACGGCGAGACGGTCGCCCGCTTCGCCTTCCTGCACCCGGGCACCACGATGGAGATGGTCCGGGAGATCCTGGACACCATGGCCTGAGCAACAGCCCGGGCACCAGCCTGGGCTCAAGCGTGACGTACGGCCCCCGCCGGGTTCGGCGGGGGCCGCCGCGTCGGCGCCGCGCTACAGGAAGGCCCCGCTCGGCAGGTACGGCGCCGGCGGCTTCATCCCGTGCAGTCCGACGTACCCCTGCGGCTCCGGCGTGAGCCCGACCTCCAGGCCGACGTCGAGTGCCCACTCCTGCTCGGCGGTCAGGAAGTCCACCCGCGCCGGCACCCCTTCCGGCACCCGGGCCAGCGCCTCGCGCAGCAGCCGGGCGGCGATCCGCTTGGTGGTGGCGGCCAGCAGCTTCACCTCACCTCCGTCCCGGTAGCAGTAGCCGCTGCCGGCCAGCGAGTCGGCGATCAGCAACTCCTCGAAGTGGCCCAGCATCAGCTCGTGGTCCGGCCCGTGGGCGGAGCCGCGCAGCCGCCGGTCCACCGAGTCCAGCAGGTGCCGGTGGGTCGCGTTGCCGCGGTGCACCGGGATGTCCCCGGGATCGATCAGCCCGGCCCGGTCCACCCGCCCGCTCAGCCGCATCGCCGGGTGCAGCGTGAACCCGGCCAGCCGGTAGCGGCGGGCCGCCGCCGGGGACTGCAACACGCAGACCATCCCGCGCAGGCAGCCCCGCCCGTGCGCCGCCGCCCGCTCCAGCAGCAGCCGTCCGACGCCCTTGCCCTGCGCCTGCGGCCGGACCACGAACAGCGACGGCATCCACAGCCCTTCCCGGCGCATCGACAGCACGGCGCCGACCGCCTCTCCGCCGCTCTCCGCCAGCCAACAGCCCTGGGGGTCGGTGCGGGCCAGGTGTCTCGTACGGGCCAGCTGCACCGGCGTCGGCGCCGCTGCCCGGTCGTGGTCGTCCGGACCGGCGAACGAGGCGAGGGAGAGCTCCTGGACGGCCTCCGCGTCGGCGGCGGTGTCCCTGACCTGGCGCAGGATCATGCCCACCATCCTGGCGCCCGCCGGGCCGCCGTGCGGCGGGTTCGCCCGGTTCGGCGCCTCGGGCGGTGACCGAGCCATGCGGGTTGTGCGAGCATGGGGAGCGTAGGGGACGCGGGTGGCACACCCGGCCCAAGGAAATTCCGCCGCCGAGAGGCCGCAGAAACCGCCGCCGTCCGGGAAATGAATCCGGACGGCCGTTGGTTGGCACTGGCGGCAAACCGTCGTCAAAGACCGGGAGAAAGCAGATGACCGTCCAGGACGAGACCACCGTAGAGAGTGGCATCCTCCTCACCGATGCCGCCGCGGGCAAGGTCAAGGCCCTGCTGGAGCAGGAAGGCCGCGACGACCTCGCGCTGCGCGTCGCCGTCCAGCCCGGCGGCTGCTCCGGCCTGCGTTACCAGCTGTTCTTCGACGAGCGCTCGCTCGACGGCGACGTGATCAAGGACTTCAACGGTGTGAAGGTCGTCACCGACCGGATGAGCGCCCCGTACCTGGGCGGCGCCACCGTCGACTTCGTCGACACCATCGAGAAGCAGGGCTTCACGATCGACAACCCGAACGCCACCGGCTCCTGCGCCTGCGGCGACTCGTTCAGCTAAGCATTCGGCTGAGCAACGACGGCGAAGGCGGCCCCGGGGATCACCCCGGGGCCGCCTTCGCCGTTCCCGTCCCCGGCCGTCACCGACCGGCGACGTCCGGGCTGACCGGGTCCGGGCCCATGTGCGGGTCGGCCTCCAGCGGGAGCTCGTGGCCGCTGGACAGATCCGTCACCGTCCGCCCGGCAAGAGGCTGGCGCAGATCGGCCGTCACCGTCTGCCGCTTGGCCAGCTCGCTGCACACCTGCCCGGGCTGCATCGGCGCCGCCACCGTGACCAGGATGTCCACCCGGCCCGCGTGCGACTCGTCCGCCTTCAGCGCGTACTTCTGGCAGACCCCGCCGTAGAAGTAGACGGTCAGCTTGTTGGTGCCGTCCACCCGGTAGGTGATCGCCGGGCGCGCGGCCGGCGTCGCCCCGGCCGGGTTCGGCTCGCCGACCGCGATCCCGGGGCCCGGGGGAGTGGCCCCCGACGGCTGCGCCGGGGCCGGCGGCACCGAGCCGGGGGCGGTACCGGCGGGCTTCGGGGCCTGGCTCGGCATGTCCGCCCCGTTGGACGCTCCCGCCGTCGGCGCGGTGGCGGACCCGGTGGCTGACGCGTCCGCGGACGGGTTGCCGGACGGCGTCGGCGCCACCGGGGAGCCCGACACCGAGGCCGACGCCGTGGCCGCCGCCTCCGAGGAGGACTTGCCGTCCCCGTTGCACCCGGCCACCGTCACGGCCGCCGCCAGCACCAGACCCGCCAGTGCCACCGCTTGCCGACCGCGCGGCATCCTCTCCTGCTCCATCTGCACATCCTCCCGAGGGCTCAGCGGCGCCGCCTCAACGGCCGCTCCGCGCGGATGTGACGTGGCCCGGACGGATCCGGTTCCGTCCGGCTCCCGCAGAAGTCCGCGGCCCCGCTCAGATGCCGTACTCGGCCATGCCGGCGACCAGCCGCTGCGCACCGGACGGCACGCGGAAGCCCGCCCGCACGGGGGCGGCCGGCTCCGGGCCGGTCGCCAGCAGCGGCCAGAACCGCCGCAGCCGCCGGGAGGAGTTCACCAGCGCGTCGAGCGTCTCGCCGTCCGCGTCGCCGCGCAGCACGGGAAGCGAGGGGTGACTGGGCATCATCGGGCACCGCTCCGATCCACTGTCGTGCCGTGGCCGCACTGCCACGGTCACCGAGAAAGGCCCGCCATTCGGGCAGGGCGAAGGCGGCCCGCCGGGTGCGGCAGGGCCCCCTGTCGCCGACCCTAGGCCGACGTTCCGGCCCCCACCAGTGCTACCCGGAGGTAGTACACGTTCGCGGGCCGGTCGTGCCATTTCCGGCACTCTTGCTGTCGCCTTGCCTCCGACCGGTACCGTGAATGGGTTCATCCGTGCTTGCCCATGGCCCTGCCGCCATCCTGAGGAGACCTCCCGTGCGTATCGCCGTCGCCGGCTCGATCGCCACCGACCATCTGATGACGTTCCCCGGTCGGTTCGCCGACCAGCTCGTCGCCGAGCAGCTGCACACCGTGTCGCTGTCCTTCCTGGTCGACACCCTGGACATCCGCCGCGGTGGCGTCGCCCCGAACATCGCGTTCGGCATGGGCGTGCTCGGACTCCGCCCGATCCTGGTCGGCGCGGCCGGGGCGGACTTCGCCGAGTACCGCAGCTGGCTGGAGCGCAACAACGTGGACTGCCACTCCGTCCACATCTCGGAGACCCGGCACACCGCCCGGTTCATGTGCACCACGGACGAGGACCACAACCAGATCGCCTCGTTCTACACCGGGGCCATGGCCGAGGCCCGCCACATCGAGCTGAAGCCGATCGCCGACCGCGTCGGCGGCCTGGACCTCGTGCTGATCGGCGCCGACGACCCGCAGGGCATGGTCCGCCACACCCAGGAGTGCCGCACCCGCGGCTACGCCTTCGCGGCCGACCCCTCCCAGCAGCTGGCCCGCCTGGAGGGCGAGGACATCCGCGAGATCGTCGACGGCGCCGCGTACCTGTTCACCAACGAGTACGAGGCCGCGCTGATCGAGACCAAGACCGGCTGGGACGCCGACGAGATCCTCACCCGGGTCGGCACCCGGATCACCACCCTCGGCAGCAAGGGCGTCCGGATCGACCGCAAGGGCGAGCCCTCCATCCTGGTCGCTTGCGCCCCCGAGGAGGGCAAGGTCGACCCGACCGGCGTCGGCGACGCCTTCCGGGCCGGCTTCCTGTCCGGCCTCTCCTGGGGGCTGGACCTGGAGCGCGCGGCCCAGCTCGGCTGCATGCTCGCCACCCTGGTCATCGAGACCGTCGGCACCCAGGAGTACGAGCTGCGCCCGGCCGGCTTCCTGAAGCGCTTCGAGGACGCCTACGGCGCCGAGGCCGCGGCCGACATCCGCGCGCACCTGGTCAAGTAGTCCGCCGGACGACGAGGTAGGCCGAGCCCCGGTCGCCGCCGAAGTCGGCGGCCGGGGCCTCGCCCGCGTACTCCTGCCCGCGCATCTCGCACCAGGCCGGGATGTCCAGCCGGGCCGCCTCGTCGTCCGAGAGCACCGCGACCGTCCCGCCCTCCGGCACCTCGCCGATCCGCTTCGCCAGCTCGATCACCGGCAGCGGGCAGCGCTTGCCCAGAGCATCAATGACTGTGACTCGCCCGCTCGCCTCCGGGCTCTCGGATCCGGCGCCGACGCTCTTCTCTCCGGCACTCCCTCCTTCGTCGGTCGCTTGTCGCTCATCGTTTTCGGCACCGGCACGTCCTTCGGCTCGGGGCGGTGTCTCGACGGTGGCCTTCGGGGCCGGCAGGTCGAGCCCGAGCGGCGCCCGGACGCCCGCCACCAGCTCCGGCAGGACGGTCAGGAAGCGTTCGACGTCCGCCTCGGCCGTCCCGTACGGGAGCGAGACCCGGATGTTCCCCTCGGTGAGCACCCCCATCGCGGCCAGCACATGGCTGGGCGTCAGCGTGGACGAGGTGCACGACGAGCCGGAGGAGACCGCGAAGCCGGCCCGGTCCAGCTCGGTGAGCAGCACCTCGCCGTCCACGTACAGGCAGGAGAAGGTGACGATGTGCGGCAGTCGCCGCACCGGGTCGCCGACCACCTCCACCTCGGGCACCAGCTGCGGCACCTGGGCCCGGATCCGCTCGACCAGCACGTGCAGCCGGGCGTTCTCCCGCTCGGCCTCGGCCCGGACGGCCCGCAGCGAGGCGGCAGCGGCCACGATCGCCGGGACGTTGACGTAGCCGGGCACCCGGCCGCCCTCGCGCTCGTCGGCCGGCAGCGGCGAGGCGTACCGGACGCCCTTGCGCACCGCCAGCACCCCGACCCCGGGCGGCCCGCCCCACTTGTGCGCGCTCGCGGTCAGCAGCGACCAGCCGGCCGGGACGTCCACCCGGCCGGCGCTCTGGGCGGCGTCGACCAGCAGCGGGACCTGGGCCTCCCGGCAGAGCGCGGCGACCTCCTCCACCGGCTGGACGGTGCCCACTTCGTGGTTGGCGCTCTGCAGCGCGGCCAGCGCGGTGTCCGTCCGGAGCAGCCCGGCGAAGCCGTCCGCCGAGACCCGCCCGGTCCGGTCCACCGGCACCACCGAGACAGTGCCGCCGGCCATCTCGTGCCGGTCGGCGACGTGCAGCACGCTGGAGTGCTCCACCGCCGAGTGCACCAAGTGCCCGCCGCGCCGCCGGTTCCCGGCCAGCGCGCCCAGCATGCCGAGCTGGACGGCCTGTGTGCCGCTCGCGGTGAAGGAGATCTCGTCCGCCCGGGCGCCGAGCACCTCGGCCACCGTCTCGCGGGCGGCGTCCAGCAGCATCCGGGCCTGCCGCCCGGACCGGTACAGTCGCGCCGGATCGGCCCACCCCTCGTCCAGCGCGGCGGTCAGCGCCTGCCGCGCGACGGGGTGGAGCGGCGCCGTCGAAGCCACGTCGAAGTACACGGTCACATTTAACGACACTCCCGCGCGTGTTCGGGCGCCGCGACGGGGCTCACCGACCGTCAGTCGATCATCCCGAATGTCCGTTTCGTCCGCGTCCGACGGACCGTCACCCGCCTTGCCCGAGGTCATCCCCCGATCGGGCGTACGGACCTCGAATGCCTGCGATGACCTGCGGCGCAGCCCTTGCCGGGCCTGATCGGGCGACCGGGCGGCGCGTTACCGGGGGCTGCCCGTCAGGAGCGCATAAGGCTGGAGTAGGGTTTGGCCCGCATAAGCATTCAAACCGTGCCCGTGGACGGGTCGCCGGGGAGGCTCACAATCCTCCGCGGGGCGACGCGAAGGCGGGCGAGACTTCGGGAAGGCGCTACGTGAGTCCCAACGGCTCCGACCGCTCGCCGCGGCGCACGATGCGGCGGAAGCTGCCTCAGGCGCTGGCACTGGGCCTCGTCATCGCGACCGCCACCGGCTGCTCGGCCAACGACCTCCCCAGGCTTGGCCTCCCGAGCCCCGTCACCAAGGAAGGACCCATGGTCCTCCAGATGTGGCAGGGGTCCTGGATCGCGGCGCTGGTGGTCGGCGTACTGATGTGGGGTCTGATCATCTGGAGCGTGATCTTCCACCGGCGCAGCCGCACCGGCGTGGAGGTTCCTCCGCAGACCCGGTACAACGTGCCCATCGAGGCGCTCTACACCGCGGTCCCCATCATCATCGTGTCGGTGCTCTTCTACTTCGTCGCCCGCGACGAGTCGAAGCTGACCGCCGTCTCCGAGAAGCCGCAGCACGTCGTCAACGTGGTCGGCTTCCAGTGGAGCTGGGCGTTCAACTACGAGAACACCGAGAACCCCGACCCGGCCAACAAGGACGCCGCGTACGAGGTGGGCACCCCCAAGGACGCGCCCACGCTCTGGCTGCCGGTCAACGAGACGGTGCAGTTCCGTCTCACCTCGCGTGACGTCATCCACGACTTCTGGCCCGTCAACTTCATGATGAAGATGGACGTCGTGCCGGGCGTGGTGAACAAGTTCGAGGTCACCCCGACCGTCAAGGGCGAGTACATGGGCAAGTGCGCCGAGCTCTGCGGCACCTACCACTCGCGCATGCTGTTCAACGTCAAGGTCGTCGACCGCGCCGACTACGACAAGCACCTGGCGGAGCTCCGGGCCAAGGGCCAGAACGGCGCGGTGCCCTCCGGCGTCATCTCCATGGGAAGTGAAGCGAAGTGACCATCCTCAACGAGCCCGCCGCGGCCGGCGGGGGCGCCGGGGCCGTCACGGTCGGGGCGCAGCGGACCCGGAAGCCGGGTTCGACCATCATCAAGTGGCTGACCACCACTGACCACAAGACGATCGGCACCCTGTACCTGGGCACGTCGTTCGCCTTCTTCCTGATCGGTGGCATCCTCGCCCTGGTCATGCGTGCCGAGCTGGCTCGTCCCGGGACCCAGATCCTGTCGAACGAGCAGTTCAACCAGGCGTTCACGATGCACGGCACGATCATGCTGCTGATGTTCGCGACGCCGCTGTTCGCCGGTTTCGCGAACTGGATCATGCCGCTGCAGATCGGCGCCCCGGACGTGGCGTTCCCGCGTCTGAACATGTTCGCGTACTGGCTGTACCTCTTCGGTTCGGTCATCGCCGTGAGCGGCTTCCTCACCCCGAACGGTGCCGCCAGCTTCGGCTGGTTCGCCTACTCGCCGCTGTCGGACGCCGTGCACTCGCCGGGTGTCGGCGGTGACATGTGGATCATGGGTCTGGCCTTCTCCGGCTTCGGCACGATCCTCGGTGCGGTCAACTTCATCACCACCATCATCTGCATGCGCGCGCCCGGCATGACGATGTTCCGGATGTCGATCTTCTGCTGGAACGTCCTGCTGACCGCAGTGCTGATCCTGCTGGCCTTCCCGGTGCTGGCCGCCGCGCTGTTCGCCCTGGAGGCGGACCGCAAGTTCGGGGCGCACGTGTTCGACCCGGTCAACGGCGGGTCGCTGCTCTGGCAGCACCTGTTCTGGTTCTTCGGCCACCCCGAGGTGTACATCATCGCGCTGCCGTTCTTCGGCATCGTGTCGGAGATCATCCCGGTCTTCAGCCGCAAGCCGATGTTCGGTTACTCCGGCCTGATCGCGGCCACCATCGCGATCGCCGGTCTGTCCGTGACGGTGTGGGCGCACCACATGTACGTCACCGGCCAGGTGCTGCTGCCGTTCTTCTCCTTCATGACCTTCCTCATCGCGGTCCCGACCGGTGTGAAGTTCTTCAACTGGGTCGGCACCATGTGGAAGGGCTCGCTGAGCTTCGAGACGCCGATGCTCTGGACGGTCGGCTTCCTGGTCACCTTCCTCTTCGGTGGTCTGACCGGTGTTCTGCTGGCCTCCCCGCCGATCGACTTCCACGTCTCGGACTCGTACTTCGTCGTCGCCCACTTCCACTACGTGGTCTTCGGCACCGTCGTCTTCGCGATGTTCGCCGGCTTCCACTTCTGGTGGCCGAAGATGACCGGCAAGATGCTGGACGAGCGCCTCGGCAAGATCACCTTCTGGACGCTGTTCTTCGGCTTCCACACCACCTTCCTGGTGCAGCACTGGCTCGGTGCGGAGGGCATGCCCCGCCGCTACGCCGACTACCTGGCCTCGGACGGCTTCACCACGCTGAACACGGTCTCGACCGTCGGTTCGTTCGTGCTCGGCATGTCGATCCTGCCGTTCCTCTACAACGTCTGGAAGACCGCCAAGTACGGCGAGAAGGTCGAGGCGGACGACCCGTGGGGCTACGGCCGCTCGCTGGAGTGGGCGACCTCCTGCCCGCCACCGCGGCACAACTTCCTCACCCTGCCCCGGATCCGCTCCGAATCCCCGGCCTTCGACCTCCACTACCCGGAGATCGCCGCGCTGGACTACCTGGAGAACCACGGTGAGCCGGCCAAGCACCTCGCCGGTGTGACCCCGGCGAAGTACGACGCGCCGCAGCTGGGCAAGGGCAAGAAGGAAGGCGACGCCTGATGAAGGAACAGGGAAAGATCTTCCTCGGCCTGTCGGTCTTCGTCCTCGCGATGGCGATCACCTACGGCCTGTGGACCAACCACTCGGACCATGGGATCGAGGCGGCCGGTACCACCGCGCTGTTCCTCGCCTTCGCCCTGTGCGCCTTCATCGGGTACTACCTCGCCTTCACCGCCCGCCGGGCGGACAGCGGCGCGGGTGACAACCCCGAGGCCGAGGTCGCGGACGACGCCGGTGATCTGGGCTTCTTCGCCCCGCACAGCTGGCAGCCGCTCTCGCTGGCGCTCGGTGGCGCGCTCGCCTTCATGGGCGTGATCTTCGGCTGGTGGCTGATGTTCTGGGCCGCGCCCATCATCCTGATCGGCCTCTTCGGCTGGGTCTTCGAGTTCTACCGGGGCGAGAACCAGAACCAGTAGGTTCGACCCCTAGCAACAGGGCCGGGCCTCCCGCAACGGGAGGCCCGGCCCTGTTGCGTCCCCGGGGTGAGCAACTCACTCACCCGGGTGAACGCGGGGTCGCTCGGATGTCGCTTCCCCGGAGGGCGTTCCTACGATCTGATCAATCGTGCGAACCCTCGGAGGCGGTCATGGCCGACAGGCGCGGAATCGCGGGTCTCGGCGGCATCTCGCTGGCCCTCGCAGTGCTGACCCCGCTCGCTGCCTGCTCGTTCGGCGGCGACGAGCCCACCGGCCCCCATCGGGTCGACGCGGCCCGGCTCGTCCACCTCTCGGCCGAGGGCAAGGTCGATCCCACCCAGTCCGTCACCGTGACCGCCGTGCCCGGCAGCCGGCTGACCGACGTCACCGTGGTCGGCCCGGACGGCCGGGTGGTGGCCGGCAAGCTCGCCGAGGACCAGCGCAGCTGGCAGACCACCGGCCGGCTGAAGGCCTCCGCCAACTACACCGTCCGGATCGCCGCCGACGACGGCAAGGGCGGCCGGGGCGAGACCACCCAGAGCTTCAACACCATCGCCGCCCAGCGGGTGCTCAACGCCAAGCTCGGCCCGGACTCCTCCGGCAGCGGCGTCTACGGGGTCGGCCAGCCGCTCACCGTGCAGCTCTCCGAGGCCGTGAAGGACCCGCAGGCCCGTCAGGAGGTCGAGCGGGCCCTGACCGTCACCTCCCAGCCCGCCGTCACCGGCGCCTGGTACTGGGTGGACGACAAGAACCTGCACTTCCGCCCGGAGGAGTACTGGCCGGTCGGCACCACCGTCGGCCTGGCCTTCGACGGCACCGGCACCCGGATCGCCGACGGCCTCTACGGCGGCGACCGCAGCAGCCTGAAACTGCGGATCGGCGAGCGCGTCGAGTCGGTGATCGACGCGGCCGCCCACGAGCTCACCCTGAAGCGCGCCGGCCAGGTGATCCGGACCATCCCGGTGACCACCGGCAGGCCCGGCTTCGACACCCGCAATGGCGTCAAGGTGGTACTCGGCCAGGAGCGCTCGGTCCGGATGAACGGCGAGACGATCGGCATAGCGGCAGGCACCTCGGATTCCTACGACCTGAACGTCGAGTGGGCCACCCGGGTGACCTGGAGCGGCGAGTACGTCCACGCGGCGCCCTGGTCGGTCGGCTCGCAGGGCATCGAGAACGTCAGCCACGGGTGCACCGGCATGAGCACCGAGAACGCCCACTGGTTCTACGACAACACCCGGGTGGGGGACCTGGTGACGGTGGTCAACAGCCGCGGCGCCAAGATGGAGCCCTTCGGGAACGGCTTCGGGGACTGGAACCTCTCGTGGGCGGACTGGGTCAAGCACAGCGCCCTCGGACAGCCCGTCAGCACCACCGTCCCGTCCTCCCAGGCCCCTGCCACCGGGATGATCCGCCCGGAGGTCTGAGCAGGCGCCCCGGGCCCCCGTCAGCTCTCCTCGTCAGCTCTTGTCGTAGGCGAGCCGCAGGGCGGTGTCCACGGCGGCCAGGGCGTCCGCGGCCGGCAGCCCGAGCCGGCGCACCCGCTCGGCGTACTCGGTGGCGGCGGCCGCGGCCAGGCGGTGCGCGGTGTCGCCGGCCGCGGCGATCAGCGTGCCGCGCCGGCCGTGCGTCTCCACCACACCGTCCGCCTCCAGCTCCCGGTAGGCGCGGGCGACCGTCCCGGCGGCCAGTCCCAGCTCCTCGGCCAGGGCCCGGACAGTGGGCAGCCGCAGCCCGGTCGGCAGCTCGCCGGACCGGGCCTGCTCGGCGATCTGGGCCCGGATCTGCTCGTACGGGGGAGTGGCGGCGGCGGGGTCGACGGACAGCTGCACGGGAGCTCCTGAGGACGCGGGGCGGGACGGGAAAGCCCGAGGGCCGCCGACCAGAAGAACTCTGGTCAGCGGCCCTCGGGTGTGACGCTGCGGTGCGTACGGGATCAGTGGTGGCCGTGGCCGCTGGTGATCTCGTGGTGCTCCTCGGCGGTGGGCTTGGGGATCTGGCTGCCCTCGCCGTAGAAGCCGCGGGACAGCTTGGCCCGGGTACGGGTGAAGATGCCGGCCTTGCCGGCCACGCCGTTCTCGTCCGTCTGGGCCGGCAGCTGGACCGGCTGGACCTGCTCGTGAGCGGTGAGCTTGTACAGGTCCTTCTGCGGCAGCTGGGCGTGCACCTCGACGAACTCACCGTGCGGCAGGCGCTTGATGACACCCGTCTCGCGGCCGTGCAGCACCTTCTCCTTGTCCCGGCGCTGGAGGCCGAGGCACCAGCGCTTGGTGACGATGAAGGTGATGACCGGCACCACGAAGAAGCCGATGCGGACGAAGTACGTGATGTCGTTGAGCGACAGGTGCAGGTGGGTGGCGAACAGGTCGTTGCCACCACCGATCAGCAGCACCAGGTACAGGCTGATCCAGGCGGCGCCGAGCGCGGTGCGGACCGGAGCGTTGCGCGGGCGGTCCAGGATGTGGTGCTCGCGCTTGTCACCGGTGATCCAGCCCTCGATGAACGGGTAGACCGCGATCGCGACCAGGACCAGCGGGAAGATCATCAGCGGGACGAACACACCCAGGTTGAGAGTGTGGCCCCACAGGCTGATCTCCCAGCCCGGCATGACACGGATCAGGCCCTCGGAGAAGCCCATGTACCAGTCCGGCTGGGCGTCGGTCGACACCTGGTCGGGACGGTACGGGCCGTAAGCCCAGATCGGGTTGATCGAGGCGATCGCCGAGATGACCGCGATGAGGCCGAACACCAGGAAGAAGAAGCCACCGGCCTTGGCCATGTAGACCGGCATGAGCGGCATGCCGACGACGTTCTTCTCGGTCTTCCCGGGCCCCGCCCACTGGGTGTGCTTGTGGTAGAAGACCAGGATCAGGTGCGCCACCAGCAGGCCGAGCATGATGCCCGGGATCAGCAGCACGTGGATGGTGAAGAACCGCGGGATGATGTCGTGGCCGGGGAACTCGCCCCCGTACAGGAACATCTGGATGTAGGTGCCGATCACCGGGACGGCGAGGATCGCGCCTTCCATGAAGCGGATACCGGTACCCGACAGCAGGTCGTCCGGCAGCGAGTAGCCGAAGAAGCCGTCGAACATGCCCAGGACCAGCAGCAGGAAGCCGAAGACCCAGTTGACCTCACGCGGCTTGCGGAACGCGCCGGTGAAGAACACACGCATCATGTGCACGAGCATCGCGGCCACGAAGACCAGGGCGGCCCAGTGGTGGATCTGACGGATCAGCAGACCGCCGCGGACCTCGAAGCTGATGTCGAGGGTCGACGCGTACGCCTCGGACATCGAGATGCCCTTGAGCGGGACGTACGAGCCGTTGTAGATGACCTCGCCCATCGAGGGCTTGAAGAACAGCGTCAGGTAGACACCGGTCAGGATGATGATGATGAACGTGTAGAGGCAGATCTCGCCCAGCATGAAGGACCAGTGGTCCGGGAAGATCTTCCGCAGGTTGGCCTTGGCGAGGGAGTAGATCCCCAGCCGGCCGTCCGTCCAGTCAGCCGCAGCCTCCCACTTGTTGGCGGGGTTGGCGCGCGTGCTGGCGGGCTTGGTGGCACCGGAGGTGGTGCTGCTCGCGCTACTCATCGAGCACGCTCCCAGTAGCTCGGGCCGACGGGCTCCTGGAAGTCGCCGGTGGCGACCAGGAAGCCCTTCTCGTCAGTGGTGATCTTCAGCTGCGGCAGCGGGTGGCCGGCCGGGCCGAAGATGACGCGCGCGCCGTCCGACAGGTCGAAGGTCGACTGGTGGCAGGGGCAGAGCGCGTGGTGGGTCTGCTGCTCGTAGAGGCTGATCGGGCAGCCGACGTGGGTGCAGATCTTCGAGTAGGCGAGGATGCCGTCGAAGCCCTTCTCCCGGGACTTGTCGTCCTTGATGTCGTCCGGCGCGATACGCACCAGCATCAGGGCGTCCTTGGCGATCCGCTGCTGGAAGTCCTCGTCGTGGACGTGCAGGCCCTCGGGCATGGCGAAGGTCAGCGAGCCGACGGCGATGTCGGCGGCCGTCATCGGCGTGTTGGTGCTCATGTTGATGAGCTGCACGGGCTTGGCCGGAGTCGCCTCCTTCCAGCCCGTCTCCTTCAGCTTCTTCTCGGGCAGCGGCCCGAGGTCGCGGAGCAGGACCACGCCGGAGAGCGGGACCAGCGCCATCGAGCCGATGAGGGTGTTGCGGATCATCTTGCGGCGGCCGAAGCCGGACTCGGCGGCGCCGGTCTTGAACTGCTGGATGACGTCCGCGCGGACCTCGTCGTCGGCCTCGATCGGGTGACGCTCGGCCGGCATCTCGACGTCCGACATCAGGGTGCGGGCCCAGTGGACCGCGCCCGCGCCGATCAGGAACAGCGCGACGCCCAGGGTCAGGCCGAGCGCGAAGTTCAGCGCGCTGACGTGACCGAGCGGGAAGATGTAGACGATCTTGTCCGGGTCGATGGCCACGTACGAGGCGATGAAGCCGACGGTGGCGAGCATCGAGAGCACGAACATCAGCGAGACCTGACGCTCGGCGCGCTTGGCGGCCCGCTCGTCGATGTCGGTGCGACGGGGCTCGTGGGCCGGCAGGCCCGGGTCGGCGAACGGGTCGACGTGGTCGGCCACCTCGCCGGCGGCGCCGTGGGACTCCGGAAGCTTCTCTTCTGACATGTCGTGGCTCATGACTTCTTGGCCTTGGTGGTGTGGGCGGCGACCCAGATCGCGACCGCGATGAGCGTGCCGAGTCCGAAGATCCAGCCGAACAGACCCTCGGTCACCGGACCGAGGCTGCCGAGCGTGAGACCACCGGGGTTGGGCTCATCGGAGTTGGTGTGGCGGACGAAGGCCACGATCTGCTTCTTCTGCTCCTCGGGCATGGTGGTGTCCGGGAACGACGGCATGTTCTGCGGGCCGGTCTGCATGGCCTCGTAGATGTGCTTGGCGTCCGCGCCCTCCAGCGACGGGGCGTACTTGCCCTTGGTCAGGGCACCACCCTGGCCGGCGAAGTTGTGGCACTGGGCGCAGTTGGTGCGGAACAGCTCGCCACCCTTGGAGATGTCGTCCGGGTTGGTCGAGGTGTACTGCTCCTTGGTCGGCGTCACCGGGCCGGGGCCGAGCGAGGCCACGAAGGCGGCGAGCTGGTCGATCTCCGCCTGCGAGTAGATGTTCTGCTTGCTCGGCACCTGGGCGCCGGGCTGCTGGGCCGGCATGCGACCGGTGCCGACCTGGAAGTCCACGGAGGCGGAGCCGACGCCGACCAGGCTCGGACCGGCGCTGCTGCCCTGGCCGTTCAGGCCGTGGCAGGAGGAGCAGCCCACGGCGAAGAGCTTCTTGCCCTCATCGATCGCGAGCGACTGCGCGGCGACGTCGGCCTGCGCCTTGTCGGCGGGCGCGAACGCGGCGTACAGCCCCCCGGTTGCCGCCAGGGCGAGAAGTAGGACGACCAGCGCCGCCAGTGGGTGGCGCCGTCGTGCGGAGAGCTTTTTCACGGAATAACCCCGGTGTCAGGATCTGGTCGACTGGTGGGTGCACCCGGCGGCCGGTCTGGCCGGCACGAGGCTGCCTGTCTAGGGCTGCGCGCGCGGTCGGTCGGTTGGGAGCGTCGCCACCGGCAGAAGCGGCCCTGCGCCGGTGAGGGCGGGGCCGGAGCCGGTGGCCAGCGACCTGATCAGCTGGTTACTTGATCAGGTAGATGGTCGCGAACAGGCCGATCCACACGACATCGACGAAGTGCCAGTAGTACGACACCACGATGGCGGCGGTGGCCTGCTCGTGCGTGAAGCGCTTGGCTGCGTACGTCCGTCCCAGGACCAGCAGGAAGGCGATCAGACCACCCGTCACGTGCAGACCGTGGAAGCCGGTGGTCAGGTAGAACACCGTGCCGTACGGGTCGGAGGACAGCGAGAGGCCGTCCTTCTTGACCAGCTCGGTGTACTCGAAGATCTGACCGCCGATGAAGATCGCGCCCATCATGAAGGTGATGATGAACCACGAGCGGAGCTTCTTCACGTCCCCGCGCTCGGCGGCGAACACGCCGAGCTGGCAGGTCAGCGAGGAGAGCACCAGGACCGTGGTGTTGACCGAGGAGAAGGGCACGTTGAGCGCGTGTGCCTTCTCGGTCCAGAACTCCGGCCCCTTGACGGAGCGGAGCGTGAAGTACATCGCGAAGAGGGCCGCGAAGAACATCAACTCGGAACTGAGCCAGACGATCGTTCCGACGCTGACCATGTTCGGCCGGTTGACCGATCCGTGCGCGTGCCCGGTTTCTACTGCTGTTGCTGTCGCCACGACGGACATTATGTCGGTCCCTTATTCCGTCTTCACGCCGGGGGGTGTCCCTCGGAGTGTCCGGTGCGTGCGGTATGCCCGCTTGGGGGGCGGTGGGGTGCCCGGACGGCACCTGAGCAGCCAGGTGTCCCTTTTCTGATGGTTCCTCGGAGGGCCCTACGACCCCGTTGCCCTGCGTGTCGTTGCACGGTCGGCGGAGTCGCCGGAGGTAGGGGAGGAGGCGGCGTGTCGGCCGTACGGGTGGACTGCGAGAGCCCGGGTGACGGGCCGTCCTCCGGGTGGGTGAGCCCTGGGCGCGGCGGCTTGAGAAGCAACGTGCGCGAGGGGGGCCTCGACGGGGGTGATCGGGAGTAGCATCCGGATCAGGCGAACGTGGTCCGGATCACACTTGAGGGAGCAGGGCCCATGGCGTACACGACCGACGAGACGCTCACCGTCCTCGTCTACAGCGACGACCGCAACACCCGCGAGCAGGTGCTGACGGCGCTCGGCCGCCGACCCGCCGAGGATCTTCCGGAGCTGTCCTACCTGGAGTGCGCGACCACCCCCGCGGTGCTGAAGGCGCTCGAAAAGGGCGGCGTGGACCTCTGCATCCTGGACGGCGAGGCCGTGCCGGCCGGCGGGCTCGGGCTCGGGCGGCAGCTCAAGGACGAGATCTACGGCTGCCCGCCCGTGCTGGTGCTGATCGGCCGGCCGCAGGACTCCTGGCTGGCCGCCTGGAGCCGGGCCGACGCGGCGATCTCGCGCCCGGTGGACCCGGTGGCGCTGGCCGAGGCGGTGGCCATCCTGCTGCGGGCGCGCCTCGCCAAGCGCGCGCCCGCCGCCCGTTGAGCTGCGCCGTCTCAGTACTAGAGAAGACAAGGCTGGGGGTACCCCGCCGCTCGATAGGCTGACTCCGTCCGTACGGACGTCCCCTCGTGTGGGGAACCGACAACAGCTGGAGTCAGCCATGGCGAACGTGAACCCTGCGAACGGTGGTACCGACCCCGCGCAGGTGGTCCGCACCTGGCCGGACATCCTGGCGGCACTGTTGAAGGGGGAGGACCTCGACCGCTCGGCCACCGCGTGGGCGATGGACCGGATCATGAGCGGCGAGGCGTCCCCCGTCCAGGTGGCCGGCTTCATGGTCGCGCTGCGGGCCAAGGGCGAGACGGTCGACGAGATCACCGGTCTGGTCGACGCGATGTACGCGCACGCCGAGCCGCTGGACATCCCCGGCCCGGCGGTGGACATCGTCGGCACCGGCGGCGACCGCGCCAAGACCGTCAACATCTCCACGATGTCGGCGATCGTCGCTGCGGCGGCCGGCGCCAAGGTGGTCAAGCACGGCAACCGGGCGTCCTCCTCGGCCAGCGGGTCCTCGGACGTGCTGGAGAAGCTCGGCATCAGCCTGGACCTGTCGGCCCGGCGGGTGGCCGAGGTGGCCGAGGAGGTGGGGCTCACCTTCTGCTTCGCGGCCAGGTTCCACCCGTCGATGCGGCACGCCGCGACCGCCCGGCGCGACCTCGGGGTGCCGACCGCGTTCAACATCCTCGGCCCGCTGACCAACCCGGCGAAGGTGACCGCGCACGCGATCGGCTGCTTCGACACGCGGCTCGCCGGGCTGATCGCCGGGGTGCTCGCGCGGCGGGGCTCCAGCGCGCTGGTGTTCCGCGGCGACGACGGCCTGGACGAGCTGACCATCACCACCACCTCGCGGGTGTGGGTCGTACGGGACGGGATCGTCACCGAGACCGTCTTCGACCCGCGGGACGTCGGCATCGAGCTCGTCGGCATCGAGGCGCTGCGCGGGGCGGACGCCTCGTACAACGCCGAGGTGGCCCGCCGGCTGCTGGCCGGGGAGCGCGGGCCGGTGCGGGACGCCGTCCTGCTGAACACGGCGGCGGCGCTGGTTGCGCTGGACCTGACCGGGGCGCCGCTCGCCGAGCAGCTGGCAGCCGGCATGGAGCGGGCCGCGGCGGCAGTTGACTCGGGCGCGGCGCAGGAGCTGCTGCGGCGCTGGTCGGAGGCCACCAGCCGGGGGTGAAGCGGTAGTTGGGGCCCGTGCCGGAGCGCCGGTACGGGCTCTTCAGCGCCCCGAGGCACCGGGTCCGAGCGGGCGAGCACACAGTCCGGATGGTGGATGTCTGTTTGACCATCGAGTGGGTGCGACCTAGAGTCTTCGCCAGGTCATGAGTGACAGCACCAAGCCCCAGCTTGCTGTCCGGCAACCCTCCGTCCGTGGCGGGGTGCCCTGGGTGAGGACCGGGTCGCGTGGCATTCCGTCTGCGCGGCAAGCGCGGACGCCCGATGACTAGCACTCCCGGGGTCCCTCGACCTCCGAAGGAGTGCATCCTCATGTCTGTCGCCATCGAAATCTGCGCCCCGCTCGCCGTTCTCGGCCACGACGTCCAGGTCCCACTCGCCAGCGGCGCGAAGGTCGGCTACGCGGCGCTCGACTACGCGGCGAGCTCCCCGGCGCTCCAGCGGGTGTGGGACGACGTCGCCGCGTACGTCCCCTACTACGGCAGCGTGCACCGCGGCGCCGGGTACCTCTCCCAGCTGTCCACCGACCTGTTCGAGCAGAGCCGCCGGACCGTCGCGGAGTTCCTCGGCCTGCGCGAGGGCGACCAGGTGGTCTTCACCCGCGCCACCACCGACTCGCTCAACCTGCTCGCCGGCGCTGTCCCGGCGGGCACCCGGGTGTTCGCCTTCGAGACCGAGCACCACGCCTCGCTGCTGCCCTGGGCCCACGCCGGGCTCAGCGTCACCTACCTGCGCGCGCCGCGCTCGCACGCCGAGGCCGTCGCCGCGCTGGACGCCGCGCTCGCCGAGGCGCCCGAGGGCCCCAAGCTGCTCTGCGTCACCGGCGCCTCCAACGTCACCGGGGAGCTGTGGCCGGTCGCCGAGCTGACCGCGACCGCGCACCGGCACGGGGCCCGGGTCGTGCTGGACGCCGCGCAGCTCGCCCCGCACCACCGGGTCTCGGTGGCCGAGCTGGACGTCGACTGGATCGCCTTCTCCGGCCACAAGATCTACGCGCCGTTCGGCGCCGGGGTGCTGGCCGGCCGGGCGGACTGGCTGGACGCGGCCGAGCCGTACCTGGCCGGCGGCGGGGCGACCCGGACGGTGGCCCGGGAGACCGACGGCTCGGTGGCCGTCGCCTGGCACACCGGCCCGGCCCGGCACGAGGCCGGCTCGCCGAACGTGATCGGCGCCTACGCGATCGCCTCGGCCTGCCGGGCGCTGTCCGAGGCCGGTTTCGACGCGCTGGAGACCCGCGAGCAGGCGCTGATCGCCCGGCTGAAGGCGGGGCTGGCGGAGATCCCGCAGGTCAAGGTGCTGAGCCTGTTCGGCGCAGACGCGGCGCGGGTGGGCGTGCTGTCCTTCGTCGTCCAGGGCTGGAACAGCTCGCACTTCTCGGCCGCGCTCTCCGCCGAGTACGGCATCGGGGTGCGGGACGGCCTGTTCTGCGCGCACCCGCTGGTGCGGACGCTGCTGAGTGACGACGCGCCGGCTGTTGTCTCGACGTGTGGCGCGCCCGAGCCGTCGCTGCCGGGCGAGCGCAGCCTCAACGCGATCCGGGTGAGCTTCGGCGCCGGGACGCCGGACGAGCACATCGACCGCTTCCTGACCGCCGTCCGCGAGCTGGTCACGGACGGTGCGGCGTGGAACTACCGCAACGAGGGCGGCCGTTGCGTCGTCGACACGCGCCGGGAGGGCTGACCGGTCCTACTCGTCCAGGCCGAGTGCGAACGCGGCCTCCAGGTCGTGCTGGGAGTAGGTGCGGAAGGCGATCTGGGTCTCGGTGTGGGCCACGCCCGGGACCTTGTTCAGCCGGCCCGGGATGACCTCGGCCAGGTCGTCGTGCTTGCGCACCCGCACCATCGCCACCAGGTCGTAGCCGCCGGTCACCGAGTACACCTCGCTGACGCCCTCGATGGCCGCGATGGCCTCGGCGATCTCCGGGATGCGGTCGACACTGGTCTTGATCAGGACGATGGCGGTGATCACTGTTCGGGCTCCTTTGTGGGGTGCCGCCAGCGTATCGGGCGTCAGCCGGGTCGTCGCGGGGGGTGGCTGACCACCGTGCAGGCGTAGAGGAAGCCCGCCGAGAAGCCGATGACGTGGACCAGGTAGGCGACCCCCGGGCCGGCCGAGTGCACCGACCACCACTGCAGGGCGAACCAGAGGCCGAGCACCAGCCAGGCCGGGAAGCGCAGCGGAAGGAAGAGGAGCAGCGGGACGAGCGTGGTCACCCGGGAGCGCGGGTGGAAGCGCAGATAGGCGCCGAGGACGGCGGAGATCGCGCCGGAGGCGCCGATCAGCACCCGGGTCGAGTCCGCCGAGTGCGCCTCGGCGAGGGCGAAGCCGTACGTGGCCAGGCTGCCGGCGGCCAGGTAGAAGAGGACGAACCGGGCCCGGCCGAGGCGCCGTTCGACGGTGGGGCCGAAGACATAGAGGAAGAGCAGGTTGCCGGACAGGTGCAGCCAGCCGGCGTGCAGGAAGAGCCCGCTGAGGACGGAGAGCGCCGGGTGCTTGCCCGGGGTGGGGGCGGCCGGGCAGCCGGGGAGCGGGTCCGGGGCCTCGGCCAGCTGTTCGGCGGTCAGCGGGCGCCCGGCCAGCAGCTCGGCGGGGACGGCGCCCCAGCGCTGCTCGTACCGCTGCTCGGCGCAGGCCCGGGCCGGCCCGGTGCCGTACAGCGGGTTGAGTCCGGCGGCCGGGCCGAGCAGGAAGACCAGGGTGTTGACCGCGATCAGGGCGTAGGTGACCGCCGGTGCGGGCGCGGCCGGGCCGCCGTCCTGCGTGTCGGTGTGGCCGGAGGCCGCGAGCGCCATGCGGCCAAGCATCCCTCGGGCCGCGGTGTGTGACACCGCGCTGTACGGCAGGTGGAGCAGCGATCACGATCCCTCGAACCGGTGGCCGCGATGGTTGCCCCAGGCAATAGGCTTGGGGCGGGCATTCCCGCCTCCCGCCGCCGACGCCGGGGCTCCGGGGGGAGCGCCTAGCCCACGCAGGGACCACCCGAGAGGACCCCCGATGACCGTCCCCGCCCTGACCGCCGAGACGCGCTGGCGCTGCACCCTGTGCAGCAACCTCACCCGCTTCGACGTGACCCGCACCGCGCGGGTGACCGAGTTCCTGCACTTCGACCTGGCCGGCGAGTCCAAGGTCGAGGAGATCGAGGTGCTGAGCGAGACGATCGAGTCGGTGCGCTGCCGCTGGTGCAACGCGGTGGACCAGGTCGAGCTGGTCGCCCGTCCGGGTGCCGAGGGTCCGGGGGCAGAGGATACAGCGGTCGCGGCCGAGCAGGGTTGATGCCCCGCCGGTGCGGTGGACGGTGCACGGCGCGGCCGTCCACCGCACGGGACAATACAGACAAGACGCACGGAGCGTGACGACAGGGCGGCGGCCGCCGGGCCGCGCCCGTTGGACCAGGATCGGAGCCGAGGACGTGGTGGACGCAGCGAGGGAGCCCGCCGAACCGCAGGGGCGGCAGCCCGCTGCGGACGGGCAGGCGCCGGCCGCTGAGGCGGCGGAGACCGTCGTCGGGACCGCTGCGTCCGAGTCCGACGAGGCGGCCGGCCGCCCGGTCGAGAAGCTCGACCGGCCGCTGCCCGAGGGCGTGCGCCGGCGCGTGGTCGGCCTGGCGGCGGACGCGCTCGGCGGACTGCCGCCGGGCGAGCTGCCGCAGAGCCTCCGTCAGTACGCCAAGTTCACCCCGGCCCGGCGGGCCAAGTACGCGGCCACCGCGCTGGCCGCGGCGCTGGAGTCCGAGCCTGCCTTTCGGGTGCGGATAGCGGAGCGGCTGCGGCTGGGCCAGCCGGATCTGGTGAAGGCGCTGGAGTCGGGCAGCGTCCCCGGCGCCGCCGATCCGATGGACGTCGCGGCCGCCGCCTACCTGGTGCGGCCGGCGGGCTGGAGCCGGCTGGTCGCCGAGGCGGGCGAGGAGGCCGAGCGGGCCGGCGCCGAGGGGGCGGCGGCGGAGGCGACCCGGCTGGCGGAGAAGCTGCAGGCGGAGCTGTCCGAGGTGCGGGCCGCCGCGCGGGCGGACCTGGAGCGGCAGCGGGCCGAGTCGGAGCACGTTCGCCGGGAGGCCGACTCGCTCCGCAAGAAGGTGCGTTCGCTGGAGAGCGACACCCGTCGGGCGCAGGCCGAGGCCCGTCGGCTGGCCGGGGAGCTGGAGGGGCTGCGGGCGCAGGCTGCGGCCGAGCGGAGCGCGGCCGAGAGCGAGGCGCGGCGGCTGCGGCACCGGGTCAGCGAGCTGGAGAACGCCGCCGAGCAGGGCCGCCGGTCGGCCCGCGAGGGGCGCAGCGTCGAGGACATGCGGCTGCGGCTGCTGCTGGACACCATGCTGCAGTCGGCGCAGGGGCTCCAGCGGGAGCTGGCGCTGCCGGTGTCGCAGATCCGCCCGGCGGATCTGGTGGAGGCGGTCGTGCCGGGCGCGGCCTCTCCGCACGACGTGGCCCGGCGCGGGCTGGCGGAGGACGATCCGGCACTGCTGGACCAGCTGCTGGCGATCCCGCAGGTGCACCTGGTGGTGGACGGCTACAACGTGACCAAGACCGGCTATCCGACGCTGCCGCTGGAGCAGCAGCGGATCCGGCTGCTGGGCGGGCTGGCGATGCTGGCCCAGCGCACCCAGGCGGAGGTCACCTGTGTGTTCGACGGGCAGGACCTGGACGTGCCGGTCATCATGGCGCCGCCGCGCGGGGTCCGGGTGCGGTTCAGCCGGACCGGGGAGACGGCGGACGAGCTGATCCGCCGCTTGGTGCGGGCGGAGCCGCAGGGGCGTCCGGTGGTGGTGGTCTCCACCGACCGGGAGGTTGCGGAGGGCGTGCGGAAGGCCGGCGCGCGCCCCGTGGCTTCGGTGCTGCTGCTGAACCGGCTGGCGCGGCCCTGACCTGGCGGGACCGCGGTTCGGTCCGGATGATGCCTGGTCAGCGTCCGGTTTGCGGTGATGTGGGGATTAGGTGAAGTCACTCCGGGGGTTAGGGGTTCAACCCTTTGGGGGAGTGGCGGAACGCCTAGATCTTCACTAGGGTCAGGCGGCAAACCTATTTTCCGGATTCTCACCCGATCAGGTGAGGCCGATGGAAGAAGGAGTCGGTCCCTTGGCCTCCCACCGCCGTCCCAAGCAGCCGAGCCGCGCGCGGGTCTCCGTGCTCACCGCTGCCGCGGCGACCGCGGTCGCCCTCTCCGCGCAGGTCGCCGCGCACGCCGCGCCGCAGCCGAACAAGACGGACGTCAAGGCGCAGATCGACCAGCTCCAGCAGGAGCAGGAGCAGGCGGCCGAGAAGTACAACGGCGCCAAGGAGCGGGCCGACCAGCTGCGCAAGCAGGCCGACCAGCTGCAGGACCAGGTGGCACGCGGCCAGGAGCAGATGACCCAGCTTCAGACCGGCCTCGCCGGGGTGGCGGGCGAGCAGTACCGCACCGGCGGCATCGACCCGTCCGTCCAGCTGATGCTTTCCTCCGACCCGTCCAACTACCTGGCCAAGGCCTCCAGCGTGCAGCAGGCCAGCACCAGCGAGACCGAGGCGCTCAAGGGCCTGCTGGACCAGCAGCGCCGGCTCGACCAGGAGAAGGCCGAGGCCGCCGCGGTGCTCGCCTCGCTCGACTCGACCACCAAGGACCTGAACCAGGCCAAGGCGGACGTCAACGCGAAGCTCAAGGCGGCGCAGGACCTGCTGAACTCGCTCAGTGCCTCCGAGCGCGCCGCGCTGAAGGCCCAGCAGGCGCAGGACGACCGCGCCTCGCGCGGCAGCGACCGGGTCGACCTCAGCAGCCTGCCGCCGGCGAGCGGGTACGCGGCCGTGGCCGTCGCCAAGGCGATGAGCAAGCAGGGTTCGGCGTACGTGTGGGGCGCCACCGGGGAGAACACCTTCGACTGCTCGGGCCTGATGCTCTGGGCGTACGGGAAGGCCGGCGTCTCGCTGCCCCGCACCTCGCAGGAGCAGGGCAACGTCGGCACCAGGGTGCCTTCGCTGGACCAGGCCCAGCCCGGCGACCTCGTCGTCTACGGCAGCGACCGGCACCACGTCGCGATGTACATCGGCAACGGCATGGTGGTGCACGCGCCGCACACCGGTGATGTGGTCAAGGTGATGAAGGCCGACGCGATGCCGATCAACACCATCCGCCGGGTCTGACGCCCCGACACGCCCGCGGCCCGTGGAAGGCCCTGTGATCCGCGCCACCTCCGCCCGGGGGTGGCGCGTTCGCTTCCGTGCGCTTCGTGCCTGTGTGCTTCGTGGCCGCAGGGTGAGAGGCGGTCAGCTTTGCGTACGACGGCGATCACCATCAGTCATATTCACAAATGAACTTGGTAATTCTTCCGTCTTTTTTCTGACAAGGATTTGAACGGATCACGGTTCAGTTACTAGGGTCGTGCCCCGAACCACCGCACTGTCGATCACCCAGCCTGGGTGGCGGCGGTGGTTTCCGTCGAGTTCGTGAAGCAGCGGGACAGGTCGAAGCGCCTGTCCGACAGGGGAGCCCAGCAGTCGGGGGCGCTGTGGAGCGGAGCCGGGGAACCACGTTCCTCCGGGGTGAATCGGCGCCAGGTCGGCCGGTGGAACGGCCGTGAGGCGTCGTAGGGCATGCTTCCGGCCCGAACCCGTCAGCTCACCCGGTAGGCGGCCGTAGGAAGAAGGAGTCCGCCTTCGTGGCGTCCCATCGTCGTCCCAAGCCCGCCGGCCGTGCCCGGGTGTCCTTCATGACCGGTGTCGCTGCAGCAGCCGTCGCGCTCTCCGCGCAGTCCGGCGCCCACGCCGACCCGGCGCCGACCAAGGACCAGGTCAAGGAGCAGGTCGACCAGCTCAACCAGCAGGCCGAGGTCGCGACCGAGAAGTACGACGCCGCCCAGGCCAAGCAGCAGGAGCTGCAGAAGCAGGTCGGCACCCTGCAGGACCAGGTGGCGCGCCAGCAGGCCCAGGTGACCGACCTGCAGGGCGGCCTCGCCGAGATCGCCGGCGAACAGTACCGCAACGGGGGCATATCCCCGACCGTGCAGCTGATGCTCTCCTCCAAGCCGGACAACTTCCTCAGCCAGGCCGACGCCCTGAACCAGGCCGGCAGCACCCAGAAGGGCCAGCTGAAGCAGCTCCAGGACCAGCAGCGCAAGCTGGACCAGGACCGCAACGAGGCCCAGGGCAAGCTCGCCGAGCTGGACGCCACCACCACCCAGCTGAAGGCCGCCAAGGACGAGGTCCAGGGCAAGCTCAAGGCCGCCCAGGACCTGCTCAACTCCCTGACCGAGCAGGAGCGCCAGGCGCTCCGCGCCGCCGAGGAGAAGGCCGCCGCCGACGCGAAGGCCAAGGCGGACGCCGCGCAGGCCGCCCAGCAGGCCGCTCAGCAGGCCGCCGACCGCGCCTCCCGCGACAGCAGCCGCGCCAACCTGGGCTCGCAGTCGTCCTCGTCGAAGCCGTCCTCGTCGCCGTCCTCCTCGCCGGTCGCCAAGCCCGCCCCCGGCAGCTCGATCGGTGCCGCCGCGCTGTCGTACGCCGCCACCAAGGTCGGCAGCCCGTACGGCTGGGGCGACACCGGTCCGAACTCCTTCGACTGCTCCGGCCTGATGGTCTGGGCGTTCGACCAGGCCGGTGCGACCCTGCCGCGCACCTCGCAGGCGCAGGCCGGCGCCGGCACCCGGATCGGCACGGACCTCTCCCAGGCCCAGCCCGGCGACCTGCTGATCTTCTTCGGCGACGCCCACCACGTCGGCATCTACGCGGGCAACGGCCAGGTGCTGCACGCGCCGAAGCCGGGGGCCTTCGTTCGCTACGAGGCGGTCAGCAACATGCCGCTGTCCTCCATCGTGCGGGTCTGATCCCCGACCAAGCCCTCGCAGGCCCGGTCTTCCTCCCGGAAGGCCGGGCCTGCGGCTTTTCCCTCGAAGTCGGACTGATGTCCGATTAGGTGTCAAATATTCGGGTTGGGAGGGGTTTGGACTCGGTTGCCCGGACTCGCTAACGTCTGCCACCGGACTCCCGCTCACAAGCCGCCCGGTCCGGTGCGGCAGCGGGGTCCGTGCCGCAGGATTGGAGCCGCTGCCGCCATGCTCGTGCACCGCCGTTCCCAACTGCTCGCCCGTGCGCTGGTACTGACCGCGGCCGCCACCACCGCCCTCGGCGTGACGAGCGGCGGCAGCGCCCAGGCCGCCCCCGGCGCGCCGGACACACCGAACCGCAAGGACGTCAAGGCCCAGGTCGAGCAGCTGTACAACGAGGCCGAGCAGGCGTCGGAGAAGTACAACGCCGCCCAGGATGCCCAGCAGCGGCTGCAGGGCGAGACCACCATCCTCCAGGGCGACATCGCCGTGGCCCAGGACCAGCTCAACCAGCTGCGCGGGGACCTCGCCACCGTGGCCGGCGCCGAGTACCGCGGCGGCGGCATGGCGCAGACCGTCCAGCTGATGCTCTCCAGCGACCCGGAGGGGTACCTCACCCGGGCCCGCGCCCTCGACCAGGCGGCCGAGCGGCAGAACGAGACGCTGCACGAGCTGGTCACCCGGCAGCGCCGGCTCGACCAGCGCCGCACCGAGACCTCCGCCAAGCTTGCGGAGCTGGACCAGGCCCGGCGCTCGCTCGCCGACAGCAAGCAGCAGATCCAGCAGCGGCTGGCCACGGCCCAGCGGCTGCTCAACAGCCTGGGCGTCGCGGAGCGCGCCCGGATGGCCGCGCAGGACGCCCGGGAGGCCGAGGAGCGCGCCACCCGCGGCACCGACCGGCTGGACCTCGGCGACGCCCCGCCCGCCTCCGAGCGCGGGGCGGCGGCGCTGGCCGCGGCGGTGCGGATGATCGGATCCCCGTACCTCTACGGATCCACCGGGCCCCGCGCGTTCGACTGCTCCGGTCTGATGTACTACAGCTGGCGGCAGGCCGGAGTGACCCTGCCGCGCACCTCGCAGGCCCAGGCGTACGCCGGGCAGCGGGTCAGCCTCTCCGAAGCACGACCGGGAGACCTGGTGATCTACTACCGGGACATGCACCATGTCGGCATGTACGCCGGCGGCGGGGTGATCGTGCACGCCCCCTACCCGGGCGCGAAGGTCCGCTACGAGAGCGTCAACGCGATGCCGGTCGCGGGGGTGGTCCGGCTCTGAGCCCGACCCCGGCCCCGTCCGAACCGGCCGCGATACGGCGCTGCGCGCTGTCCCGGCGCGGCGCGCTGCTGCTCGCCGCCGGCGGGCTGGCCCAGCTGTCGCTGCCGCCCGCCGCCCCCGCGGTGCCCGCGCGGGGGCGGACGGCGGCGGACGAGCGCGCCGAGGTGGCGGCGGTGCTGGACGCACGCGCGCGGGAGCTGCCCGGGACGTCCGGGCTGCCGCTGGCCGAGGCCGGCTACCGCAACCTCGTGCTCGCCCCGGGCGGCGGACCCGGGCGGCTGACCGTCGCGGCCGACCTGGCCGTGCGGGTCGCCGGGTACGACGAGTACCCCGTGGTGTATCCGCGCCGCCTCACGCTGGCGCGGGCCGACGGCCGGCGGGTCGAGCGGGAGGAGAGCGCGAGCGGGCCGCCGGCGCTGTGGGACTTCGGGGGCGGACAGGCCGCGCAGGGCGCGCACTGCCTGGTGCTGGGGCTGGCCGACGGGCCCGACCCGGCGGGGCTGCTCGCGGTCGGCGAGCGGGCCGCCCCTGCGGTCAGCGCGGTCTGGGGCGCCGGCTGGGCCGGCCGCGTCCTGCTCGAACTGCCCGCCACGGAAGCACAGTTCGCCCGGCTGCTGGGGGCCGACCCGGCCGGCTGGACGGGCATGGCGGCGGTCACCGTGGCAGCTCCCGGCGCACCCCGGCACACGCCGGCGGACCGGGTGCTGATCAACCCCGAGGCGTACGGGCGGCTCAGCGACTTCGGCCGGCAGGTCGTCGTCACGCACGAGACCACCCACGTGGCGACCCGGGCCGACACCCGCGCCTGGACGCCGCTGTGGCTCTCCGAGGGCGTCGCCGACTGGACGGCGTACCGGGACTCCGGCCGTCAGCCGCGGCAGATCGCCCCCGAACTGGCCCGCGACGTCGCCGCCGGCAGGCTGCCCACGGGGCTCCCGGCCGACCGCGACTTCACCGCGGGCGCGACCGGCATCGCCCAGGCCTACGAGCAGGCCTGGCTCGCCTGCGAGCTGATCGCCCACCGCTACGGCCCCGACCGCCTGGTGGCCTTCTACCGGGCGGTCGGCGCGCCCGACGGGGAGGGGGCGGACCGGGACCAGCGCCTGGACCGGCTGCTCCGCGCCGAACTGGGCATCGGGCAGGCCGAGCTCACCAGGCTGTGGCTCGCCGAGGTGGCGGCCCTGAACGGCTAACGGCCTGCCGGGGTGTTGGGGCGGTCGATGCCGTCGAGGAGGTCCTGCTCGTAGGCGATGCCCGGGCGGACCGGGTAGGCGCCGGCCGGGACGGGCTCGGGCTTGGCCAGGACCACCGTCGGCGGGAGCCGGTCGGCGCCGCGGGTGGAGCGCCAGAGGCGGACGCAGGAGAGCACCGTGGCGGCCAGCAGCAGCAGGTTGCGCGCGCTCAGCACGGTGACGGCCGACGGTTCGCTGGCGAGGATGTGGCTGAACATCAGCGGGAACTCGGCCAGCGTCAGCGGGCAGGCCAGCAGGATCAACACCGCCACCGGCCGCTGGCTGCTGCCGCGCACGGTCAGGCAGACCGCCGCGACGCCGACCAGCCAGACCAGGTACTGCGGGCTGATCACCCGGCTGGTGACCGTGAAGATGAGCAGCGCGGTCAGCGCCGCGTCGTACATGGTGGTGGCGTTGCGGCGCTTGGCGGTGAAGCGCCACAGCAGCAGCCAGGCGAAGCCCAGGACGGTGCCGGCCATCATCACCTTGCTGATGACGCCGACCCACGGCCCGAGCATCTCCGGCGAGCCGTAGTTCATCGTCACCTTGCCGTCCCAGGCCCCCGCGATCCGGGCGTAGTGCAGCGGCAGCGCGCCGAGCGACTCCACCTCGATGCCGCGTTCCTTCTGGAAGGCCAGGAAGCCGAACGCGCCGTTCATCCCGGCCGCGAGCAGGAAGCCGACCGAGACGGCGGTGGCGGCGGCGAGCGTCCAGGAGCGGCGGGTGCGGCGGCCGGAGGGGGTGCCGATCAGGCCGAGCAGCGGCCAGATCTTGATGATCCCGCCCAGGCCCAGCAGCAACCCGCCGATGGCCGGTCGGCGGATCAGCGCGAGCAGCCCGGCCAGGGCGATCGCGGTGACGATGATGTCGAAGCGGTTGTAGACCATCGGGCCGAGCAGCGGCACGCCGACGATCCACATCCAGGCGCCGGTCAGCGCCCGGCCCCGGCGCAGGCCGGTGCGGACCAGCAGGGCCGTCGCGGCGACGTCGGCGACCCCGCAGAGCACCCAGAACGAGACCAGGTACGACCAGGGCAGCAGGCCCGGCAGCAGGATCACCAGGGCCGCGCCGGGCGGGTACTGCCAGGTCACGTCGTCGAACGGGAAGGTGCCGGTCTGCAGGACGCCGTACCAGGCGTGGTAGACCAGCCAGACGTCCGCGGTGATGTCCCCGCCGGGCCCCTTCAGCACGCCGGTCATCAGCAGCACCAGCACCGTCCGGGTGGCCACCCAGGTGGCACCGAGCGCCGCGAGCGCGCCGAGCGGGCGGCCCGGGCGGGCGCGCGAAGAACCGGACTCGATGGCCGGGGCCAACTCCACTGCGCTCCCTCGTTCGTCTCGGACGTCCCCACCGAAGCGCCGTGCGACGGACGCCCGGGCCGCCGTCGGCTGTCTACGTTCCAGGTCTACGTTCTAGGACTGACCCGGGGGTCCAACGGTTGCCGTGCGCGGATCCGTTCCCGGCGGGTCGTGGTGTTGACCTATCGTACGGATCACCCAGCGGTACACCGCGCACCCCCCGACCGAACGAGCCGTGGCCTGATGCACAGAACCTTGATCGTCACCAACGACTTCCCGCCCCGCCCGGGCGGCATCCAGGCCTTCGTCCACAACATGGCCGTCCGTCAGCCCGCCGGGAGCGTCGTGGTGTACGCCTCGACCTGGCGCGACGGCACCGAGGTGGCCCGGTTCGACGCCGAGCAGCCGTTCCCGGTGATCCGCGACCGGACGAAGGTGATGGTTCCCACACCCCGGGTCACCCGGCGGGCGGCGGAGATCCTCCGGGCGGAGAAGTGCGACTCGGTCTGGTTCGGCGCCGCCGCGCCGCTCGGGCTGATGGCGCCCACGCTGCGCCGGGCCGGGGCCGGGCGGCTGCTCGGCATGACACACGGGCACGAGGCCGCCTGGGCGCAGCTGCCCGCCGCCCGGCAGCTGCTGCGCCGGATCGGCGCGGGCACCGACGTGCTGACGTACCTGGGCGAGTACACCCGCTCCCGGATCGCGGGCGCGGTCGGGCCGGAGGCGGCGGCCCGGATGGTGCAGCTGCCGCCGGGCGTGGACGAGACGACCTTCCACCCGGAGTCCGGGGGCGCCGAGGTCCGCCGCCGGCTGGGGCTGGCGGACCGGCCGGTGGTGGTGTGCGTCTCCCGGCTGGTGCCGCGCAAGGGCCAGGACACCCTGATCGAGGCCATGCCGCAGATCCTGGCCGACGTGCCGGACGCGGTCCTGCTGATCGTCGGCGGCGGCCCCTACCGGGCTGACCTGGAGAAGCTGGCGGACGCCCGGGGCGTGCGGGCTTCGGTGCGCTTCACCGGCTCGGTGCCGTGGGAGGAGCTGCCCGCGCACTACGGCGCCGGGGACGTCTTCGCGATGCCCTGCCGGACGCGGCGCGGCGGGCTGGACGTCGAGGGCCTGGGCATCGTCTACCTGGAGGCCTCGGCGACGGGCCTGCCGGTCGTCGCGGGGGACTCCGGGGGCGCGCCGGACGCGGTGCTGGAGGGCGAGACCGGGTACGTGGTGCCGGGCGGCTCGCCCGCGGCGGCGGCCGAGCGGATCGTCCGGCTGCTGCACGACGAGGAGCTGCGGCGGCAGATGGGCGAGGCCGGACGGCGCTGGGTGGAGCGCTCGTGGCGCTGGGACCTGCTGGCCGGGCGGCTGACCTCGCTGCTGGCCGCCTAGCGTGCGGACGGGCCCGCTCCCCGGGAAGGGGGGCGGGCCCGTCCTTGTGCGTCAGCGCTGGTACGGCTACTTCTGGTAGATCGCCTCGACGTCGGCCGCGAAGTCCTTCAGCACGACGTTGCGCTTGAGCTTGAGGGACGGCGTGAGGTGGCCGCTCTCCTCGGAGAACTCGGTGTCCAGCAGGCGGAACTTCTTGACCGCCTCGGCGTGCGAGACGGCCGCGTTGCCGTCGTCCACCGCGGCCTGGAGCGCGGCCAGCAGGTCCGGGTCCTCGCGCAGTTCGGCGACCGTCGCGGTGGTGGGCTTGCCGTTCAGCTCCTTCCACTTGGGGAAGAAGTCCGGGTCGACGGTGATCAGGCAGGCGACGAAGGGCTTGCGGTCGCCGACCACCATGACCTCGCCGACCAGCGCGTGGGCCCGGATCCGGTCCTCGATCACCGCCGGGGCGACGTTCTTGCCGCCCGCGGTGACGATGATCTCCTTCTTGCGGCCGGTGATGGTCAGGTAGCCGTCGGAGTCCAGCGAGCCGAGGTCGCCGGTGGCGATCCAGCCGTCCTTGAGGGTGTCCGCGGTGGCCTGCGGGTTGTTCCAGTAGCCGGTGAAGACCTGCGGGCCCTTGAAGAAGACCTCGCCGTCCTCGGCGATCCGGACGGCGGCGCCGGGCAGCGGCTGGCCGACCGTACCGATCTTCGGCTTGTCCCACGGGTTGAAGGCGGTGGCCGCACAGGTCTCGGTCAGGCCGTAGCCCTCCAGGACGGTGAAGCCGATGCCCCGGTAGAAGTGGCCGAGCCGCTCGCCCAGCGGCGCGCCGCCGGAGATGGCGTGGGTGGCCCGGCCGCCGAGGGCGGCGCGCAGCTTGCTGTAGACGAGCTTGTCGAAGATCGCGTGCTTGATCCGCAGGACCAGGCCCGCGCCGCCGGCGTCCAGCGCCCGGCTGTACGCGATCGCGGTGTCGGCGGCCTTGTCGAAGATCTTGCCCTTGCCGTCGGCCTGGGCCTTGGCGCGGGCGGTGTTGAAGACCTTCTCGAACACTCTGGGCACGCCCAGGATGAGGGTGGGCCGGAAGGCGGCCAGCTCGGCGGTGACGTCCTTGATGTCGGAGACGTGGCCCAGCTTGATCGGGGCCATCGTCGGGGCGATCTCGGCGATCCGGCCGAGCACGTGGGCCAGCGGCAGGAAGAGCAGGACGGAGCTCTCGCCGGTGCGGAACAGCGGGGTCAGCCGCTCCACGATGTTGCCGCACTCGGCCATGAAGTTGCCGTGCGTCAGCTGACAGCCCTTCGGACGGCCGGTGGTGCCCGAGGTGTAGACGATGGTGGCGACCGAGTCGGCGGTCGCGATCGAGCGGCGCTCGGCGACGGTGGCGTCCTCGACGTTCTGACCGGCCTCGGCCAGCGCGGCGATCGCGCCGCCCTCGATCTGCCAGGTGTGCTTCAGCTCCGGCAGCCGGCCGCGGACCTTCTCGACCACCTTGGCGTGCTGGTCGGTCTCGGTGAGCACGGCGACCGCGCCGGAGTCGCCGAGGATCCACTCGACCTGCTCGGCGGAGGAGGTCTCGTACACCGGCACGGTGATCGCGCCGGCCGTCCAGATCGCGAAGTCCAGCAGCGTCCACTCGTACCGGGTGCGGGACATGATGCCCACCCGGTCGCCGGGCGCGATGCCTGCGGCGATCAGGCCCTTCGCGGCGGCGTGCACCTCCACCTGGAACTGGGCCGCGGTCAACTCCTGCCAGCGGCCGTCCACCTTCCGGCTGAGCACCGCGACGTCCGGGTGCCGCTCGGCGTTCTGGTGCACGAGGTCGGAGAGGTTACCGCCGCTCGGTACCTGATAGAGGGCCGGAAGGCTGAAGTCGAGCAAGACTGCTCCTCGTTCGCGACGCTGCGGGACGGCAGGACGTTACTGCCCGGTAGGCAGCTTCGACCAGGGGGGTCGGCCCCGGTGTTCGAAGTGTCACACCCGGCCGGGTCGGACCAGGCCGTGACCGGGTCGTTCGAATGGCACCCTACGGCAGGCCGGGGGTGACCTGCCGGTAGCATGCCCCGCCCCCCGGCGCCACCGGGCGCCGGCCGTCCGCCGCCCGGTGCCCGTGCGGCCGAGCGGATCGCCGGTCGCGATAGCCTGCTCCGGGCACACCCGGACGAGCACGCTCGGCCGGAGCGGCAGGCAGAGGGACGAGGCGGAGGGCCATTCCATGGCGGAGCACACCAGGTCGAGCATCACCATCGACGCGACCCCGGCCACGGTCATGGCCGTGATCGCCGACTTCGCCGACTACCCGGCCTGGACCGGCGAGGTCAAGGAGGTCGAGGTCCTGGAGACCGGTGAGGACGGCCGCGCCTCGCAGGTGCGGCTGCTGCTGGACGCCGGCGCCATCCGCGACGAGCACGTCCTCGCCTACACCTGGGACGGCGACCGCGAGGTGAGCTGGACCCTGGTGCGCAGCCAGATGCTCCGCTCGCTGGACGGCTCCTACACCCTGGCCCCGCTCGGCGGCGGCGACCGCACCGAGGTGACGTACCAGCTCGCCGTGGACGTCAAGATCCCGATGCTGGGCATGATCAAGCGCAAGGCCGAGAAGGTCATCATCGACCGCGCCCTGGCCGGACTGAAGAAGCGCGTCGAGGACGCCGACGGCAAGAAGCCCGTCCAGGGCTGACAGCGCGGAACGGGGGTCGGACACGGCATGACGGCGACACGCACCATCCTGGTCAGCGGCGACGCGGGCGCGCCCACGGTGGCCGCCGCCACCGCCCTGCACGCCGCCCGGCGCGGGCACCGCACCTGGCTGCTCGCCGCCGACGACCCGCACCGGGCCCTGGACGGCGTCCTCGGCACCCGGCTGGAGCCCGAACCGGCCCGGTACGCGCCCGGCCTGACCGTCTCCCGGATCGACGAGCAGGCCGCCTTCCGGCACGCCCTCGGCGAGCTCGGCGGCCGGCTCAAGCCCGCCCTCGACCTGCTCGGCGCCGAACCGCTCGACCCCGAGGAGCTGACCGCCCTCCCCGGCATCGCCCGGATCGCCCTGCTGCGCGCCCTGCCCGCCGCCGACCAGGACGTCCTGGTGGTGCTCGCCCCGCCGCCCGCCGAGCTGATCGCCGCCCTCGCCCTGCCCGAGCAGCTGGAGCGCTACCTGGACCGGCTCGTCCCCGAGCAGCGGCAGGCCGCCCGGGCGCTGCGCCCGCTGCTGGCCGGCCTGGCCGGCGTCCCGATGCCCGCCGACTGGCTGTACGAGAGCCGGTCCAGGGCCGCCGGGGTGCTCGCCGAGTCCCGGGCCGCGATCACCGCGCCCGGCACCAGCGTCCGCCTGGTCACCGCGGCCGACGGCCACCCGTACGAGGAACTGCGCCGGATCCGCGCCGGGCTCGCCCTGCACGGGCACCGGCCGGACGCGGTCGTCGTGCACGGCGCGCTGCCGGACGCCGCGCTGCACTCGCCCGACCCGTGGCTGGCCGCGCTGGCCGGCCGCCGCCGCGAGGAGCTGACCGAGCTGGCCGCGGCGACCGACGCCCCCGTCCTGGTCACCGGGCAGGCCGACGCCACCCTGGAGGCCGTCGCCGACCGCCTCTACGGGGACGGGCCCGGCCCGGAGCGGCTCGCGCCCGAGCCCTGGCCGGTCGAGGACCGGCTGGCCGAGGAGGGCCTGCTGGTCTGGCACCTCGTGCTGCCCGGCGCCGACCGTGCCGACCTCGACCTGGTCCGGCGCGGCGACGAGCTGGTGGTCGGCCTCGGCGCCCACCGCCGGGTGCTCACCCTGCCGTCCGCGCTGCGCCGCTGCACCGTCGCCGGCGCGGGCCTGCACGACGGGGCGCTCGCGGTGCGCTTCGCGCCCGACCCGGCGCTCTGGCCGCGGGGCTGACGGCTCCAAGGGCTGACGGCTCTCGGGGCTGGAGGCTTTCGCGGCTGAAGGCTTTCGGGGCTGAAGGCTTTCCCGGCACCTCGGGTAGCGTCGGGGCCGGTGGCCGCGGGGTGCGGCCCCAGCAGAGGAGGCCCCGCGATGACCAGCACCGACCGGACCGAGCCGACCAGCGGGCCCGCCGACGAGCCGGGCGGTCCGCAGGCCCACCCGTTCGGGCCGGAACTGGGCCCGCTGGTGGACGAGGTCCGCCGGTTCGCCGACACCGTCGGCCAGAAGGCCCAGGAGGCGAGCGCCGACACCCTGATCACCCTGGCCGGACTGGCCGACCGGCTGCGCGAGCAGCAGCCGGAGGTCTACACCCACCTCGCCGCCGCCGGCTCCGGGCTGGTCTCCGCCGGCGCCGAGCTGCTGGCCGCCTACCGTGCCGCCGTGGCCGGTCACGAGCGCCGCTGGACCGCCGGCGAGAGCGCCCCCGCCGAGCGGATCGACCTCGACACCCCTGACGGGCCGTCCGCCAAGCAGTGAATCCGTAGCTCCTGAGCTGTCACTCCGCGATCCCCGTGCGTGACGAAGCGGGAATATATGTACGACTTTTGAAGTGTGACGGCCGGGTTGGTCCCGGATTGTCTTCGGTTAATGTATGCGAGGCTGTGTACGGGGGCTGAGTTGGGCGGTACCGTTCCGTCCAGCGGGAACGAGTGAATAGCTGAGGGACACATGGCTCTGACCATCGGCGTCGATGTCGGCGGGACCAAGATCGCGGCAGGCGTGGTCGACGAGGCGGGCGAGATCCTGGCCAGGACCAGGGTGCCCACCCCGGCCGACCCGCAGTGGGCCGTCGACGCCATCGCGCAGGCCGTGCGCGAGCTCAAGGAGCAGCACCCCGGCGTCACCGCGGTCGGCGTCGGTGCCCCCGGCTTCGTGGACCGCGACCGCTCCACGGTGATCTTCGCCCCCAACATCGACTGGGAGAACGAGCCGCTGCGCGGCCGGATCGAGGAGCTCACCGGTCTGGACACCGTCGTCGAGAACGACGCCAACTGCGCCGCCTGGGCCGAGTTCCGCTTCGGCGCCGCCGCCGGCCACGAGGACATGGTCCTGATCACCGTCGGCACCGGCATCGGCGGCGGCATCGTCCTGGACGGCCGGCTGCACCGCGGCCGCTTCGGCGTGGCCGGCGAGATCGGCCACCTCAACATGGTCCCCGACGGCCTGCCCTGCGGCTGCGGCGGCAAGGGCTGCTGGGAGCAGTACGGCTCCGGGCGCTCGCTGCGCCGCTACGGCCGGGAGAAGGCCGCCGCCGACCCGGTGCGCGGCCGGCGGATGCTGGAGCTCAACGACGGCGTCGCCGAGACCATCCGCGGCATCCACATCACCGAGGCCGCCGAGGAGGGCGACCCGCTCGCCCTGGAGTGCTACGCCGAGCTGGCCGACTGGCTGGGCCGCGGCATGGCCGACCTCGCCGCGCTCTTCGACCCGGGCGCCTTCGTGCTCGGCGGCGGCGTCTCCGACTCCGGGCGCCTGCTGCTCGACCCGGTCGCCAAGGCCTTCGAGCACTACCTGACCGGTGGGGTGCACCGCCCGCGCGCCGAGGTCGTGCTGGCCTCGATGGGCTCCGCCGCCGGCATCGCCGGTGCGGCCGACCTCGCCCGCACCGCCTGACCCTCAGCACCCCCGAGCAGTACCCCCTCAAGCCCGCCGGCGGCGGTGCGACCGGACCCCGACCAGCCCCGGACGCGCCGCCGCCGTCGCATGCCCCGGCCCTGTCGTACGGTCGGTCGTGCGGATCACGCACAGGATCATGCCCGGACCACGCCATGAGGGGGATCATGACCACGCCACCCGCCGGCCCGCTGCCGGCGCCCGGCCCGCGCCGGCTGCGCCTGCTCGGCTACAACATCCGCTCGCTGCGCGACGACCGCGAGGCGCTGGTCCGGGTGATCCGGGCCTGCGCACCCGACCTGGTCTGCATCCAGGAGTCGCCGCGCTACTGGCGGCCCGGGGGCCAGGCCGCCTGGCTGGCCCGGCGGACCGGGACGACCGTCCTCGCCGGCGGCGGCCGGACGGCGGCCGGCCCGCTGCTGCTCGGCCGCCCCGGCGCCGTCGAGGTGCTCGGCGTGCACGACCGGCTGCTGCCCAAGACCCGCGGCCTGCACGCCCGCGGCTTCGCCACCGCCCTGCTGCGGCTGCCCGGCTCGGCGCCGTTCACCGTCACCAGCTGCCACCTCAGCCTGGACGCCGACGAGCGCCACGGCCAGTTCGAGCTGCTGCTCGATCAGCTCGGGATCGCCGAACTCGGCATCGTGGCAGGCGACTTCAACGAGCACCCGGACGGCCCGGGCTGGCGGCTGCTGGCCTCGCGGCTCCAGGACGGACACCTCGCCGCGCCCTGGGGCGGCGAGTTCACGTCCGTCCCGGAGCGCCCGTACCAGCGGATCGACGCCGTCTTCGCCACGCCCGGGATCACCGTGCTCGCCTGCGGGGTGCCGCACGGGCTGCCCGGTGTCACCGAGGCGGACCTGCGGGCCGCGACCGACCACCTGCCGGTGCTCGCGGTGCTGGAGCTGCCGGAAGGCCAGGAGCTGGACGACCGCTAGACCACCGCGCCGTGGTCCGGGTCCTCCGGATCGTCCTCGTCGCGGTCCTTCATCCGCACCACCAGGGTGACGAAGCCGGCCAGGAAGGCCGTGAACCCGACCCAGGCCGGCCAGCCGGCGATCTCCCGCCACACCACCGCGTCGAACAGCAGCAGCGCCGGGCCGCCGAGCACCGCGAGCCAGGCGAACTTGGCGGTCACGTCGGCAGCCGGCAGCGGCGGGGGCTCCGGCGGGATGTAGTGGCCTTCGTCCGTCTCCTCGGCCAGCTCGAAGTCGCGCGGGCCCGCACCGCCGGCCGGCAGGACCGGGCCGCCCGCCCGGGGGCGGGGCTGCGGGGCCAGGTCGGCGAGCTCGTCCGGGCTGTGCTGGTCGGCGCCGTCCTTGAAGCCGCCCTTCAGCTCGCCGCGGGCGCGGAGGTTCTCGATCTCCGGCCAGTTCGGGTTGTTGAGGTCGACGGGGTCGTCGAACTGGGCCACCAGGGCCGCGAAGATCTCGTCCTGCTCGGCCTGGCTGCGTTCGGGCGCGCGCCGCGGCCGGGGCTCGGCCGGGGCGGCGGCGTCCCGCTCGGCGGGGCCGTCCGCCGCCGGACCACCGCCGGTACCGTCCTTGGTCACGTCCTCGGTCGCGCCGTCCTCGCGGGGTGCCTCGTCCCCGCCGCCCGCCGTGCTGCTCTCGTGCACTTCCGGCCCTTCAGCCATGGTGATCATCGGATTCGACCCGGGTGACGCCCGCCGCGTGCGCGGGAGCCAGCCGTCGGATGAAGTCCAGGCTCGCCGTGAATATTTCCGCCGCGTCGTGGTCCAGCGTCGCGACGTGGAAGCTGCGTTGGCACAGCCGCTCCGTCACATCGGTCGAGGATATCCGGGCCAGCACCAGTTCCGAGTTGGCCGGCGAGACGACGTGGTCCTGCGGACTGCGGAACAGCAGCACCGGCTGGGTCACCTGCGGGAGCCTGCGCCGGACGTCCCGCCAGAGCCGGCCCAGCGACCAGGCGGCGTTCAGCGGCGTCCGGTCGTAGCCGCTCTCCGACACACCGGGTTTGGCGATGTCGTCACCGATCCCGCGCACGCTCGGCACGAGGTGCCGCAGCACCGGAAGCAGCACACTCGCGGGGTTGTCCGAGCGCACCGACGGGTTGACCAGCACCAGCCCGGACACCGCCGGGCCGTGCACCGCCGCCAGCCGCAGCGCCAGCGCGCCGCCCATCGACAGCGCGCAGACGAAGACCTGCTCGCACGTGTCGGCCAGCGCCAGCAGCTCGCGCTCGACCTCCGCGTACCAGTCCTCCCACCGGGTGACCTGCATGTCCTGCCAACGGGTGCCGTGCCCGGGCAGCAGCGGCAGCGAGACGGTGAACCCGGCCGCCGCCAGCTCGTCCGCCCAGGGGCGCAGCGACTGCGGCGAACCGGTGAAGCCGTGGCACAACAGCACCCCCACCGGTCCGCCCTGGTGGTGGTACGGCTCGGCACCGGGCAGCAGCGGCATGGCGGGCTCCTTCGCGGGCGGGCGGCGCTGGGGGAGGGGACGCTGGAACGTGAGGCTGCGGAATTCGCATCGTCCCACGCATCCCGCCGGGTCGTACACCCCCGGCGACGGCCCCTTCGACGACCCGGTCGACGGCCCCCTCGAAGGCCCCGCCGACCGCCCGGCCACGGCCCGCCGAGCGGGGCGGGGCGCGGGCGGCGCTCACGGGGCATTAGGATCGTCCGGTCCGCAATACAGGAGGCCCGGGTTGTTCTACCGACTGATGAAGTTGATCGTCGCGCCACTGCTTCGGATCTTCTTCCGGCCGTGGATCGAGGGTGAGGAGAACATCCCCACCGAAGGTGCGGCGATCATCGCGAGCAACCACCTGTCCTTCTCGGACTCTTTCTTCTTCCCCGCGCTGATCAAACGCCGGGTCACCTTCATCGCGAAGGCCGAGTACTTCAACACCCCGGGCCTCAAGGGCCGGCTGACCGCCGCGTTCTTCAAGGGCGTCGGCCAGCTGCCGGTGGACCGCTCGGGCGTGCGCGGCGCCGGCGAGGCCGCGATCCGCAGCGCCATCGCGGTGCTGGACCGTGGCGAGCTCTTCGGCGTCTACCCCGAGGGCACCCGCTCGCCCGACGGCAAGCTGTACCGCGGCAAGGTCGGCGGCCTGGCCCGTGTCGCGCTGGCCACCGGCGCGCCGGTCATCCCGGTCGCGATGATCGACACCGAGAAGGTGCAGCCGCCCGGCCAGGTCGTCCCGAACTTCGGTATCCGCCCCGGCATCCGGATCGGCCGCCCGCTGGACTTCTCCCGCTACCACGGCATGGAGAACGACCGCTTCATCCTCCGTTCGGTGACGGACGAGGTGATGTACGAGATCATGCGCCTCTCCGGCCAGGAGTACGTCGACGTCTACGCGACCGCCGCCAAGCGGCAGATCGCCGAGGACAAGAAGCGCGCCGACGCCGAGCGCAAGGCCGCCGCCAAGGCGGAGAAGGCCGAGGCCGAGAAGGCGGCCGAAGCGGAGAAGGCGGCCGAGGCCGAGAAGGCCGCGGCCGAAGAGCCGAAGCAGGAGCAGAAGGACACCGGGTCGGCCTGACGGACCACCCGGGCGCCCAGGGGAGGGGCAGACGGATGACGGACGGCGGTAGAACCGGGGCGGTCGGCGGGACGGTCGCGGCGGGGGGTATGTCCGTCGAACTCCCGCTCTGGCGGGCCATGTCCTACTTTCGGGTGCTGGCCCTCTGCTACGCCCTGCTGCGCTACTTCAACTCCTACCTGCACTTCCTGCACCCCGTCGCGGGCTGGATCTACCTCGGCGCGCTCACCCTCTGGACCCTCGCCAGCACCCGCGCCTTCGCCGGCCCGCAGCGCTGCACCTGGTACGTCCTCGGCACCGACCTCGCCCTCGCCGTCACCGGCATCGTGATGAGCGGCCAGACCGACGACCCGGCCCGGATCAGCCACGGCGCGCCCACCCTGCCGACCATCTGGGCCGCCGGGACGGTGCTCGGCTTCGCCGGCAAGGGCGGCTGGCGCTGGGCGGCCGCGGTCGGCTCGGTCATCGGGGTGGCCAACATCCTCGGCCACGGCGGGCCCACCGGCGACAACATCCACAACATCGTGCTGCTGATGGTGGCCGGCTGCGCCATCGGCTACGTCATCGAACTCGCCCGCGCCAGCGAGGCCGCGCTCACCCGCGCCCTCCAGGTCGAGGCCGCCACCCGGGAGCGCGAACGGCTCTCCCGGGACATCCACGACGGCGTGCTCCAGGTGCTCGCCCTGGTCCAGCGCCGCGGCGCCGAGCAGGCCGAACACGCCGGTGGCAGCGCCGACTTCGCCGAACTCGGCCGCCTCGCCGGCGAACAGGAGCGCGCGCTGCGGGCGTTGATGACCGGCGGCCCGCTCCCGGCCCAGCGTTCGCCGCAGGCCGCCGAGGAGCCGCGGGACCTCACCGCGCTGCTGCGCCCGTACGCGGACGAGCGGATCACCCTCTCCGCCCCGGGCACCCCGGTCGTACTGCCCGCGCCCGACGCCGCCGAACTGGCCGCCGCCGTCGGCGCCGCCGTCGACAACGTCCGCCGGCACGCCGGGGAGCGGGCGCACGCCTGGATCCTGGTCGAGGACGAGCCGGAGGCCGTCACGGTCAGCATCCGCGACGACGGGCCCGGCTTCGCCCCCGGCCGGCTCGGCGAGGCGGAGCGGGCCGGCCGGCTCGGGGTCTCCCAGTCGATCCGCGGCCGGCTGCTGGACCTCGGCGGCACCGCCGAGCTGTACTCGGCGCCCGGGGAGGGCGTCGAGGTCGAACTCCGCGTCCCGAGGAAGGGCTCTGATGACCGACCAGCCGACGACTGACCCGACGGCCGAGCGGCCGGTGCGGGTGATGGTCGTGGACGACCACCCGATGTGGCGCGACGCCGTCTCGCGCGACCTCGCCGAGGCCGGGCTGGACGTGGTGGCCACCGCCGGCGACGGCGAGGAGGCCGTCCGCCGGGCCCGCGCCTGCTCGCCGCAGGTGGTCGTGCTCGACCTCAACCTGCCCGCCCTGCCCGGCGCCGAGGTGTGCCGGCAGGTGGTCGCGCACGATCCGTCGGTCCGGGTGCTGGTGCTCTCGGCGAGCGGCGAGCACCAGGACGTGCTGGAGGCGGTGAAGTCCGGCGCGACCGGCTACCTGGTCAAGTCGGCCGGGCGGGAGGAGCTGCTGGACGCGGTGCGGCGAACGGCCGTCGGCGACGCCGTCTTCACCCCGGGCCTGGCCGGCCTGGTGCTCGGCGAGTTCCGCCGGCTGGCCGCCGAACCGGCCCCGGCCTCCGCCCCGGCCGTCCCCCAGCTGACCGCCCGGGAGACCGAGGTCCTGCGCCTGGTGGCGAAGGGCCTGTCCTACCGCCAGATCGCCGACCGGCTGGTGCTGTCGCACCGCACGGTGCAGAACCACGTGCAGAACACGTTGGGGAAGCTTCAGCTGCACAACCGGGTGGAGCTGGTCCGGTACGCGATCGAGCAGGGGCTGGACGACGAGATCTGAGACGACGAGATCTGAGACGACGGGATCCGAGCGGGGCGCCGCCCGGATCCCGTCGTCCCTCGTCAGCCGCGGACGGCCGTCGCCTCGCGCAGCAGCCCGGCCACGATGTCCACGCCCTCGCGGGTCAACACCGACTCGGGGTGGAACTGGAGGCCGGCGAAGCCGGGGCCGCGGAGCGCGTGCACGTCGCCGGTGACGGCGTCCCGGGCGACCTCGACGCCCTCGGCGGCGAGCCGGGCCGCGTCGGCGTCCGAGCAGCGCGCGGTGAACGTGTTGTAGAAGCCGACCGTGCGCTTGGTGCCGAACAGGTCGACGGTCTCCTGCGCGCCCTGGTACGGGACGGCCTTGCGCCCGAGCGCGAGCCCGAGTTCGGCGGCGAGCAGCTGGTGGCTGAGGCAGACCGCGAGCAGCGGCGCCGTCCGGGTGCCGGCCCGGACGGCGGCCAGCGCGTCCGCCACGATCGGCCGGAGCAGCGCCATCTTGGGGTCGTCGGCGAGCGCCGGGTCGCCCGGCCCGGGCCCGAGCACCAGCGGCCCGCGGTGGGCGGCGACCAGTGCGCGCAGGCCGGGCTCGTCGTAGCGGACGACGGAGACCCGGTGGCCGAGCGAGGTGAGCAGGTGGGCGAGCATCGCGGTGAAGGTGTCCTCGCCGTCGACCACGAGGGTCGGCACGGGCTCGGTGACCTCGGCCGGCGTCTGCATCCGCAGCCAGAACGCCGCGAGGCCGCCGCGCCGGGCGTCGAGCGCGGCCTGGACCCGGTGGTCGTCGCCGAGCCGGGGCCCGTTCGGGCTGGGCAGCCGGGCGGGTACGGTCCGGGCGCCGATCGCGGTGAGCACCCCGGCGGCCTTGGCGTGGGTCTCGGCGACCTCGGACTCCGGGTCGGAGTGCCGGACGAGGGTGGCGCCGACCCGGACGACGAGGCGGCCGGTGGCCGGGTCGATGTCGGCGGTGCGGATGCAGATGGGGGAGTCGAGCAGCTGCCCGCCGCTGGCGGAGCGGCCGATCAGGGCGAGCGCGCCGGAGTAGTAGCCGCGCCCGCCGCGCTCGTAGCGCTTGATGACGCGGGTGGCGTTCTGGACCGGGCTGCCGGTGACGGTCGCCGCGAACATCGTCTCCTTGAGCACCTCGCGGACGTCGAGCGAGGTACGCCCGCGCAGCTCGTACTCGGTGTGGGCGAGGTGGGACATCTCCTTGAGCCGGGGGCCGAGCACCTGCCCGCCGAGGTCGCCGACGGTGCACATCATCTTCAGCTCTTCGTCGACGACCATCGTGAGCTCTTCCAACTCCTTGGGGTCGTGCAGGAATTGGAGCAGCGAGTCGAGGTCGGCGCCGCCCGCCGGATAACGGTAGGTGCCGGAGATGGGGTTCATCACGACGGTGCCGCCGCTCTGCCGGACGTGCACCTCGGGCGAGGCGCCGACCAAACAGCGGCCTGGCTCGCCTCCGGCAGGACGGTCCCCGGTGTGCACCAGGAACGTCCAGTACGCGCCGCGCTCCTGGTCGAGCAGCCGCCGGAACAGGGTGAGCGCGAGCGCGGGGGAGTAGTTGTCGAGGGTGGCACTGAAGTCGCGCCGGATCACGAAGTTGGCGCCCTCGCCGTTGCCGATCTCGTCCTCGATCACCCGCCGGACGATCGCGGCGTACGCCTCGTCGTCCACGTCGAACGATCCGCCGGACAGCGAGACCGGCAACTGCGGTAGTGCGGAGGCGAATTCGGCCAGCGGCAGGGTGTACTGCTCGGTCACCGCGAGGGCCTGCAGCGGGGTGCCGTCGTCGTGCGCCTGGAAGCCGCGCTCGCGGATCTGCCGGTACGGGACGAGTGCGAGCAGGTCGTGGACCGGGCCGGCGGCCGGGGCGCCGGAGCGGACCGGCAGGTCGGCGAGGCGCTCGTAGCTGTCGACGGTGCCCAGCAGCACCTCGACGGTGTCCGGGGCGAGCCGGGGGGTGCGGCGGTGCAGCAGGGCGAAGGCGGGGGCGTCGGGGCCGGTGAGGCGGGCGAGCAGGTCGGCGGGCGTGGTCACGGGGCGGCTTCCTTCCGGGGTGGACTGGCAGGTGTGCGGTGCTGGAGTTCCGCTCCCGGAGGGCCGTCTGCCGATACGCCGACGGCCGCCCCGAGGGGCGGCCGTCGTGTTCGTCTAGGAACGCGCGATCGGTGGGCCACCCTTGGGGGAGGCCCACCACCAGGAGTAGGTGTGGGGCGCGTGCATGGGCCGAGCGTAGCGGATTGGGCAGGACGGGTGAGGCCGGTCACGCCTTTGTCCGAGTTGTGTCTCACCCCTCGGGCAATGGTCACGAATCGGCGTTGGCACCCCGTAGCCTTGGCGATGTGACCGTGACAGATCTCCACACCTGGCAGTCCCTGCCCGCGGCGCAGCAGCCTGAATGGCCGGACCAAGAGGCTCTGCGCAAGACCCTTGCCGAGCTCGCCTCCTATCCGCCGCTCGTCTTCGCCGGCGAGTGCGACCAGCTGCGCGCCCGGCTCGGTGCCGTGGCGCGTGGGGAAGCGTTCCTTCTTCAGGGCGGTGACTGTGCCGAGGCCTTCGACGGCGTCTCGGCGGAGCACATCCGCAGCAAGCTGAAGACCCTGCTCCAGATGGCCGCCGTGCTCACGTACGCGGCCTCGGTGCCGGTCGTGAAGGTGGGCCGGATCGCCGGCCAGTACTCGAAGCCGCGTTCCAAGGCGACCGAGACCCGCGACGGCGTGACCCTGCCGGTCTACCGGGGCGACTCGGTGAACGGCTTCGACTTCACCCCCGAGTCCCGCATCCCGGACCCGGAGCGCCTGAAGCGGATGTACAACGCGTCCGCCGCGACGCTGAACCTGGTGCGCGCGTTCACCACCGGTGGCTACGCGGACCTGCGCCAGGTGCACGCCTGGAACCAGGACTTCGTCCGCAACTCGCCGGCCGGCCAGCGGTACGAGCAGCTCGCCCGGGAGATCGACAACGCCCTGGCGTTCATGAACGCCTGTGGCGTGGCGCCGGAGGAGTTCAGGACCGTCGAGTTCTACTCCTCGCACGAGGCGCTGATCCTTGACTACGAGACCGCGCTGACCCGCGTGGACTCGCGCACCGGCGAGCTGTACGACGTCTCCGGCCACATGGTGTGGATCGGTGAGCGCACCCGCCAGCTGGACCACGCGCACATCGAGTTCGCCTCGAAGATCCGCAACCCGATCGGGGTCAAGCTCGGCCCGACCACCTCGGTCGACGAGGCGCTGACCCTGATCGAGAAGCTGGACCCGGAGCGCGAGCCCGGCCGCCTCACCTTCATCACCCGGATGGGCGCGGGCAAGGTCCGCGACCACCTGCCCACCCTGGTGGAGAAGGTCACCGCGTCCGGCGCGCAGCCGGTGTGGATCTGCGACCCGATGCACGGCAACACCTTCGAGGCCTCCAGCGGCCACAAGACCCGCCGCTTCGACGACGTGCTCGACGAGGTCAAGGGCTTCTTCGAGGTGCACCGCGCGCTCGGCACCCACCCGGGCGGCATCCACGTGGAGCTGACCGGCGACGACGTCACCGAGTGTGTCGGCGGCGGCGACGAGGTGCTGGTCGACGACCTGCACCAGCGCTACGAGACGGCCTGCGACCCGCGGCTCAACCGCAGCCAGTCGCTGGACCTGGCGTTCCTGGTGGCGGAGATGTACCGCGGCCAGTAGGGATCAGGCCAGTAGGGATCAGGCCAGTAGGGATCAGGATCACCGGCGCCGAGGCACCGAATGTGACGAAGGCCCCTCCGGATTCGGGATTCCCGAGCCCGGAGGGGCTTTTTCACGCCCGGATCGCCAGGTAAGGTGAGGCTCAGTGAACTAAGGCAAGCCTTAGTCAAGATCGTTTCGCCGAACGGCGCCGCACCACCCCAGGAGAGACCGCTATGTACGTGTGCATGTGCCATGCGGTCACCGAGGACCAGGTGAAGAAGGCGATCGACACGGGTGCCAACACCCCGCGCCAGATCGCCAAGGGCTGCAAGGCCGGCACCGACTGCGGGTCCTGCGTCCGCCGGATCCAGGCGCTGCTGGGCGAGCACGGCGCCCGGCCCTGCCCGACCGCCCGGCTGGCCGCCAGGCTCGGCCTGGCCGAACCGGACGCCCCGGCCGCGCCCGCCCCGGCCCTGCCTGGTCCGGCCCCGGTCGTCCCGCTGCGCGCGGCCTGACCGGCCGCGAGGGGGCTCAGGACTCCGGCTGCTCGATCAGCTGGGCGATGTAGAGCGCCTCGCCGAGCTTCTCCAGGAGCTCCAGCTGGGTGTCGAGGTAGTCGATGTGGTGCTCCTCGTCCGCCAGGATGTCCTCGAAGATGTTCGCCGAGGTGACGTCGTTCTTGGCGCGCATCACCACGATCCCGCGCTTGAGCCGGTCGATCGCCTCGACCTCGATCTGGCGGTCCGCCTCGAACATCTCCTTGACCGTCTGCCCGATCCGGACGTGGAACAGCCGCTGGTAGTTCGGCAGACCCTCCAGGAAGAGGATCCGGTCGGTGAGCACCTCGGCGTGCTTCATCTCGTCGAAGGACTCGTGCCGGGTGTACTTGGCGAGCTTCGTCCAGCCGAAGTTCTCCTGCATCTTGGCGTGCAGGAAGTACTGGTTGATCGCGGTCAGCTCGGCGGTGAGCTGCTCGTTGAGGAACTCGATGACCTCTGGATCGCCCTGCATGGCGCTGCCTCCCTGCGCTACGTCCTGCTGTGAGTCCTGCGCTGCGCATCCTGGCACCGTGATGGGAAGAAATTCCAGTAAGTTCACACTCACTAGGACATGTGTCGGAATATCCGATTTGGGTGAGTGTGGTGCCTTCCTTGGCCCGTACGAGCGGGGCGCACGACCACGCAAAGGGGCGCGCACCGGGGCCTGACCGCCGTCTGTCACCATGGAGCCATGGGTCAGTCCGAACAAGAACCGCTTCCGCCGTCTGACCCGAGGCTCCCCCCGGGGCAGCGCGCCCAGCGCGGCTGGCCCGCCCTGCACTACGGGCCCGTCCCCCGCTTCAAGCCGCTGACCTGGGACCTCCAGGTGTTCGGTGCGACCGCCTCGGCGGAGAAGCACAGCTGGGACTTCGCCGCCTTCAGCGCCCTGCCCCGCACCACCGTCCGCGCGGACCTGCACTGCGTCACCAAGTTCTCGATGCTCGGCAACGAGTGGACGGGCGTGCCGGCCGCCGCCCTCCTCGACCTGGTGCCCCCGGAGCCCGGCGTCACCCACGTGATGGTCTGGGCCGAGTACGGCTACAGCGCCAACCTCCGGCTGGCCGACTTTGCCGACCCGCGCACGATCTTCGCCACCCACCGCAACGGCGAGCCGCTGACCGCCGAACACGGCTTCCCGGTCCGGCTGATCGTCCCGCAGCTGTACGCCTGGAAGGGCCCCAAGTGGGTCCGCGCGATCGAGTACATGCGGGCCGACCGGCGCGGCTTCTGGGAGGAGCGCGGCTACCACAACCTCGCCGACCCGTGGCGTGAGCAGCGCTACTCCTACCAGGAGGAGCCCGGCGAAGGCCCGCTGCGCTGAATCGCCCTGCCCGGGTGAACCACCTTGAGTGGCCGAATCGCCTCAGATGAACGGGAAGTTGACCATCACCGAGGTGTGCTGCGGGCGGCGCTCGCCGGCCGCGGGGAACTGGCTGGTCGCCTTGCCGTTGCCGAAGAGGTTGACCCCGGTGGTCTGCATCGTGAACCCGGCCGCCGCCAGCGCCTTCTCCGCGGCGTCCTTCGTCATCCCGGTCACGTCCGGGACCGGCACCATGCCCTTGCTGACCACCAGCGAGACCGGGGTGTTCTCCGGTACCTGCTGACCGGCGGCCGGCGAGCTGCTGATCACCGTGCCCTCCGGGACGGTGTCGTTGTACGTCCCGGTCACCGAGCCCTTGGCCAGCTGCGCGCCGGTCAGCGCGGCCGCGGCCTGGTCGGCGGGCTTGCCGGTGACGTCCGGCACGGCGATCCGCTTCGGGCCCTTGGAGACGGTCACCGTCACGGCGTCGCTCTTGCGGGCCCGGGTGCCCACCCCGGGGTCGGTGGAGATCACCTGGCCGGACGGGACGGTCTCGCTGTACGCGTCGACGAACCGCCCGTGCATGCCCTCCTTGTCCAGGATCCGCTGCGCCTCGGCCCGGTCCTTGCCGAGCACCCCGGGCACCGGCCCGTACAGCGCCTCGGACAGCCCGTACGTCGCGCCGCCGACCACCAGCACCAGGGCGGCCAGCACGGCCCCCCAGATCAGCGGCTTGCGGGGGACCCGGCGCAGCCGGCTCGGGCGGCGCGGGCGCACCGGGGTCGGCTCGTTGTACGGGCGGGGCTCGGCCAGCAGCTGGTCCATCAGGTCCGGCGGGACGTCCAGGACGCTGGTGCGCTCGGCCGGCGGCGGGTCGGCCGGCTGGGGCAGCGGCTGGATCACCGAGGTCGGCTCGCTGGTCGGGTAGCGCGGGCTGGGCCGGGTGGAGGCCGGCGGCTCGGCGTCCAGTTCGGCCGGGGTGAGCGTGCGGCGGACCCGCTGGAGGGCGGCCAGCAGCTCGACCGCGTCGTACGGGCGGGCGTCCGGGGTGCGGGCGCAGGCGCCGACCACTATCGCGTCCAGCGCCGGGGTGACGGAGGGGACGGCCAGCGACGGCGCGGGGACGTCCTCGTGCAGGTGCTTGTACATGACCTGGACGGGGTTGTCGCCGGTGTGCGGACGCCGGCCGGTGAGCATCTCGTACAGCAGGATGCCGGCGGCGTAGACGTCGACGCGCTGGTCGGTGGGGGCGTCCGGGAGGATCTGCTCGGGCGCCAGGTAGGAGACGGTGCCCATGACGGTGCCGCCGGTCGCGGTGGACGTCGAGGTGGGCGAGCCGTCGGCGGCGTTGAGCACCCGCACCAGGCCGAAGTCGGCGACCTTGACCAGGCCGCCGTCGGTGATCAGCACGTTCTCCGGCTTGACGTCCCGGTGGACCAGCCCGGCCCGGTGGGCGGCGCCGAGCGCGGCGAGCACCGGCTCCAGGACGTCCAGGGCGGCCCGGACCGACAGCGCGCCGCGGTCGCGCAGGAGGTCGCGCAGGGTGCGGCCGGGCACGTACTCCATGGCGAGAAAAACGTTCCCGCCGTCGGCGCCCTGGTCGAAGACGTTGACCACGTTGGGGTGGCTGAGCCGGGCGACCGCCTTGGCCTCGCGGATGAACCGGGCGGTGAAGCCCTCGTCCCCGGCGAGGTCGGGGTGCATCACCTTGAGTGCGAGCACGCGGTCGAGGCGGGTGTCGGTGCCCTTGTAGACCGTGGACATCCCACCGGTCGCGATGCGCTGCTCGACCCGGTACCGGCCGTCGAGCAGGGTACCGATCAGAGGGTCGTGCAGCGCCATATCCACCCGGCGAGTGTAGTGGCGTAGCCGCGCGCCGGTCCCGGAGGACATCGCCCCGGGACCGGCTGTGCCCGGCTTGTGACACGGGAACGAGTCCTAGAAGGCCGGGCGCTCGCGGGTGTCCAGGTCCGCCCGGCCGGCCATCGCGGACGAGGCCTCGGCGTGGAAACGGCGCGGGATCCGGCCGGCCCGGTACGCGAGGCGGCCGGCCTCGGTGGCGTGCCGCATCGCCTCGGCCATCAGCACCGGGTCCTGCGCACGGGTCACCGCGGAGGCGAGCATCACCGCCGAGCAGCCCAGCTCCATCGCCAGCGCGACGTCGGAGGCGGTGCCGGCGCCGGCGTCCAGGATCACCGGGACGTTCGCGCCCTCCACGATCAGCTGGAAGTTGTGCGGGTTGCGGATGCCCAGGCCGGAGCCGATCGGCGAGCCCAGCGGCATGATCGCCGCGCAGCCGACGTCCTCCAGCTTGCGGGCCAGCACCGGGTCGTCGTTGGTGTACGGGAGCACCGTGAAGCCGTCGTCGACCAGGGTCTCGGCGGCGTCCAGCAGCTCGATCGGGTCCGGCAGGAGGGTCCGTTCGTCGGCGATCACCTCCAGCTTCACCCAGTCGGTGCCGAGCGCCTCGCGGGCCAGCCGGGCGGTCAGCACGGCCTCCCCGGCGGTGAAGCAGCCGGCCGTGTTGGGCAGTACGCGGATGCCGTTGCGGGTCAGCACGTCCAGCACCGAGCCCTGGGTGCCGGCGTCGACCCGGCGCATCGCGACGGTGGTCAGCTCGGTGCCGGAGACCAGCAGCGCCTGTTCCAGGATCTCCAGGCTCGGCGCGCCGCCGGTGCCCATGATCAGGCGGGAGGAGAAGGTCGTCCCGGCGATGGTGAGGCTGTCCTTGTCGTTGGAAAAGCTGTCGTCGGCCATCGTTCAGCCTCCCTGCACGGCGGTGAGGATCTCGATCCGGTCGCCCGCCGACAGCCGGGTGTCCGACCACGAACTGCGCGGCACCACGGCCTCGTTGAGTGCGGCGGCGACGCCCGAGTTGGCCTTGCTGAGGGTGGCCACCACCTCGGCGAGGGTGGCCGTGGCGGCCACCTGGCGGGGCTCGCCGTTGACGGTCAGTGCGATGTCGGTCATGCGACGGCCTTCGTGGTGGAGCGGGCGGGGGAGAATCGAGTGGGCGCGAACGGCCTTGCGAGCTCGGGGACTTCACCGGTCGCCAGGTACTCGGCGACCAGGTCGGCGGTCACCGGGGCGAGCAGCACGCCGTTGCGGTAGTGGCCGGTCGCGGCGACCAGTCCGGGGAGTCCGGTCGGCCCGAGCAGCGGGGCGTTGTCCGGCGAGCCCGGCCGCAGCCCGGCCGAGGTCTCCACCAGCGGAAGTTCGGTGATGCCCGGGACCAACTCGTGGGCGTCCCGCAGGAGTTCGTACACCCCGCCGGCGGTGACGGTGGTGTCGTAGCCCTGCTCCTCGGTGGTCGCGCCGATCACCAGCTCGCCGTCCTCGCGCGGCACGAGGTAGAGGTGCCGGCCGCGCACCACCGCGCGGACGTTGCGGGACAGGAACGGCCGGTACGCCTCGGGGATCCGCAACCGCAGGATCTGCCCCTTCACCGGACGGATCGCCGGGAGCACGCCCTCCGGCAGGCCGGGTAGCAGGTGGCTGTGCGGGCCGGCGGCGAGGACGACCTGCTCGGCGGTCAGGGTCTCGCCGGTGCCGAGGCGGGCACCGACCGCCCGGCCGTCCTCGACCAGCAACTCGACGGCCTCGGTGCGGTGCAGCGCGACGTTCGCGCGCTCGCAGGCGGCGAGCAGTGCCTTGAGCAGGCGGCGGCCGTCCACCTGGTGGTCGTCGGCCACGTGCAGGCCGCCGCGCACGCCGGGGGCGAGCATCGGCTCCAGCTTGCGGGCCTCCCGGCCGGTCAGCCAGGTCGAGTTGAGGCCGAGCCGCTGGTGGAAGGCGTGCAGCTCGCGCAGTTCCTCGCGGTCGTCGGAGTCCAGTGCGACGGCGAGCGTGCCGCACTGCCGGTAGCCGGTGTCCAGGCCGCCGCTCGCCTCGGTGAGCTCGGCGGCGAATGCCGCGTACCGCTCGTTCGAGGCCATGCCGAGGCGCAGCAGCGGCTCCTCGCCGTACTGCAGTTCGGTGACCGGGGCGAGCATCCCGGCCGCGACCCGGGCGGCCCCGCCGCCGGGGGTGGGATCGACCACGACGACGTTCCCCGGCCCGCGCTGCGCCGCCCGCCAGGCGACGGCGAGGCCGATGATGCCCCCGCCGATCACCAGCACGTCGGCGTGGGCGCCTGGTGCCATGCGTGTCAAAGCTGTTTCTCCCTTCGCCGGTATGACCCGGATCAGGTTCGGACGGTCGCAGGCCGTGTCAGCCCGCCTCTCAGCCCGGTACGCCGGGCTCCCGTGATGGTGTCCCCACCTTAACTCCGGGGGTTGGCCCGGCCGAAGGCGTGCACGAAGGGTGGACAGCACCGGCCGGGGTCGGAGGGGTGGAGGGGCCGCTGAGTACAGTGACGACGTGGCAGAGCAGAGCGGAACGGATCAGGTGGTCGTCGTCGGGGCCGGGCTGGCGGGGGCGCAGTGTGCCCTGGGGCTGCGGCGGGGCGGGTGGCAGGGGCGGATCGTCCTGGTCGGCGAGGAGCCGCACGCGCCGTACGACCGGCCGCCGCTCTCCAAGGACGTCCTGCTCGGCAAGACCGACGCCACCACCCTCGACATCGACTTCCCGCACCTCGGCATCGAGCTGCTCACCGGCCGCCGCGCCACCGGCCTCACCCCGGGCGTGCTGCACACCGACGACGGCGACCTGCCGTACACCGCGCTGGTGATCGCCACCGGCGCCGCCCCGCGCGCCCTGCCCGGCGCCGAGCGCGCGCACCTGCTGCACACCCTGGACGACGCGCTGGTCCTGCGCGCCCTGCTCCGGCCCGGCCTGCGCCTGGTGCTGGTCGGCGCGGGCTGGATCGGCGCGGAGGTGTCCACCGCCGCCCGCGCGGCCGGCTGCGAGGTGACCGTCGTCGAGGCGGGCCCCGCGCCCGTGCCCGGCGCGCTGCCGACCGAGATCGGTGCGGCGATGGCCGCCTGGTACGCCGAGGCGGGCGTGGACCTGCGCTGCGGGGTCGGCGTCGCCGCGGTCCAGCCGGGCGCGGTGCTGCTGGCGGACGGCTCGCACCTGCCGGCCGACGAGGTGGTGGTCGGCATCGGCGCCCGGCCCGCGACCGGGTGGCTGGACGGCTCGGGCGTCGAGCTGGACGCAGCCGGCGCCGTCCTGGTGGACGAGCGTCTGCGCACCACCCTGCCGGGCGTGTTCGCGGCGGGCGACTGCGTCAGCTACCCGTCCGTCCGCGCCGGAGCCCGGCTGGCCGTCCAGCACTGGGACCACGCGCTGCAGTCCGGCGAGGCGGTGGCCGCCTCCGTCCTCGGGGCGGACGCGCCGTACGACCCCGTGCCGTACTTCTGGTCGGAGCAGTTCGGCCGCATGGTGCAGTACGCCGGCCGGCACGCCGAGGGCGACGAGCTGCTGTGGCGCGGCTCACCGCAGGACCCGTCCTGGTCGGCGCTCTGGCTGCGCGACGGCGTGCCGAGCGCGCTGCTGGCCGTGGACCGCCCGCGCGACCTCACCCAGGGCCGGCGGCTGATCGAGCGCGGCACCGCGCTGGACCCGGTCCGGGCGGCGGACCCGTCGGTGCCGCTGAAATCGGCGGTCGCGGGGTAGCGGCTGGTGCGCGGCGGGCTGTGGAAGTGGCAGTCTGGTGGCGTGAGTGAGATCGAAAGCAAGATTGAAGCCCTGGTCCCCGAGTGGATGTACCTGCCCGACATCTCGGAGCAGTGGGGGGTGCGCGTCACCGAGGTGCGCGACCTGGTCCGCAGCGGGGGCCTGATCGCCGTCCGGCGGGGCCCGAACAAGTCGCTGCAGGTCCCTGCGGCGTTCATTGACGGCCAGGGGCTGGTCAAGCACCTGTCCGGCACCCTGACCGTGCTGCGCGACTGCGGGTACAGCGACGTGGAGATCCTGGAGTGGCTCTTCACCGAGGACCCGTCGCTGCCCGGCAGCCCGATCCAGGCGCTGCGGGAGAACCGCGGCACCGAGGTCAAGCGCCGCGCCCAGGCGATGCTGATCTGATGGCGGCGGACACGCCGCGTCAGCGGTTCGCCGACGCCCGGCTCTACCTGTGCACCGACGCCCGCCGGGAGCAGGGCGACCTCGCCGAGTTCCTGGACGCGGCGCTGGCCGGAGGGGTGGACATCGTCCAGCTCCGCGACAAGGGCCTGGAAGCGAAGCAGGAACTGGAGGCCCTGGAGGTCTTCGCGGACGCCTGCCGCCGCCACGGCAAGCTGCTGGCGGTCAACGACCGCGCCGACGTCGCCCACGCGGCCCGGCCGGACGTGCTGCACCTCGGGCAGGACGACCTGCCGGTGCCCGCCGCCCGGGCGATCCTCGGCGACGACGTGCTGATCGGCCGGTCCTGCCACGCCGAGTCCGAGGTGGACGCGGCGATCGCCGAGCCCGGTGTGGACTACTTCTGCACCGGCCCGGTCTGGCCGACGCCGACCAAGCCGGGCCGCCCGGCGCCGGGCCTCGGCCTGGTCTCGTACGCGGCGAAGCAGCCCACCGACCGGCCGTGGTTCGCCATCGGCGGCATCGACCTGGGCAACCTCGACGAGGTGCTGGCGGCCGGTGCCCGCCGGATCGTCGTGGTGCGCGCCATCACCGCCGCGGCGGACCCGCGGGCGGCCGCCGCCGAGCTGTCCCGGCGGCTGCGCTCGGCCTGACCCTGTCCGGGGCCGCCGCCGTTCCCAGTACTCCGGTGCTTCAGTACTTGCGGACGGTGGCGGCCTCGGCCAGCGCCAGCAGCACCGCGCGGGCCTGCTCGTCCGCCAGCGGCGCCGCCGCCAGCGCGGCCAGCGCCTGCCGCATCAGCTCGTCGATCCGGCGCTCCACCAGCTCCGGCGCCCCGCTCCGCGCGACCAGCTCGCGCAGCCCGGCGACCTCCTCCGTCGCCAGGTCGGGCGCGCCGAGCCGCTCGTCCAGGTGCCGCGCGTCGGCGGCCGGCAGCCCGCGCATCGCGTGCGCGACCAGCAGTGTGCGCTTGCCCTCGCGCAGATCGTCCCCGGCCGGCTTGCCGGTGACCGCCGGGTCCCCGAAGACGCCGAGCAGGTCGTCCCGCAGCTGGAACGCCTCGCCCAGCGGCAGCCCGAACGCCCCGTACGCCTCGACCAGGTCCGGCCCGGCGCCGGCCAGCAGCGCGCCGACCTGCAGCGGGCGCTCGATCGTGTACTTCGCCGACTTGTAGTGCAGCACCGTCTGCGCCCGGTCCAGCGCGCCCTCGTCCGCCGAGTCGCCGGCCACCGGCTCCAGCACGTCCAGGTACTGGCCGACCATGACCTCGGTGCGCATCAGGTCGAACACCGGCTTGGCGGCCAGGACGGCGGCCGGCTCCAGTCCGGAGCGCAGGAACAGCTCGTCGCACCAGATCAGCAGCAGGTCGCCGAGCAGGACCGCGGCCGAGGCGCCGTACTGCTCGCGGTCGCCGCGCCAGCCGCTCGTGCGGTGCAGCGCCTCGAAGCGGCGGTGGATGGAGGGCAGGCCGCGGCGGGTGTCGCTGCGGTCCATCAGGTCGTCGTGGACGAGGGCGCTCGCCTGGAGCAGCTCCAGGGCCGCCGCCGCGTTGGCTATCCCCTCGCCGCCGGCCGCCCCGCCGGCGCCGCGCCAGCCCCAGTAGCAGAAGGCGGGGCGCAGCCGCTTGCCGCCGTCCAGCAGGAAGTCGCGCAGGGCGTCGGCGGCGGGCACCAGCTGGGGCGAGATCTTGCCGAGCAGAACGGACTGGCCGTCCATGAACGCGGCGAGGGCGGCGTTGACGCGCGCGCGGACGTCCTCCACGTCAATGGGGTTGGCCGGCCGGTTGCTGGACGAGGTCACGATGAGGCTCCGCTGGTTCGCTGGGGGTGCAGCAAGCGTAGCGGGGCAGCCGGGAACACCCGTGCGAGCAGGGCGGCCGGGGCCGCCGGGGCGGAAGCGGAAGGCCGTCCACTGCTTGTCTCAATCCGTGGAACCGAGTTGTCGCCGTGCTTCGACCGCCGGATAACCTGCCAGCATGGCACTCGGCATCGCTTCCACCAGGCCGGACCGCGCGTTGACGGTCCGCGAGCTGCTGGCGGCCGGAAAGCGGTCCTTCTCCTTCGAGTTCATGCCCCCGCGTACCGAGGTCGGCGAGCAGAAGCTCTGGGACGCCATCCGGCGGCTCGAACCGCTCGACCCGAACTTCGTCTGCATGACCTACGGCGCCGGCGGCTCCTCGCGCGAGCGCACCGTCAACATGGTCGGCCGGATCGCCACCGAGACCACGCTGACGCCGGTCGCCCACCTGACCGCGGTCGACCACTCCGTCGCCGAGCTGCGCAACATCATCGGCCAGTACGCCGACCAGGGCGTCCGCAACGTCCTCGCGGTCCGCGGCGACCCGCCCGGCGACCCGATGGGCGAGTGGGTCAGGCACCCGGAGGGCGTCACCTACGCGTACGAGCTGGTCGAGCTGATCAAGGGCATCGGCGACTTCTGCGTCGGCGTCGCGGCCTCGCCGAACATGCACCCGCGCTCGACCGACTGGGACGACGACATCCGGCACTTCGTCGCGAAGGTCCGCGCGGGCGCCGACTACGCGATCACCCAGATGTTCTTCGAGGTCGACGACTACCTGCGGCTGCGCGACCGGGTGACGGCCGCCGGCTGCGAGACGCCGATCATCCCGGAGATCATGCCGGTCACCAACGCCAAGCAGCTGGAGCGCTTCCCGCAGCTCAGCGGCTCGGCCTTCCCGCCCGCGCTGGAGGCCCGGCTGCGGGCGGCGATCGACGACCCGGCGGCGCTGCGCGCGATCGGCATGGAGCACGCCACCGCGATGGCCGAACGCCTCCTCGCCGAGGGCGCGCCCGGCCTGCACTTCATCACGCTCAACCACTCGACGGCGACGCTGGAGATCTACCAGAACCTCGGCCTGCACCGGCGCTGAGCGTCCGTCCCGGGTGTTCACGGGCCCGTCACCGTCCCGACGGTGGCGGGCTCGGTCGTGTGCCCCCGGGGTCACGGACTGCGGGAACGCAATGCGGTGCCCCGGCCGTTGAACCGGTACAGTCGCCGCACACGCGCGGCGCGCGCGGGCACGCGACTGGAGGTAGCGGGCGGATGGGCATCGGATACCTGCTGCTGTACGCCGCGTTGGCGGTGGTGGCGCTCTGGCTGGTGGCCGAGCTGCTGCTCCAGAACCGGGCCCCGCTGCACTGGCGCGGCCTCGCGCTGGTCGGTTTCCTCGGGGTGGCCGGCGGGATGGTCCTCGGGTCCGTCCCGGTGATCGGCACCGGCGCGGCGATGTTCGCGGTCGGCCAGACCTTCGTCACCCTCTCGGTCAAGCGCGGCTACACGGGCGGCTGGTCGCTGCGCAAGGCCGACGGCAGCCTGCCCGGCCCGCTCGCCAAGGTGCCGCTGCTCGGCGCGCTCACCGGCGGTGCCGCAGTGGTGGCCGCCGTCGGGGCCGCCGACAAGCGGATCGGCGAGGTCAGCGCCGTCGAGGAGCCCCCGGCGCCCGCCCCGGCCGCCGAGGCCGTCCCGGAGGTCGAGCAGACCGCGGCCTTCGAGATGCAGGAGCTCGCTGCGGACGGCGTCTACACGCCCGGGTACTACGAGCAGCAGCAGCCGCAGGACCCGTACGCCGAGGCCTACCAGTCCGGCTACGACACCGCGCAGCAGCAGCCGTCCTACGACCAGCAGCAGTGGCAGACGCAGCAGCAGCCCGCCTTCGCGTACGACCAGGGCTACGGCACCTACCAGCAGCAGCCCGACCCGTACGGCGGCTACCAGCAGCAGGACCAGTACGCGGGCTACCAGCAGCAGCAACAGCAGCCCGCCTGGGACCCCAACGTCCAGCAGCAGCAATGGCAGCACCCCGACCAGCAGCACCAGCAGCAGCACCAGCAGGGCATCCCGCAGCAGCCGACCTACGAGCACGGCTACGGCTACCAGCAGCAGAACACCTGGCACCAGGGCTGACGCGCCTCTACGCCGGGCCGATCAGGTTGGCCGTGATGCAGGCCGACATGCCGACGCGGGCGAGTCCGCCGCCGGGGTGGGCGGCGCCGCCGATCAGGTAGTGGCCGGGGGCGTCCTCGGTCGGGGCCTGGAGGAAGGTGCCGTGGGCGCCGGCCAGGGCGGGGCGCGGGACGGAGCCGAACGGGGAGCCGGTCTCGCGCCGGGTGTCCGCCGGGGTGCGGACCACCCGCCACAGCACGCGGTCGGCGAGGCCGAGGCCGGCCGCGTCCGCGTGGGCGATCATCCGGTCGGCGAAGCGGTCGGCGACTCCGGGTTCCGTCCAGTCGAAGCCCCCGGCCGGGGCGGTCGCGGTCAGGACGGCCGTCTCGTGGCCCGCGGGGTGCAGCGAGGGGTCGTCCGGGCGCAGCACCTGGACGGTCGGGCGGTCGGCGAGCGGGGCGCCCTCGCCGAAGATGCCGGCGAGTTCGGCGGCCGGGTCCGCCGCGTGGACGACCGTGCGGTGCACGGTGCCCGCCGGGCGCTCCCCGCGCAGCGCGAGCAGCACCACGACGCGGCCGGGGACCGGTTCGGTGGGGTTCTGCGCCTTGGCGGGCACAGCGGAGAGCACCACGTCCGCCTCGATCGGGCCGGCCGTCGTGTCGATCCCGCACACCAGGCCGTCCTTTTCGAGCACCGTCTCGAACCGGGTGTCGAAGCGGAACTCCACCCGGCGCTGCTCACAGCGCCGGTACACCGCGTCCGCCAGCGCGCGCAGGCCGCCCCTGACGTACCAGACGCCGAAGGACTGCTCCATGTACGGCAGCACGGTGGCCCCGGCCGGGGCGGTGCGCGGGTCGAAGCCGAAGCGCAGCGCGTGTTCGTGCAGCAGGGCGGTCAGGCCGGGGTGGCCGCCGAGTTCGCGGGCGGCGACGTCGGCGAGCGTCCAGCGGCCGGACGGCCGCAGCCGGGCGAGGCCGCGCCGGGGCGGGCCGGGGTACGGGTCGGTGCGCAGCGGCTTGGTGTCGGCCGGGAGCGGCTCCTCCAGCAGCGGGCGGCGGGTGGCCTCCCAGACCGTCCGGCCGCGGTTCATCACCGCGTTCCAGAGGGCGCCGGAGCCGGCGCCGAAGGTGGCGTCCAGGGCCTGGCTGACGCCGCCGCGCGAGGCGTTGGGCAGGGTGAGGCCGGTGCCGTCCCGGAACAGGTGCCGACTCTCCGGGTCCACCGGGGCCAGGTCGACCAGCTGCTCCAGCGGCTCCTTGCCGGTCTTCAGCGCGAGGTCGCGGTAGACGGCGGGGAGGGTGAGCAGGCCCGGGCCGGTGTCGAAGGCGAAGCCGTCGCGCTCGTACCGGCCGACCATGCCCCCGTACGTGCCGCTCGCCTCGCAGACCGTCACCCGGTGTCCGAGGGTCGCCAGCCGGGAGGCCGCCGCGAGCCCGCTCATTCCTGCGCCGATGATGACGATCCGTGCCATGGGACCCGATCCTATGGCTGGTCCTAGGCCTGACCGGCGTACACCCCTTCCGCCGCCCGGGCGCGGGCGGCCTTGCGCTCGCGGCGGCGGGCCCGGAACGCGCGGATCCTGTTGATCGCGAACCAGACCAGCAGCAGGCCGACCGCCAGCAGCACGGCGGCGATCGAGGCGGCCAGCCAGGGGTGGAAGATCGCCAGGGTGACCAGGCCGGCCACCGACAGGTCCTCGGCCAGGCTCACCGCGATGTTGCTGGCCGGCTCGGGCGAGGTGTTGACGGCCATCCGCAGCGAGGCCTTCACCAGGTGGCTGACCAGCGCCGTCGTGCCGCCCATCGCGCCCGCCGCGACCTCGCCGAGCGAGCCCGGGTGGGTGCTCGCGATCAGCGCGCCGACGGTGGCGCCCGCGATCGGCCGGATCACGGTGTGGACGACGTCCCAGACGCTGTCCACGTACGGGATCTTGTCGGCCACCGCCTCCAGGAGGAACAGCACGGCCGCCGCGATCAGGACGTCGGTGCGCTCCAGCACGGGTGGGACCGACTCCGCGCCCCCGAACCGGCCCAGCAGCCCGAGCAGCAGCACCACCGCGTACGCGTTGATGCCACTGGCCAGTCCGCTGGTGAAGATCAGCGGCAGGATCGTCATCGGTTCCCCTCCTCGAAGCGGCCGGGCGGGTCCGCCCGGCCTCGCCGTACCGTACCGGGACGCGGAGGGCGGGCCCGCCGGTTCCGTCGCCCGGCGGGGCGGACGGAACTGAGTACAGATACTCAGATCCGCGATTGAGTACCTGCGCGGATGGCCCGCCGACCTGCCCGGACGGCACAGTGGTGGCACCCGGGAGGCCGGGCGCGTCGGGCGCCCGCTCCCGGGACGGCGGACCCGTCCGTCCACCGGCCCATGGGGAGCCGGCGGGCGGCGGCGGAGGGTCCGCCACCGGTGCCGGCCGGACGCCGCGCACCGCCGACACGGGGCGGCGGAGCGGGGCAAGGGGGGGGAGCCGGTCGCCGGGGGGAGCCCGGAACCGCCGCCGAGGGGGGCGGCGGTCCGGCGGCCCGGGCCGTACGGTCCCGGGCGGAATTGTCAGTGGTCCCGTTCACGATGGGGGAGCACGGACCACCCGGTCCGCGCGCTGCCTCGGAACGGGGGAGACCATGACCATCAGTCACCCTGAGCACGTCACCGCCCGCCTCCACTCCGCCGCCCTGCCGCACTCCCCGGGCGGACGCCCCGGTGGCGGGGACGTCCACCCCGTGCTGCGCCGGATCGCCGCGCCGCCGGCCGCCCTCGACCTGCTCGCCGACGCACACCGCACCCTCGCCCGGGCCCGCGTCCTGGAGGACCCGCTGGAGCGGTACGCCACCGCCCACCTGGCCGCGCTGCGCACGGTGGCGGCCGTGCTCGCCGTGCGCGGGCGGCCGGAGAAGAACCCGCGCCGGCGAAAAGCGATCCGCAGCGCCTGGGAGGTGCTGCCCGAGGTGGCGCCCGAGCTGGCCGAATGGGCCGTCTACTACGGCGCCGGCGCCCGCCGCCGGGCCGCCGCCGAGGCCGGGATCCGGGGCGCCGCCTCGGCCCGCGACGCCGACGACCTGATCCGCAACTCCGCCCTCTTCCTCCGCCTGGTCGAGCGCCTCCTCGGCCTGCACTCCGCCCCGCCCGCCCCACGGCTGCCCCTGGACAACGACGACCCGCCTCTCGCGGGGTGACCGGCGGCGCAGCGGGGGCACCCGCCCGGTCTAAGGTGGAGGCATCCTGACCCATCTGCACGTGCCGAGGAGTCCCGCCTTGTACCCGACGCGTCCCCGCAGCGCCCTGCGTACCGCCGTGGTGTGGGAGGTGGTGCGGGCGGCCCTGGAGAAGCGGGCCGCCGAGCTGGACCAGCCCGTGCTCGACGTGGTCGACACCGGCGGCGGCACCGGCAACTTCGCCGTGCCGGTGGCCAAGCTCGGCCACCGGGTCACCGTGGTCGACCCCAGCCCGGACGCGCTGTTCGCGCTGGAGCGGCGGGCCGCCGAGGCCGGCGTCACCGACCTGGTCCGCGCCGTCCAGGGCGACACCCAGACGCTGCCCGAGGTGATCGCCCCCGGCACGGTGGACGCGGTGCTCTGCCACGGCGTGCTGGAGGTCGTGGACGACCCGGCCGAGGCGCTCGGCAGCCTGGCCGGCACCCTGCGCCGGGGCGGCCTGGTCAGCCTGCTGGCCGCCAACCGCAACGGCGCCGTGCTGGCCCGCGCGCTGGCCGGCCACTTCACCGAGGCCCGCACCGCGCTGTCGGCCGCCGACGGCCGCTGGGGCGAGCACGACCCGATGCCGCGCCGCTTCACCGGCGAGGAGCTGGGCCGGCTCGCCGAGGGCGCCGGGCTGCAGGTGCAGTCGGTGCACGGCATCCGGGTCTTCGCCGACCTGGTGCCCGGCGTCCTCGTGGACACCGAGCCGGGCGCGATGGACGCGCTGCTGAAGCTGGAGGAGGCCGCCGCCGCGCAGCCCGCCTTCCACGCCGTGGCGACCCAGCTGCACCTGCTCGCCACCCTGGCCTGAGCCGTCCCCGGCAGATCCGGCCGACCCCGCCGCCGTACGGTTCGCACGCCGTCCGGCGGCGGTTCGTTTCCCCGCCTTCTCCCGGCCGCACGGCCGTGATCCACAAAGCTCCCCAGGTCCGGACCGATTCCACCGGATCGGGCACTTGTGCCGCCCCTGCCGCGTTGATCGGGGTGCGGCCGGGCCCGGTCGAAGTGGCCCGGCCCACGCGGCGCAGACCACCCCGGAACGGGCCCACGGACCGTATGATCTGGGTAAAGCCGGAAAGCATGACAGCCGGATGCATGGGGCATATGGACGACACGGGCCGGGTCCCCCGCACAGGCGTCCGACCGCGTGTCCCGAAGGCTGATTGGACTTGCCTCCCCGACCGGGGCGGCGGACCGGTCGCATCCGCGACCGACGAGTAGGAGGACTCCGTGCCGCTCTCGGAGCACGAGCAGCGACTGCTCGACCAGATGGAGCGAGCGCTGTATGCCGAAGATCCCAAATTCGCGTCGGCGCTTGAGGGAACCGGGCTGCGCACCTACACCCGCCGGCGGGTGTACCTGGCCGTCGCCGGCTTCGTGGTGGGCGTCGGCCTGCTGATGGGTGGCATGGTCGTCCCGAACCAGATCTGGGTCAGCGTGGTCGGGTTCCTGGTGATGCTCGGGTGCGCGGTGTTCGCCGTGACGGGCTGGCGCCGCGGGCCCGCGGGCCAGGGCTCGGGCCCCCGGCCGGCCGCCGCGCCGCGCCGCAAGGCCGGGATGATGGACCGGGTGGAGCAGCGCTGGCAGCGCCGTCGGGACGAGCAGACCGGCGGCTTCTGAGCGCACGGTCCCACAGAGCCTGAAACGCCGGGGGCGGGCCGTCGATCCGACTGCCCGCCCCCCGCGTTCGTGCGCTCCGCGGCTCAGGATTCCGGGTCCTGGGTCCGCTTCCGCCGGGTGAACACCCGGCGCACCGGCCCGGTGACCGCGTCGGACATCCGCCGGCCCTGGGTACCGACCGCCGTCCGGGCGGTCAGCACGGCGTCGGAGATCCGCCACCACAGCTGTGCCGAGGACGGTGGCAGCAGCACCGCCCTGGTCCGGTCGCCCCTGCTGGCCGTGGCCCGCAGGCCCGCCCGGGCGGTCCGGACGTCGGCTGCCAGCGGGGCGTCGGTGACCCGGCCGGACGGGGCGTAGAGCACCCGCTCGGTGGCCAGCGCCAGCCGTCCGGCGGCGGCCGCCGCGTTCTCGTCCAGCTCCGCCGTCTCGGTGATCCGCCGGGCGGCCGAGCGCGGGGTGCGCGACTCGTCGGGCGGGATGCCGAGGTCCCAGGCGGAGTCGATCAGCTCGTCCCAGGCGGCCAGGACCTGCGCGTCGGTGAGCTCGGCCGGGCCGGCCCCGCCGGGCCTGCGCCGCCCGCCGCCGCCGAGCCGGCGGCGGCGCAAGGCGGTCCGCCAGAGCATCGGGACGAGCAGCAGCGCGATCAGCGCGACCACCACGGCCAGGGTGCCGAGCACCTGACCGGAGAGCAGCCAGGAGTCCTGCCCGGTGTCGCCGGCGGCGGTGTTCTTGCCGCCGCACTCACCCATCCGGCGGAGCTTCGGGTCGCAGTCCTTGCTGGTGGACGGCAGCGGCACCGGCGCGTCGCTCTGGGCGGCGGCGGTCGGTTGCTGGGTGGGCGCGGTGGTCGCGGTGCTGGCCTGCTCGGTGTACCGCGGCTGCACGCCGCGGCTCGGGGTGGGCTCGAAGCGCGTCCAGCCGTAGCCCGCGAAGTACAGCTCGGGCCAGGCGTGGTACATCCGGCCGGTCACCGAGTAGACGCTGCCGCCCTGCGCGTCGCCGGGGGTGAAGCCGACGGCCACCCGGGCCGGGATCTTCAGGGTGCGGGCCATCGCCGCCATGGTGGAGGCGAAGTGGACGCAGAAGCCGCGGCGTTCGTTCAGGAAGCTGACGATCGCGTTGTTGCCGGTGCCGCCGGTGACGGAGGTGTCGTACTTGAAATCCGGGCCGTTGAACCAGGCGGCCAGCGCGACCGCCTTGTCGTAGTCGGTCGACGCCTTGGCGGTGACCGACCGTGCCTTGTCCGCGACCACCGGCGGCAGGTCGGCCGGCAGGGCCGTGTAGCGGTCCCGGATGTCCTGCGGCGCCTGTGGCGCGGTGCGCAGGTCGTTGGCGGTGGGCCGGACGTCCAGCGCGGTGGCCTGGTAGTGCAGGCCCTTGATCGCCTTGTCGCTGGTGGGCATGACCGTGCGGGTCAGCGGGTCGAGCTTCCAGTCGCCGCGGTTGGGGAGCTGGACCGACTGGATCGGGTACGGCATCGGCAGCCAGCTCTTCTCCAGCCGGTCGCTGACCGTGAAGTCGCCCTTCAGCTGGGGGACGTTGGCGTCGCGCAGGCCCTCCGGCGAGGGGAAGGTGCTCGGCAGGTCGCTGACGGTGGGGGAGCCGAGCTTCCAGTTGGTGCCGTCGAACTGGTCGAGCGAGCCGGTCCGCAGGTACGTCTGGTCGGCGATGTCGCTGTCCAGGGTGTAGCGCAGCAGCTCGGTGTCGGTGGGCTTGGTGATCTCGGCCTGCAGGCTGACCAGCGGGTCGAGGCTGGTCACCGCGCCGCCGCCCTTGCCGGCGCTGCCGCTGGGGCCGGAGTGCAGCAGGCCGGAGTCCCAGTGCGGCAGGAAGACGGGCAGCAGCAGGGCCACCGCGAGTGCCAGGATGCCGACCTGCTGGCCGCCCAGGCCGACCGCGCCGGTGCTCTCGGTGCCGCGCGAGGTGCCGCGGAAGACCCGGCCCCAGCGGGAGACCCGGTCCTGGCCCTCGGCGAAGAGCAGCACCAGGTAGCCCGCGGACGCGAGGCCGAACCAGATCCAGCTGCCGCGCTCGCCGGCCAGGCCGTTGCCGACCGAGTACAGCGCCAGCAGCGGGAGCCCGGCCAGCGCCGAGCGGCGGTACGTCACGGCGACGGTGTCCACCACGAGGGCGACCAGGCCGACCGAGGCGACCAGGATCAGCCGCAGGCCCGCGTTGGGCGGGGCCGGGATGGCGTACTGCTGGATGTCGTCCAGGCCGGAGGAGAGCACCTTGTCGAGGGCGTGCAGCGAGTCCGGCCCGGGCACCAGGCCGCCCCACGTGGAGCCGGAGCCGGCGAAGCCGATCAGCAGCATCAGGAACAGGACGAGCAGCTGCCCGATCGGCACCGTCCAGCGGTACAGCGGGGTGCGGCGCAGGCCCGCGCCGGCCGCGGCGATCACCGCGATCACGAGGAAGGCGTGGGTGATCCAGCTCTTGGTGGTGAGCAGCGGGGTCAGGCAGAGCGAGGCGAGGGCGGTGGCCAGCGCCGAGTACACGGTCAGTTTGGCCCGGGTGGTCACGCGCCGGCCCCTTCTCGGTAGTGGGCGGTGGTCTTGGCGCCGTCCGCGGCCCGCCACAGGTCGGGGACGGAGTCCCCGGCGCGCACCGGCAGGACCGTCCAGCCCGCCTCGCGGAGCTGGCGGACGCGCGCGCGGAACTCGTCGCCGCCGGTCTCGGGGGCGAGCATCCGCAGACCGGCCCAGGTGCCGGTGTCGAGCAGGAAGGCGATCGCGCCGCCGGTGCGGCTGCGCAGCCGGGCCAGCCGGGCGGCCTGCGCCTCGTCCAGGTCGCCGAGGACGGCGACCAGCAGGCCCTCGCCGCCGGCCCGCAGCGGCTCCTCGGCACGGGAGAGCCCGCCGCCGTCGGACAGGTCGGCCACCGCGAGCGCGTCCAGGATCAGCCCGGAGGCGTCGGCTGCGTTGTTGGTGCCGCCCGTGCCGGGGCCGGGGACCCACTGGCCGGTGTCGGTGAGCAGCTGGGTCTGGTAGCCGCGCTCCAGCAGGTGCGCGGAGAGGGACGCGGCGCAGGAGACCGCCCACTCGAAGGAGGAGGCGGGGCCGCTGCCCCGGTGGGCGACCTCCCGGGTGTCCAGCAGGACGGTGGCCCGGGCCCGCTGCGGCTGCTCCTCGCGGCGGACCATCAGCTCGCCGTAGCGGGCGGTGGACTTCCAGTGCACCCGGCGCAGGTCGTCGCCGGGCCGGTACTCGCGCAGGATCACGTCGTCGTCACCGGCCAGCGCGAGGGTGCGGGTGCGGCTCTCGCCCTGCCCGACCCACTCGCCGCTCAGCCGCACGTACGGCAGGGTCTGGACCTGGGGGACGACGGTGAGCACGTCGGAGGCGGTGAACGAACGATTCACCTCGCACATCCCGAACGGGTCGGACAGCCGCAGCTGGAGCGGCCCGAGCGGGTAGCGGCCGCGCAGGTCGGAGCGGACCCGGTAGGAGACCTCGCGGTGGCCGCGCGGCTCGACCCGGTCCAGCACGAAGCGCGGGCGCGGCCCGAGCACGTACGGGACCTTGTCCTCCAGGAGCAGCAGCCCGGTGGGCACCCGGGACACGTTGTCGACCCGCAGGTGGACCCGTGCCTCCTGGCCGGCGATCGCCCGGCGCGGGCTCAGCCGGCGCCCGCTGGCCACCCGGTAGCGGGTGTTGGCCAGCACCAGGGCGGCGGCCAGCGGCAGCGCCGCGAGCAGCACGCCGACCCGCAGCAGCGCGTCCTGGTCGAGCAGGTACGCGCAGACCACGGCGGTGAGACCGGCGGCGAGGAAGGAACGGCCCCGGGTGGTGAGGCCGTGCAGGCCGGCCCGCAGGCCCGACGATGAGTCGGCCGACGTCACCTCAGCCCCTCCGGACGGCCGGGCCGCCCTGCGGGCGCGGCAGCGGCAGCCGGGCGACCAGGTCGGTCACGATCTGCTCGGAGGTCCGGCGGCTGAGCTGGGTCTCGGCGGTCGGCATCAGGCGGTGCGCGAGGACCGGGACGGCGAGGCGCTGGAGGTCGTCCGGGGTGACGTAGTCGCGCCCGTCCAGCGCGGCGGCGGCGCGGGCGGCCCGGACCAGGTGCAGGGTGGCGCGCGGCGAGGCGCCGAGGCGCAGCTCGTGGCTGGTACGGGTGGCGCCGACCAGGTCGACGGCGTAGCGGCGGACCGGGTCGGCGATGTGCACGGTGCGGACCAGGTCGATCAGCTTGAGGATGTCCGCGGCGTGCGCGACCGGCTGGAGGTCCGCCAGCGGGCTGGCGCCGGCGTGCACGTCGAGCATCGCGAACTCGGCCTCGGGGCTGGGGTAGCCGATCGAGATCCGGGCCATGAAGCGGTCCCGCTGGGCCTCCGGGAGGGGGTAGGTGCCCTCCATCTCGACCGGGTTCTGGGTGGCCACGACCATGAACGGCGAGGGCAGCTCGTAGCTGGTGCCGTCGATGGTGACCTGACGCTCCTCCATCGACTCCAGCAGCGCGGACTGGGTCTTCGGCGAGGCGCGGTTGATCTCGTCGCCGACCACGATCTGGGCGAAGATCGCGCCCGGGCGGAACTCGAAGTCGCGCCGGTGCTGGTCGTAGATGTTGGTGCCGGTGACGTCCGAGGGCAGCAGGTCGGGCGTGAACTGGATCCGGCGGACGGTGCAGTCGACCGAGCGGGCGAGCGCCTTGGCCAGCATGGTCTTGCCGACGCCCGGCACGTCCTCCAGCAGCAGGTGGCCCTCGGCGAGCAGGACGGTCAGGGCGATCCGGACGGCCTCCGGCTTGCCCTCGATCACGCTCTCGATGTTGGCGCGGACCCGGTCCACGACGGCGGCGAGTTCGGGAAGGCCGACCCGGTGGTACCCGTCCGCCCCCTGGACGCCCCCCGAAGGACTGCCGAGACCGGCCTGATCGCTGTAGCTCGTCACCCGTTACGCTCCCTGGCACACTGTGCCCGCCTCACCCCGAGGCCGGCCCCCACCCCATGCTTGACGCGACCGTTCCGGGGGCGGTTCCGTCGCGGATCCGGCGCCGGGGTAGCGGCCTGCGGCCCGGCCGCCCCAGGTGGTTCGAGGTCAACCGGCAGGCGCATTCTCCCCTGCCGGTGGGCCGGAAGTCACCCTTCGGGCCCGGACGCACCCAGGGGGCGGGAGGCCGGGCGACGGTCCGGAGTCAGTGGATTTCGCGGAGCAGACCCGTGTGGACGTCGAAGACGAAGCCGCGGACGTCGTCGGTGTGCAGCAGGAACGGCGAGGTGCGGACCCGCTGCATGGACTGGCGGACGTCGCCGTCCAGGTCGACGAAGGCCTCCACCGCCCACTGCGGGCGCTGGCCGACCTCCAGTTCCAGCTCGCGGCGGAAGTCCTCGGTGAGCCCGAGCAGGCCGCAGCCGGTGTGGTGGATCAGCGCGATCGAGCGGGTGCCCAGGGCGCGCTGGCTGATGGTGAGGGAGCGGATGGTGTCGTCCGTGACGACGCCTCCGGCGTTGCGGATGACGTGCGCGTCGCCCAGTTCGAGGCCGAGCGCCGCGAACAGGTCGAGGCGGGCGTCCATGCAGGCCACCACGGCGATCCGCTGCACCGGGCGGGCGTCCATGCCGCCGTCGCGGAAGGTCACCGCGTACTCGCGGTTGGCCGCCACGAAGCGGTCGATGATGGTGGGGCTTTCGGAATCGGCAGCGGCGGTCGGCGTGGGCCGGTCGGGGGTCACTGTCATGGTGGAGACGTTAGTGCGATTCGGGTCTCCGCGGTGGGGTGGAGAGCTACAGAACAGGCCGCTGTGACCGAGCGCATAGCCACAACGAGCGGGTTTGTCCGGGCTGGTCCCGGACTGGGCCCGGCCGGGGCGCGCGAGCGGGCACGGTGGCCCCCGCCGGGTGCCCCCGGCCGGCCGCCGGACGGCCGCGACCTGCGGTGATCCGTACCGCCGCCCGGGTGGTGCGCCGGAGCGGACGATTGACTGGCGGGGCCCGGGCGATAGAGTTGCGGCGCAGTGGAGCACACCCGCCGGAGCCCGTCAACTGGGCCTCTCCGGCCGGTGTTTCCGGTCGATGCGGCCCGTGGCCTCCTCCCGCTCCGTGCCCTCCTGGCGCACCTTCCCCGGCGCCGGGCGGTCACGTCCTTCCCCTTGAGCGGGCGGGGACCACGGGCCGCGTCGTGTCTGCCACGGGCGGTGGGCGAGAATGGACGGAGCTCCCGGACGTCGGGCTGCTCCGCACCGAGGAAGGGCGCCACCGCGCATGACCACCAACGATCCGGGCCCCAAGCACGTCCCCGTGATGCTGCAGCGGTGCATGGACGCGCTGGCCCCGGCGATCTCCCGGCCAGGTGCCGTGGTGGTGGACGCCACCCTCGGCCTCGGCGGGCACAGCGAGGCGCTGCTCACCCAGTTCCCCGAGGTCCGCCTCATCGCGGTGGACCGCGACCCGCAGGCGCTCAAGCTCTCCGGCGAGCGGCTCGCGCCCTTCGGCGACCGGGCCACCCTGGTGCACGCCGTCTACGACGAGATCCCCGAGGTGCTGGAGCGCCTGGGCATCGACCGGGTGGACGGCATCCTGTTCGACCTCGGCGTCTCCTCGATGCAGCTGGACGAGGCCGACCGCGGCTTCGCCTACGCCCAGGACGCCCCGCTGGACATGCGGATGGACCAGACCCGGGGGATCAGCGCGGCCGAGGTGCTCAACACCTACAGCCACGGCGACCTGGCCCGGATCCTCAAGGTCTACGGCGAGGAGCGGTTCGCCGGGAAGATCGCCTCGGTGATTTTGCGCGAGCGCGCGAAGGAACCGTTCACCACCAGCGCGCGTCTGGTCGAGTTGGTGCGCAACGCGATCCCGGCGGCGACCCGGCGCACCGGCGGGAACCCGGCCAAGCGGACGTTCCAGGCCCTGCGGATCGAGGTGAACGGCGAACTGGAAGTGCTGGACCGGGCGATCCCGGGAGCGCTGGACGTCCTCGCGATCGGCGGGCGGATGGTCGTGATGTCCTACCAGTCGCTGGAGGACCGCCTGGTGAAGCAGTACTTCGCCGCCGGGGCGACCAGCACCGCGCCGCCGGGGCTGCCGTTCATCCCCGAGGAGCACCAGCCCTGGCTCAAGCTGATCACCCGCGGTGCCGAGCTGGCCACTGAGGCGGAGATCGAGGAGAACCGGCGTGCCGCGCCCGTGCGGCTGCGGGTGGCGGAGAGGATCAGGGACCGGAACAAGCGGGGCTGAGAACAGGTCCCGGGGCGGTCCGAAGGGCGGAGGAAAGCAGTGGGGCCGGTGGCCGGTGGGGTCCGGGCGGGGAGCGGAGCACTCCCGGGGCAGGGCAGGGCGCGGATCACGGTCCGGCCGGGGCGGCGCCCCGTCCGGGGGCGTACGCCCTTCGCCGTGCTGGTGGTGGTCCTGCTGGCGGCGGGGCTGCTCGGCCTGCTGGCGCTGAACACGGCGCTCAACGAGGGCTCCTTCGAGCTGTCCCGGCTGCAGAAGCAGACCACCGTGCTGACCGACGAGCAGCAGGGCCTCCAGCACCAGATCGACCAGAGCTCCGCCCCGGACGCGCTGGCCAAGCGGGCCGCGGGGCTGGGCATGATCCCGTCCGGCGGGATGGCGTTCCTGGACGTGCAGAACGGTGGCAAGGTGCTCGGCAAGCCCGGTCCGGCGCAGGACAGCCCGCCGGTGAAGCGGTCCACGGTCGAGCCGTGGCCGATGAAGCAGCAGCCGTCGCCGAGCGCCCAGCAGAGCGCCCCGGCGCCGACGGCGACGGCCGGTGACTCCGTCGTCCAGATCAACCCGGGCGCGCCTGCCGCTTCCCCGGCCGCGTCGGCGCCGACTGGGGGTGCAGCTCGATGAGCGAGTGGAACGAGCGAGCCATCAGAAGGTGCGTGTGGGCGAATGCCCCTGCCGAGCGAAGCGAGGTGGGCGCATGAGTACTCCGCGTCAGCCGTCATCCGGCGGGTCCGGCAACGGCCGCCGTCCCGTGGCCAAGGGCGCCGCGCCGCGCCAGGCCGCCCCGCGCGGGCAGTCGGCGGGGAAGGCCCAGCCCGCGAAGGGCCAGCCCGCCCGGGGGCAGGCGGCCAAGCCGCAGACGTCAAAGCCACAGCCAGCCAAATCGCAGCCCGCCCGCTCGAAGCAGCCCGCCAAGGGCCAGCCCGTGAAGGCCGCCGCCGCCCGGACGCCCCGCGCGCCGCAGCAGCGCAGTCCCGAGGGCCGCCCGCCGGCCCGCGCCCAGGCGGCGGCCCGGCCGCGTCCGAAGTCCCGTCCGCCGCAGCGCCCCAAGGCACTCCGGCTGGCCGACCCGCGCCGCCGGCTGCGGGTGATCACCGTGGTGATGTCGCTGGTCTTCTCGGTGTTCGCGGGCCGCCTGGTCCAGCTCCAACTGCTGGACGCCGACGCCCTGGCCGCCGACGCCAACACCAACCGCTACCTGAACATCCCGATCACCGCCGAACGCGGGTCGATAACGTCCGCGGACGGCGTGGCGCTGGCCGCCACCGTCGACGCGTACGACATCACCGCCGACCCGGTGATGTTCACCCCGGACGCCACCGGCATCCCGGACGCCCCGGAGCAGGCGGCAGCGCTGCTGTCGCCGATCCTCGGCGTGCCCAAGGAGAAGATCGCCGCCGACCTGCACACCCCCAAGACCCGCTACAAGCGACTCGCCGCCCAGCGGAGCCCGAGCGCCAAGAACCAGATCAGCGACCTCAAGTCGAGCCTGGAGAAGCAGGCCGGCTCGCGCGCCTGCCAGGCCCAGAAGCGGCTGCTCGGCAAGCCCGCCGAGCAGGGCGGGCGCACCCGGGTCGACAACGAGTGCGCCAACCCGCTGGCCGGGGTGTTCAACCGGGAGACCCAGAAGCGGGTCTACCCCTCGGACGGGCTGGCCGCCAACCTGGTCGGCTTCGTCAACGGCGAGGGCGAGGGCGCCGGCGGCCTGGAGCTGCAGTACCAGAAGATGCTGGCCGGCAAGGACGGCCACAACAGCTACGCCCAGGCGGGCGGCCGGCTGGTGCCCACCGCCGGGGGCTCGCTGGAGCCCGCCGTGCCCGGCAGCGACGTGAAGCTGACCGTCAACCGGGACATCCAGTGGGCGGCCCAGCGGGCGATCACCGACCAGGTCGCCAACTCCGGCGCGGAGAAGGGCTACGTAGTCGTCCAGGACGTGAAGACCGGCCAGGTCCTCGCGATGGCCACCGCGCCCGGCTACAACCCGAACGACCTGAGCACCGCCAAGCAGTCCCAGCTGGGCAACGCAGCCCTGGGTGACGCGTACGAGCCGGGCAGCACCGCCAAGCTGATGAGCATGGCCGCCGTCCTGGACTCCGGCAAGGCCACCTGGGACACCAAGGTCACCGTCCCCAACCGGCTGGTCCGCGCCGGGCAGCAGTTCAAGGACGACATCGACCACGACACCTGGTACCTGACCCTGGCCGGGGTGCTGGCCAAGTCCTCCAACATCGGCACCATCGAGGCCGTCGAGACGCTCGGCGCCGACCAGACCGAGGCCAACAAGGTGCTGGACGGCTACATGCGCAAGTTCGGCGTGGCCCAGCCCACCGGCCTGAACTTCCCCGGCGAGACCGCCGGGAAGCTCAAGAAGCCGGAGGACCTGGTCGCCTCGGAGAAGTACAACATCTCCTTCGGCCAGGGCCCGCTGCAGATGAACGCGCTGCAGGCCACCTCCGTCTACTCGACCATCGCCAACGGCGGCGTCCGGGTGGCGCCCAGCATCGTCCAGGGCACCACCAACCCGGACGGCAAGTACACCCCGACCCCGCCCGGCGAGCAGACCCGGGTGGTCAGCGAGCAGACGGCGAAGACCCTCACCCAGATGCTGGAGTCGGTCGTCGACGACGAGCAGGGCACCGGCGGCAAGGCTGCCATCCCCGGCTACCGGGTCGCCGGCAAGACCGGCACCGCCAACCGGGGCGCCGCCAACGGCGTCGGCTACGACGGCTACACCGCCTCCTTCATCGGCTTCGCTCCCGCCGAGGCCCCCCGGGTCACCGTCTCCTGTACCCTCCAGGGCCCGGTCAACGGCCACTTCGGCGGCCAGCTGTGCGGCCCGGTGTTCAAGCAGGTGATGGAGTTCACCCTCAAGACCCTCCAGGTCCCGCCGAGCAACAGCGAGGCGCCCAACCTGCCCGTCGACTGGAAGCCGTGAGCAAGCATGAGGAACGAGCGGGCCGCGCTGGACGGCGGCGCGGCGCAGGACCGGTTTGGCCCTGGACACCCTTCGGCGGATAGCCTTCCCGCCGTGCCGAAACCCGATCAAACCACCGTGAGTCCGCCCCGCCCGGCCGAGGCCGCCGCCCTGCCGCTCGCCGAGCTGGCCCGTCGGCTGGGCCTCGACCCCGTCGAGGGCGGTGCCGTGACCGGCGTCACCCACGACTCCCGCGCGGTGCGCCCGGGCGACGTGTACGTGGCCTTCCCCGGCGCCAACCACCACGGCGCGGCCTTCGCGGCCCAGGCCGCGGCGGCGGGCGCGGTGGCGCTGCTCACCGACCCGGCCGGCGCCGAACTGGCGGCCGGCACCGGCCTGCCGCTGCTGGTCGTCGACCGGCCGCGGGCCAGAATGGGCGAGCTCGCCGCGACCGTCTACGGCCACCCGTCCGAGCGGCTGCTGATGATCGGGCTGACCGGCACCAACGGCAAGACCACGACCTCCTACCTGGTCGAGGGCGGCCTGCGCGGCGCCGGGCGCAACCCCGGGGTGATCGGCACCGTCGAGATGCGGGTCGGCACCGAGCGGATCAAGAGCGAGCGGACCACCCCCGAGGCCACCGACCTGCACGCGATCCTCGGCGTGATGGCCGAGCGCGGCGCGGACGCGGTGACCATGGAGGTCTCCAGCCACGCCCTGGTCTTCGGGCGCACCGACGGCGTCACCTACGACGTCGCCCTGTTCAACAACCTCACGCCCGAGCACCTCGACTTCCACCCGGACATGGAGGACTACTTCCAGGCGAAGGCCCGGCTCTTCCAGCCCGGCAAGTCCCGCCGCGGGGTGGTCAACGTGGACGACGAGTACGGGCGCCGGCTGGCCGCCGAGGCCAAGATCCCGGTGACCACCTTCTCCGCCGCCGGTGCCCCCGAGGCCGACTGGCGCGCGGTCGACGTCCAGCTCGGCCCGGTCGGCTCCACCTTCCGGGTGCTCGGCCCGGACGGCGCCGAGGCCGACGCGGCCGTCCCGCTGCCCGGACCGTTCAACGTGTCCAACGCGCTGGCCGCGATCACCCTGCTGGTCGCCGCCGGGCTGCCGCTGGAGCAGGCCGTCGCCGGCGTCGCCGCCGTGCCCGGCGTGCCGGGCCGGCTGGAGCGGGTGGACGCCGGACAGCCGTTCGTCGCCGTCGTGGACTACGCGCACAAGCCGGACGCCCTGCAGGCCGTCCTCGGCTCGCTGCGCGAGGTCACCAAGGGCCGGCTGCACGTCGTCGTCGGCTGCGGCGGCGACCGCGACCCGCACAAGCGCGGCCCGATGGGCGCCATCGCCGCCCGGCTCGCCGACACCGCCCTGCTGACCAGCGACAACCCGCGCAGCGAGGACCCGCTGGCGATCCTCGCCAGCATGCTGACTGGCGCCGCCGCGGTGCCCGAGGCCGAGCGCGGCGACGTCCTGGTCGTCCCCGACCGGGCCGAGGCGATCCGCCTCGCGGTGGCCCGCGCGCACGTCGGCGACACCGTGCTGGTGGCCGGCAAGGGCCACGAACTTGGCCAGTACGTACGAGACGAGATCCGCCCCTTCGACGACCGGGAGGTGCTGCGCGAATCCATCACGCAGACCACGGCCGCCCGGGGCGACCGAGGAGTAGAGCAGCAGTGATCGCACTGACCCTCGCCGAGGTGGCCGCAGCAGTCGGAGGCACCCTGGACGGCGCCGACCCCGACACCCCGGTGACCGGCCCGGTCGAGGTGGACTCCCGGAAGGTGTGCCCCGGCGGCCTCTTCGCGGCCTTCGTCGGCGAGCACGTGGACGGCCACGACTACGCGGCCACCGCGGTCGAGGCCGGCGCCGTCGCGGTGCTGGCCTCCCGCCCGGTCGGCGTGCCCGCCGTCCTGGTCGACAGTGTGGTGGACGCCCTCGGCAAGCTGGCCCGCACCGTGGTCGCCCGCGCCGAGTCCACCACCGTGGTCGCGCTGACCGGCTCGGCCGGCAAGACCAGCACCAAGGACCTGATCGCCCAGCTGCTCCAGCGCCTCGGCGACACCGTCTACCCGCCCGGCTCGCTCAACAACGAGATCGGCCACCCGATGACCGCGCTGCGGGTCGAGCCCGGCACCCGGCACCTGGTCATGGAGATGGGCGCCCGGCACAAGGGCGACATCGAGTACCTCACCTCGATCACCCCGCCCGGGATCGGCCTGGTGCTGAACGTCGGCACCGCGCACGTCGGCGAGTTCGGCTCCCAGGAGGCGATCGCCGAGGCCAAGGGCGAGCTGGTCGAGGCGTTGCCCGCGGACGGCGCGGCGATCCTCAACGCGGACGACCGCCTGGTCCGCGCGATGGCCGCCCGTACCAGGGCGAAGGTGGTCCTGTTCGGGGAATCCCCGGAGGCCCACGTCCGGGCGACCGACGTTCGCCTGGACTCCACCGGACGGCCATCGTTCACGCTCACCACCCCGGCCGGTTCCGCGCCCGTGCAGCTGCGCCTGTACGGTGAGCACCACGTCTCGAACGCCCTCGCCGCCGCCGCGGTGGCGGTGGAGCTCGGGATGTCCGTCGACGACACCGCGGCAGCCCTGGGCGAGGCGGGTGCGCTGTCCCGCTGGCGTATGGAGGTCGTCGACCGGGCCGATGGTGTCACCGTCGTCAACGACGCCTACAACGCGAACCCCGACTCGATGCGGGCCGCGCTGCGGGCGCTGGTCTCGATGGGGGGCCGAGGCCCGGAGCGCCGCCGCACCTGGGCGGTGCTCGGCGAGATGCGGGAGCTCGGCGAGGAGAGCCTGGCCGAGCACGACGCCATCGGGCGGCTCGCGGTGCGGCTGGACGTCACCAAGCTGGTGGCGGTCGGCGGGCGCGAGGCGGCCTGCATGGAACTGGGCGCGAGGAACGAAGGTTCGTGGGGTGAGGAGTCGGTGCTGGTGTCCGACGCGGACGCGGCGGTCGAACTGCTGCGCAGTCAGCTGCGGCCGGGGGATGTGGTCCTGGTGAAGGCGTCCCGCTCGGTGGGGCTGGAGAAGGTGGCCGAGACCCTCCTCGCGGACGGTGTGGCCGAGTGATGAAGCAGATCCTCTTCTCCGGCATGATCGGCCTGGTCCTGTCGCTGCTCGGCACCCCGGCCCTGATCAAGCTGCTCGCCAAGCACGGCTACGGGCAGTACATCCGCGACGACGGCCCCAAGGCGCACCACAGCAAGAAGGGCACGCCCACCATGGGCGGCATCGCCTTCATCCTGGCGACGTTGATCGCGTACTTCGCGACCAAGGCGATAACGGGCGAGAGCCCGACCGCCTCCGGGCTGCTGGTGCTCTTCCTGACGGCCGGCCTCGGCCTGGTCGGCTTCCTGGACGACTACATCAAGGTGGTCAAGCGCCGCTCCCTCGGCCTGCGGGCCAAGGCGAAGCTGGCCGGCCAGTCGATCGTCGGCCTCGGATTCGCCGTCCTGGCGATGCAGTTCCACGACGATCGCGGGCTCACCCCGGCGTCGCAGAGCCTGTCCTTCGTCCGGGACTTCAAGTGGGCGGTCGGCCCGGTGCTGTTCGTCATCTTCGCGTACTTCATGATCGCCGCGATGTCGAACGGCGTGAACCTGACGGACGGCCTGGACGGCCTGGCCACCGGCGCGTCGGTGATGGTCTTCGGTGCGTACACCTTCATCGGCATCTGGGAGTACACCCAGAGCTGCGCCTACGCGATCACCGCGACCGCCAACTGCTACGACGTCCGCGACCCGCTGGACCTCGCCGTCGTCGCCTCCGCCCTGATGGGCTCCTGCTTCGGCTTCCTCTGGTGGAACACCTCGCCCGCCAAGATCTTTATGGGCGACACCGGCTCGCTCGCCCTCGGCGGCGCCCTGGCCGGTCTGGCGATCTGCTCCCGCACCGAGCTGCTGCTCGCGCTGCTCGGCGGCCTCTACGTGATCATCACCCTGTCGGTGATCATCCAGGTCGGCTCGTTCCGGATGACCGGCAAGCGTGTCTTCAAGATGGCGCCCCTGCAGCACCACTTCGAACTCAAGGGCTGGACCGAGGTCCTGATCGTGGTCCGGTTCTGGATCATCCAGGGCCTCTGCGTGGCCACCGGGCTCGGTCTCTTCTACGCGGGATGGGTGACCGGATGACCAATCCCCAACCGACCGAGCCGCAGTGGAACGGACTGAGGGTCGTCGTTGCCGGGCTCGGCGTCTCCGGCATCAGCGCCGCCCGGGTCCTGCACGGCCTCGGCGCCCGGGTCACCGTGGTCGACGGCGGCAGCGGCGCCGGCCTGACGGCCCGCGCCGCCGAGCTGGAGACCCAGGGCATCGCGGTCCGCCTCGGCGACGGCGACAGCCTGCCCGAGGGCACCGAGCTGATCGTCACCTCGCCCGGCTGGGCGCCGAGCAGCCCGCTGTTCGCTGCCGCCGACGCGGCCGGCGTCCCGGTCTGGGGCGACGTCGAGCTGGCCTGGCGGCTGCGCCGGCCGCTGCCGGCCACCGGCGAGCCCGCCCCCTGGCTGGCCGTCACCGGCACCAACGGCAAGACCACCACCGTCCAGATGCTCGCCTCGATCCTCACCGCGGCCGGCAAGCGCACCGCCGCCGTCGGCAACGTCGGCGTCTCGGTGCTGGACGCGGTCCTCGCCGAGGAGCCGTACGACGTCCTCGCCGTCGAGCTCTCCAGCTACCAGCTGCACTGGGCGCCCTCGCTGCGCCCGTACGCGGCGGCCGTGCTCAACCTGGCGCCCGACCACCTCGACTGGCACGGCTCGATGGAGGCGTACGCCGCCGACAAGGGCCGGATCTACGAGGGCAACGTCGTCGCCTGCGTGTACAACCTGGCCGACCCGGCCACCGAGGCGCTGGTCCGGGAGGCCGACGTCGAGGAGGGCTGCCGGGCGATCGGCTTCGGCCTCGGCTCGCCCGGCCCGTCGAACTTCGGCGTGGTGGACGGGCTGCTGGTGGACCGCGCGTTCGTGCCCGACCGGGCCAAGAACGCCGCCGAGCTGGGCTCCGTCGAGGACGTCAACCCGCCGGCCCCGCACAACATCACCAACGCGCTCGCCGCGGCCGCGCTGGCCCGGGCCTACGGGGTCGAGCCGAAGGCCGTCCGGGAGGGCCTGCGCGCCTTCCGCCCGGACGCCCACCGGATCGCCGAGGTCGCCGTGGTCGGCGAGGTCACGTACATCGACGACTCCAAGGCCACCAACACCCATGCCGCCGCGGCCTCGCTGGCCGCCTACCGGCCGATCGTCTGGATCGCCGGTGGCCTGGCCAAGGGCGCGACCTTCGACGACCTGGTCCAGGGCGCGGCCGGGCGGCTGCGCGCGGCCGTGCTGATCGGCGAGGACCGCGCGCTGATCCGGGAGGCGCTGGCCCGACACGCGCCGGATGTCCCGGTGATCGAGGCGGCCGAGGGCCAGACTGGCGCGATGGCGATGACCGAGGTGGTCCGGACGGCCGCGTCGCTCGCCCGGCCGGGTGACACGGTGCTGCTGGCCCCGGCCTGCGCCTCGATGGACATGTTCACCAACTACGGTGAGCGCGGCGACCTGTTCGCCGCCGCCGTCCGGGAGCTGGCGGACAGCTGACCGGCCCGGCGAGGGCGTTGTACGAAGAGAGCGAGCGGGGAGTGGTGGCGGGGCAGGGCAGGGCGGATTCCGGCGTGCCGGAAGGCACCGCCGACCCGTGGCGCGTGATCTCCGCCACCACGACGAAGTACAAGTCGGCCGGTCCGCTGGGCCGCCTGAGCGCCTTCCGCGCCCGGGTCAGGTACTGGCTGGACCGGCCGCTCACGCCCTACCTGCTGATCGTCGGCACCACGCTGCTGCTGGTGGTGCTCGGCCTGATGATGGTCTTCTCGGCCTCGCAGATCCTCGCCCTGGGCCAGCACCACTCGGCGCAGTACTACTTCCTCAAGCAGCTGATCGCGGCCATCCTCGGGCTGGTCCTGCTGATCGGCTTCGCCGCCGTCCCGGTGGCGGTGCTGCGGGTGATCGTCTACCCGGTGATGTTCGGGGTGATCGGCGCGCTCGCGCTGGTCGCGGTGCCCGGCATCGGGGTGCGGATCAACGGCAACCAGAACTGGCTGGACTTCGGGTTCTTCCAGTTCCAGCCCTCCGAGTTCGCCAAGCTCGCGCTGGTGCTCTGGGGCGCCGACCTGCTCGCCCGCAAGCAGAAGGCCGGCACGCTCACCTCGTGGAAGCACCTGCTCGTCCCGCTGGTGCCGGGCGCCCTGCTGCTGCTCGCGCTGATCATGCTCGGCGGCGACATGGGCACCTCGATGATCCTGGTGGCCATGCTGTTCGCGCTGCTCTGGATGGTCGGCGCGCCGCTGCGGCTGTTCGTCGCCACCCTCGGCGTGGCCGTCGTCGTCTGCACCGCCCTGGTGATCACCGTCCCGCACCGGGCGGAACGCCTGGGCTGCATCGGGATCACCAAGCTCGACCCCGACGGAACCTGCTTCCAGGCCCTGCACGGCGTCTACTCGTTCGCGCTCGGCGGCGGCTTCGGCACCGGCCTCGGCGCCGGCGTCGAGAAATGGGGCCAGCTGCCCGAGGCGCACACCGACTTCATCTTCGCCGCGACCGGCGAGGAACTGGGCCTGGTGGGGACGCTGTCGGTGATCGGTCTCTTCGCGGCACTAGGCTACGCGGGTATCCGTGTGGCCATCGGTACGAAGGATCCCTTCGTCAGGTACGCCGCGGGAGCCGCCACCACCTGGATCTCGGCGCAGGCCGTGATCAACCTGGGGTCGGCGCTGGGACTGCTGCCCATCGCGGGCGTCCCGCTCCCGCTGTTCTCCTACGGCGGTTCCGCCATGCTGTCGGCCATGTCCGCGATCGGTGTGCTGCTCTGCCTGGCACGCAGCACCTCCGGCGCGAAGGCGGCCCTGGCCGCCCGGACCAAGAACTCCCGGCTCAGGAAGCGACTGGCCCGGGTGCTGCCACGACGACGAACCACAGCGCGCCCGGCCCCCGGGCCGGCACGCAGGGAGCGGTGAATTTCGGTGCATGTCGTACTCGCCGGCGGGGGGACCGCCGGTCACATCGAGCCGGCCATGGCCCTCGCGGACGCCCTCCGCAGGCACGACCCGTCCATCGGGATCACCGCCCTGGGCACCGAGCGCGGTCTGGAGACCCGGCTGGTGCCCGAGCGCGGCTACCAGCTGGAGCTCATCCCGGCCGTCCCGCTGCCCCGCAAGCCCACCCCCGAGCTGATCACCGTCCCGGGCCGGCTGCGCGGCACCGTCCGGGCCGCCCAGGAGATCATCGAGCGGGTCAACGCCGACGCCGTGGTCGGCTTCGGCGGCTACGTCGCGATGCCGGCCTACCTGGCCGCCAAGCGGGCCGGCGTGCCGATCGTGGTGCACGAGGCCAACGCCCGCCCGGGCCTGGCCAACAAGATCGGCGCCCGCTACACCGACTTCGTCGCCGTCTCCACTCCGGACAGCAAGCTGCGCGACTCCCGGTACATCGGCATCCCGCTGCGCCGGACCATCGCCACCCTGGACCGCAACGCGGCCCGCCCGGAGGCCCGGCACTACTTCGGCCTCGACCAGCGGCTGCCCACCCTGCTCGTCTCCGGCGGCTCCCAGGGGGCGCGCCGGCTCAACGAGACCGTCACCGCGATCGCCCCGCGGCTCCAGCAGTACGGCGTGCAGATCCTGCACGCGGTCGGCCCGAAGAACGAGCTGCCGCAGGTGGACGACATCCCCGGGATGCCGCCGTACCGCCCGGTGCCGTACGTCGACCGGATGGATCTGGCCTACGCCGCCGCCGACCTGATGCTCTGCCGGGCCGGTGCCATGACGGTGGCCGAGCTGGCGGCCGTCGGGCTGCCCGCCGCCTTCGTCCCGCTGCCGATCGGCAACGGTGAGCAGCGGCTGAACGCCCAGCCGATGGTCAAGGCCGGCGGCGGTCTGCTGGTGGACGACGCCGAGCTGACCCCGGACTGGGTGCTGCAGAACGTGCTGCCGGTGCTCACCGACCCGCAGAAGCTCTGGGACATGAGCCGGGCCGCCGCCGAGTTCGGCCGCCGGGACGCCGACGAGCTGCTGGTCGGCATGGTCTACGAGGCGATCGAGGCGTCCCGCGGCGGTCGCCGCCGTGGCTGACGGCCGGCTCGCCGACCCCCTGGAGGAGGAGCTGGAGGCCGAGGAGCACGCTCCCCGGCTCCGGCTCTCCCGGCGGGGCATCGTGGTGCTGAGCGTGCTCGGTGCCGCGGTGGTCGGCGGGCTGGCCTGGCTGGTCTTCTTCTCCTCGGTGCTGGACGTGCGCGACGTTGCCGTTCAGGGGGTCACCGACGACAAGCTGACGGCGGACCAGGTCCGCGAGGCGATCGGCGGGGTCGGCGACGGCCCGCTGGCCCGGGTGAACCTGGACGTCGTCCAGCACCGGGTCGAGGCCATCCCGCGGGTGGCCAAGGCCGAGGTCTGGCGGGGCTGGCCGCACACACTGCAGGTGAAGGTCGTCCAGCGCAAGGCGGTCGCCGCTGTCAAGGGGGATGACGGTCAGTTCACCCAGGTGGACGCCGGCGGCGTGAGCTTCGCCACCGAGGCGGCCCCGCCGGCCGGGGTCCCGGTGGTGGAGCTGCGGCTCAGTCAGCAGGCGAAGGACGCCGACGGGGTGATCTCCCGTTCGCAGCTGGTGCAGGGCGCGGTGGGGGTGGCCGCCGGGCTGCCGACCGAGGTCGCCCAGCGGGCGGGCGGGTTGCTCGTGCACTCGTACGACGACATCGAACTGCAGCTCAGCGGGGGTGCGACGGTGCGCTGGGGGAGTCCGGAGCAGAACGACCGGAAGGCCCGGGTGCTGGTGGCGCTGATGAATCAGAAGGGTACGAACTACGACGTGAGTGCTCCGGACGCGCCGGCGGTGTCGGGATGATCCGGTAGGTTCTGTGCCGTGGGGAGGGGTTGACGCCTTCGAGTGTCGGCCCGACCCTTGGTGGTCACCCCGGTTTCATATGCCGGTCGATGATCACATAGGCTCAAAAGAAAAAGGGAAGCTCGGCGTGTTCGTTGAAACACGTGCCCGGAGCCACCTAGTGTCCTGTGTCACCAGACTGTGTTTCCTGGTGATGTGACGGAGGCACAGGACTAACCCTAAAGGTCAAGTTTAGGGTTGGGGTCGGCGGTCGGCATTTCGGACATTCAGTCAGAAACCAGGCTCCCTACCCATCGACATCCGTCGGTACGGCTCCGGTCACCGGGCCGCACCGACCCGGAAATTCGAGGCGAGAGGCCTTCGACGTGGCAGCACCGCAGAACTACCTCGCAGTCATCAAGGTCGTCGGCATCGGCGGCGGTGGTGTCAACGCCATCAACCGGATGATCGAGGTCGGTCTCAAGGGCGTCGAGTTCATCGCGATCAACACCGATGCGCAGGCCCTCCTGATGAGCGACGCCGACGTCAAGCTCGATGTGGGCCGTGAACTCACCCGGGGCCTCGGCGCCGGCGCCAACCCCGAGGTCGGCCGCAAGGCCGCCGAGGACCACCGCGAGGAGATCGAGGAGGTCCTCAAGGGGGCCGACATGGTCTTCGTCACCGCGGGCGAGGGTGGTGGCACGGGCACGGGCGGCGCGCCCGTCGTCGCCAACATCGCCCGCTCGCTCGGCGCACTGACCATCGGCGTGGTCACCCGCCCCTTCACTTTCGAGGGCCGGCGCCGTGCCAACCAGGCCGAGGACGGCATCGCGAGCCTGCGCGAAGAGGTCGACACCCTCATCGTGATCCCCAACGACCGGCTGCTGTCCATCTCGGACCGCCAGGTCAGCGTGCTGGACGCGTTCCGCTCGGCCGACCAGGTCCTGCTCTCCGGTGTCCAGGGCATCACCGACCTGATCACCACCCCGGGTCTGATCAACCTCGACTTCGCCGACGTCAAGTCCGTCATGTCGGAGGCCGGTTCGGCGCTCATGGGCATCGGCTCGGCCCGCGGCGAGGACCGCGCCAAGGCGGCCGCCGTGATGGCGATCTCCTCGCCGCTGCTGGAGGCCTCGATCGACGGCGCCCGCGGTGTGCTGCTCTCCATCTCGGGTGGCTCCGACCTCGGCCTGTTCGAGATCAACGAGTCCGCCCAGCTGGTCAGCGAGGCCGCGCACCCCGAGGCCAACATCATCTTCGGTGCGGTCATCGACGACGCGCTCGGCGACGAGGTGCGGGTCACCGTCATCGCGGCCGGCTTCGACGGCGGGCAGCCGCCGGCCATCGTCCGCGACCCGGTGGTCAAGTCGACTCCCGCCACCCCGGCCACGCCGTCGGCCACCCCGGACCGCCCGGTCTCCCGGCCGTCGTACGGGACCATCGGCTCGGTGACGTCCCGCTCGGAGGGGGAGACCTCGGCCGCGCCGTCCCGCCCGGCCGAGACCCCGGCCACCGCGACCGCCGCCCCGGTGCCGCCGCAGGTGCAGCCGGCCCGGCAGCCGTTCGTGGAGAGCCCGGCCGAGGAGCTCGACGTCCCGGACTTCCTTAAGTGATCGATCGCGCGGTACGCGACGGTGCTCACTTCGCCTTCACCGATCGGTGGGGCGGGGTGAGCACTTCGCCGTACGGGGAGCTCAACCTCGGTGGTGCGGTGGGGGACGACCCGGAGGCCGTCCGGGAGAACCGGGCGATCGCGGCCCGTGAACTCGGGCTGAACCCGGCCGACGTGGTCTGGATGAACCAGGTGCACGGCGCGGACGTCGCAGTGGTGACGGAGCGCCAGCCGATGGGGGAGGCCCCGACGGTGGACGCGGTGGTCACCGACCGGCCGCTCGCACTCGCGGTGCTGACAGCCGACTGCACCCCGGTGCTGCTGGCCGACCCGGTGGCGGGTGTGGTGGGCGCGGCCCACGCGGGCCGGCCCGGGCTCGCGGCCGGAGTGGTGCCCGCGGTGGTCCGGGCGATGACCGGGCTGGGTGCCGAGCCCGGTCGGATCGTCGCCGCCACCGGCCCCGCGGTGTGCGGTCGCTGCTACGAGGTGCCGGCCGAACTGCGCGCCGAAGTCGCCTCGGTGGTGCCCGCCGCTTTTGCCGAGACTTCGTGGGGAACGCCGGCGCTGGACGTGCCGGAGGGAGTGGCGGCCCAGCTGGCCGCCGCGGGTGTCACCGAGCTGGTGCGATCATCGGTCTGCACCCTCGAATCCGCCGATCACTACTCCTATCGCCGTGAGCAGCGCACGGGCCGGCTCGCGAGCTATGTCTGGTTGGGCTCTGAACACTGATGACGAACGACATCTACGGACCGTTCCCGGGCAGCCCCGGCCCTTTCTTTCCTGATTCAGGCTGGCTCAAGACGCTGACGGAGGGCCAGCGGGCCCGGTACGAAGAACTGGGCACCAACCTCGACGTGGTCGAGCGCCGGATCGCCGACGCCTGTGCGGCGGCCGGGCGGGCCCGGGACGAGGTCAGGCTGGTCGTCGTCACCAAGACCTACCCCGCCGAGGACACCGCGCTGCTGGCCGCGCTGGGTGTGACGGATGTCGCGGAGAACCGCGACCAGGATGCCGCGCCCAAGGCGGAGCAGTGCAGAAACCTTCCGCTCGACTGGCACTTCGTCGGACAGCTGCAGACGAACAAGGTCCGCTCGGTCGTCCGGTACGCGAACCATGTGCACTCGGTGGACCGGCTGCGGCTGGTCGGGTCGCTCTCCGCGGCGGTGCTCAAGTCCGAGCGGCCGGAGCTGGGTTGCCTGGTGCAGGTGGCGCTGGACAAGGAGCACGGCGAGGGCGAGCACCGGGCCGGGGTCGCCCCGGCGGACGTCGTGGAGCTGGCCGACGCCATCGCCGACACGCCCGGGCTGCGGCTGGACGGTGTGATGACCGTCGCTCCGCTGTCCGGCCCGCTCGCCGGAGATCCGGCCCGGGCCTTCGATCGACTGGCGGAAATCGCAACCGCCGTACGGACGGCCCATCCTGCTGCCACCATGGTCTCCGCAGGGATGAGCGGCGACCTTGAGCAGGCCATTGCCGCCGGAGCGACACATGTGCGCGTCGGAACGGCGGTACTCGGAGTGAGGTCACCCCTCAGGTAACGTCACCGGGTAGTAGATCAGACTGCAGGACAAAATAGGACAGAAACTAGCAGCTTTCCAGAGCGCTAGCGAACCGTGGATCGCAGCTCCGCGGCCCCCACTCACGTAATCTGACGATATGTCGATCTGATGAATTGTCGTGGGCGGACCGCGGAATCCGCAGGCAGGGCCGCCCGGCCCGGCCGCCGGGACGGAGCCGGTCCACCACAAGCGGAGGAGACAGGAGCATGGCCGGCGCAATGCGCAAGATGGCGGTCTACCTCGGCCTCGTGGAGGACGAGACGTACGACGGCCAGGGGTACGACCCCGACGACGACTACGACGCGGACCCCGAGCCGATTCGCACGGGGGCGGTGCGGACGGAGGACATCCCCCGGCCGGCCGCGGCACCCTCCCCGGTCTCCTCGATCACCCCGCAACCGGTGCCGGCCGCGGTCCCGATCCGGCAGGAGCCCCCGAGGATGGCCCCAGTGTCGTCCATCACACCCGAACGCCGCCACAACCTGGAGAAGAGCGCACCGGTGATCATGCCCAAGGTAGTGAACGAACGAGAGCCCTACCGCATCACCACGCTGCACCCCCGGACCTACAACGAGGCCCGTACCATCGGGGAACAGTTCCGTGGCGGGACCCCGGTGATCATGAATCTGACCGAGATGGACGACACTGATGCGAAGCGACTCGTAGACTTCGCCGCTGGACTCGTCTTCGGTCTGCACGGCAGTATCGAGCGCGTGACGCAGAAGGTGTTCCTGCTGTCTCCTGCTAACGTCGATGTCACGGCGGAGGACAAGGCTCGGATCGCCGAGGGTGGGTTCTTCAACCAGAGCTGACCCGGCCACGACTTTACGTGTGGATCTGATCAACAGTGGGTTAGCGACAGGCAGCGGGCCCCAGGGCCCGGGACCGGGGAGAGGGATACGCGATGGATATCGTGTGGGCGGTGGCCTATTACGCCCTGACCGTCTTCCTGGTGTTCCTGCTTGTGCGGCTGGTGATGGACTGGGTCTTCCAGTTCGCGCGTTCGTGGCGGCCCGGCAAGGCCATGGTCCTGGTCCTGGAGGCCACGTACACTGTCACGGATCCGCCGCTCAAGCTTCTTCGGCGGTTCATCCCGCCGTTGCGTCTCGGGGGCGTGGCGCTCGACCTGTCCTTCTTCGTACTGATGATCATTGTGTATGTCCTGATCTCGCTTGTGCGGCCCTAGTCGTAGGTGAGCGATGCGACAGGATGCCGGTGTGCCGACGATCACGTTGAGGTGAAGAGATGCCATTGACCCCCGAGGACGTTCGGAACAAGCAGTTCACGACCGTCCGCCTGCGCGAAGGCTATGACGAGGACGAGGTCGATGCCTTCCTCGACGAGGTCGAGGCGGAGCTGACCCGCCTTCTGCGCGAGAACGAGGACCTGCGCGCCAAGCTGGCCGCCGCGACTCGTGCCGCCGCGCAGAACCAGGCCAACATGCGGAAGGAGCCGCCGCAGGACGCCCGTCCCGGAGCGCCCGTCCCGGCCGCCATATCCGGCCCGCCGGTCCCCGGCCAGCAGGGCCCGGGCGGCCCGCAGCAGATGGGCCCCGGCGGTCCCCAGCAGATGGGTCCCGGCGGTCCGCAGCAGCAGCAGATGGGCAACCAGCCCCTCGGCCTGCCGTCCGGCGCCCCGCAGCTCCCGGCCGGCCCCGGCGGTCCGCAGCAGATGGGCGGCCCGCAGCAGCAGATGAACCAGACCATGGGCGGCCAGCAGCAGCTGGTCCAGCCGATGGGTGGCCAGATGCTCCAGCCCATGGGCGGCCCCGGTGGCCCGCAGCAGATGGGCAACCCGATGGGCCAGGGCATGGGCCAAGGCATGGGTCAGGGCATGAGCCAGGGCATGGGCCAGCAGCAGATGCAGCCGATGGGCGGCCCCATGGGCGGTCCGCAGCAGATGGGCGGCCCGCTCGGCGGCCCGATGCAGCAGCAGGGCCCCGGCGGCGACAGCGCCGCCCGTGTGCTGGCGCTCGCCCAGCAGACCGCCGACCAGGCGATCTCCGAGGCCCGTTCCGAGGCCAACAAGATCGTCGGCGAGGCGCGCAGCCGGGCCGAGGGCCTTGAGCGCGACGCCCGGGCCAAGGCCGACGCCCTGGAGCGGGACGCGCAGGAGAAGCACCGCGTCGCGATGGGGTCGCTGGAGTCCGCGCGGGCCACGCTGGAGCGCAAGGTCGAGGACCTGCGGGCGTTCGAGCGCGAGTACCGTACGCGCCTCAAGTCGTACCTGGAGACCCAGCTCCGTCAGCTGGAGTCGCAGGCCGACGACTCGCTCGCCCCGCCGCGGATCCCCGCCACCGCGTCGCTGCCGCCGGCGGCCTCGTCGATGGCTCCGGCCGGTGCGAGTGCGATGGGCAGCGGGCCGAGCTTCGGTGGGAACCAGCCGTCCTTCGGCGGTAACTCGCCGTCCTTCGGTGGGCAGAGCTCGTTCGGCGGGAACTCGCCGGCGCCGAGCTTCGGCGGGCAGTCGAACGGTGGCAACACCGGGGCTCCGCAGATGCAGCCGGCCGGTATGACCCAGCCGATGGCGGCCGTCCGACCGCAGCCGCCGCAGCCGATGCAGCAGGCGCCGGCGCCGATGCGGGGCTTCCTGATCGACGAGGACGGCGACAACTGAGGTTGTAGCAGGGCCTTTTGAGGGCGTCCCCTTTCTGACCTTCGGGTCGGGGAGGGGGCGTCCTTTTTGGTGTCCGGGGGTGGGGCCGGATTGGGGGAGGGCGTGAGGGGTGAGGGGAGGAAGGGGGTATGGCGAAGCCGCCGGGACCTGGGGGTTCCGGCGGCTTCGTGGGGGTTGGTCAGGCCTTGCGGAGTTGGAAGGCCAGGCCGAGGGACTCGTCGGTGAAGGTCTCGGAGTCCCAGTCGGCGGCGCCGGCGGCGAAGTCGGTGGCGAGCACCTCTTCGGCGATGAGGGGGCCGTGTTCGGCGATGGCCTCGGCGGTCTCCTCGGTGGTGGCGCGCCAGCGGAGGACGATGCGGTCGGCGACGTCCAGGCCGGAGTTCTTCCGGGCCTCCTGGATCTGGCGGATGGCGTCGCGGGCGATGCCGAGCCGCTTGAGCTCCGGAGTGATGGCCAGGTCGAGGGCGACGGTGGCGCCGGACTCGTTGGCGACGGCCCAGCCCTCGCGCGGGGTCTCGGTGATGATCACCTCGTCCGGGGACAGGGTGACCGTCTCGCCGTTCAGCTCGACGCTGGTCTCGCCGTTGGCGCGCAGTTCGGCGGCCAGGCGGGCGGCGTCGGTGGCGGCGACCGCCTTGGCGACGTCCTGCACGCCCTTGCCGAAGCGCTTGCCCAGCGCACGGAAGTTGGCCTTGGCGCTGGTGTCGACCAGCGAGCCGCCGCCCGCCCCGGAAGGGGACGATGCAGCCAGCGATTCCAGGGTGGAGACGTTGAGCTCCTCGGCGATCTGCGCGCGCAGGTCGGCGGGCAGCTCCTCCCAGCCCTGGGCGGCGATCAGCGCGCGGGACAGCGGCTGACGGGTCTTGACGCCGGACTCGGCGCGGGTGGCCCGGCCGAGCTCGACCAGCCGGCGGACCAGCGCCATGTGCCGGGAGAGGTCGGCGTCGATCAGCGTCTCGTCCGCCTCCGGCCAGGTGGCCAGGTGCACCGAGGCCGGGGCGTCCGGCGCGACCGGGACGACCAGGTCCTGCCAGACCCGCTCGGTGATGAACGGGGTGAGCGGGGCCATCAGGCGGGTGACCGTCTCCAGCGCCTCGTGCAGGGTGGCGAGTGCGGCGGCGTCGCCCTGCCAGAAGCGGCGGCGGCCGCGGCGGACGTACCAGTTGGACAGGTCGTCGACGAAGCCGGAGAGCAGCTTGCCGGCGCGCTGGGTGTCGTACGCCTCGAAGGCCTCGTCCACCTCGCGGACCAGGGTGTTCAGCTCGGAGAGCACCCAGCGGTCCAGCTGCGGGCGGTCGGCCGGGGCCGGGTCGCTCGCCGAGGGGGCCCAGCCGGAGGTGCGGGCGTACAGGGCCTGGAAGGCGACGGTGTTCCAGTAGGTGAGGAGGGTCTTGCGGACCACCTCCTGGATCGTGCCGTGGCCGACCCGGCGGGCCGACCAGGGCGAGCCGCCGGCCGCCATGAACCAGCGGACCGCGTCGGCGCCGTGCTGGTCCATCAGCGGGATCGGCTGCAGGATGTTGCCCAGGTGCTTGGACATCTTGCGGCCGTCCTCGGCCAGGATGTGGCCCAGGCAGACGACGTTCTCGTAGCTGTTCTTGTCGAACACCAGGGTGCCGACCGCCATCAGCGTGTAGAACCAGCCGCGGGTCTGGTCGATCGCCTCGGAGATGAACTGCGCCGGGTAGCGCTTCTCGAACAGCTCCTTGTTCTGGTACGGGTAGCCGTACTGGGCGAACGGCATCGAGCCCGAGTCGTACCAGGCGTCGATCACCTCGGGCACCCGGGTGGACGTGCCGCCGCACTCGCGGCAGGCGAAGGTGACCGCGTCGATGTACGGGCGGTGCGGGTCGAGCTCGCTCTGGTCGGTGCCGGTGAGCTCGGACAGCTCGGCCAGCGAGCCGACGCAGGTGAGGTGGCCCTCCTCGCAGCGCCAGATCGGCAGCGGGGTGCCCCAGTAGCGGTTGCGGCTGAGCGCCCAGTCGATGTTGTTGTTCAGCCAGTCGCCGAAGCGGCCGTGCTTGACCGTCTCCGGGTACCAGTTGGTGGCCTCGTTCTCGCGGATCAGCGCGTCCTTGACGGCGGTGGTCCGGATGTACCAGGACGGCTGCGCGTAGTAGAGCAGCGCGGTGTGGCAGCGCCAGCAGTGCGGGTAACTGTGCTCGTACGGGAGGTGGCGGAAGAGCAGGCCGCGCTCCTTGAGGTCCGCGACCAGGGCCTCGTCGGCCTTCTTGAAGAACTGGCCGCCGACCAGCGGGACCTTGGGGGCGAAGGTGCCGTCGGCCAGCACCGGGTTGACCACCGGCAGGCCGTACTTGCGGCAGGTCACGAGGTCGTCCGCGCCGAAGGCCGGGGACTGGTGGACGATGCCGGTGCCGTCCTCGGTGGTGACGTAGTCGGCGTTGAGGACGTAGTGCGCGTTCTCGATCTCGACCAGGTCGAAGGGGCGGCGGTAGGCCCAGCGCTCCATCTCGGCGCCGGTGAAGGACTCGCCGGTGGTCTCCCAGCCCTCGCCGAGGGCCTTGGCCACCAGCGGCTCGGCGACCACGAGCTTCTCGTTGCCGTCGGTGGCCACCACGTAGGTGACCTCGGGGTGGACGGCGGCGGCGGTGTTGGAGACCAGGGTCCACGGGGTGGTCGTCCAGACCAGCAGCGCGGCCTGGCCGGCCAGCGGGCCGCCGGTCAGCGGGAAGCGGACGAAGACCGAGGGGTCGACGACGGTCTCGTAGCCCTGGGCCAGCTCGTGGTCGGACAGACCGGTGCCGCAGCGCGGGCACCAGGGGGCGACCCGGTGGTCCTGGACCAGCAGGCCCTTGTCGAAGATCTGCTTGAGCGACCACCAGACGGACTGGACGTACGACGGGTCCATCGTCCGGTAGGCCTCGTCGAGGTCGACCCAGTACCCCATGCGGGTGGTCAGCTCGGAGAAGGCGTCGGTGTGGCGGGTGACCGACTCGCGGCACTTGGCGTTGAACTCGGCGATGCCGTACGCCTCGATGTCCTGCTTGCCGGAGAAGCCCAGCTCCTTCTCGACGGCCAGCTCGACCGGGAGGCCGTGGCAGTCCCAGCCGGCCTTGCGGGCGACGTGGTAGCCCTTCATCGTCCGGTAGCGCGGGAAGACGTCCTTGAAGACGCGGGCCTCGATGTGGTGGGCGCCGGGCATGCCGTTGGCGGTCGGCGGGCCCTCGTAGAAGACCCACTCGGGACGGCCCTCGGACTGCTCCAGGCTGCGCTGGAAGACCTTGTTGTCCTGCCAGAAGGACAGGATCCGGTGCTCCAGGGCGGGGAGATCCACCTGTGCGGGGACGGAGTTGTAGGTACTCATCGCGGGCGTCATACCTCCGGCGGATGTGGACGGAATCCGACGGAGGGACGAGACGGCGAGCCGTCCCGCGGTACCACCCTCCTTGGCCGCGGTGCTGCGTGCGGCCCTCTTGTTTGGGCTTGCTGCCGGGTCTAGTGGGCCGTCGCTCGGGGCGGGCGGCTGTTCTTCCGGCGGCTCCGGGGTGATCTTCCCGCCGTGCACGCCCCCCGGGCTCACACCGTCCCCGGGTCGCTGGTGGCTGCGTACGTCGGTACTCGTCCCATCTGCGCCTTGCAGGCTCAGTGTATCGGCTGCCGCAAGTCGGTTTTGTCCGGTGCTGCTGCGGTGGTTCGTCCAGTGCGCGGGGGTGGTTAGGAGGGGGTGATCTGGGCACATGAATGGCAGCGCGCGGGGCGGGGCGATTGGGGCGGCTGGCTGGGTGGGATCATGATGAGGCGCCGGTATGTCATGTTGTGACCGGTTTTGATCGGGATTATCGTTCCGGCACTGGAAGCCGCCGGGAACCGGCGGCTCGATTCGTTCGTAGATGGGGTCGAAGCCATGGCTGAGAAGGCAACCGGCGCGGGTACCGCCACCAAGCGGGCACGCAAGGCCGTGGCGGCCGATCCAGGGGAGGGGACCGTGACCACTACCGCACGGCAGAACACCAGCATCGACACCGTCACCGTGCCGCGCGGCGCCGAATCCGTGGACCCGGCCACACTGCCGGTCCGCCTCGGCGAGGAGCCCTGGACCTCGGAGGAGGTCCACGAGCTGCACACCGAGCTGATCAGCGAGCTGGAGCGACTGCAGAACGAGATCGACGCCGCCGAGGCCGCCATCTCCGGGCTCATGCGTGACTCCAACGACGGAGCCGGAGACGACCAGGTGGACGCCGGTACGAAGAACATCTCGCGGGAGAGCGAGGTGGCCCTCGCCAACAACGCCCGGGACAGCCTCGCCCAGACCGAGCACGCCCTGGCCCGGCTGGAGGGCGTCGGCTTCGGCGTCTGCGAGTCCTGCGGGCAGGCCATCGGCAAGGCCCGGATGCAGGCCTTCCCGCGGGCGACGCTCTGCGTGCAGTGCAAGGCCAAGCAGGAACGCCGCTGAACGAGTCGACCGACGCGGCGCGGGGGGTCGGGCTTGCCGTACGCTCGACCCCGTAACGTCGCCTGACACGTCCGCAGCGGACGCGTCCAGGTCGTCACCGGCCCATCCTCCCCCACCTCCGGCCGGGGGAGCTCCATCGGTAGCGGAGCGGATCATCAGTACGCAAGGTTCCCCCCAGACCCGGGACGACGCCGTCCCGACCCCCGCCGATGCCGTGGAGGTGGCCGTGGCCGAGCCCGCCGAAGCCGCTGGGCCCACTTCTGATGGCGCCGAGGCCGGTGCATCGGCCGGTGCTTCGACCGGCGCTTCGGTCGTGACGGAGGCGCCCAAGGGCCGACGGCGGGTCGGCGTCCTGCTGGTCGTCGCCCTGCTCGCGTTCCTGATCGACCTCGGCAGCAAACTGCTGATCGTCGCCCGGCTGGAGAACCACGCGGCGATCAAGGTGATCGGCGACGTGGTCACCTTCCAGGTGATCCGCAACTCCGGCGCCGCCTTCGGCATGGGCCAGGCGCTCACCGTCGTCTTCACCATGATCGCCTCGGCCGTCATCGTGGTGATCTGGCGGATCGCCCGCCGGCTGTACAGCCTGCCCTGGGCGATCGCACTCGGGCTGCTGCTCGGCGGGGCGCTCGGCAACCTCACCGACCGGCTGTTCCGTGCGCCGGGCGTCTTCCGCGGGCACGTGGTGGACTTCATCTCCGTCCAGCACTTCGCGGTCTTCAACCTCGCCGACTCGGCGATCGTCTGCGGCGGGATCCTCGTCGTGCTGCTCTCCTTCCGGGGCAGCAACCCGGACGGGACCGTGCACCAGCAGGCGGAGAAGTCCGAGAAGTCCGAGAAGTCCGAGAAGGGCGAGTAAGGGTGAGTACGGGCGAGAAGTCCGGAAAGGGCGAGAAGCCGGAGTAGCGCGGGACGGCGGCGGGCGCGTGCCGGGTTTCCGGCATACTCGTACGGGTGAGTACCGCAGCGCAGCACCGCAGCCTCCCCGTTCCCGACGGCCTGGAGGGCGAGCGACTCGACGCCGCCCTCGCCCGGATGTTCGGCTTCTCCCGGACCAAGGCCGCCGAGCTGGCCGCCGACGGCAAGGTAACGCTCGACGGCGCCGTGGCCGGCAAGTCGGACCGGGTCACCGCCGGCTCCTGGCTGGAGGTCGAGATCCCCGCCCCCGCGGCCCCGGTGCAGATCGTCGCCGAGCCGGTCGACGGCATGCGCATCGTCCACGACGACGAGGACATCGTGCTCGTCGACAAGCCCGTCGGCGTCGCTGCGCACCCCAGCCCCGGCTGGACCGGCCCCACCGTCATCGGCGGGCTCGCCGCGGCCGGCTACCGGATCTCCACCTCGGGTGCCGCCGAGCGCCAGGGCATCGTGCACCGCCTCGACGTCGGCACCTCCGGGCTGATGGTCGTCGCCAAGTCCGAGCGCGCGTACACCGACCTGAAGCGGCAGTTCCACGACCGCATCACCGAGAAGCGGTACCACACCCTCGTCCAGGGGCACCCGGACCCGCTGAGCGGGACCGTGGACGCGCCGATCGGACGGCACCCCAGCTCGGACTGGAAGTGGGCGGTCACCCGCGAGGGCAAGCCGTCCGTCACGCACTACGACCTGATCGAGGCCTACCGGGCGGCGTCGCTGCTTGACGTCAAGCTGGAGACCGGCCGCACCCACCAGATCCGGGTGCACATGTCCGCGCTGCGGCACCCCTGCGTGGGCGATCTGACGTACGGCGCCGACCCGACGCTCGCCAAGCGGCTCGGGCTGACCCGGCAGTGGCTGCACGCCGTTTCGCTCGGGTTCGAGCACCCGGCGGACGGGCAGTGGGTCGAGTTCTCCAGCGAGTACCCGGCCGACCTGCGGAAGGCGCTCGACATCATCGCGGCGGAGAGCTGAGGTGGCGGTGGCGGTCGGTATCCGGGTTGCGGTGGGCGAGGCGGACCTGGCGCTGGTGCGGGAAGTGCGGCGCGAGGTGTTCGTCGTCGAGCAGAACGTGCCGGAGGAGCTGGAGTACGACGAGCTCGACGCCACGTCGGAACACCTGCTGGCGGTGGGGGCGGACGGCGCTGCGCTCGGGACCGGGCGGCTGATCTTCGGGGAACAGGCGCTGGCGCTCACCGGGGGTGTCGAGGGGCGGGTGCTGCTGGGGCGGCTCGCGGTGGTGAAGGCTGCCCGGGGGACCGGGCTCGGGGCCGAGCTGGTGCGGGCGATCGAGGCGGCGGGGGTCGCGCGCGGGGCCGTCGAGCTGGAGCTGCATGCGCAGGTGCAGGCGCTGGGGTTCTACGAGCGGCTGGGGTACGTGGCGGAGGGGCCGGTGTATGACGATGCCGGGATTCCGCATCGGACGATGACGCGAGTGCTGTAGCCCTTCGGGGCCGTGGGAACCGTTGGGAACGGGCCTGCGGCCGAGTGGGTGGCTGGTCGCGCAGTTCCCCGCGCCCCTTTCGGGGCGCGGGGAATTTTGCTTTCGGGGGATGGGTTTTGTGCAGTCAGTCGGTGGTGCGGAGGCGGGGGAGGGATTCGGGGTGTTCGTCGCGTAGGTAGGCGATGAGTTGTTCGCGGATGTCGAAGCGGAGTTGGGCCGCGTCGTCGGGGGTGCGGGCGGTCATGGTGGCGCGGACGACGATGGTGCTGGGGGTGGTGTCGGTGACGTGGAGGGCCCATTCGGCGCCGTCCCACAGGGGGTTGTGGTCGAGGCGGTTGCGCAGGGCCGTGCGCAGGTCGTCGACCGGAGTGGTGTGGTCGAGGTGGGGCAGGACGGCGGCCAGGAGGCCGGGGTGGCGGCGGGTCCAGTTCTCGAAGGGCCTGTTGACGAAGTAGGAGACCGGGACGATCAGGCGGCGGTAGTCCCAGAGCCGGACCACCAGGTAGGAGAGGGTGATCTCCTCGACCGTGCCCTGCTGGCCGTCCACCACCACCGTGTCGCCGATCCGTACGGTGTCGCCGAAGGCGATCTGCAGGCCGGCGAAGAAGTTGCCCAGGGTGCTCTGGGCGGCGATGCCGGCCACGATGCCGATGATGCCTGCGGAGGCGAGGAGGCTGGCGCCGATGGTGCGCATCGCGGCGAAGGTCAGCAGCATCACGGCGATCGTCACGACGACGATGACCGCGCTGACCACCCGTCGCAGCATGCTGATCTGGGTGTGCACCCGCTGCACCCGGGCCGGGTCGTCGGTGACCGTCTCGTAGCGGCTGAGCAGCGCCTCCAGGAGGGCCGCGACCACGCGGACGGTGAGCCAGCCGAGCGAGGCGAGCAGGAGCAGGAGGATCGCGTGGTGCGCGCCGTTGTCGTTCTTCAGGTGGAAGATCCGCTTGAGCGGGTTCGCGGCGAGCAACAGGGCTGCGACGATGGCGAGTTGGAGCGGGATGCGGCAGCCGCGGAGCAGCGGCCAGACCGGCGCCCCGGGGTGGCCGGCGGCGATGCGCTGGAGCACCTGGTCGACGATCCAGCCGATCGCCAGGGTGGCGGCGACGGTGGCGAGCAGGGTGATCAGCGGCCAGAGCACGGGCACCTCGTCGGGCGGGAGGGGCTGGGGGCGGGTCGGTCGGGGTTGGAGGTGGGGCAGTCGGGAGCGGAGGCGGGTCGGTCAAGGTTGGGAGCGGGTCGGTCAAGGTTGGGAGCGGGTCGGTCGTACGATACCTGGGCTTAGTGGGGTGAACCGGGCGAAACGGGCGGTGGCTTTATCGGACGCCTACTCGCACGGCGGATACGATCAGCGGCCATGGAGTTCGGTGGGGCGTGGCGCCGGTGGCGCGGTCGCGGGACGGTGACGCGGCGGAGGCTGTTGGCCGGCGTGGTGGCCCTGGTGGCCGTCGCCGGTGTCGGCACGGCGGCGGTGGCGTCCGGCAGTGAGCAGGCGGTCCATCAGGAGGATCGTTTCCTCAGCATGCCCGAGACACCCGGCAGCGACCAGCAGGTCCAGCTGGACACCTCCTTCTTCACCGCCGGCTCCACGCCGCGCCCGGCCGTCCTGCTCGCGCACGGCTTCGGCGGCTCCAAGGAGGGCGAGCGCGACCGCGCTCAGCAACTCGCCCGGCAGGGCTACGCGGTGCTGACCTGGTCGGCGCGTGGCTTCGGGCATTCGGGCGGGAAGATCGGCCTCAACGCGCCCGACCGCGAGGTCGAGGACGTCAAACACCTGGTGGACTGGCTGGCCCAGCGGCCCGAGGTGCAGCTCGACGCCCCCGGCGACCCCCGGGTCGGCATCACCGGCGCCTCCTACGGCGGCGCGATCTCGCTGCTGGCTTCCGCGTACGACCATCGGATCGATGCGGTGGCCACGCAGATCACCTGGTGGAACCTGGCCGACGCGCTGTTCCCGCAGGGCGTGCAGGGCTCCGACGCGGCGGACGGCGTGTTCAAGAAGCTGTGGGCCGGGATCTTCTTCACCACCGGCGCGGCCGGCGACCTCGGGCCGTCCGGCGGTGCGCCGCGCGAGGGCGGCGGGCCGAAGACGGATGAGGGCGGGCCGGTCGGGTGTGGACGATTCCTGGACTCGCTCTGCCAGATGTACGACCGGGTCGCCACCGCCGGGCACGCCGACCCGGAGGCCGTCGCGCTGCTGGAGCGCTCCAGCCCGTCCTCGGTGGCCGCGCAGCTCAAGGCGCCCACCCTGGTCGTCCAGGGGCAGCAGGACTCGCTGTTCCCGCTCGACCAGGGGGATCGGATCGCCCGGGCGGTGGCCGCCAACGGAGCTCCGGTTGCGGTGGACTGGTTCGCGGGTGGACACGACGGCGGTACGGACACCAGTGCGCGGGTGGACGACCGGGTGACGGCCTGGTTCGACCACTACCTGCGGGGGCGTGGCAACGACACCGGGCCGGCGTTCCGGGTCACCCGGACCGGCGGTGTCGACTCCACCGGGTTCCAGGCCGTGCTGCGTGGGGCCACGGCCGACCGGTACCCGGGGCTCGGGGGGACGGGATCGCGGTCGGTGGAGCTGGGTGGTGGGGCGTCGGGTGGTGGGGCGTCGAATGGTGGGGCGTCGAATGGTGGCGCGGTGAGTGGTGGGGCGTCGGGTGGTGGCGAGAAGACGTTTGCGAACCCGCCCGGTGGTGCCCCGCCGGGGATCTCCACCTTGCCCGGCATCGGTGCGCTCAGCCAGGCCGCCTCGCTCGGCGCCGGGCTGTCGCTGGACTTCCCCGGGCAGCACGCCGCCTTCGACTCCGCGCCGCTCGACAGCCCGCTGCACCTCACCGGGCAGCCCACCGTGCCCGTCCGGGTGCAGGCCGACCGGGCCGACGCGGTGCTCTTCGCGAAGCTGTACGACGTCGGGCCGGACGGCAAGGCCGTGCTGCCGCAGCAGCTCGCCGCCCCGCTGCGGGTCACCGGCGCGGACGCGGGCCGGACCGTCACCGTTGCGCTGCCCGCCGTCGACCACACCTTCCCCGCCGGGCACAGGCTGCGGCTCGTCCTGGCCGGCACCGACCTGGCGTACGCGTCGCCCGCCGAACCGGCCACCTACCGGGTGGCGGTGGCCGGGGCGCTCACCGCGCCGACCGTCGACGAACTCGTCACCGAGGCTGCGCCGCTGCCCGCGCGCACCTGGGTACTGCCGCTGGTCGCTGTTGGGGTGGCGCTTGGGTTGGTGCTGCTGCCGCGGCTGCGGCGACGCCGGGCTGCGCGGGGAGCCGCGTACGACCCGGCGCTGGGCGACGTGCCGCTGCAGATCAGTGGCCTCAGCAAGCGCTACAAGGGCTCGGCGGATCGGTACGCGGTACGGGAGTTGAGCTTCCGGGTCGAGCAGGGGCAGGTGCTCGGCCTGCTCGGGCCGAACGGCGCGGGCAAGACCACCACACTGCGGATGTTGATGGGGTTGATTCGGCCGGATGTGGGTGAGATCCGGATTTTCGGGCACCTCGTGCGGCCCGGTGCGCCGGTGCTCTCGCGCGTCGGCGCGTTCGTCGAGGGCGCGGGCTTCCTGCCGCACCTCAGCGGGCGGGCCAACCTGCGGCTGTACTGGCAGGCCACCGGGCGGCCCGAACAGGACGCGTGCTTCGACGAGGCGCTGGCCATCGCCGGGCTCGGCGAGGCGCTCGACCGCGCGGTGCGGACGTACTCGCAGGGCATGCGGCAGCGGCTCGCGATCGCCCAGGCGATGCTCGGGATGCCGGACTTGCTGATCCTGGACGAGCCGACCAATGGGCTCGACCCGCCACAGATCCGTGAGATGCGCGAGGTGATGATCCGGTACGCGGCGGCCGGGCGGACCGTCATCGTCTCCAGCCACCTGCTCTCCGAGGTGGAGCAGAGTTGTACGGACCTGGTGGTCATGGATCGTGGGCGGTTGGTTACTGCCGGCGCCGTCGGTGAGATCGTCGGGGCGGGTGAGCTGGTGCTGATCGGCGTGGCCGCTTCGTACGCGTCCGGGGCGGTTGAGGTGGGGTCCGTTATGGCGGAGGCAGTTGCGTCGGAGTCACTGGCGTCGGTCGTCGAGAAGGTGGGCGCGCTGGCCGGCGTCGGTTCGGCGGAGGCCGTCGAGGGCGGGCTGCTGGTGCGGCTGGACGGGCTGGCGGCGAGTGAGCTGGTGGCCGAGCTGGTGCGGCTCGGGGTGCCGGTGGAGAGTGCCGGGCCGCAGCGGCGGCTTGAGGACGCGTTCCTGTCGTTGATCGGAGGTGCGGCGTGAGTGCCGACTCGACGGACCAGGCCTTGATGAACCACACCCCGATGGACCACGACTCGATGGATCACGCCTCGACGGACCATGCCGAGGGGTACCGGGCGGGGCGGACGCTGCCGCTGCGGGTCGAGGCCATGCGGCAGTTGAGGCGTCGCCGCACGCTCGTCATCGGCGGAGTGCTGGCGGCGATGCCGTTCGTCCTCCTGGCCGCGTTCCAGATCGGCGGCACTCCGAGCCGTCCGGACCGGACGACGTTCATCGATCTGGCCACCGCGTCCGGGCCCAACTTCGCGACCACGATGCTGTTCGTGGGCACCGGCTTCATGCTGGTGATCCCGGTCGCGTTGTTCTGCGGCGACACGGTGGCGTCGGAGGCGAGCTGGTCCTCGCTGCGCTACCTGCTGGCCGCGCCGGTGCCCAGGGCCCGGTTGCTCGCGCGCAAGTTCGCGGTCGGGCTGGCGTTCTCGGCGGTCGCGGTGGTCATGCTGCCCGCGATCGGGCTGGTCGTAGGGACGATCGCGTACGGGTGGGGGGACCTGAAGCTGCCGGCCGGCGTCAGCCTGTCGGCCGGGCAGGCGTTGCCGCGGCTGGCGATCGCGGTGGCGTTCGTGTTCCTGAGCGAGATCGTGATCGCGGCGCTGGCGTTCTGGCTGTCGACGGCGACCGATGCTCCGTTGGGCGCGGTGGGCGGCGCGGTGTTCGCGTCGATCATCACCGGGGTGCTGGACGCCGTCACGGCGCTCGGCGGCCTGCGGGAGTGGCTGCCCGCGCACTGGCAGTACGCGTGGGCGGACGCCCTGCAGCCCCAGCTGGAGTGGGGCGGGATGGTGCAGGGCGTCTCGCTGTCGCTCTCGTACGCGGTGGTGCTGCTTGCGCTGGCCTTCCGGGGGTTCGGGCGGAAGGACGTCGTGTCCTGACCGTGGTTCGGGCGTGAGGAGGTAGGCCTGGTCGGTCAGTTGGTGAGGCCGACCGGGACGGCGAGGACGCTGCGCACCAGGTCGACGTGGCCGTCGCCGGCGAACAGCTGCTGACCGGCGGCCAACGGGGAGGTACCGAGGGCCTGCCGGAAGGTCTGCGCGCCGGCCGGGGCCAGGTTCAGCGGCAGGCCGGCCGCGTCGATGCCGTCCAGGCCGAGCCGGACGTGGTCGGTGGAGACGGTGTACGTCAGGAAGTCGATCTCGGCGGCCGGGCCGTAGTTCACCCGGGCGACGGCCGTCACGGTCCGCCGGGTCACGTTGCTGAACAGGTGGGTGAAGTCGGCGCGGCTGCCGTCGGTCGTCCGGACGAAGGCGATCGCGCCGTCCAGCGGGGCGCCGCCGGAGATCAGGTCGAGGGCGACCGCGCCCGAGGTGATCGGGAAGCTCACGCACGGGGTCGGGCCGGTGGTGTCCAGCGTGGCCGGGGCGGTGGCCCGGAGGTCCACGTGCTGCGCCTTGAGGGCCTGGTCGGCGGCGGGGGTGAGGCAGAAGGTCGTCGCGCCCTTGACCGGGACCTGCGGTCCGATGGCGCCCGCCGGCGACGCGGCCTCGACTGGGGCGGCCAGGCCGAGGGCGAGGACGGCGATGGTCAGGGCGGTGCGGCGCATGGCGAATGTCCTTGGGGTTGTCGGGAGTTCCGCCCGGACCAACGAGGGGCAGGGCGGGGTGTGGCTCTTGATCACCCGCACGCGGCTGTCGCTGCTCGGGCGTTGACCGGCGGGCGGGTGACGATGCGGGATCATGGGTGGGTAGCCGACCTCTGATTTGAAGGACCCGACCGTGGCCCAGATCGTCCTCTTCCACTCCGCCTACGGGCTGCGGCCCGCCGTGCACGCTGCCGCTGACCGGTTGCGTGCTGCTGGGCACACTGTGCACGCGCCGGACCTTTTTGACGGGCTTGTGTTCGAGGACATCGAGGCCGGGATGGCGTACCAGGAAGAGGCCGGGGGCAGTGACGAACTGCTGCGGCGGGCCGTCGGCGCGGTCGCGCCGCTGCTTGCGCCGGTGGACGGGGTCGTGCCGGAACTGGTGTACGCGGGGTTCTCGCTCGGCGGCTCGCTCGCGCAGAACCTTGCGCTGGCGGACGAGAAGGCGCGCGGGCTGCTGCTCCTGCACGGGACGTCGGATCTGCGGGAGGACGCGGCCACGTCGATCCCGGTTCAGCTGCACGTTGCGGAGCCGGATCCGTTCGAGACCGAGGACTGGCTGAACGCCTGGTACCTGCGGATGCGGAAGGCCGGCGCCGACGTCGAGGTGCACCGCTACCGGGGCGCCGGGCACCTGTTCACCGACCCCGACCTGGCCGACTACGACGCCGAGGCCGCCGAGCGGGCCTGGGCCGTCGCGCTGGACTTCCTCGCCGAGCTGTCCGAGCTGGACGGCTGACGGGCGCCGCCGTGGCCGGGTACTCGGGGACGCCGCCGGCGCGGAAGCTCGGCATCCGGGCCGGGGACGCGCTGCTGCTGGTGGACGCGCCGGCGGGGTTCGCGGTGCCGGGGCTGCCGGAGGGCGTTTCCGTAGTGGTGGACTCGATGTTCGACGTCTGTGTGTGGTTCCCGGCCGGGCGTGCCGAGTACGAGGCCGGACTGGCCGGGCTGCGTGCGCGGATGCGACCGGCGGCGGGGCTGTGGGTGGCCTGGCCGAAGAAGTCCTCGGGGGTGGTGAGCGACCTGGACGAGGACGGGGTGCGGGAGGTCGCGCTGCCCACGGGGTTGGTGGACAACAAGGTGTGCGCGATCGACGAGGTGTGGTCGGGGCTGCGGCTGGTGATCCGGCGGGAGCTGCGGGGCTGAGCGGTGGTGGCGGCTCAGCCGAGGTAGGGGTAGGTGCCGGCGAGGTAGTCGCCGATCTGCCGGCGCATGCTGGGGTGGATGTCGTACTGGTCGAGGTCGGCGGGCTGGATGTAGCGGACGCCGTCGGCCTCGTCGTTGATCGTCGGCTCCCCGCCGACCGGGCGGCCGATGTAGGTGTTCTCGTACTGCTGGCGGATCTCGCCGTCGGTGTAGGCGACGATGTGGTTCGGGTTGGTGTAGACGCCGAGGAATCCGGTGATCTCGGCTCGGATGCCGGTCTCTTCGAGGCACTCGCGGATGGCGCACTCGGCGGCGGTTTCGCCGATGTCCTGGGCGCCGCCGGGCAGGGCCCACTGGCCGGTGTCGCGGCGGCGCTGGAGCAGGATGGCGCCGTCGTCGTCGACCACGAGCAGGTTGCTGGCAGGGATGAGGGTGTTGGCCTTGGGGGCGTCGGGGTCGTTGTAGTACTCAGTCCTGCCCATGTGCGGCGGTCCCCTCGTGGTCGGGCGTCCAGGGCCGTGCGCAGGCCCAGACGGCTACGAAGCTCCGAGCGTAGTTGGCGAACCAGCCGGTGGCGTTCGCTCTCTCCACCTGCGCAGGAAGTCGGTCGGCCCGACTTCCTGCGCACCTGGGGAGACTGATTCGGGCATCTCGATCTCTCGGGATCGGCTGGAAACAAGTCTTATGGTGCGGCATGGCATGGGAAGAAACTCTGAGAAATCACGATCCTGAGGAGGATCCCATGCGGCTGCGGTTCGTTGGAAGCAACAGCGGTGGGGCGGGTGCCCGGCGGTCTACGAGACCGATCGGGACACCGTCGTAGTCCAGGGTTGGAAGATCGACCCGGCGGACGAGGCGTACGGCGATGTCCGCGACCTGGCGGACGACGAGGACATTCTCGAAGTGCCCCGGGAGTTGCTGGAGCGGTTCGTGCCGCGGAAGTCCGCGCCTGCCGTGTCCGAGTTGGTCACCGGTGCGGCGTTCGACGCGCTGTTCAGCGGGTTCGCGCACACCGCGCGGCGGCTGGAGACCCGGACGCACTACGACATCGAGAACGAGCGCGAATCGTTCGACCAGTTCCTGAACGGCGAGGCGGTCGATCTGGGCTGGTTCGCTCCCTGGCTCGACACGATGCGGACGCAGACCGGAGCGGGCAAGACCGTGGCGCGGGTCCGTGTCGTGCCGCCGGAGTTGACCGACTACCTCCGCTACGAACTTCACCTCGCCGAGAGCAACACCACTGCCGGTGAGGACATCCGATACCTCGACCGCGCAACCGCCAACGGCCTGTGCCTGCCGGACCGCGACTTCTGGCTCTTCGACTCCCACACGCTGGCCATCCTGCACTTCACGGAGGTGGGGGAGTTGCTGGGTGCCGAGATCATCACCGACCCGGCTATCGTCGTCGAGCACGCCCGATGGCTGGACGCCGCGTTCCACCACGCCCAGCCGTACCAAGAGTTCGTCCAGGAGCATCCGCCGCGTTGAGCATTGACAGAAAGGGCGTCCACGAGGCCCGGGAAGAGCTGGGTGGACGTCTTCGCGCGATTCGTGCGGCCGCCGAGATCGACGGCCGCACGTTGGCGCGCCGGTTGGGCTGGCCGCCGAGCAAGGTCTCCAAGATCCAGCTCGGCCGCCAGGCACCGACCGCGAGTGACATCCGGGAGTGGACCGCTGCATGTGGCTGCCCCGCGGCCGCCGGCGAACTGCTGGTGCTGCTGCGGGATCTGGACAGCCGGTATGCCGAGTGGCGGCGTCAGCTCCGGGAGGGCCACGCCGTTGTTCAGCGGTCGTGGGCCGAGACGGAGGCCGCGGCTGAGATCATCCGCGTGTTCGAACCGTGTTGGATTCCCGGCCTGTTGCAGACTGCGGACTACGCCGCCGCACGATTTCGCGAGCACGCCCGGCTGAACGACAGCCCGCCCGACACCGAGGCGGCCGTCGCCGCGCGCCTGGCTCGGCAGGAGGTGCTGTACGTGCCGGGCCGCAAGCGGTGGCACATCCTGTTGACCGAGGCCGCGTTGATGTACGGCGTCGCGTCCGCGCGAGTGATGCGCGCACAGATCGAGCGTCTGGTGTCGGCAACGGCTCTGCCAGCTCTCCGTCTTGGTGTCGTGCCCTTCCGTACCCGTCTGCCCGTCTCGCCGGCGCACGGCTTCTGGATCTTCGACGACCAGCAGGTAATCGTGGAGGTCATCAGCGCGGAACTGCGGCTCGCCCTGCCCGAGGAAGTAGTGCAGTACCGGAAGGTCTTCGATCTGCTCGCGCCGAGCGCGCTGTACGACGCGGACGCGCGCCGACTGCTCAGCGCAGCTGCGCAGCAGTGGGTCTGAGAAATCTTCAGAAATCTGCTCGCCAATGTTCGTGGCTTCCGCCACCGTGGTGACTCAGGCGACACGAGCGGATGCGCTGAGCAGCCGCGAGCGTTGAGGTTCAGCCACCTGACCACAGCAGGAGGAGTACGTGAACACCACCATCACCGTTACCACGACTGAGTTGGACGAGCTCGGTCGGTTCTTCGCGATCGCCGGGCGCCGCCTGGCGGCCGGCGATCGCGCGCCGGAGATGTTCTCGGGCGCGATCGATGCCGCCTGGCACCGGCTCGCCGGTGACAAGGCGGCGCACATCGCGTTCACCACCGCCCATGCCGGCTTCGCCCTTACCCATGTCGAGGATGCCGGGTCGGGGGACGTGGCGTGGGTCGCCGAGTACGAGAACGCGTACGGGCCGTTGCCGATGGTGTGGTTCACCAACGAGAGCGGCGTTGTCGACACTGCTGCGTGGCATCGGTATCGGGACGCCGGGCAGGTGTGGGCATCGTGGAAGTGCGGTCCGGTGGGCGGCGGGGACGACTCTTGCCCGGAGCCTTCGGAGTGACCAGCACGGTACGCGCAGAGCCCCCGCTCCTGGCGGGGGCTCTGCGCCTTCACGGGGCTCGTACGACGGGCCCATTGCAGCCAGTGGCGGGCTACGTCGAGACCACGAGTGGACACTGCCCCTACTTGGGTCCGTCTGTCCGCTACCGGATGACGGGCTGGACGACGTACCGGATCCAGCCGGGCGTGGCCCTGGCCGACATAGAAGCGTCAGTGTTCGCAGCCGGCGTCCAGGCAGCCGAGTACGTGCGCTCGCTGGCGCCCCGGCCGCGTGGGCACCTGGTGTGCGAGAACGTGGTGATCGACGGCGCCGGGCGACGCGAGATCGATTGGCCCCACTGGGCTCTCAAGAATCTCTATGGGCCTGTTGGTCTGATGATCGGAAAGTTCTGGGCGGGCGAAGTCGACGAGAGTCGGCAGGGCGGTCGACTGCCAGTGCCGCCAGTGACGTTCTTGTCGGTCCAGCCAGCGGTGAGGCCGCTCGACCCGCGGTTCCTGGAGGACACGCCGGAGCTGGCCGAGACGATTGCCGTCGCTCACGATGATGGCCGTGATGTCTTGGCACCTGTGATCGGCACGTCGACAACTGCCCGATCGGCGGCGCTGAACTGGTCTGTCGTAAGGGCATGGGCCGCGAGACCTGAGCGAGAGGGCTTCCGTTGATCGAGTCCATTCGAGGCGGGTTGGAGGAGCGGGTCGGGGTCCTCGCCGAGGCCGAGTTGGTCACCGACCGTCGGGGTGTCCAGGTGTGGCGGGTGACAGCCGGGGCCGGGCAGCGGTTGGCGGTCAAGATCGCCACGGCCGACAGCGGCGGGGGCCGAGCCCTCGGCCCCCGCCGCGAAGTTTCCGTTCTGCGTGCGATCGGGCAACGGACTTTGAGTCCTCGCGTACCTCTCGTCGACGGCGGCGTTTTCACTGTGACGCCGTGGTTCGACGGCTCGTCGACGTGGGAGGTGTTCAGGGCCGCACGGGGTGATCGGGTGCCCAGTGCGGAGGAGCGAGGACGCATGCTGGTAGCCGGGGTGGACTTCTGTCGGGCGGTTGCCGAGCTGCATGAGATCGGTTGGTCGCACGGCGACTTGCAGGCGGCGCATTGCGTTCATGCGGCGACTGGGCCTCGGTTGATCGACTTCGCCAATGCCCAGGGGGAAAGTCCGTTGCCGGAGGGGGAGTTGAACACTCCTTTCAGTGGCGGCCTGGCTCATCTGGAGGCGCCAGAACTTGCGGCCGGCGGTGGTGCAACGCCCACTCCGGCGAGCGATGTGTATGCACTCGGCGGGTCGTTGTGGGTGGCGGCCAGTGGGCAGTGGCCGCTGGACTACTCGGCTGTTGGTGTTGACCCGCAGGCCGCGAGCTTGAGCGAGCTGCGGGCCGTGATTGCCGAGGGACGAGTGCCATTGAACAGGGCAGGGACTGCGGTGCCATCGCTGCTGGGAGTCCTGGCTCCCGCACTCGACCCGCATCCGGACAACCGGCCGACGGCTGACGAGCTGGCCCGGTCGCTGGGCGCACTGTAGGACGGCAGTGTGGCGGCCCCTCGCGCGAAGGAGCGCGAGGGGGTGCGCGGATGGCGGCGGAGGATCCGGCCCCTCGCTCGGGGAGAGCGAGGGGCCGCAGGGGAGATGGGTGGTGGGCGTGACCTGCAGGTTGCGTGGCGTGGGAAGTCGGGCTGGCCGACTTCCTGCGCTGTGGGTGCTCGGTTGGAGGTGGGATCCGGCCGCTCGCTCGCGAGGGGTTGTCGCGGCGGAGGAAGATCGGCGGCCCATGGTGCTCAGAGGGTGGCGGAACCGGTGACCCTCAGCCCCCGACGCCCGGGCATCGGGGGCTGAGGGACGATGGGGGCGTGGTAGAGCGGAGATACGAGTACGCGCCGGCGGGGACGTTGCCGGGGTTGTTGCAGCGGGGGCGCGGGCTGGGTGCGCGGATGGCGGCGGAGGACCCTGCCGCTGCTGTAGAGCTGGTTTACGGGTGTGTCCGGTGGGAGTGGCGGTGGGACTCGCAGGTGGATCATCGGCACTTGTATCTGGCTCGGCTGATCCGGGACCTGGCGCTGCCGGTCGGGCCGGTGGTGGAGCTGCTGGCGGGGGGTGAGGACGTCTGCGAGCGGGCCGCTGGGGTGCTGGAGCTGTTGGCGCTCGGTGGGTCGGTCGAGGCGCGGGAGGCACTACGGGGATATATCCGCGAGGGCGAGCGCGCGGCCGAGCCGGTGTCGAATCGCCAGGGTTCGATGGATCCGCTCCCGAAGCACGGGGATGAGCGGGATCTGCCGGTCCTGCTGGATGCGCTGGAGCGGTGCTGGGTGGAGCAGGACTGGTGTGGGCCGGACGTTCTCGCTCGGGGGCTGGCCAGGTTCGGGGCGAAGGCGGCAGGGGCGGCTTCGTTGTTGCGGCGGTTCTGGCTCTGGACGCCGCACTCGTACGAGCGGGCTGCTTATCTGGAGGCGCTCGCCGCTGTGGCGCCTGCTGGCGTGGACGAGGTGTACGTGGAGTGCCTCTGGGATTGCGAGGCGGAGGCTCGTTTGTTGGGGGTCGAGCACGCTCCGGAACGGGCCGAGGTCAGGGAGCGGCTGGCGTACCTCCGCGACGATCCGATGGAGGAATCGGAGGTGCGGGAGGCTGCCGCGGTGCGACTCGGTGGGGGAGAGGGAAGCTAGAGTGGACGCGTGAACGTGTGAGGGATGGTCCGGACCCCGGGAGGTGGTTCGGGCCACATCTGTTTCCAGGGACCCCCTGTGACCTGCGCGTTCGCCGGCCCACCAGACAAGCACCGAGCCTCCGGAGGCCCCGCCTTGAGCGACCAGCCGTTCGCGCATCTGCACGTTCACACCGAGTACTCGATGCTGGACGGTGCCGCCCGGCTGAAGCAGATGTTCAAGGAGGTCGAGCGGCTGGGCCAGACCCATGTCGCGATGACCGACCACGGGAACATGTACGGCGCCGCCGAGTTCCACAAGCAGGCGACCGCCGCCGGGATCACCCCGGTGATCGGCATCGAGGCGTACGTCGCGCCGGAGTCCCGGTCCAACACCAAGCGCATCCTGTGGGGCCAGCCGCACCAGAAGCGGGACGACGTCTCCGCGTCCGGTGCCTACACCCACAAGACCATCTGGGCCCGTAACAAGGAGGGCCTGCACAACCTCTTCAAGCTGACCTCGCGCTCCTACTCCGAGGGCTGGCTGGTGAAGTGGCCCCGGATGGACAAGGAGCTGATCTCCGAGCTGTCCGGCGGTCTGATGGCCACCACCGGCTGCCCGTCCGGCGAGGTGCAGACCCGCCTGCGGCTGGGCCAGTTCGACGAGGCGCTGAAGTCCGCCGCCGACTACCGGGAGATCTTCGGCAAGGACAACTACTTCCTGGAGCTGATGGACCACGGCCTCGACATCGAGAAGCGGGTCCGCGACGGGCTGCTGGAGATCAGCAAGAAGCTGAACATCCCCCCGGTGGTGACCAACGACTCGCACTACACCACCGAGGCCGACGCCGGCGCGCACGACCTGCTGCTCTGCGTGCAGACCGGCAAGAACCTCTCCGACCCGGACCGCTTCCGCTTCGACGGCACCGGCTACTACATCAAGTCGGCCGCCGAGATGTACGCGCTGGACTCCTCGGACGCCTGGCAGGAGGGCTGCCGCAACAGCCAGCTGCTGGTCGCCTCGCGGGTCGACACCGAGGGCATGTTCAAGTTCAGGAACCTCATGCCGCGCTTCCCGATCCCGGAGGGCTTCGAGTCCGAGTCGGACTTCTTCAAGTCCAAGGTCTGGGAGGGCATGGACTGGCGCTTCCCGGGCGGGTACGACGAGGAGCACAAGAAGCTCGCCGAGTACGAGATGGACACCATCATCCAGATGGGGTTCCCGGCGTACTTCCTCGTGGTCGCGGACTTCATCATGTGGGCCAAGAGCCAGGGCATCGCGGTGGGCCCCGGCCGTGGTTCGGCGGCCGGTTCGCTGGTCGCGTACGCGATGGGCATCACCGACCTCGACCCCATCCCGCACGGGCTGATCTTCGAGCGCTTCCTCAACCCCGAGCGCATCTCCATGCCCGATGTCGACATCGACTTCGACGAGCGCCGGCGCGGTGACGTGATCCGGTACGTGACCGAGAAGTGGGGATCCGACAAGGTCGCCATGATCGTCACGTACGGCACCATCAAGGCGAAGGCCGCCATCAAGGACTCCTCGCGCGTCCTCGGCTACCCGTACGCGATGGGCGACCGGATCACCAAGGCGATGCCGCCGGACGTCATGGGCAAGGGCATCCCGCTCTCCGGCATCACGGACAGCAGCCACCCGCGCTACAGCGAGGCCGGTGAGATCCGCGGGCTGTACGAGAGCGACCCGGACGTGAAGAAGGTCATCGACACCGCGCGCGGTATCGAGGGCCTGATCCGCCAGCCCGGTGTGCACGCGGCCGGTGTCATCATGTCCGCCGAGCCGCTGACCGACCACATCCCGGTCTGGACCCGGCACACCGACGGCGTCACCATCACGCAGTTCGACTATCCGACCTGCGAGGGCCTCGGCCTTCTCAAGATGGACTTCCTCGGCCTGCGCAACCTGACGATCATGGACGACGCCGTCAAGGCGATCGAGAAGAACAAGGGCGTCACGATCAACCTGCTTGATCTGCCCCTGGACGACAAGCCGACCTACGAACTGCTGGCGCGCGGCGACACGCTGGGCGTCTTCCAGCTCGACGGCGGCCCCATGCGTTCGCTGCTGCGGCTGATGAAGCCCGACAACTTCGAAGACATTTCGGCCGTGCTGGCGCTGTACCGGCCGGGCCCGATGGGCGTCAACTCCCATACGAACTACGCGCTGCGCAAGAACGGCCAGCAGGAGATCACGCCGATCCACCCGGAGCTGGAGAAGCCCCTGGAGGAGGTGCTCCGGCCGACGTACGGCCTGATCGTCTACCAGGAGCAGGTGCAGAAGGCCGCGCAGATCCTCGCCGGGTACTCGCTCGGCCAGGCAGACCTGCTGCGCCGGGCCATGGGTAAGAAGAAGAAGGAGATCCTGGAGGCCGAGTTCGTGCCCTTCCAGAAGGGCTGCCGCGAACGCGGCTACTCCGACGCGGCCATCCAGGCGGTGTGGGACGTCCTGGTCCCCTTCTCCGGCTACGCGTTCAACAAAGCGCACACCGCCGGGTACGGGCTGGTCTCCTACTGGACGGCCTACCTCAAGGCGAACTACCCGGCCGAGTACATGTCCGGCCTGCTGACGTCGGTGAAGGACGACAAGGACAAGTCGGCGGTCTACCTCAACGAGTGCCGCAAGATGGGCATCCAGGTGCTGCCGCCGGACGTCAACGAGTCGGACTCCGACTTCACGCCGCACGGCAGCGACACCGTCCGCTTCGGTCTGACGGCCATCCGCAACGTCGGTGGGCCGGTGGTCGAGTCGATGATCCGCACGCGAAAGGCGAAGGGGAAGTTCGCCTCCTTCCCGGACTTCCTGGACAAGGTGGAGTCGGTGGTCTGCAACAAGCGGACCGTCGAATCGCTGATCAAGGCGGGCTCGTTCGACTCGCTCGGGCACACCCGCAAGGGCCTGAGCGCGCAGTTCGAGCCGATGATCGACAACGTCGTCGGGGTGAAGCGGAAGGAGGCGGAGGGCCAGTTCGACCTGTTCGGCGGGGACTCCGTGTCCGACGAGCCGAGCTTCGGGCTGGACGTCGTCTTCTCCGAGGAGGAGTGGGACAAGGCCTTCCTGCTCACCCAGGAGCGCGAGATGCTCGGCCTGTACGTCTCCTCGCACCCGCTGCACGGCATCGAGCACGTGCTCGCCGACAAGGCGGACTGCGCGGTCGCGGACCTCGCGGAGCGGCCGGACGGGACGATCGTCACCATCGGCGGCATCATCTCGGGCCTGCAGCGGAAGATGACCAAGCAGGGCAACGCGTGGGCGATCGCGACGGTCGAGGACCTGGCCGGCTCGATCGACTGCATGTTCTTCCCGGCGAGTTATCAGTTGGTGTCCTCGCAACTGGTGGAGGACGCCGTGGTGTTCGTGCGCGGCAAGCTCGACAAGCGGGAGGACGTGCCGCGGCTGATGGGGATGGAGCTGTCGGTTCCCGACCTGTCGAACGCGCATGCCGAGGCGCCGATCGTCATCAACATCCCGAGCGTGAAGGTGACGCCGCCGCTGGTCGCGCGGCTCGGCGAGGTGCTGAGCAGCCACCGGGGGACGACGGAGGTGCGGCTGCGGCTGGAGGGTTCGCGGACGACGACGGTGCTGCGGCTGGACCGGCACCGGGTGAAGTCGGATCCGGCGTTGTTCGGGGACCTGAAGCAGTTGCTCGGGCCGAGCTGTCTGGCGGGGTGACGCCGGAGGCAGCCGGGCTTTGAGGCCGGGTGCGGGTGGGTTGCCTTCCGCTTCGCGCAGTTCCCCGCGCCCCTTTCGGGGCGCGGGGATTTGTGCTTTTGGGGGAGGGATGGGGCACGGGGGGCGGATCAGGTCTGGCCGCCCAGGCCTGGGGGCACTGCCGTGTGCAGGGCGGAGACGAAGGCGGAGATCGCCGGGTGGGAGCCGGCGCCCGCGCGGAAGGCGGCGCGGGTGCGGCGGTACATGGGCAGGCGGGTGAGGACGACGCCGGGCGGGGGCTGGGCGGTGCCGAGGTGGGGGACCAGGGCGACGCCCTGGCCTGCCGCGACCAGGGCCAGGACGGTGGCGAAGTCGTCGATCTGGTGCCGGATCCGCGGCGCGAATCCGGCGGACTCGCAGGCCCGGACGGCCATGCTGTGGCAGAGCGTGCCGCGCGGGGCCAGGATCCACGGCGCGGTGCGCTGTTCGGCGACCGTCCCCGCCGTGCGGGCGGCCAGGTACATCGGCTCGGTGAACACCGGGCGGGTCACCGCGAGGCCGGGTTCCGGGTCGGCCGGGACGAGGTCGTACTCGTGGACCAGGGCGACGTCCAGTTCGCCCGCGCGCAGGGCCGCCCCGACGGCGGCCGGGTCCACCTCGGTGACCATCGGCTCCAGGCCCGGGTGCCAGCCGGCGAGTTCGGCGAGCACCGCCGGGATGATCGCTCGGGCCGCCGACGGGTAGGTGCCGATCCGCAGCTGGCCGGCCAACCCCTGCTTGGCGTGGGCGAGTTCGGCGTCCGCCTGTTCCAGCCGGGCGAGCACCGCCTCGGCGTGCCGGACCAGGTTGCGCCCGGCCGGGGTGAGCGCGACCCGGCGTCCGGTGCGCTCCAGCAGCGGGACGCCGGCCTCCTTCTCCAGGACGGACAGCTGCTGGGACACCGCCGAAGGGCTGAAGGACAGCGCCTCGGCGACGGCGGCGATGGTGCCGAGGTGGGCCAGTTCGCGCAGCAGGCGCAGGCGTCGGACGTCGAGCATCGGCTCAGCTTACGAGAAGCGTCGGAAATGTGAACTGGACCTGGATGATCGGCGGGTCGCAGGATCGTGGGCATGGAACTTGCGGGTATTTACGTCCCACTGATCACGCCCTTCGCCGCCGACGGCTCGGTTGCGCTGGAGGCACTGGAGAAGCTCGCCCATGAGGTGCTCGATGCCGGCGCGGCCGGGCTGGTCGCGCTCGGCACGACCGGCGAGCCCGCCGCGCTGAGCCCGGAGGAGCGGCGGGCGGTGGTCGAGGTGTGCGCCGCCGCCTGTGCCGGGCGCGGTGCGCAGCTGATTGTCGGCGCGCACGGCGGCGACACCCGGGCCACCGCCGAGTCGCTGGCCGCGCTCGGCGCGCAGGTGCCGCAGGCCGCGGCGGCGCTGGTCACCGTCCCGGCGTTCCTGCGGCCGGGAGAGGCCGGGACGGTCGCGCACTTCCGGGCGCTCGCCGTGGCGAGCCCGCTGCCGTTGATCGTCTACCACATCCCGTACCGCACCGGGCAGCAGCTGTCGGGGGCCGCGCTGGCCGAACTCGCCGCCGTGGACGGCGTGGTGGGCGTCAAGTACGCGACCGGCGGGCTCGACCAGGCCGCCGTCGAGCTGCTCGCCGCCGCCCCGGACGGCTTCGCGGTGCTGGCCGGGGAGGACGCCTTCCTCGCGTCGATGCTGGCGCTCGGCGCGGCCGGCGGCATCCTCGCCTCGGCCCATCTGGCCACCGCCCGGTTCGTCGAGCTGGCCGCCGCGTGGCAGGCCGGGGACGCGGTGCGGGCCCGGGCGCTGGGGCACCGGCTGACCGGGCTGGCGCTGGCCGCGTTCGCGGCGCCGAACCCGGCGGTGGTGAAGGGGGTGCTGCACGCCCAGGGGCGGATCCCCACGGCGGACGTGCGGCTGCCGTTGCTGCCGGCGGGGGCTGCCGAGGTGGCCGCAGCGCACCGGCTGGCAACGGAACTTGTGAGTGGTCTGGACCACTAGACGGGTCGAGGCCTCTCACACCGTGGAATACCAGGTCGCCCGGCCCGCGTGACAAGGCATGATGGGCAGAGTGCGGCTGTGAACAGCACCATCCAGAGGAGTAGTCGGAATGAAGATCGGCATTGTCGGGGCCACCGGCCAGGTCGGCGGCGTGGTCCGCGAGATCCTGGCGGAGCGTAGCTTTCCGGTGGAGCAGCTGCGGCTGTTCGCCTCGGCCCGCTCGGCCGGGCGCACCCTGCCCTGGCAGGGCACCGAGGTCACCGTCGAGGACGCGGCCACGGCCGACTACACCGGCCTGGACATCGTGATCTTCTCGGCCGGCGGCGCCACCTCCAAGGCCCTCGCCCCCAAGGTCGCCGCGGCCGGCGCGGTCGTCATCGACAACTCCTCCGCCTGGCGGCGCGACCCCGAGGTCCCGCTGGTCGTCTCCGAGGTCAACCCCGGCGCCATCGCCGACCGGCCCAAGGGCATCATCGCCAACCCGAACTGCACCACCATGGCCGCCATGCCCGTGCTGCGCCCGCTGCACGAGGAGGCCGGCCTGGCCGCCCTGGTCGTCTCCACCTACCAGGCCGTCTCCGGCAGCGGCGTCGCCGGTGTCGCCGAGCTGCAGGACCAGGCCGCCAAGGTCGTCGACGGTGCCTCCGCGCTCGCCCACGACGGCTCGGCCGTCGAGTTCCCCGAGCCCAAGGTCTACCAGCGGCCGATCGCCTTCAACGTGGTGCCGCTGGCCGGCTCCATCGTCGAGGACGGCTCCAACGAGACCGACGAGGAGCAGAAGCTCCGCCACGAGAGCCGCAAGATCCTCGGCATCCCGGACCTGAAGGTCGCCGGCACCTGCGTGCGCGTGCCGGTCTTCTCCGGCCACTCGCTGCAGATCAACGCCCGTTTCGAGCGCCCGATCAGCCCGGAGCGCGCCGTCGAGCTGCTCGCCGGAGCCCCCGGCGTCGAGCTGTCCGACATCCCCACCCCGCTCCAGGCCGCCGGTCAGGACCCGAGCTACGTCGGCCGCATCCGGGTCGACGAGACGGTGGAGAACGGCCTGTCGCTGTTCGTCTCCAACGACAACCTGCGCAAGGGCGCCGCGCTCAACGCCGTCCAGCTCGCCGAGCTGGTCGCCGCCGAGCTGAAGGGCTGAGTCGAAGGGCTGAGCTGAAGGGCTGACACCCGGACGCGAGCCCGGGCGTGACCGGAGGCGGGCCCCGTCGTTGAACGGGGTCCGCCTTTGCTTTCCGTTGAGAGGGCTGTTGCGTTACCGCGACATCTCCCGAGGTTCGGCGCGCGAACCAGGGGGAAAAGGTGAGCCAACGATCGGGCGGTCGCGGGAGACCCCTCACCACCACGCCCGGATCGAGGGCGTACCGCGCCCACCTGGCCTGACCCCGAGGGCGAGCGGAAAGAGGTGCGCGATGGATCGCTGTGTCGTCCTGGTGGATGCCGGATACCTGCTGGGCGCCGCCGCCAGCCTGCTCGCCGGCGACCCGTCCCGCTCCCGGGTCACCGTCGACCACACCGCGCTGATCACCGCGCTGCGCGAACGCGCCGAGGCCGAGACCGGGCTGCCGCTGCTGCGGATCTACTGGTTCGACGCCGCCCCCGACCGGCGCCCGATGCCCGAACACCGCCGGCTGCGGGTGCTGCCCCGGGTCACCGTCCGGCTCGGCGCCCTCACCCGGGCCGAGGGCCGCTGGGTGCAGAAGGGTGTGGACGCGGCCATGCACGCCGAACTCTCCGAGCTCGCCCGCAACCGGGCCTGCGCCGACGTCGTGCTGATCACCGGTGACGGCGACCTGCTGCCCGGCATGATGTCCGCCAAGGAGCACGGCGTCGTCGTCCACCTCTGGGCGCTCCAGGCCGCCGACGGAGACTTCAACCAGTCCGAGGACCTGGTCGGCGAGGCGGACGAGCGGCGGGTGCTCGACAGAGAGTGGATCGAGGGCTCGTTCAGCCTCCGCGAGACCGCCAGCGTGTTCCCCGCCCCCGGACAGGGCCCGCGCCAGGAGATCGCCAAGATCCTCGCCGCGCCGCCCGCCGCGCCCCCCGCCGTGGTGCCCCCGGCCGTGCCGGTGACCGTGCCCGCCCGCCCGGCCGCCGTCGCGTCCGAGCCCGTCGCCCCCGCCGCGAACGGGCGCGCGCAGTCGGCCGCCGCCGCACTCAAGGTGGTGCCCACCCCCAAGGACCTCGCCGGGCGTACCGCCGCCCTCCCGTCCGTCAGCGCCAACGGCCAGGCGGGCGGGCAGGCCGGCGTCAATGGCGGTGTGCACACCGGCCCCGTGCTGCGCTGGTCCTCCGACCGGGGCTGGGTCGACCGGCCCGTCCCCGAACCCGCCGTCACCGCCGGGGACAGCCTGCCCACCCTCGCCCAGCTCACCACCGCGGAACAGCGCTGGGCCGACCGCGAGGAGGACATCACCTCCATCGGCGGCGACGCTCACGAGGTCGGGCAGGTCTTCGCCCGGCGCTGGAGCGAACGCCTCGGTGACGTCGAACGGCTCACCGCGCTCTGGCCCGACTACCCGCGCATCCCGCACCGCGTCGACGGCGAACTGCTGCGCTACGCGGCCCGCTTCGGGCTGCTCGCGCACAAGGACGACCAGATCGACGAGCACGACCGGTACGCGATCCGGGCCGGGTTCTGGAAGGAGCTCGCCACCCGGGTGCCGGGCGGGTCGATGGTCGTGGACGACTGAGGTCAGCGCCGAGCCCGAGGTGGCTGTCGGGGATCAGGACCCCTTGTCCGGTTCGCCCGTGTGAGCGCGTAAAGTCTTCGGTCGTGAACGAGACGGCAGGGCGCGCACCCCAGGACCCCCTGCCGTGCTGTGCCGTAAGCGGCCTGGTGAAGACCTACCGCACCGGCCGCGGCGCCGCCGCCACCGAGATCCGGGCCAACGACGGAGTCGCTCTGACCGTCCGGCAGGGCGAGATCTTCGGGCTGCTCGGACCCAACGGCGCCGGCAAGTCCACGCTCGTCCGTCAGCTCACCGGGCTGCTGCGGCCCGACGCCGGCTCGATCGAACTCCTCGGCCACGACATCGTCCGCCACCCCGAACGGGCCGCCCGCCTGCTCGGCTACCTCGGGCAGGAATCCACCGCCCTCGACGAGCTGACCGTCGCCCTCGCCGCCGAGACCACCGGACGGCTGCGCGGGCTCGGCCGTGCCCAGGCCCGGGCCGAGGCCGCCGACGTGCTCACCGAACTCGGGCTGGAGCCGATCGCCCACCGGCCGCTCGCCAAGCTCTCCGGCGGCCAGCGCCGGCTCGCCTGCCTCGCCGCCACGCTGGTGGGGGAGCGGCCGCTGCTCGTCCTCGACGAACCCACCACCGGCATGGACCCGGTCGCCCGCCGCGCCGTCTGGAGCGCCGTCGACCGGCGCCGGGCCGAGCGCGGCACCACCGTGCTGCTGGTCACCCACAACGTCATCGAGGCGGAGACCGTGCTCGACCGGGTCGCCGTCATCGACGAGGGGCGGGTGATCGCCTGTGACACCCCCGGCGGGCTGAAGGCCCTGGTGGACGGCGACGTCCGGCTCGACCTGGTCTGGCGGGACGAGGCGCCGGTCGGGGTGCCCGCCGTCGCCGAACTCGCCGAACGGGCCGAACGCACCGGCCGCCGCTGGACCGTCCGCACCACCCCCGAACAGGCCCGCGAACTCGTCGCCGCCGTCACCACCGGCCCGGCCTTCGCCGCCCTCGACGACTTCACCCTGGCCACCCCGAGCCTTGAGGACGCCTACCTCAAGCTGGGCGGCCGCCACGGAGGACTGGCCAAGTGACGCTGCTCTCGGTGCCGCCGCAGGCCGCCGCCCCCGGCGCGACCTGCGGGCCCGCCCCGCTCGCCCCCGCGGCCCGGCTGCTGCCCGCCCTCGCCGCCGTCTACCGGGCGCAGCTCGCCCGGGCCCGGGTGGCGCGGATTCCGCTGCTGTTCGTGGCGACCTTCCAGTCCGTCGGCATCCTGGTGATGATGCGGGGCGTCGTGGACTCCGGGCAGACGTCGGCGGCGCGGTCGGTCGTCGCCGGGTCGAGCGTGCTGGTCGTGGCGTTCGTCGCGCTGAACCTGCTCGCGCAGTACTTCGGGAAGCTGCGGGCCACCGGCGGGCTCGACCACTACGCGACGCTGCCCGTCCCGGCCGCGTCCGTGGTGCTCGGCGCGGCGGGCGCGTACGCGTCGTTCACGCTGCCGGGGACGGTGGTGACGGCGGCCGTCGGCGCGGTCATGTTCGGGCTGCCGCTCGGGCAGCTGTGGGTGTTGCTCGCCGTCGTCCCGCTCGCCGGGGCCGCGCTCTCCGGCCTGGGGGCCGCCTGCGGGCTGCTCGCGCCGCGGCAGGAGATCGCCACCATGCTCGGGCAGCTCGGCATGTCGGCGGCGCTGCTGCTCGGCGTCCTGCCCGTCGACCACCTGCCGCAGCCGGTGCTGTGGCTGCGCGACCTGCTGCCGTCCACGTACGGCGTCGAGGCCTTCGCCCGGACGTTCACGCCCGACCCGGACTGGGCGCTGGTGGCCGGCGACCTCGCGGTCTGTGCGGGCGTCGGCGTCGTGTCGCTGGCGATCGCCACCTGGGCGTACCGGCGGGCCGTCTCGCGCTAGGGTCCGTCGCCGCGCGGCAGGCGGGAGTTCGAGGACGGACCCTGGAGCCGCTGCCGGGACCCATGGGCGGCGGCCCGTCCGGGCCGCGATCGTGAAACGATGGGGCCTGTGACCGTACCGAACACACCTCCGGATCCCACCCGCGCCGACGTGCACGCGGTGCCGGACGCCGCCGCCGACCCGTTCGCGCCGCCGCCGGCCCCGGACGCGGGGGAGCTCCCGCCGCTCCCGGCGGAGCTCGGGGAAGCCGTCCAGACCGAGCGCTCGGCGATGCACCGGCTCCTGCCGGAGCTGCGGTTCGGGGCGGGCACGGTGCTCGCGTGCATCCTGCTGGGACTGGTCATGGCCGGGCTGTGGGCGTGGCTGGCGCCCAAGGTGCCACTGGTCGTGGACCGGGACCGGATCCTGTACGCCGACCCGGAGGGGGAACAGCGGGCCGGGGCCGACGCGGTGTTCGTCCTGCTCGGACTCGGGATGGGGACCGTGACGGCGCTCGGGGCGTTCCTCGTCACCCGGCGCCGGGGTGGCGGCGTCGCGGTCGCGGCGGGGCTGGCCATCGGCGGGCTGCTCGGGTCGCTCGGCGCCTGGCGGCTGGGGCGGTGGCTCGGGCCGAGTGACAACCTCATCGCGGAGGCGCGGCGGGTCGGCACCGGGGGGCACTTCAACGCGGACATCGACCTGGGGGCGCACGGGGCGCTGCTGGCCTGGCCGATGGCGGCGATGGTGGTGCTGCTCGCGCTGTCAGCAGCGTTCGGGAAGCGGGAGGAGGACCCGCCGCCGTACTGGGCGGGGGCGTACGGGCAGCTGCAGGCTCCTCCGGAGGGGGCCGTGCAGCTGGCTTCGGTGGACGGGGATGCGGCGGGGGAGCGGCCGGCGCCGGTGAACGGGCAGGACGAGGCACCGCGCTGAGGGACCGGGGTGGGGCGGAAGGTCGGCGGTCCAAGATCGGGTCGGGGCCTTCCGGTTCGCGCAGTTCCCCGCGCCCCTGGGGAGAGACCCGGGGTCAGTAGGGCTAGCGGGCGATGGGGGCGGTTTTGGCGTTCGTCAGGGTGATGAGGTCGCTGGGGGTGAGCTCTACCTCCAGGCCTCGGCGGCCGGCGGAGACGTAGACGGTGGGGTGGGCCAGGGCGCCGATGTCGATGACGGTGCGGAGGGGGCGGCGCTGGCTCAGGGGGGAGATGCCGCCGCGGACGTAGCCGCTGCTGCGTTCGGCGGCGGCCGGGTCGGCCATGGCGGCGCGTTTGCCGCCGACCGCGGCGGCGAGGGCCTTGAGGTCGAGCTGGCCGGCGACCGGGACCACGCCGACGGTGAGGACGCCGTCCACGTCGGCGACCAGGGTCTTGAAGACCCGGTCGGCCGGGACGCCCATGGCCTCGGCGGCCTCGCCGCCGTAGGAGGCGGCGGCCGGGTCGTGCTCGTAGGCGTGCACGGTGAACGGGACGGCGGCGGTCTCCAGGGCGACGGTGGCGGGGGTGCCCTGGCCGCCCTTCTTCGGCTTCTTCGCCACGGGGGCTCCGGGATCGGTCGGGCGGGGTCAGTTGGGGCTGAACGACTGGCGGGTGAGGTCGACCGCGGGCAGTGACGGCAGCCAGGTGAGGACGGCGGTCTCGCGGCGCAGCAGGTCGAGCTCGGTGCGCAGCCGCTGGGCGGTGTCGGGGCAGGCGAGCAGCTGCTGCTTGACCGGGGTCTCGAACACCGAGGCGGCGGCGACCAGGTAGGAGAGCACCTGCGGGTCGTCCGGGAGCTCCTGGCGGCCGACGGTGCTGGCCTCGCGGGCGCCGGCGAGGCGCTTCTGGTAGGCGCGGAAGGCCCGCTCGACCTCGGAGCCGAGGGCGCCGGAGCCCTCCCCCGGGCGTTCCTCGATCGGCTCGATCTCGCCGGTCAGGTACGGACCTGAGGTGTCGACGGAGCGGAGCACGAAGCGGGTGGTGCCGGTGACGAGGAGTTCGTACCGGCCGTCGGGCTGCTCCTCGACGGAGGCGATGTCGGCGACGCAGCCGATGTGGAAGATCGCCTCCAGCGGGTCCCCGGTGAAGGTGCCGAGGCCGTCGAGCGGGCCGGCCGGGCCCTCCTCGGGGCGCACCGGGGCGACCTCGCGGCCGTCCTTGATGGCGAGCACGCCGAAGCGGCGCGGTTCGTCCTCGGGGTGTTCGAGCAGGTCGGCGACGAGACGGCGGTAGCGCTCCTCGAAGACGTTCAGGGGCAGCACGAGGCCCGGGTAGAGCACGATGTTCAGCGGGAGGAGCGGCAGCCGTTCTGTCACGGCGGACAGCGTAGTTCCCCGGGCCCTGCGCTTGTCGCGCGGTTAACGGGGTTATCCGCGCTGGAGCATCCTCGTGGCGCCGGCGACGACGGTGCTGGCGAGCACCCAGCCGACGATCACCAGGCCGGCGGAGATCCACTGGGTGAGGCCGCCCGGATTCCAGGCCCCCTGGTTGAGGTCGACGATCGGCAGCAGCTGGTTGAGCGTGTACAGCACCGGGTTCCAGTGCGGCATCTCGTCGTGCTTGAGCGGTTCCAGCGGGTGGGTGGCGAAGTAGATGCTGCCGAGGGCCCAGGCGAGCAGCAGCCACAGGGCGGCCCGGCCGGGGCGGAAGCCGTAGCCGACGGTGACGTCCTGGAGCCTGCCCCAGGCGCGGGCGGGCAGCGGGAGGGTCGCGTAGCGGCGGCGCTGCTTGGCGTACAGCACCTCGCGGGCGTCGTCGTCGGCGCCGTCGCGGCGCAGTGCGGTGGCGAGCTGCTCGTAGGACTCGGGCTGGTACTCCACCGTGGAGCCCTCCAGCCAGGCGATGCGCTGCTGGACGGTGAACGGCGCGACGGGGCGCAGGCACTCGTAGACGAAGCCGGTGAGGCCCAGGTGTTTGCCGCGCGGCCAGGCGTCCGGGGTGTCGACGAGGTTGCCGATCCGGGCGCGGGAGAGCGAGACCGGGCCGGTGGGCCGGACCCGGCAGGTGAAGCGCAGTTCGGGGGTGTGGATGCGGCGCAGCGAGAGCTCGTCGTCATCCTCCAGGTGGAATTCGCCGGAGATCAGGCAGGCGCCCTCGAAGCGGGCGTCGGACAGCCGCACCTGGCCGTGGGCGCGGAACGGCGTGCCGGGGGCGCCCGGGGGCGGGTTCTGGCCGTAGCCGGAGCCGTAGTAGCTGCGGGAGCCGAACCAGCCGCCGTCGGGGGAGCTGGTGAGGTAGCAGGTGTGGCCGACGGTGATCCGGACGGCGTTGAGGCAGATCCGGTTCTGCGGGACGGCGTACAACTGGGCCCCGCGCAGGGAGAACCGGCCGCCGATCCGGGCCGTGCGCAGGCTCAGCTCGCCGTGGACCTCGATCCGGTCGGCCTCGAAGTCCTGGTGGACGGCCATCCCGTCGGCGGAGACCGCGCGGCCGAACCGGTCGGCGCCGAGCACGGTCTGGTTGAGCAGCAGGTCGGTGCCGATCTTGGCGTCGGTGAGCCGGATGCCCTCGGGTATCCGGCAGCGTGCGAGGTGGAGGTCGCCGGTGGTGTTCAGCCGGGAGGCCTCGATCCGCGGTATCAGGCAGTCGACGAGGCGCAGGGTGCTGGCCTCGGCCTCGGAGATCAGGATCTTGTGGTCGAAGCGGCAGCCGTACAGCTCGACGTACTGGTTGATCCGGCCGCCGGCGAGGTTGAGCGCGCCGGTGACGTTGACGCCGTTCATCCGCAGGGAGGAGACCCGGCCCGGGGCCGCGGTCGGCCCGGCCAGCAGCAGGCGGGCCAGCACGTCGGCGCGGACGGTGCGGTCGGGGCCCCAGGCGGCGTCGCCGAAGGGGTCGTCCTCGTCACTGTCGCGGCAGCGGCAGTCGAACACGTTGCCCTGGCGGAAGGCCTCCCAGAGCTCCTGCTCGGTGTCCGTCCAGTCCTCTGGCGCCTGTTCCACCACGGTTTCCCCCGTCCCCCGGTCGTCTCGCCCTTCGTATCACGGACTGAAATGCGGGACCAGTGCTTCCGGCCACTCCTTACACTGGGTGGCGTGATCTCTCGAATCGACCTCCGCGGCTCGCTGGACGACCCGCGTGACCTGCTGCCCCGTGCCGAGTTCGACGTGGCGGCCGCCCTGGAGAAGGTACGGCCGATCGCCGAGGACGTACGCCATCGTGGGGTCGCGGCGCTGATCGAGATCACCGAGCGCTTCGACGGCGTGCGGCTGGAGTCGACCCGGGTCCCGGCCGAGCAGCTGACCGAGGCCCTGGAGACGCTGGACCCGAAGGTGCGGGCCGCGCTGGAGGAGTCGATCCGCCGGGCCCGCGCCGTGCACGCGGACCAGCGCCGCACCGGGCACACCACGCAGGTGGTGCCGGGCGGAACGGTCACCCAGCGCTGGGTGCCGGTGGACCGGGTCGGCCTGTACGTGCCGGGCGGGCTGGCGGTGTACCCGTCGTCCGTTGTGATGAATGTGGTGCCGGCGCAGGAGGCGGGCGTCCAGGGCATCGCGGTCACCTCGCCGCCGCAGAGAGAGTTCGACGGCCGGGTGCACCCGACCATCCTGGCGGCCTGCGCGCTGCTCGGCGTGGACGAGGTGTACTCCGTCGGCGGTGCCCAGGCGGTCGCGATGTTCGCGCTCGGCACCGAGGAGTGTGCGCCGGTGAACATGGTCACCGGCCCCGGCAACATCTACGTGGCCGCCGCCAAGCGCTACTTCGCCGGCCGGATCGGCATCGACTCCGAGGCCGGCCCGACCGAGATCGCCGTCCTCGCCGACGACAGCGCGCTGCCGAGCGACGTCGCCGCCGACCTGATCAGCCAGGCCGAGCACGGCCCGACCTCCGGCTCGGTGCTGGTCACCGACTCGCCGGCGCTGGCCGACGCGGTCGAGGCCGAGCTGGCCGTGCAGGTCGAGAGGACCAAGCACAGCGAGCGGGTGGCCGAGGCGCTGGGCGGCAAGCAGTCCGGCATCATCCTGGTCGACGACCTGAAGCAGGGCCTTGACGTCGTCAACGCCTACGCCGCCGAGCACCTGGAGATCCAGACCCGGGACGCGCACGCGGTGGCCGCCCAGGTCCGCAACGCCGGCGCGATCTTCATCGGCCGCTGGACCCCGGTCTCGCTGGGCGACTACGCGGCCGGCTCCAACCACGTGCTGCCCACCGGCGGCTGCGCCTGCCACTCGGCCGGCCTGTCGGTGCAGACCTTCCTGCGCGGCGTCCAGGTCGTCGAGTACGACCGGGACGCGCTGGCGGACGTCGCCGCGCACGTGGTCAACCTGGCGAACGCCGAGGACCTGCCCGGTCACGGGGACGCCATCAAGGCTCGCTTCGACTGGACGGTGCCCGGCTCGTGACTCGTATCGACGACCTCCCCATCCGGGACGAGCTGCGGGGCCAGTCCCCGTACGGCGCACCGCAGTTGGACGTGCCCGTCCAGCTGAACACCAACGAGAACCCGTACCCGCTCCCCGACGAGCTGGTGGCCCGGATCGCCGAGCGTGTCGCCGAGGCCGCCCGCGGCCTCAACCGCTACCCCGACCGGGACGCGGTCGAGCTGCGCGACGGTCTGGCGGCGTACCTGGCCCGTACCACCGGCTTCCCGGTCGAGCGCGCGCAGGTCTGGGCGGCCAACGGCTCCAACGAGGTGCTCCAGCAGCTCCTCCAGACCTTCGGCGGCCCCGGCCGCACCGCGCTCGGCTTCGAGCCCTCCTACTCGATGCACGCCCTGATCTCCCGGGGTACCGGCACCGCGTGGATCTCCGGCCCGCGCAACGACGACTTCACCATCGACGTGGACGCCGCCCTCGCCGCGATCGCCGAGCACCGGCCGAACGTGGTCTTCGTCTGCTCGCCGAACAACCCGACCGGCACGGCGGTGGACGCCGACACCGTGCTGAAGCTGTACGAGGCCGCGCAGGCCGCCCGGCCCAGCCTGGTCGTCGTCGACGAGGCCTACGTCGAGTTCTCGCACCGCGCTTCGCTGCTGCCCCTGATCGAGGGCCGCCCCAACCTGGTGGTCAGCCGCACCATGTCCAAGGCCTTCGGCGCGGCCGGGCTGCGCCTGGGCTACCTCGCGGCCGACCCGGCCGTGGTGGACGCGGTGCAGCTGGTCCGGCTGCCGTACCACCTGTCGGCCGTCACCCAGGCCACCGCGCTGGCCTGCCTGGAGCACACCGACACCCTGCTCGGGTACGTCGGCCGGCTCAAGCAGGAGCGCGACCGGCTGGTGGACGCGCTGCGCGGGCTCGGCCTGGAGGTGACCGACTCGGACGCCAACTTCGTCCAGTTCGGCCGCTTCGCCGACACCCACGCGGTCTGGCAGGCCATCCTCGACCAGGGCGTCCTGGTCCGCGACAACGGCGTCCCCGGGTGGCTGCGCGTCACCGCCGGCACCCCCGCCGAGAACGACGCCTTCCTGGACGCCGTTTCCACTGTGATCAAGGAGCTGTAACCCCGTATGTCCCGTATCGGACGCGTTGAGCGCACTACCAAGGAGACCTCGGTCCTGGTCGAGATCGACCTCGACGGCACCGGCAGGACCGACATCTCCACGGGCGTCGGGTTCTACGACCACATGCTCGACCAGCTCGGCCGCCACGGTCTGTTCGACCTCACCGTCAAGACCGACGGCGACCTGCACATCGACACCCACCACACCATCGAGGACACCGCCCTCGCGCTCGGTGCCGCCTTCAAGCAGGCGCTCGGCGACAAGGTCGGCATCTACCGCTTCGGCAACTGCACGGTGCCGCTGGACGAGTCGCTCGCCCAGGTCACCGTCGACCTCTCCGGCCGCCCCTACCTGGTGCACACCGAGCCGGAGAACATGGCGCCGATGATCGGCAGCTACGACACCACGATGACCCGGCACATCCTGGAGTCCTTCGTGGCCCAGGCGCAGATAGCGCTGCACGTCCACGTGCCGTACGGCCGCAACGCCCACCACATCGTCGAGTGCCAGTTCAAGGCGCTCGCCCGGGCCCTGCGCTACGCCTCCGAGCGCGACCCGCGCGCGGCCGGCATCCTCCCGTCGACCAAGGGTGCGCTGTGAGCAAGACCGCGATGATCCTCCTCTTCGTCGGGCTCTTCCTGGCCGGCGGGGTGATCTCGTTCTGGAAGCAGAAGCTGCCCAAGGGCGTCATCCTGGTGCTCGCGTTCGGCTCGGTGATGTGCCTGGCCGCCGGCGTCATGCGCCTCTAGACCCGTAGCAGAGAGACTGGACACCTGAACATGGGCAAGAACGTCGTCGTCCTCGACTACGGCTCGGGCAACCTCCGCTCCGCGCAGCGCGCCCTGGAGCGCACCGGCGCCAACGTCACCGTGACCGCCGACTACGACGCCGCGATGGCCGCGGACGGGCTGCTCGTGCCCGGCGTGGGCGCCTTCGAGGCCTGCATGCGCGGGCTGAAGTCGGTCCGCGGGGACTGGATCATCGACCGCCGGCTCGCCGGGGGCCGGCCGGTCATGGGCATCTGCGTCGGCATGCAGATCCTCTTCGAGAGGGGGGTCGAGCACGGCGTGGAGACGGCCGGCTGCGACGAGTGGCCGGGCACCGTCGAGCCGCTGGACGCCCCGGTCGTCCCGCACATGGGCTGGAACACCGTGGACGTGCCCGAGGGCAGCCGGATGTTCGCCGGACTGGACCCGGAGACCCGCTTCTACTTCGTGCACTCCTACGGCGTGCGGCACTGGGAGCTGGAGATCCACAGCGACCGGCTGCACGCCCCGCTGGTCACCTGGGCCACGCACGGGCAGCCGTTCGTCGCGGCCGTCGAGAACGGCCCGCTGTGGGCCACCCAGTTCCACCCCGAGAAGTCCGGTGACGCCGGCGCCGCCCTGCTGACCAACTGGGTCAACACCCTCTGACCGTCTGAGAGTTACTGATGAGTCGCCTCGAACTGCTTCCCGCCGTCGACGTCCGGGACGGCCAGGCCGTCCGCCTGGTCAAGGGCGCCTCCGGCACCGAGACCTCCTTCGGCGAGCCGCTGGCCGCCGCCCTCGCCTGGCAGAACGCCGGCGCCGAGTGGCTGCACCTGGTGGACCTCGACGCCGCCTTCGGCACCGGCTCCAACTACGCGCTGCTGCGCGAGGTCACCGGCGCGCTCGACATCAAGGTCGAGCTGTCCGGCGGCATCCGCGACGACGAGTCGCTCGCCAACGCGCTCGCCACCGGCTGCACCCGGGTCAACCTCGGCACCGCCGCTCTGGAGGCCCCCGAGTGGGTCGCCAAGGCCATCGCCCAGCACGGCGACAAGATCGCCGTCGGCCTGGACGTCGTCGGCACCACCCTGCGCGGCCGCGGCTGGACCCGCGACGGTGGCCAGCTCTTCGAGGTGCTGGACCGGCTCAACCGGGAGGGCTGCGCCCGCTACGTCGTCACCGACGTCAACCGCGACGGCACCCTGACCGGCCCCAACCTCCAGCTGCTGCGCGACGTCTGCGCCGCCACCGACCGCCCGGTCGTCGCCTCCGGCGGCGTCTCCTCGCTGGACGACCTGCGCGCCATCGCCGGTCTGGTCGGCGAGGGTGTCGAGGGCGCCATCGTGGGCAAGGCACTCTACGAGCAGAAGTTCACCCTCGAAGAGGCCCTGGAGGCGGTTTCAGGATGACCGAACGTCGGATCGTACGCGGCCGGGTCGCCGGATTCTCCCCCTGGGAGGACGAGTTCGGCTACTCGCGGGCGGTCGCCGCGGGTGACCACGTGCACGTCGCCGGCTCCACCGCCTGGGTGGACGGCCGGATCGAGCACGAGGGCGACCCGTACCGGCAGACCCTCGCCGCGTTCGGCGTCGGGCTCCAGGCCCTGGCCGCGTACGGTCTGACGGCGGACGACGTGGTCCGCACCCGGATGTACATCACCCACGTCCGCGACGCCGAGGAGGTGGGCCGCGCCCACCGTCAACTCTTCGCCGCCGCCCGCCCGGTGGCCACCATGGTGGTGGTCGAGGGACTGATCGACTCCCGGATGATGGTCGAGGTCGAGCTCGACGCCTATCGTGCCGGGCTGGCAAAGACCCTGGAAGCCCCGGAAGGCAAACAGCCGTGACCCTCGCAGTACGTGTCATCCCCTGTCTGGACGTGGACGCCGGGCGGGTGGTCAAGGGCGTCAACTTTCAGAACTTGCGCGACGCCGGCGACCCCGTCGAGATGGCCAAGCTCTACGACGCCGAGGGCGCCGACGAGTTGACCTTCCTCGACATCACCGCCTCCTCCGGCGACCGGGAGACCACCTACGACGTGGTCCGTCGCACCGCCGAGCAGGTGTTCATCCCGCTCACCGTCGGCGGCGGCATCCGCGCCGTCGACGACGTCAACAAGCTGCTGCGGGCCGGCGCCGACAAGGTCGGCGTCAACACCGCGGCCATCGCCCGGCCGGAGCTGGTCCGCGAGATCGCCCAGCGGTTCGGGCGGCAGGTGCTGGTGCTTTCGGTCGACGCCCGGCGCTGCCCGCCCGGTACGGAGACCGAGTCGGGCTTCGAGGTCACGACGCACGGCGGGCGCCGCGGCACCGGCCTCGACGCGGTCGAATGGGCGGGCCGCGCGGCCGAGTTGGGCGCGGGCGAGATCCTGCTCAACTCGATGGACGCGGACGGCACCAAGGACGGCTACGACCTGGACATGATCCGGGCCGTCCGCAAGGCCGTCTCCGTGCCGGTGATCGCCTCCGGCGGGGCCGGCAAGCTCGCCGACTTCGCGCCGGCCGTGGAGGCGGGCGCGGACGCGGTGCTGGCCGCGAGCGTCTTCCACTTCGGCGACCTGCGGATCGGCGAGGTCAAGAACGCGTTGCGGGAGGCCGGGCACCCGGTGCGCTGAGTTCTTCCGGCAGCTGGGAGGGCCCGCCGTTTCGGCGGGCCCTCTCGCGTGCTCAGGACTCCTGCGTGCTCAGGACTCCCGCGGCTCGCCCTTGATCAGCGCGAACGGCGCGCCGTGCGGGTCCGCCAGCCAGGCGATCCGGCCGACGTTCGGGACGTCCTCGGCGGGCATCAGCACCGAGCCGCCGGCCGCCGTCGCCTTCGCGACCAGCGCGTCCACGTCGGCGGCCGCGAAGTACGGCGTCCAGGCGGGGGGCTGGTTCGGCTGCACCGTCGGGGCGATGCCGCCGAAGCTGGTGGCCTGCTGGTCGCCCTCGGAGGTGGAGATCACCCGGTAGGACATGCCCGGGGACGGCTCGAAGTTCTCCACCCGCCAGCCGAACAGCGTCTGGTAGAAGGTGAAACCGGCGTCCTGGTCGGTGGTGTGCAGCTCGGACCAGACCAGGGTGTTGTCCTCGGAGACGGCGTCCAGACCGGTGGTCGAGCCGGCCTGCCAGATCGCGAACCGGCTGCCCTGCGGGTCGGCGAGCTGGGCGAAGCGGCCTTCGCCCATGACGTCCATGGGCGGGACCAGGACCATGCCGCCGGCCTTCTCGGCGGCGTTCACGGTGACGTCCGCGTCGGTGACGCGGAAGTACGTCGTCCAGGTGGACGGGTCGCCCTCGTTCAGCGGGCCGACGGCGCCGACGGCCTTGCCGTTCAGCTGGAAGAATCCGTAGCCGCCCGTCTCGGGGCCGGCGGACTGGAAGGTCCAGCCGAAGACCTTGTTGTAGAAGTCGGCGGTGGCGGGGATGTCCGGGCTGCCGAGGTCGATCCAGCAGGGCGAGCCGGTGGGAAAGTCGGTGGTGAGCATAGGTGGTGCCCCTTCGACGGTGAGGTGACCGGGGCGGTTTCCGCTGGGCGCGCACACGCCCCCTCCCCGGCCATCTGAGAGTCTGCACCCGGGCACTGACATCCGCAGCCGGGACACGGCTGAGCTGCGGGTTCGGCGTGTCGGGGGGTGCCTTTGTGCTCCCCAAGCTGTGTGGCTTCAGACACCAGAGGTGCAGACGAACCCGAGGTCGATGAGCCCCTCACTCCGACAGAGGCGGTCGGACGCGCCACCGGCCGTGGTCTGCAGCAACTGGTAGTCGGCACCGTGCTCCTGACCCCAGTGCATTGCCGCCCACCACAGTTGCCGCCCGAGTCCGAGCCCTCGGTACTCCGGCAGGACTCCGAAGTACTGGGGCAGGAGCCGAGCTCGCCCAATCGGGTCGGGCATCGTTTCCATCGGGCCGATGGCACCGGCGACCCGCCCGTTCTGCACCGCGACCAGCACGGGGCCTACGGCTTCGAGCCTGGAGTTCAGGAAGGCGAACCCTTCGCCGGCCAGCTCCTCGGAAAAGGCATTGAAGGTCTTCGCCACGGCTGCGGGTGTCTCGGACAAGACCTCGACCCCGTCGACGGCGGGAGCGGGATTGTCGAAGGTCCTGAGTTGGACTCGGGTGGGTGCGGCAAGGGCGTTCGGGAGCTCCTGGAACCACACGACGCGGGCCTTCGTGGCTCCGTGGAGAGCGGCGAGCTTGGCTGCTGTTTCCTGGGCTTCGAGCAGGTGCCCGGGGGCCCCATAGAGGTGGAGCCGTAGGATTCCGCGGCCAGTGATCGTCGGGATCAGGGTGCGTTCCCGATCCTGGACGATGTCGTCCACCACGACCCACTCGTCCTTGCGGTCCGACCATCGCCGGTCCTTGTCATGGGGCAGAAAGTCACCGGTGCCGGCGACGGCGAAAACGTCTTCCAGTAGCTCCGGGCTCAATACTTCGGGGTGAAGGGGGCCAAGTGTTGGCAGGTACGGCACGGAGATACGGGGGCACATCCAGTCCCAGTGGAATCCCATGGATCCACGCTACTCGGCTCCCACGCAGGGCTCAGGCCCTGATGCGAACCGCGCCAGGGCCTGAGCGTTAGTGACCGACTGTGATCAGTGCGGGTTGTCGTCGCCCGCGTTGCACGAGCACTTGATCGACTCCATGACGTCGTCCAGGTCGGCGACGACGGCGATCTCGGTGACGGGCCGGCCGGGGGTCTGGATGGGCCGCGTCAGGTACGGCAGACGCTGAGCCAGGTCGTCGCCCGGCAGCGGCCGCCTCGGGGAGATTTCGACAGCGACAGCGGTCATGTTCATCCTGCTTTCTTGGTTCCGTGCCGGCAGTAACTTGCGAGTGGTGCCTTCGCCTCCTGGTAGTGCTTGGCCAGGGGCCGGCACACGGTGCACGACCCCGAGAGCTGACAGCCGGAGCAGCCACCAGTGCGAAGCATGAGGCGGTCGGCGATGGCGCCGAGCCGGGCGAGGCCGTTGATCCCCTCGGTGGGCAGGCTGATCTGATCGTCACGGCCGATCTTGCAGATGGACACCAGACCGTGCGGGTCGGTGTGGAAGAAGGTGTGGCCCGCGTTGCACCCGGCGAACGGCTTGCGCATTCGCAGGTGCTCTTTGGACTGCGCGGTCAGGGACTCGGCGCCGCCGTAGATCGTCGGCGTCATGTTGGTGAAGACGTTGTACTCCAGCCCCCACGACCGGCACAGGTCGATCATCGCCTGTTCCTCGTGCGCGTTGTCCTCGGTGACGACGATGCTCATCCGCAGGGGGAGCTTGGCGTGGCGGGCGGCGTTCATCCCCTGGACGAACAGGTCCCAGGCGCCCGGACGTTGCGTAAGTTTGTCGTAGCTGGCCTTCGCGGCGCCGTACATCGACACCGTGACCCGGTAGGGCGGACAGTCCCGGAAGAGACCAAGCAGGTTCTCGCGCCACAGCAGCGAGGCGTTCGTCGAGACCGTGATCATCATGCCCAGCTCGAACGCGGCCCGGTACGACGCGATGAAGTCCTTGTCCACGGTGGGCTCACCGCCGGTGATCTGGAGCCACAGCACACCGGCCTCGGCCATGATCCGCAAGCACGTCAGCTTGTCCGCCAACGACATGCCCGAGTTGACCTTGAGCCCCAGGTAGCAGTGCTTGCACGTGTAGTTGCAGCCGAGGTTGATCTCCCACGACGCCCGGGAGTAACCCCACTGGGAGGGCTGCCGTACGAGCAGAAACTCGCCCGCCGGCCGTCCGTCGACCTCCAGGTCGGCCCACTGCGCGCCCACGGCGTCCAAGAGCCAAGAGGGAGCCACCTGGGCAGGGTCGTGAACGCGCAGCTCTTCGTAGTTGGACTGCGGCAGCCGGAGGCCGCCACGGCTACCGGGTCGTACCAACATGTACTCGTCCAGGAACGAACTGGCGATGAGGTTGTGCACTTTCCCTCCTCTGCTGAGCAATTCGGAGAAGTGCCGCGAGTGGCGGCAGCTCCCCGAGGGCACCTGACCGTCCTCGGGGATGCTCTGACTGGTCTCACGAGGGTGGAGGCCGGCCAAAGTTGGGTTGCCTGACGAACCCAGGCCGTCAGGTGCCGGAGTGGCGCAGGTACGCCTCGGCGGCCGACACGGTGTAGAAGCGCCTGATTCGGTCCGAGGAGCCCGGAACGCGCACGTACTCGTGCTGCTCGCGGTCATAGATCCCCCAGCACTCCAGCAGGACGAAATGGGGGCTCTGGGAGTCGATCAGGCGGATCTCGTACCGAGACAACGTGGAGGGAGCGGTCACCGCGCGACCTTCGCCTTCGGCTCGTTCTTGCGAACCCAGACCTTTGCCCGGGCTTTTGCTGCGTGAACCTGAGTCGCGAAGACAAGTACGGCGAGCCGTGCGTCTCCCGTCACGACCTGGTCGGGCGCCACCTCGAACCACACGACCTTGCCCGCCTCTACCGGGGTACCAGCCCCAGGAGTGCGACAGCGCCTCCACCAGGAGGAGCCCACGCCCGCCGGTGGACATCTCGTCGGTGATCCTGTCCGGAAGCCGCGGACTCGAATCCGCGACCTCGACCCGCAGGCGCATGCCGGTCCACTGGACCGTGACACGGGAGGGCTTTCCGGTGTGCGCAACGGCGTTGGTGATCAACTCGGCGGCGCACAGCTCTACGTCGCGCAGCGACTCCTCGGAGAGCGGTACTGACCAAGATCGAGCCGTGTGTACCACCGACAGCCGGGCGGATCGCACTGTGGCCGTTGCCGGCTGCGCCTCCCAGGTCTCCCGCATCGGGAGCATGGTGCAGTCGTTGGTGTTCATCAGCCCTCCCAGACTGAGGAGTTGATCGGCGCGGCGGTAAAGCAGCCGCTCGGCGGTTCGCCTTGAGAGAGCCGGGGCGCAGTGCTCCGGGGCAGCTCACACTCAGTGAACCGGCCGAACAGCACGATCGGTATGCTTGTCGACACGTAGAGTGGTTTATGCGGTTTACGGCTCCACCTCAGGGGATTGATCGTGGCCACGCGCAAGGAGCCCAACCAGCGCCTCAGGGAGGCGATTTCGACCGCCGGATGGACCTACGAGGCGTTGGCCGGCGCCGTGCGGCGAATCGGTGCGGAGAACGGCGAGACGCTGCTCACCAACAAGTCCGCCGTGGCCCACTGGATCAACGGCGCACAGCCGGCGGGGCAGGTCGGCCAGTACATCGCCGAGGCGCTGTCCCGCCGCTCCGGGCGCCGAATCACGCTGGCCGAACTCGGCTTCGCCACCCCGGAAGAGTCCTTGGCGGTGAGTAGTGATCCGGTCGAGGTGGCTGCCAACCTCGGCCGCGCAGACGTCGAGCGCCGCACCTTCCTGGCCGTTGCCGCATTCACCACCGCAGGTGTGGCCATGCCGCTGCTCTACGACCCCGAGCCGATCTCACGCCTGATTCGGGCTCGGACCGGCATGACTCGTGTCGGTGCGGAAGAGGTCGAAGTCGTCCGACAGATCACTGCCGTGTTCAGCGCGGCGGATGAACGACTCGGCGGTGGGCACGGGCTGACCACCGTGACCGCCTACCTCGCCGACACGGCAGCCCCGATGCTCAACGGTCGCTTTCCCGACGAAAGCACACGGCGTCGAGCGTTCGGAGCGGTCGCCGAACTTGCCTACCTCGCGGGGTGGAAGCACCACGACCTCGGCCAGGAAGGCGCGGCCCAGCACTACTACCAGGTTGGCTACCAGCTTGCTGTGGAGGCGGACCCCCACGGCCACGCCGGATGGATGATGCGTGCCCTGGCCCACCAGGCGCTCAGCCTCAAACAGCCCCACCACTGTGTGGCACTGATCGAGAACGCGCTCGCCCGAAGCGTCGGTCGTGTGGACGGAAAGACCGAGGCGCTTCTCCACATCACCCACGCCCGTGCTTTCGCTGCCACCCGCGACAAGCCCGCCGCAGCGAAGGCACTCCTCGCCGCGGAGAACGCCCTTACCCGTGACGGCGATCCTCAGCCCAGCTTCTCACTCGCCACCGGCCCAGCGGCCGGTACCGTCGCCAGCCACACGGCCCGCACCCTGACTGACCTCGGAGACCATGCAGGAACCGAACAGGAGCACCGCGCTGCGCTGATCCGTTGGGATGCCGAGAAGTACAAGCGCGTTCACGCCCTCACCTACGCAGATCTCGGTGACAGCCTGGCTGCTCAAGCCCGAGCGGACGAGGCGGTGGCGACTTGGGGGCGCGCGCTCGACCTCATGGATGGCATGACCTCGGATCGGACGAGAAAAGCGATCTCCTCAATCCGCCCCTGCCTGGCGATCTACCGTAGACGCGGTGTTCCGGGAGCCATCGACTTGGAGCGCCGCACACGCGAGGCACTGACATGACCGCCGCACCGCAGGAAGGACCCGATCGACGTGGCTCAGCCGACCACTGATCAGACCACCGTTCTCAAGCCCGCCACGGAGTCGATGACCCTGTTGGTCGCTGCCATCATCGTCCACGACCTCGAAGCCCGGCGTGTCGTTCTCCTCCGTCGAGGGCCCAAGGCCAAGTTTGCGCAAGGCATGTGGGATCTGCCCGTCGGTAAGAGCGAACCCGGCGAACCGATCACCGAGACGGCAGTTCGCGAACTCAAGGAGGAGACCGGGCTCGTCGTCACTCCCGACGACCTGCGCCTGGCCCATGTCATCCACGGGGCCCGGGGCGTCGAGGCGCCCAACGGCTTCCTGACTGTCGTTTTCACCGCCCACCGTTGGTCCGGTGAACTCACGAACGGGGAACCCGCCAAGCACTCGGAAGTTGCGTGGGTCGGCGTCGACGCTGTACCAGAGGAATTCGTCTCCACCACCAAGGGAGCTCTGATCAGCTATCTCAACAACGGTCCGAGCATCTCCCTCGACTCGTGGCAGGGTTAGTCGCAGGCTGGGTTTGCCAACACGGTTCCTGTGCCTCGGTGCCCCTGCCTTCAACACATCCCTGCTTCAATTCCTCTTCGTCCTTGTGGGCGGACGGATGCTACGGGTGGTAAGCGAGCCCGCCTCGCCGCCCAGGCGAGGCGGGCGAGCAGATTCAAAGCCCCTCTGATGTTCTGGCGTCCCTTTGGCAATCTTTTGCTTTGGCGATGCCCCCTCGGTGTTCCGAGGGGGCATCGCAACCTGCTGTCACGCCTCGCTGGTTGTGTCGCTGGTTTTGATGCCGGTCTCCTCGTCAGAGGAGGTCGGCACCACTTTCTCTTTCATTTGCCTTCTTCTTGATTGCTTGCGCGTCTCGCCGCCCAGCGAGACGCGCAAGCAATCTTTGAGACTTTCTTTTCGCCCTCTATCTCTGCACCCCAGCCG
>NZ_JAHTKP010000030.1 GCF_019192735.1 Kitasatospora aureofaciens
GACCCCGGACAGGGCAGGATGAGAGCAGGCCGCACGGGCCCAGGTAAGCGTCACAACTCACCCAACCCGTGCGGCCCTTCTCACGTCACGGGCCGACCGCGACCACGAGCATTGCTCCCAAGGTCGTAACCCCCGGTGCGCTCAGCCCGAGTAGCCGGTACTCGGTGTCCTCCCCCGCTCATCCACCCGTCGCGGTTCATCGGGGGACGGACCGGACCAACAGCAGCGCGACGTCGTCGGTGCGGTGCTCCGTGTGCCCGGCGAGGCCGATGAGCACGTCGGCCAGCCGGTCGAGCGGTTCGCCGCCGTGCCGGGCGAGCGTGGCGGTGAGATCGGCCAGCGCCTGGTCGAGGTCGGCGCCGGGCGTGTCGATGAGGCCGTCGGTGTACAGGACCAGGGTGGTGCCGATCGGCAGATCGATCCGAATCTGCGGGTACTCGGCGGCGGGGTCGACGTTCAGCACCATACCGCCGGGCGGCTCCAGTGCCACCGTCCGGCCGTCCGGGCCGTACAACAGGGGCACCGGGTGCCCCGCGTTGGCCAGCCAGGCCTCGCGGCGGGCGAGATCGACGCAGAGGTAGACACAGCTGGCCAGCAAGGTCGTGTCCAGGTCGGTCAGCAGGCGGTTGGTGCGGGCGAGCACGGTACTCGGATCGGCGTCGGCCGCGGAGAAGGCACGGACGGCGGTGCGGATCTGGCCCATCAGCGCGGCGGCGTTGACGTTGTGGCCCTGGACGTCGCCGATGACGACGGCCAGGGTGTCGGGCCCGACCCGGATGAGGTCGTAGAAGTCGCCTCCGACGTCCATGCCCTCGGTGCACGGCAGGTAGCGGGCGCTGATCTCCAGGCTCGGGACGACGGGCAGTGTGTGGGGCAGCAGGCTTTCCTGGAGACCCTGGGCGAGCACGAGCTTGGTGTCGTACAGCCGGGCACGGTCCAGGGCCTGGGCGATCAGACCACCGAGCGAGGTGAGGACGGCGCGCTCCTCCATGTCGAAGCGGTGCGGCTCGGCGAACGCCAGCACGCAGGTGCCGATCAGCCTGCGCGAGGTCACCAGCGGCAGATAGGCCCAGGCGGACATCTCGTCCTGCGTCTCGTGGCGGTCCGGGTACACCCGCTCCAGCTCCGCACGGGTCTCGAAGAACACCGGTACGGGGTTGGTGGACGCCTGGACACCGGGCGTCGGCTCGGTCAGCCGGGTGCCGTCGAACTGGTCGATCAGGCCGGGCCGGTAGCCCCGGTGACCCGCGAGGCGCAGTCGGCCGCCTTCGGGCACCAGCACGGCGACGGCCTGGCCGCCGAACGCCGGCAGGATCTGCTCGGAGACCATGTTCACCACGTCCTGCACGCTGATGGCCTCGGTCAGCGCGCTCGCGAGGTGGAGGAGGTGGTACAGCGCTCCGGGCCGCGTGTGCACCGCCCGTTCGGCGGGTGCTTCGGTGTGCGGGTCGTGCAGGGAGGCATCGGCGGCGACGATCCGCACGGTGACTCCGGAGGGGTCCGGGAAGAGCTGGAACGACAGCCACTGGTCCGGCGGCCGCAGTGCGACGAACGACGTGGACTCCCCGCCGATCACCGCCGCCCGGTAGTGGTACTCGTACACCGGATCGCGCAGCCATGACAGCACCGTCCACGGCCGTTCGCCCAGCAGTCGCCCCACCGGCTCGCCGAGCAGCTCCGCGGCGGTCGGCGTGACTGCGGCCACCCGGCCGTCCAGGTCCATGCCGCAGACGCCCTCCGGCAGTCGTGCCGCCATCGCGGTGAAGGGGTCGGCGGAACGGTTCTCCGCCACCGCCGGGCGGGGGCCGGGTCGGATCGGACAGCCCGCCCGGGCCTCCCGCGCCAGCAGCTCCGCCAGACGCAGGGCGAGTGCGTCGAGCGCGCCGCGTTCGCGGAGCGACAGTTCAGGGGGATGGGCGGCGGGCCAGATGATGAAGATCGCCCCGTACGTGGTCCGCCCCGCGACGAGCGGCGCAGCCGCGAGGCAGAACGCGTACGGCATGGCGACCGCGACCCTGGGGAACCGGCGCGCCATCTCCTCCGCGCCGCCCACCCAGACGACCTGCCCGCTGCGCACCGCTTCGACCACCGGGATCGGCGCGGTCATGCCGATGTGCCGCCACGGCCTGGTGAACTGCCGGGCCGCTCCGAATGTCATGGCCAGTTCGAGCAGCTGCCGGTCCTCCGACAGCAGGTAGAGACCGCCGGCATGCGCGCCCACCCGGTCCGGCACTGACCGCAGGATCTGCGCCACCGCCTCAAGGCCACGCCCCGCCATCGCCTCGGCGACCTCGCGTACGGGCCGGGACGGCGCATGCCATGACATGCTCATCACAAGAACCTCGTTCGAGCCGACGGTGAACCCGCGGCCTTAATCCATAGTCTCCCGACCGGGCACCACACGCCCCGGCGCCCGTCGGCCGGCACACCCGGAGCATCGACACCGCCGGCACTTCGCTGCCGCATCGCCCGCGGGGAGGGGCAGGTTCGCGCGGGCCTGCGGCTGAGGCGCCGGCAGGGCAGCGGCGGGGAGGCCCTACAGAGAGAGCCGGTGCGGCAGGATGCAGACGACGACGTCGGTGCGGGCCCGCAGGACGGTCGCGAGCAGGATGCCGCGCTGGTTCTGCAGGATCTGATACCGGCGGTGCCGGGGCTCGACCTCGGGGATGAGGACGGCGATCTGGCGGCCGCCCTGTGCCGCGTTCCGCACGTACCGGACGATGGGCTCCACCAGCGAGCGCTGCGGACTGTCGATGACCTCCAGCCGGACGCCCGGGTTCCACTGGTTCCACCGCCGGACCAGAGCGGCTGCCGTCCCGGGATCGGAGTGGACGGCGACGGCGACCACCTCGTCGCCCAACGCCAGCGCGGCGCTGAGCGCGTGCTCGGCCAGCTTGCTGACCTCCCCGATCGGCACGATGACCAGGCTGGAACTGCGGGCCGGCCGGGCCGGGATCCGACCGAGCCCGAGCTCGATCCCGACCGCCCTGTAGTAGCGCTCGATGCGCGCGAACAGCAGCATCATCAGCGGCACCGCGACGACGACCACCCACGCGCCCTCCAGGAACTTCGAGACCAGGAACACCAGCGCGGCCACCGCGGTCATGATCGCCCCGGTGCCGTTGATCAGCGCCCGGCGGCGCCAGCCCACGGGCCGCTCCTGCCGCCAGTGCCGGACCAGGCCGACCTGGCTGATGGTGAACCCGATGAACACCCCGATCGCGAACAGCGGGATCAGCCGCTGGGTGTCGGCGTCCACGGCGGCGATCAGCACCGCGGACAGCAGGGCCAGCGCCAGGACGCCCCACCGGTACACCGGGCGCTCCTTGCGCAGCCCGAACAGATGGGGCAGCCGGTGGTCCCGGGCCAGCAGGCTCATCAGGACCGGCAGCCCGCCGAAGCTGGTGTTGGCGGCCAGGGCCAGGATGAGGGCGACGAGCACGTTGGTCGCGTAGTACGCCCACCCGTCGCCGTAGGCGCCGGCGGTGAGCTGGGCCAGCACGGTCACCCCGCCGCGCGGGGCGACGTGGTCGCGGCGGATCAGCACCGACAGCCCGAGGAGCATCAGCCCGAGCAGGGCGCCGAGCATCATCTCGGTGCGCTGGGCGCGCTTCGCGCGCGGCTCCCGGAAGGCCGGCACGCCGTTGGCGATCGCCTCCACCCCGGTCAGCGCGGAGCAGCCCGCGGCGAAGGCCTTCAGCACCAGCAGCAGGCCGAGGCTCTCGGTCACCGGGACGGTGTCGGCGGTGCCGACCACCGTGACCGGATGGGCCCGGGCCAGTCCGAGCACGACGATGCCGAGGATGGTCACGACGAACAGCACGGTGGGCAGCATCATCACCCGGGCGCTCTCGGCAATGCCGCGCAGGTTGACCAGGGTGAGCAGGGCCAGGATGCCGAGGCAGACCTCCACCAGATACCCGCGCAGCCCGGGGAAGGCGGACGCCAGACTGGCGGCTCCGGCCGCGAGGCTGACGGCGACGGTGAGCACGTAGTCCACGACGAGGCTGGCCGCCGCCAGCAGGCTGGTCCATCCGCCGAGGTCCTTCTTGGCCACCGCGTACGCGCCGCCGCCGTCCGGGTGCACGGCGATCACCTGGCTGTAGGAGACGACGAGCACCGCGAGCAGCACGGTGATGGCGACGGTGATCGGCAGCGCGGCATTGAGGGCGCCCGTCCCCGCCGCGATCAGCACGACCACGATCGCCTCGGGACCGTACGCGACCGAGCTCAGTGCGTCGAGCGACAGTGCGGCCAGCCCCTCCAGGCTGGTCAGGTGGTGCCGGCCGCCCTCCCCGTGCAGCAGTCGCACCTTCGGCTGGAGCTCACGACGTGACAGGCCGAACGCCATGGGGACCTCGCCGCCGGTGGAGGGTGAACACGGAGACCCAAGTCTGCCCGGGCGCATCGTGACGTCCCGCGTGCGGCACCTGTCCCGGAGGCCCGGTCACACTGACGGATCAATGCCTGCGCAGCGGGTGTCAAGGGGTTGTCAAAGGTATCCGTGGCAACGGGCATCACGGCGAGCCGGTCTCCGCCGCTCGCTAGGGTGGGCACTTCCGCCTGCGCGCCCGATCCGCAAGGAGTTCCACCGAAGTGTCCGACACGTTCGCTCACCTGCACGTCCACACCGAGTACTCGATGCTCGACGGGGCCGCGAAGAACGGCAAGTTGTTCGCGGAGGCGGAGCGGCAGGGGATGCCCGCGATCGCGATGAGCGACCACGGCAACATGTTCGGCGCGTACGAGTTCTTCCACGCCGCGGCCAGGACCGGGGTGAAGCCGATCATCGGCATCGAGGCGTACGTCGCACCCGGCTCGCGCTTCGAGAAGAAGCAGGTGTTCTGGTCACCCGGCGGGCAGCGCCCGGCGAGTGCCGACGGCGAGGGCGGCAAGGACGTCTCCGGCGGCGGCCGCTACACCCACATGACGATGTGGGCCCAGAACGCGACCGGCCTGCGCAACCTCTTCAAGCTCTCCTCGCTCGCGTCGATGGAGGGCTACTACATGAAGCCCCGGATGGACCGCGAGCTGATCGCCGCCAACGCGAGCGGCATCATCGCCACCACCGGCTGCCCCTCGGGCGAGGTGCAGACCCGGCTGCGCCTCGGCCAGTACGAGGAGGCGGTCAAGGCCGCCGGCGCGTACCAGGACATCTTCGGCAAGGAGAACTACTTCCTGGAGCTGATGGACCACGGCCTGTCCATCGAACGGGACGTCCGCGAGGACCTCCTGCGCCTCGCCAAGCAGCTGAACATCCCGCTGCTGGCCACGAACGACTCGCACTACGTGACCGCCGACCAGGCCGACGCCCACGACAGCCTGCTCTGCGTCGGCGTGGGCAAGAACAAGGACGACCCGAACCGCTTCAAGTTCCAGGGCACCGGCTACTACATCAAGACCGCTGCCGAGATGCGCGAGCTGTTCCGCGAGCTGCCCCAGGCCTGCGACAACACCCTGCTGATCGCCGAGCGCGTCGAGTCGTACGAGGAGGTCTTCACCTACGTCGACCGGATGCCGCAGTTCGACGTGCCCGAGGGCGAGACCCAGGCCTCGTACCTGCGCAAGAAGATCACCGCCGGGCTCACGGCACGCTACGGCGACAACCCGGGCCAGGAGGTGCTGGACCGGATCGAGCTCGAGATGGGCGTCATCAGCCCGATGGGGTTCGACGCCTACTTCCTCGTGGTCGCGGACATCTGCCAGTACGCCCGGGACAACGGCATCCCGGTCGGCCCGGGCCGAGGCTCGGCGGCCGGCTCGATGGTCGCCTACCTGACCCGGATCACCGAGCTCGACCCACTCGAACACGACCTGCTCTTCGAGCGCTTCCTGAACCCCGAGCGCATCAACCCCCCGGACGTCGACATCGACTTCGACGACCGCCAGCGCGACCAGATGGTGCGCTACGTCACCGACAAGTACGGCTCCGCCTACACCGCCCAGGTCAACACCTTCGGCACGATCAAGGCCAAGGCCGCCGTCAAGGACGCCAACCGCATCCTCGGCTACCCCTTCGCCATGGGCGACCGGATCACCAAGGCGATGCCCCCGGACGTGATGGGCAAGGGCGTCCCGCTCGCGGACCTCTTCAACGAGGACCACCCCCGCTACAACGAGGGCACCGAGATCCGGGCGCTGTACGACAACGAGCCCGACGTCAAGAAGATCATCGACACCGGCCGGGGCATCGAGGGCCTGATCCGCGGCACCGGCGTGCACGCCGCCGCCGTCATCCTCTCCTCCACCCCGCTGCTCGACCTGATCCCGCTGCACATGCGGGACAAGGACGGCGTGATCATCACCGGCTTCGACTATCCGTCGTGCGAAGCCATGGGCCTGATCAAGATGGACTTCCTGGGTCTGCGGAACCTGGGCATCATCGACCACTGCATCAAGATCATCAAATCCAACCGGGGCGCCGACGTCGACATCGAGAAGATCCCGCTGGACGACCCCACGACCTACCAACTGCTGGCGCGCGGCGACACCCTCGGCGTGTTCCAGCTCGACGGCGGCCCCATGCGCGCCCTGCTGCGCCTGATGAAGCCCACCGAGTTCGCCGACATCTCCGCCGTCAGCGCCCTCTACCGGCCGGGCCCGATGGGCATGAACTCGCACACCAACTACGCACTTCGCAAGAACGGCCAGCAGGAGATCGTCCCGATCCACCCCGAGCTGGAGGCCCCGCTCAGCGAGGTCCTCGGCCCCACCTACGGCCTGATCGTCTACCAGGAGCAGGTGCAGCGAGCGGCGCAGGTCCTGGCCGGCTACAGCCTCGGCCAGGCCGACCTGCTGCGCCGCGCGATGGGCAAGAAGAAGAAGGAGGTCCTGGAGAAGGAGTTCATCCCCTTCCAGGCCGGCTGCCGCGACCGCGGCTACTCCGACGAGGCCATCCAGGCCGTGTGGGACGTCCTGGTGCCGTTCGCCGGCTACGCCTTCAACAAGTCGCACTCCGCCGCCTACGGCCTCGTCTCGTACCAGACCGCCTACCTCAAGGCCAACTACCCGGCCGAGTACATGGCCGCCCTGCTCACCTCGGTGGCGGACGACAAGGACAAGATGGCCGTCTACCTGGCGGAGTGCCGCCAGATGGGCATCAAGATCCTCTCCCCCGACGTCAACGAGTCCGTGGTCGACTTCACCGCCGTCGGCAGCGACGTCCGCTTCGGCCTGAAGGCGGTGCGCAACGTCGGTGTGCCGGTCATCGATTCGCTGGTGAAGACGCGAAAGGAGAAGGGCAAGTACGCCTCGTTCGCGGACTTCCTGGACAAGGTCGAGCTGGTGGTCTGCAACAAGCGCACCGTCGACTCCCTGATCAAGGCGGGCGCGTTCGACTCCCTCGGGCACACCCGGCTCTCGCTCAGCACCGTCCACGAGAGCGCGATCGACGCGGTGACCGGGGTGAAGAAGCAGCAGGCGATCGGCCAGGACGACCTCTTCGGCGCACTGGACACCGGCGACGGCTCCGCGCCCGCCATCGGCCTGGACTTCGAGCTCACCGACCGGGAGTGGCCGCGCCGCCAACTGCTCAGCCTGGAGCGGGAGATGCTCGGCCTCTACGTCTCCAGCCACCCGCTCGACGGCGCCGAACACATCCTCTCCCGCAACCGCGACACCTCCATCGCCGAACTCCTCGGCTCCGGCCGCACCGAGGGCGAGGTCCGGCTGGCCGGCCTGATCACCGCCGTCGACCGCCGGATCAACAAGGCCGGCAACGCCTGGGCCATCATCACCCTCGCCGACCGCGACGGCTCGGTCGAGGTGCTGTTCTTCCCCGCCACCTACAACCTGATGGCCGAGCAGATGGTCGAGGACAACGTCATCTCGGCCCGCGGCCGGCTCAACGAGCGGGACGGCTCCCTGAGCATCTTCGGCCAGGAGATCACCACCCTCGACGTCTCCTCCGCCGAACTCGACACCAAGCCACCGGTCCACATCACCGTGCCGCTCGGCAAGATCACCTCGGACGTGGTGGCCGAGATCAAGCTCGCCCTGCAGGCCCACCCCGGCGACGTCCCGGTCCGCCTGCTGACCACCAACTGGGACAAGGACACCCTCTACGAGCTCGGCTTCCTGGTGAACCCCGACAACGGCCTCGCCTCGGACATCAAGACCCTGCTCGGCAGCAACGCCTGGGTGGGCACGGTCTAGCGGCTCGGGATCCGCGCTACTCCTCGCGCCCGTCCCGGGCTGCGCGCAGCCACCGTTGGTACACCGGACTGCGCTCGGCCGCGGCCCGATGGGCCGCACGGGCGTGCTCGACGAGCGCTGTCTCCAGGGCTGCCAGTTGACCCGCCTGGTGCCACCCGATCAGGTGCCGGTACCAGAGCGGGTCGCCGGCGATGGGCCGTACGGCGATGCCCGGGGCCTCCTCGAACGTGGCCTGGCACAGGCTCACCGCGTGCCCGCTGCGGACCAGTTCGAGCAGCAGCCGCCCCTCCGCCTCGTGGACGGTGCGCATCCGGTGGCCGGTCGCGCGGAAGGTGGTGGACCAGTACTCGCGGACCCGGTCGTCGTCCGGGCGCGGTGCGACCCAGTCCTCGTCCGCCAGTTCGTCCAGGTGGACCTCCGGTCGGGCGGCGAGGCGGTGACCGGCCGGCAGGGCGACGAACACGGGCTCGGTGACGACCGGCCGCAGGACCACGCCCGACCGCGCGGCCAGCTCGTAGCCGGGGCAGTCGCCGACCACGGCGGCGTCGAGGCGCCCGTGCGCGAGGTCGTCGACCAGGGGAACGGACGAGCCCTGGGCGCGGGAGGCGATCCGCGCCTCGGGGTGGTGGGTGCGCAGCGCGGTGATCAGCCCGCCGAGCAGCGGGGCGTTGACGGACCCGAGCCGGAAGCGGGGTGTCGGGCTGCCGGTGCGGGCGGCGAGGGTGGAGGCGCTCAGCAGCTCGTCGACGGTGGGGAGGACGGCGCGGGCGCGGGTGAGCACGGTCTCGCCGAAGGCGGTCGGGACGGCGCCGGTGGGTCGGCGGTCGAACAGCGGGCCGCCCAACAGGCTCTCGATCCGGCGCAGTTGGGCACTGAGGCCGGGCTGGGTGAGGCGGAGCGAGGCGGCGGCCCGGGTGAGGCTGCCGGTCTCGGCGATGGCGCAGATCATCCGCAGGTGCCGTATCTCTAGCTCCATAAGCGGATGTTATGAGCAGCTGAGAGCTCCCGGAAGGGGCCAGGACGGCCCAATCTTGTCCCACATGTGAAATGTCATATCACATAGACCTCGCACAAAAGCGCACAGAAGGGGGACAAATGAGGCCACGAAGAGCCGCATGCGCCCTGACCGCGACTCTCGGACTGCTGTCGGCGGCGGCCTGCGGCGGGCCGGACGGCGGCGGTGCCGCCGCGGACGCCACCCCGGCGCCGGGCGGCACGCTGCACGTCCTGTCCAGCATCGACCTGGAGCACCTGGACCCGGCCCGCGCCTACGTCACCTCCACCCAGGACGTGGGCCGCCTGCTCTACCGGACGCTCACCACGTTCGCCCCCGCCCCCGGGCAGGCCGGCGGGCAGATCGTCCCGGACCTGGCCACCGACACCGGGCGCCCCGCCGACGGCGCGCGGACCTGGACCTTCACCCTCAAGGACGGCGTGAAGTTCGAGGACGGCCGGCCCGTCACCAGCAAGGACGTCAAGTACGGCGTCGAGCGCACCTTCGCCGCCGAGCTGCCGGAGGGCCCGCCGTACGCCCGGCTCTGGCTGGCGGGCGGTGAGACGTACAAGGGGCCGTACAAGGACCCGGCCGGGCTCGCGTCGATCGAGACCCCGGACGAGCGGACCATCGTCTTCCGGCTCAACCGTCCGGTGGCCGACTTCGGTTCCGCCGTGTCGCTGCCGATGTTCGCCCCGGTGCCGCAGGACAAGGACACCGGCGTGGGCTACGACAACCGCCCGTTCTCCTCCGGCCCGTACCGGATCGACGCGTTCGAGCCGAAGAAGCAGCTCACCCTGGTCCGCAACCCCGCGTGGGACCGGACCACCGACACCGTCCGCAAGGGCCTGCCGGACAAGGTCGTCATCGACCTCAACCTGGACCCGGCGGTGGTCGACCAACGGCTGATCGCCGGTCAGGGCGAGGACGCGGACGCCGTCGCGCTGGAGCCGATCGGTCCGGCCTCGGTCGGGCGGGTGGTGAACGACCCGCGGCTGAAGAAACGCCTGGTCACCGGCGAATCCATCAACACCCGCTTCCTCAGCATCAACACCCGGCACCGGCCACTGGACGACGTCCGGGTGCGGCAGGCCATCGCGTACGCGCTCGACAAGGACGCCCTGCGCACCACCCGCGGCGGCCCGATCGCGGGCGACCTCGCCACCACCCTGCTGCCACCCACCCTGTCCGGCGCGGCCGCCACCCCGGCCACCGCGGCCGCCACCCCGCCCGGCGGAGCCCCCGAGGACCCGTACCCGAGCAAGGACGGCAAGGGCGACCCGGACAAGGCCAAGGCCCTGCTCGCCGAGGCCGGTCACGCCTCCGGCCTGGAACTCACCCTCGACACCCCGGCCACCGCCGGAGGCAAGGCCCAGGGCGAGGCGGTGCAGGCCTCGCTCGCCCGGGCCGGCATCACCGTGAAGATCAACGAGATCAGCTCCTCGGCCTTCTACAGCACGGTCGGCAGCCCGGCCCGGCAGCACGACCTGGTGATCGACGGCTGGACGCCGGACTGGCCGGGCGCCTCCACCTATCTGCCGATCCTGTTCGACGGCCGGCTGATCACCCCCGAGGGCAACAACAACCGCGCCCAGTACGACTCCCCCGAGGTCGACGCCCGGCTGGACGAGATCGCGGCCGTCGGCGACCCGGCCGCCGCGCAGAGCGCCTACGGCGAGCTCGCCCAGCGCATCATGCGGGACGCCCCCGTCGTGCCGTTCCTCTGGGACAGGGCCGCCGTCCTGGTCGGGCCGAACGTGGCCGGTGCGTACGGGCACACCGCCTTCGTCGGCCGGCTCGACCTCGTCTCGCTGGGGCTTCGGAAGTGACCGTCCTGCGCAAGCTGTTGGCGCAGCGCTCGGCGGCGCTGGCGCTGACCGCGGTTGCCCTGCTGGTGCTCACCGCGCTCGCCGCCCCGCTGATCACCTGGCTGGCCGGCAGCTCCCCGACGGCGTTCCACGGTGAGGCGGTGGACCCGGCGCTCGGCGGACTGCCGCGCGGGACCGCGGGCGGGATCAGCGCCGCGCACTGGCTGGGTGTGGAGCCGGTCAACGGGCGGGACGTGCTCGCCCGGGTGGTGTACGGCGCGCGGGTCTCGCTGCTGATCGCCGTCCTGGCCACCGCCCTGTCGGTGACGCTGGGGACTGCCCTCGGCCTGCTCGCCGGCTTCCTCGGCGGCTGGACCGACACCGTCATCGGCCGGCTGATGGACCTACTGCTGTCCTTCCCCAGCCTGATCTTCATGATCGCGCTGATCTCGGCCGCGCCCGGCGCCGACCGCCGGCTGCTGCTGGTCGTGGTGCTCGGGTTCTTCGGCTGGCCGTACGTCGGACGGATCGTCCGCGGGCAGGCGATGGTGCTCGCCCGCGGCGAGTTCGTCGCGGCGGCCCGGGTGCTCGGCGCGTCCCGGCGGACGCTGCTGCTGCGCGAGGTGCTGCCCAACCTGACCGGACCGGTGCTGGTGGTGGCGACGATGTCGATCCCGGCCTGCATCGCCACCGAGGCCGGACTGTCCTTCCTCGGCGTGGGCGTCCAACCACCAACGCCGTCCTGGGGGCAGATGATCGCCACCGCCGTGCCCTGGTACGCCGCCGACCCGGCCTACTTCCTCATCCCCGGCGCCCTTCTGTTCGTCACCGTGCTCGCCTTCAACGTGCTGGGCGACGCCGTGCGCGACACGCTCGATCCCCGGAGCAGACCGCGATGATCCTCTACCTGCTGCGAAGACTGGCCGTCACCGCACTCATCCTGCTGGTGATCTGCGCCGCCACCTTCGCGATCTTCTACCTGATGCCCGCCGATCCCGCCCAGGGCGCGTGCGGCAAGGCCTGCAGCCCGGAACGGCTCGCCGGGATCCGCGCCACCCTCGGACTGGACCGGTCCCCGTTCGCCCAGTTCGGGGACTACCTCGGCGGCATCCTCTCCGGCCGCACGTATGGCACCGGTGCGCAGGCCGTCCCGTGCCCATTCCCCTGCCTGGGCTTCAGCTTCCAGACGAACCGGCCGGTCTGGGAGATGCTGACCGCCCGGCTGCCCGTCAGCGTCTCCATCGCCGCGGGCGCGGCCGTGCTGTGGCTGGCCGTCGGCGTGGCGGCGGGCGTGGTGTCCGCGCTGCGGCGCGGCAGCCTGTGGGACCGCGCCGCGATGACGGCCGCCCTCGGCGGGGTCTCGCTGCCGGTCTACTTCACCGCGCTGGTGCTCCAGTACCTGCTGGTGGTCCGGCTGAACGTGCTGCCCTACCCCACGGCCGTCCCCCTCACCGAGGACCCGGCCGGCTGGGCGCAGTCGATGGTGATGCCCTGGATCACCCTGGCCATGCTCTACGCCGGGGTGTACGCCCGGGTCACCCGCAGCGAGATGCTGGAGAGCCTCGGCCAGAACTACGTCCGCACCGCGCGCGCCAAGGGCCTGGCCGAGGTCACCGTGGTACGCCGGCACGCGCTGCGGCCCGCACTGATGCCGATCGTGACGATCTTCGGCATGGACCTCGGCGCCCTGCTCGGCGGCGCGCTCATCACCGAGTCGGTCTTCGGCCTGCCCGGCGTCGGCAAGCTCGCCGCCGACGCGATCGCGGGTGCCGACCAGCCGGTGATCCTCGGCGTCACGCTGGTCGCCGCCTGCTTCGTGGTGCTCGCCAACCTGGTGGTCGACCTCGTCTACGCCGTGCTCGACCCGAGAGTGAGGGCCGTCGCATGAGCGAGCGATGGGGGTACCCCCGGCCGAAGGCTGGGGGAGAGCGAATCATCGACAGGTGCGCGCGGGCGAATGCCCCTGCCGAGCGAAGCGAGGTGGGCGCATGAGTCTGCTGACCGTACGCGGCCTCACGGTCGACTTCGGCTCCGGCGTCCGCGCCGTGGCCGGGCTCGACCTCGACCTGGCGGCCGGGCAGGTGCTCGGCGTGGTCGGGGAGTCCGGCAGCGGCAAGTCCGTCACCAGCCTCGCCGTGCTCGGGCTGCTGCCCCGCGATGCCCGGGTCGGCGGCGAAATCCATTTCGACGGGCGCGAGTTGACGGGCCTGGACCGACGTTCCCTGCGCCGCCTGCGCGGCAACCGGATCGCCATGGTCTTCCAGGACCCGCTGTCCTGCCTCAACCCGTACTACCCGGTGGCCTTCCAGATCGCCGAGGCCTACCGCGCCCACCACCGGGCCGGGCGGAAGGCGGCCCACCGGGTCGCCGTCCGGATGCTGGAGCGGGTCGGCATCCCCGAGCCCGAACGGCGCGCCCGCTCCTACCCGCACGAGTTCTCCGGCGGGATGCGGCAGCGGGTGATGATCGCGATGGCGCTGTGCCTGGAGCCGGACCTGCTGATCGCGGACGAGCCGACCACCGCGCTCGACGTCACCGTCCAGGCCCAGATCCTCGGCCTGCTGCGCGAGCTCCGGCAGGAGGCCGGCACCGCGATCATGCTGATCACCCACGACATGGGCGTGGTCGCCGGACTCGCCGACCACGTCGTCGTGATGCACGACGGCCGAGCGGTCGAACGCGGCACCGTCCACGACGTCTTCCACCGGCCGCAGGAGGCCTACACCCGGGGCCTGCTCGCCTGCGTGCCGCGCATCGACGGGCCGCTGCCCCACCGGCTGCCCACCCTGGAGGCGAGCTCATGAGCGAGCGGAGCATGGGGGTCCCCCCGGCCGAAGGCTGGGGGAGAATCATCGAGAGGTGCGCGTTTCGCGAAGCGACCGCCGAGCGCAGCGAGGTGGGCGCATGAGCGAGCTGCGCGACACCCCTCTTCCGGAAACGCCCCTGCTCGAACCCCCCTTGCTCGAAACCCGCAGCCTCGTCAAGCGCTTCCCGGTCCGGCACGGCCTCACCCGGCGCCTCGCCGGACACGTCACCGCCGTCGACGGCGTCTCGCTGCGGGTCGCCCCGGGCGAAACCCTCGGCCTGGTCGGCGAGTCCGGCTGCGGCAAGTCCACCGTGGCCCGCCTGCTCACCCGGCTGGAACGGCCGACCTCGGGCACCGTCCGCTTCGCCGGGCAGGACCTCGCCGGCCTCGACGAGAGGCGGCTGCGCCCGGTCCGCCGCGAACTCCAGATGGTCTTCCAGGACCCGCTCTCCTCGCTCAACCCCCGCCAGACCGTCCGCCGGATCCTCGCCTCGCCCTTCGCCTACCAGGGGCTGGAACCCGACGAGCCGGTGGAGCGGCTGCTGGAACGCGTCGGGCTGAGAGCCGACCACGCCGACCGCCACCCGCACGAGTTCTCCGGCGGCCAGGCCCAACGCATCGGCATCGCCCGTGCGTTGGCCCTGCGGCCGAAGCTGGTGGTGTGCGACGAGCCGGTCTCCGCCCTCGACGTCTCGGTGCAGGCCCAGATCCTCAACCTGCTCAAGGACCTCCAGGACGAGTACGGTCTCGCCTACCTGTTCATCGCCCACGACCTCGGCGCCGTCCGGCAGATCAGCACCCGGATCGCCGTCATGTACCTCGGGGCCGTCGTCGAGACCACCGACCGCGACACCCTGTTCGCCACCCCGGCCCACCCGTACACCCGCGCCCTGCTGTCCGCCGTGCCGCTGCCCGACCCGGACGCCGAGCGCGGCCGCGAGCGCATCGTGCTGCGCGGCGACCTCCCCAGCCCCCTCGACCCGCCCAGCGGCTGCCGCTTCCGCACCCGCTGCCCCAAGGCGGCCGACCGCTGCGCCGCCGAGCGGCCCGCCCTGCGGGCGATCGTGCCGGGGCACGAAGTTGCGTGCCACTTCCCAGAGGAAATGCCGTGATCCGTACCAGCCACCGCCTGCCCGGCCTCGCCGTGACCGACCACGCCTTCACCGTCCCGCTCGACCACGCCGCCCCCGGCGGCGCAACCATCGAGGTCTTCGCCCGCGAGCTCGCCGACCCGGTCCGCGCCCGGGATCAACTGCCCTGGCTGCTCTACCTCCAGGGCGGACCGGGCGGGAAGTCACCGCGCCCGCTGAACACCGGCGGCTGGCTCGGCCACGCCCTGAGGACCCACCGGGTACTGCTGCTCGACCAGCGCGGCACCGGCCGCTCCACCCCCGTCACCGCCCGCGCGGCGGCCGCCCTCGGCCCGGCCCGCCGGCTGGCCGATCACCTGGCGCTGCACCGGGCCGACTCGATCGTCGCCGACGCCGAACTGATCAGACGTCAACTCTGCGGCGACGAACCGTGGGAGACGCTCGGCCAGAGCTACGGCGGCTTCGTCACCCTCAGCTACCTCTCCTTCGCGTCCGAGGGCCTGCGTGCCTGCTACATCACCGGCGGCCTGCCGGGCCTCGACGCCACCGCCGACGACGTGTACGCCGCCACCTATCCCCGGGTGCGCGAACGGCTCACCGCCCACTACCGCCGCCACCCCGGCGACCGCGCGCTGCTCCGGCACCTCGCGGACCACCTCGCCCGCCACCCGGTCCACCTCCCGGACGGCGACCGGCTCACCGTACGCCGTCTGCGCGCCCTCGGCCTCATGCTCGGCATGGGCGACGGCTCCGCCCGCCTGCACTGGCTGCTCGACGAGGCCCTCGGCGCCGACGGCGCACCCACCGCCACCTTCCTGCAACAGGTCATGCAGCTGACCTCCTTCACCGACAATCCGCTCTTCGCCGTCCTCCAGGAGTCCATCTACGGCCGCGCCGGCGCAGCCACCGGCTGGGCCGCCGAACGCGCCCTGGCCGCGCACCCCGCGTTCGCCGAGGATGCCGACCCGCTGCTGCTCACCGGCGAGATGATCTACCCCTGGATGCTCCGGGAGATCGCCGGCCTGCGCCCGTTCGCCGAGGCCGCCGACCTGCTCGCCGCCCGCACCGACTGGCCCGAGCTGTACGACCCGGCCCGGCTCGCCGCCAACCGGGTCCCGGTGGCGGCCGCCGTCTACCACGACGACATGTACGTGGACGCCGGCCTGTCCCTGGGCACCGCCCGCGCGGTCGGCGGCCTGCGCGCCTGGGTCACCAACGAGTGGGAGCACGACGGTGTCACCGCCTCCGGAGGGCGAGTCCTCGCCCGCCTGATGGACCTGGCCTCCGGCCGGGCCTGACCAACCCCCGCGAAGGAGAAACCCGTTGAACTCCCGCATCCTCGCCGGCGCGATCGCCCTGGCCCTCCCGTTCCTCGCCGCAGGCCCGGGCGTCGCCGCCTCCTCCGTCTCCTCTCCCGCGTCCTCCTCCCCCGCGTCCGACTGCGCGCTGCCCGGCCGAACCGGCTGGACCGACGAGGGCCACACCACCGACGCCACCCAGTTCCAGCAGCCGCTGGGCACCAAGCACGTCCTGATGCTCTTCGTCGACTTCCCCGATGCCCCGGCCACCGGCGACCTCGCCGACTACTACGGCCAACTCGCCCCGGCCGCCGACTGGATGCGGCAGGACTCCTACGGCCGCACCCGCCTCGACATCACCCCGCTCAACCGCTGGCTCCACCTGCCGCAGGACTCCGGCTCGTACGGCTTCCAGCGCGGCATCAGCTTCGAACAGCACGAGGCATACGTGCGCCAGGCCGTCGAGGCCGCCGGCCCGGACGTCGACTTCTCCCGGTACGACCTGCTCTACATCGTCCCGACCAGATCCGCCTCCGCCATCACCTTCTCGCCCACCTACCTGTACGACCCGGCCGCCCCCGGCATCGTGGCGGGCGGCACGCGGATCAAATGGGCGGTCACCTTCGGCCAGGACATGTACCACTGGGGCCCCAAGGTCGCCGACCACGAGACCTCGCACACCTTCGGCCTGCCCGACCTGTACGCCTTCGACGGCACCGACCCCCACCGCTACGTCGGCGGCTGGGACCTGATGGGCCTCATCTCGGGGCCGGCACCGCAGCATCTGGGCTGGGAGCGCTGGAAGTTCGGCTGGATCGACGACCGCCAGATCGCCTGCCTGCCCACCACCGGCAGCCGTACCGTCCGCCTGCGGGCGATCGAACGCCCCGGCGGCACCAAGATCGCGGTGATCCGCACCGGCGACACCACCGCATACGTCGCCGAGTCCCGCCGCGCTGTCGGCGGCGACACGTCCGCGTGCTCGACCGGTGTGCTGATCTACCGCGTCGACACCTCCGTCCAGACCGGCTACGGCCCGATCCGGGTGATCAACGGCAACCCGGACGCCACCCCGCCCGAAGGCTGCAGGCCGCTCGACATGGCGGCGTACCAGCCCGGCCAGTCCTTCACCGACCCCGCCACCGGCGTCCGCATCGACGTCCGGCACCGGGGCCCGCTGACCGACACCATTACGGTCAGCAAGCAGTAGGCGCCGCACACCACCCCACGAACTCGCGCCGACGGCCGCTGGGGCAACCCCCACGGCTGGGCGGCCGTCGGCGCGATCCCCGTCCCCCCGACCTCTCCCCCAGGAGGCATCTCCCGTGCACGCCACCCGACTCGGTGATCAACGGCAACCCGGGTGCCACGCCGCCTCAGGGGTGCGGCTCCCTGGACGGGTAGTTCCGAAGCCGGGCGGCTTCAGAAGTTCGACTCCGGGCATATAGAACGGGTGCCCGACATCGGGTTGTGGCGACATCGGGTTGTGACGACATCGGGTTGTGACGACCGAATATCGGTCCCGGATTCGACCGGGGCAAGACGAGGGAGAGGCGATCGTGGGGGAACTGGACGGCAGGACCGCACTGGTGACGGGCGGCTCGCGGGGGATCGGGCGCGCGGTCGCCCTTCGGCTCGCCGCCGAAGGGGCGCTGGTCGCGGTCCACTACGCCGGCAACGACGCGGCCGCCGCGGAGACCGTGGCGCTGATCGACAAGGCCGGCGGCCGGGCGTTCGCGGTGCAGGCCCGGTTCGGCGAGAGCGGTGCGGTGGACCGGTTGTTCGAGGGGCTCACCGCCGGGCTGGCGGACCATGGCGCGGACGGCCTGGACATCCTGGTCAACAACGCGGGCATCCACTCGGTCAGTTCGATCGGGCAGCTCACGGAGGAGGAGTTCGAGCGGGTGCTGGCGGTCAACGTGAGCACGCCGATCTTCGTGGTGCAGCGGGCGTTGCCGCTGCTGCGGGACGGCGGGCGGATCGTCAACGTGGGCTCGGCGGCCACCCGGATCGCGGATCCCCGCCAGATCGGCTACACCGTCACCAAGGCGGCACTGGCGGCCCTCGGCCCCTCGCTCGCCAACGAGCTGGGCCGGCGCGGGATCACTGTCAACACGGTCGAACCCGGGGTGGTGCGGACCGACATGGTCGCCGGCTTCACCGCGGTTCCCGAGGCGGTGGCCGGGCTTGAGTCGATCACCGCGCTCGGACGGATCGGCGAGCCGGAGGACGTCGCGGACGTGGTGGGCTTCCTGGCGGGTCCGCAGGGCCGCTGGGTGACCGGCCAGACCATCGACGTCTCCGGCGGCACCTACCTCGGACCGATCGCGGCCGGGTGATCCGCTGTTCGGGGCGCGTACCGACCCGCATGGCATGACTCCCGGCGACGGCCGAGCCCCTTCGGTCCGTCGCCGGGAGGCCTCCCCCCGTGCCGAACGCCGGTCGGATGCGCCGTGCGCCATTGTCGTGCACGGTAGAGGCGTACAGCCCGCCCGGACAGCGACGGCCTGTGCACCCGTGGAAGCGTTCGGTCACCGGGCACCCGTCGGAGGCGGAGACTTCCCGCGGCCGGCGCCCGCCCGCCGGCGTACTCCACGGCGCCGTCGACGACCCAGGAGGCGTTATGCCCACCAGGAAGGTCCCTCGCCCGAGTCTGGTCCTGGCCACCCTCGCCCTCGCCGCCCTGCCGGCGGCCGCGTTCACGCCACCCGTACAGGCGGCCGGCTCCGCGGCCTCCGCTCCTCTGCCGACGTCGGCCGCCGCCGCACCGGTCTCCTTCGTGAACCTGCCCAGCCGCCCGCTTCCGGCCGACCACGCGGCGCACAGGATCACCGTCACCTATCGCAACAACTCGTCGGCGGACCAGACCGTCGCCCCGCAGATCCTCGTCGAGTCACCCGACAAGGGCCCCTTCCTCGGGCCGGGGGACGTCAGGCTCGAACTGCTGGCAGCCGACGGCCGCTGGCAGACCGTGCCGCTCGGGAGCCAGACCGGCACCCTGTACACCGACCTCATCCCGGCGAAGCTCGTCCTCCACAGTCACCACACCCTCACCGTGCACTATCGGCTCACGGTCACGGAAGCCGGCCAAGGCGCGATCGAGCCACGGGTGGCGCTGTACGCCTGAGGACGCCTGACGCGCCCCACACCTGGTGAGCGGCGAGGGCGACGTCCGTGAAGTCCATGACTTCTACGCATACCAGGTGTTCCGAACTTTCGTTGGCCTCATGCCCGGGTGCTCCCTGGCGTGGAGGCATGACCACACCACGGATCGCGCTGGTGACCGGGGCCAACCAAGGTCTCGGCCGTGCACTCCTCGAGGGGCTGGCCGCCCGGATGCGCTCGGCAGACCTGGTCCTGCTGACCGGCCGCAACGACCATAGGGTCGCCGAGGCGGCCGCCCAGGTCGCACGGGCCCCGGCCACCCGCAGCCGGGTGGAGGGCCGGGTCCTCGATGTCACCGACGCCGACGCCGACGCCGTCGGCACTCTGGCCGCCGAGCTGCGGCGCCGCCACGGCGGAGTCGACATCGTGATCTCCAACGCGGTGGCCCGGCTCCTGCCCGACCGGTCCCAGGCCGCTCAGGCCGACGAGTTCATCGATGTCGCCAACGGCGGCACCCATGCGGTCCTGCGCTCCTTCGCGCCGGTGCTGCGGCCGGGCGGCCGGGCGGCCGGGCGGCCGGCTGATCGTCGTCGCGAGCACCCTGGGCACCCTGGGCCATCTGGATCCGCGGCTGCACCCGCGGTTCGACGGCGCGACGCTCGACCAGGTCGAGTACGCGGTCGAGTCCTGGCGCAGCGCGGTCCACGTCGGGACGGCGGAGGAGGCGGGCTGGCCGCGCTGGCTGAACGTGCCGTCGAAGGTGGCGCAGGTCGCGGCCGTACGGGCGGTGGCGGCCGAGCGCCGCGAGCGCGATCTCGCCGAGGGGACGCTGGTCGCCGCGGTCTGCCCCGGCATGGTCGACACCGCCACCTCCCGGCCCTGGTTCAGCGACTACAGCCAGGCGCAGAGCCCTGCCGAGGCCGCCCGTGCCGTGCTCGACCTCGTGTTCGGCGAACCGGTCGACCCGGTGCTGTACGGCGAGCTCGTCCGGTTCGGGAAGGCCCTGCCGTGGCACGGCGGGACGCCGCCCACCGAGCAGGACCGGCTGCTCACCCCGTAACAGCCGGTTGCTCTGCTCCTGGCCTTCAGCCGTACGCAGCCCACAGCAAGGAGTTCACCATGACCGCCATCAAGACGCCGTTCGGCTTTGCCGGCACGGCCACCGAGGTTGCCGCGCCCTGTTGGACGGCGTCGGCGGCCGCTACTTCGTCGACTGCAACGAGACCGAAACCGTCGACCGCCGCACCGGCACCCTGCACGGCGTCGCCCGCTACGCCCTCGACCCCGACAACGCCGAGCGCCTGTGGAGCCTGTCGGAGAAGCTCCTCGCCACTGGCCGGTGACCCCGGCCGCGCGGCGGGCAGCTGACGACTGTCCCCTGACGGCAGCAGCTCGGAGGGCGTCGGCCCGGGTGGAGCCGGAGCGGGTGCCGAAGTCGGCGAGCAGGACGATCTTCGTCCGGAGTTCGCCGTACCCTCCCTCGGCGGCAGGCTCGCGGACGGGCCTCGTGAGGCTGGCCCGGTTCGTCGTACGGCCGGTGCAGGATCGGGGGGCATGTGACGCTTCCCAACGCCGTTCACTCGCGAAGCGGGTAGGGCTGCGCGGAGCGGGAGGTCGGAGCGGCCGACTTCCCGCTCAGGGGGCCATGGTCACACCGGCCACTCCCCTGTCCGGTAGCCCTCCCCCAGGCACCGGCACCGTCGGATATCGACGCCGCACGTACCGGCGCTACGAAATCCCTGAGCCGTAGGCTCAGGGGTCGGGCAGGATGTCTCCCCGTGAACCATGTTCTGTACGGGCTGGCTGCCAACCCGGCCCTGCCGTCCGAGCTGGTCGATCGGCTGATCGCGGCCGCGGATACCGACCTCGCCGATGCGCTGGCCGGCCGCCCGGACCTCAGCCGGGCGCAGGCGGCCGCGCTGGCCTCGCGGTTCGAGCAGGCGGCGGTGCGACTCGCCTACGAGGGCCGGCTCGCCGCCGACGACATCGACCCGGTGGCCCAGCCGCGAGCCGCTCTCGCCCTGCTGGACGAGCGCGCCGGCCTGCCGCAGTGGGCGCAGGTGCTCGCCGCCGACCCGCTCGTGGAGCATCGGGAGAAGCTGGCCGCCTGCCCCGACCTTCCGGTGGAGGTGGCCCGGACACTCGCGACGGACCCGGAGGTTCGGGTCGTCGCCGAACTCGCGCTGTGGACGACGCCGGACCTGGCATCCCAGCTCGCGCAGCATCCGCACGCCGAGGTCCGCAGCGCCGTCGCGGCCAACGAGGCGACACCACCAGCCGTCCTGGCGGCGCTTCTCACCGGCGCGGGACTGCCACCGGCGCGCTCCTGCCTGGTCTGTGACCGCGAGTCGACCCCTTTCGTTCACGATCCGCACTGCCCGCGGCCCGACTGCGAGCTGCCACCGGGCGCCGCCTGCGACGGCTCCCACCAGTCCACCGTGCACGACATCCAGCAGATGGCACTGCGCAACCCGGCCACCCCCGCGACGGCCGCCGCAGGCTTCGCCGACCACCCCTCGATGCTGCTGCGCCACGAACTGGCCGCCCGCACCGACCTGTCGCCCCAGGCGTACGCGCGACTCGCCGAGGACCCCATCCCCGGCGTGCGGGCGCAACTCGCGGACAATCCCGCGATCGACGAAGCCCTGATCCGCACCCTGGCCACCGACCGCGGCCACGACGTCCAGCGTCGCCTCGCACATCACCCGCGCCTGCCGCTCGACGTCCTCGTCCGCCTCACCGACGCCACCAGGCTCGGCTCACCCCTGCTGCCGCGCATCGCCGCGGCCTCCCCCGCCGAGGTCGAGGAGCTGGCCGCCTCACCCCACCCGACCGTGCGCATGCTCCTGGCCCGGCGCCGCGACCTGCCGGCAGAAATCCGCGACGCGCTGGCCCGCGACCCGGACGCGAAGGTGGTCAAGTCCATCGCACCGCACCCAGGCCTGGCCGAAGCCCAACTGCAGGCGATGGTCGAGCGGCACGGAAGCCGGGTCCTTGCGAAGGTGGCAACCAATCCCGACGCCAGTGCAGCACTCCTGGAGCAACTGGCCCGGCACCAGCCGCCGGTGCAGAAAGCATTCCGCGAGATCGCCCGCCACCGCCACACAACAGCCCCGGCACTACTCACGTGCCTGACCTACCGCCAAGCCCGGCCCATAGCCGCCGGCCACCCCGCCCTGCCACCCCCGGTCATCATCGAGCTGCTCACCGACGACAACTGGCAGGTGGTGGAAGCAGCGGCAGCCAACCCGTCACTACCACCCGCCTCGATGCAGAGACTCGTACCCTGACCGAGCCAGGTCGCGTCCACCCTTCGCTACCGACTCGCCTCTGCCACAAGGACGAAGACCGTTCTGTCGCCGAGCAGGCCGTACGCGGCTGACCCTCGCCTCCTCGGCCTGGTCCGGCCGGACCAGGCCAAGGAACTGCCCGGGGAACAGCCAATGGGACGTTCCCCGGCAGGCCAACGCAGCGGCCACCTCTCCGGCTCAGCCCCTAACGCGCCGGCGGCCCTCAGGAGGTATGGTTCAGCGACACAGAGCCGTGTCCACGACGCTCTCGACATGCTCCGTGCCTGCCGTGCCGGTCGGGATGGTGGTCACGGCGACGTTGGCGGCGCGGCCGTCGTCGGTGACCCCGCCCCGGGTCTCGTATCCCGGGATGTCGCCGCCGTGGCCCCAGTAGACACCGCCGCACGACAGTGGCCTGCTGATGATCCCCAGCCGCCGATCTTCCCTTCGCCGACCAGTTGCAGCACGACCACCGCCGTGAACGTCTTGGTGTTGCTGCCGATCCGCACCTGGCCGTCGACCGGCACCTTCGAGCCGGTGGCCAGGCCGCCGACCCCCGCGGTGTGGTTACGGGTGCGGCCGTCGCGGTCCGTGACGCTCGCCGGCGCGGCGGGCAGGCCGTCGTCACGCACCAGCGCGTTCATGCCCTGCTGGACGGCGTCCGGCCTGGCGGAGGCGAACGGCACAACCGAATTCGGGGAGCCGCGCAACAGCGGCCGGATTCCCCTGATCACGATGCGGCCAGTATGGTCGGCCGGTTCACCGGCGACCTCCCCCGATCGAGGGAGCATTTTCTCCCGCGTTCCCGCGATACGCACCCGAGCTCCCGGCAACAGGCCTCCGCAGCCCGGCAGATGATGACCACCGCGGCGGCGATGTCCTCGGCCTCGCCGTAGCGTCCCAGGGCGGTACGGGAACCGGCCCGTGTACTGCACAGGTTGACGCCGCGACGCGACGTACCGCGTGGGTTGTGGGCGGGCTTCCACCCGTGGCCAGACGCTCCTGCCCGGGGCTGGAGCGTAGCGTCATGTTCCACACGGGGGTGAGGGGCGCGGGCCGGAGGCTCCCGGGGGAGAGTCTTCGGCCCGCGTCGACGCGATCAATCTCCGTCCAGGGCCGAGTCGTTAGGCTGCCAGGATGCAGACAGACGTGTCCCCGCCCCCCGTCAAGGGGCCGCCGGGGAGGCCGGCGTGGCTCACCGAGACGCACCGGCGCGTCATCGACGCGCTCCTGGCCCTGACGCTGACCGCCGCCACGCTGTCGTTCGCCGAGCAGTACCACCCGCCCGGCTGGCCGCCGTTCGACCGGACCGCCATCGTGTTGTGCCTGCTCGTCAACGTGCCGCTGGCCTTCCGTCGGCGCGCCCCGGTGCCCGTCCTGCTCGTCTCGTGCGCCGGGCTGGTGACGTACACGGCCGGCGGGTACCAGCCGTCCGCGAACATCTGGGCGCCGCTGTTCGCCGTCTTCACCCTGTCCGCCGTCCGCCCCTCCCGCACCTCGGTGGCGGGCGCCTGCTGCGCCGCGCCCGTCTGGCTGTACAGCGCCCTCGCCACCAAGGTGGTCTCCCCCGAGGTGGCGCTCGCGCAGGTGGCGATCGGGATCGGCACGGCCTGGGCGTTCGGGGCCACGCTGCGCCTGCTCGGCGAGCGCAACGTCCAACTGGCCGCCCTCACCCTGCAGTTGCAGCGCGAGCAGGCCGCCAGGACCAGGCAGGCGGTGACCGAGGAGCGGATCCGGATCGCCCGCGAACTGCACGATGTGATCGCCCATCACATCTCGGTCATCGCCGTCCAGGCCGGCCTGGCGGGCTACGTCTTCGCGAGCGATCCCCCGACCGCCCGGACCGCCCTCGACACCATCGCGGGCAGCAGCCGGGACGCCCTGGAGGAGATGCGCGGGCTCCTCCACGTCCTGCGCGTGCCGCCCGATGAGGACGCCGACAACGGTCAAGCGGACGACCCCGCACCGGGGTTGGTCCGGTTGCCGGCCCTGGTGCGGCGGGTCGAGGCCGCCGGGCCGACCGTCGAGCTGACGGTCGACGGCGAGCCCTACCCGCTTGCCCCCGGCCCCGACCTGAGCGCCTACCGGGTCGTCCAGGAGGCCCTCACCAACGTGCTCAAGCACGCCGGCCCGACCGCCGTCCGGGTCTCCCTGGACTACCGGCCGAAGGAGCTCTCGGTACGGATCAGCAACGCCGGCCCGGCCCGCCGCCACCCGGCCGCACCGCCGGGCGTCAGCGGCGGCCACGGACTGATCGGCATGCATGAACGGGTCATGGCGCACGGTGGTATGTTGCGTGCGGGACCGACGGCGGGCGGGGGCTTCGAGGTCGCCTTCACCCTGCCGAGGTCGGGCCCGGTGTCCGCAGGGGGCGGACCCGATCGCAGGTAGGGGGAGGCGGGCACTTGACCAGCGTGCTCGTGGTGGACGACCAGGTCCTGATCCGGGCCGGACTGGTCGCACTGATCCAGGCGGCACCCGGCCTCGACGTCTGCGGCCAGGCCGCCGACGGCGAGCAGGCCATCGCCCTCGCCGCCCGATTACGGCCCGACGTGGTCCTGATGGACATCCGCATGCCGGACGTCGACGGGATCACCGCCACCGAGCGCATCCTCGCCCGGGCCGCCGACCCGCCACCCCGGGTGCTCGTCCTGACCACGTTCGACCTGGACGAGTACGTCTACGGGGCACTCCGGGTCGGGGCGAGCGGCTTCCTCCTCAAGGAGACCCCGCCGGAGCGGCTGCTCACCGCGATCGAGGTCGTCGCCGGCGGCGACAACCTCTTCGCGCCCAGCGTCACCATGCGGCTGATCGAGGCCTACGCCCACCGGGTGGGCCAGGAGACCGCTCCCCCACCGGAGTTGGACCCGCTCACGTCACGCGAACTCGACGTCCTGCAACTGGTCGGCGCCGGTATGAGCAACGACGAGATCGCCGGCCGCCTGGTGGTCACCGTGGGCACCGTGAAGACCCATCTCAACCGCATCATGGCCAAGTTGGGCCTCTCCAGCCGCGCCCAGGCAGTCGTCCTCGCCTACGAGAGCGGCCTCGTCACCCCCCGCCGCTCCTTGCCCGGCCAGGGAGCGGCCTCGAACTGCTGACCTCGCTCAGGCGCGCAGGGGTTGCGGCGCGACCCGCTGGACTTGTCGTCGTTGGGCGGGGCGGTGGGGTCCTCGGAGGCAGGGGCGGTCGTGGTGGGTTCGCCAGTGGCGATGAGGGCGCGGGGCGAGGCGCGGGCCGGATACGCGCGGGAGCCGGCCGACCGGGCGCTCGCCCGCTACCACGATCGTGGTTTCCGGGGTCTCGGGTGCGAGTCTGTTCGGCTGGTCGGCGCACGTGACGGGTGGCTGGAGCTGGGCGGCGGCGCTCGGCTGCGTGCTGCCGGCGGCGGCTGTGTGCGTGGCGGTGACGAGCGCGCTGCGGTGGTTGGCGCCGCGGCTGTTGGGTCCGTCGTCGGCCGAGCGGCTCGCCCTGGCGGCCGAGCGGGAGCTGCTGCTGGCCGAGTCGGCCGAACCACCGAAGGTCGTGGTGATCACCACCTTCGAGAACGACGACTACGTCACCGCCGCGCTCAGCGCGGGGGCCAGTGGGTTCCTGCTCAAGCGCCTTCCGGTCCGGCAGATCGCGGAGGCGGTGCGGGTGGTGGCGGCGGGAGAGGCGATCCTCTTCCCGGCCGCACTGCGCCGGATGGTCACCGCCCGCCCGCTGGGCTCCGCCGAGGCGTTGCCGAAGGCGGCGCTGACGGGGCGGGAGGAGGTGCTGCGGCTGATGGCCACCGGCCTGTCCAACCCGGAGATCGCGGAGTCGCTCACGGTGAGCCTGGAGACGGTGAAGACGCACGTCGGCAACGTGCTGACCAAGCTCGGCGCGCAGAACCGGACCCACGCGGTGGTCATCGCGTACGAGTCCGGTCTGGTGGTGCCGGGGTTCGCCGGCTGACCCGGCCCGATGTGAAGGTGCCGGTGTGACCGTCGGCGTCCCGCCGCCCCTGGAACGTCCCGCCTGTGCCTGGCCGGTGAGGTCCTGCGGACGAGGCCCCGCCTGGCCGGGTCAGCACAGCGAAAGCAGCCGGAACCACGGTGATACGGTCGCTGGCCGTGACAGAGCCGCTTCCAGAGTTCCCGTACCACCCCGACCCGGTGGCCACCGGTGCCGTCGTCCCGTCGCACGCGGAGTGCAGCTGCTGTGGTCGGGCCCGCGGCTACATCTACGCCGGCCCCGTCTACGCAGCGGAGAACCTCCGCGATCGGCTGTGTCCCTGGTGCATCGCGGACGGCAGCGCGGCCGAACGCTTCGATGCCCAGTTCACAGACGTGATCGACGACGTTCCGCTGGACCGGCTGTTCGCGATCACGCAACGCACGCCAGGATTCAGCGGGTGGCAGCAGGAACACTGGCTGATCCACTGCGGCGACGGCGCTGCCTTCCTCGGGAGCGCCGGAGCCGCCGACCTCACGGACTACCCCGAGGCATGGGCATCACTTCGGCAAGAACTCGGCCACGGCCCCTGGTCCTCGTCGCAGGCCGAGCAGTACCTCAAGGCGTTGTCCAAGAACGGCCAGCCAACCGCCTACCTCTTCCAGTGCCGGGTCTGTGGCAGCCACCTCGCCTACGCAAACGCCACATAGCCCCCGGGGCCCGTCGTCCTGCTTCGCCGCCTACGCGGGCCGACCCACCGCGGCCGGGCAGCCTCGACGCGATGTATGCCTTCGCCGCCTACGCGGAGTCCTTCGTCGACTGACAGCGTGCATCGGCTGACGACGTGCATCGGCTGACAGCGTGCTGCCGGGTCAGGCGCGCACCCCGTCCAGGACCAGGTCGACCAGGCGCGGCACCAAGGTGCCCTCCAACGGTTCACCGGTGAGCAGCACCCGGGCGAGGAGTGGGCCTGCGATGGCCTCGACCAGGAGGTGGGGGTCGGTGCCGGAGGGCAGGTCTCCTCGGTCGATGCCGCGCCGGACGAGGGCTTCGGCGCGCTCCATGCGGGCGCGCCAGTAGGAGCGCCGGCCCTCCTCCAGGTCGCCCTCGCCGCGCACCGTGCCGAGGTGCAGCAGAGCGGAGCCCGTCGGCGCCGCAAGGTACTGGGCCAGTGCCGTGAACAGCAGTGACAGGTCGGCGCGCACGTCCCCCGTGTCCGGCGCCGGGAGCGCGGTATCCGAGTGGGTGGCGAGCGCGTCGAAGATGAGGTTCTCGCGGGTCTTCCAGCGCCGGTAGACGGAGGTCTCGTGGACGCCGGCCGCGCGGGCGACGGCGGCCACGGTGGTCGCGGTCAGGCCCTCCGAGGCGAGCAGGTCGACGGTGGCGGCCAGGACGGCCTGCCGCATCCGTTCACCGCGGCGCCTGAGCGGCGGCGGTTCCATGCCGTCCGTCCCGGCTCTGCCATCCGTCACAACACCGTCATCCGCCACAACACCGATCCTAACGCAAGCGCTCTTGCGATATGTAACCGGCGGTCGTACGTTGGAATGCAAGACGACTTGCGATAAGCCGCAGGCCGCCGACCGGAACGGACGAACCCGCCATGGACCAGATGCGTGCCGCGCGGCTGCACATTCCCTCCCGCACACTGACGATCGAGGACGTGCCCAGGCCCGTGCCCGGTGCCGGGCAGGTACTGGTGAAGGTCGAGGCGGCGGGCGTGTGCCTGTCCGACGTCCATCTGATCGACGGCACCCTCACGCCGACCTATCTGCCGGGCGACTCCGTCACCCTCGGGCACGAGGTCGCCGGCACGATCGCCGCGCTCGGACCGGACGTGACCGGCTGGACGGCCGGGCAGCGGGTCGTGCTGCAGGCGGGAGAGGTCCGCGACGGCCGTCTCCTGACGCGAGGTGTCGACTACGACGGCGGCTGGGCCGAGTACGCGCTGGCCAGCGTCGGGACGGTGTTCGCGCTGCCCGACTCGATCCCGTCCGAGCAGGCCGCGATCATCCCGGACGCGGTCTCCACCCCCTGGGGAGCCATCACCACCACCGCCGGGGTCCGGCCGGCCCAGGCCGTGGGCGTGTGGGGCATAGGCGGGCTCGGTGCCCACGCCGTCCAGCTGCTGCGCGCCGTCGGGGCCCACCCGATCATCGCGGTCGACCCCGTACCGGCAGCCCGTCGGCGTGCCCTGGACTTCGGCGCCGACCTGGCCCTGGACCCGGCCGACCCCCAGCTGCGCGAGAAGGTCCTGGAAGCCACGGGCAACCGGGCGCTGGAGGTCGCGTTCGACTTCGCCGGCGTCGCCGCCGTCCGCGAACAGGCCCTCGCCGTCCTCGCTCCCAAGGGGCGGCTGGTCCTGGTCGGACTGACCGACAAACCGCTGACCGTCACCGACGGCACCCGCTTCAGCTATCTCCAGCACCAGATCCTCGGCCACTACGGCTCCGAGGAGAACGCCGTCCCGCAGCTGGTCGCCCTGACCGAAGGCGGCCGGTTGGACTTCTCACGCTCCATCACCGACGTGCTGCCGCTCGCCGACGCCGCCAAGGCCGTGCAGCGCCTGCACACGAAGGACGGCGACCCGATCCGGCTGATCCTGCGCCCCTGACTCCCCCTCCCCTCCCACCCGCGCGGGCACGGAGGGCCGCTGCCCGCCTCCGGTAACGGCATCCGCACCGCAACCGCACGATGCGATCCGAAGACCCGAACCGCCACACTCCCCCGTGCCCCTGGGCACACCCCGTCGAAGGAAAGGTGCCTCCCATGCCCGTCGACCCGTCCATCGCCCCCGTACTCGACCAGGTCAACGCCCAGCCCATCCCCCGGGTCATCGACACCGACCCCGAGGTGCTGCGCGAGGTGAACCGGCAGATGGGCAGCTGGGTCACGCTGCCCGAGCCGATCGAGGTCGGCTCGGTGGAGAACACCACCGTCCCCGGACCCGCCGGGCAGATACCCGTACGCGTCTACCGGCCTGCCGCCGGCGGCCCCGTCCCCACCGTGGTCTTCTTCCACGGCGGCGGCTGGCTCACCGGCGACCTCGACACCCACGACGACGTCACCCGCCGGATGTCCCGCGACGTGAACGCCGTGGTCGTGGCCGTCGACTACCGTCTGGCCCCCGAGCACCCCTTCCCCGCCGCCTACGACGACTGCCTCGCCGCCGCCCACCACGTCGCCGACCACATCAACGACTACGGCGGCCGCCTCGACCGACTCGCCGTGGCCGGCGACAGCGCCGGAGGAAACCTCGCCGCCGCCGTCGCCCTCACCTTCCGCGACGAAGGCCGGCCGCTCGCCGCCCAACTGCTCGTCTACCCCGCCACCGACCTCATCGGCGACTACCCCTCGCGCACCGAGAACGCCACCGGCTACGTCCTCGGCACCCAGGACGTCCTGGATCTCCAACACCTCTACGCAGGCGACGACCCCGCCGTCCGCGGCTCCTACCAGGCCTCCCCGATCCGCGCCGAGCGCTTCACCGGCCTCGCGCCCGCGGTCATCGGCACCGCCCAGTACGACCCGCTGCGCGACGAGGGCAACGCCTATGCCGAAGCGCTGAAGAACGCCGGCGTGGACGTCTTCGCCCGCACCTACGACGGACTGATCCACACCTTCCTGAACCTCTTCCCCATCTCCCCCGCCGCCGACGCCGCCGTCACCGAGCTGTTCGCCCACCTCAAGGAACGGCTCAGCTGACCCTCCCGCGCAGGCCGAGGTCACACCAGGCGGTTCGAGGAGATCCTGGACGAGCTCATGAAGCAGAAAGGCGAGTACGAGCACGCGCAGTGGCGCAACGCTCCCCGGCTGATCTGGACATATGCGCAGGGGAACCCGAAGGGATACGTCCGCCGCCACAGGAACCTGACGCAGGTCAGCGTGCCTGATTCCGGACACCAGGTGCCGGCGTTCCAGCCGCAGATCTGCCGGGAGATGCTCTACAACTGGCTCTTCGATCGCCCCTTCCCCGGCTACGACCCGCAGCAGCCGCTCAAGCAGCCGAACGGCAACGCCGGCCTGCGGAAGGGATGAACGCACCCGCAACTCGCTGGTTCCCGGCGGGTGTGCCGCCTGCCCCGTGGTGGGGCAGGCGGCACACCCGTCGCGTTGGCTGCCGGAGAGGGCGGTGCCTGTGGTCGGTTGATCTGCCCCAGCTGGGCCCGGAGGTTGACGGGTCCCCTCGTCAGAACGCGTAGCCGGAACGCGAATTCGGCACGCGAAGGCAGAACGCCGAGATCAGAACGCCGAGTTGGCGAACCACAGCTCCAGCAGGTCGTCGTCCCCGCTCACGGCGACGCCGCCGGACGTGCGGTCGAGGCGGCCGTAGAGAAGCAGCAGCAGGTCCGCGGCACTGGCCGAGACCGTGGCGTCGGCGGCGCCGGGCGTGGTGTCGGCGGTGAGGGCGAAGCCGTCGGGGCGGAGCTGGACCAGCCAGCTGTCCTCGCCGTCGGTGCGGGTGAAGCGAATGGTGCGGTTCTCGGCCCGCAGGTTCGCCGTCCCGGGGGCGAAGAAGACGGCGTACGGGAGGTTGGTCAGGAACTCGGCCACGGCGTCGGCCGCGAGGGCCGGGTCGATGTCCACCTTCAGGCCGAGGGCGAGTTCGGCGTCGGCGCGGTGGACGAGGGTCTCGCACAGCATGCGGCGCACCCAGAAGCGGGCGTGCTGGTCGGCGCCCCAGGCCCACATCGGGGCGTCGAGGTCGGTGGCGGCGAAGGTCTCGCCGGCCTGGGCCGCGGCCTCGGCCAGCCAGGCCGGGTAGTCCTCCGCCTGCTCCGGGAGGCGCAGGTCCACGTCGCGGCTGCGGGGCGGCTCCTGGACGCGCTGCTGGAGCAGGACGGTGAACCAGCGCTGGACGCTGCCCGTGTGGCGGACGAGGTCGGTGAGGGTCCAGCCGGGACAGGTCGGGACCGGGGTGGCGGGATCGGCGTCCTGCACGGCGGCGACGAGCCGGGCGGTCTCCGTCGCGACGGCGGCGCTGTGGTCGAGCGGGGTCATGGGCATGGTCTCCAGGTCTCCGAAAGGGCCAGGCGAAAGGGCCAGGCGAAAGGGCCGGGCGAATGAGCAGGCGAAAGCGGCAGGCGAATGGATCAGGCGAGGGGCTTGTCGACGACGGCCTTGCTGTGGCTGAACGTGTCGATCGAGTACTCGCCGTGGTAGCGGCCCATGCCGCTCTCGCCGACGCCGCCGAACGGCAGCTCGGGCATCGCCAGGTGGGAGACCGGCAGGCCGAAGCTGAGCGCGCCGGAGGAGGTCTCCTCGGCCAGGCGCCGCTTGCTCTCCGGCGACTCGGTGAAGGCGTAGAGGGCGAGCGGCTTGTCGCGCTCGTTGATGAAGGCGATCGCCGCGTCGAGGTCGGGCACCGTGAGGACGGGCAGGATCGGCCCGAAGATCTCGGCCTGCATCACCGGGGCGGTGGGCGCGACGTCGGCGAGGACGGTCGGCGCGAGGAAGCGGGTGGCGCGGTCGTGGCCGCCGCCGGTGACGGTCCGTCCGTCGCCGAGCAGCGCGGCGAGCCGGTCGAAGTGGCGCTCGTTGACGATCCGTCCGTAGTCCGTGCTCAGGGATGGGTCGTCGCCGAACAACTCCCCCACGGCTGCGGCGAGTTCCTTCTCCAGCTCGGCGGCGGTGTCGCCGATGGCGAGGACGTAGTCGGGGGCGACGCAGGTCTGGCCCGCGTTGAGGAACTTGCCGCGGGCGAGCCGCCGGGCGGTGACCGCGAGGTCGGCGCCGGGCTCGACCACGACCGGGCTCTTGCCGCCGAGTTCGAGGGTCACCGGCGTCAGGTGCTTGGCGGCGGCGGCCATGACGATCCGTCCGACCGCACCGTTGCCGGTGTAGAAGATGTGGTCGAAGCGCTGCTCCAGCAGGGCGGTGGTCTCGGGCACGGCGCCCTCGACGACCGCGACGGTCTCGGCGCCGAGGTAGCGCGGCAGCAGTTCGGCGATGGCCGCGGAGGTGGCGGGGGCGAGCTCGCTGGGCTTGACGACGGCGGTGTTCCCGGCGGCCAAGGCGCCGACCAGCGGGGCCAGGGCGAGCTGGAGCGGGTAGTTCCAGGGCGCGATGATGAGCACCACGCCCAGCGGATCGCGGACGACGCGGGCCTCGGCGGGGCGGAAGAACTCCGGTACGGCGGCCGGCTTCGGGCGCAGCCACTCCTCCAAGTGCGCAACGGTGTGGTCGAGTTCGTTGAGCGTGAAGCCGATCTCGGTGCGGTGGGCCTCGGTGGCGCTCTTGCCGAGGTCGGCGTGCAGGGCCTGCTGGAACACCTCGGCCTGCTCGGTGAGCAGGGCGCGCAGGGCGGCCAGCCGGTCCAGGCGCCAGGCGAGCGGCCTGGTGCGGCCGGTGGCGAACTCGGCGCGGAGCCGGGCGACCACGCCGGGGATGCCTTCGGGGGTGTCTTCGATGGTGAGGTTCATGAGGGTCTCACGGTGCTCGGGGATGGCTTGCGCTCATCGATGTTTCATCACTTGAAGCAATAACGACGCTAGACGTGAAAGGTTGAGTTTGTCAATCAATTCCCTCACCCCGTGCCCGGCGATTCGCCGTGATTCGCCGCCGGAACGCCCGATACGGCACAGTGACCCCTATGAGCGCGGACACGAGGAGTCACCAAGCCCCCGGACGGCGCAAGCCGGTGCAGCAGCGCAGCCAGGAGCGGTACGGCCGGATCCTGGACGCCTGCGCCGGACTGCTCGACGAGGTCGGCGCGACCGCGCTCACCACCAAGGAGGTCGCCGCCCGCGCCCAGGTGCCGATCGGCACCCTGTACCAGTTCTTCGCCGGCAAGGAGGACCTGCTGGCCGCGCTCGCCACCCGCAACCTGGACCACTACCTCCAGCGGCTGGACGGCCGGCTCGCGGAGGCGGCACCGGTCGGTCCGGCCCGGTTCACCGACCTGGCGGTGGAGGAGTTCGTCGCGATGAAGCGCGCGGTGCCCGGCTTCGGGCAGCTCGACTTCGGCCTCGCCGGTGCGGCCGTCCCGGCCGGCGTCCGGGACGACAAGCACCTGCTCGACGCGGGCGTGGACAACAACACCGCCGTGGCACTGCGGCTCCAGGCGCTCGGCGGCGAACTGTTCACGGCGGGCGACCCGGCCGCCCTCACGCTGGCCCTGCGGGTGGCCCTGGAGGCCGCCGACGCGGTGCTCAAACTGGCCTTCCGCGGTGACCCGGACGGCGACCCGGCGCTGATCGCCGAATGCAAGCGGTTGGTCCGCAGCTACCTGGCGGAACAACTGCCATAGGGCCCACCCGCGCCCCGCCCAGCCCGTCCGCCCGAGCCGTTGCGAGGCCGCTCCCCGCGCAGCACAGTGGAAGCAGACCGGCCGCGGACGCGGCCACCGCGATCCGAGGAGCAGACCAATGCACGCAGCGGTAGGCGACCAGCTCCACATCCACAGCAGGTCCGTGGGCATGACCGACCAGAAGGGCGAGATCATCGAGGTGCGCGGCATCAACGGCGAGCCGCCCTACGTCGTCCGCTTCGAGGACGGCCACGAAGGTCTGATCTACCCGGGCCCCGACTGCAACATCGAGCCCCCGAAGGCGCACCGCTGACCGACGCGCCCATCACCCCGTGCCCGGCCCGGGCGAGGTGGTGACGAGCGGTGTCCGCCCCCGCGACCCCGCTGCCCGGGGCACTCGCCGGGCTCACGCCACTGCTGGACCACTACGGCTACCTCGCGGTGGCGGTGCTCGTGCTGCTCGACAACGGCGGCATCCCGGTGCCCGGGCAGACCATCCTCGTGCTCGCTTCGGTCTACGCCGGCACCGGGCACCTGAGCTTCGCCGCCGTCCTGGTCATCGCCTTCGGGGCGGCGTCGCTCGGCAACACCCTCGGCTACACGATCGGCAGCACCGGCGGGCGCGCCTTCGTCCACCGCTGGGGCCGCTACGTGCTGCTCACCCCGGCCCGGATGGAGCGCGCGGACGGCTTCTTCGCCCGGCACGGCGGGAAGGTCGTCACGGTGGCCCGCTTCGTGGACGGTCTGCGCCAGACCAACGGCATCATCGCCGGCACCACCGAGATGCCGTGGCGCCGGTTCCAGCCGTTCAACCTGCTCGGCGCCGCGCTGTGGACGGCTGTCTGGGGGACGTTCGGGTACGTCGCCGGGGCGAACATCGGCACGGTGTACCGGACGGCGATCCGCTATCAGCTCTGGTTCGCGATCGCGCTCGGGGTGCTCGTCGCGGCGTTCCTGGTCCGGCAGGTGGTGCGCTACCGGCGCCGGCGCCGCGAGGACGCCGACGCCGGCACTGGCACAGATGCCGACTCCGGCACCGACGAGCGACCGGACTAGCGCAGCGAGAACACCTCGAACGGCACCGCGAACCGCACCCCGAGCCGACTGCCCGCACCCCGGCCGAAGCCCTCCAGGAACTCGCGCGGGTCGGCCATCCCCCCGCCCAGCCCGGCCAGGTATGCCTTGTGCTCCTCCAGCGAGGCCACGCCCAGGTCGAAGTGGTCCGTGGTGTCGACGGCGTGCTTCGACTCCGGCGAGGCTGCCGCCCAGACCTGCCGGACGCCGTTCCACGGCTCGTGGCCCTCCTCCAGCAGCTCGCGGAACACCCAGCGGTTGCCGGCGTCCCGGGCGGCGTCCAGGGTGGCCCGGCCGACGGCGATGTGGTCGGCCTGGTTGGGGAACACCCCGCCGTACGTGTCGCGGAAGTTGCTGGTGATGACGATGTCCGGGCGGTGCCGGCGCACCGCGCGGGCGATGTCGCGGCGCAGCGCCAGCCCGTACTCCAGCATGCCGTCCGGGTGGCCGAGGAACTCGACGGTGTCGACGCCGACCACGGCGGCGGAGGCGATCTGCTCGGCCTCGCGCAGCGGCCCGCACTCCTCGGGGCTCATCGAGTCGATCCCGGCCTCGCCGCTGGTGACCATCACGTAGACGACCTTCTTGCCCTGCGAGGTCCAGCGGGCGACGGCGGCGGCCCCGCCGTACTCCATGTCGTCGGGGTGGGCGACGACGGCCAGGGCGGTCTGCCAGTCCTCGTCGACGGGCTGGAACGGCTCGGGTGCCTGCTCGCTCATGGTGGTTCTGCCTCTCCGTGCGGCTCTGATTCGAACGGTCGTACCGCAGCGACTCTAGAAGAAGGACCGTCAGAACGCGTCCGCCGGCTTGCCCCTGACCCTCGCCCAGCAAGCCGCCGCAGCCGCCCGGGCCGCACGGCCCTTCAGAGCAGCGTGATGCCGAAAGTACAAGAACCAAACCCTCTTCCTTATCCGCACGGCGCGGGGTACCCCTGGATGGTGAGCACCCGGCCGGCGGGCGCAGTGCGGAGAGGAGCGGGCCATGAGCGACGAACGCTTTGAGGACGGCTGGCGGGTCGACGAGCGGTGCACGAACTGCGACGTGGCCCGGCAGCTCGCGCCCGGCCTGATCGGTGAGGTCGACGGCCGCTCGGTCGTCCTGCGCCAGCCGCGCGGCGAAACCGAGATCCGGCAGCTCCACGCCGCCGCGCACGCCTGCCCCACCCGGTCGATCCGCCCGCCGGTCGGGCGGCTGGACGCGGCGCTGGACCCCTTCCCGATGGCCCTGGACGACACCGTGTACCTGTGCGGACACAACTCCACGCACACCGCGGGGGCCAACTCCTACCTGCTGCGCCGCCCCGACGGCACCGCGATGATGGTGGACACGCCGCGCTGGAGCACGTCGCTGGCCGCGCGCTACGAGGCACTGGGCCCCGTCACCGATGTCCTGCTCACCCACCGCGACCACGCCGCGCACGGCCGCCGCTACGCCGACCGCCTCGGCGCCCGGCTGTGGATCCACGAGGGCGACCTCGACGCCGCCCCGGACGCCGACCGTGTGCTGCGCGGCACCGACCCGGTGGAGATCGCCGAAGGGGTGCTCGCCTTCCCCTTCCCCGGGCACACGCGAGGCAGCGTGCTCTTCCTCGCGGACGAGCGGTACTGCTTCAGCGGCGACAGCTTCTACTGGTCGCGCACCACGGCGGACATCGAGGTGGCCGACAGTGTCACCTGGTACTCCATCAGCGAGCTGGCCGCCTCCTTGGCCCGGACCGCCGACCGACTGCACTTCGAGTGGCTGCTGCCGGGCCACGGCGACCGCCGACGCCTCCCCGCCGACGACATGGCCGAGCGGCTCCGGCGGCTGACCGCGCGTACCCGAGAACTCCGGCCCCGCCCCGTCGACTTCACCGCGGTGCGCTGGTGACTGGCCCCTCACCCGCGCGGGTTCTTATGGTGTGGATGCGCGGGCGGGTGGCAGTTCGTCCCGAATCAGCGCCGGATCAGCGCTACGGAAGAGGGGCTCGCCCGGCACGTCCACGACGGGGGGCGTCGACGTGCCGGGCGAGGTCTGCGAGCGCGACCCTCAGGTCGCGTCGGGGGCGAGGTGAACATCAAGAGGGACGCGGGGCTCGCGGGCGGGCCAGCGGATCCGGGTGGCGCACAGCGAGACGATCGCCGCCGAGGCGGCGACGGCGGCCATGCCCCACACCAGGCTGGTGGCCTCGGCGACGAAGCCGATCACCGCAGGGCCGGCGAGCAGGCCGGTGGTACCCATCGCGGCGACCAGGGAGAGGGCGTCGGAGCCCTGGCGGGCCGCCGCCACGTAGACGCACGGGGTGACGGCGGCGACGCCGAGGCCGACGCAGGCGAAGCCGAGCAGGGTCGGCAGCACGCCGCCGGTGAGCAGCGCGAGGGCCAGCCCGGCGCCGGCCAGCAGGCTGCCGGCCCGGACGATCCGGCCGTCGCCGAAGCGGGTGCGCCAGCCGTCTGCGAAGATCCGGGCGAGCACCATCATGACCGAGACGACCGCGATGCCCATCGGGGCGAGGCCGGCGCTCGCCTCGACGACGTCCTTGAGGTAGAGCGCCGACCAGTCGTTCATGGCGCCCTCGGTGACGGTGCCGAACACCATCGCCAGGCCCATCCAGATCGTCGCCATGGCGGGCAGGGCGAATCCACGACGTTCCTTCTTCGGAGCGGCCTCCGCCGGGGCGTCCTCCCCGTCCTCCCCGTCCGCCAGCAGCGCCGGCCGCGCGACTGCGACCAGCCCGACGAGCAGCACCACGGCGAGGCCGAAGTGCACGGCGAGCGTCCCGGTGACCGCGGTGACGGCCGAGGCGAGCAGCGCCGCCAGCAGCGAGCCCGCGCTGAACGTCGCGTGCAGGCGGGACATGGTGGTCCGCTCGAACCGCGCCTCCAGCGCCGCGCCCTGGGCGTTCATGGCGACGTTCAGGCAGCCGACCGCGACGCCGTCGCAGAACAGCACCAGCAGCGTGACCGGGTAGTTCGGCACGACGGACAGGGCGGGCAGGATCCCGCCGAGGGCCAGCGCGGACACCACCGACAGCAGGCGGGAGCCGAACCGCCGCATCAGCACCGCCACCAGTGGGAAGGACACCGCCGCGCCGACCCCGCAGGTCATCAGCAGCAGCCCGATCTGCGCCTCGCTCAGGTCGAGCCCGGCCTTGAGCGCGGGCACCCGGGAGACCCAGGTCGCGTACTGGAACCCGAGGACGAAGAACAGTGCGGCGATGGCCAGTTGGTGCCGGCGGAAGTCGTCACGAACGCGGATCATGTGCATCAGCCCACTTCGGCTCTGAACGGCGACCCGAGGTGCGGGTCGGTGGTGTGGGTCGGCGGTGCCCCGGTCCGGTCCGGGCTCAGCGGCATCGCCATGTAGACCGCCTCGGAGCCGTAGCTCGCGGGCACGCCGATCTCGGGCCGGACCCGGTAACCCAGCGGGGTCCACACGACATGCGAGCCGCGGACAGCGACCAGGGAGACGGTGCGGTAGCCGCCCGCCCGTGCGAGGTCCTCCAGGTGCCGCAGCAACCGATGGGCGAGGCCCCGGCCGCGCAGTTCCTCGGCGATCACCAGGTCGTGGGCGTGCATGTTGGTGGCATCCGCGTCCATGGCGATAGCGGCCTCCGCCCGGCTGAGGTCGGGGCAGCGGAACAGCGGGTAGGGCAGGGCGAGCAGGTAGCCGCCGAAGCGGCCGCGGTGCTCCAGCACGAAGCAGGTGCCCGGCGAGGCATCGTGCCGGGACCGCAGCGCCTCGCGGCCCTCGGACAGGCCGCCGGCGGCGTAGGCGCGGGCCTCCAGGGCGACGATCGCGTCCCAGTCGTCCTCGTGCACCGAACGGATCCGGATGCCGTCCATCTACTCCCCTCCCCCGATGCCGATCCCGTTGCCGGTGCTGGTGCCGGTGCCGATCCCGATGCAGGTGTACGGCAGTGGCTCGAAGCCGTTGAACCCCCGGGTGGTGTACGCGATGGCGTACGCGCCGCAGGAGTGCACCCAGACCGGGTCACCGGAGGCGATCGCGCGGGGTACCCGCACGAGGCCGTCCTCCTGGGCGTACGCGTCGTCGCTGTCGCAGGTCGGGCGGGCGACGAAGGCGTTGACGAACCGGCCGCCGGGGTGGGTCGGGAACTCCAGCCGGTACTGCAGCTCGTCCATCTCGTACAGGCCGTTGAACTTGCCGCAGCTCAGGAAGAGCCAGTCCTCCCGGGTGCCGTCGAGCCGGCGGCGGGAGGAGAGCCGGGCCACGTGGGCGCGGATGGCGCCGTGGTCGGCCACCAGGTGGCGGCCCGGCTCCAGCAGGAACTCCAGCGGCCCGGACGAGAGGGCGCGCAGCCGGTCCATGCCGTCCCGGATGACGGCGAACATCTTGTCCAGCGGCGGGTTCAGCGGGCGGCCGCGCCGGTCCAGGACGCCGAGGGCGGGCAGGCCGCCGCCGAGGTTGATGGACGTGGGCGTGATGCCCCGCCAGTTGAGCGCCTCCACGACGGCGGCCAGCGAGTCGATCGCCATGTGCCAGGCCTCGGCGGTCATCTGCTGCGAGCCGACGTGGACGGAGAGGCCGGACGGGGTCAGGCCGGCCTCGCGGGCGGCCGCCAGGACCCGGACGGCGTCCTCGGGCGAGCAGCCGAACTTGCGGCTCAGCCCCCAGAGCGCACCCTCGCCGGTGGTGGCCAGGCGGCAGAACACCCGGGAGCCGGGCGCGTGTCGGGCGATCGCTGCGACGTCCTCCAGGCTGTCGGTGGCGAAGTCGCGCACGCCGAGCCGGTGGGCCTCGGCGATGTTGCGGTCGGACTTGATGGTGTTGCCGTAGTGGATCCGGCCGGGGCTCACACCGGTGCGCAGCGCCTGGGCGATCTCCTGCGGGGAGGCGGCGTCGAAGCCGGCTCCGAGGCCCGCCAGGCAGTCGAGCACCTCGTCCACCGGGCAGGCCTTCATCGCGAACCGGACGGCCACGCCGGGCAGTTCGGCCACCAGGGTGGTGTACTGGCCGGCGACGCCGTCGAGGTCGTAGATGATCCGGTCGTCGGTCGCGGCGGCCAGCGCGGCGCGCAGGGCCGTCCGGTCGTGGGCGGGCCGGTCGGGCTCCGCGTGGCCGTGCGGGGTGCGGCCGTGCAGGGAGGCGCAGTGCGGCGCGTGCGGGTGCACGGTCGTGTGCTGGACGGCTGTGGGCTGTGCCCTCTTGGGCTGAGCGGCCTTGGGCTGGACGGCCTTGGGCTGTGCGGTTCTCTGATGCATCGCTGGGGGCTCCTGGTCCCGGCTACCGCGGCAGCCGGTCGGCGGGGGTGGCCTTGCTCGCCCGCACCAGCGGGCCCCACGCGTCGATCAGCAGTGCGAAGTCCTCGATGTCCGCCTGCGCCTCGTCGAGCAGACGCGCCCGCAGGGGCGCCAGGTGATCGGCGAACTCGGCGTACTTGCCGCCGAGTTGCCGGTAGCAGTGGTCGAGCGCGGCGAGCCGCCGGTGGTTCTCCGCACGGTCCGTCGCGGCGCTGCGGCGGGCGGAGTCGGCGATCAGGTCGGCGCGCACGTGGTGGTGCTCGTCGAGCAGGGCGCCGGCGGCGGCCTCCATCTCGGAGTAGACCGGGTAGAGGTAGAGCATGGAGAGCAGGAACTTGGCGTAGCGCAGCTGGTAGGCGGTGAAGCCGGGGCCGGTGCGCCGTTCCGGGGTGTAGTAGTTGACGATGTGCCGGTTGTGCACGACGCCGGGCAGGGTGGCGTCGCGGACGAGGTGCAGCAGGAAGTAGTCGCTGCCGATGGTCGCGGTGGCGGGCGGCAACGGGACGCGCTCGTAGACCTCGTGGTCGAGGGCGACGTTGCACATGTCGATCCGCCAGATGTCCGGGAGGTCGAGGACGGCGCGGTCGCGGGTGAACGGGTCGGTGCCGGCACCTGCAAAGGACTCGGCGGCGAGCTCGCGCCGCTCCTCCTCGGTGGCGCCGGTGGGCGCCCACAGCCCGACGATCTCGTGGTAGACCGCCGGGTCGAGGTCGCGGATCTCGCCGATGTCGACGGAGAGTTCACCGACGAAGGAGCCGCCGACGAGCGCGACCGGCTTGTCGGCGTGGGCCGGGTCGAGGGCGCTCTCGGTGACGGCGCCGGCCGCGTCGACGGCCCGCCGGCCGAGGGTGGCGAGTTCGTGGTCGACGGGGAACACCGGCTTGCCGTCGAGGAGTTGGTAGTGGCTGTCGGAGTCGCGGCGGTGCACGGAGGTGCAGCCGAGGGCGGCGGCGATCAGGAACGCGCGGTTGGTGCAGGCGCCGTAGGACACGGCGTCCGGCAGTATGAGGTCCAACAAGCGGTCCGCGCCGACGAGTTCGGAGCGCGCGATGACGTCCCGCAGGAAGGCCCGCTGGGCGTCCTCGTCGAGGTGGTGGACGAGCACGTCGGCGGTGCCGGGCAGGGCGGCGACGGCCTTGGCGTGCTCCTCGTACGCCGGCTCGTCGGCGGAGTCCAGGATCAGCAGGTGCACCTCGGCGTCGAACGTTCGCGCCGCGTGGGCGGCTTCGGCTCCGATCTCGGCGATCGTCCCGGCGCAGGCCCGGTTGGTCGGCAGGGTCAGGCAGATTCTGCGACGCACCGCTACTCCCCCGCCCCGGTGGACCCCTTGCCGCTCCAGGATGCGAGTCCGAGCAGCTTCTCACCCAACTCCGTGAGCTCGGCGCGCCCGTAGCGCAGCGACTCGTGCCGGGTCGCGTCGCCGACGAGCGTGCGGTTCCAGTCCGGCGTGCTCAGGGCGCGCCAGGACTCGACGCGCGAGCGGCGGATCCCCTCGGCCTCCTCCAGCGCGGGCATCATCGACAGGTACTGCACGGCGCGGACGCCGTTCGCCGAGGTGTTGCGCTCGACGCCGTGGGCGAGCAGGCCGTTCCAGATCAGCAGGTCGCCGGCCTTCAACTCGGGCCGTACGACCGGGAACTCTCCCCGGTCGACGTTCGGCCGGATCGGGTCGCGGTCGCCGGGCTGGGCGGCCTGCCACTGGTTGAACCGCCGGAAGAGTTCCGGGTTGCACTGGAAGCCGCCGTGGCCGGGCTGGGTGTCGTTGAGCGCGATGATGCCCTGGACGCGCTGGGGCAGCATGCCGAGCGTGGTGTCGACGTCCCAGTGCAGCTCGATGTCGAAGCCCTTGTCGGTGGGCTCGATGTGCGCGCGGTCGCGGTTGCGGACGTTGGGCGGGTTGAGGTTGAGCCGGTCCAGGGTGACCCACAGTTCCTCGCAGTCCCACACGTCCACGAAGGCGTCGTAGACCCGCCGGGTCTGCCGGCTGTCCCAGATCAGCTGGTGGTGGTAGGCCTCGACGAACCCGTAGATGTGCAGGTGCTGGTCGAGTTCGTCGCGGAACTCCCGCTCCTGGTACCAGTCTTCGGGGCGGTCGGGGGACAGACCCTGGAAGTCCCAGGTGAAGTCGAGCAGGCGCTTGGCCGCCCCGGCCGGGATCGCCTCTTTCACGACGACGTAGCCGTAGGTCTGCCAGAACGCGTAGTCCTCCTCGGACAGCACGCGCAGCGGCCGCGTCTTGCGGATGTCCCGCAGCGCGGTCTGCGCGAGGTAGGCCTCCCCGTCGGCGCTGAAGTAGGGACGGTCCGAGGCGGCCCGATGCAGATATCCGTCAGGGGTCGACATGAACAAGTCACTCCATGGTTCGCATTCGACACAGTGCTTCCTTGACGTACAGTGCGGGCACGACGAGCTGCCGGATCGTCACCGATCGCGTGGGGAAATCAGCCCGCGGAGCGCATGCCCCTCCGCATGCGCTCGACCCTGCCGCGGCCCGGGCCATGGAACTCTCGCCAGGTCGCGCGGCCAACTCGCCCGCCCGGCAAGGCCTCTCACCCTGCCTCGGTCCTCGCCGGATGGCGTTCCCCCTACGGTGGACTAGACCAACTAATGGTGTCAACCCTCGTCCCCCGGTTACCAATAGGGAATTCGGCGCAGCTCAGGGGCACCGCCGGGCTCGCTTTATGTTTCGCCAACTGACATAAGCGCGGGTATGTTTCGGGAATTGACATAACAAGAGCCGCCCGAGGCCGAAGCCTCGGGCGGCCGAGTGTGCCGACAGGGTCGATCAGGAGTGAACCGCCGGAGCGGCCACGTCCGTTGTCCCGGACGTGGAGACTGTGAGAGAGCGGTCAGCTCGGCAGCGAGTCCATGAAAGAGCTCACCGAGAACACCGCCTTCCCCGGCCCCGCCGGCCCGTACCCGGGCGGGGAGGAGAGGCCGAACTCCTCCAGCGTCGCCCGGTAGGTCTGCAGCAGCCGGATGTGGTACTCCAGCGGCGCGCCCAGCGGATTGGCCTTCCCCAGCGGGGTGGTGGGCTCCGGGCACCAGGTGGTGAAGCGCGGCACCACACCGTGCGACATGAAGAACCGCAGGCCCTCCCGGGTGGAGGCGATGGCCTCGTCCACGGTCGTGAAGCCGAACGGCTGCGCCATCTCGATGCCCGCCACGAAGTTGGGGATCACGTTCGACGGGCCGAACACCTCGGCCGAGTCGAGGATCCGCCGGTGCCACTCGTCCCGGCCGACGTAGCGCTCCTTGCCCGGGCAGTGCAGCTCGAACAGCCGCTTGTCCCAGACCTCGAAGTTGGGGTGGTAGATCCGCACGCCGTAGTCGTGGAACCGCTGCACGTCCTCGCGCGGCAGCGCCTGCGCCACCACCTTGCCGATCCACCGGCCCGGGAAGCGCTCCTCGATGGCCTTGGCGTACTGGCCGTAGAAGTCCGCTTCCGCCCTGCCGCCGACGTGCGAGGTGATCGAGCCGCCGGTGAGCGTGTACGCCTGCGAGGTGCGGGCCGGGTCGTGGCGGTCGATCAGCTCCAGCGCCTCCAGCACCTCCTCCACCGGCTTGACGCCCGTGTACGGCCGGCCGGCCGCCTTGTGCTGGCGCCAGTTGTGGTTGATGTCGCAGAACTGGCACTCCTCCTTGGCGCCGAAGTACTGGCACACCCGGAAGACCGTCAGGTAGATCAGGTAGCCCCACTGGATCGTCGGCGCGACCTCCATCACCGACTTCCCGTTGGCCAGCGTGTGCCGGTAGTAGTCCGGCATCGGCGGCAGGCCCACGTCCGCGATCCGCGCGCCGTCCAGGTAGAGGCCGAGCGTGCCGTCCTCGCCGGCTCGCACCCGGTACGGCGCGTCGGGGTTCACCCGCACCGACACCACCGTGCGGCGCAGCCCGTACGGGCCGCCGGTCAGCACGATCTCCTCCGGCGGCCGGTTGAGCGCGGCGGCGCCCAGCTCGGGCAGGGTGCGGTGGTCGAAGGAGAAGATGAAGTACGACTTGGGCTTGACCTCCCCCTCCCCCGCGCCGCCGCTGCCGCTGAGCGCCGACTCGTCGAAGGCCATGCCGCCGCGCAGCAGGTCCTCCTTGATCACCGCCTCCCGGGGCACCTCCGGGAACCGCTCCATCAGGTCCTCGACGAGCGCCGTCCGGCTCCGACCCTGGCTTTCCATCCGCTGTACATCCCTCCCGGCCCCGTGCCACCACAGGACGGCGAAGATCATCCCCCGCACATCCTGGTGACCCGCTGCCGTGCCGTGCCTCGGTCTGCAGTCGTTCACACGCTACGACTTCTGACGTAGGCACCTGCCACCGGGAGCCGCTGCCGCCGCCCCGCCGTACGTTGGCCGTATGGCACGCCGCTCCCGAGCCGCCGCCCGGCTCGCCCCGCCCAGCTGGCTGACCGAGAGCCTGCGGCCCAAGGCCGCGCCGATCCCGTGGGCGGCGGTGGCCCGGGCCTCGGTGGCGCTCGCCGCGCCGCTCGCCGTCGGGACGGCCACCGGGCGGCCCGGGTACGGCGCGCTGGTGTCGATGGGCGCGCTGTCCGGCGTCATCGGGGACACCGCGGACGCCTACCGGATGCGGGTGTTCAACATCGCGGTGCCGCAGCTGTTCGGCGCCCTCGGGGTGCTGCTCGGCAGCCTGGTGCACGGCGCGGGCTGGACGGCCGTCGCCCTGCTGACGCTGATCGCGCTGGTCTCCGGCATGATCTCGTCGATCGGCGCGGTCGCCTCGGTGTCCGGGCTGCTCCTGCTGCTGAACGCGGTGGTCGGCGCGGGCCTGCCGCTGCCGTCGCCCTGGTGGCTGCCGCCACTGCTGCTCCTTACCGGCGGCGGGGTGGTGCTCGTCCTCGCCCTGCTCGCCTGGCCGCTGCGCGGCGGCACGCCCGAGCGCGCGGTCGTCGCCGGGACGTACCGGGCGGTCGCCGACCTGCTGGAGGCCGCCGGCTCGCCCGGCTACGACGGCGCGCGGCAGGCCCTCACCCAGTCCCTCAACCAGTCGTACGACCTGCTGCTCGCCCGGCGGGCGCGGCGGCACGGACGCTCGCGCAGCCTCGTCCGGCTGCTCGCCCAGCTCAACGCCGTGATCCCGGTGGTCGAGGCGGCCTCGGCAGCGCAGCTGCGCCCGAGCTCGTACGGCCCGCTGCCGGCCGCGTACCCGGCGGCGGTGCGGCAGCTGGCGGACGCCGTCGAGCAGAGCCGCACCGGGCCCGTCCCCGCACCCGCCCTGCCGGAGCCCGCCGGGCCGTCCACCCGCGCGCTGGACGAGGCGATCGGGCACGCGGCCGACGTCGTGCACGAGGCCGAGCCGGACCCGTACGCCGCCGCCGACCGGCTCGGCCACCCCGCCGCGCTGCGCGACCGGGCCGGACGGGCGGCGCGGGCGCTGCTGCTGTCCGGGGCGTCCTGGCGGTACGGGCTGCGGCTGGCGCTGTGCATCGGCCTCGCACAGGTGCTGGTGTCGGTGATCCCGGTGCCCCGCTCGTACTGGGTGGCGCTCACCGTGACCTTCGTGATGAAACCCGACTTCGGCTCGGTGTTCTCCCGGGCGGTGCTGCGCGCGCTCGGCACGGCGGCCGGGCTGTTGATCGCCATCCCGGTGCTGGCCGAGGTGCCGCACGGGTGGTGGGACGTGCCGGTGATGGCGGCGCTGGCGACGCTGATCCCGGCGCTGTCGGCCAAGGGGTACGCCTTCCAGACGGCGGCGATCACGCCGGTGATCCTGCTGCTGTCCGACCTGCTCAACCACCAGGGCTTCCACCTCGTGGCACCGCGGCTGTACGACTCGCTGATCGGCTGCGGGATCTCGCTGCTGGCCGGCTACCTGCTGTGGCCGGAGTCCTGGCACACCCGGATCGGGGACCGGCTGGCCGACGCCGTCGCGGACACCGCCTCGTACGTCTCGCTCGCGTTCACCACGGGCCCGGGCCGGGACCAGCCCGCCCGGGCCCGCTACCGGCGGCGGCTCTTCCGGGACCTGGCCGCCGTCCGCAGCGAGTTCCAGCGGGCGCTCACCGAGCCGCCGCCGGTCGGCGCCCGGGCGCAGGCGTGGTGGCCGCTGGTGATCGCGGTCGAGCGGATCGTCGACACCACGACCGCCACCCGGGTACGGGTCGAGCACGGCGCGCCGGTACCGTCCGCGGCCGAGGTCGGCGCGGTCGCGCGCGAGCTGACCGACCTCGCCGAGGCCCTGCGGACGGGCGAGGCGCTGCCCGAGCCGCCCGAGGACGTGCTCACCCCCGACTGCGCACTGGCCCGGCTGCACCACGAGGTCCACGCTGCCCGGTCCATCGCGGCACTCCGGCCTTAGAGACCGTCAGTCCTGAATGCGCCGCCAGGGCCGGTCCGCCTCCAGCGCGAACGCCAGCTCCAGCAGCAGGCGCTCCTGCCCGTGAGCGGCCGAGAGGTGCACGCCGATCGGCAGGTCGTTCGCCGCCGCCCCGGCGGGCAGCGCGATGCCGGGGCCGCCGGTCACGTTGTTGACCGGGGTGAAGGCGACGTAGCGCAGCAGCCGCTCGATCAGCTCGTCGAAGGCCACGTTCGGGCTCAGGTGCCCGATCGGCGGGGCGACGTGGGCGAGCACCGGGGAGAGGATCACGTCGTGCGTGCGGAAGATCCCCGCGTACGCGGCCTCGGCCTGGCGCAGGCGGCGCAGCATGCCCGGGGTGCGCCGGAACTCACTCCGGTAGCGGCGGCGCAGACCGGTGGTCAGGCCGTCCAGGTCCCGGGTGCGGAAGCTCGGGTCCAGCAGGAACTTGCCGGTGAGGGCGATCACCCAGGCGATGTAGCCCCAGTACGAGACGAAGTCGCGGGAGAAGTCCTCGCCGAACGGCAGGGTGGCGGGCTCGACCCGGTGGCCGAGCGCCTCCAGCCGGGCGGCGGTCTCCTCGACCACCCGGCGGGTCTGCTCGTCGGTCTTGGCGATCGGCGAGTCCACCACGAGGCCGATCCGCAGCTTCCGCTCCCCCGGGCCCTCGACCAGGCCGAGCGGCGGCAGGTCCGGGTTGCGGTGGTGGCGCTCGGCGGCGGCGAAGAAGGCGGCGGTGTCGCGGACGGACCGGGTCAGCACGCCGTCGGTGACGATGTCGATCGGCAGCTTGCCGCCCTGCGCGTTGGTGACCAGCCGGCCCCGGGTGGGCTTGAGGCCGATCAGGCCGCAGCAGGCGGCCGGGATGCGGATCGACCCGCCGCCGTCGTTGGCGTGCGCGATCGGCACCACGCCGGAGGCGACCAGCGCCGCCGCGCCGCCGGAGGAGGCGCCGGGCGAGTGCGAGGGCTTCCACGGGTTGCGCACCGGCTGGGCGGTGGCGAACTCGGTGGAGGCGTTGAGGCCGAACTCGGGCAGCCGGGTCTTGCCGAGCACGGCGAGGCCGGTGGCGAGGAACTGGTCGGTGAAGCGCGCGTTGCGCCGGGCCGGGCGAGCCCGGTACGCGTCGCTGCCCATCGCGGTCGGCAGGCCGCGCAGGTCGACGTTGTCCTTGAGGTAGGTCGGGACGCCCCACAGCGGGCCGCCGATGCCCTCCCGGCTGATCTGCGGCCGGTCGTACGAGGCGTGGGCGACGGGCAGCAGCGTGTCGTCGATCCGCGCGGCGCGGGCGACGGCCGCCGCGACCAGCTCCCGGGGGTTGACCTCGCCGTCGCGCACGAGGGCGGCCAGCGCCACCGCGTCGTGCTCGCCGAGGGCGTCGTTGGTGAACGCGTGGGTCCGCTCGTCGGCCATCCCAACTCCCCATTCCCTACTGACCGGTAATCTCGCAAGAGCTTCGCAGTCTAGGCGCGCGACGCCGCCCACGGGTACCCCTCGCCGCGCGACGCGGCCCCAGGTCACACCAACAGCCGGACAGCGCACGGACGTTCGGCATACGCCCCGGCGTTCACCCACCCGCCGCCCGGCGGCCGTTTCGCCAACCACCGCCGGGGAAGCTGCCGATCACCAACCCCACACCCAAGGTGACGCCCGTGCCCACCCAGTACACCTCGGAGCTCCGGGATTCCGCGCCGCCGCACCGACCCCCCCGCCGGCTAGCGCGGCGGCTCGGTGCGGCGGTCGGCGGCGAGGGTGGTGAGGAGGTGCTCGATGGCGTCGAGGCGGCGCCGGAGGTCCTCGACGTCGCCGCGGGTGGCGCTCTGTTCGGCGGGCTTGAGGGTGACCAGGAGCTGGCCGTCGGGCTCCAGGCGGGCGCGGGCGACGTCGCTGACGTTGTCGCCGTTCTGGAGGCGGATGGCGTGCTCCAGCTCCGACGGGCGCAGCGCGAGGCTGTGCAGGGCGCCGGGGACGAGCGTGCCGTCCCGTACGACCGTGGTGGGCGTGCCCTCCAGCAGCCGGGCGGCACGCGGGTCGCGGGCGAGCCAGCGGGTGACGGCGGAGTTCACCGCGATCAGGGTGACGGCCCCGATGGCGCCACCGAGCAGGCTGTTGTCGTTGCCGATGATCGCGTTCTGCACGACGTTGGACAGCAGGAAGACGACCACCATGTCGAAGGTGTTCAGGCCCGCGAGCCCGCGTTTCCCGGCGATCCGGAAGAGGACCAGGATCAGGGCGTAGACCGCGATCGTGCGGAGGATCTTCTCCACGATCGGAATCTGGACGATCACCAGGTCGTGCCACATGGCCGCTCCTCCTGCCCCTCGACTCCTGCCCCTCGACTCCTGCCCCTCGACCGGCCGGGGCGGGAGAGCCCGGGGACCGACGGTACGCGCCCCGCCGGGCCCCCGGCCAGCACCTGGGCGCTACGAGCGGCGCTTGGGCTTGCCGCGCTTGGCGGCGGCGGGCTTGGGCTTGGGCCTGGGCTTCTGCTGCCCGCTCTTCTGCGGCTGCGGCTTCCGGGGCGGGGCGGCCTTCTTCGGCTGCGCAGTCTTCTTCGGGTCGTCCGCCGGGGTGGCCCCCCGCCCGCGCGAGCTGTTCACCGTCCGCCCCCGGACGATGCCGATGAACTCCTCCACCAGGTCCGTCGTCTGCTCCTGCGGCCAGGACAGTGCGATCTGCGACTGCGGCGCGTCGGCGACCGTCCGGTAGGTGAGGTCCCGCCGGTGGTGCAGCCGGGCGAGGGACTGCGGCACGAGCAGCACGCCGACGTTGGCCGCGACCAGCTCGATCGCGTCGGCCGTGGTGGCCGGGCGCTCGATGGCGGGGCGTCCGGGCAGGTCGGTCCAGCCGAGGGTGTCGTCGAGCGGGTGGAAGACCACGTCGTCGGCCAGGTCGGCGAGCGCGACCTCGTCGGCGGCGGCCAGCCAGTGGTCCTTGGGGAAGACGACGACGGTGGTCTCGGTGTACAGCGGGATCGCGCTGAGCACCTCCCGGTCGACGGGCAGCCGCACCAGGCCGGCGTCCGCCGTGCCCTCGCGCAGGGTGCGCTCGCCGTCGGCGGCGGGGACCGCGACGAGGTCGAGCGGCACGTCGGGGAGCCGTTCACCCCAGACGCGCGCCCACTTGCTCGGGGTCACGCCCGGGACGTACGCGAGCCGGAAGGACGGGTTCACCTGCATGTCTGTCACAGGGCAAGGCTACCGACCGTGACCGGAAGCACCCGCACACTCCCTTACCCTTGTCCTCATGACATCGCTCAAGCAGAAGACCAGCCAGACCATGAAGCCGGCCACCGCGGCCAAGAAGCTGGGGATCTACCTCGACGCGACCCCCGCGGGCTTCCAGGAGGGCACGGTCTCCCGCGAGGAGCTCAGCGCGCTTCAGACGGACCCGCCGCAGTGGCTCCAGGAGCTGCGCAAGAACGGCCCGCACCCGCGCCCTGTGGTCGCCGCCAAGCTCGGCGTCTCCATCTCGGGCCTGGCCCGCGGCGGGGTGACCGAGGCGATCACCACCGAGCAGATCGAGGCGATCAAGGCCGAGAACCCGCTCTGGCTCCAGCACGAGCGCGCCAACCAGGTGGACCTGCGCAAGGAGACCGCGCGGATCAAGGAGAAGCAGGAGAAGGAGGCCGCGGCCAAGGCCGCGAAGGCCGCCAAGGCGGGCTGACCCGCTCGATCGATCGGCCCCGGTCGATTGTCGGACCCCTGCGCAAGGATGGTGCCGGCGCCCGTTCACCCACGTTGAACGGACGCCGGCACCTTCGTTTCGTCGACAGGTGTACGGCTTCACCGGCCGGGACCGCAGCCGGCCGGACTGCTGGCGCTACCTGGTCGAGGTCCAGGACGCCGGCAAACCCGCCGCTCCGGAGGGCTATCGCTGACCGGCAGGCAGAATCGGCGCTAACAAGCCGTCAAGGTCCATACGTGATTCGAACGCACGCGGTAAGGAGTTGATAAAATACGACGACGGTGTGCCGGGAAGCCTGGTCGGCCGGGGGACGGACAACGGCAACGGGCCGGGGCGCCCCCGTGAACGAAGGCCGAGGTCTCGGCGGATGCGCGCGGTGGGGACCGTTCTCCTCCTGGTAGTACTGGCGACGACGGTGGCCACCGGAGCCCGGCGATGGCGGGTGCCCGCCCCCTCCCTGCTGGTGCTCGCCGGACTCGTGGTCGCGCTGATACCCGGCGCGCCCGCGCTGCACATCGCGCCGGAGACGATCGGGCTGATCGTCCTGCCGCCCCTCCTCTACGCCTCCGCCGAGGAGTTGTCGCTGCGCGACCTGCGGGCGGTCTGGCGGCCCGTCACCCTGCTCGCGTTCGGCCTCGTCCTCGTCTCGGCCGCCGCCGTCGGCCTGCTGGCCGCCGTCCTGACGCCGCTGCCGCCCGCGATGGCCTTCGTCCTGGGCGCGGTGCTGGCCAGCACCGACCCGGTCGCGGTCACCGCGCTCGGCCGCCGGCTGGCGCTGCCCGGGCGGGTGCAGGTGCTGGTGCAGGCGGAGAGCCTGTTCAACGACGCCACCTCGCTGGTGCTGTTCCGGGTCGCGGTGACCGTCGCGGTCGCCACCGGGGCGGTCGGCTGGCAGGACGCCGGCGGGCAGTTCCTGCTGCTCGCCGGGGGCGGCTGCGCGATCGGCGCGGCCGTCGCGGGCGGCGTGGCGCTGATCAGACGCCGCACCGCCGACCCGGTGCTGGAGACCGTCACAGCCCTCGTCACCCCGTACGCCGCGTACGTGCTCGCGGAGTCCGCCCACACCTCGGGCGTGACCGCCGTGGTGGTCGCCGGGGTGCTGCTCGGGCGCTCCGGGCACCGGCTGAGCGACGCCCGGATCCGGCTCCAGCTGCACGCCGTCCACGCGGTGGTGGTGTTCCTGCTTGAGAGCGTGGTCTTCAGCATCATCGGCCTCGAACTTCCGAACCTCGTCCGCGAGTTGCCCAGCGGCAGCGGCCTGTGGCCGCTCCAGGCGCTCGCCCTGGCCGCCGTCCTGATCGGGCTGCGCGTGGTGTGGATGCTGCCGCTCTCCGCCGCCGTGAAGCCGACCGGCGGGCGGCCGTCCTGGAAGGTCGCCAGCGTGGTGGCCTGGGCCGGGACACGCGGCGTGATGCCGCTCGCCGCCGCCCTCTCCATCCCGCTCGCCACCGAGGCCGGCGGGCGCCTCGAAGGCCGTCCGCTGATCCTCGTCCTGACCACCGCCGTGGTGGTGTTCACCCTCGTCGTCCAGGGCCTCAGCCTCGCCCCGCTCGTCCAGCGCTCCGGCCTCGCCCTCGAACCCGAGCACACCGCCCGCGAGGAGGCCGGCGCCCGCGCCTCCCTCGCCCGGGCCGGCCTGGCCCACCTCGACCAGCTCGCCGACCTCGAATCCGTCCCCGACCACGTCCTGGACCGCATCCGCCGCGGCCTCGAAGCCCGCCTCCGGCATGCCGACGACCCCGACGACTCCCCCGGCGCCGACGCCCTCGCCGCCTACCGCGACATCCGCCGCGAGGTCATCACCGTCCAGAACGGCGAGCTCCACCGCCTCTACGACGACCACTGCATCAGCGACACCACCCTCCGCCGCCTCCAGCGCGACCTCGACCTCGAAGAGGCGGGCCTCGGCGGTCCGTGACCGCCCGCTCGATCGACCGGACGGCACCGGGCGGCACCGGGCGGCACCGGGCGGCAAAGGACGACATTCCGTCATATCAGCAGCCCCGGGCGCCTACTGCAGTAAAGGTCATTCGGAATTCGTCTCCCCGCCCCCGTATTGACCACGCGTGCACCAAGTCCGAATAATCGGCGCCACCGGGGCACCCCCAGGAACCCTTGTCACGCACATCACATCGGACCCGGGAGCAACATGACCGACCAGACCCAGCAGGCCGAACTCGCCGCGCTCGCCGAGGAGTACTTCGCCGCCGAGAACGCGCACGATCCGTTCGGTGCCACGCTCAGCGGGGTCGCCGGGCACGCCCACGAGGTGCCGGACCCGTCCCGGGAGGCCGCGCTGGCCCACCGCGCGGTGCTCAAGGGCCTCGGGGCGCGGCTCACCGCGATACCCGTCGACGGGCTGGACGTGGACGACCGCGTCACGCACCGCGTGCTCGGCCGGCTGATCGACAACGGCACCGGCCGGATCACCCACGGGCTGGACGACTTCAGCGTCTCGGCGACCATCACGGCGCCGCAGAACGAGGCCTTCCAGTCCCTCGCCATGACCGCCGTCGACCAGGAGGGGGCCGACTCCTACCTGGAGCGGCTGGCCGGCCTGCCCGGGTACTTCGACACCCACCTCCAGCGCCACGTGGACGCCGCCGCCGAAGGACGCCACCCCCTGCGCAGCGGCGTGGACGCGGCCATCGCCCAGCTGGACACCTACCTCGCCGGGAACCTCGCCGACGACCAGCTGCTGCGCCCGCTGCGGGGCCGCCGGGAGGCCGAGCGGGCCAAGACGATCGTGCGCGACGGCGTGCGCCCCGCGGTGGCCCGCTACCGGGCCGGCCTGGCGCAGCGGCTCGCGGCCGGCGCCAGGCCGGACGACCAGGCGGGTGTCTGCCACCTCCCCGGCGGCGCCGAGGGCTACGCGGACGCCGTCGCCCGCTACACCCGGCCCGGGCTGACCCCGGAGGAGATCCACCGGATCGGCCTGGACACGGTGGCGGCGCTGCGCGAGGACTTCGCCGAACTCGGCGGCAAGGTACTCGGCATCGGCAGCCCCGACGGCGTGCTGGCCGCGCTGCGCGAGGACCCGGCGCTGCGGTTCGGCAGCGCCGAGGAGATCGTCGCCCTGGTCGACGACGCGCTGGAGCGCGCCCGCCGCGCCTCGGCCGGCTGGTTCCGTGCCTACCCGATCGCCGACTGCGTGACCCGGGAGATCGACCCCGTCGAAGCGGAGACCGCGCCGCTGGCGTACTACCAGCCGCCGGGCCCGGGCGGCCTGCCCGGCACCCACTGGATCAACACGCTGAACCCGCACACCCGGTTCCGGTACGAGTACGAGGCGATCGCCTTCCACGAGAGCGTGCCGGGCCACCACCTGCAGATCGCCGTCGCGCAGACCCTGCACCACCTGCCGGAGTTCCGGCAGAAGGCGAGCGGGCAGATGACCGCGCACGTCGAGGGCTGGGGCCTGTACACCGAGCGGCTGGCGGACGAGATGGGGCTGTACAGCTCGGACCTGTCCCGCTTCGGCATGCTCTCGATGGACGCGCTGCGGGCCGTCCGGCTGGTGGTGGACACCGGGCTGCACCACTTCGGCTGGTCGCGGGAGCGGGCGATCGCGTTCATGCGGGACAACACGGCCACCACCGAGGCCAACGTCCGCAACGAGATCGACCGGTACATCGCCTGGCCCGGCCAGGCCACCGCGTACCTGATCGGCCGCCGGGAGATCGTCCGCCACCGCGAGCGGGCCCGGGCCGCACTCGGCGAGCGGTTCGACGTCCGGGAGTTCCACCACCAGGTGATCGGGCACGGGAGCCTGCCGCTCGGGGTGCTGGACGAGCTGATCACGGACTGGATCGCCGCGCACTGACGGCGGGTGGGTGGGCGAGGCCGGTGCTCCGGTCCCACCCACCCGCGCCGACGCCTCAGAAGGGCGATGACTCAGAAGCCGAGCACAGGACGCCGCCGTCGGGCGTAATGGAAGGACCGGCCCGGTGAACCGCACCGGAGGTGGGGTTGATCAAGGCCGTGCCGGGTGTCCGGCGGCAGGGAAAGAGCCGTCGGTGAGCGCAGATGAGCGGTGAGCGGCGGCCCGCCGCAGCCGAGCCGGACCGGTCGGAGGAGTTCGGCGAACGCTTGCTGGGGAGGCTGCTGGACCTGGGCCATGAGCTGCCGCCCAGGTTGATCGCCCCGTTGATCGCCGGCGAACTGGACACTACGTGGCGCTGAGGCACCGGTGCCCCGGCCGCCCTGCCGCATCGCCCCACAAGCGGCCGGACCCGCCCGGCAGGAGCAGCGTACCGTGGGGATATCGGGACGGGCCGATCGTCGAAGCGTCCTGAAAGGGACTGCTTCCCACGCGGACTCCCCGGCAGGCAGGAAGGCAAGGCGGTCACATGTCCGTCTACGTGAAACTCTCGACCGAGGCCCGGTCGCCGGCGGAGCCGTCGAAGGGGCCGTTGGACATGCAGTTCCAGGACGGCGCCGACGGCGTCACCTACGAGTACGACCTGCACCCGAGCGGGGCGCTGCGGGTGCTGCGCGTCTACGAGGACACCCCGCATCAGATCGAGGCGTACTTCAGCCCCTCGGCATGGCTCCAGGTGGTGGGCACCTACCTGCGAAGCGGCTCCGAGTACTGACGAGGACCGTCCGGCCTGCTCCGAGCGGGCGGGCCCCGGTCGCCGTGGGCTGCTACGGCCCTTACGGTCTGTCCTGGGGCCGGCTCGTCGTCACAGGAGGCCAGGATGCCGCACTACCGATGGGATCTGGAGACCCAGGACGACGACGGCCGCTGGTCCCGTCAGGACGGTGGCTCCATGCCGAACCCCCTGGAGTACGACGGACCGCCCCAGCGGGCGGCCAACCACCTGCGGGACGTGTTCGTCCGCACGCTCTCCCGGCCCGCTCCCGGCCCCCGGGCGGTCCGGATCCGGGTCTGGGACGGGCCCGAGCCGATCGGCGAACCCCAGGCCGAGACCGAGTGGTCACGCGAGTGACGCACCCGGCTGCGGCCGATCGGGCCGGTGCGGCTCGCCCGTCAGGCCGACACCGGCCAGGAGGCGGCTCGGCTCCGGGCGAGGTCCGCGCGCAGGCCGGCCTCGCCGGGGCCGTCGGCGGGCGCGACGGCCGAGGGCAGGAGGGCGGAGCCTGCAGCACCACCGTCCGACCGTGCGGCGAGCAGTTCACTCGCGGTCCGGGTGTTGGCCGGGTCGGCTCGCCTCGGACATCAGCCGGGCGGCATCGACGGCATCCGTCGCCGGCGGGACGACCAGCAGGTTCAGCCGGCGCGGGGCGTACGAGAACACCGCGATCGTGTGCTCGTCCTGCTCGGTGGTGAACCAGCCCGCATGAACGGTATGTCCGGTGACCGGGATGCGCGGGGGGATGACGGGCCACTGCGCGGGGTTCACGGTGATCCGGGTGATCCGGCCCCACCGCTCGTCGATTTCGGCGGCCAGGGCGGGGAGTTCGAGAAGGAGATAACGCGAGCGGGCCACCAGCTTCGCAGGAAGGCTGAGCCGGTGGTCGGTGAAGGTCGCCGGCAGCCATGGCAGTTGCCGCACTTTCGTGCCGGCTCATACGTCAGAGGCCCCATCGGATCTTCTCCGACAGGGCCTCTGACCTGGGTCGGGGTGGCGGGATCCGAACCCACGACCTCTTCGTCCCGAAGACGGCCGGATCAGCACACCGGGATGAGCACCGTCAGCACGAAGGTGTGCGGGTCCGGGTTGGCGGGGGCCTGGTAGGTGAGCGTCACGGGGATGCTCGTGCCTGGGGTCGCGGCCGGGTCCACCTGGAGCGCGAAGCCGCGGTTGTACTGGGACCAGGTGTTGTTCACGGGATCCGCACAGGTGGCCGTCGTGCCGTCCGCCGAGATCACGCACTTGTTGTAACTGGGCGCGGAATCGAGCCACTTGGAGCCGGGCGGGAGCTGGGCGACGACCTGGCCGCGCCACGGGTAGTCGGTGGACGGGCCGAGGTTGCGCTCCAGCACCTCGAAGTCGGCCGGGTTGCCGGGGCCGGCCGGCTGCGGGGGCCGCCACATCTCCAGCACCGCGTTGGTGACCGGCGCGGAGGTGTCGAAGGACCAGGTGGTGGAGTTGTCGCCGGGGTTCTGCGCCGGGTCCCAGGTGACCACGGCGGTGCCGCCCGGGTAGCTCTTCTGCCCCGGGGTGGTGCTGAGCGTCTTGCCGTAGATCCGCGAGGTCTCGCAGGTGGCCGGCTTGAGGCCCTTCGCGACCGTGAACCGGATCCAGTTCCAGCCGCCGTCCACCGGGCCGGCGCGGTCGGTGGTGAGGGTCAGCCCGGGGTCGCCGGGGCCGTTGACCACGAGGGTCGCCTCGGTCGGCGTCTCGCGGCCGTTGTTGCAGACCGTCACCAGGATCGTCCCGACGGCACCGGGCGCGGTCGGGGAGGACGGCGGGCTGACCTGCACGCTGAGGTCCTTGGCGTACGTCGAACGGTGGGTCGGGCCGGCGGCGGCGTGGGCGGCCTGCGCGGCGGTCAGGGAGAGCGGCAGCAGGGCGGCTGCCGTGAGGAGGGCGGGCATCCGCATGGACGACTCCGGTCGGGGTCCGAGGAGGGCGAACGCTGCCGATCGACGGACGTTCGATCACGAAGCTACGCAGGGTCAGCGGGCCCCGGCCTGCTGGGTTGCTCCGCCCGACGTCAGCTCTGGACCACGACCACGACCACGACCACGACCACGACCACGCCGAAACGATTCCGCGCGCCGGTCGCGGTCCTCCCGCGCCCGGACGTGACGTCACCCCTTTGGACCTATTGACGCGGTAGTGTCCGCAGGCGCGGTATCCGGCATTCCGTCGGCCCGCAGCTTTCGCACACCCATCTGGAGGAACTCGTGCTGGCTCCCGCCCGTGGTGCTCTCGCCATAGCCGCGGCCGTCCTGCTCACCGCAGCCGCCACAGGCTGCTCGTCCGGCGGCGGCCACACCGCCAAGCCGGCTCCCCAAAGCTCCGCCCCGCACGGCTCGGCGGCCCCGCCCGCCGCCGACGCGGCCGGCGCCCACGCGATCCCGGTCGGGACCGGCCCCAAGAGCTCGTACGACGCGCAGCCGCAGCCTGCCGCCGGCTCCTGCAAGTACCGCTACACCGCGGACAAGCAGCCGCTGCCCGACCCGAACTGCACCCCGGGCGCGACCAGCCCGGCGGTCACCCAGGCCAACATCAACGACACCATCTGCAAGCCGGGCGGCTACACCTCGACGATCCGCCCGCCGGCGAACATCACCGGCAAGGAGAAGGCCGAGAACGCCAAGTCCTACGGCTACACCGGCCCGATGGCCGACGCCGAGTACGACCACCTGATCAGCCTCCAGCTCGGCGGCGACCCGAACGACCCGCGCAACCTCTGGGTCCAGCCGCCGTCCCCGGACCACGTCCCGGGCAAGGGGCCGAACAACCCCAAGGACAGCGTCGAGACGCACCTGCACACCGCGATCTGCAAGGGCCAGACCACCCTCGCGGCCGCCCAGCAGGCCATCGTCACCGACTGGACCACCGCCGAGGCCAAGCTGGGCATCAGCAAGGGCAGCGCCGCGCCCACCGCCGCACCCGACGCCGACGGCGACGGCGAGTGAGGCCGCTTCAGCCCCCGGCCCGGTGAGCCACCGCAGCGGCACCCGCCGAACCCGCAGGAGCACGTCACCACCCGGAATCTGAGCGGGTCGTGAGCCGCAGTGAGCTTCCTCACTGCGGCTCACGATCTTTCACCGGTTTCAGCCGGACGAACATGAAGTCGAGGTCCGTCTCCGCCCCGTCCGCCGGGACGGCCGAGTAGCGGTTGTCACGCCAGGTGTTCTCGACCTCCCAGACACCCCAGGGCTGGTGATCCAGGTCCTGGACCGGGTCGTAACCGGGAACGAACACGGTACGGCCGCCGCGGAATTCAGCGGCCGAGCGACTCCACCAGCTCGGCGATGGTGTCGAACGGCCGGTGCTCCGCGAGCTCCGCGCCCAGCGCGCGGGCGCACTCGCGGAAGCGGCCGTCGGCCAGCACCTCGTCGACCGCCCGGGCGACGTCCGCGGGCTCCGGGCGCCCGGTGCGCAGGTCCAGGCCCGCGCCCGACCACTGCACCCGGGCCGCCACCTCCGGCTTGTCCTCGCTCGCGCCCGCGACCACCAGCGGCACGCCGTACCGCAGCGCGGTGTGCACGCCGCCGTAGCCGCCGTTGCTGACCAGTACGTCGGCGTGCGGCAGCAGCAGGTCGAACGGCACGTAACCGGCGGCGCGGACGTTGCCGGGGAGCTCGCCCAGCAGCGCGGTGAGCGCCTCCGGGCCGTCCTTCCGCGCGGTCGCCGCGATCACCAGCACGTCGCGGTCCGCCAGGGCCGTCACGGCGGGGGCGACGAGGTCGCCGAGGTCCGCGTTGGCCAGCGTGCCCTGGGTCACCACGACCACCGGGCGGCTGCCGTCCAGCTCCCGCCACCAGGCCGGCAGCAGGTGCTCGTTGCCGACGACCGACGGCAGCGCGCCGATCATCCGGATCGCGGCCGGGGCGTCGCTCCGCGGGTACTCGAAGCCGGGCACGGTCAGCTGGAGGAACTCGTCCGGGACGGTGACCATCGCGTTGCCACGCGGCCCCTCGGGCAGCTTGACGCCGAGGCCCGCGAACACCTCCTCGGCGTACCGCTGCAACGGCTCGGCGCGCCGGTTCATCTCCTCGTTCAGCGCCCGGTTGCGGGCCCGGCCCGCCTCCCCCGGCAGCGGCGCCAGCGCCAGCCCGAACGGCGCGGTGTCGACGCTCTGGAACACCAGCGGCGCAACCCCGATGCAAACCACCACCGGCCGCTCCTCCCGCGGCCGGCTCAGCGCCAGCGCGAGCGCGCCCTGGAAGAACGCGTCCGCGATCACCGCCTCGGCCGGGAACTCGGCCAGCAGCTTCTCCAGCGCCCCGTACTGGGCCGGGATCGGCTCGGTGAACACGTGCTTGACGTCGAACGCGATCCGCTCGGGCCCCGCCGGCACCTCCGACCGCCCGGGGAACCGGGCGTCGAGGTCGCGGTCGTCGAAGTCCGCCTCGACCGGCAGCGCGACGAACCGCACCCCCGCCTTCTCCGCCGCCCCGGCGAACCGCGCCCCGCCGAGGAACACCACCTCGTGCCCCCGGGCGACGAGATCGGCGGAGATGGCGAGCAGCGGGCCGACGTGACCGTGCGCCGGTACGGCGGCCGTGATGATCCTGGACAGTGGGATCCCCCCTGGTGCGTGACGTGCGTGACGTTCATGACGGTGCATGACGTTCTGTGCGGTCGGGGCACGCCTCGGGACGGCCCCTCGGGCCCACCGTAGGGAAAGGTTGTTGACGATCGGTAAACGCCGGTCGGATCCAGCCACGCCGCCCCTACCGGTCGGCTCAGGAGACCTACGGCTGGCAGGGCTGGCAGTGCGCAAGCGCCCGCCAGACCGCCGTCGTCGGCACGACCGGCGCGGGACTGCGCATGGAGGCCGTCGAGATCGTCGTCTGACACCGGGCCGGCGCCGCCCGCGTGTGCGGAATGCTTGGCAACGGCCCCTGGGCCAGGAGCACAACCGCCCGACGTGAGGCGGCAATCGGAGCCAGGGGCCGCACACGCCGTCCGGACTGCGGGACTCGCGAGTGTCGGTCGACCCCAAGAAGGACGGCACCGGCATCACGATCACCTACGAGCCGTCAAAGGCCACCCGGCTGACCGGCGGCGGCGAGCTGCGGGCGCCCGTAACACCGGCGCCCGCGCCTTTCGTGGCGGTGTCTGCCCCGTCGTTGTCAGGGAACTGGATCGCCAGTCGGGACGTCATTCATGGCGTTCACGGGAATGGACGCCACATTGTCCCAGTTGAAGTGGTACCTGTCCATGGTTGCGGGATTCGGGATGAGTCGCTTCTTCCCGTCAATCATCAGATAGATGGCCGCGTCATTCCCGGGGCGAGCAAGAGTGGCACCATCGATGACCTGCCCTCCAGGTATGTCGTCCAGGAACGTTTCGCTGTAAATTCCCTCATTATCCGGAAACAGATTCTTGTAGGTCGGCGGATTCGCAATCCAACGGAGCTGGCTGTCGATCACCAAGTAGACTGCGTTGGGGTCTTCGCCCGGGGCGTTGCGTCGATAGCGCCGGCCGTTCAGATCGGCAATTTTGACCACAACTCTCCTCCGTGCACAGAGTGTCGACGGGCCCGCCGGGCCCTCTCTTCCATACTCCCACCGACCGACACACGCCGCCGCGGGAGAATCCCGGCGGCCGAGATGTCGTCACTGATCGTGCGCACCGCCCGGGCGGCCGGTATCGCGGCCCCCCTCGGGATTGCTCAACGGTGGGGCGGGCGAGTATCTGCCGCAGTACTGCTTCCCCCGGACCAGCGATGCCGACTGGGTGACCAAGAGTAATCAGGACCGGTCAGCGGCCCAGCACCGCGCCGCCGTTCAGGCCGATGACCTGGCCGGTGAGGTAGCCCGCGGCCGGGGACGCCAGGTAGGCGACGGCCTCGGCCACGTCGGTGGGGGTGCCGGCGCGGCCGACGAGGGTGTCGGCCACCTTCTGGGCGTGGAAGGACTCGGTCCAGCCGTCGCCGAAGATCTCGGTGTCCTCGATGTAGCCGGGGGCGAGGACGTTGACGGTGATGCCGTCGGAACCGAGTTGGCGGGCCAGGCCGAAGGCCCAGCCGTGCAGGGCGGCCTTGGCGGCGGCGTAGGAACCGGCCGAGTGGGGGCCGGCGCCGCCCCGTTGGGCGGCGGCCGAGCTGATGACGACCAGGCGGGACCCGGGGCGGCGCAGGTGGTTCTGGAGGGCGGTGGTGAGGAGGACGGCGGTGAGGAGGTTGCCGTCCAGGTCCTGGCGCCAGGAGTGGGCGAGGGCGGCGAGGGTGTCGTCGGCGGGCGGGGTGACGATGGCGCCGGCGTTGTTCACCAGGACGTCCACCGGGCCGAGTTCGGCGATCCGGGCGGCCGCCGACCCGACCGCCTCGGGGTCGGTCAGGTCCGCCGGAAGCGGGATGATCCGGCCCGGGCCGGTCGTCCGCTCGATCGTGTCCCTGGCTTGTTCGAGGACGGCCGCCCGCCGTCCGAGGATCACCACGCGGTGTCCGTCGGCGGCGAGCCGGGCCGCGATCGCCCGGCCGATGCCGGTGCCGGCGCCGGACACCACCGCGAGTCGTTCCGTCGTCATGCCGTGCCCCCCTTCGGTGCGTCAGTCGAGGTCGGAGTCGTAGTAGTCGCGCATCAGCTCGGTCGACCAGTCGGGCTGGCGGACCTCGCCGCGCGGGCCGAACTCGGCCAGGTACGGCTTGATGTCGAGCACCGGGGTGCCGGCCACCGCGTCGAGGCCGGTGACGTGCAGGTCGAGGCCGTCCACCCGGAGGAGGGTGCAGCGGGAGACGCCGAGGCGGTTGGGGCGGTTCTTGCCGCGCTGGGCGAAGATGCCGACCAGCGGCCAGTCGGTGTTGCCGCGCGGGTGCCGGGCGCCGGTCTCCACCTTGTCGGCGGGGACGCGGTCGAAGTGGTAGACGATCTCCAGGTGGGAGAACGCCTCCAGGCCGTACAGCGCCTCTTCGGTGAACTGCTCGGCGTCCAGGCGGATGATCGCGCTGACGCTCCCCCAGGCGTCGTCGTACACCTCGTCGCGCCCGCCGACCACCTCGGCCACCGGCTTCGACGTCACCTCGTGCGGCGTGTTCGCCATCCTGTGCTCCCCCTTCGGTTCGTGATCACCCGCATCGTAGCGGCGAGAGGTCGGAGGCCATGATGGGGGCTCAGTTCTGCCAATGGGGCGACCGGGGCGCTCGCGGTTCATCTGCTGCTGCCGGTGGGGCTGTTGGCCGCGCTCGCGACCAGCCTGCCTCACTTCGTGTTCTGACGTCCGGTGAGGCGCTCGACCAACGCCAGCAGGTCGGGCGTGCGCAGCACCCGGCCGGCGCGCATCGTCGAGTTGAAGTGGAGGGCAGCGGCGAGCCGTGCTCGACGAGGGCTTCGGCGGCGAGGACGGCCATCTGCGTGTCGTCCGTCGCCTCGCCGCGGTCCCAGCCGCCGCCCGCGGCCATCTCGCCGCCGCTCGGGAAGCGGGCGGAGAAGGCCCCGGCGGGGCCGAACTCGTACGGGGCGCCGAGGGCGTCGCCCACGGCCGAGCCGATGACCGCGCCGGCCGCGCGTTCCTGCCAGTTCATTCGCGCAGGTTATCCGGTGCCTCCGGCCCCTGCGCGGGGTGCTGCAGGATCTCCAGGACGACCGCGCCGTCCACCGTCTCCTGCGCGACGAGCAGAGCGGCCAACTCGTCGAGGTGGTGGCGGTGTTCGCGCAGCAGGCCGACGGCGCGCTGCTCGGCGTGGCGCAGCAGGCGGGCGACGGCCTCGTCGATCGTGCGCTGGGTCTCCTCGGAGTACGGGCGGCGGAGCAGGTCCTCGGGGCTGTCGCCGAGGTAGTGCGGGGAGCCGGAGGAGTAGCCGACCGGGCCGATCTCCGGGGAGAGGCCGAACTCGCGGACCATCCGGGTGGCGACGGAGGTGGCGTTGGCGAGGTCGTTGGCCGCGCCGGTGGAGCCTTCCCCGAAGACGACCAACTCGGCTCCCCTTCCGCCGAGTTGGACGGTGAGCAGATCGGTCAGGTAGGCCTCGCTGTACAGGTGCCGCTCGGCCTCGGGGAGTTGTTCGGTGGCGCCGAGGGAGACGCCGGCCGGGAGGATGGTCACCTTGGCGACGGGGTCGGCGTGCTCGCACAGGGCCGCCATCAGTGCGTGCCCGGATTCGTGGACGGCCACGGCGTGCCGCTCGTCGGGGAGCAGCGCGTTGGAGGACTCGCGGCGGCCGAGCAGGACGCGGTCGCGGGCGGTGTCGAGGTCGTCGGCGGTGAGGGTGGCGCGTTCGTCGCGGACGGCGTTGATGGCGGCCTCGTTGACCAGGTTGGCGAGGTCCGCGCCGGAGAAGCCGGGCGTGCCGCGGGCGATCCGGTCCAGATCCGCGTCGGGGGCGAGGGTCTTGCCGCGGACGTGGACGGCCAGGATCGCGGCCCGTTCGCGCTGGTTGGGCAGCGGGACGGTGACCTGCCGGTCGAAGCGGCCGGGGCGCAGCAGGGCCGGGTCGAGGGCGTCCGGCCGGTTGGTGGCGGCGATGACGATGATGCCGGTGCTCTGGTCGAAGCCGTCCATCTCGGCGAGCAGCTGGTTGAGGGTCTGCTCGCGCTCGTCGTTGCCGCCGATCCTGGAGCCGCCTGCGCGGCGGGCGCCGACGGCGTCGATCTCGTCGATGAAGATGATCGACGGCGCGCGCTTGCGGGCCTCGTCGAAGAGGTCGCGGACCCGGGAGGCCCCGACGCCGACGAACATCTCGACGAAGCCGGAGCCGGTCACGGACAGGAACGGCACCTCGGCCTCCCCGGCGACGGCCCGGGCGAGCAGGGTCTTGCCGGTGCCGGGCGGCCCGACCATGATCACACCGCGCGGCCCCTTGGCCCCGGCGGCGGCGTAGCGGCCGGGGTGGCGCAGGAAGTCGACCACCTCGCTGACCTCCTGTTTCACGCCCTCGTACCCGGCGACATCGGCGAAGCCGGTGGTGGGGCGCTCGGCCTCGATGATCTTCGCGCGGGAGCGGCCGATCGCGCTCAGGCCGCCGGTGACCGAGCGGGCGGCCATCCGGCCGGACCAGAGGAAGAGCCCGCCGAAGAGCAGCAGCGGGAGGAACAGCAGCAGCGTCGACCAGACCGAGCTGCCTCCGCTGCGGCTGGCGGTGACGTCCACGTGCTGGTCGGAGAGGGCATGGCTGAGCTGGGAGGTGTCGAGGGCGGTCGGGATCTGGCTGGTGAAGTGGGTGCCGTCCTTGAGGGCGCCGCTGACGCCCCCGGTGTCGGTCACGTTGACGGTCTGGACCTGGCCGGTGCCGACCCGGTTGAGGAAGTCGGTGTAGCCGTAGCGGGTGCCGGCCGGGCCGGGGCTCTGGACGACCAGGAGGAGGATCAGGGCGAGGAGGGCGCCGAAGGGCAGGAGCCAGCGACGGAGGGTGGAGGGCGGGGGCGCCGGTTTGCCGGGCGGCCGCTGCTGCGGGGACGGCGGGGGGTCCGGCGGGGTGGCCCGGTGGCGGGCGCCGCGCAGGCGGACACGTGCGATCATCTGCGCTCACCACCTCTCCGGAGGCGGACGGGCGAGAGGCGACCGCCGGGGCCTCCGTCTCCATGGTCGGACGCGACGGCCCCGAACGGGAGTCCTGGTCAGCGACCGTCGGCCCGCTCGACGGGTTCCTTCATGGCGTGGCCCCTCCATACGTGCCCCTTCGGCCGAGGGGGCGCCTCAGGTGATCACGCCGGTGGGCAAGGCGCGAGGGCCGACAGTCGACTACACCGAGTACACGGCCAGCCAACTGGTCCTACCGGGTCCGCCCCCACAGGCGTACGACACCCCAGGTGATCGCGCCGGCGAGCAGCGCGCACGGGTAGATGAGCGCGAGCAGCTTGCCCGGCGAGTCCACCGCACCCGGCAACCCGGCCATGGCCCACAGCGCGTCGCGCAGCCCGCCCGTCACCGGGAGGGCGAGGGCTGCCGCCACTGCGGCGGTCCGGGCGGCGCCGGGCCGGTCGCCGGGCCGGTCGCCGGTGGCCGCGATGCGCAGCAGGGCGTTGCTGATCAGGCAGAAGGCGAAGAACCCGCCGGTGTTGACGGAGAGCTCGAGGAACGCGATCCCCGGGCCGGGCCAGCCCTCGCCGACCGCCTGGCCGGTCGCCAGCAGCCCACCGGCCAGCACGCTCAGCGCTGCCGCCGCGCCCGCGATGTGGCGGCGGAGGAAGGCGGTCGCGGCGCGCAGGTCGACGAGCGGCGCGGCGAGCAGCGCGAGGTCGTCGAGCCAGTCGCCACCGGTCCGGCGGGTGTCGGTGGGCGCCGGCTGCCGGAAGGCACGGCGCAGCAGGGTGAGGCAGGCCGCCGCCCCCACACTGAGCGGCAGGAGGGCGGCGATCAGCCAGGGCGTGCGCTCATCCCACAGCTCGCGATCCGCGCACAGGGCCGCAGCAGTCCAGTCGGTGGAGACGGTCGCGGCGACCAGCACCGTGGACAGCCGGGCGGCCCGCAGCAGCTGGTCGACCCGGTAGCCCGGCTGCGGGACGCCGCGCCGGCACAGCAGGGCGCGCACGGCCGTCAGCGCGGCGAGGGCGGGGACGAGGAACAGGGTGAAGGAGACGACGGCGTCGTACGGGTCGCTCTGCCACGGGCTGGCCGCGCGCAGCAGGTGGGCCTGCGAGGTGGCGTAGGCGAAGACCGTGAAGGCGGCGGCCAGGGCGAGGGAGAGGCGCAGGGCAAGGGTCTGGGTGCGGGTCACGGACGGGCTCCCGCAGCCGCGCCCGACCGCGCCGCCGGGGCCGGCAGCCACGGGAGGCTCGGGGTGACGCGGGCCGCCAGCTGTTGCTCGGCCGGGAGGATGCGGCTCAGGGGGCCGGCGAGGTCGGCGGGGGCGTACGCCGTCAGCAGGCCGAGGGCGAGCAGGGCGGCCAGCAGGACGGTCGGGGCTGCGCCGTCCGCCCGTCGGCCCGGGCCCAGGTCCGATGAAGGGCCGGGGCATCGGGTCAAGTCGCCTGGCGGCACGGGGGTTTCGGTGACACGGGTGTCGTTTTCGAGCATGGCGGCATAGTACACACCGCGTAGTACTTGTCACGTAGTATCGTGAGCCTCGGAGATCGTGAACCCCGGAAGCGGAGAGGAGTGAGGACGCATGCAGGCCAACGACGCCCAGACGCTGGTGCTCTGCGCCCTGGCCGACGGGCCGCTGCACGGTTACGCCGTCAATGCGGCGATCGAGCGGCTGGTCGGCGAGCGGCTCGGGCCCGGCAGCCTCTACGGGGCGCTGACCCGGCTGCAGGCCAAGCAGCTGATCGAGCCCGCCGAGTCCACCGACCCGCAGGCGCGCCAGCGGCCCGTCCGGCTGACGCCCAAGGGGCGGCAGGTGCTGGAGGAGGAGCTGCGGTCGATGGCCAAGGTCGCCGCCGCCGGGCTGCGCAGCCTGGGGGTGAACCCGGCATGAGCGGGGCGAACGGGCTGGTACGGCTCTACCCCGCCGCGTTCCGCGAGCGCTGGGGCGCCGACCTGGCGGACGAGATGCGGGCGGCGGGCTGGAAGGCCTGGCCCGGCCTGCTGGCCGGGATCGCGGACATGTGGCTGCACCCCACCGTCTGGCCCGCCGACTCGCGCACCCAGCGGCGGGAGCGGGCGGCGGTGCTGGCACTGGCCGTCGCACTCGCCACCGGCTACGTCGGCAACCTGGCCACGGAGCAGGGCGCCCGCTTCACCACCGCGCCCGGCGGGCAGTGGACCGGCCCGGCCACGACCGCTCTCCTGCTGCTCGGCCTGGCCCTCGTCGCCCCGCGCCCCCGGCTGGACGGTGCCGCATTGCGCGCCCTGTTCGGCACGGCCGTCCGGCGGCTCGCCGCGCCCGTCGCCGCCGGGGCGGGCCTGGTGGCCCTCGCGCACTCCGCCGCCGGGGCCGCCATCGGGGCGAGCGACTGGCGTTACGCCGCGCTCGCCTGCTGGTGGGCGGCCCTGGCCGTCGCCGCGGTGCAGGCCTGCCGGACCGTCGCCGACGCCGGCCGCGCCATGGTCGCCCCGCGCCCCGGCCGCCTGCGCGCAGGCCTGGCGAGCCTGGCCGCCGCCGGTGTGCTCGCCGGCGGGACGCTCCTCGCCACCTGGCCGGACGGGCACCCCGCCGCGGCCCTGGCGGGCGGGGCCGGCCTGGTGCTTCTCACGTGGCCGGCCTCCGCTGCGCTCAAGGACCTCAAGGAGACGCAGAACTCACGATCGATCAGCTAGAGCTGATGCCCTGTCAGGAGAAGTCGAGCGAACCCGTCCGGGTGCGCTTCAGCTCGAAGAACTTCGGGTAGCCGGCCAGCAGCCGGACCCCCTCGAAGATCTTCACCGCGTCCTCGCCGCGCGGGATCGCGCTCAGCACCGGCCCGAAGAAGGCCACCCCGTCCACGTGGATGGTCGGCGTGCCGACCTCCTCGCCGACCGGGTCCATGCCCTCGTGGTGGCTCTTGCGCAGCGCGATGTCGTACGCCGTGCTGTCGGCCGCGTCGGCCAGGTCCTCCGGCAGGCCGGCCTCGGCGAGCGCCTCCCGGATGACGGTCGCGTCGGCGGGGCGGTCCTGGTCGTGCAGGCGGGTGCCGAGGGCGGTGTACAGGTCGCGCAGGACGTGCTCGCCGTGCCGTTCGGCGGCGGCGATGCAGACCCGGACCGGGCCCCAGCCGGTGGTCATCAGGCGCTGGTAGCGCTCGGGCAGGTCCTCGCGGCCCTCGTTGAGGACGGACAGGCTCATCACCCGGAAGGTGAGGTCGAGTTCGCGCTGCCGCTCGACCTCCAGGATCCAGCGGGAGGTGATCCAGGCGAACGGGCAGATGGGATCGAAGTAGAAATCGACTTTGGTGGTCACCCCGGTGAGCCTAGCGGCCGAGTGGACCGCTCCCCAGGGCCAATTCACTCCCACCACAGTGGGCCACTCCGCCCACTCCGCCCACTCCGGCCGCTCTCAGGTCGCCGGCCTGCTGCACACCGTGCCGTCGGCCGGGACCTTCCCGTCGAGCAGGTAGGAGTCCACCGTCTGCTTCAGGCACGGGTTGCCGGTGTTGTACCCGCCGTGGCCCTCGCCCTGGAGCGTCACCGTGACGCCGACGCCCGCGCCGAGTTGCTGCGCCATCGCCCGCGCGCCCTCGACCGGGGTGGCCGGGTCGCCGGTGGTGCCGACCACCAGGATCGGGGCGGCGCCCGGGGCGGCCACGTCCGGGTGGTCGGTCCTGCCCGGCACCGGCCAGCCGGTGCAGTTCGTCAGGCCCCAGGCGGTGAACGCGCCGAACACCGGCGAGGCGGTGCGGAACTGCGGCAGCTGCTGCTCCACGTCCTGGTCCGAGTAGCGCTGCTTGGCGTCCACGCAACTGATGGCCCGGTTGGCCGCGTTGAGGTTGTTGTAGTGCCCGTTCGGGCCGCGCCCGAGGAGGCTGTCGGCGAGCTGGAGCAGCACCGTGCCGCTCCCCTGCCGCATCGCCTCGGCCAGCCCGGCGGCCAGCGCCGGCCAGGTCTCCTGGCTGTACAGCGCGCCCGCGATGCCGGTGACGGCCAGGCTCCCGGTGAGCTGCCGGTCGCTGCTGGTGGGCAGCGGCGTCTTCTCCACCTTCTGCAGCAACTCGGTGATCCGCGCCGTGCCCTGGGCGCCGCCGCTGCCGGTCGGGCAGTCCGAGACCTGGGTGGAGCAGGCCTTCATGAAGTCCTCCAGCGCGAGCTGGAAGCCCTTCGCCTGGCCGAGCGAGTTCTGCAGCGGGTCCTTCGTCGGGTCGACCACCGAGTCCAGCACGAGGCGGCCGACCTGCTGCGGGAACAAGTGCGCGTAAACACCGCCGAGTTCGGTGCCGTAGCTGATACCGAAGTAGTACAGGTGCTGGTCACCGAGTGCCTGGCGCATGAGGTCCATGTCGCGGGCGGCGCTCTCGGTGTCGACGAAGGGCAGCACCGGGCCGGAGTTGTGCTCGCAGGCGGCGTTGAACTGCGCGGTGGTCTCGTCCAGTTCCTTGACGGCGGCCGGGTTCTCGGGGGTGTTGCCGATGGCGTTGGAGGCGTCCATCGCCTTGTCGTCCAGGCACTTCACCCCGGCGCTGGCGCCGACCCCGCGCGGGTCGAAGCTCACCAGGTCGTAGCGGGTGTTGAGGGAGGTGTACGCGGCGGCCAGGGCGGGCAGCGTGGCGACGCCGGAGCCGCCGGGGCCGCCGAAGTTGAACAGCAGTGAGCCGATCCGGTGCTGCTCGTCCTTGGCCCGGGACCGGATCAGCGCGAGGTCGATGGTGCCGTCGGACGGCTTGGCGTAGTCCAGCGGCGCCTTCAGCGTCGCGCACTGCCAGTCCCCGGCGGGGGCCGTGCCGCCGCCCTGGGCGGCGTTGGGAGCGGGGCAGGCCTGCCAGTCGAGGTGCGCGAAGGTGAGGGATCCGGTGGCGGACGCCGTCGCCGCCGAGGTCGGCGCGGGTTCGGCGGCCGACGTGGTCCCGCCCTGGCAGCCGGCCGAGGAGGCGAGGAGCAGCGCGGTCAGGCCGAGCGCGCCGGCACCGCGGACGACGGTGTGCATGGGGACTCCACTTCTCGAAGACCTCTCGAAGACCTCGCGACTTCTCGAAAGACCACGCGAAGGCCTGGCGGACGGCCGCGTACTCCGGGCGCACGCCAGGGCAGCGCACGCGCCCGCGCTCGTTCCGCCCACCCTAGGGGCGCCCCACGCCGCACGCCCGCCGGACACCGCCGTCAGAGGGCGCGCGGCGCCCGCCCTGCCACCGGCCGTCGGAGTGAGTGCATCTGTCTGAGTGAGTGCCACTGCGGCCCGGCACCACGCGGGTGCCGGGCCGTCAGGCAGTGAGGCTTACTTGGGCATCTCGTTCCAGAGCTGGTCGGCGCTCTTGCCGGTGAGCTGGACCCAGATCTGGTCGCTGTAGTTCGTGGTGTTCAGCAGGTGCGCCAGGTCGGGCTGGTTGTAGGCCTTCGAGACGTAGTCGATGAACCGGGCGGTGACCTGGTAGCTGCTGTCGTACCTGGCGTCCGGGCCGAAGTGCTGGGCGCCGGTGCCCGGCTGGAAGTTGTAGTCGCGCACCCAGTCCGCCAGGCCCTCGCCCAGCCAGACCGGGCGGCTGGTCGGGTTGTTCCAGACCGCGACGTGCACGGCCTCGTGGACGAGGAAGCCGGTGTCGTTCTTGTTGCCCCGGGTGTAGCCGATGTTGACGTGGATCTCGTTGGCGCCGTTCTGGTACGTGGTGTAGGCGGGGTTCTGGGTCAGGGTCGGGTCGAAGATGATCCGGAAGTAGGTGGGGGCGGGGAACGCTCCCTTGGTGATCAGGCCGGAGATCGTCGGGTAGTAGTCCGCGACGGTCTGCTTCTGCTGCTCCAGCCACGGACCCAGGTCCGGGGCCTGCGAGTAGTCCAGGTCGATGGTCGGGCGGTTGACGGTCGGCGGGGTGGTGCCGTTGTTCCGGTCGAGGTTCCAGGACTGCGCCGGGTCCCCGGCGTTGCAGGCGGCCACCTTGGTGTTCAGGTCCGCGCCGCGGGTGAGGCAGAGGTTGTTGTCGGAGACGCTGTGCAGCAGCCAGGCCCGGCCGTTGCCCATCGAGGTGTTCTCCAGCCGCCACTTCTGGTTGTCCGCGCCGATGTAGTTCCAGGCGCCGACGGTGTTCCTGTTCCGGTCGCGGTCGACCGCGTTGTTGGTGCCGGGCACCTTGACCGACCAGGTGCCGTTGCCCTCGTCCCTGACCGTCCAGGCCTGCTGGGCGGAGGACTGGTTCCAGTCGCGGATCACCACGTTGGAGCCGTTGTTCCGGCTGTCCCACTGGAGGGCGCCGCCCGCGTAACTGGAGATTCGGTAGTCGGCGCCGCTGGACGGCAGCGGCTCGGTCGCCGCACTGGCGGTCCCGGCGCCGAAGGCCATCCCGGACACGACGGTCGCGGCGGACAGGACTGCGGCGGCGGCCGCACGACGGGTGATCATCTCGAAGCTCTCCTCTCGGCGACTCCCCCTGGAGCCGGCCGAGGGACATGCCACCGGGCGGCGGTGTACGCGGTGTCGACGGACCGTCAACGGGGACGTTGACGATCCGTTGGCTTCCAGGGCTTCGGTGCCCACGTCAAGTCAGCGTTTATTCGCAGGTGAGAGGGCCGGCGGACGTGACCGACGGCCCGGCCCGGGCCGATGGAGGCGGACGCGACGACGAACGGGGTCGAGGAGGATCATGCGTGGCACCACGCTCGGGGACCGCTATCGGCTGGACGAGTGGCTCGGCGGCGGTTCGATGGGCGATGTCTGGCTCGCCGAGGACGAGGTGCTCGGCCGCCGCGTGGCCGTCAAGGTCCTGAAACCCGCGCTGCTGGACGAACCGGGTTTCGCGGAGCGGTTCCACGAGGAGGCCCGGGTGATGGCCCGGCTGCGGCACCCGGGCATCGTCGGCGTGCACGACTTCGGCTCCGGCCGGACGGACGGCGGCCGGTCCTGGACCACGGCCTGGGGCAGCACCGGTCGCCCGATCGCGTACCTGGTCATGGAGCTCATCGACGGCGAGCCGCTGAGCGACGTCCTGAAGCGGCGGGGCCGGCTGACCGCCCCGAAGACGCTCGGGCTGGCACTCCAGGTGCTGGCGGCGCTCCGGGCGGCGCACGAGGCCGGCGTGGTCCACCGGGACATCAAGCCGGACAACCTGATGGTCCGCGACGAGCGCGTGGTCATCGCCGACTTCGGCATCGCCCGCCCTCTGGCGACTCCAGCACCAGGACGGCGGGTACTTCCTGTTCAACGGCGCCACCCAGTACACGAGGGTCCTGGACCTGGAGGAGACGCACTCCCAGGCGCAGCTGTGGCGCTCACCGCCCTACAGCTCGAACCAGATCTGGTCGTTCGTGCCGGTGGACGGGGGTTATCTGATCGCCATCACCAAGGACCCGGGGCGCTGCCTGTCCGCCGCGGGCCCCACCACGCCCGCCGCCATCCGGTTCTGCTCCGGCACCCCCGACCAGATCTGGACGGTCACCGCCGCCTGACCGACCGCTGGAACAGCGCAACTTGACGGTGCATCAGTCGCTCCCGCACCCGGGCGTGGCGGAACTGGTACACCGAGCCCGCCTGCCTGAGCACGCCACGCCGGTAGGCGTCCTGCAGGAACGCCGTCAACCGCCAGGGCAGCTGTCCCCGCGCCGCCAGCACCACCCGGGCCACCGCGTACCGGCCCGGCTGTGAGCGCAGGAGAGCAACAAGTCCCGCGTGCATGCCGAACGTCGCCAACAATGCGGCGACGGCGGCATTCAGTCCGTGATCGACGAGCAGGGCCGCGGCGATTCCCGCGAAGGTCACCAGCGAACCCACCACCACCGCAGCTCCAGCGGCTCTTCGAAGTGCCCGGGTCGCGGACTGCGGAGGCGTCGCGGCGTCGTCCGATGCCGCAGACCGGCCCAGCAGGGCTCCCGCCCAGAGGCCGAGCATGGGTGCGGGCATCATGAGCAGGGTGACCCACTGGTATCCGCTCCCCGCTCCGATGTCCCAGATGACGACGTAGATCAGGACCAGAAGTGCCAGAGGCAGCACGACCACGAGAGCGATCAGCGGAGGACGTGGCCGCTGCCACGGCCAGGAACGGGAGACGGGCTTCCGGTGCGGCACGTACCGACGCGTTCGCGAGGCAGCATCGCCGTAGAAGCCCGCGCCCAGTGCGGCCATGATCAAGGCGAACGTGGGCTCGCCGGTCGGCAGCGGCCAGACCGAGACGAAGCCGAGCACCGCACCGGCCAGGCCGGCCGCCACGGCGCGTTGCCAGTTCGGCACCCCCACCTGCCACCAGGCGATGTCCTCGGTGCCCCGGTGGCCGAGGTCCACGGCCAGGCCACCGAGCCAGCGCTCGGCCGCCGCGGCCCGCCAGCGTCGACGCGGTCCGGGCAGGCCGGGCGCCGGCGGGGTGTCGGGGAAGGCCGTGGCGACGAGCGAGTCCAGCAGGTGGTTCTCGACGGCGCCGGCGTCGGGAAACAGCGTCCGGTCCAGGAGCAGGGCAGGATCGGCCGGCCGGGTGACATGGACGGCTCGCAGCAGACCCACCATCAGCGGCGAGGCGAGAGCCGTGGCCAGCGGTCCGTCCGACTCGGAGCGCAGCGCGTCGATCACCGGCCGCCACTGCGCGGTGCGGTGGGCCGGCACCGCGGCGCGGAGGTAGTCGACGAGCTCCTCCACCCCCACCGGATTGGCCCGGGCGACGGTCGCCGACCGCAGGACGTCGGCTTCCCGTACGGCGGCCCAGTACTCCTGCGCGCGAGAGGTCAGGATGACCGGGGCGTCCCCAGGCACGGACTCGTTGATCCTCTGCAGCGCCACCGCCCGCCGGCCCTGCGGTAGTTCGTCCAACCCGTCGAGGACCAGCAGCACGCGCTCCGCCTCGATCAACCGGGCCGGACCCTGCGCTCCTCCGAACTCCGCTCGCAGCAGCCGCGGATACTCCTCGGAGATCCGCCGCGCGAGCCAGGCGTGAAGGTGTTCCGCCGCCGGATCCCAGGAGGCCGACGACAGCAGCACCGGCACCCGATCGCCCGGCCCGAACCGCGACAGCAGGGCCAGCACCAGCAGAACCGCCAGTGTCGACTTCCCGCTTCCCGGTCCGCCCAGCACGACCAGCCGCCCCCGAGGCAACGCCAGGTACGCCTCCGCCAGCGCCTCCAGCCCTCCGGCGGTGGCGAGTTCTCCCGGCCCCTCGTCGAGCGTCCACCGAACCGGGAGAGCCGCTTTGTCCAGGAGACCCCGGACGCCGGCCTCGGCCCGCCACTGCGCGCCGACCATCCGGGCCAGTTCGAGCGCGGCCCGGTCCACGGGTGTGACCGCGGCGCCCGGCGCCGTGATGGTGACCTTGTCGATGTGTCCCGCCATCACCACGTGGTCGGCCGAACCACCGCTGAACTCGTTGTGGCCCCCGTTTGTGCTGTGGACCCCGCCCGCGCCCCCGTCGCCGCCCATGGCCCGCATGGTAGCGCGCCGGGCGAACAGGCCAACCCCCCATGCGGGGACGCCCGGCGAGGCACTGGCCGCACGTGCGGCCGAACCGCTCGGCGCTCCAGTACCTGATCCCGTCCTGCCGTCGGCTCAGGCCGGGAGCCAGGACGGCCAGCGCTGTTGGGGCGGGCCGGCCGGGTGGTCGCCGCCGAGCAGGGGCAGCAGACGGTCGGCCTCCGGCGAGCCGATCGGGGCGAGGATGCCGTGTGCCTCGGCCCAGCAGGCACGGGCTCGGGCCAGGTCGCCGGTCGGCCCCGGGCCGCCGAAGCAGCGGTCCGCCAGGGCATCGCCGAGCGCAGCCAGGGCCAGGCCCCGGCCCCGGTGGTCGCCGTCGAGGGTCAGCGCGTCGACCGCGCGGCCCGCCGCCTCGACCGCCTCCGCGCCGCGCCCGGCCGCGCGCAGCGACTCGCCGAGGCGCAGCAGGATCCGGCCGGTCCGGCGGTGGTCGTCCGGGTCGGCCAGGGCGAGGGCGGCCCGCTGGTGGGCGACCGCCTGATCGTGGTCGCCGCGGTCGTGGGCGATCGTCCCGAGCGAGTCCCGGGCGAGTGCCTCCAGCTCGCGGTCGGCCAGTTCGCGGCTGATCACCAACGACTGGTCGACCACCCGGTTCGCCGCGTCGAAGCGACCCTGCCGGGCGAACGCCCCCGCCAGGTTGAGCAGTTCGGCGGCCAGCGACCGCCGGTCACCGGCCCGCTCCCAGACCGAGACCGCGGCCGAGAACCCGGTCACCGCCTCGTCGGGGCGCCCGATCTGGACGAAACAGGCCGCCAGTGAGCTGTGCGCGAGCGCGAGCAGCGGCTGCGACAGCCCGTACGTGGTGCACAGGTCGCGGGCCCGGAGCAGCTCGGCGAGCGCCGAGGGCGCGGAGCCGACGTCGGTCAGCAGCCGGCCGAGCACGAGTCGGGCCCGGGCCTCCGCTGCCCGGTCGCCCTGCTCCAGGGTGGCGTGCAGCAGGGCGTTGGCGGCATGGCCGAGCGGGCGGGTGGCATGGCCGGAGTCGGCCAACAGGCAACAGCCCAGCAGGAGTTCGGCGAGCCGGTCGAGGCCCGGGGTGGTGTCAGCGGAGCGGCCCGGGAGCTTCGCGCACTGGCTCACCAGCGCACCGACGCCCAGGTACTCCCCGACGGCGAACCCGCCCCGCGCCGCCGACGCCCCGAGAGCGGCCGATGCCCCGAGCGCCGCCGAGACCTGCGCATGGTGATGGTCCACCAGTCGGGCCAGCGCGCCACTCCCTTCATCGGGTCCAGCCGCCGGACCGTCGCCCTGGCACCCTCGGGCACCCACCCGCCGGGCGAAGGCCCGCAGCAGATCGTGGTAGCGGTAGCGGTCGGGGTTCGCCGAGCTCTCCAGCATCGAGCAGTCCATCAGGGACTCGGCGAGTTCCACGGCGGCCGGCTCGGGCCGGTCGAGCACGGCGGCGACCGCCGCGGGCGACAGATCGGGCACCTCGGGGACGGCCAACAGCCGGAAGGCGCGGGCCTGTTCGGCATCCAGCTGGTCGTAGCCGAACCGGAACGAGGACTCGACCGCGAGATCCCCGCTGCGCAGCGCGTCCAGCCGGTACCGGTCACCGGTGAGCTGCTCCAGCAGCCGGGCGATGGTCCAGCCCGGGCGGCAGGCCAGCCGCGCGGCGAGGATCCGGACCGCCAGCGGCAACTGCCCGCAGAGCCGGACGAGTTCGCCGGCCGCCTCCTCCTCGGCCGCCACCCGCTCGGCACCGACCACCCGGGTGAGCAAGGTCACCGCCTCCCCGGCCGGGAGGACCGGCAGTTCGGCGAAGCGGGCGTTGGGCAGCGCGCCGAGCCGGGTCCGGCTGGTGACCAGGACGGCGCAGCCCGGACTGCCCGGCAGCAGCGGCCGGACCTGTTCGGCGTCGCGCGCGTTGTCGAGCAGGACGAGGACTCGGCGGCCGGAGAGCAGCGACCGGTAGCGGGCCGACCGCTCGGCGAGGCCCGCCGGGATCGCCTCCCCGACGACGCCGAAGGAGCGCAGGAAGATCGCGAGCGCCTCCTCGGGACGGGTCGGGCGGCCGTCCGCGCCGTGCAGATCGAGGTAGAGCTGGCCATCCGGGAACTCGGCGGCGAGGCCGTGCGCGACGTGTACGGCGAGCGCGGTCTTGCCGACCCCGCCCATGCCCGCGACGGCCGCCACGGGCACACTGCCCGACTCCCGCAGGGCTTCGCGCAGCGCCGCAACCTCCGGCTGCCGCCCGGTGAAGTCGGCGGCAGCAGCGGGCAGTTGGGCCGGTGTAAGGGTGGACGCCGGGTCCGCTCCGGCGATCGGGGCGGTCGGCTCCGGGGGTATCGGCGCCATCGTCCAGTCGGTGGGCACTGAGAGGGTCTCGTCCGCCGCGAGGATCCGGCCGTGCAGGTCGCGCAGGCCCGGGCCGGGGCCCACGCCCAGTTCGGCGCGCAGCCGACGGTCCGCCGCCCGGTACGCCGCGAGCGCCTCCGCCTGCCGGCCTGAGCGGAAGAGGGCGAGCATCAGCAGCTCCGAGAGCCGCTCGCGCAGCGGATGCTCCTCGACCACCGCCGCCAGCTCGGCGACCGACTCGGTGCACCGACCGCCCTCGACCTCCGCCTCCAGGCACAACTCCAGGAGGGCGAGCCGCCGTTCGTCCCACTCCCGGCGCTGGCGCTGCGCGTACGGGCCGGGCAGCCCGGACATCGGCTCGCCCCGCCACAACGCCAGCGCCGTCCGCAGCACGGCCGCGGCCTCGGGGTGCCGCCCGTCGGCGCGCAGGGCCCGGGCCTCGGCCAGCAGCGCCTCGGACCGCTCGGTGTCGAGGCCGCCGCCCCCGACCGCGAGCAGGTACCCGCCACCGACCGAGGTCAGCGCTTCCGCCCCGAGCACCCGCCGCAGCCGGTGCACATACGTCCGGACGACGCCGGTGGCCCTGGCCGGCGGCTCGTCGCCCCACAGGTCGTCGATCAGCTGGGCGCTCGAGACGTGCCGGCCGGCCCGGAACAGCAGGGCCAGCAGCAGGCTCTGCTGCTGCGGCGAACCGAGCGGCAGCTCCACCCCGTCCCGCCACCCGCGCACCGGCCCGAGCACCGCGAACCGCAGCCCGCCGGAAGTCCCGCCCTCGCCGACCAACCGACATCCCCTCCCCGATGACACTCCCCCACCGGCATGATACCGATCGGTATCCCCCCTGCTCAGGCCCCTTCCCGCCACGTTTCCGCAAGGCTCGCCGGCAAACGCCGCACCCGAACCCGGGCCCGACGCCTGACAGCACTCCGCCCTGCCGGATGAGGCCGGCAGGGCGGAGCAGCGGGCGGCTAGTCCGTCTCTGTGTCAGAGATGTACGCCTGGTATTGAGCAGCCGTGAGCAGCCCGTCCGTCCTGGAGTCCTTGGCCGGCGTGATCTCGATCATCCAGCCGTCGCTGTAGGCGTCCTCGTTGAGCAGCTCCGGGTCGTCGCTCAGGTCCCCGTTCACGCTGGCGATCACCCCGGCCAAGGGAGCGTAGACCTCGGTCACCGCCTTGACGGACTCCACGGTGCCGAAAGGATCGCCGGCCTCAAGCCGCTCGCCCACTTTGGGAAGCTCGACAAAGACGATGTCCCCGAGCTGGTGCTGTGCGTGTGCCGTGATGCCCACGCGCACCCGGCCCTTCTCCACGGACCGCACCCACTCGTGGTCCCTGGTGTACTTCAGGTCGTCCGGAATCGGTGTCATGAGGCCTCCGAGTGCCGTCACTGAGGGCCGCCGCGTTGTCGGCCTGCCACCGGCAAAGCCTTCTACAGATCCCCGGGCGAGGACGGGATACCCACCCGAACGAGTGAGTCGCCCGGCCGCCCGTGGCGCTCAGGAGAGCTCGGGGCCGAGCTCGTAGTCGAAGGTGTACGGGAAGGACGGCTCGCCGGGGCGGTAGACGAAGCTCCCCGTGCCGGTGAGTCCGGTCAGGGCGCCGGTGCCGCTGCCGGGGACGACCTCGAAGGTGCAGCGCACGGAGCCGTCGGGCTCGAAGGTGCCGCGCTCGTCCAGGACGAAGGCGCCCGCGCGGCCGTCGAGGGTGCCGGTGAGCAGTTCCATGCCCGCGAAGGTCCCGGTCTTCTCCGTGGCATAGGCGATGACGTACTCGCAGGTGGTGTCGGCGGCCTCGATGCCGCCGGTGAAGGTGTTGACGACGGACGCGAGCGCGAGCCGGGGGCTCGTCTCCGCCGGGCCGGCCTTCCGCTCCTGCCAGTCGGCGGCGGTGATGTAGCCGGTGGTGCGCGTGGGCATGGGGGTCCTCTCGATCGGCCGCACGGCTCCTCCGTGCGGTCCTGCCCTTGAAGTCTCTCGGCCGTACCTGACACCTTCTGTCAGGTACGTGCTGTCAGGTACGGCCGACATGATGGGCGGCATGCGCGCCGACCGTCTCCTCGCCCTGCTCCTGCTGCTCCAGAACCGCGGCCGGATGACCGCGCCCGACCTCGCCGCCGAGCTGGAGGTGTCCGTCCGCACCGTCTACCGCGACGTGGAGGCGCTGGCCGCCTCGGGCGTGCCGGTCTGCGCCGACCGCGGGCCGCTCGGCGGGTACCGGCTGATGGACGGGTACCGGACCCGGCTGACCGGGCTCACCGACGCCGAGGCCGGGGCGCTCTTCCTGGCCGGCGCGCCCGGCCCGGCGCAGGACCTCGGGCTGGGCGCGGTGCTGGCGACCGCTCAGCTGAAGCTCCAGGCCGCACTGCCGGGCGGCTCGGCCGAGCACGCGCGGCGCGTGCGGGAGCGGTTCCACCTGGACGCGCCCGCCTGGTTCCGGGACGGCGACCCGGGCACGTTCCTGGCGCCGATCGCGCAGGCGGTGTGGGAGCAGCGGGTGCTGCGCACGGAGTACCGGCGCTGGCGCGGCGAGGTGCGGCGGGAGCTGGAGCCGCTGGGCGTGGTGCTGAAGAGCGGCATCTGGTACCTGGTGGCCCGTACGGACGGCGCGCTGCGGACGTACCGGGTGTCCCGGTTCACGGCGGTGGAGCCGACGGACGCGGGGTTCGAGCGGCCCGCGGACTTCGACCTGGCCGGGTACTGGGAGGAGTCCTCGCGGCGGCTGGAGGCGATGCTCGAACAGGGCACGGCGCGGGTGCGGCTGTCGCCGCGGGGGCGGTCGCTGCTGCCGATGCTGTTCGGCGCTGCCGGGAGCCTGGCACTGGCGGACGCCGGGCCGGCGGACGGGGCGGGGTGGATGGAGGTGGAGCTGGCAGTGGAGTCGCCGGCGGTCGCGGTGGGCGATCTGCTGCGGCTGGGGGCGGAGGCGGAGGTCCTCGGCCCGGCGGAGCTGCGGGCGGCGGTGGCGGAGACGGTCGCGGCGCTGGCCGCGCGGTACGCGGCGGGCGCTGATGGCACCTGACTCGAACGGTCCGATCGGGCGTTCGACCGGCTGGTCGATCCCGTCCGGCAGCCGCCGGACGGCCCACCCGGAGACCGTAAGCTCTCCGCGGGAGGACAAAGTGAGCCGTAACACGAAGAGTCGCCGGTCGCCGCTGACGGCGTGGCTGTGCACGCTCGACGCCGAGCAACTGCACCGGGTGCTGTCCAATCGTCCGGACGCCGGGGCCGCTCCGGAGCCGCGCGCCCTGGGCGAGTTGGCCGACCGGCTGCAGCGACCGGGGTCGGTGGCGCCGGCGATTCGTCGGCTGCCCCTGCCCTGTCTCCAAGTGGCCGAGGCCCTGGCCGCGTTGGGGGAGACCACGTCCCGGAGTGAGCTGGCCGCCCTGCTCGGAGTTCCGGGCCCCCAACTGGACGACACCTTGGCCGTGTTGGCCGACCACGCGCTGGTCTGGGCCGACGGGGACGGCCGGCTGCATCAGGCGGCGGCCCTGCGGCAGGCCTGGCCGGCTCCGCTGGGCCTTGAGCCCCCGCTCGCGGATCTGCTGCCCGGGCAGACCTCGGAGGACCTGCGCGGAATGCTGTCGTCGCTCGGCCTCAAGCCTCCCGCCACCCGGCAGCAGCGCGTGACGGCGCTGCTGGAGCAGTACGGCTCGGCGGAGTGGATCGCGGGGATCGTGGCGAAGGCTCCCACGCCGACCCGGGAACTGCTGGAGCGACGGGCCCGGACGAAGCCGGTGGAGTCGCGTTCCTGGATCGTCTTCGGTTCGCCGTCCCCCGACGTGCCGGCTGCCGCCCGCTGGGCGGTCGCTCGCGGCCTGCTGGTGCAGGACCGTCACGGGTTCGGGCCCGCGCGGATGCCCGCCGAGGTGGCGCTCGCCCTGCGCGGGGCGGACTGGCACGCCCCGTTCGACCCCGTCCCGCCGCTGCCGGCCCTGGCGCGGGTGTCCGCCGCCGACGTGGGCCGGGAGACCGCTTCCGCCGCCGGGGACTTCGGCGGTCATGCGGCGGCCGTGCTGGCCGAGTGCGCGGCGAGGCCGCTGACGGTGCTCAAGTCCGGTGGGGTCGGCGCACGTGAGTTGGCCCGGGTCGGCAAGGCGGTCCGGTGCGACGAGCCCACGGTCCGGCTGGTGCTGGAGACCGCCCAGGGCTCCGGACTCGTAACACGCGAAGGCGACCGTGTCCTCGTCACCGGGGCGTACGACTCCTGGGCCGAGGAGGAACCGGCCGCGCAGGTGGCGCAGTTGGTCGGCGCCTGGTGGCAACTGCCGCTCACGCCAACCCAGTCCCGCGACGAGGACGGCAAGGTCCTGCCCGCGCTGGCCCGTACGCGAGCATGCGACGGCTGCGTCCAGGCCCGCCGCGGGCTGTTGGCGGCGCTCGGCTGTCTCCCGCCCGGCCAGGGTGTGGCCGAGACCGCGGATCTGGGCCTTCTCATCGACTGGCACCACCCGTTCGCCGAGCAACTGCCCCAGGACGAACGGCCGTTCGCCACGGTCATCCACGAGGCGAGCCTGCTCGGCGTCCTCGCCCGGGGCGCGCTCTCACCCTTGGGCGCAGCGCTGGGCAACGTGGCTGAACTGGCCGATCAAGCCCGCCAGTTGATGCCCCCGGCCGTCCATGGTGTCCGCATCGGCTCCGACCTCACCGCGGTCGCGACCGGCGCTCCCTCCGCGCGGCTCACCTCGCTCCTCGATTCTCTCGCCGACCGCGAGGCACGAGGGACGGCCTCCGTGTGGCGGTTCAGCACCGACAGCCTTCGCCGGGCCTTCGACGCCGGACACGACGCCCCGGCGATCGAGGCCGATCTCGCAGCCATCGCCGGCGGGCCGCTCCCCCAGGCGCTGAGCTACCTGATCACTGACACAGCACGCCGCCACGGCCGCGTCCGGGTGGCCTCGGCCGCCTGCGTGATCCATGGCCTCGAACCGGCACTGCTGGCCGAGATCGTGGCCCACCGCAAGCTGGCCGGCCTCGGCCTCCGGCAGCTGGCACCGACGGTCCTGGTCGGCAAGGCCTCCGTGGCGCAGGCGCTGGCCGCCCTGCGCGCCAACGGGTACGCCCCGGTGGCCGAGGCCGCCGACGGCGCCGTCCGCATCGAGCGAACGGCACCACAGCGCGCCACCCCCGTTCCCCGGCCCCGCGCCCGTGCGGGGCGACCCGGCACGCCCGCACCGCCCGATCTCCGGTCTCTCGCGTCGAAGCTGGTGGGCGCCCCGGCCGAACTGCCCCTGCCCGACCCCGACCGGGGCATCCCCTACGACTCCGACACCGAGGAGATCTTCGGGGAGTCGGCGAAGCACCTGCCCCTGGCCGACGTCCGCCAACTCGCGCACGCGGTCCACACCGGGGAAGCCATCATCATCGAGTACGTGGACGGTTCCGGCGCCCACACCGTGCGTTCGCTCAGCGCACTCGAACTCGACCCGCCGTATCTGAACGCCTGGTGCCACCTTCGCGACGACGCCCGGGTGTTCGCACTCTCCCGCATCCTCGGGGTCATGCCGACGTGACAGCCGATTCCTCATACGGTTCACAAGAACCTCCATACAGTTGAGGTAAGTTGTGCTACCCGCGTCAACCCTCCACCGACGTGCGGCCTTTCCCTTTACGCGGGATTTCGCTCAATTCCCTTTACCAGTACGCCCGTTGACCTGATTCTCCGGAGGCTGCTTTGCTTTCGGCGGCCGACGGCGGGCCTGATCCCCCAAAATGATCTGCACGTGCGGCAGATCATCAAGGCATTCCCACCGCCTCCGGCCTCTCCCTGTCCTTTCGGTCACCCGTCACCCACAGGTGTCCGGGTGGTCGACATGAGAGAGGCAACCCTCACATGGGCATTTCCCCCACGTTCCGTCCTGCCAGGAGAACGGCCCTCACCGGCATCGCCGCCCTCTCGCTCGCGGTGGCCGGCTTCACCGCGGCGCCGGCCCAGGCGCAGCCCGACAACAACGCGGCGCCCTCGGCGTCCGCGAGCCACCCCTACCGGCACGGCGCCGTCCCCCTCCGCGGCCACCGGTCGTCGAACGCCGCCACGGCCGCCAACAACCTCAACTACGGTGGGGGCAACGGCAATCCGAGCATCGGCGTCACCACCGGCCCGGAGAAGGTCTACCTGGTGTTCTGGGGCTCCCAGTGGGGCACCTCCGGCACCGACGCCAACGGCAACACCACGCTGAGCGGCGACCCGAACGGCATGGCCCCGCGGCTCCAGCAGCTGTTCAAGGGCATCGGCGCGGGCAACGAGCTCTGGTCCGGCGTCATGACCCAGTACTGCGAGGGCATCGCCAAGGGCGCCCAGACCTGTCCGAGCAACGCCGCGCACGTCGCGTACCCGACCGGCGGCGCCCTCGCCGGCGTCTGGGTGGACACCTCGGCCGCTGCCCCGTCCTCCGCGACCGGCAACCAGATCGGCGCCGAGGCGGTCACGGCGTCCGGGCACTTCGGCCACACCTCGGCCGCGGCCAACCGCAACAACCAGTACGTCATCGTCTCGCCCACCGGCACCAACCCGGACGGCTTCAACACCCCGTCGGGCAGCTTCTGCGCCTGGCACGACTACACCGGTGACACCACGCTGACCGGCGGCGCGGTCTCCTCGCCGTACGGCGAGATGGCGTTCACCAACCTGCCGTACGTCACCGACGCCGGCAGCGGGTGCGGCCAGAACTTCGTCAACGCGGGCTCGGCCGGCACGCTCGACGGCGCGACCATCGTCGAGGGCCACGAGTACGCCGAGACCATCACCGACCAGAACCCGGCCGGCGGCTGGACCGACAGCACCGGCTACGAGAACGGCGACAAGTGCGCCTGGGTCAGCAGCGGCCAGGGCGCCTCGGCGAACGTCAACTTCGCCACCGGCAGCTTCGCGATGCAGTCGACCTGGTCCAACGACTTCAACTCCGGTGCGGGCGGCTGCGAGATGTCGCACCCGATCGTCGGCGGGACGACCGGCAACACCGTCACCGTCACCAACCCGGGCAGCCAGGCCGGCACCACCGGCAACGCGGTCAGGCTCCAGATCGCGGCGACCGACAGCGCCTCCGGCCAGACCCTCACCTACTCGGCGACCGGCCTCCCGGCCGGGCTCTCGATCTCCGCGAGCGGCCTGATCACCGGCACCCCGACCACCGCCGGCACCTCCAGCGTCACCGTCACCGCGAAGGACACCACCGGCGCCTCCGGCTCGGCCACCTTCGGCTGGACCGTCAGCACCCCGGGTGGCGGCGGCATCACCAACGGCGGCTTCGAGACCGGCAGCCTGAGCGGCTGGACCGCCACCGGTGTGGCCGCGGCCTCCACGGCCGCCAAGCACACCGGCAGCTACGGAGCGATGCTCGGCTCCACCAACCCGAGCACCACGTCCTCCGTCAGCCAGACCTTCACCGCGCCGACCGGCTCCAGCAAGGTCGGCTTCTGGTACGACGTGACCTGCCCGGACACCGTCACCTACGACTGGGCCACCGCGACCCTCAAGGACAACACCACCGGCACCACGGCCACGGTGCTCGCCAAGACCTGCACCAGCGGCCTCGGCTGGAAGTCCGCCACCGGCAGCATCACCCCCGGCCACAGCTACACACTCACCCTCACCAACGTCGACGACAACTACCCGGGCGACCCGACCTACACCTACTACGACGACGTGACCGTCTCCTGACGGCGCGAACCCTCTGACACACCCTCACCCCGGGGCGGGCCACCAAGGCCCGCCCCGGCGGCGTGCGGCGGCCCATCCGCTGGGCTCGGACCGTATCCCGGGAAGGCTTGCCGGGCCCGCCCGCGCGAGGTTTAATAAATGAACGGTCATTTATGAATGGAGGCCCGGCGTGGCGGGACGCCCCCGAGGGGTCGACGATGCGGTGCTGCTGCGGCACACCGCCGAGGTGATGGGGCAGGTGGGCCCGGGCGGGTTCACCCTCGCTGCCGTGGCGCGGGCGGCGGGGGTGGTGCCCGCCACGCTGGTGCAGCGGTTCGGGTCGAAGCGCGGGCTGCTGCTGGCGCTCGCGCGGGGCTCCGCGGAGGCGGCGGACGGGCGGTACGAGCGGCTGCGGGCCTCGTACGCGTCGCCGCTCGCCGCGCTGCGGGCGCTCGCCGAGGAGACGTCCGCGCCGATGGCCACCCCGGAGAGCTTTGCCAATCACCTCGCGTTCCTCTGCATGGACCTCGCCGATCCTGAGCTGCACGAGCACGCCCTGTCCGTCCACCGGGCCCAGGGGCGGGCGATCGCCCGGCTGCTGGACGCGGCCCTGGAGCAGGGCGAGCTCCGCGCGGACGCGGATCCGGCGCGGCTCGCGCGGTCGGTTCAGGCGGTTATCGCCGGTACCGGCCTGACCTGGGCGCTCGACCGCGAGGGCGACCTGCCGCAACGGCTGCGCGAGGAACTGGCCGACCTGCTGTCCCCGCACGTCACAACGAAAACGGAGGAGTCATGAGAACGGACAGGAAGCCGCTCGCCGGCAAGGTCGCCCTCGTCGCGGGCGGCACGCGCGGCGGCGGGCGCGGGATCGCCGTCGAACTCGGCGCCGCCGGTGCCACGGTGTACGTCACGGGCCGGAGCAGCGGGGCGGGCGGCTCGGGTCTGGACCGGCCCGAGACGATCGAGGACACCGCCGACCGGATCACCGCCGCCGGCGGCGTCGCCGTCCCGGTGCGGACCGATCACAGCCGGCCGGAGGAGGTGGCGGCGCTGGTCGAGCGGATCGCCACCGACCAGGACGGCCGGCTCGACGTCCTGGTCAACTGCGTGTGGGGCGGCGATCCGCTGACCGACTGGGAACACCCGCTCTGGGAACAGGACTTGGACACCGGCCTGCGGCTCCTCCGGCAGGCCGTCGAAACCCATGTGATCACCAGCCGGTACGCCCTCCCGCTGATGGTCGCGCGGAAGAGCGGCCTCGTGGTCGAGGTCACAGACGGCAACACCGCGCGCTACCGGGGCTCGTTCTTCTACGACCTCGCCAAGTCCGCCGTGATCCGGCTCGCGTTCGCCCAGGCGGCCGAGCTGCGCCCGCACGGCGTCGCGGCCGTCGCGCTCACCCCCGGGTTCCTGCGTTCCGAGGCGGTGCTGGAGCACTTCGGCGTCACCGAGGACACCTGGCGCGAGGGCGCGGCCGTCGACCCGGACTTCGCGTACTCCGAGAGCCCCGCCTACCTCGGCCGGGCGGTAGCCGCGCTCGCCGCCGACCCGGACGTGCTGGCCAAGAGCGGCCGGGCGCTGGCCACTTGGGACCTCTACAAGGAGTACGGATTCACCGACGCGGACGGCTCGCAGCCGGACTTCGCGGCGCACTGGGCCGAGGCCCTCGTGGACACGTACGGCCCGCTCGGCGATCCGCTGTAATCGCACGGGTCGGCGTCGGGCCGACGCCGCGAAAACCCCTGGCGCACAGGCAGGGCCGCGCGGGACCGTGGTGCCCATGCTGATCACCGCCTGCGAGCCGGCCCACGTCGCCCTGCTGGAGGAGCACCTGCCCTCCGGCGGCCGGAGTTCGTTCCACGCGCGACGCTTCACCCGCCAGCTCGCGGGCACCAGCACGTACCTGGTCGCCTGGGTGGACGACCGCCCGGTCGGGAACGCCGAGCTCCGCTGGAACGGCTGCGCCGCGGCCGAGGTCCGGCGGTCGCTGCCGGACTGCCCGGAGATCAACGGGCTCGACGTCGCCGAACCCCTGCGCGGGCGCGGCATCGGCACCGCCCTGATCCGCCACGCCGAACGGCTCGCCGTCCGGCGTGGCGTGCGGCGGATCGGGCTGGGCGTCGACGAGGAGGGCAACCCCCGGGCCGCGGCGCTGTACGCCCGGCTCGGGTACCGGCCGGTGGTCCGCTACATCGACCGGTGGTCCTACGTCGACGACCGCGGCGAGGTCCACGACGTCGAGGATCCCTGTGTGTTCCTCGCGAAGGAGCTCGCCGCGGAAGGCTGATCAGTTGCCCGGGCGGGGCTCCTTGAGCTTGCGCCACACCGTTTCCAGGGCGGCGATGTCCGTCTCGTCGAGCCGGTCGGCGAAGACCGGCCCGAGCACGGCCCGCCGGGTGTTGTCGGCCTCGGCGAAGGCGGCGCGACCCTGCTCGGTGAGCTCGATCCGTACGGACCGGGCGTCTGAGGCGGAGGGCGAGCGGGCCACCAGGCCGCGTTCGGCGAGGGCGTCGACGACGCGGGAGACCTGACTGCGGCTGAGCATCGTCTTGGCGCCGAGGTCGGAGGCGGCGACGGGCTCCTGCTGGCCGTTGAGCCAGAGCATCACCTCGAACCAGGACAGCGGCAGCCCATGGGCCCGGGTGAGCTCGCGGTCCACCCGGGCGGCGAGGGTGGTGCCCGCCCAGACCAGGCCGTAGAAGGCGTGGTCCTGCTCCGACAGCGGGCCCATGGTGAGGTCGGCACGGTTCATGGCGTTCATCGTACCGAGTTGCGTGTGCGCGCACACATCATTAGCGTGTGTGTGCACGCAACGGACTTCGCCGTGCGCCGCCTCCCCCGCACCGAAGGAGCTGCCATGCCCGAGAACACCTCGTTCGACCAGCTCCGCGCCGCCCTCTCCCAGGCCGGCTACGAGAACCGCGTGCGCGCCGTCCTGCACCGCTGGTACCCCTGCTACGAGACCGACCGGAAGAACCTCGACCACCACGGCGAACTGCTCACCCCGGACTTCGTCCTGCGCCGCGCCCCCGAGAGCGGCCTGCCGGACGTCGCCGGCCGCCAGGCCTACCTGGACGGACTGGCGGACGCGTACCCGGGGCAGTCCAACTCCCGTCACCCGAGCCCCTTCCAGGCGTCGAGGTCCGGCGTGCCGCGCACCGCGTAGGTCCTGAGCCGTATCCCGTCCAGGACAGCCGGGGGCAGGGTGAGGCCGAAGCGCCGCTCGACCGCGCCGAGGGTGCGGCGGTCAGCGGCCGCGCGGGGCTCGCCGTCGGGGGCGACGCGGGTGACGCCGTCAGGCTTGAGGACGCCCGCGGCGACGAGGTCGGGGAGCAGCAGGTCCGGCTCGCGGCCCCAGCGCCAGCGCTCCTCGGCGAGGCCGAACCCGCACAGGACGGCGCCGTCGCGGGCGTAGTCGAGCAGCGCCGGCGCGTGCTCGGCCATGGGGCGGAAGTGGACCACCTCGACGCCGTCGCGCGCTATCTCGGTCAGCAGGTCGCCGCCGGTGGAGTCGCCGTACTCGATCGCGAACGACCAGCCGCCGGACTCGCCGACCCGGATCACGCCGTCGCCGTCCGCGCCCGGCCGGTACACCTCGGCGTCCAGGTCCCACACCTCGGCGCCGCTGATCGGCCGGGCCGCGCGGGCCGGGTCCGCGCCCATCCGCCGGGCCAGCTCCTCCGGCGGGATCCCGCGCGCGAACAGCACGCCGGTGAGCCGCCGCCCGCCCTCGGCGAGCCACTGGATGCCGTCGCTCATGACGCCCCTCCCCTTCCACCGACCTGCCCGTGGTCGGGCTTGCCGGTCCGCACCCTATTCGACGGCACTGACAATGAGCTCCCGCCGGATGCGAGGTCATGTCCCGTGAAGTGGTGTAGTGGTCGTTTGCCAACGGTCATGCGGTGGGTGGTAGTTGGTCGCGAGCCTGCTCGCCAGGGTAGAGCTGGTCCATGCTGCCCTCAGGCAGATAGCGGCGGGGGAAAGCGATCCACTCGTCATGCATCTCGAAGAGCACGGCCGTGACCAACCGCAGGAGCGCGTCGTCGTTGGGGAAGACCTGGACGACATCCGTGCGGCGCTTGATCTCGCGGTTGATCCGCTCCAACGGGTTGGTCGACTGAATCTTCTTCCAATGTCGTTCCGGGAAGGCCGCGAAGGCGGTCAGATCGTCCTTGGCCTCCAGCAGCATCTGGCTGACCTTGGGGAACTGCTTTCCGAGCATCTCAGCGACGGTGTCCAGCTGAGCCCGGACCGCGGCTTCGGCAGGCTGGGCGAAGATCGTTCGGATGGTTGCCGCGACCATCTCCGCCGCCTCCTTCGGGATCACCGAAAAGACATTGCGCAGGAAGTGAACGCGACAACGCTGATAGGCGGCACCCAGCATGACCTTGCGAATCGCCTTCACCAGGCCGCTGTGATGGTCACCGATGACCAGCCGAACCCCGGCCAGGCCGCGCTCGCGCAAGGAGCGCAGGAACTCGGTCCAGAACATCTCGGTCTCGCTGTCGCCGACCATCAGTCCCAGTACCTCGCGGCCGCCGTCCTCGGTGATCCCGGTGGCGACGACCACGGCCCGGGAGACGATCTGATGGTTCACCCGCGCCTTGCAGTAGGTCGCGTCCAGATACACGT
>NZ_JAHTKP010000031.1 GCF_019192735.1 Kitasatospora aureofaciens
ACTGGGACAAGGCCATCGCGCACCTCTCACTCAACGAGCCTTCCTACTCGGAGAGTTGCGCGATGGCTCCTTCATGACCAGGGGTTACACCAAGATCCCTGCTACACCACTCAGCGGGACGCCATCGAGTGTAGTGGGCTGATGTCCGGTCAGGGGCGGTCTTCATGGGACCGCCCCTCGATCGTGTGCAGCCGGCGTTGGTAGTGGCAGGGGCGGGGCAGCCTCACGTCGTGATCAACGTTCCTGCAGCCGAGACCTGGGACAACGAACTCGAAGACCTTTTCCTCCGCGTCGGCCACCGTTTCAGCCGCGTGGAGCCACGCCGCCGGATGCGCGACTACGTCCGCGGCCTGCTCGGCCCTGTCGGACGCAAGAACGGCTGGCAGCTGGCCGAATACGCCGGTCACGCCACCCCCGACGGCCTCCAGCACCTGCTCGCCGGCGCCCGCTGGGACGCGGACGAAATCCGCGACGAGCTCCAGCACTACGTCGCCGAACGCCTCGGCGAGCAGGGCGGAGTCGCGGACGTGACCGGCCTGCTCGGCCAGCCGCCAGCAGTTCTTCCGTTCGACGCTGGACAGAAGCCCGAGCACGAAGGCACGGGCGGTAGCACGAGGCTCCACCCGCCGAAACCGGCCCGCGATCCGGGCCATGGCCTGGTCGAACATCGCCCGCCACCGGGCCGCGTCTATGCCGTGGCCCGCGGCCACCGCACGATCTTCAGGAGTCCACACAAGCCCCGATGATCACGCAGTGGCCGCGCCAGTTCCCGCGTCGGTCCGACGCAGGATCGCGGATCAGAAGAGATCAACCCCCGCGTACTCCAGCGGCGGTGCGATCGCCTGAGCGTCCGCACCTTCACCCACCCACAGGCCGATCAGGAGTGCGGCCGTCGCCTCCAGCAGGCCTGCCCGGTCGAGCCCTCCTCCGTCGACCGGCACGCAGCCGAGGTCGCGGACAAGGAACCGTACCGCTTCGAGAGCCGGTGCATCGTCACCGCAGATCGGCACCGCGAGGGGGCGTCCGCCGAAGACCGGCGGGGTCAAACGCCACACGCTCTCATGACAGAGATTGAATGCCTTGACCACGGACGCGCCGGGCGCTGCGGCCGCGATGCGCTCGGCCGCCGAGGGGCCGCCCCGGGTCTCAAGGACGAAGCCCGGCACGATCGGGTTGGTGCAGTCAATCAGCGTTCGGCCTCGTACGGTGTCGGCCAGGCCGGACACCACGCCGATCGCCGCTGAGTACGGTACGGCCAGTAGCATCGCGTCTTGGCCGTGCTGGGCCGCGTCCCGCAGAGTCCCCGCCTGTGCGCCGATCTGGTCCGCCAGGGCCGCGGCGCGGCCGGGGTCCCGCCCGCCCACCAGTACGTCGTGGCCAGCACGCGACCATCGTGTACCCAGCACCCGCGCCATGTTGCCCGTACCGGCAATCCCGATCCTCATCATTCCAGCCTCTCGTAGTGATCCCTGTAGTCGGATTCGGGACGACACTAGGAAGCTGCTCGGGCACCATCTGGTAAGTGACCACTGATCAGGGATTTGTCGCCGACTGCCGTGCCCGGCTCGCTTTCGACCTGCTCGCCAACACCTGGAACGCCGTGGTGGTGTGGACGCTACGCGGGGGCCCCGCGCGGCCCAGTGAGCTGCGCGAGCGGATCGGCGGGATCAGCCCCAAAGTCCTTACAGAGACGCTGCGTCGGCTCCAGTTCAACGGGTTGGTGGAGCGCCGCGCGTACGCCGGGTCGCCGCCGCGCGTGGAGTACTCCCTCACTGGGTTGGGGCGGACACTGCTGGAGCCGCTCGAAGCGTTCGGCACCTGGGCCTTCGAATACGGAGAAGACGTGATGGCAGCCCGAGAGCAGGCGGAGGAAGCTGGACACAGTCGCGGCTGACCCCGATGGCAAGCGGGATCGTCAGTCACTGGGAGCCGATCACAAAGTCTCACTGGAGTACTAGGGCGTGCCCGGACCGCGCAGGGCCGCCGCGACCAGGCCGCGGATCTCGTCCGCGCCGACCTCGCCGCCGCCCACCAGGCGGTCGAAGACCAGGCCGTCGACGCAGGCGAGCAGTGTCGTGGTCCGCCCGTCCGGGTCGGCCACGCCCTGCTCGGCGAGGAAGGCGCGGACGGCGGCGCGGCCCGCGTTCTCGCGCGGGACGAGGATCTCCCGCAACTCGGGATCGCGCACGCTCTCGACCGCGCACGCATAGCGCGCGAGCGAGCGCCGCCGCCCCTCCCCGGTGAGCCGATGCCGCATCAACACCCCGATCCCGTCGACCAGTTCCTCGGCCGAGCGGGCCACCGGAGCCTGCTCCCCCATCGTCTGCAGCTCCCCCTGGTCAAGCTCGACCAGCCGGCGTACCAGCGCGGTGAGCAGCGCCTGCCGCGTGCGCAGATACGCCGAGGTGGTCCCGAGCGGCAGTCCCGCCGCCGCGTCCACCGCCCGGTGCGTCAGCCCGCGCACGCCCGCGTCGGCGAGCACACCGATCGCCGCGTCCGCGAGCACCGTCCGCCGGTCCCGCCCGTCGCCCTGCCTCTGCCCCTGCTCATGCCGCATCCCCCCTTTCTACCTGCCCCGGCCCCACCTCTCCGCCGGCACCCGCCCGGCGGCCCCCGCCCCCACCCCCTCGCCCACACCCCACCCGCGGCAACCCCGACCCCCCACCTCGCCGCTCACACCCCACCCTGGGCGACCTCCGCCACGCCCCGCGTAAGCCCGTAGTACGCTCCTTCTACAGCTGTAGAAGACAGCAGCGGCAACACGGGAAGGACCGGGCATGAGCAGCAACAGCGCGGTGATGGTCGGGGGCGGGATCGGCGGGCTGGCCGCCGCGATCGGGCTTCGGCTGGCGGGGTGGGACGTGACCGTGGTCGAGCGGGCCGCGGTCCTGGACGACGCGGGCGCCGGCATCTCGCTGGCCGCCAACGGGATGCGCGCACTCGCCACGCTCGGGGTCGGCGAGGCGGTCGAGGCGGCCGCACGGCGCCAGTACACCGGCGGCACCCGCACCCCGGACGGCCGCCGGCTGGCCCTGATGGACGGCGCCGCGCTGGAGCGCGAGCTGGGTGCCCCGATCGTCGGCATCCCGCGGGCCGACCTGCACCGGATCCTGCGCGAGGCGCTGCCCGCCGGATCGCTGGTGATCGGCGCGGAGGTCACCGACGTCGTCACCACCTCGCCGTCCCGCGTCCAGGTGACGTACGGCGACACCACGCTCGACGCCGACCTCGTGGTCGCGGCCGACGGCATCAACAGCAAGCTGCGCCGCCGACTCTTCCCCTCCCACCCCGGCCCGGTGTACAGCGGCTCGACCGTCCTGCGGGCGATCACCGAGCGGCCCGTCGACGGACTGACCGCCGACTTCGAGATCACCTGGGGCCACGGCGCCGAGTTCGGCCACATCGCCTTCCCGGACGGCCGGGCCGAGTGGCACGCCGTCCTCAACGCCCCGGCCGGGGTCCGCTACCGGGACCCGCTGGCCGAGGTCCGCCGCCGCTTCGCCCGCTGGCACGAGCCGATCCCGACCCTGCTGGCCGCGACCCGCCCGGAGGACGTCCTGCACCACGACGTCAACGAGCTGGTCACCCCGCTGCCCTCGTACGCCGTCGGCCGGATCGCGCTGCTCGGCGACGCGGCGCACGCCATGCCGCCGCACCTCGGCCAGGGCGCCTGCCAGGCGCTGGAGGACGCGGTGACGCTCGCCGCCGCCGTCGCCGGGGCAGGCACCGTCGAGGCGGCGCTCACCCGGTACGACGCGGCCCGCCGCCCGCGCAGCCAGACGGTGGCCCGGGACGCCCGCCGAGCGGGGAAGATGGGGCAGCAGCTCGCCAATCCGCTCGCGGTGGGCCTGCGCAACGCGGCGATCCGGCTCACCCCGCCCGGCGCGATGGTCCGGACGGTGCTGAAGCATGCGGACTGGACCCCGCCCCGGATCGCGCCCCGGGCCGCGTAGTGCCACCCGGGCACAACCCGCCCCACCGACTTGACCGGGCGACTGATTAGCCACCATATTACTTTCATGACGCAGCACCCCTACGCCGGCAGCGGCGCCCCCACCCTCGATCAGGCGCGACGCCAGATCGCCCGCTACGGCCTCACGGCCGATCCGCAGGCGGTGCTGGTCGCGGCCCGGCTGATGGCGGCGGGTGCCCGGCTCGGCCAGGCCGGGGAGGTGCACTTCGCCCGCTTCGGGCTCTCCACCGGCCGCTACCGACTGCTGGCCGACCTGGAGGACCATGGCGGCGAGAAGTCGCCCTCCCAGCTCGCGGCGAGCCTCGGCGTCTCGCGGGCGACCGTGACCGGCCTCGTCGACGGTCTCGAACGGGAGGGCCTGGTGGCCCGCCGCCCGTCCACCGAGGACGGCCGGGGCAACGTGGTGATCCTCACCGCGCGCGGCGCCCACCGGCTGCGCGACCTGGCGCCCGAGCACTACACCCGAATGCAGGCCATGGTCGGCGGACTCTCCGTCGAGGAGCGCACCACCTTCCTCGACCTGCTCGCCCGCGTCGTCGAGGGCATCGACGCCCTGACCGCCGACTGATCACGGGGGGCTGCCCGAAACTGCGGCCCGCCGTTCTTCACACCCAACCAGTTAGGCACCTAAGCATTAATAGTTAGCCACCTAATCACCAGGCTGGTCGCTGAACCAGCCACCGAAAGGAGCCGAAGCCGTGCGCAAGAAGGCCCCCGGCGCACCCCCGCCCTTCGTCCTGCGGCGCGAGGTCCTGGCCGCCTACGTCATGCCCGCCGTCATGGCCGGCATCGGCGGCCTCGCGACCCGTCAGCCCCAGCTGATGATCGCCGCCGTCACCACCATCGCCGGCACCTCGGCCGTCGTCGCGGCGCTGCTCGGTGCCCGGCTGCGCCGCCGCCCCGCCCACTCCTGGGCGGCCCGCGCGCCCCGCGCCCTGCCGGCGATCGTCCTCGCGCTCGGCTGCGCCACCGTCGCCCTGGCCGTCGGCCTCGCCGGCGCGCGCTGGCTGCCGCACATCCCGGCACTGGCCGGCAGCGCCTGGCCCGGTCGCCTCCCCGTCGACCTGCCGGTCTCCTCGGCGATCGCCGCCACCCTGATCACCTGGCGCTGGCGCGGCAGCCGCCCGCGCCACCTCCCGCAGCACCGGATCACCCCGCGACCCGAAAGGCAGACGTCATGATCGTCATCATGGGTGCCGGTGGCGCCACCGGCGGCGCCACCCTCCGCAGCCTCGCCGCCCTCGGCGCGCCGGCCCGCGCGCTCAGCCGCGACCCCACCCGTCTCGCGGCCTCGCTCGACGACCGGACCCTCGCGCTGACGGAGACGGCCTTCGCCGACGCGGCCGACCCGGATTCGCTGCGCGCCGCACTCAAGGGCGCCAGCCAGCTCTTCCTCGCCATGGCCAACGGCCCGCGCCAGGTGGAGTACGAGCTGCGCACCGTCGAGCTGGCCGTGGCGAGCGGCGTGGAGCACATCGTCAAGATCTCCGCCCCGGCGGCCGAGCCGCTCTCCCCCGTCGCCGTCTCACGCGGCCACCACCGGGTCGAGGAGCACCTGCGTGCCACCGGCGTCACCGCCACCGTGCTGCGCCCGTACGCCTTCATGCAGAAGCTGCTGCTCCTCGCCCCCGGCATCGCCGCGGCCGGGGTGGTGCACGGCGCGATGGGGCAGGCGCGCTGCAACTACGTCGACGTCCGGGACATCGGGGACGTCGCCGCCGACGTGCTCACCCGACCGGAGCTGACCGGTGGCACGTACCCGCTCACCGGCGGGCGGGCGTACAGCCACCCGGAGCTCACCGGGCTGCTGGGCGAGTTGCTCGGCCGGCCGGTCCACTACGTCGACCTCTCCCCCGACGAGTTGCACGCCCACCTGATGACGCGGGCCGGGATGCCGGACTGGCTGGCCACCCACGTGGTGGAGATCCAGCGGCTCGCGGTGGTCCGCCGGGAGGTGCCGGACGACACCGTCACCCGCCTGACCGGACGCGTCCCGCGAACCCTGGCGGCCTTCCTGGACGAGCACCTGCACCTCTTCCGCTGACCCTCCCGAGGGCATGGCGAGCCCGGGCGACGGCCGGAAACACCCCTGATTCCGGCCGAAAACCCGGGCCCGCCACCCGAAAGGAGCAGTATTCGCTGTGGCATGGATCACGAGGGAGAATCTGTCCTGACGGTTCGTCAAAGCGACTGACATGTCGTCACATTCATGCCACGGAGACTCAGTTATCGACTGAAGAAGCGTCAGATTTGTTCATTTGCGGCCGAGTTGGGTCGGGTGTTGGGCAGTACGGCACCCGTCACCCCGGGCTACCATCGGTCAGGTTGTCCGCTCCGGCCCCGGAGTTGGGATCACCCGGTCAGGCGAGTGCTCCCACCGCCCCCAAGGGCTGGGCATCGGTCGGGACGGGGCGAGGACGAGGAGCGCACGAGCTGCCATGACAGCCGAACCGAGCCGGCCGGAGCCGAACAGCACACCGCCACGCGCCCTCTTCCCAGGCCTCCCGGCCGCCGCGCCGCGCACCCTGGTCGACGTCCTGGACGCCACCGTGCGCGCCCATCCGAACGAGCCCGCCCTCGACGACGGGCGCGTCCTGCTCAGCTACCGCGCCCTCGCCGCCGAGGTCGAGCAGCTGCGCCGCCGGCTCGCCGCCGCCGGGATCGGCCCGGGCGACCGGGTGGGCGTGCGCGTCCCCTCCGGGACCAACGACCTGTACGTCTCGATCCTCGCCGTGCTCGCCGCCGGGGCCGCCTACGTCCCGGTGGACGCCGAGGACCCGGACGAGCGGGCCCAGCTGGTGTTCGAGGAGGCCGCCGTCGCCGCCGTGCTCGGCGCCGAGCGGGCCCTCGCAGTCCTCCGCACGAACGCACGGGACGCACGGGACGCACGGGACGCACAGGCCACGCAGACCGCACAGGCCGCGCAAGCCGCGCCCGGGCGCCGCCCCACCCCCGCCGACGACGCCTGGATCATCTTCACCTCGGGCTCCACCGGCCGCCCCAAGGGCGTCGCCGTCACCCACCGCAACGCCGCCGCCTTCATCGACGCCGAGGCCGCGCTCTTCCTCCGGGACGAGCCGATCGGCCCGGGCGACCGGGTGATGGCCGGGCTCTCCGTCGCCTTCGACGCCTCCTGCGAGGAGATGTGGCTGGCCTGGCGGCACGGCGCCTGCCTGGTGCCCGTCCCCCGCTCGCAGGTGCGCAGCGGCGCCGACCTGGGCCCGTGGCTGGCCGACCAGGAGATCACCGTGGTCTCCACCGTGCCCACCCTGGCCGCGCTCTGGCCGGCCGAGGCGCTGAACGAGGTGCGGCTGCTGATCTTCGGCGGCGAGGCCTGCCCGCCCGAGCTGGTGCAGCGCCTGGTCACCGAGGGCCGCGAGGTCTGGAACACCTACGGCCCCACCGAGGCCACCGTGGTCGCCTGCGCCGCCCTGCTGACCGGCGACGGCCCGGTGCGGATCGGCCTGCCGCTGGACGGCTGGGACCTCGCTGTGGTGGACGAGGCAGGCGAGCCGGTCGCCCCCGGCGGGACCGGGCAGCTGGTGATCGGCGGCGTCGGCCTGGCCCGCTACCTCGACCCGGAGAAGGACGCCGAGAAGTACGCGCCGCTGCCTTCGCTCGGCTGGGACCGCGCCTACCGCAGCGGCGACCTCGTCCAGGCCGACCCGGCCGGGCTGCTGTTCCTCGGCCGCACCGACGAGCAGATCAAGCTCGGCGGGCGCCGGATCGAGCTCGGCGAGGTGGACGCGGCGCTCCAGGCCCTGCCGCGCGTGGCGGGGGCGGCCGCCGCCGTCCGCACCGCGCGCGGCGGCAACCAGCTGCTGGTCGGCTACCTGGTCGTCCAGGACGGCTTCGACCGCGAGAAGGCCGTCGAACGGCTGCGCGCCGAGCTGCCGGCCGCCCTCGTCCCGCTGCTCGCGCCGGTCGACACCCTGCCCACCCGCACCTCGGGCAAGGTCGACCGGAACGCGCTGCCCTGGCCGCTGCCCGAGCTGGAGACCGCCGGGCCGACCGAGCAGCTGTACGGCACCGAGGCCTGGCTGGCCGAGCAGTGGTCCGAGATCCTCGGGGTGACGGTCACCGGCCCGCGCGACGACTTCTTCGCCATCGGCGGCGGCAGCCTCGCCGCCGCCCGGCTCACCACGCTGCTGCGCACCCGGTACCCGAGCGCGGCCGTCCTGGACATCTACCAGCACCCGACGCTGCGCAAGCTCGCCCGTCACCTGGAGCGCACCGTCGCCGAGGGGGGCGAGGCCCGGACCGTCGCCCCGGTGCCGACCAGGGCCAAACTCCTGCAGCTGCTCCTGCTGATCCCGCTGTTCACGGTGGTCGGCCTGCGCTGGACGGTCGCCCTGCTGGCCGCCGGCAACCTGCTCTCCCACCTCGGCGACTACCCGTGGGCGTCCACCGCCTCCTGGTGGGCGGTCGGCGCGGGCGCGCTCGCGCTGTACACCCCGGCGGGCCGGCTCGCGATCGCGGCGGGCGGCGCCCGGCTGCTGCTGCGCGGCCTGCGCCCCGGCAGCTACCCGCGCGGCGGCAGCACCCACCTGCGGCTCTGGGCCGCCGAGCGGCTCGCCGAGGTGAGCGGCGCGACCTCGCTGTCCGGCGCCTGGCTGGTCCGGTATGCCCGGGCGCTGGGCGCGAAGGTCGCCCCCGAGGTGGACCTGCACTCGCTGCCGCCCGTCACCGGGATGCTGAAGCTCGGCCGGGGCTGCGCGGTCGAGGCCGAGGTGGACCTGTGCGGCTACTGGCTGGACGGCGACCGGCTGGAGGTGGGCCAGGTCAAGGTCGGCTCCGGCGCCGTGGTCGGCACCCGGTCGACGCTGCTGCCCGGCGCCAGGGTCGGCAAGCGCGCCCAGGTGGTGGCCGGCTCCAGCGTCACCGGCCAGGTCCCGACCGGCCAGCGCTGGGGCGGCGCGCCCGCCGTCAAGCTGGGCCGCGTCGAGCGGAGCTGGCCCAAGGACCGCCCGCCGCGCCGGGCCCGCTGGGCCGCGCTGTACGGCGCCGGCGGCACGGCGCTCGGCCTGCTGCCGGTGCTGCCCGCGGTCGCCGCGGTCGCGGTGCTCTCCCGATTCGTCCACCCCGGCGACGGCCTCGGCGCGGCGCTCGGCGGCGCCCTGCTCGGCCTGCTGCCGGCCACCCTGGCGTACGGCGCGGTGTACACGACGCAGCTGGTGGCGCTCGTCCGGCTGCTGAGCCTCGGCCTGACGCCGGGCGTGCACCCGCTGCACGGCCGGGTCGGCTGGCAGGCGTGGACCGTCACCCAGCTGATGGACCAGGCCCGCGAGGTGCTGTTCCCGCTGTACGCGGGCCTGGTCACGCCGCTGTGGCTGCGGGCGCTCGGGATGCGGGTCGGCCGGGGCGCCGAGGTGTCGACGGTGCTGGCGCTGCCCAGCCTGGCCACCGTCGGCGACGGCGCCTTCCTGGCCGACGACACCCTGATGGCGCCGTACGAGCTGGGCGGCGGCTGGGTGCGGCTCGGCGAGGCGAAGGTCGGCGAGCGGGCGTTCCTCGGCAACTCGGGGATGACCGCGCCCGGACGGGCGGTGCCCAAGCGGGGCCTGGTCGGGGTGCTGTCGGCGACGCCGGAGAAGGCCAAGAAGGGCGGCTCCTACCTGGGCATGCCGCCGATGCGGCTGCCGCGCGCGGCGGACGAGGCGGACCAGAGCCTCACCTACGAGCCGCCGGCCCGGCTACTGTGGGCGCGCGGGCTGGTCGAGCTGGGCCGGCTCCTGCCGGTGCTGGCCTCCGGGGCGCTCGGCGTGCTGACCGTCGCGGCGCTGTCGTGGCTGGCGGCGTCCTGGTCGGCGGGCGTGGCCGCGCTGCTGTCCGGCCTGCTCCTGCCGGCGGCCGGCGCGGTGGCCTGCCTGGTCGCGGTGGCGGCGAAGTGGCTGCTGGTCGGACGGTTCCGGGCGGTGGAGCACCCGCTGTGGAGCGGCTTCGTGTGGCGCAACGAGCTCGCCGACACCTTCGTCGAGGTGCTGGCCGTGCCGTGGCTGGTCGGCGCGGTGCCGGGCACGCCGGTGCTGAACCTGTGGCTGCGCGCGCTCGGCGCGCGGGTCGGGCGCGGCGTCTGGTGCGAGAGCTACTGGCTGCCGGAGGCGGACCTGGTCACCATCGGGGACGGCGTCAGCATCAACCGGGGCTGCGTCGTGCAGACCCACCTCTTCCACGACCGAATCATGCGGATGGATACTGTGATCCTCCGCGAGGGCGCCACCCTGGGCCCGGGCGGGATCGTGCTGCCCGGCAGCACGGTGGGCGCGCGCAGCACGCTGGGCCCGGCCTCGCTGGTGATGCGCGCCGAGTCCGTCCCCGCCGACACGCGGTGGCTGGGCAACCCCATCGAGGCGTGGCAGACCACGCCATGACCACCCGTCCCGGCCCGCAGGAAGCGCCCGTCCCCGTGAAGTTCAAGCACGTCCCGGCGGCCGCCGGTGCCCCGGATCCGTACTTCCCGCAGAGCGGCGACCACCGCTACCGGGTGCACCGCTACGAGCTCGCGCTGGACTACCGGCCCGGGCCCAACCGGCTCGGCGGCTCGGCCCGGCTGAGCGCGGTGGCCGACGCGGCGCTGGACGGGTTCGCGCTGGACCTGGCCGAGTTCCGGATCGGGCGGGTCCTGGTGGACGGCCGGGCCGCCCGCTACACCCACCGGGCCGGCAAACTGCGGATCCGCCCGGCCAAGGCGCTGGCGGCGGGCGCGGCGTTCACCGTCGAGGTCCACTACAGCGGCAACCCGCGCCCGGTGCGCAGCCCGTGGGGCGGCCTGGGCTGGGAGGAGCTGACCGAGGGCGCGCTGGTCGCCAGCCAGCCGGTCGGCGCACCGTCCTGGTTCCCGTGCAACGACCGGCCCGCGGACAAGGCGACCTACCAGATAGCGGTCACCACGCCGTCGCCGTTCACCGTGGTGGCGAGCGGCCGGCTGCTCACCCGGACCACCCGGGCGTCCAGCACCACCTGGGTGTACGAGCAGAGCGCGCCGACCTCGCCGTACCTGGTGACGGTCTCGATCGGCCACTACCGGCCGGTGCCGCTCGCCGCGCGCCCGGCGGTGCCGCAGACCGGGTACGTGCCCGAGCCGCTGGTGGCCTCCTTCACCGAGGACTTCGGCCGGCAGCCGGAGATGATGGCGTACTTCGCCGAGGCCTTCGGGCCGTACCCGTTCGGCGAGTACGCGGTGGTCGTCGCGGACGAGGAGCTGGACGTCCCGGTGGAGGCGCAGGGCGTGGCCACCTTCGGCACCAACCACCTCGGCGGCGGCTGGGGGCGGGAGCGGCTGATCGCGCACGAGCTGGCGCACCAGTGGTTCGGCAACAGCGTCACCATCGCCGACTGGCGGCACATCTGGCTGAACGAGGGCTTCGCCAAGTACGCGGAGTGGCTCTGGTCGGAGCACGCCGGCGGCCCCGCCGCGGCCACCCACGCCGCTGCCGCGCACTCGCTGCTGGCCAGGCTCCCGCAGGACCTGCGGCCGGCCGACCCGGGCCGAAAGCTGATGTTCGACGACCGGCTCTACCAGCGCGGCGGCCTCGCCGTGCACGCGCTGCGGCGCGCGCTCGGCGACACCTCCTTCTTCGCGATGCTGAAGGACTGGACGAGCATCAACCGGCACGGGGTGGTCACCACCGCCGACCTGCTCGCCCACGCCTCCCGGTACGCCGACGCGCCACTCGCCCCGCTCTTCGACGCCTGGCTGCACCGGCCGGAACTCCCGCCGCTGCCGGCCTGACCCTATATTCACCGGGGTCCGACGCCGGGCTGGGCTACTGTCCGTCCATGCCCCAGGATTCAGAAGATCAGATGACCGACCTGCTTGACGAGCTGCTGCCCACCACCCGCCGCGCCCTGCTGCACCGGATCGCGGTCGCCCAGGCCGAGGGCCGGACGCCCTCGCTGGTCGCCGGGGTGGTGCGGGACGGGCGGCTGGTCTGGAGCGGGGCCCGCAGCATGGTCGACGGGCACGCGCCGACCCCCGACGTGCAGTATCGGATCGGCTCGCTCACCAAGACCTTCGTCGCCGTGCTGGTCCTGCGGCTGCGTGACGAGGGCCTGCTCGACCTCGCCGACCCGCTGGGCCGCCACTTGCCCGGCACCCCGGCCGACGACGCGACCATCTCGCAGTTGCTCTCCCACTCCGCGGGGCTCGCCGCCGAGACGCCCGGGCCCTGGTGGGAGCGCACCGACGGCGGCCTACGGCCCGAACTCTCCGACCTGCTGGAGTCCGAGGCCCCGCTCAAGCACCCGGCCGGGCGCCGCCACCACTACTCCAACCCCGGCTACGCCCTGCTCGGCGCGCTGGTGGAGAAGCTGCGCGGCGAGCCCTGGGGCGAGGTGCTGCGCCGCGAGGTGCTCGCCCCGCTCGGCATGGACCGCACCACGCTGCTCCCCGAGCACCCGCACGCCGGCGGCTTCGCCGTCCACCCGTGGGCCGACGTGATGCTGCCGGAACCGCTCACCGACACCGGGCTGATGGGCCCGGCCGGCCAACTCTGGTCCACCGCGGCCGACCTGGCGCGCTGGGCCGCCTTCCTCGCCGACGGCGGTGAGTCGGTGCTCGGTGGCGAGAAGGCTCTCGGCGACGGGAAGGCACTCGACGGCGAGAAGGTGCTCGCCGCCGCCACGCTCGCCGAGATGCGCCGCCCCGCCGTCGGCCCGGACAACCCGGACTGGACCAGCACCTACGGCCTCGGCCTCCAACTGCTGCGCCACGAGGGCCGGGTGCTGTACGGCCACTCCGGCTCGATGCCGGGCTTCACGGCCGGCCTCTGGGTCAGCGAACAGGACGGCCTGGCGGCCCTCGCCCTGTCCAACGCGACCACCGGCGCCAACACCCCGCTGCTGGCCGCCCAGTTGATCACGCTCACCGCCGAGCACGAACCGCGGATCCCCGCACCATGGCGCCCGCTGCCCGAGGTGGACGAGGAACTGCTGGCGCTCACCGGCCCCTGGTACTGGGGCGCGGCCCCGCACGCCCTGCGGCTCACCGCCGACCGCGGCCTGGAGCTCGGCCCGCTCGCCGGCGGCAACCGCAGCTCCCGCTTCCGCGCCGAGCCGGACGGCACCTGGACCGGGCTCGACAACTACTACGCGGGCGAGAGCCTGCGCGTGGTCCGGGCCGCCGACGGCACGGTCAGCCACCTGGACCTCGGATCCTTCGTCCTCACCCGCGAGCCGTACGGCCCGGACGCGGCCGTCCCGGGCGGCGTCGACCCGCAGGGGTGGCGGGCGTACTGACCGCGTCCCGGTCGGCACCCCGGTTGTCCACCCCCACCCGGCGAGCGCCGAACGACCCGCAGGTGCCCGGCAGATGACCACCGGGGCGCGGGTGGCCCCATTCAGCAGCTGCACATCTGTCCTCCCCCGAACGGCAACGTGAATTCCAGCCGGCACGGAGAAACATACGGTGACCGGTTCGCATCCATGCCCGACGGGTGCGAACCGGGCCGGTGTCGCACCGAACCGCGGCACCCCCGTCCGTGCTGCCCTGGAGGGTCCGCCATGACCACCGTCCCCACGTACACTCCGACCGCAGTCGCCCCCACCCACGGCACCCCGGCCGTGCCCGCCCCGCGCCAGAACCCGCCGGCGGCGCCCGCCTACACCGTCTCCCTCGCCCGCGACGAGGACGACGTCCGCGCCGCCCAGCTGCTGCGCCACCAGGTGTTCGCGGAGGAGCTCGGCGCCGTCCTGCACAGCCCGGTCACCGGCCTGGACGTCGACCCGTTCGACGAGTACTGCGACCACCTGCTCGTCCGCGAGGGCGAGCACGGCCCCGTCGTCGGCACCTACCGGCTGCTGCGCCCCGAGGCCGCCCGCCGCGCCGGACGGCTCTACTCCGACGGCGAGTTCGACCTCTCCGCGCTGGCGCCGGTCCGGCCCGGGCTGGTCGAGCTCGGCCGCTCCTGCATCCGCGCCGACCACCGCGGCAACGGCGCCGTCATCAACCTCATGTGGGGCGGCATCGCCCGCTACCTCGCCGACACCGGCAACACCTGGGTGGGCGGCTGCTGCTCGATCCCCCTCGACGACGGCGGCGCCACCGCGGCCCGGGTCTGGGACACCGTCAGCGCCAAGTACATTGCCCCCGACGAGTACCGGGTGACCCCGCACCGCCGCTGGGACGCCACCGGCGTGCCGCGCGCCGAGCGGGGCGCGCTGCCGGCCCTGCTCCGCGGCTACCTGCGGCTCGGCGCCTGGGTCTGCGGCGAGCCCGCGTACGACCCGGACTTCGCCTGCGCCGACCTCTACGTGCTGCTCTCGCTGGAGCGCACCGACCCCCGCTACCTGCGGCACTTCCTCGCCGGAGTGCCCGCCCAGCCGCTGGGCCCACAGTCATGAGCGGGCACAGCGGCAGAATTGGGGCGGGCGCATGAGCGAGCCTAGCGAGCGAATCATCGAGAGGTGCGTGTTGCGCGAAGCGCCTGCTGAGCGAAGCGAGGCGGGCGCATGAGCGTGTGGCTGCCGACCGCGCCCTGCCGCCCCGAGACCTGCCTGGCCGAGCCCTCGCCGGAGGTCTCGTACCCCCGGCGGGCGCTGCGGCTGACGCTGTGCCTGGCGGCGGTGGCGGCGGGCGTCCTGCTAAGCCTGCCGGTCCGCTTCCTCCCGCAGGAGGCCCGGGACCGGATGATCCGGCTCTGGGCCCGCACGCTGCTGCGCGCCCTCGGGGTCACCGTCCACCTCGACCGGCCCGGCGACGCGATGGGCGGCGGGATGCTCGTGGTGGCCAACCACGTCTCCTGGCTGGACATCCCGCTGATCGCCACCGGGCGGCCGGGGCGCTCGCTGGCCAAGACCGAGGTCCGGAAGTGGCCGGTGCTCGGGCCGCTGATCGCCTGGGGCGGCACGGTGTTCCTCGACCGCGACCGGCTGCGCACCCTGCCGGACACGGTCGAGGCGGTCGCCCGGGTGCTGCGCTCGGGCCACCCGGTGATCGTCTTCCCGGAGGGGTCGACCTGGTGCGGGCGGGAGAGCGGCCGGTTCCGGCCGGCGCTGTTCCAGGCCGCGGTGGAGACCGGCGCCTTCGTCCAGCCGGTAACGATCCGTTACCGGCTGGCGGACGGGCGGCCGACCAGCGCGCCCGCCTTCGTCGGCGAGGACGGGCTGCTCACCTCACTCGCCCGGGTGGTCGCGGTGCGTGGGCTGGTCGCCGAGGTGACGTTCCTGCCGCCGATCCCGGCCCCCGATCCGCAGCCCACCCGGTGGGGGGCGCGGCGGGAGCTGGCCCGGGCGGCGCAGGCGGCGGTCGAGGGGATCCGGTGAGGCTCTTCCGGGCAGGCCGTCACTGCGTGTGAGCCTCCACGCACGGCTCCGGCTCCGACTCCGGCCGGGGCCGGTCGCCGTCGGCGCCTTGCGGTTCGGCCGGGGCGGCGACCGGGTGCCGCCGCTGCTGGCCAGCCGCCTCAACCGGGGTCGCGAGGTGTACGAGAAGCAGGCCGCGCGCGGCAACCCGCCGGTCCTGATCACCTCGGGCGGTCAGGGCCCGGACGAGAAGCTGCCGGAGTCCCACGCCATGGCCGGCTACCTGGTGGAGCGCGGCTTCCCCGCCGAGCACATCGAGCGCGAGGACCGCTCGCGCACCACCGAGGAGAACCTGCTCCTTCAGCAAGGCCATCATGGAGCAGGCCAAGCCCGGCTACCGCTGCGTTATCGTCACCAACAACTTCCATGCCTTCCGGGCGGCGTTCACGGCCCGGAAGACCGACGTCAACGGCCAGGTGTTCGGCTCGCCGACGGCCGCGTACTACTGGCCGAGCGCAACCATCCGCGAATTCGCCGCCGTCTTCCTCTCCCACAAGCTGATCAACTTCGGCATCTGCGGCTTCCTCGCCCTCTGCGGGGTCCTCGCCTCGCTCTGAGCCCGGTATCCCTGAGCCCGTCATCCCTCCTTACTTTCGGGCCCCGGTCACTGCCTGCGGCGACCGGGGCCCGCTCCCGTCAGGCCTCCGGGCGCGGGGCCAGGATCGCGCAGGTGGTGGTCGCGTGCGCGTACAGCTTGCCGTTCTCCGCCCCGATGACGCGGGCCTCGGCGGTGGCCACCGTCCGGCCGAGGTGCACCACCGTGCCCTCGCAGCGCAGCAGCCCCGAGTCGGCGAACACCGGGCGCACCATGTGGACGTTCAACTGTGTGGTGGTGTAGCCGAGTCCGGCGGGCAGCCGGCTCAGGACGGCGCAGCCGAGGGCCGAGTCGAGCAGGGTGGCGAGGAAGCCGCCGTGGACGGTGTTCATCGGGTTGTACAGATGCTCGCCGGGCTCGCCCTCGAAGACCGCCAAACCCGCCTTCGCCTCGGTCAGGTGGAAGCCCAGTGTGCTGCAGATCGAGGGCTGGATCCGGCCGGCGATGATCTCCTGGAGGATCTCCTCCCCGGTCAGATGCGCATAGGCGGAGATGGGGGGACCGGCCTCCCACGTATGGGTGCGGGTCCGCAGCTCCCTGCCTTCCAGGGGCTTCTGCTCATCGGTCGCGATCTCATGATTCGTCATGAGATCAACCTGCCCTGTTCCGCGCCCTCCCTCAAGTGCCGTCGGGGGATGGGGAGTAAGCGTCGTCAGGAGCTCTGGGGGATGGCGATCCACGCCCTCCTTTCAGCAATCTCACGACCTTCACGAGCGGAGCCCCGAGAACAGGTCGGTCTCGTACGGCCCGGTCTTGTACAGCTCGGTCGCGGGCACCTCACCGGCGCCCGGCAGCAGGCACCGGGCGAGGTGGTAGTCCTCCGTCGGCCAGACCTCGCGTTCGATGTCCCGCGGGTGGGCCATGAACGCGGCGCCGGGCTCCACCTGGGTGGCGTGCGCGAGCAGCGCGGCGTCCCGTACCGCGAACTGCTCGGCGCACGTTATCCGGGTGGTGGTGGCGAGGGCGGGCGGGGTGTCCGGCCAGTCGGCGAGCAGCTCACCCATGGCCGAGGGCACGCCCTGCTCCGTCATCGCGTCGTGCAGGGTCTGGAACCAGGCCCGGGAGAGCGCCAGGTGGTAGTAGAGCTTCGCCGCCTGCCAGGGCTCCCCCGCCTCGGGGTGGCGGTCCGGATCGGCGGCGGCCTCGAAGGCCTCGACCGTCACCCGGTGGGTCATCACATGGTCGGGGTGCGGGTACCCGCCCGTCTCGTCGTACGTGACCACAACGTGCGGGCGGAACTCGCGGATCAGGGCGACCAGCGGGGCCGCGGCCACCTCCACCTCCTGTGCCGCGAAACAGTCGTCGGGCAGCGGTTCGCCGGGGCCGGGCATACCGGAGTCGGTGAAGCCCAGGAACCGCTGGCCCACGCCGAGGATGTCCCGGGCCGCGGCCATCTCCTCCCGCCGGATCCGGGGGAGCTCGGCCCACACCTCGGGGCGGTCCATCGCCGGGTTCAGGACGGAACCGCGCTCCCCTCCGGTACAGGTGGCGACCAGGACGTCCACGCCCTCGGCGACGTACCGGGCGAGGGTGGCCGCGCCCTTGCTGGACTCGTCGTCCGGGTGGGCATGGACGGTGAGCAGGCGGAGACCGCCGGGGTGCTTGGTGAACATGAGTCCTCCTGAGAGTTGATCAACAAATGTCTTGAGCAAGGATGAGCGCCGCGCGGTTCCGCGCCGGACCGTCAGGCCGCCTTGCGGGTGCCCGGGTAGAGCAGGGCCGGGGCTATCGCGAGTGCGGACAGGGCCAGCACCCACCAGAAGGTGTCACCGAAGGCCGCGGCCGGGTGCCCCGGGTGGCCGGCCTGGGCGCGCTGGAGGACCAGCGTCAGCACCGCGGTGCCCAGCGCCCCGCCCAGCCGGTTGAGCACATTGACCGCACCGGCGGCGGCCGGCACCTGGGCCTTCTCGACAGTGGAGTACACCGCCGCCATGCCGGGGATCAGGATGATCCCCATGCCTGCCCCGCGCAGGGCCAGCGAGGCGGCCAGCAGCCAGTCCGCCGGGCCCCCGCCCGCGCCGAGCCGGGTGAAGGCGAGCGTGCCGACCAGGGAGCAGGCGATGCCGAGCAGGATCAGCGGTCGCGGGGCGAAGCGGTCCGCGATCCGGCCGGCCAGCAGCGAGGTGACCGCGGTGCCGAGGGCCTGCGGCGCCAGCAGCAGCCCGGCCTCCACCGCCCCGGCGTGCTGGACCTGCTGGTAGTAGAGCGGCACCAGGAACATCGAGCTGTACAGGGCCGCGCCCTGCAGGAAGGAGTTCGCCGTCGCGACCGAGAACCCGCGCCGGGCGAACAGCCGCAGGTCGATGAGCGGCGCGCGGCCACCGCCCCGGACCGGCCGCAGTGCGTGCCACCCGTACGCCAGCAGGAGCAGCGCCCCCGCCGCGACCGCCGCCGGGCCGGCCCAGCCGCCGTCCCCGATCGTGGAGAGCCCGTACACCAGCCCGGTCAGGCCAGGCGAGAGCAGCGCGAGCCCGGTCACGTCCAGCCGGGGCCGAAGCTGCGCGGGCGCGCCGTCTGCCGGTACCAGCCGGAACGCCAGCAGCACGGTGAGCAGCCCGACCGGGACGTTCAGCAGGAACATCCACCGCCAGCTCAGATGCTCCAGCAGCACACCCCCGAGGATCGGCCCGAGGACCGGCGCCAGGCTGATCGGGAGCAGCAGCGTGCCCATCACCCGCCCGATCCGGGACGGCCCCGCCGCCTGCACCATGATCGTCTGCCCGAGCGGCTGGATCATGCCGCCGCCGATCCCCTGGAGGACCCGGAAGGCGATCAGGCTGCCCGTCGACCAGGACAGCCCGCACAGTGCCGACCCGAGCACGAACAGAACCACCGACGCCAGCCACGCCCGCCCGGCGCCGAACCGCCCGGCGGCCCAGCCGGACAGCGGCATGACCAGCGCTATCGCCAGCAGGTACCCGGTGGACACCCACTGCACCGCCGCCATCGAACTGTGCAGGTCGCGGACGACGGAATCGATGCCGACGTTGACGATCGTGGTGTCCAGCAGGGCCAGCACCGGGCCCAGCGCGAGCACCGCACCCATCTTCATCAGGCCCGGCGGCAGCGGCTCCCGCCCACCGGCCCGCACCCTGTGGCTCTTCTCCCCCTTACCTTCCGTCAGTTCCTTGCCCGCCGTCCTGACCGATGCGGTCATGACCCCTCCCCGAAATCGTCCGTGCGGATCCGTCCGTACGGATCGTCCGCCCGACGGCCTCTCCGGCCGCCCGAGAAGAACTTAGGTCGAACCCATGAATTAGGTCAAGCCTAATTCCTGTGCTCGACCCACCGACCTGCGCTAGGCTCCTGCCATGACCGAGACCACCCCGAACCTGCGCGAGCTCAACAAGCGCCGCACCCGCGAGGCGATCTCGCACGCCGCGACCAGGCTCTTCATCAACCAGGGCTTCGAGCGGACCACCATCGCCGACGTCGCCGCCGCCGCCGGCGTCGCCAAAATGACCGTCACCAACCACTTCCCACGCAAGGAGGACCTCTTCCTCGACCTGCACGAGGAGATCGTCGCCCGGTACGCCCGGGCGGTCGCCGAGCGCGCCCCCGGCGAGTCCGCCCTGGCCGCGCTGCGCCGCACCTGCCTGGCCGAGATCGACCGGCACGACCCGGCGCTCGGTTTCTCCGGTGAGGCGTTCGCCCGCACCATCACCGAGAGCCCCGCCCTGACCGCCCGGCTGCGCGAGCTGCACGAGCAGAGCGAGACGGCGCTCGCCGCAGCCCTCGCCGAGGCCGTCCACGCGATACCCGGCGACTTCGAGAGCCGGGTGGCCGCCGGGCTGCTCGCCGCCGTCCCCCGGGCGGTGTCCACCGAGGTGTTCCGCCGCACCCTGGCCGGAGAGGAGCACGACACCATCGCGGCGGCGGTGCGCCCATCGGCCGTCCGAGCCTTCGACCGGCTGAAAGGCGCGCTCGGCGACTTCGCCGTCCGGCCTGCATCCTGACGCGAACCCATGAGCCCGCACGCCCAAGAACGCCGGTCCAAGCGACCGCCCCAGCACCCGTGCCCCCACGAGCACTTGACGAAAGGTTGACCTGCTCACGGCAGAAAGTTGACGCCCGCCGCCCCTATCGTCGGCCCATGCCCCCACAGCCCATCAGGCCGACGGCCCTGCCGGTTCTCCCCTACCGCAAGCCCACCCGCGGCCGGGACTTCTGGGTCCTGGACAACGTCCTGCCCGATCCGGACGCGGTCCGCGAGCGCTGCCTGGCCCGCGACGACTGGACCGAGGGCTACCCCTACCGCCCGGAGACCTGGCCCGGGCTGCGCACCCTGCCCGGCCTGGAGCCCGGCGAACTCGCCCGCGTCGAGGCCCAGGTCCGCAAGGCCACCGGCGCCTCCCGGCTCTGGGTCCAGAGCACCCCGGGCGGCGGCACGCTCAACCACAACTGTGTCCAGGTCGTCGGCGCGGGCGAGTCGGAGTCCCGCCCGCACACCGACTCCCGCGCGCTCTGCCGCTACGCCGCCGTGCTCTACCTGAGCCCTGGCGCGCCCAAGGACGCCGGCACCAGCTTCTACCGCCAGCAGTTCCCGGGCGGCCGGCTCGGCGGCAACCTCGTCAACCCACCGCACAACAACCTGGTGGAGGCCCTCGGCACCCGGCACGTGCCCGCCGACCACTTCACCGAGGACGTCCGCGTCCCCAACCGCTACAACCAGCTGCTCCTCTACCACGCCAACCTCATCCACAGCGCCACGAGTTACTACGGCACCGAGCTGGCGGACCGGCGGATGACCGCCGTCTTCTTCTGGATGGCCTGACCGACCCTTCACCATGGACCGCATGGACCGCATGGACCGCATGAGAGTCCTGCTGCTCGACGCAGCGCCCGGGGCCCTGCTGGACCGCGAGCTGGAGCGCCTGGTCGGCCACGGACTGGCCGTCACGCTGAACCTGCGGCGCGTGGACGACCGGGCGGGTGCGCGGGCCACCTGGTCGGACCGGGTCGAGTTCACCGACTTCGACCCGTTCGGCGAGGCGGCCCTGATCGCCGAGTTCCGCGCCGGCTCCGGTTTCGACGCGCTCAAGTCCCGCGCGGGCGTACCGCTGCGCGCGCCGTTTCTCGCGGCGGCCACCGACCCCGAACTGCCCCGCCGGCTCCGAGTGATCGGCCGCGCCGGAGCCGGTACCGACCACGTCGACCTGGCCGCCGCCACCCGCCGCGGCGTCGCCGTCACCCACACGCCGGGCTCCAACGCGAACGCCGTCGCCGAGTTCGCCCTCGCCCAACTGCTCACCCTCACCCGGGACCTGGCCGCCCACAACGACGCCGCCCACCGCGGCCAGTGGGGCGCACCGGCCGCACCGCCCGCCGAGCTGTCCGAACTGACCCTCGGCATCGCCGGTTTGGGCCGCATCGGTCAGGCGCTCGCGACACGCGCGTCCGCCCTCGGTATGACCGTCCAGGCCCACTCCCGCCGCCCGGCCTCGCCGCCGACGCGCCAAGTCCCCACCCTCGACGCCCTCCTGGCCACCAGCGACGTCATCTCCCTCCACCTCCCGCTCACCCCCCAGACGCGGGGGCTGGTCGGCCGACGCGAACTCGCCCTGCTGCGGCCGGGATCGATCCTGCTCAACACCGCCCGCGGCGGAATCGTCGACGAACAGGCCCTCGCCGACGCCCTGCGCGACCCCGCTCACCCCCTGGCAGCCGCCGCCGTCGACACCTTCGCCCACGAGCACGCCGCCTTCGCCTCACCCCTGTTCGGCCTGCCCAACGCCCTGCTCACCCCGCACGTCGCCGGAATGACCCGAACAGCCATGGCGGAAGCCGCCGTCCGCTGCGCCGACCACCTCGCGGCCCTGCTCGCCGGACGCCCCGCCGGTATTCCCGTAGCGACGGGCTAAGTCCGCAGCACCTCCGCCACAGCGCACCAGAACCACGTGACCCGTCCCCGCCCCGCATTGTCGGGCAGATCACCGACTCCGACTCGTGGCACGTCTGGCCTGTCACCGCCTACCCGCTGACCTGTCCAACCCGAGGCGGACTAACGGCTCACGCCGCAGCCCCAAGGCCATCCGCATCCACATGGTCCAGGCTCGCCCGCGTCAGCGCCGCCGCCAGCCGGGCCGCGTCCTCCGGCGGGACCAGCGCGGCCAGGGCGGCCGGTCCTCCCGGCAGGCCGAGCGCCCTGGCCTCCGTCATCGTCCGCTCGTCGAAGAACGGCCGCAGCGAAGGCCAGACCGCCTGCGCCTCGCGCCGGAAGATGGCCGACCCGACAGGCCCGATCCGGGGGAACTCCCGCAGCAGTTCGCCGATCCGCTCGGACTCTCCCTCGGCCTCGTCGCGGAGCCGGCGCAGGTCCCCGTGCCAGCGGTCGAGCAACAGCTCGGCGCCGCGACGGAGCGCCGTGGCGGTGCTCTCGTCGTACCGCACGTAGTGGGCCCGGCCGAACGCCGCGATCAGCAGGCGCCGGTCCGCTCCAGCCATCCTCCGCGGCGTTCGCAGCCCCGCGGCGTGCAGCTCACGGGCCGCGGCGGTGGCCGTGGCGGCGCTGATCCGGACGGAACACAGCACAGTGAGCACGAGGAGCTGGTACAGCGGCGCAGGTTTGTCCCGCAACGCGATTCCTGCCTCCTCGGCGTACGTCGTGCCGTATCGGGCCAGGAGTTCGACGACAGTCCGGTGCTCGCTCATGGGTGCTGACCTCGCTCATCAGGCACCTGCCCGGGTTGGCGGCCGTCACACCCGGGGAGGCTCGTTCCCATGGATGACATGGATCAGGACGCGCCGCCGCTCACCGAGGCCATCCGCTCCGACTGGGCGGAGATCGACGAGTTGCCCACGCTCGATCTCCTCCGCCTCATGAACGCCGAGGACCGGACCGTCCCCGTGGCTGTGGCCGGAGAGCTGGGGCGGATCGCCGCCGTCGTCGACGCGACGGCGCAGCGGATGGAGTCGGGCGGGCGGCTCATTTACGCCGGCGCCGGCACCGCGGGGCGGCTCGGGGTATTGGACGCCGCCGAGTGCCCGCCGACGTTCGGGACCGAGCCGGGCCTCGTCACCGGGCTGATCGCGGGCGGTCCCACCGCCGTCACCGAGGCAGCCGAGGGGGCCGAGGACCGCCCCGACCTCGCCGAGGCCGACCTCACGGCCCTCGCGCTCACCCCGGCCGACGCCGTGATCGGCGTCTCCGCCTCCGGCCGGACGCCCTACGCCGTCGCCGCCGTACGGTATGCGCGCGCCGCCGGGGCGCTGAGCATCGGGTTCGCCTGCAATCGGCACTCGGCGCTGGCAGAAGCAGCCGAGCTGACGATCGAGGTCGAGGCCGGCCCGGAGGTGCTCGCCGGCTCGACCCGGCTGAAGGCGGGCACGGCGCAGAAGCTCGTCCTCAACCTGATCTCAACGGCCGTCATGATCCGGCTCGGCCGGACCTACGGAAATCTGATGGTCGACGTCCGCGCCACCAACGCCAAGCTCCGCGAGCGCGCCCGCCGGATCGTCGCCGAGGCGACCGGAGCCGATGATGCCGCTGTCCGCCGCGCGCTGGCGGCGACCGACGGCCGGGCGAAGGACGCGATCCTGCTCCTGCTCGCGGACGTCGACGCGCCGACCGCCGCCCGCCTGCTCGCGGATTCCGGCGGTCGGCTGCGCGAGGCCCTCGAGCGCGCCTGAATCACCGGGGTGCCTGAAACACCCGGACGTCAGATACACCCGGACGTCTGAAGCACCCGGACGTCAGCCGAACCGAAGCGCCGTCCGCTCCACGACCTCGCCGAGCCGCGGGAAGTTCAGCGTGACCGCCGCGCGGTGCTCGTCCTCCGTCAGCGCGGCCATCGCGTCCTCGACGAACACGAGCTCGTACCCGTGGTCGGAGGCGGCGCGCGCCGTCGACTCCACCCCGAGGTTGGTCGCGATCCCGGTCAGCACCACGGTGTCCACGCCCCTGGCCTGGAGCAGTTCGTGCAGCCCGGTGCCGTGGAACGCGCCGATCGTCCGCTTGACGACGATCTCGTCGGCCACCGTCGCGACCTCGCCGACCAGGTCACTGCCGGGCGGCTGCTCGGCGACGTTCGGCCGCTCGACGCGCACCGCGACGACGGGCGCGCCGGCCGCCCGGAAGGCCTGCGCGAGCTCCAACGAGGCGGCCACGACCTCCGAACCGGGGCGCGGGGCGAGCGGGTTGGCGACGATCCGGTCCATCAGGTCGATCAGGACGAGCGCGGTGGTGCGGGGATCAAGGGTTCGCATGGCGCTCACGCTAACGGATCGAGCAGTTCAAGCGGATCAAGCAGATCACCGGCCGCGATCCCGCGCGCGATCGGCCCGGAGCCTCGTCCGAGGAGTACGAGGAGTACGAGGAGTACGAGGAATACGAGGAGTACGTGACGAGTACGAGAGGTATTTGACGTGAATACGTCCCTTCTCCCGTGCAACCGTTGACCACCCGCCCGTCCGACTGTTGGCTCACCACGAGCCGGCCGCCGGGGAGTTCGACGCGGCACGGCCCGAACCCAGGGGAGGGACCCACCACATGACCGGAACACGTTCCACGCGCCACGTCCTCCGCGCCGCCTGCACGCTGGCCGCGGCCGCACTGGCCGTCACGGCGGCGGCGCCCGCGCAGGCGGCCGAGCCGACCGCCGTCACCGAGCGGGTGTCCGTCGGCCTCGACAACACCCAGCCGAACGGCGCCTCGTACGCCCAGGGCCTGAGCGCGGACGGCCGCCTCGCCGTCTTCACCTCGACGGCCTCCAACCTCGTGCGCGGCGACACCAACGGCAAGTCCGACGTCTTCGTCCGCGACCTGCGCACCGGCACCACCGAGCGGGACAGCGTCGGCGAGGACGGCGCCGAGGCGAACGGCGACTCGTTCGAGGCCACCATCAGCGGCAGCGGCCGCTACGTGGCCTTCACCTCGTCCGCCACCAACCTCGCGCCCCGCGCCAACCTCGGCCTCACGGACGTCTACGTCCACGACCGCCTGACCGGCAGCACCGAGCTGATCTCCACCGGCGACGACGCGACCGCACCGCAGAAGGACCGTTCCTCCGGCAGCCCGTCGATCAGCTGGGACGGCCGGTACGTCGCCTACCAGTCCAACCGCTCGGACCTGGCGCCCGGCAAGGTCACCTGGCGCGGCGGCAACATCTACGTCACCGACCGCTGGACCGGGGAGACCCGCCTGGTCAGCGTCGGGGCGGACGGCTCGGAGGCCAACAACTCCTCCGCCTCGCCGGTGATCAGCGCGGACGGCAGCACCGTCGGCTTCATCTCCAAGGCGGGCAACCTCGTGGCCAAGGACCAGCCCGGAGCATCCGCCCCGGAGACCCCCGCCGACCAGAACGCCCCCGCCGACGAGGACTTCGCACGCCCGTCCCTCCGCACCGGCGACCAGCAGGAGATCCTGAAGCCCCGCAACTACCCGTTCTTCGTCCGCAACCTCGCCGACGAGGAGACCCGCCTCGCCAGCCCGGACGACAAGGGCAGCTACCGGGGCGCGGTCAGCCCGAGCCTCAGCCCCGACGGCCGGTTCGCGGTCTACTCGACGCCCGTCTCGCACGGCAGCAGCCCGTGGGCGCGCCACCTGGAGGTGTACGTCCGCGACCTGGAGCAGGGCACCGAGCGCTCGGTCACCGTCGCGCTCCCGGGCACCACGACCGTCCGCGACTCCTACGACGGCCGGATGACGGCGGACGACCGCTGGGTGTACTTCAGCTCCGCGGCCGACAACCTGGTGCCCGGCGACACCAACCAGGTCTCGGACGTCTTCCGCTTCGACCTGTGGAACAACCGCACCGAGCGGGTCAGCGTGGCCACCGACGGCTCGCAGACCTCCGGCGCGTCCACCGGGCCGTTCATCGACGCGCTCGGCACGACGGTGGTGTTCACGTCGGAAGACGGCACGCTCGTCCCCGGCGACACCAACAAGGCGGCCGACGTGTTCGTCCGCCGACTGCCGCGGCGGTAGCCGCAACCCGGTCTGGCCTGCCATGCACGGACGCACGACAGGCCCGACCGGTTCACGTCAAGCGAAGACTTGGCTCAGGTTCGTTGACTGACGCTTTGTCAATTGTTAACCATCTCTGGTCTACTCGCATAGATCGCGCGGTGATGGCATGGACACACCGCTCGGCGGACCGCGCCGAGCCCGCGTCAGGGAGCCATCCCCACATGCTTCGTTCCCACCGCCTCGCCCCCACCGTGGCCGCCGTCGTCCTGACCGCCGCCGCGTTCGCCGGTGGCACCGCGCACGCCGCCGCCCCCGCCCCGCACGCCCCGAGAACCGCTCTCGACCAGACCTGCTCGCAGGCCTACCTCCCGCTGCCCGACCCCACTTGCACCCCGGGCGCGACCAACCCGGACGTCACCCAGGCCACCATCGACGACACCATCTGCGTCCCGGGCTACAGCACCTCGATCCGCCCGCCGTCCAGCTACACCACCAAGCTGAAGATCCAGCAGATCGCCGAGTACGGCTACGCCGACACCGACACGTCCTCCTACGAGGAGGACCACTTCATCCCGCTGTCCCTCGGCGGCCACCCGACCGATCCGCACAACCTCTGGCCGCAGCCGCAGTACCCGACCGGCCCCAACGGCCAGACGTCCCGCGACAAGGACACCGTCGAGTACAAGCTCTACAGGGCCGTCTGCAACCACCAGGTGGACCTGGTCCCCGCCCAGCAGGCGATCGTCACCGACTGGACCACCGCGCTCTCGGTTCTCGGCCTGAGCTGACCGCCCGGGCCGGGGGTGCGACGCGAACGGTCGCACCCCCGGCTCCCGGACAGTCTCACCCGCGGCTCCCAACGTGAGCGCCCGCGCCTCCCAACATCAACACCCCCGCCTCACAGCGTGAGCTCCCGCGCCGACGCCCGGATCGGCGCCGGGAGGTCCGTACCGCCCCGCAGGTACCGGTCCACCGCCGCGGCCGCCGCCCGCCCCTCGGCGACGGCCCACACGATCAGCGACTGCCCGCGCCCGGCATCCCCGGCGACGAACACGCCGTCCACGCCCGTCGCGAACGAGTCGTCCCGGGCGAACGTCCCCTCCGGCCGGGTGGCGAGGCCGAGTTGGGCGGTCAGCGGCTGGTCCGGCTCGGGGCCCGCGAAGCCCAGCGCGAGCAGCACCAGCTCCGCCGGGACGGCCCGCTCGGTCCCTGCCCGGGGACTGCGGTCGGCCGGCTCGGCCTCGGCGAAGCGGACGGCCGCCAGCCGGCCGTCCGGGCCGGCCTCGAAGCCGACCGTCGCCGCCGCGAACACCCGGGGCCCGGCCGCCGCCGCACCGCACTCCTCGTGCGAGGTGGTCTCCCGGTACACCTTCGGGTGCACCGGCCAGGGCTGCCCGGCCGCCCGGCGCGCCGGCGGGCGCGGATTGATGTCGAGCTGGGTGACGGACGCCGCCCGCTGCCGCAGCGCCGTGCCCAGGCAGTCCGCCGCGGTGTCCCCGCCGCCGACGATCACCACGTGCCGGCCCTCGGCGGACAGCGGCGAGACCGGGCAGTCGCCCTCGTCCACCCGGTTCGCCCAGGTCAGGTACCCGGTCGCCGGGTGCACCCCCGGCAGCGAGCGGCCCGGCACCGGCAGGTCCCGGTCGGCGGTCGCGCCCACCGCGACGACCAGCGCGTCGCACCCGGCGCGCAGTTCGCCGGCCGGCACGTCCCGGCCGACGCACACGCCGCACCGGAAGAGCGTGCCCTCGGCCCGCATCTGGTCGAGCCGCCGGTCCAGCCGGTGCTTCTCCAGCCGGAACGGCGGGATGCCGTAGCGCAGCAGCCCACCCGGACGGTCCGCCCGCTCGTACACCGTCGTGGCGTGCCCGGCGCGGGTCAGCTGCTGGGCCGCCGCCAGCCCCGCCGGGCCCGAGCCGACCACCGCCACCCGCCGGCCGCTCGGCCGTTCCGGCGGCTGCGGCCGGTCCCAGCCACGCTCCCACGCCCGGTCGGCGATCGCCAACTCGACGTTCTTGATCGTCACCGCCGCGCCGCCGATCGCCAGCACGCACGCGCTCTCGCAGGGCGCCGGGCAGAGCCGCCCGGTGAACTCGGGGAAGTTGTTCGTCGCCAGCAGCCGCGCTGCCGCCGCCTGCCAATCCCCGTCGGCCACCAGTCGGTTCCATTCCGGCACGAGGTTCCCGAGCGGGCAGGCGCTGTGGCAGAACGGCAGTCCGCAGTCCATGCACCGCGCGGCCTGCCCGCCGACCACCGGCAGCAGCGCCCCGGGGCGGTACACCTCCTGCCAGTCCCCCACCCGCTCCTGCGCGTCCCGACGCGCGCGCTCCTCGCGCGGGGTGTTGAAGAAGGCCATCCGGTCTGCCATCGCGGCCTCCGGCAGGGCGTGCCGACACGGACCCGGCGGCCCGCCTCGGCAGACGCGCCTCCGTGTGGCCACCGTACGCCCGCGACGGACTACGCGGAAGCGCCTACCTACCTCGCCCTGCCCGCCCCCTCGCCCGCCCGGCCCCCCGTTCCGGGCGGACGACGGGAGCGCACACACCGCCCCTACGCGGACCGCCTGCTGAAGTCCATGGTCCAGTTCGTCACCCACGTCTCCCCGCCGTCCGTCGAGAAGGCCTGCTCCCAGCGCGCGGAGTCCGCCGTGACGCCCGACCAGACGAAGCGCGCCCGCACCGGCGTGCCCTCGTACGTGTCGTTCCCGTAGAACTCGCCCCGCCCGTCCGTCCAACGCCCGGTCACCGGCGGGAAGAGCGTGCCGGTGCGGCTGCTGGACCAGTACAGCGACCACTCCTCGCGCACCGGGTCGTACAGCCGCAGGGTGAGCCCGGCGAACCCCTTCGTCGGGAACTCGATCTCGTCGAAGTTGGCGTTCCCGCCGAAGTGCCGCGAGCCCCGGGTGACGGCCGGGAACTCCTCCCAGGGGCTCTCCGGGTCGAGGAAGTCGGCGCGGAAGCGGTTGGCCACGTCCCAGCAGCCGACGAGGAAGTCGAAGTCGTTGATCTCAAGTGCCATGGCTGGACGCTACGACTGCTTCCCTGACATCCTGTGTCAGTGAAGTCCGGCCGCCTGCTGTCGATCCTGCTCCTGCTCCAGACCAACGGCCGGATGACCGCCCAGCGGCTCGCCGAGGAGCTGGAGGTCTCGGTGCGCACCGTGTACCGGGACGTCGAGACGCTCCAGGCCGCCGGGGTGCCGCTGTACGCGGACGCCGGGCACGGCGGCGGGTACCAGGTGCTGGCCGGCTACCGCACCCGCCTCACCGGACTGAACGCGGGCGAGGCGGAGGCCCTGTTCCTCTCCGGCCTGCCCGGCCCGGCCGCCGCCCTCGGGCTCGGCCCCGCCCTCGCCGCGGCCCAGCTCAAGCTGCGGGCCGCGCTGCCGCCCGAGCTGCGGGCGGACGCGGACCGGATGCGTGCGCGGTTCCATCTGGAGGCGCCCGGCTGGTACGCGGAGGACGACGATGTCCCGTTCCTGCCACAGGTCGCCGACGCGGTGTGGCGCGGCCGGGTGATCCAGGTGCGCTACCGCCGCTGGAAGGAGCCGACCGACGTCGACCGCCGACTGGAGCCGTACGGCCTGGTCCTGAAGGCGGGCCGCTGGTACGTCGTCGCCGGGCCCGGGCCACGCACCTTCCGGGTCGACCAGATACTCGAACTCACCGAATCCGACGAGGAGTTCACCCCGCCGGACGACTTCGCCCTGGCCGCCTGGTGGCGCGCCTACGAAGCCGGCTTCCACGCCCGCCTGCACCGCGCCGAGGCCCTGGTGCTGCTCGCCCCCGGCGCCACGGCCCGCCTGGGCGGCGCCGCCGCGCGGGCCGCCGACGCCACCGGCACCCCCGAGCCGGACGGCCGGACCAGGGCGGTGCTGCCGATCGAGTCGCTCGACCAGGCGCACGCCGCGTTCCTCGCGCTCGGCACCGACGTCGAGGTGCTCGCCCCGCCCGAGCTGCGCGCCCGCCTCGCCGACACCGCCCGCGCCCTCGCCCTCCGGTACACCGACGTCGGCCCCAACCACTGACCACCGACCCGCCCGGCGACCGGCCCGACCCGCCGACCGGCCCGACCACCGACCCGCCCGAAGCCGCCGTGCACACGCCAGGGAGAATCTGACGCATGACCCACACCGTGCTGATCGCCGAGGACGACCGCGCCATCCGGGACTCCCTCACCCGCGCCCTGCAGCTGGAGGGCTACCGCGTGAGCACCGCCGCGGACGGCGCCCGGACGCTGGCCGCCCTCGCCGAGCAGCGCCCGGACCTGCTGGTCCTGGACGTGATGATGCCGGACCCGGACGGCCTGGAGGTCTGCCGACGGCTGCGCGCGGCCGGCGACCGGACGCCGGTCCTCATGCTCACCGCCCGGGTCGAGGTGTCGGACCGGATCGCCGGGCTCGACGCCGGGGCGGACGACTACCTGGTCAAGCCGTTCGACGTGGGCGAGCTGTTCGCCCGGCTGCGCGCGCTGCTGCGCCGCCACCCGTCGGAGCCCACCGAGGACGTCCTCGCCGTCGCCGACCTGCGGGTCGAGCCGGGCGCCCGGCGGGCCTGGCGGGCCGGCGAGGAGCTGGAGCTGTCCCGCACCGAGTTCGACCTGCTGGAGCTGCTGACCCGGCACGCCGGCGCGGTGCTCGACCAGGCCACGGTGTACGAGCGGATCTGGGGCTACGACTTCGGCCCCGGCTCCAAGAACCTCGCGGTGTTCATCGGCTACCTGCGCCGCAAGCTCGACCGCCCGGGCCTGGCGCCGCTGATCCACACCGTGCGCGGCGTCGGCTACACGCTGCGCGAGTCGTGACCGGGCCGGGCCGGTTCCGGCCGCGCCCGGGGCTGCGCACCACCGTCTCGCTGGTCTTCGCCGCCATGGCCACCCTGGTCGCGGTGCTGATCGGCGCCCTCGGCTACCACGCCGCCGCCCGGCTGATCCGCGACGACGAGAAGGCCGACTTCACCGCGGCCATCCAGGCGGTGAGCGACCAGGTCGGCCGGCAACGGCTCTTCCCCGGGGACTTCAACGGCCCGAGCGGGCTGAACGAACAGCTGCTGCGCCCGATCCGGGTCACCGCGCAGGCGCTCGACGCCCACGGCGCCATCCTCCCGGGCACCGCCCGGCTCGACCTCCCACCCACATCGGACGACCGCGAGCTCGCCCGGGCCGACGCCGCCGCCCGGACGGTCATCAGCGATCGCCGGCTCGACGGCGACACCTACCGGGTGGGCGTGGTCTCGCTCGGCGGCGGCCGGGGCGCGGTCCAGATCGTGGAGGAAACCGGCGACGTCGAGGACCTGTTGGCGACTCTGCGGGCCCGGATGGTGGGCGTCGTGGCCGCCGTCGCGGTGATCGCGGGCGCGGCCGGCTGGCTGCTCGCCCGCCGGATCACCGGACGGCTGGTGCGCCTCACCGACGTGGCCGAACTGGTCGCCGCCAGCGGCCGGCTGGACGTCCCGGTGCCGGCCGCCGGGAACGACGAGGTCGGCCGGCTCGGCCGGGCCTTCGACCGGATGCTGGGCCGGCTCGCCACCGCCAAGGAGAACCAGCGCCGGCTCGTCCAGGACGCCGGGCACGAGCTGCGCACGCCGCTGACCAGCCTGCGCACCAACCTGTCGGTGCTCCCCAGCCTCGACCGGCTGCCGCCCGCCGAGCGCACCGCGCTGCTGGACGATCTGGCCGAGGAGGCCCGGGAGTTGACCCTGCTGGTGGACGAGCTGGTGGCGCTCGCCGCCGAGCAGAAGGCGGACGAGGAACCGGTCGACGTCGAGCTGGCCGAGGTGGTCCGCGAGGCCGCCGCCCAGGCCCGGCGGCGCAACGGCCGGGAGATCACCGTGGACGCCGACGGCACCGTGGTCACCGCCCGCCCGGACGCGCTGGCCCGCGCGGTGGGCAACCTGCTGGACAACGCGGCCAAGTTCGACCCGGCCGGGGACGCCCCGATCGACGTCGTGGTGCGCGGCCCCCGGGTCGAGGTGCGCGACCGCGGTCCGGGGATCGACCCGGCCGATCTGGAGCGCGTCTTCGACCGCTTCTACCGGGCCACCGCCGCGCGCAGCCTGCCCGGTTCGGGGCTGGGCCTCGCCATCGTGCACGAGGTCGCCCGCTCGCACGGCGGCACCGCGTTCGCCGTCAACCGGGACGGCGGCGGCGCGGTGATCGGCTTCACCCTCGGCGACTGAGTGACAAGCTGAGCAAAGAGCTGAGCAACGAATGCAAAGAGCTGAGCAACGAATAGAGACGGGCCCCGGCGCGAGAACCAGAAGCGCCGGGGCCCGTCGATCGATCAGCGTCACACCGCGGCGAGCAGCCCCCGCCCGAGCCAGTCGGCGTTGTCCTTCACACCCGGCAGGACGAAGAAGTACCCGCCGCCGGTCGGCGAGATGTAGTCCACCAGCGGCTCGTCGATGAGCCGGGTCTGGGTGGCCTCGAACTGCCGCACCACGTCCTGCTGGTAGCAGCAGAACACCAGGCCCATGTCCAGGTTGCCGGCCTTGTCGATGCCGCGGTCGTAGTTGAAACCGCGGCGCAGGATGCGCGAGTTGTCGGTGTCGGCGGTGCGCGGGTTGGCGAGGCGGATGTGCGCCTTGAGCGGGATCGCCTTGCCGTCCGGGTCCTTGCCGTAGTCCGGGGCGTCGGTCTCCTGGTGGCCGTCCAGCGGGGCGCCGGTGTCGCGGCGGCGGCCGAACATCTTCTCCTGCTCGGAGAGCGAGACGCGGTCCCAGAACTCGATCAGCATCCGGATGATCCGGATCACCTGGTAGCTGCCGCCGGTCGCCCAGGCGGGCTCGCCCATGCCGTCGGTGACCCAGACCAGCCGGTCCATCTCGCGGGCCGAGTTGGTGTCCGGGTTGACGATGCCGTCCTTGAAGCCGAGCAGGTTGCGCTGGGCGCCGTCGGGGCGGGACTGGTTCTGGAAGCCGTCGATCCGCCAGAGGATCTGCAGCGCGCCGCGGGTGTGCCGGGTTATGTCGCGCAGGGCGTGCAGCACGGTGTCCTGGCGGTCGGCGCAGATCTGCAGCGAGAGGTCGCCGTGCAGCTCGGCGGCCTGCAGGTTGTCGTTCGGGAAGGTCTTCATCGGGGCGAGCTTGACCGGCTTGGCCTTGGCCAGCCCGTAGCGGTCGTCGAACAGCGAGGCGCCGACGCCGACCGTGACGGTGAGGTTGTCGGTGGGCACGGTCGGCCCGAGGATGCCGCTGTCGGACGGCGGCGCGCCGACGCCGAGGTCCGGCGGGGTGCCGCCGGCGGTGAGGAAGCGGATCCGCTCGGTCAGGGTCTTGAACAGGTCCTCCAGGCCCTTGCGGTCCTGGGCGACGACCTGGCAGGAGATGAAGGCCGCGTAGCCCGGTGCCGGGGTGGTGACACCGGCCTGGTGGGCGCCGTGGAACGAGACGGCACCGCCCTGCTCCTGGTGGGTGTCGCCGGCGGCGGCCGGCTGGGTGGTGAGGGTGAACGCCGTTCCGGCGCCCGCGAGGACGGCGGCCCCGGCGCCCGCGCCGAGCGCAGCACGGACGAAGCTACGACGGGCCGGGCCGGCCGGGCAGCCGCCCTGCTCGACAGCGTCGGCCGCCTCGACAGACTGGACGGACTGCACGGCCTGGACGGCAGCGGCAGCGTGCGGGAAGGGGCAGGAGCCGGTGGCTGCGGTGTGGTCGGTCATCAGGCGGCCTTCCGGATCTCAAGCAGAGCGGGGATGGGGGCGAGGTCTTCGAGCAGCTGGCCGGTGGCGCCGTTGAGCTGGCGGCGGGTGTCGGTGGGCAGCTTGTCCAGCGACGCCCAGCCCTCGGGCTTGTGGGCGGCGGCGACGAGGTCGCCGACCCGCTTCATCCCGGCGTTGACCCGGGTGAGCACCTGCGGGTCGCGCTCGTCGAGCAGCGGCTGGAGGACCGTCAGCAGCTCCTGGGTGCCGGCCAGGTTGGCCTGGGTGGTGGCCAGGTTCGTGCCACTGCCCATATCGGTGTCGCCGGTCAGCTCGAACTGGAGGGTGTTCTCCAGGATCTCGTGGGCGCGCAGCGGCAGGTCCCTGGGGTCGAAGTCCTGGCCGGGGAAGTCGTGGGCGAGCTTGGCGACGTTCTGGGCGAGCTCGTCGGCCACGGGCGTCAGGTCGGCGGCCGACTGGTCGTGCCAGAGGCCGTACTCCAGGCGCAGGAAGCCGCTGAAGTCCTTGTCCTGGGTCTTGTCGGCCAGGCCGTCGGCGCGGCCGTTGATCTTGCCGTCGAGGTCGGCGAAGGTGCCGTAGGCGGCGCCGAGCGAGGCGTACTGGACGTGCGCGGTGAGCCAGTCGGCCTTCGCGGTGGCGAGGTCGCCGGCGTGGACGTCGGCCTGGAGCTTCTGGGTCTGCGTCATGAGAGTCGCGAGGCCCTTGTTGACGTAGTCCTTGTAGCTGTCGAGCGGTCCCTTGAGATCGTCCTCGGCAACCGGCTTGACGGCCTTGACCTCGGTGCCGCCGGTGACGTGCACGGCGGCCGAGGTGACGGACTTGCCGCCGGTGGGCACGCAGCGCCAGGCGTAGTCGCCGGAGCCGACGGTGGCGGTCAGGGCGCGGGTGGTGCCGGGGGCCAGGCCCTCGATCTCGCCGTAGACGGCGCCGCTGGCCGGGTTGACCAGGTAGACCTCGGAGACCTTGTCGCCGGTGTTGTGCATCTGGAACACCTGCTGGCCGGGCAGCGGGGTGGTGAAGCCCTTGCCGCACTCCTCCTCGGAGACGGCGACGGTGGAGGAGCTGTCCTTCTTGCCGTCGCTGGCCGCGATCACGGCGCCGGCGACGACGGCCGGGACGGCGACCAGCGCGGCCGGGAGCACCCAGCGCGGGCGGCCGGAGCGGGCCGGCTCGGCCGGCTTCTCGCTCGCCTCCTCGGTCCTGACCTCCTCGGTCCTGGCCTCCTTGGCCTCGGCAGCAGCGGCGGGGGCGGCCGGCGCGGCCTTGCCGCCACGGACGCCCTCGACGAACACCGTCATCACGATGCACAGGTAGGCGACGTAGCCGACGACCTGGAGGACCGTCATGGTGACGGTCAGGTTGAGGGTGCCCTGGACCAGCGTGGCGTACCAGGACGAGGCGTCCAGGTGGCCGCTCAGGTCGAAGGCGTACGAGGTGCCGCCGCCGACCAGCCCGGACTCCTGGAGGTCGCGCAGGCCGTAGCCGAGCACGCCCGCCGCGATCACGATCAGCCCGGCGCCGGTGATGGTGAAGAACCGGGTGAGGTTCATCTTGAGCGCGCGGCGGTACAGGCCCCAGCACAGGCCGGCCGACAGCACCAGGCCGACGGCGGCACCGATCAGCGGGCCGGTGGACTCGCCGGCGGTGCGGACGTTGGTCCACAGGAAGAGCGAGGTCTCCAGGCCCTCCCGGGCGACGGCGAGGAAGCTGGTCAGCACCAGCGCCCCGGCGCCCATCGCGAGCGAGGCCTGGACCTTCTCCTTGATCTCGGCGGAGAGGGTGCGCGCCGAGCGGCGCATCCAGAACACCATCGCGGTGACGAAGCCGACCGCGATCAGGCTCAGCACCCCGCCGAACGCCTCCTGGGCGTGGCCGGAGAGGTTGGCGGCGGTGAAGGTGAGCACCGCGCCGAAGCTGAGGCTGAGGGCGACGGCCGCCGCGACGCCGGTCCACACCTGGGGCAGCCGGCCCTTCTGGTCGAACCGGACCAGGGTGGCGACCAGGATCGACACGATCAGGCCGGCTTCCAGGCCCTCGCGCAGCCCGATCAGAAAGCTGGGAAACGCCTCATCCCACATGCAGCGGGCTCCTCCCCCGGTCACCCCGGGTCATACCTGTCCTCAGGAGTCCCACCGCAGGTCGCGGGGGGACGGCACAGCCGAACGCCCCGGACCGGCGTGGTCCAGGGCGCCTCGACTTAGCTTAGGCAAACCTTAGAGGTGCTTCGACCCGCTGAACCCGCCGTCAAGGTAAGGGTTCGTAAGAGACTGCACATCCGTCTCATCCTTCGGCGCGCCGCCTTCGCCGTGCCCGCCCCGCCGCCCGACGGGCGGTCAGCCCCACCACTGCTCGGGGACGGTCTCCGGATCGGCGGCCGGGACGGTCACGGCCTCGGCGGCCGCCGTCACGAGCAGGTCGCCGTCGTCCGACTCGGCGACCCGGAGGCCGGACTCGCGCAGCACGGTCGCCGCGGCCCCGAGGACGGCCGCGCGCACCCCCTCGGGCGGAAGTCCGTCGGGCGACCAGCCGACCACCACGCCCTCCGGCCGATGGCCGATCCGCAACCGGGACGGGCCCGGAGCGGTGTCGAATCCGGCGTGGGCGAGGGCCCCGGTCACGTCCTCGAAGAGTTCACGGTGATCCACCATTGGCGCAGCGTAGGCCGGGGAACGCGCGACCCCCGGGCGCGGCGCGCGCCGAAACGGTTCGACGGCACCCGACCGCAGCACCGCCATCTCGCGGACGCCCGCGCCGGACGGCCGATCGGCAGCCCGGGACCCCCGTCCGGCCCGACACGAGCGGCCGGACGGGCCGATGGACGTGCACAGTCGGCCCCCTGCCGACAGCATGACAGAGTAAGCGCTCCATCACCCTGAGCAACGAGGCCAGCGGGTCTTCCGCTCCGCGCGCCGGTCGTCCCGGCGGTCCCGTATCGAGAGGTCCCATGATCACATCACTCCGCCGGCCGGCGTTCTCGCCGGCGGGCCTCCAGCCCGGCACGCCGAGGACGCCGGGGAGCCCGTCGTGAGAGCCGACCAGCAGTCGCAGCCGGGACCGGTGACCAGCACGCGCGCCCAGCCCGAGAACAAGGCCGAGGGCCTCGCCGACTGGGCCGACGGCCGCCTCGGCATCTACTCCCTGGCCAAGACCAACCTGCGCAAGATCTTCCCGGACCACTGGTCCTTCATGCTGGGCGAGATCGCGCTCTACACCTTCATCATCATCATCATTACCGGCGTCTGGCTGACCCTGTTCTTCAACCCGAGCATGGGCGAGGTCGTCTACGACGGCTCGTACATCCCGCTCAAGGGCATCCAGATGTCGGAGGCCTACGCCTCCACGATCAACATCAGCTTCGAGGTCCGCGGCGGCCTGCTGATGCGTCAGATCCACCACTGGGCGGCGATCGTCTTCATCGCCGCGATGCTCACGCACATGATGCGCGTCTTCTTCACCGGCTCCTTCCGCAAGCCGCGCGAGATCAACTGGATCTTCGGCGCGCTGCTGCTCTTCCTCGGCATGTTCGACGGCTTCATGGGCTACTCACTGCCGGACGACCTGCTCTCCGGCACCGGCATCCGCTTCATGGAGGGCGCGGTGCTGGCCGTGCCGATCGTCGGCACGTACCTGCAGTTCTTCATGTTCGGCGGGCAGTTCCCCGGCACGACCATCATCCCGCGCCTGTTCACCGTGCACATCCTGCTGATCCCCGGGATCATGGTGGGCCTGCTCGCGGCGCACCTGATCCTGGTCTTCTACCACAAGCACACCCACTTCGCCGGGCCGGGCCGGACCAACAAGAACGTGGTCGGCATGCCGCTGCTGCCGGTCTACACGGCCAAGGCCGGCGGCTTCTTCTTCCTGGTCTTCGGCGTGGTCGCGTTCATGTCCGCGATCGCGACGGTCAACCCGATCTGGGCGTACGGCCCGTACCGGCCGGACCAGGTGTCCACGGACGCCCAGCCGGACTGGTACATGGGCTTCTCCGAGGGCCTGATCCGCGTCATGCCGGGCTGGGAGATCAGCGTCTGGGGCGGCCACACCCTGAACCTCGGGGTGTTCATCCCGCTGATGGTCTTCCCGACCGTGCTGCTGATCATCTGGTGCTACCCCTTCCTGGAGGCCTGGGTCACCGGTGACCGGGGCGAGCACCACATCGCCGACCGGCCGCGCAACGCACCGGTCCGCACGGCCTTCGGCGCGGCCTGGGTCAGCCTCTACCTGATCCTGCTGGCCGGCGGCGGCAACGACCTGCTCGCCACCCACTTCCACCTGTCGATCAACTCGATCACCTACGCGGTGCGGACCGGCTTCTTCGCGCTGCCGGTGATCGTCTTCGTGATCACCAAGCGGTGGTGCCTGGGCCTCCAGCGGCGCGACAAGGAGAAGGTGCTGCACGGTCGGGAGACCGGCGTCATCAAGCGGCTCCAGCACGGCGAGTTCATCGAGGTGCACGCGCCGCTGCCGCAGGGCCGGCTGTACACCCTCACCTCGCACGACCAGCCGGAGCCGGTCGTGCTGGAGCCCGAGGTGGACGAGAACGGGGTGGCCCGCAGGGCCGGGCTGTTCACCCGCGCCCGGGCCAAGCTGTCCCGCGGTTTCTACGGCGAGGGCAGCCGGATCGCCAAGCCGACCGTCGAGGAGCACGAGGAGATCAGCGCCGGCCACGGCCACCACTGATCGGCCCGGACACTGCAAGCCAAGGCACTGCTCGCCCGAACACGGCGAGGGCCCGTCGCACCGGCTGCCGGTGCGACGGGCCCTCGCCGTAGGTTCAGCCCCGCAGGAGCGCGGGCACGACGGCGAACAGGGCCGCCGCCAGGGTGACGGACAGGCAGAGGGCGGCCCAGCGGGCGCAGATCCGCCGGCACTCACTGCGATAGCGGGCGGCGAGCCGGCGGCAGCGCTCGACGGCGCGGTCGACGACCTCCTCGGCGTAGCGCAGCCGGTCGGCCGCGTACGCCCGCTCCAGGCTCTCCCGCTCCGCGGCCGGCAGCCACGAGAACTGCCCGGCGAAGGCCCGGGCGTCCCGTTCGGCCGCCGCGACCTCCGCCTCCCAGGCGAGGAAGCCCTCCAGCCGGGCGATCTCCACCCGGGTGTTCACCCAGCCGCCGACGCCGTCGGGAGCCCCGTTCCGCCGCGAGGTCCGCGCTCTCGGCGGACGCTGTCTGCCACCCATTGACCGCTCCTTCGTCCAGTCGCTCCGCCCGGCCACCCCGCCTGCGCAGCGAAACCACGCAACTACTACCAGTGACTACAAAGGGGTGTGGGGCGACTCGCCGAGCCCCCGGACGGCGAATGGCGGCCGCCGGGTCCGAACACGCTCCGCGCACGGGCGTGTACCATCGGCTCACCATGCGACGGTGTCCCCCGGACCGCCCGGGGCACGAGCCAGGAGGTCGGCCATGCCCGATTCCGGTCGGTTCAGCGAGTTGGGCGAGCAGGGCTCGCGCGCGGTGCTGGAGGCCGCCGCCGTGCTGGAGCGCGAGCTGGCCGACGGTCTGGCCGACGCCAAGGCGGCCGGGGACCGGGTCACCGGCGAACACCGCGTCGACCAGGAGGAGTTCGACAAGCTGGTGCGCCGGGTGTCGGAGAACACCCACCAGCTGATCGACGCCGTCAGCGCCCGCGTGCTCGGCAACACCACCGGCGACGCCGCCGAGCACTCCCAGAAGCTCACCACGAGCGCGCACGACATCGTCGATCTGCTGCTGAGCCTCGGCAGCCTCGCGCCCGGCCTCGCCAACCAGGGGCTGGCCGCCGCCTTCGGGCCGCAGCGCACCGCCGCCCAGGAGCCCGACGGCCGGCACGAGGGGTGACGCCGCCTCGGCTCACCGGCGGCGCCCCGCTGGTCGAACGGGTGCTGGACCGCTACCGGGAGCGCACGGTGGCCGCGCTGCTGCAGCACATCCCGGAGCAGAGCCCGCCGTACCTGTACGAGCTGGCCGCCGACTACCCCGCGCGGCCGTGCAAGGGCCTGCGCGCGGCGCTCTGCCTCGCCACCTGCGCGGCCTTCGGCGGCGACCCGGCCCGCGCGCTCAACCCGGCCGTCACGGTCGAGCTGTTCCACAACGCCTTCCTGATCCACGACGACATCCAGGACGGCAGCGAGCTGCGGCGCGGCGAGCCGACCCTCCCGGCCGCGTACGGCGTCGAGGTGGCGCTCAACGTCGGCAACGCCACCAACCTGCTCGGCCTCCAGCGGCTGATGGCCAACCGGCGGGAGCTGGGCGGCGAACTGGCCTGGCGGCTGTTCGAGGAGACCGAGCTGATGTGCCGCCAGTCACTGGAGGGCCAGGCGCTGGAGATCGCGTGGATCCGCGACAACGCGTGCGGGCTCGTAGCGGGCGACTACTACCGGATGTGCCTGAAGAAGACGTCCTGGTACACCTTCCTCTACCCGTGCCGCACGGGCCTGCTGGTCGCCGAGGGCGCCACGACGGAGGCCAACCGCCTGGACCGCTTCGGCTGGTACCTCGGCGCCGCGTACCAGATCCAGGACGACGTCCTCAACCTGGCCGGCACGGAGGCCGAATACGGCAAGGAGATCGCCGGGGACCTCCGGGAGGGCAAGCGCACGCTGATGCTGATCCACCTGCTGGAGCGCTGCACGGCGGCCGAACGCGCCCGCATCGTCCGGTACTTGAGCCGCACCCGGGCGCAGCGCGGACCCGAGGCCGCCGAGGACGTGCAGTGGCTGCTCGACCGGCTGGCGGCGTACGACTGCGTGGAGAGCGCGCGGCAGGCGGCGGCCGGACTGGTCGGGGCCGCCGAGCGGGAGATCGACGGGGTGCTCGGGGCCGTGGCCGGCGAGGGAGGCCAGGAGGCGGACGAGGCACGGGAGTTCCTCCTCGCGCTGCCGGGGTTCGTGGTCGAGCGCGGGCGCTGACACCCACCGGCCATCGTTGGAGCCCCGCTGCGCGACCGGCGGCTGGACGCCCTCGCCTTCGCCAACGGCGTCCCCCAGGCGCTCGCCGCCAGCGTCTGGACCGCCGGCCTCGACCTCACCGCCCGCCTCGACGCCGGCGAGGCCTGGCTCAACTGCCACCTCGCCCAGACTGCCGAACTCCCCCACGGCGGCCGCGGCACCTCCGGCCACGGCACCGACCTCAGCGCCCTGGCCCTGCAGGAGTACCAGCGCCCGAAGACCGCCACCGCCAGGCTCGACACCTGACCTCTGCGCCGCTACTTGCGTGCCACGCACTATTGCGTGGCACGCACTTTTCCCCCACAGTGGTACCCATGACGACGGGCCAGCCCGGTTGGCGGGAGCAGAAGAAGGCCGCGACGCGCGATGCGCTGAGCTGGGCGGCGTTGCGCCTGGCGGTGGAGCGCGGGCTGGAGAACGTCCGGGTGGAGGACATCGCGGCCGAGGCCGGGGTGTCGCCGCGGACGTACAACAACTACTTCTCCAGCAAATCCGAGGCCATCGTGTCCCGGCAGGGCGACCGCATCCACCGGATCGCCGCGGAACTCCGGGCCCGCCCGGCCGGCGAGCCGCTCTGGGAGGCGCTGACGCAGGCCGTCCTCACGCCCTTCGACGGCGCGGTGGACGAACCCGATCCTCGCTGGACCAGCGCCGTGCGCCTGCTGCTCCGCGAGCCGTCGCTCCAGGCCGAGCTGGCCCGGACCGGGGCGGAGACGGAGGCCGGGCTCGTGGCGGCGGTGGCCGCCCGGACCGGCACCGACCCGGTCCGGGACCTCTACCCGAAGCTGGCCGCCGCCGCCGCGCTGGCCGCGCTCAAGGCCGCCACCGACCAGTGGCTGCACGCCGAACCGCCGGTCCCGCTGCGGCCGTTGCTGGCGGAGTCGCTGCGCCGGCTCGCGGCCGGGCTGCCCGAACCGCAACAAAGGTGAACCGGCTACCGCACCGGTGAACCGACACAGGTGAACTGAACACCACACAGGGGGAATTGCCATGACGCACGACGTCCTCATCGCCGGCGCAGGCCCGAACGGGCTGATGCTGGCCTGCGAACTGGCCCTCGCCGGGGTCCGCCCGGTAGTGCTGGAGCGGCTGTCCGCGCCCTCCCTGGAGCCGAAGGCCAACGGCCTGGTCGGCCAGGTGATCCGCCTGCTGGACCACCGCGGCCTCTACGAGCGGCTCGGCGGCGGCCCGGGCACGCCGAGGCCGGCGCCCGCCTTCGTGTTCGGCGCGTTCCCGCTGGACCTGCACCGGCTCGAAGCCAATCCGCTGCACACCCTGCCGGTGCCGCAGCATCGCATCGAGGAGGTGCTCGGCGCGTGGGCACGCGAACTCGGCGTGACGGTCCGACGTGGGTGCGAGGTCCGCGCGTTCACCCAGGACGACGACGGGGTCACCGTCGACGTCCACGGCCCGGACGGCACGGAGCGGCTGCGCGCCCGCTACCTGGTCGGCGCCGACGGCGGGCGCAGCACCGTCCGGAAGCTGGCCGGGATCGGCTTCCCCGGGGTGACCTCGCCCGATCCGGTCTCCCGCGTCGCGCACGTGCTGCTGCCCGACGACGTCCGGGCCAACGCCGCCGGCGAGCTGGTGCTGCCCGGCTGCCCGACCCCGTTCCGGCCGTTCACCCACACCCGGACCGAGCACGGCGTGTTCGTCGTCGCCCCACTGGGCCCGGACGCCACGCTCGTCGCGACCATGGAGTGGGGCGGCGAGCCCGTCGACGAGTCGGAGCCCGCCACGCTCGACGAGCTGCGCGCGAGCATCCGCCGCGTCACCGGCGCGGACCTGGCGCTCGCCCCGGCCCGTACGCCGGGCCCACACATCCTGCGCCGCCAGTGCGGCCACAACACCCGCCTCGCCGAGCGCTACCGGCAGGACCGCGTCCTGCTGGTCGGCGACGCCGCGCACGTGCACGCCGCCACCGGCGGCCCCGGCCTCAACCTCGGCCTGCAGGACGCGGCCAACCTCGGCTGGAAGCTGGCCGCCGAGCTCCGGGGCTGGGCCCCGCCCGGGCTGCTGGACAGCTACCAGCGCGAGCGGCACCCGATCGGCCGGCGGGTCTTCATGCACTCGCAGGCCCAGATGGCCCTGATGTCCTCGGGCCCGGCCGTCACCGCGCTGCGCGCCCTGTTCGGCGAGCTGCTGTCGCACGAGGACAACCTGGCCCGGATCGCCGCGCTGATGGCGGGCAGCGACATCCGCTACGACTCCGACTGCCCGCACCCGCTCGCCGGGCGCTTCGTGCCGGACCTCCCGCTGGTCACCGCCGCCGGTCCCACCCGGCTCGCCGAAGCGGCGCGCAGCGCGCGCCCGCTCCTGCTCGACCTCGACGGCCGGGGCGCCGAGCTCACCGACCTCGTGGCGGGCTGGAAGGACCGGGTGGACGTCGTATCTGCCTCCTGCCCGGAGCCCCCGGCCGGCGCGCTGCTGGTGCGCCCGGACGGCTATGTCGCCTGGGCGACCGGCCCCGGCGAGGCCGACCCCGACGGACTGACGCGCGCGCTGCGCACCTGGTTCGGCGAGCCCGTCGCCGTCCGCTTCTGAGCCCCGGCGGCGGCACCGGCGGTGGCCGTCCTCACGGTGATCAGCGTCCGTCCAGCGGCCTAGGTCGCGCGGCCCTTCTGAGCTGACGCAAAGTCAACTATCGTCGTCGCCGGTACGCTCCACGAGGGGCGCGTTTCACGAGAAATGCGGAGTAGCTGTGCGAATCGGAATCATCGGCACCGGGACGGTCGGCCAGACGCTGGCGGACAAGCTCGTGTCGCTCGGCCACGAGGTGACGCTGGGCTCGCGGACCAAGGACAACGAGAGGGCGCTGGCCTGGGCCGAGCAGGCGGGCCCCAACGGGCACAGCGGCACCTTCGCCGACGCGGCGGCGTTCGGCGATGTGGTGCTCAACGCCACCGGCGGGACGGTCTCGGTGGCCGCGCTGCGGGCGGCCGGGGCCGAGCGGCTGGCCGGCAAGCTGCTGATCGACGTGGCCAACCCGCTGGTGTTCTCGTCTGAGGGCGAGCTGACCCTCGACCCGGTGAACACCGACAGCGTCGGCGAGCGCATCCAGCGCGAGTTCCCCGAGGCCCGCGTGGTGAAGGCGCTCAACACGATGAACGCCGCCGTGATGGTCGATCCCGGGAAGCTGTCCGGTGAGCACAACCTGTTCATCGCCGGGAACGACGAGGCTGCCAAGGCCGAGACGATCGCGCTGCTGGGCGAGTTCGGCTGGCCGGCGGAGTGGATCATCGACCTCGGGGACATCACGGGCGCCCGGGCGACCGAGATGATGATGCCGTTCTGGCTGCGCCTCTACCGGCACTTCGGCACCGGCGAGTTCAACTACGCGTTCAAGCGCAACGCGTAGCACACGGAGAACGCACAACCGGCGCGGCCCTCCCCACCCGCCGGTCGGGGCGGCCGGGCCGAGGGGCGACAATGGACGGCATGTCCCGACGTCGTCCCGCGCCCCGCGCCGCCGCCTCCGCGCCCCGGCTGCTGCCTTCCTCCCCCTGCCCGTGCGGCCTGCCCGCCGCCTACGGCGACTGCTGCGGCCGGCTGCACCGCGGTACGGCGGCGGCCACCACCGCCGAGGCGCTGATGCGCTCCCGGTTCAGCGCCTTCGTCGCGCAGGACGAGGCGTACCTGCTGCGCACCTGGCACCCGGACACCCGGCCCGACTCGGTCGACTTCGACCCGGCGCTGCGCTGGACCCGCCTGGAGGTGGGCGCCACCACCGAGGGCGGCGCCTTCCACGCCGAGGGCGCGGTCGCGTTCCGCGCGTACTGGACCGAGGGAGGCGAGGAGGGGGTGCTCACCGAGCACAGCCGGTTCGTCCGGCACGAGGGCGCCTGGGTGTACCTCGACGCCCTCTCGCTCGGCTGAGCCTCCCGGCCGCTACAGGTAGTCGTCCAGGCGGGCCAGCGCGAAACCCTGCGCGGTGACGTCGTTCAGGACCTTGCTGAGCAGGTCCGGCATCGAGGCCTTCCAGATGTCGGTGCCCCGGAAGTGGGTGAGGATGATGTCGCCCGGGTGCAGCTTCTGGTCGTCGTAGCGCCACTCCATGTGGTCCGGGAAGGCCTCCTCGTTCCACATCGGCACCGCCTTGACCCCGCAGGACCCGGCGGCGCGCAGCGTGTCGTCGTTGTACTCGCCGTACGGCGGGCGGAACAGCCGGGGGCGGACCCCGATCTGCTTCTCCAGCTGGTCCTGCTGGCGGCAGATCTCGCCGCGCTGGGTGTCGTAGTCGAGGATCTTCAGGTTGCGGTGGTTGATGGTGTGGTTGTTGATCTCCACGCCCTGGGCGTGCAGATCGCGGAAGTAGCCGTAGTTCTCGCGGGCGAGGTAGTCGGAGACGAAGGCGCTGAGCGGGATCCCGAGCTCCGCCGCCATCCGGTTGAACTCGGGGTCCTTCTCGGCGCCGTCGTCGACGGTCAGGAAGACCACTTTGTCGTCGGTGGGCACCCGGTACACCACCGGCGGGCGGCCGTCCTTGAGCTTCACGCCCGTGACCGACCTCAGCTCGGGCCTGGTCGCCGGGCGCGGCGGCGCCTTGAGCGGCGGCTGCGCCAGGCCCCAGCGGTGCGCGGCCTCCAGGGCGGTCCGGACGGCGGCCTCCTGGCGGGCGACGGCCTCGCTGCCGGTCTCCTCCTCCTGGCGGGCCAGCCCGGGCAGCAGCGCCGGCGCGGCCGCCTGGCGGGCCGCCGCAGGCTCGGCGGCGGGCGGTGCGGGTGCGGACTTCGGTCCTCCGGGGCCGGCCGGACCGGCGCAGCCGGCGACGACGGCGGAGAGGCAGACGGTGGCCAGCAGGCCGGTCCGCACGCCCGTCCGGCCCCGCTGACCCGCCCTCAAACTCCCATTAATGCTACGAACTGATGGTCTGGTCATAGACGCACTGCTCCCCTGCCGTGCACCCCCGCCAATCCCCCCGTCACCCACTCGGCAGAACGACCCGCCGGGGGCCTTGCCCAAGCTTTGCCCGGGCCGCCGCCCGGCCGGCCGCCAAAAACCCGTTGCCACCGGACCCGCCGCCCCGCGACCATGCGCGCATGACGATCAGCACCGCGCACGCCTCCGACCTGTGGGCCGTCACCCCGGCCGACGTGACCACCGACGAGGCGCTCGCGCTGCTGCGCGACTACTACTACGACGTGGCCAACCGCTACTACCGCCTGCACTTCGACCGGGACGGCACCCCCGAGGAACTGGAGTCCGGCCTGGCCGGCTCCCCCAGCGACGACCTCGCCGAGCCCGACGGCGTCTTCCTGATCGGCCGCTACGACGGCGCCGCCCAGTCCTGCGCCGGTCTGCGTTGCCTCGACGCCACCACCGTCGAGCTCACCCGCGTCTTCGTCCGCCCCACCGTCCGCGGCACCGGCGGCGGTGCCCGCCTGCTCGCCGCCGTCGACACCGCCGCCCGCTCCCTCGGTGCCACCCGCATCATCCTCGACACCCGCCTCGACCTCGTCGAAGCCCGTGCCCTCTACGCCCGGCACGGCTACCACGAGATCCCCGCCTACAGCACCCGTTTCTACGCCGAGATCTGGTACGGCAAGGACCTCACCACCGGCTCGCAGAACGGAAGTTGACCCCCTGCCGCCCTGATCGCCGAGGTCCTACCTGGCCAGTGCCGTGGCCAGCTCGGCCGCCGAGGGCGGGTTGGCGCCGGGGCGGGAGACGGTGAGGGCGGCGGCGGTCACGGCGTGCATGAGGCACGTGGACAGTGGGGCGCCGGCGGCTCGGGTGTGCAGGAAGGCGGCCATGAAGGAGTCCCCGGCGCCCACGGTGTCCGCGACCGGTACCGGAACGGCGGCGACCTCCTCGCGGGTACCGTCCGCCGTGAGCGCGAACGCACCCGCCGCGCCCCGGGTGACGGCGACGACGGCCGGGCCCAGGGCGAGCCAGTGCCGGGCCACGGACTCCGGGCCCTCGCCGGGGTAGAGCCAGGCCAGGTCCTCGTCGCTGGCCTTGACGACCTCGCTCAGCGCCACGCAGCGCTCGACCCGGCGGACCGCCTCCGCCCGCTCGCCCATCAAGGCGGGGCGCACGTTCGGGTCGTAGCTGACGCCCGCCCGCCCCCGCCATTGCTCCACCAGCTCCAGCACCGCCGCCGCGCCCGGCGCGGTCATGGCGGCGATCGAGCCGAGGTGCAAGTGGCCCGGCACGAAAGGAAGTTCGGCAGACGCCAGCGTCCACCCGATGTCGAAGGCGTACTGCGCCCGCCCGTCCCCGTCCAGCTCGACGACGGCCGACGGCGTGCGCTCCACCGCGTCCGCCCGCACCGTCACCCCCGCCGCCTCCAGGTGGCCCCGGATCAACCGCCCGTGGGCGTCGTCCCCGAGCTGGGTGAGCAGCATCGCCGACCGCCCGAGCCGGGCCAGCCCGTACGCGACGTTCGCGGGACTGCCGCCGGGGTGCACCCGGTCGGGGGCGCCGTCGACGCGGACGACGTCGGCGACGCACTCGCCGATCACCAGGAAGCGCGGGGCGGGGCTGGTCACGGCGGGCTCCTGGCATCCGGTAGGGGCGGGCCGCCAGCCTACGGGGTGCACGCGGGCACAAGGGACGGCCGCCGGACCTGGCCAGGTTCTCCGACGGCCGTGGCCTCATCCGTCAGGGGACGAAGCTCTTCGACCGTATGACGGCGGGCGACCGCCCGGCTACCGCTGTGGTCCGTCCGGGGGATGCCGTCGTGTCGCGGAAACTCCTCCCGGGCCGCCACCGCCGTCCGCTACGATCCGTGCCCGGAACATCACCCCGCCGTCCGCCCGAAGACCCGAGAAGCCGGTGATCGCCCTGCCCCGGACCCGTGTCGGTCTCGCCGTCGCGCTCGCGCTCAGCGCCGCACTGCTCTCCGCCGGCGTCCCCGCGGCCACCGCCGTCGGCGGCCTGGGCGATCCGGTGTTCCCGTCGCTCGGCAACGCCGGCTACGACGCCCTCGCCTACGACCTCTCGTTCACGTACCGGCCCGACAGCCGCACCGTGGACGCGACCGCGGTGATCACCGCCCGCACCTCCCGCACCCTGGCGAGCCTGGACCTGGACGCGCTCGGCCTGGACGTGCACGCCGTCCGGGTGAACGGCCGCCCCGCCGCGTTCACCACGCACGACGAGAAGCTGACCCTCACCCCGGACCGGCCGCTGCGCCGCGGCGCCATCGCGCAGGTGACGGTCGCGTACGCGGCGGACCCGCGCGCCAGGCTCCCGCACACCGGCTGGGTGCCCACCCCGAACGGCTTCGCCGTCGCCGGGCAGCCGGACAGCGCGCACACCGTCTTCCCGTGCAACGACCACCCGAGCGACAAGGCCCGCTTCACCATCAGCGTCACCGCGCCGGACGGCCTGCTGGGCGTCGCCGGCGGGGAGCTGACGGCCACCGAGCCGCTCGGCGACGGCCGCACCGCCCGGCGCTACACGTCCCGCGCACCGATGGCCACCGAGCTGGTGCAGGTCTCGGTCGGCGACTACACCGTCCGCGAGCGCAGCGGCCCACACGGCTTACCGCTCCGCGACGTCGTGCCTCGCGCGCGCGCCGCCGACCTCGAACCGGCGCTCGCGCTCACCGCCGACCAACTGGCCTGGGCCGAGCAGCACCTCGGCCCGTTCCCGTTCGAGGCGTACGGGATCCTGCCGGCCGACACCGACGACCCCGACGCGTTCGGCTTCACCGGCCTGGAGACCCAGACCCTGACGCTCTACAAGCCGGGCTTCCTGCGCCGGCCGGAGCCGGCGATCGGCTCGCACATGATGCACGAGCTGGTCCACTCCTGGTTCGGCGACAGCGTCTCCCCCGCCACCTGGGCGGACCTGTGGCTGAACGAGGGCCACGCCGACTTCTACGGCCTGATGTACCGCTACGAACGCGGCTGGCCGGACGCCTTCGGCTACACCACCCTCGCCGACCGGATGCGCTACGTCTACGGCCTGGGCGACCAGTGGCGGCACGACGCCGGCCCGGTCGCCGCGCCCACCGCGGCCACCCTGTTCGACGGCCAGCGCTACACCGGTGGCGCGCTGGTGCTGTTCGCGCTGCGCGAGAAGGTCGGGGCGGACACCTTCGACGCGATCGAGCACGCCTTCCTGCGGCAGCACCGCTACGGCAACGCGACCACGGCCGACTACCTCCGCACCGCCTCCGAGGTCTCCGGGCAGGACCTGACCGGCTTCCTCACCGACTGGCTGTACGGGCGGAGCACCCCGCCGATGCCCGGCCACCCGGACTGGAAGGTCGGGCCGGTCACTCCGCCGTCCGCCACCGCCAGGGGAATGGCCGTCCCGGGGGACCACGGCTCCGGGACGCTCTGACCGCCGTCACCCTTCTGACGGCCGTCGCTCTTGTACGCCGGGGCGCGCCGGTGGGGTGCGTCCGGGCGCCCCGCGCGCGCCCTGTGCCGCACGGGGCAGCGGGAGCATCGTGGTGCCCACGGCCCGCCCGCCGCCCGGCCGAGTCCCGGCCGGCTCGCGGGCCGTCCAGCCCTTCGGACAGCTCTTCCGGACAACCCTTCCGGGAATCGCCCCCGTCGCCGAGGCAACCGGAACCGCCGACCACCGCGTTCATCAGCCGTGAGGACGACACCACGCGCGCGGCCGACCAGGCCGCCACGGCAGCCGGGAACGACGGGAGCACCATGGCAGAGGCGGCGGGATGAGGGACGCGACACCGGACTTCGAGGAGTTCGTCGCCGCCTGCGGCCCGAAGCTGCTGCGCATGGCCTGGCTGCTGACCGGCGACCCGCACCAGGCCGAGGATCTGTTGCAGACCGCGCTCGCCAAGGTCTGGCCCAAGTGGGAGCGGATCGCGATCGAACGGCCCGAGGCGTACGTCCGGCGGGTCCTGGTGAACGCGCACGTCTCCTGGTGGCGCCGCCGCTGGACCGGGGAACTGCCGCACGGCGAGCTGCCCGAGCCGCCGGTGGACCGGAGCGACCCGTTCGAGGACGTCGTGCTCAGCCAGGTGGTGGCGACCGCCGTCCGGGCACTGCCGCCGCGGCAGCGGGCCGTGGTGGTGCTCCGCTTCTTCGAGGACCTCAGCGTCGAGGAGACGGCGGAGGTGCTGCGCTGCACCACGGGCACGGTCAAGAGCCAGACGCACCGGGCGCTGAACGCGCTGCGGGGCAAACTGCCGGTCCGGGAGCTGCTGCTGGACGGGGGACGCCGTGACGGGAACTGACGTCCTGGAACCGGACGGCCTCGGCGGCGGCGGCCGCACTTCCGGTACCGAGGAGGAGCAGGAGCTGCGGGTCCTGCTCCGGCAGGCCGCCCCGCACCTGGCCGCCCCCGACGACCGCATGGACCGGATCCGCGCCCGCGCCGCCCGTACCCGCCGCCGACGGCGGGCCGCCGGGCTGGGCGCCGGCCTCACCACCGGGCTGCTCGCCGCCGCCCTGGCCGCCGCCCCGGCGATCGCGCCGTCGCCGTCCGGTCCGGGAGCACTGGGCGCGGCGGGCACGGGAGCGCGGACTCCCGTGCCGAACACGGCCTTGCCCTCGCCCGGGCCCGAACCCTCGGACGCGATCGGGCCGCTGGGGCCGTCGATCACTTTCAGACTGTTCCCGGAGCTGGTCGTCAACGTGCCGAAGGGCTGGTTCACCCAGGAGGACGGGGCCGACGGCCCCCAGCGGGGCATCGGCACCCTGGCCAACCAGCCGCTGGCCGACCCGTCCACGTGCCCCTCGGGGCAGATCCCCTGCCTCCCGGTCGGGCAACTGCGCAACGCCGGCGCCGTCGTGTCCTTCCGGCTGCTCGACGACCCGGCCAGGATCGACAAGTACACCGGCCAGAACGGCCCGGCGGCCACCGCCGCCGTCAGCAAGGACTGCGGCACGCACGGCGGCACCCGTGCGCTGCTCGGCTACCGGACCATCGCGTCGGGCCCGAAGCCGCAGGTGATCGAGCTGAGCGCGTGCCTGCGGGAGCCTTCCGTGGTGGCGGTGCAGCAGGTGCAGCAGGTGCTGGAGTCCGTCCGCGCGGCCGACCGGAGCAGCCCCAGCGCCGAGGGCCCGCGCGGCTGAGCCGTCTCCGTCGTGACTGGTCGTGGCGCGGCCCCCGGGGCCGGAGGCCGCGCCACGGCGGTGTCAGTAGCGCAGGACGGCCGCGATGTGGGCGCGGTCGGCGAGGGCGCCGGAGGGGACGAACTGCACGCGGGCGCCGGTGTCGAGGGCGCGCTCGACGATCTCGTCGACCATGTCCTCGCGGACGTCCGGTTCGCCCGGCTCGGCCGGGACGAGGTGGTTGTCCGTCACCCGGACGGGCTGCCAGTAGTCCTCCTCCACCGCGACCACGGCGGCCCGGCCCTCGGCGACGGTCTGCCAGACCTCGTCGATGCCGGCCGCCAGTCCCTTGACGCCCTGGGCCTGGTCGAGGCGCTCCTGGAGTTCGGTGACGGACCTGCGGTCCTGCTCGGCCACGGTCGCCCGGACGGCCTCGGCCACCGCGGCGGCGGAGGCGTGGCCGAGGCCGCCGCGCGCGACCCGGTCGGCGGCGCGCTTGGCCGCCGTGCCGACGTCGTCGAGCAGGGAAATCGCCGCCGCCTCGCCGAGCACGTAGAGCGGGCGAGTGTCGGTCTCCAGGACGGTGGCGAGGGCGGTGTCGGCCGAACGCAGGAAGCGGCGGGTCTCCTCGTCGGTGAAGGTGCTGGGCACGTTCCCGATCCGCTCCTGGCGCTCGACGTCCCAGTCCGGGCCGACCTGGTCGAGCGGGAAGCCACCCGCGGTGTGCTCCACCAGACGCGTCCCGGTGCCGCTGAACAGCGCGACCCGGTCGGCGGCGACGGTGAGCACCCAGTAGGGCGCGCCGGCGGTGTAGGCGGAGACCAGATTGCGGGTCAGGAAGGTGTCGGCGACGACGACCCGGGCGGGCACCGGGCGCGGCAGCGACCACACCTGGTGCTCCCCGGGGGCGGCGAAGATCACCAGTCCGTCCTCGGCGTGCACGAGGTCGACCTCGGTGAGCGCGCGGTCCAGCTGCTCTACCACGGCCAGCCGGTCGGCTCGGCTGACCGCCTCGTCGGCGTGCAGCCGGTTCTTCGCCTCGGCGACGAGGTTGCGCAGGCGTACCGGGTCCTGGGTGTTGTCGGGCTCGCTGCGGTGGGTGGGCAGCAGGACGGAGACGGCCGGGTAGCGCCGGGGGCGGCGCAGCTCGGCGAGGACGGCTGGCGTGAGCTCGGCTGCGTGCATCGGGTGCCCTTCGGGTCGGGATCCTTCGTGGTCGGTGAACCCGGCCGGGCACGGCGGATCACCCGATTTGCCGGATTCATTCCCCGACCCCTCCCCATCCCACCGCGCTCCTAAGCCCATCGCCACCGGATAAGCCCACCGCCACCGGAACGCCGCAGGGCGCTCGCCGTCCGTCGACGCAACGGTGGGGCCGTAACCCGGACGGGGGTGGGTCGTTGGGGTGGGCATGAAGAAGCGCAGCATGCTCGCCGTTGCCTCGCTCGCCGTGGGCGTCGTGGCCTCCCTCACCGCGCCCAGTGCGCACGCCAGTGCCGTCGGCGGGCAGGAGGGGCTGCCCGGGCCGCTCGGGTCCACGACCGACCTGGCGCCGGGGCAGGTCGGGGACGCGGGCGGGGTGGTCGGGCAGCCGACCGGGTACGTGACCGGGGTGGCGGACGGGCTGGTCGGGGTCACGCCGGCGTAGTACGCGGCAGGCGTCAGGACATCGGGGCGTCAGGACATCGGGGCGTCAGGACATCGGGGCGCCGAGGTCCTGGGTCCAGTAAGTGCCGGCCGGGCCTGTCGCTACGCCGACGCCGACGTCCTTGAAGCCGCAGTCCAGCAGGTTGGACTGGTGGATGCCGCCGTCCATCCAGTGCGAGACGACGGTGGCGGGGTTGCTCGTGCCGCGGTCGAGGTTCTCGCCCCACTGGGACCAGCGGTAGCCGGCGGCGGTGATCCGGGCGTCAGGGCGGACGCCGTCGGGGTTGACGTGGTCGAAGAAGCCGCGGGCCACCATGTCGTCGGCGTGCTTCTGGGCGGCGGAGTGCAGCCGCGGGTCGATCCGCAGCGGGGTGCAACCGGCCTTGGCGCGTTCGGAGTTGACGAGGTCGACGAGCTGGCGTTCTGCGCTGGGCGGGGCGGTCGGCCGGGTGGCGGTGGGTGACGGGGTGGGCGTCGGCGTCTCGGCGGGGGTCTCCGTGGGTGTCTCCGTCGGAGTGGGCGTGGCGGTGACCGGGACGGGCGCGGGCGGCAGTGCGATCGCGGTGGCCGTCGGGGTGTCGGGGGCGGCGGCCGGGGTGGTCGGCTCGGGCGCGGCCTCCACCGACGGTTCGGTGGGGTGCGGCCAGACGAGGGCCAGGGTGGTGACGGCCACCACCGCGGCCGCGCCGCTCAGGAGCACGGCCTTCCTCGCGGCGAACCCGGCCCAGCCGCCGTGCGACCCGGCCCCGGCCGAACCCGCGGCCCCGGCGCCGCCCGGGGTGACGGCGGCCGCGGTGGCCTTGAAGTGGAGCAGCGCGGGCGAGCTCAGCGGGATCGGCACCAGCGCCAGCCCGGCGAGCAGCCCCTCGGCCGGGAAGAGGTCGCGGCCGAGCCCGTCGCAGTTGGCGCAGCCGCGGATGTGCCGGGCGATGCGCTTGCGCCAGACCGAGTTCGGGGTGCCGTCGAAGCCGGCGGTGAGTTCGGCCAGCTCCGGGCAGCGCGGGTAGGCGCCGAGGGCGCGGACGACCACGCGGCCGGACTCCAGCTGCTTCTTCATCCGCTGGACCCGGACGGCGGTGTGCTGCGGGCTCAGGTCGAGCGCCTCGGCGAGTTCGGCGCGGGTGAGGTCGCCGCTGGCCTCCAGCCACCAGAGGGCGAGCAGTTCGCGGTCGTCCGGGTCGAGCCAGCGGGTGGCCTCCGCGACCTCGCGGCGCTGGCCGGAGAGGCCGAGGCGGAGGATGGTCAGGTCGGTGAAGTCGGCCCTGGGGTCGGCGAGTTCCCAGGTCTCGTCGAGGCCGCCGACGGTGGGCTGCTGCTGGCCGGCGGTGCACCGGCGGCGGACCTGGTTCATGGTGATCGCGACCAGCCAGGAGCGGAACGACTCCGGGTCGCGCAGCCCGTCGAGGCCGTCGAGGGCGCGGATCATGGTCTCCTGGGCGACGTCGTCGACGTCGGCATGGCCGCCCAGCGCGCGCCCGGCCACGTTGTAGACGAGCGGCAGCCAGGCGGCGACCAGCGCCTCCTGGGCCTGCCGGTCGCCCGCCTGGGCCGCCCGGACCAGGGTCGTCCCGGTCCTGATCTGCGCGTCAGCGTTCATCACGTCAGCGTTCTGCACGTCAGCGTTCATGGTCCGCACTCCGTCTTGCCGTGTTCCGTCCGCCGCTGCCTCCTCGGAGACCTTTGGAGAGTGATCAGATAACAGCAATTTGCGCGGAATCGGAAAACGGGTCCTCGGGCCCTTGCACGAACCTCAGATCCGGCTCAGGCCGGGGCGGCGAAGACCTGGGTCCACCAGGGGCCGCCGGAGCCGGTCCGGACGCCGACGCCGAGCTGCTTGAAGGCGCAGTTCAGGATGTTGGCGCGGTGGCCGGGGCTGTTCATCCAGGCGTCCATGACCGCGGCCGGGTCCTTCTGGCCGCGGGCGATGTTCTCGCCCCAGGTGCTCCAGCGGTAGCCGGTGGCCTCGATCCGGTGGTCGGCGTGGTAGCCCTCGGGGCTGGCGTGGTCGAAGTAGTTGCGGTCGGCCATGTCGTCGCTGTGGGACTGGGCGGCGCCGGCCAGCCGGGGTTCGGCGGTGACCGGGGCGCAGCCGGCCTTGGCCCGTTCGGCGTTGACCAGGTCGACGACCTGCTGCGCGTCCGAGGGGGCCGCGCCGCCGCCCACCGGGGTGGGTGCGGAGGTGATGGTGGGCGCGGTGGTGGAGCCGCCGGTGTGCTGGGCGGCCGTCGGGGTCGGCTTGGCGGTGGCCGTGGCGGTCGGGGTCGGCTTGGCGGTGGCGGTGACGGTCGCGGAAGCGGTGGCGGTCGGAGTGGGCGTGGCGGTGGCGGTGGGCGTCGGGGTCGCCGGGTCGGTCGCGGCCAGGTTGACGGTCCCCGCCGGGGCGGCGCGGACGGCGGTCGGGTCGGCGCCGCCGGCCCCGGGTATCTGGATGCCGTCGTGCGTCCCGGCCTCGGCGGCCATCAGCGCGTCCAGGGCCACCGTCTGCCCGGCGTCCCGGTCGGTCTGCTTTCCGCCGTAGGCCGCGTAGCCGGCGCCCGCGAGGGCGGCGACCAATCCCGTCCCGGCCACGGCGGCGACCACCGCCGACACCGGCCCGAACACGCCGCGCCTTCGGCCCCGACGACCGCGCCCACCGCGGCGTTCGCCGTGCCGCTCGGCGGCGCGGCGGGCCGCTCGCCCGCCGGCGCGGTCGGCCGCTCCGGTCACCGGGAGGATGGTCGTCCTGTCTTCGCTGTTCACCTGGCCACGCTTTCTGTCGGGTCGGCGGTCGGGTGCCGACACCTGGGAGACCGCCCGGCGCGGCGCCGATAACAGAAAGTCCGAACGAATGTCCGGCAAGCCGGTCACCGGCTCACCTCACGAGGCGTCCGGGGCCATGTCGTAGGTGACGAACATCGTCCGGACGGCGACCTGGTCGTACTTGCTGCGCGCCCGGTGGTTGTCGTCCGCGGTGATCCAGCGGACGGTGTTCCAGCCGCGCTCGGCGGCGATCGCCCGCAGCCTGGCGAGCAGCGCGTCCACCGCGCCGCCGCCGCGCGCGTCCGGCGCCACGAACAGGTCGTCCAGGAATCCGGCGACCGCGCCGTGCAGCGGGCGGACGAACGGGCGGAAGTGCGCCAGGCCGACCGGCGTGCCGTCGGCGTCGCGGACCAGCAGGCCCTCCAGCTCGTGGTCCGGGTCGGTGAGCCAGGACCAGACCAGCGCGACCTTCTCCTCCGGCATCGGCACCCGGTAGAACGCGCAGTAGCCGCGAAAGAGTTCACGCCAGGCCGGGTACTCGGAACGCTCCGGCGCGCCGACGCTCCAGCGGGTCGTGGTGGTCAACTCGGTCTCCCTCCGTCCGGCGGCCCGGGGCACCGGGCCGCGCCGTGGCGCCAGCATGACGGCCGGTCGATTCGACGCCGATCTCCACGGCGGCCAAGACCCCGGCTCGCGTACTCCATCGCGGCCCTGTCCGTCCCCCGTGCGATCCTGAACCTCCCGGCCCGCGTCCCCCGAGGAGCGCCCCCATGACGTTGCGGCAGCTGGCTCTGGCCTCCCGTGCCGTCGCGGCCGAGTCCGGCCGCAAGGCCAAGATCGCGCTGCTCGCCGACCTCCTGCGCGAGCTGGGCCCCGCCGAGGCGCCGTCGGCGGTGGCCCTGCTGTCGGGCGAGTCGCAGCGGCTGCGCACCGGCATCGGGTACGCGAGCCTGCGCGACCTACCGTCGCCCGCCGACCAGCCCTCGGGCCAGAGCTCCGGCCGGCCCGCCGGTCCCCCGCTCGGCGTCCGGGAGACGGAGCGGGAGCTGGAGCGGATCGCCGAGGTGCACGGCGCCGGGTCGCAGGCCGAGCGGCGGCGGCTGCTGACCGCACTGTTCGCCCGTGCCACCGACGTCGAGCAGGCCTTCCTGCGGGCCGTGCTGATCGGCGAGCTGCGCCAGGGCGCACTGGACGCGGTGGTCGGCGACGCCGTCGCGCAGGCGGCCGGGGTGCCGGCCACGGCGGTGCGCCGGGCGCTGATGTTCCGCGGTTCGGCCCGCGCGGTGGCCGAGGCGGCGCTCACCGGCGGGGTGCCGGCGCTGGCCGCGTTCCGGCTGGAGGTGGGCCGCGCCGTCCGGCCGATGCTGGCCGCCCCCGCGCCGGACGTGGCCACGGCGCTGGAGCGCACCGGCCCGGCCGCGCTCGAGTGGAAGCTGGACGGCATCCGCGTCCAGGTGCACCGGGACGGCAGCGAGGTCGCGGTGTTCACCCGCAGCCTGGACGACATCACCGCGCGAGTCCCCGAGGTGGTCGAGGCCGCGCTCGCGCTGCCGGTGCGTTCGGCGGTGCTGGACGGCGAGGCGATCGCGTTCGGGCCCGACGGGCGGCCGCGTCCCTTCCAGGAGACCGCGGCGCGCGCCGCCTCCCGGCGGGACACCGAGCGGCTGCGCGCCGAAGTCCCGCTCAGCGTCTACTTCTTCGACCTGCTGCACCGGGACGGCGACGACCTGGTGGACCGCCCCGGCCGGGAGCGCTGGGCGGCGCTGGCCGAGGCGGTGCCGCCCGGTCTGCGGGTGGCCCGCACCGAGACCGGGGACCGCGAGGAGGCGCTGGAGTTCTTCCGCGAGACGCTGGCGCTCGGCCACGAGGGCGTACTGGTCAAGGACCCCGCGGCCGGGTACGCGGCCGGTCGGCGCGGCGCGGGCTGGATCAAGGTGAAGCCCCGGCACACCCTGGACCTGGTGGTGCTCGCCGCCGAGTGGGGCACCGGCCGGCGCCGCGGTCACCTCAGCAACCTGCACCTGGGCGCCCGGGCGGCGGGCGAGCCCGGGCTCGGCCCGTGGGTGATGCTCGGCAAGACCTTCAAGGGCCTCACCGACGAGACGCTCGCCTGGCAGACCGCCGAACTCCTCGCCCGCGAGACCGACCGGGACGCCTGGACCGTGCGGGTACGGCCGGAACTCGTCGTGGAAATCGCCTTCGACGGCGTCCAGCGCAGTCCCCGCTACCCGGCCGGGCTGGCCCTGCGGTTCGCCCGGGTGGTGCGCTACCGGCCGGACAAGAGCGCGGCCGAGGCGGACACCGTGGCCGCGGTCCGGGAGATCGCCGCCGCCGAGGGCCTGTGAGCCGCGCCCGCCGCGACACCCCCTTGACAAACTGACGTCAATCCAAACCTCCTGCTGCCAAAGGTCGTTCCGCCCGGAAGCGAATCGGCCAATCTGCGCAAACACGCCACCGCACCCTCCGTATGCGCCGAGACGGCGGTTAGGTTGGCAATGACAACGAGAGGTGGCCGCCCGGAGGACCCGGCGCCAGACTGATGAGAGGTGTCGCCCATGCAGGTGAGCGTCGACCGGGACCGCTGTTGCAGCTCCGGCCTGTGTGCTTTGAACGCTCCGGAGATCTTCGACCAGGACGAGCAGGACGGTCGAGTGATGCTCCGTCAGACTGTGTTCCGGCCAGGCCAGTTCGCCGATATCAGACTCGCCGGCGAGCTCTGCCCGTGCGGCGCGATCACCGTCACCGAGGGCGTCTCCCCGGCCGACGGGACCGCCGACGCGCAGGCCGGCACCGGCAGTTAGCCCAGCGCCGCCGACGAATCCGACCCCACCCAGGAGACCCCCACCGCGCCGCTAAGGAGTCCCACCTTGACGACCACGCCCCCCACGCCCGCCGCTACCGCCGTCCCGCTGCCCGCCCCGCACGACAACCGCTGCCCGTTCAGCCCGCCGCCCGCCTACACCGAGGCCGCCCGAACCTCGTCCGTCTCCCGCGCCGAGCTGCCCGACGGCTCGCCCTGCTGGCTGGTGACCGGCTACCCCGAGGTGCGCACCGTCCTGTCCGACCGCCGGTTCAGCGCCGACGCCCGCCACCCCGCCTTCCCGCTCTTCACCCCCGAACGGCGCGAGCTCTTCGCCGAGAACCCGAGCTTCATCCGGCTCGACGACCCGGAGCACGCCCGGCTGCGCCGCATGGTCACCGGGGATTTCCTGGTCAAGCGGGTCGAGGCGATGCGCCCCGGGATCCAGGAGATCGTCGACGAGACGCTCGACCGGATGACCGACGGCGCCACCGAGGCCGACCTGGTCGGCTCCTTCGCGCTGCCCGTCCCCTCGCTGGTGATCTGCCTGCTGCTCGGCGTGCCGTACGAGGACCGGGAGATGTTCCAGAGCCTCAGCCGGACGCTGCTCAACACCTTCGCCGGGGTCGGCGAGATCTCCCGGGCCAATGACGAGCTGCTGGACTACCTCGGCGGGCTCGCCGCCCACAAGAAGGAGCACCCGGCCGAGGACATCCTGAGCCGGCTCGCCGCCCGCGACGACCTCACCCTGCGCGAGATCGCCGCCACCGGCATCCTGCTGCTGGTGGCCGGGCACGAGACCACCGCCAACATGATCGGGCTCTCCACCGTCCTGCTGCTCGACCGGCCCGAGCAGAAGGCGAAGCTCGCCGACCCGGCCGCGCTGCCCGGCGCGGTCGAGGAACTGCTGCGCCACACCACCATCGTCCACACCGGCCTGCCCCGGGTCGCGGTGGAGGACGTCGAGCTGGACGGCACCCTGATCAGGGCCGGGGAGGGCGTCTTCGCGATGCTCTCCACCGCCAACCGGGACGAGCTGATGTTCGGCGGCGAGGACCGGCTGCCCGCCGACGACGTCGACCTCGACCGGGACGCCCGGCGCCACCTGGCCTTCGGCTTCGGCGTGCACCAGTGCCTCGGCCAGCCGCTGGCCCGCGCCGAGCTGCAGATCGCACTCGGCACCCTGTTCCACCGGCTGCCCGGACTGCGGCTGGCGGTGCCGCACAGCGAGCTGGTGTTCCGCCCGGACAGCGTCGTCTACGGACTGAAGTCGCTGCCCGTCGCCTGGTGACGTCCGGCGGGCCCCGGTGACGTCCGGCGGGCGCGCCGACAACCCGGCTGGCCCCGGCGCCGGGGCGGAGGCAGGCTGGAAGGGCGAACGACAAACCCGGCCTGCCGCGCCCCGGCGCGGGGCGCCCGGACCGGCCGAGGAGACGGAGCCCGCGATGACCGACATGAGCGCACGGTCCGAAGTGAGCACCGAGATCGACGAGGACGTCCGCGCCGCGGACCCCGAGGAGGGCATCACCTCGATGCAGAACCTGCACGCGCAGGACGAGTCCCGGGCGGAGGGCGAGCCCATACTGGACGAGCCCGGACCGAACAGCTGACCGTCTGACGGACGAGGCCGCCCGGGCGCCCGGGCGGCCTCCGGCTACCGCGGGTGTCGCTGCCGGACGGGCGGCGGACCGGCGGGGGAGGATAGGCGCATGACCGAGCAGAATCAGGGCGGACGGCAGGCACAACCGCCCGCGGACCCGCGCACGTCGTGGGCGACCTGGACCACGCAGTCGATCATCAGCGGGCCGGGCGGCGTCACCACCGCCGAGGTCGGCCCCATCTCCGGCGACCTCACCGTGCACACCACCTGGGTGGACGGCGAGGCCCGGCTGACCGTCCAGTACACCGGCGCGCTGGACTGGTACACGGTGGCCGGCAGCCCCGTCCCGGCGGCGGACGAGACCACCGCGCGGGCGATCCACCAGGCGATGGTGAACGGCGTCAAGACCGGCCGCGGCGCCTCCGCCCCCTCCGCAGGGACGTAGTCAGGCCCCCGCCGCTCCCCAGTAGCCGGGGTCCGCCGGGCGGCGCCGGCGCAGGTCCTCGCGGACCTCGCCGGCCAGCCGGCGGGTGTCGCGGCGGTTGACGGTGGCACCGATGCCCGCGCCGACCAGCAGCGGGGTGACCGACGGCAGACGGCGCAGCGAGCTGCGGGTGAGCCGGCGGCGGACCCGCCGGCGCACCTCCGCCCCGAGCGCCAGCGTCGCGAAGCCGGCCGGGCGGACCAGCAGGGCGGCGTCGATGCCCCGGCGGTCGGCCCAGGCGCCGAGGTAGGCGGTGGCCCGCTGGGTGATGCTCCCGGTGGCCGGGACGCCGTAGACCTCGTGCAGTTCGGCGATCAGTTTGAGCTCCACGGCCGCCACCGCGAGCGTCTCGGCGGCGATCTCCACCGGCATCGCGGGCGGCACCGGCAGCATCGCCGCGGCGCCCACGCCCGCGCCGAGCGCGCTCGACGCCCGGGCCGCGCCGGCGACCAGCAGGTCGGCCAGCTGCTCCGGGTCGGCGGCGCCGGGGTGCTGGGCGCGCAGGGTGGCGAGGCTGCGGACCGGAATCCGCGGCGCGGCCTGAACCAGCTGTTCGGTGAGCGCCCGGCCGCCGAATACGGCACCCTTGGCGGCGGCCCGGCCGCCGGTGCCGATCAGCCGCGCCACGTGCGCCACCAGAACCCGGCCGCGACTGCGTTCGGCGCGGTCGTCGGCGGCCTGCCGCTCGCGGACCGGGCGCTCGGCCCCTTCGACCGGATCGGCGAGATCGCGGGCTACGCGCCGGCCGGCGCGGCGCTCGGGGGCGGGCCCGAAGCGGACGGAATGTCCTGGTTTGCGGAATATTGCCATGTGGGTCCGGTACCCGGCCCGGACCTCCGCTAGTCGGCGACCTCGACCCCGCGCCAGAACGCCACGCGGCCGCGCACGTGCTCGGCCTCGGGCTTCGGGTCGGCGTAGTACCAGGCCGCGTCGGGGTTGGTCTGCCCGTCGACGTGCAGTGTGTAGTAGGCGGCGGTGCCCTTCCAGCCGCAGACGGTGGTGGTGTCGGACGGGCGCAGGTACTCGCCTCGCACCGAATCGGCCGGGAAGTAGTGGTTGCCTTCGACGACGACGGTGTCATCGCTCTCGGCGATGACTGTGTCCTGCCAGCGTGCTGTGGTCATGCGCCGAATTCTCGGTGAATCGGCGGGCTCAGGGAAGGCCTTTTCAGGGCAGCGGCTGGGCGTGCACCGGCAGGTGCGGGGTCTGGTGGCCGCCGCTGGCGAGCATCCGGACCTCGCCGGCGTCGCTGATCTCGGCTCTGACGATGCCGCTGGCGTCCTCGTACACGGGGTGGCCGCCGGGGCCCGTCGCGCTGGTGCGGGCGACCACGACGACGTCCTGCGGGGCCTGGGTGCCGGGGGTACCGGGGAAGGTGAGTGCGTAACGGGTGGGCGAGTTCATCACCGACCTCCTGGTCCCTGGCTGCGGCCCGGCCCGGCGGACGCCGGCCTACGCCGCGGCCTCGGCGGCACTGGCGTGTGCACCGCGGACCTCCAGTTCGGCGAGCAGCCGGGCGGTCGCCTCGGCGACGGCGTCCACGGCCCGGTCGAAGGCCTCGCGGTTGTGCGCGGCCGGGGCGCGGAACCCGGACACCTTCCGGACGTACTGCAGCGCGGCGGCGCGGAAGTCGTCCTCGTCGGCGTCGAAGGTCACGGGCGGTCGCAGCGTCTTGATGTTGCGGCACATGCCCCCAGTCTCGCGCGCGGACGGCCCGCTGGCGAGCCCCCAGGACGCGGCCTTGACGTCACCCGATGTCACCGGCCCGCCATGATCGGCTCACGGGCGCGTCATCCGGGCCGATTAGGATGCCGGACGAACGAATTCACCCCGCCGCGTGTCCGCACGGGCGTCACCCCGGAGTCACCCCTTTGCCTCTCGCCGGCGACCGGCGCCGGCCCGCGGGCGGAGCGCCCGGGCCGGTGCCGGCCGGCGAGGCCCGATCGGCGGCTGTGGTCGGCGGTTAGCGGACGGGCTCGATGTCGCGGTGCGCGTCGGCGAGGAGCTGGTAGCCCGCGCCGTTGGCCTTGATCCCGGCCCGCTCGTCCTCGGACAGCTCGCGGCGGGGCCGGCAGGGCAGGGCAGGCGGATCAGGGCAGGACGGTTCAGGACAGCGGAGCCTTGGTGCGCAGCACCTCGATGAACGCCCGCAGCCACGCCGGGTGGTCGGGCCAGGCGCGGGCCGAGACCACCACGCCGTCCACGACCGCCTCGCCGTCGACGAACTCGGCGCCCGCCGCCTTCACGTCCGGCGCCAGCGCCGGGTAGGCGGAGCTGCGGCGGCCGGCCAGCACGCCCGCGGCGGCGCTGATCAGCGGGCCGTGGCAGATCTGCGCGACCGGCTTGTCGCCCGCGAAGAAGTGCTGCACGATCCGCTGCACGTCCGGGTCGTTGCGCAGGTACTCGGGGGCCCGGCCGCCGGGGATCACCAGCGCGACGTAGTCCGCCGGGTCGACGTCCGCGAAGGCGAGGTCGGCGGGCCAGGTGTAGCCGGGCTTCTCGGTGTAGGTGTCGTAGCCGTCGACGAAGTCGTGCACGACGAACTGGAGGCGCTTCTTCGTCGGCGCCGCGATGTCGACCTGGTAGCCCTCCTCGCGCAGCCGCTGGTAGGGGTAGAACACCTCCAGCGACTCGGCGGCGTCCCCGGTGACGAGCAGGATCTTCGATGTCATCGCCGACATCCCTCCACATGATCGAGCGTCAGACCTGGCGCGAGCCCGGGTCGGTGGCGCCATCCGCTCGTCGGCGGTGGCGTCCGGCCGCGGGCCCGGTCCAACTTCCCGCACCCGGCGCGCCGTTCGCAACAGGGCGCACCGGGTGAATCGCAGCGCGTGAGCGTACGCGTGCGCCTCTGACGGGCCGTGCGCGCCGGGTCACCGCCGTCCTAGACTCCTGCTGCCCGACGCTGATCACCACCCGAAGGAGTCCCATGGCGGACCGCACCACCTACCTCGTCCTGGCCGGCTACGAGAACTCGGGGCCCGAGCACTGGCAGACCCGGTGGGAGGAGGCCGAACCGGAGACCTTCCGGCGGGTGCAGCAGGCCGACTGGGACCACCCGGAGCCCGGGGACTGGGTGGCCCGGGTCGACGCCGCGGTGGCCGAGGCCGCCGCCGAGGGGCCGGTGGTGCTGGTCGCGCACAGCCTCGGCTGCATCACGGCGGCCCGCTGGGTGGCCGGCACGAGCGCCGACCGGACCGCCGCCGTCCGGGGCGCGCTGCTCGTCGCGCCCGCCGACATCGACACCGCCGACGTCCCGGCGCTGGTCGGCTTCCGGCCGGTGGCGCTCACGGCGTTCCCGTTCCCGACCCTGGTCGTCGCCAGCACCGACGACCCGTGGGTGACCCCCGAGCGGGCCCGGCACTTCGCCGAGTCCTGGGGCGCCCGGTACGTCGAGCCCGGCGCGTACGGGCACATCAACTCCGCCTCGGGGCTGGGCGACTGGCCGGAGGGCCGGAAGCTCCTCGCCGAGCTCTGACACCTTCGACCGGGGGGACGACGGGGGATGCCACGAGAGAACATGCCGCTGCGTACGCGGCGCGTGCTGGTGCGGGTGCTCGGGGGCGCGGGGCTGGCCGCCGTGCTGCTGTACACCGAGGGCCAGTGGGAGAGCCGCTCCGGCGGGCGGATGCTGGTCGCCGACCTGCTCAACCGGCCGGAGCTGCTGCTCGGCGCGGCGCTGGCCGCGATGATCGCCGCCGCCTGGCTCGCCGACCGCCGCACGGCCGTCCGGACCGCCACCCGGGCGGTCACGGTCACGGCCGGGGTGGTGTTCCTGCTCGGCGTGCTCGCCGTGCACAAGGTCTCGGCGGCGGAGACGCGCAGCCGCGAGACCGCCCCGGCCCGGCCGGAGCGCGCGCTGGTCGTCGTGCACCGCTTGTACGAGGCCGGGCCGGAGCCGGGTGAGCACTGGCAGGTGCTGCTGGAGACCGGCACCGGCTGGTCCGCACGGCGCTGGACGCTCGCCGACGTCGGCGGCGGGCCGGACGACGGGCGGCTGGTGCGGGCGAGTTGGACGGGGCGGGACCGGATCACCATCGTGACGGACGCGTACCAGCGGGTGTTCACCGTCGACCCGGACACGGGCGAGCCGCTGGAGGCGCGGTAGCGCGGCGCTCGGCCCAGACCCGCGGCGTGGCCGATCAGCCCGAGCCCGCCGCGTGGCCGATCAGCGCGAGGAGTGCCGCGTTGCCGGCCGCGCCGAGGGCGGTGGCGGAGAGGAACCGGGCCGGGGTGCCGTCGCGGAACGGGTTGACGGCCAGGGCGAGGAGGAAGCCCGGCATCGTCCAGATCACCGCCGTCCACTGCCGCACGGCGTTGGCCGCGCTGGTGCCGGCCCGCAGTTCGCGGGCGGCGGCGAGGGCGAGCACGCCGTAGACGGCCAGATACCCGACGGAAGGCCAGAACACGGCGGGGACGCCGAGGAAGCTGTGCGGCATGGCGTCATCGTGCGACGGAACGCCGTGGCCCCGCATGAGTACGGGTACTCATGCGGGGCCACGGCGTGCCCGCCGGATCAGCCTCCGTCGGACTGGTCGGGCGGCGTGGTGTCGTGCGGCCGGCCGGGGCCGGTGGTGGGGCGGCCGGGCTGCGGGCTGTTACCGGGCTGCGCGGTGCCGCTGGCGGAGCCGGACGGGCTGCCGCTCGGGTTGCCGGGGTCGCGCTTGGGCGGGTCCGGGATGTAGACGGTCGGGAACTCCTGCTCCGGCATGGTCTTCACCGCGTCGCTCATCGCCTGCTGCCAGATCGGCCCGGGGCCGGTCGCACCGAAGACCTCCTGCTGGTAGTGGCCACCGATCCGGATGTTCTTCATCGGCACCTTGGTGCCCGGGCTGCCCAGCCACACCGAGGCGGCCAGGTTGCCCGTGTAGCCGCTGAACCAGGCCGACTTCTTCTCGTCGGTGGTACCGGTCTTGCCCGCGATCTGGCGGCCGTCGTCGAGGCCGAGGTCCTTGGCGGTGCCCTTCTCGGTGACGCCGAGCAGCACGGTGTTGATCACGTCGGCGGTGCTCTCGGACATCACCTGGCCGCATTTGGCGGGGGCCACCGGCACGTCCTTGCCGTCCACCGTGGTGATCCGGTTGATCGCGACCGGCGCGCAGTAGGAGCCGCGGGCGGCGAAGCTCGCGTACACGTTGGCCATCACCAGCGGGCTGACCTCCTGGGTGCCGAGGCCCAGCGCGGGCACCTCCTGGAGCGGATCGCCACTGGCCTTGCCCGTCACGCCCAGCTTGCCGGCCATCTGCTTGACCGCGCAGAGGCCGATCTCCTGCTCCATCTGCACGAAGTAGGTGTTGACCGAGAGGGCCATCGCCTCCTTGAGTTCGTAGGGGCCGACCTCCTTCGGGCTCTCGTTCGGGATGGTGCCTTCCTTCTTGCCCCTGCTCAGGTTCTTCCAGGTGCCGTCGCAGGTCTTCATCGCCGGCCAGTCCATGCGGTTGGGCGAGTCGTACCGCTGGGTGGGCGACAGCCCGGCCTCCAGGCCGGCGGCGGCCACGATGGGCTTGAAGTTGGAGCCGGGCTGGAAGCCGACGCCGCCGCCCATCGCCGCGTCCACGTTGTAGTTGACGACGGTCTGGTTCTTCTCCTTGTCGAGGCCGTACGGGCGGGTCTGGGCCATCGCGAGGATCTTGCCGGTGCCGGGTTCGACCATCGTCATCGCCGCCGACACCGGATCGGTGACGAACACCAGCTCGGAGACGGCCTTCTGGGCGGCGGCCTGCTTCTCCGGGTCCAGGGTGGTGTAGATGTTGAGGCCGCCCTGGTCCCAGAGCTTCTTGCGTTCGGCGGCGCTCTTGCCGAACGTCGGGTCCTGCTTGACGACATGGCGCACGTAGTCGCAGTAGAAGCCCATGCCCGCCCTGGCGGTGATGCAGCCGTTCTGCGGGTCGCGGTAGTTCAGCCCGAGCGGGGCGGCCTTGGCGTCCCTCGCCTGCTCCGGGGTGATGTGCTTGTTCTCCACCATCTTGTCGATGACGGTGTCCCGGCGCTTCTGCGCGGCCACCGGGTGCAGCTTCGGGTCGTACTGGGACGGGTTCTGCACCAGCCCGGCGAGCATGGCCCCCTCGGGGAGGGTGAGGTCCTTGGCGTCCTTGCCGAAGTAGCGCTGGGAGGCCGCCTGGATGCCGTACGCCTGGTGCCCGTAGAAGGTGATGTTGAGGTAGTTGGTGAGGATCTGGTCCTTCGTCAGGTCCTCTTCCAGCTTGATGGCGTACTTGAGTTCCTGGATCTTGCGGCCGAGCGTCTTGCGCTGCGCCTCCGCCACGGCCACCGGGTCGTCGCCGGCCTTCTCGACGTTGACGTTCTTCACGTACTGCTGCGTCAGGGTGGACGCGCCCTGGACGGTGGCGCCGCTCTCCGCGTTCTTGGTGATCGCCCGCAGGACGCCCTTGAGATCGACGGCGCCGTGCTCGTAGAAGCGGGCGTCCTCGATGTCCACCTGCGCCCGGCGCATCAGCGGCGACATCTGGTCGGCGGTGAGGACGGTGCGGTCGCGCTCGTAGACCTTGGCGATCAGGCCGCCCTTGGCGTCGAAGATCTGCGTCGCCTGGGTGAGCGGCGGGGCCTTGAAGTCGTCGGGTATGCTCTCGAAGCTCTCGGCGCCGTTCTTCGCCCCGAGCCCGACCGCGCCGGCCGCGGGCAGGACGATCCCCGCGAGCAGAACGCCCCCGAGCGCGCTGCAGCCGAGGAACTTGACCGTATGGCCCACCAGCCCGAGCGGGGTCTCACGGCGCCGCGGGCGCGGCTCCCAGGTGTCCCCCGGGCCAGGGGCAGGTATGCGGTTCTTCGGTGACATAGCTGGAACACTACGTCCGCGAAAAGCCCACAGGGGACGGGTGTTGGCCGAGCTTTGTCACAAATCCGCGACAAGTTCGACTCATTCCCGCCGATCGGACGGGTGATCGGGGCGGGGTCAAGGGCCGTTCGTTTACGGCCGGTTGGCCCCGCCGCCGGTCGTGCGGGTCAGCCGGCGCCGGTCCGTTCTGGGTCAGCCGGCCGGGCAGGAGATGTCGTCGGCCGGGCGGCGGCCGGTGACCAGGAAGTCCGTCACCACGGCGTCACCGCACGGGTTTCCGTTGGCGACGTAGACGTCGTGGCCGCCGGAGTCGACCGTCACCGTGCGGGCGCGGTCGCCGAAGGCGCGGCGGAGGTTGAGGGCGCCCCGGTAGGGGGTGGCGGGGTCGCGGAGGTTCTGGGCGAGGAGGATGTTCGCCGGGCCCCGGTCGGTGACCCGGACCGGGGGCTCGGCCGGGGCGAACGGCCAGAACGCGCAGGGCATCACGTTGACCGGCATGCCGGCGGTGAGCGGGCGGGCGGCGCGGTCGGCCGCGACGTCCTTGGTGTAGGCGGCCGGGTCGGTGGGCCAGGTGACGTCGTTGCAGAGGGTGCCGACGGAGACGGCGATCGTGTTCTGGACGGCCTGCTCGGGCGGCGCGACCGGTGTGGGCAGCGGGCGGCGGCCGAGGCCGGCCAGCATCAGGCGGGCGAGGTCGGGGAACTTCGCGTCCGCGTAGAGGCTTTCCAGCATGGTCTCGCGCAGCACGTTGCCGTTCAGCTCGGCCGGGTTCGCCCCGGGCCAGGGCAGGGGCGTGCGGTCCAGGCGGGCGGCGAGGTCGAGGAAGAGCGGGCGGACCTCCTCGGGGGTGTCCGCGACGCGGTCCGGATTACGGGGATCCGCGGCCCACTTGGCGAAGTCCGGGAAGCGGTCCTCGGCGCCCTGGCCGAAGTTGGCGAGCCAGCCGCGCTCGACCCTCGACGGGTCCGGGTCGTCGTTGCTGTCGAGCACGATCCGGTCGGTGTGCCCGGGGAACATCGTGGCGTAGACGGCGCCCGCATAGGTGCCGTACGAGGTGCCCCAGGCGGAGAGGCGGCGCTCGCCGAGGTCCTGGCGGATCCGGTCGATGTCGCGGGCCTCGTTGCGGGTGGAGATGCTGCGCAGCACCGGGCCGCCGTTGCGGGCGCAGGTCTCGGCGACCCGGCGGGCGGTGGCGAGGTTCTCGTCGATCGAGCCGTCTGCGGCGGGCCAGGGGCGCAGCTTGACCATCGCGAGGTCGGGCGTGTCCAGGCCACAGCTGACCGGGGTGGAGCGGCCGACGCCGCGCGGGTCGAAGCCGACCAGGTCGTAGCGGTCGAGGACGGACTGCGGGAGGCGCTTTGCCGCGCTGGTGGGGACGTCCAGGCCGGAGCCGCCGGGGCCACCGGGGATGGTCAGCAGGACACCGTGGCGCAGGCCGGGCCGGGCGGCGGGGATCCGGGAGATGGCGAGGGTGATCTGTTCGCCGTGCGGGTCGGCGTAGTCGAGCGGGACGGTGAGCGTGGCGCACTGCTGGCGGGGGTCGGTCTTGCCCTCGCAGGCCGTCCACGTGAGGTGGTCGCCTTCCCGGCTCGCTGCGGCGGCGGGCAGGGCGGTGAGGACGGTGAGGGCGAGCGCGGCGGCGGTGGCGGCCGCGGCGGTGCGGTTGATGTTCGGCTCGGTATTCGGCTCGGTATTCGGCGTGGTCTTCGTCTTCGGCTTCGTCTTCGACATGGTCAGAATTCTTCGCCGGACCGTCACTTGATCCCATCCGGCCAGCGGGCCGGTCGCCGGTAGGGTAATCCCCCGCCCGTCGGGTGTACCGCACTCCCCCTTCGCCCGGTGGATCCGGCACGCCCACGGGTTGGTCACTGCGGCGGTCCGGCCGGTCCGGCGCCGATGATTTCGGGGGGCTGCGGTGCGCGTGGGCAGCCGTGCGACCGCTGAGGAGGCGTGAGGTGGACGAAGGGAAGCACGGGGACGGCGACCGGCACGGGGGTCCCGAGCCCGCGGCGCACGTACACGCGCACGGGCCGGCGGCGCCCGTCTCCGCCCATCTGCGCAAGGTCATCGCGGCCGTGCTGATCCCGTTCGCGGTGGCCGTCGTGGTCGGCCTGGCGGTGCTCTGGCCGGGCGGGGTGCCCGCGCACCCGCGCACCGGCGTCGGGTTCGACCAGCAGATCCAGCACGGCCGGGTCACCAAGGTCCAGGAGCTGCCGTGCAGCGCCGTCAACCCCGCCGACCAGGGGACCTGCCAGCAGGACACCGTCGAGGTGACCACGGGGCCGGACAAGGGCCGCGCGTTCACGATCGTCGTCCACCCGAGCGAGCCGCGGCACTACGGCGTGGGCGAGCAGGTCGTCCTGACGTACGCGCCGGACGCCCCGCCGGACCTGCAGTACAGCGTGGTCGACGTCGACCGGAACCTGCCGATGGGGGTGCTCGCGGGCGTCTTCGCGGTGGCCGTGGTCGCCGTCGGGCGCTGGCGCGGGCTGGCCGCGCTGGTCGCGCTCGCGATCAGCTTCGCGGTGCTGTCGCTGTTCATCCTGCCCGCCATCCTGCGCGGCTCGGACCCGCTGCTGGTGGCCATCGTCGGGGCCAGCGCGATCATGCTGATCGCGCTCTACCTGTGCCACGGCCTCTCCGCCCGCACCTCGGTGGCGGTGCTCGGCACGCTCGTCTCGCTGGTCCTGATCGGCGTGCTGAGCCTGGTCTTCGCGGGCTGGGCGCACCTGACCGGCAACACCTCCGAGGAGACCGGGCTGGTCCACGACCTGTATCCGGGCATCCAGATCCGCGGCCTGCTGCTGGCCGGGTTCGTCATCGGCTCGCTCGGCGTGCTCTTCGACGTGACGGTCACCCAGACCTCCGCGATCTGGGAGCTGCACGCGGCCGACCCGGGCATGGGCGCGCGCAAGCTCTACCGGACCGGGATGCGGATCGGCCGCGACCACATCGCGTCCACCGTCAACACCCTGGTGCTCGCCTACGCGGGCGCGGCGCTGCCGCTGCTCCTGCTGTTCTCGATCGCGCACCGGGACGTGTTCGCGGTGGCCACCAGCGAGTTGGTGGCCGAGGAGATCGCGCGCACGCTGGTGGGCAGCATCGGGCTCGTCGCCTCGGTGCCGGTGACCACCGCGCTGGCCGCACTGATCGCCGCGGCCGACCACCCCGCGGCCGGGGCGAGCCGCCACGGCAGGCACCGGCACGCTTGACCGGCGGGTCAGAGACCGAGCAGGGCCGGGTCCGAGGCCAGGGCGCGCAGCGGTTCGCGCGGGTCGGCGACCAGCCGCCGGGCCGTCAGGTCGAGGATGCCGCCCACGCCGATGAGCTCGGCCGCGAGCACCCCGTCGGTGCGGGTGATGCGCTGCACCACCTGGAAGGTCTTGCCGTCCCCCCACACGAACGCGCAGCTCACGTCCACCGTGTCGCCCGCGCGCAGCTCGCGCAGGTACTTCAAGGTGGTCTCCAGCACCACCGGGCCCACGCCCTTGGCGACCAGGTCGGCCTGGCGGATGCCGGCGGCCTGGAGGTACTCCCAGCGGGCGTGCTCGGCGTACTGGAGGTAAACCGCCTGGTTGAGGTGGCCCTGGGTGTCGGTCTCGTATCCGCGCACGGTGACGCGCGTGGTGAAGTCCTGATCGGTCATGGTCCGCACGCTACTCCGGAGGCCCCTGGGGACACTGCGTGGCGTGCGTCACGGCAGCAGGTCCAGGAGCGGGGTGAGACCGGCCGGGCGGAGGTCCACCGGCAGGTGCTCGACGGGGTGGAACGCGCAGCCGAGGGCGGTCGCGCCGCCGTCGCAGGTGCGGTCGTCGCCGACCATCAGCACGTCGGCCGGGGCCAGGCCGAGCTGCTTGCAGGCCGCCTCGAAGATCGCCGGGGCGGGCTTCTGGGCGCCGACCTCGACGGACAGGACGTATACGTCGACGAGGTCGTCCAGGCCGTGCTCGCGGAAGATCGGGCGGAGGTCCCAGCCGATGTTGCTGACCACGGCCACGGGGATGCCGCGGCGGCGCAGCTCGCGCAGCGTCGGCCCGGTGTCCGGGTACGGCTGCCAGCTGGCCGGCGCCATGTGCGTCTCGTAGAGGGCGTCCACGTCGAGGCCGACGGGCGGCTCGGCCGCGCGGGCCAGCGTGGTGTAGGCGGCCCGGTGCAGCTCCGCGCTCAAGTCCCGGACCTGCCAGGCCTCCTGGACGTCCACCGGGATCCGGCGCGGCGCCGCACCACCGGGCAGGGCGCCGAACTCCTCCAGCCGGGCGACCAGTTCGGCCCGCTCGCGGCCGTCCAGCGCGAGGCCGGTGGAGGCGGTGTGGGCGTCGAGCCACTGTGCGGTCGACGTGACGCGGAAGAGCGTGCCGGAGAAGTCGAACATCACACCTTTGATCACGCCGCCGAGCCTACCCGGACACCTCAACGGCCCGGCCGGGCCGGGGCAGTCCGACGGCAGACGTTCAGCAGGCCGCCACCTGGGCAGCGGCCGCCGGGCGAGGCGGGGACGCCACCTCCCGGGCAGTGGCTGGGGCGCGGCGCGGGGGATCCGCGACGGGTGGCCTGCCTGCGGGGCCTACGGGAGGGTGAGGATCTGCGGGCCGTCCTCGGTGATGGCGACGGTGTGCTCGATGTGGGCGGCGCGGGTGCCGTCGGAGGTTCGGAGGGTCCAGCCGTCGGGGTCGGTGCGGTGGTCGTCGCGGCCGCCGGCGGCGAGCATCGGCTCGATGGCCAGCACCAGGCCCGGGCGCAGCGGGTAGCCCCGGCCCGGGCGGCCGTCGTTGGGCACGTGCGGGTCCTCGTGCATGCTCCGGCCGATGCCGTGCCCGCCGAAACCCTCCGGCAGGCCGTAGCGGCCCGCCCGGGCGACGGTGCCGACCGCGTGCGCGATGTCGCCGGTCCGGTTGCCGACCACGGCGGCGGCGATCCCGGCCTCCAGGGCGCGGCGGGTGGCGTCGATCAGCGCCTCGTCCTCGGGGCGGGCGGTGCCGACGGTGAAGCTGACGGCCGAGTCGCCCGCCCAGCCGTCGAGGACGGCGCCGCAGTCGATGCTGACGAGGTCGCCGTCGCGCAGCCGGTAGCCGTCCGGGATGCCGTGCACCACGGCGTCGTTGACGGAGGCGCAGATGACCGCCGGGAACGGCACGGGGGCGAAGGAGGGCCGGTAGCCGAGGAAGGGGGACGTCGCCCCGGCCGTCCGCAGCACGCCCCGCGCGACCTCGTCCAGCTCCAGCAGGCTGACCCCGACCGCCGCTTCGGCCCGCACGGCGGCCAGCGCCCGGGCGACCACGCGGCCGGCCTCGCGCATCGCGGCGAGGGCGGTGTCCGACTTGAGTTCGACCATGGTGATCCGGCGTCCTTTCGATCTCCAATTCTTATACCGGTATTTGTATCACGGTCGGGATGGTGGGTGATGCCCGCTCGCCGCGGGAAGCTCGGGCGGGGGCGGGGGCGGGCAGCGGCGGGGGCGCCGTCGCGGGGAAGCGGGAAGGGCGTGTGGGCGGCAGCCGGGACGCCGGGGCGTCGACTTCTCGCGGGTAGGGCCTAGGATCGACAGCATGGTGAGGACTCCGCTGACCCCGTGGGAGCGCGAGCGCGGGGAGCGCTTCGGTGCGCTGCTTCGGGACGCGCGTGGTGGGCGCAGCATGGTCGAGGTGGCCGCTGCGGCGGGGGTCTCGGCGGAGACGCTGCGCAAGATCGAGACGGGCCGGGCGCCGACGCCGTCGTTCTTCACCATCGCCGCGCTCGCGTTCGCGCTCGATCTGTCGCTGGACGAACTCGCCGCCGCCTGCGCGCTGCCGGACGACGGCCAGGCGCTCTCCGCGTAGCACGGGAACGACGCGAAAGCCCGCCCGGTGTGCTGCACCGGGCGGGCGGATTCACGGCGAAGCGATCAGCCCACCGAGCTGTTGTAGCTGTCGATCGCGGGCTGGAGTTCCTTGGCCGCATCGGTCAGCGCCTGCTGCGCGGTCTTGGAGCCCTTGATCGTCTGCTCGATGGCGGTCTCCACGCCCTTGCGCGCCTGCGGCATCACGCCGAGCAGGCAGCCTGCGGTGGCCGGGGCGGGCTTGGTGGCCTTGAGCTGGTCGATGGCGGTCTGGAACTGCGGGTACTTGGCCACCCACTCCTTGTCCTTGGGGTCGTCCAGGGACTTGCGGTTGACCGGGAAGTAGCCGGTGCCGGTGTGCCAGGCGGCCTGCTGCTCGGGGGAGGTGAGGAACTTCTCGAACTCCCACGCCGCGCGCTTCTCGGCGTCGGAGTGGCCGGGGCCGCTGATCCACAGCGAGGCGCCGCCGATCACCGGGCCGCCCTGGTCGCTCGCGGTGACCTTCGGGAAGGCCGCGGTGCCGACGGTGAACTTGGCGGCCTCGGTGTAGCCGCGCAGCACGCCGGTGGACTCCAGGTGCATGGCGACGGTGCCGGACTTGAACGCGGCCTGGGCGTCGTCGGTGACCCGGCCGGTGTTGGCCGCGTAGCCGTTCTTGACCAGGTCGGCCCACCACTGGACGATCCGGGCGCCCTGGGCGGAGTCGAAGACGGCCTTGCCCGCCTTGTTGCTGCGGCCGTTGTCCTGGTCGCAGTACATGGTGCCGGACTCGGCGAGCAGCTGCTCGACGAACCAGCCGTAGATGGCGGCGCCGAAGCCGTAGCGCACGGTCTGGCCGTTCGCGTCCTTCTTGGTCAGCTTCTGTGCGAGATCACCGAGTTCGGCGAGGGTCGTCGGCGGCTTGGCCGGGTCGAGGCCGGCCTCCTTGAAGGCGTCGGTGTTGAGGTAGAGCACCGGCATCGAGGAGTTGAACGGCATGGCGGCGAGCTTGCCGCCGACCGAGTAGTAGTTGCGGATGTTCGGGTCGAGGTCGTCGAGCGAGTAGCCGTCCTTGTCCGCGAAGGCCTGCGCGGGCACCGTCTGCTTGGAGTCGATCATGAAGCGGGTGCCGATGTCGTAGACCTGCACCAGGGCGGGGGTGCCCTTCTGCTGCACCGAGGCCTTGTACTTGGCGACCAGCTCGTCGTACTTGCCCTGGAACTCGGCCTTGATCTGGATCTTGCCCTGGTGGGCGGCGTTGAACTGGTCGACCAGGCCGGTCAGCACGTCGGCGTTCTTGCCGGTCATCGAGTGCCAGAATTCCACGATGGTGACGCCGCCGGCCTGGTCGAGGGCCTGGGCGCCGGGCGCCGCCGCGTCGGTGGAGCCGCCGCCGGAGCCCGAGGTGGAGTCACCGGAGCTGCAGGCGGTCAGGGTCAGGCCGGCCACCAGCAGGGCCGCGAGCGCGCGTGCACTCTTCTTCACGGGGGTTCTCTCTCTGTCGGGGGGGACGGGCGGAAAGGACGAGCAGAGCGGGCACGAGCAGGATCAGCGGACGGCGCCCGCGGTCAGGCCGCGGACGATGAAGCGCTGGCCGAAGACCACCAGGGCGAGGGTGGGCAGCAGGGAGAGCACGACACCGGCGAGGATCAGGCCGGGGTCGGACATCTCGGAGTCGCGCAGCGAGGTGAGGCCGATCTGCAGGGTCTGCATGTTCGCCGTGCGGGTGATGATGAGCGGCCAGAAGTACTGGTTCCAGGCGGACAGGAACACGTAGATCGACAGCGCCGCGAGGGCGGGCTTGTTGAGCGGGACGACGATCCGCCACAGGAAGCGCCAGTGGCCGGCGCCGTCGATCCGGGCGGCGTCGCGCAGTTCGGCGGGCAACTGCCGGAAGGACTGCCGCAGCATGAAGGTGCCGAACCCGGAGGCGAGGAAGGGCAGCACCAGCCCGAAGTAGGTGTTGCCGAACCCCCAGTCCGACAGCGTCAGGTAGTTGGGGATGATGATGGCCTCCCACGGGACCATCAGCGTCGCCAGGAACACCCCGAACACCACGGCCCGCGCCCTGAGCGGCAGGAAGACGAAGGCGTACGCGGCCAGGATCGAGGTGAACAGCTGGGCGAGCGTGATGGCCGTCGCCGTGATCGCCGAGTTGGCGTACTGGCGGACCAGCGGGATGGTGTCCACGGCCCCGGAGAAGTTCCGCCCGGTGACCGAGTGGGGCACCAACGCCGGTGGGTACGAGGAGAGTTCGGACGGGCTCATGAACGCACCGGCGATCGCGTAGTACACCGGGAAGGCGACGGTGACGACGGCGGCGGCGAGCACCAGGTAGACGGCGGCGCGGGCGAGCAGGTCGCGCGGGGAGCGGCCGGCCAGGACACCCGTCCGCGGACGGGGTGCCTCGGCCTCGGTGGCGATCGAACTCATGCGTAGTGCACCTTCCGTTCCAGGACACCGAACTGGACGGCCGTGCAGGCGAGGACGACCACGAGCAGGACGACGGCCTGCGCGCTCGCGGTGCCGAAGTCGCTGGAGCCGTACGCGAAGGCCTTCTCGTACACGGAGTAGACCAGGGTGCGCGTGGCGCCGTCCGGGCCGCCCTTGGTGAGGATGTGGATCTGGCCGAAACTCTGCAGCGAGTGGACGGTGGAGACCACGGTGAGGAAGAACAGGTGCGGGCCGAGCATCGGCACGGTGATCGAGCGGGCCAGCCGCAGCCCGGAGGCGCCGTCCAGCCGGGCCGCCTCCAGAAGCTCGCCGGGGATCGAGCCGACACCCGCCGAGAGCACCAGCACGTTGTAGCCGAGGCTCATCCACACCGTGGTGGCAGCCACCGACACCAGCGCGTACCGGTCGTCGGTGAGCCAGCCGACCGGGCCGAGGCCGAGGTGCGAGAGCAGGCCGTTGATGACCCCGCTGGCGGGGTTGAAGAACACCGCGAAGACCACCGACGCGCTGGCCACCGAGAAGGCGAACGGCAGCGCGAAGGCGGAGCGCAGCAGCCGGACGCCCCGGATGCGGTTCTCCAGGAGCAGTACCAGGACGAGCGCGCCGAGGACCCCGGGGACGACGGTGAGCAGCGTGAACAGGGCGGTGGTGACCAGCGTGCGCCGGAAGTCCGCCGAGGTCAGCAGGTCGGTGTAGTGCTGCCACCCAACGTAGCGGGAGGGCGCGCCGAACAGGTCGTTGGCGTGGGCGCTCAGGTAGAGGGTCCGCCCCAGCGGGTAGCCGATGAAGAGGACGAAGACGACCAGCGAGGGCAGCAGGAATGCCCAGGCGAGTCCGTGTTCGCCCCAGCGGTGTCGGCGCCGTGGGTGGGGCGCGGTGTGCGGTGCGGTCGGCATGGGTTGCGCGTCCGCCTTTCGTGACGTCGGTTCCGGCCGAAACCGTGTCTTGCCCGTGCGACGCGTCGGAAACCTGTCGGTGAGCAACGAGTGTCCGCGGGATTACGCGTTCGCGTCAGATCCGGCCGGTCGTGCGCGGACGGGCCGTGGACGGGCCGTCGCAGCGAAAGGGCGTTGGGCGCGCCGTGCGAGGCGCTTCCCGGGACATGGCTCAACGGCTGAGCGCTGCCCAGCCGTTGAGCGTTCCCCGCGTCAGGCGGTGATGCCGCCGTCCAGGACGAGGTCGGCGCCGACGGTGAACGCGGCCTCGGGTGAGGCGAGGTAGAGGACGGCGGCGGCGATCTCCTCGACCGCGCCCGCGCGGCCGGCCGGGATGGAGTCCTTCATCCGCTCGGCCTTGTCGGCGGCGTTCTCCCCGGGCCGGGTGGACATGGGGGTGTCCACCGGGCCGGGGCTCACGATGTTGATCCGCACGCCGTCGGCGATGTGGTCGCGGGCGGCGCTGCGAGTGAGCGCGGTGACGGCAGCCTTACTGGCGGCGTAGGCGCCGAGGCCGGGGATGCTCATGTGGGCACCGACGTTGGAGGAGACGTTGACGATCGCGCCGCCGCCCTGGGCGCGCATGTGCGCGATCTCGTGCTTCATGGCGAGCCAGGTGCCGGTCAGGTTGATGTCGATGACGCGCCGCCAGTCCTCCTCGTCGACGTCGGCGATCGGGCCGAGGGCGCCGAGCACGCCGGCGTTGTTGACGGCGACGTCCAGCCCTCCGAGGTGCTCGACGGTCTCGCGGACCAGCCGGGCCGCGTCCTGACTGTTCGTCACATCGCCCGTGAGCGCGACCGCCTTGCCGCCCGCGCGCTCGATCAGCTCGACCGTCTCGGCGAGCGGTCCGGCGGTGCGGCCGGCGACGGCGACCCGGGCACCCTCGCGGGCGAAGGCGAGCGCGATCGCCCGGCCGATGCCGGTGCCACCGCCGGTGACGAGGACGGAGGTGTCGGCGAAGCGCGTGGTCATGAGGTGAACTCCTTGATCCGATTGGTGCGTTCTGACGCGGTGGTGCGTTCTGATTCGGCGGTGCGTTCCGATGGGGTGGCGCGTTCCGATGGGGTGGTGGTTGGACGTCGCGGACGTGGCCAGGATTTCCCCCCTCCCCATCTAGACCGTTCGGTCCAATATCGGCGCAGCAAAAGAGGACGAACCTATCCCCTCTTGATCAGTCCAGCAGCACGAGCGCCTGCTCGGCGGCGTCCCGCACCCGGGCGGCGCCGTCGGTGGCCTTGCCCAGCACGCGCATGCCCTGCATCAGCACCATGAGCATCCGCGCCAGCGCCCGGGGCTCCCGCCCGGCGGGGAGTTCACCCTGCGCCTCGGCGCGGACCAGGGCGGCGGTGAGCACCGTCTCCAGGTGGCCGAGGCTCGCCTCCACCCGGCGGGCGGCCGCGGGATCGTGCGGGGCGAGCTCCACCGCCGTGTTGGTGACGAAGCAGCCGCGTTTGAGCCCGTCCTCGGCCGACGCCTCCGCGTACCGGCGGACCAGCGCGCGGACGGCCGGCAACACCGGCCCGGGCTGGGACAGTTCGGCCAGCAGGACCGGGTCGGTCTGCTCGCTGTAGCGCTCCAGCGCACGCAGGTACAGCTCGCGCTTGCTGCCGAAGGTGGCGTACAGGCTCGCGCGGGCGATCCCGAGCCCCTCGACCAGGTCGGCCATCGAGGTGGCCTCGTAGCCGCGCCGCCAGAACAGGTCGAGGGCCGCCTGGAGCGCCGCGTCCGGGTCGAATTCCTTCGTTCGCGCCATGAGGGAACGCTAACCCTTTCCAGATCGATCGGTCAATATAGGGTGCCGCAAACTGGCCACAAGCGGCCACAAGCCCGGCCGCAGGCCAGGCCGCGAAGACTCTCAACTTGCCAATTTGACAGTCCACTTGACAACATTCGCCGGATCTGACGGGGCATTGCCCCGCGGGTCGGGCTGAAGCTACCCTTGCCGACCCGTCGTCCGTCCCGTCCCCACAGGAGGCGTTTCCTCTTGTCCGTGAACCTGCCCGCAACCCCGCGCGCGGCGGCCGAAGCCGCCCGCCCGCTCGTCCTGGCGGCCTTCCGGGTCGTCATCGGCCTGCTCTTCGCCTGCCACGGCGCCGCCTCGCTGTTCGGCGTCCTCGGCGGCGCCAAGGGCGGCGGCACCATCCCGGTCGGCCAGTGGCCCGGCTGGTGGGCCGCGCTGATACAACTCCTCGGTGGCAGCCTGGTGTTGCTCGGCCTCGGCACCAGAAGTGCCGCGCTGCTCTGCTCCGGCTCGATGGCCTACGCCTACTTCACCGTCCACCAGGAGCACGCCCTGCTCCCGCTGCAGAACGGCGGCGAGCCGTCCGTCCTGTTCTGCTGGGCCTTCCTCGCCATCGCCGTCCTCGGCGCCGGCCCGTACGCCCTGGACCGCCTGCTTCCCGGAGGCGCCGCCACCACCGAGCCCGCCGCCGAACCCGCCCGGTCCGAGACCCAGCCCGCCTCGGCCGGCTGAGCCGGCCCGGCCGACCGGCCGTCAGCCCTCGGCGATTCATCGCCGAGGCGGATCGCCCCACCGCAGATTGATACTGGTCGCGGCCATGGCAACCCCATGGCCGCGACCAGGTTGGCCGGCCGTCAGACCACCGCGGGCAGCGGCGGTTCGACGGCCAGCGGGGCCGAGCTGCGGGCCCGGTGCTGGGTGGCCCAGGAGGCGAGGGCCACCGTGCAGGCGTGGTCCAGGTGGCGCAGCCCGGACCAGTCCAGCTCCACCGGCCGGTCGGCCGGCAGCCGTTCCAGCGTGTCCAGCAGCCGGGGCAGCCGCAGGAAGGTCGCGTTGCCGCTCAGCCGGACGCGCAGGACGCGCTCCGGGTGCAGCTCCTCCACGCCGATCTGCAGGTGCGAGGTCTGCCAGGCGGACTTCGCCACCGCCAGTCCGATGCCGATCAGCACCCCCTCGAACAGGTCGGTGGCGATGATCGCCGTCGCCGTCACGCCGAGGACGAGCGCCTCCCCGCGGTGCTCCCGGCAGAGCGCGACGATCCGCCGGACCGGGACGAGCTTCGCGCCCGCGTGGACCAGGACGGCGGCCAGCGCGGTGAGCGGCACGAGGCCGAGCGCGCCGGGAAGCAGCGCGGTGAACAGGAGCAGCCAGACCCCGTGCAGCGTGCGCGAGGCCTTGGTGCGGGCGCCGGCCTGGACGTTGGCCGCGCTGCGCACGATCACGGCGGTCATCGGCAGCGCGCCGAGCAGCCCGCAGACCGTGTTGCCGATCCCCTGGGCGGTCAACTCGCGGTCGTAGTCGGTGCGCGGGCCGTGGTGCATCCGGTCGACGGCGGCGGCGCTGAACAGCGTCTCGGCGGAGGCGATCAGGGTGAACGCGACGACGGTGCCGAGGACGGTGCCGAGGCCCGCGCTGCCAGCCAGGGCACCGAGGGCGGCGCGGTCGGGCAGGTGGACGACGTCGAGCAGGCCGGAGACCCGGACCCGGGCCACCGGCAGGTCGGCGGCGGCGGTGACGGCGGCGGCGAGCCCGACGGCGGCCAGCGGCGCGGGCACGTTCTGGACGACCTTGGCCGGCAGGTGCTTCCAGAAGACCAGCACCAGCAGGGTGCCCGCGCCGAGGGCGACCGCGCTCGGGGTGGCGGCGCCGGTGACGGCGTCCCGGAGGAGGACGGGCAGTCCGGCGATCTTCTCCGGGCCCGTGGCCGGGGCCCGGCGGTCGGCGAGCGCGTACAGCTGGCCGAACAGCAGGGTCAGCCCGATGCCGGCCAGCATGCCGTGCACCACGGAGGCGGACATGGCGCGGAACCAGCGGCCGAGGCGCAGGGCTCCCATCGCCAGCTGGAGCAGGCCGGTGCCGAGGACGAGCAGGCCGAGCGCGCCGGGGCCGAAGCGCTGGACGGCCTCGTAGACGAGAACGGTCAGCCCGGCGGCCGGACCGCTGACCTGGAGGCTGCTGCCGGGCAGCAGGCCGACCACCAGGCCACCGACGATGCCGGTCATCAGCCCGAGCTCGGCCGGGACACCGGAGGCGACCGCCACCCCGACGCAGAGCGGGAGGGCGACCAGGAAGACCACCAGCGAGGACGGCAGGTCGTACCGCCAGGGGACGGCCCGGAGCGCCCGGAGCGCCCCGAGCGGTCGCCGGGGACGGCCCGGCGGGGCGGTGCGGCGGCGGGGCGGACGGCTCACCCGGTCACCGCCGGGGTCCGGACAGGAGGACAGCACATGGGGACGTTCCTTCCGCGCGCCCGCCGGCGACGGGCACGCTGCTCCTGGGCAGGGCGTAACAGGGCAAGGTGTGACAGGGCAACGTGAGACGAGGCACGGCGCGACGGGGCACGTAGTGACCGGACGGGCCCCGGAGCGGGCCGCACGGCGAAGGCGACAGCGGTGCGTCGGCCGTCCGGGGCACCGGACGGCGGCGATGGGTGTCGGGTCGGTGCGGTCAGGGGGTGCGTCCTAGCTCGGGTGCGGCGGACCGGGCGCGCTGGTCCTGGACGGGACCCGCCGCCGGAGCTCCCCCGCTCCCCGGTCTCGGTCCCAAACCCCCTTGCCGCGGCCTCAGTTGGACGTCACGGGCCCGGCGTGCCACCGACGGTACCCAGGACTGCGGGGCGGGCCAACCTCACACACCATCCCTTCACGCCCGCCGCACACCGGGCTCGCTTTCCGGCCCGGAACGGCCGGTTCCTGTGGTACACCAGCACGAACGACGATCGCGCATACGAACGAGGCGCGCCCTGCACGGATCCCACGACGCCCACCCCGCCTGGACGTCTACATTCTGTTGAATCTCCCCTTGACGCCCCAACGGGCCCCGCCCTACTTTGTTTCCACATACAGAAACCGTTCTTCCGTATGGTGGAATTCAGGAGATGAGCCCTCCGACCCACTGCGGGCCGACGCAGGAGAAACCCGATGCCTCGTATGACAGCCGCCCGCGCGGCCGTGGAGATCCTCAAGCTCGAAGGCGTTGAGGTCGCGTTCGGCGTGCCGGGCGCAGCCATCAACCCGTTCTACGCCGCGCTCAAGGCCTCCGGCGGGATCAAGCACACCCTGGCCCGGCACGTCGAGGGCGCCTCCCACATGGCCGAGGGCTACACCCGCGCCAAGGCCGGCAACATCGGCGTGTGCATCGGCACCTCGGGCCCGGCCGGCACCGACATGATCACCGGCCTGTACTCGGCGATCGCCGACTCGATCCCGATCCTGTGCATCACCGGCCAGGCCCCGGTCGCCCGCCTGCACAAGGAGGACTTCCAGGCCGTCGACATCGCCTCGATCGCCAAGCCGGTCACCAAGGCCGCCACCACCGTGCTGGAGGCCGCGCAGGTCCCCGGCGTCTTCCAGCAGGCCTTCCACCTGATGCGCTCCGGCCGTCCGGGCCCGGTCCTGATCGACCTGCCGATCGACGTCCAGCTGACCGAGATCGACTTCGACCCCGAGGCCTACCAGCCACTGCCGGTCTACAAGCCGTCCGCCAACCGGATCCAGATCGAGAAGGCCATCGCGCTGCTCCAGGAGTCGGAGCGCCCGCTGATCGTCGCCGGCGGCGGCGTCATCAACGCCGACGCCTCCGCGCTGCTGCTGGAGTTCGCCGAGCTGACCGGCGTGCCGGTGATCCCGACCCTGATGGGCTGGGGCATCGTCCCGGACGACCACGAGCTGAACGCCGGCATGGTCGGCCTGCAGACCTCGCACCGCTACGGCAACGAGAACTTCCTCGCCTCCGACTTCGTCCTCGGCATCGGCAACCGCTGGGCCAACCGCCACACCGGCGGCCTGGACGTCTACACCGCGGGCCGCAAGTTCGTCCACGTCGACGTCGAGCCCACCCAGATCGGCAGGATCTTCGCCCCCGACCTCGGCATCGCCTCCGACGCCAAGGCCGCGCTGGAGCTGTTCGTCGAGGTGGCCAAGGAGCTCAAGGCCGCCGGGCAGCTCAAGGACCGCAGCGCGTGGGCCGCCTCCACCCAGGCCCGCAAGGCGCAGCTGCAGCGCCGCACCCACTTCGACAACGTGCCGCTCAAGCCGCAGCGCGTCTACGAGGAGATGAACCGGGCCTTCGGCCCGGAGACCCGCTACGTCACCACCATCGGCCTGTCCCAGATCGCCGGCGCGCAGATGCTGCACGTCTACAAGCCGCGGCACTGGATCAACTGCGGCCAGGCCGGCCCGCTCGGCTGGACCATCCCGGCCGCGCTCGGCGTCGCCACCGCCGACCCCGAGGGCCAGATCGTCGCCCTCTCCGGCGACTACGACTTCCAGTTCATGATCGAGGAGCTGGCGGTCGGCGCCCAGCACCGGATCCCGTACATCCACGTGCTGGTCAACAACTCCTACCTGGGCCTGATCCGCCAGGCGCAGCGGAACTTCGACATCGACTTCCAGGTCAAGCTGGAGTTCGAGAACATCAACGCGCCGGAGCTGGGCGTCTACGGCGTCGACCACGTCAAGGTCGCCGAGGGCCTGGGCTGCAAGGCGATCCGGGTCACCGAGCCGGAGGGCCTGCTGCCGGCCTTCGAGGAGGCCAAGAAGCTGGCCGCCGAGTTCCGCGTGCCGGTCGTCGTCGAGGCGATCCTGGAGCGGGTCACCAACATCTCGATGAGCGGCAGCGACATCGACAAGGTCAACGAGTTCGAGGAGCTCGCCACCCTTCCCGAGCACGCCCCGACCGCCATCAAGCCGCTGGCGCTCTGAGCCGACGCGCTCCGATCCGACGTGTGGGGGCGGACGCGCCGCTCCGGCCGCCCCCACGCTCACGGAACGCCGGACGCCGGCAGAACGGCGGACGCTCGCAGAACACCGGACGCTCGCGGAACTCCGGACACTCGCGGAACACTGGCGCCGTTGGCGCGGTTGATCCGTCCGGGGCCGTTACCGTAGCCGCGGAAGGCGCCCGCCTTTATCGACCTGCCGAAAGGGACCACCGTGAGCCTGTACGACATTCCGCTGCGCACGCTGTCCGGCGAGGCCGCCTCGCTCGCCGACTACAAGGGCAAGGCGCTGCTGATCGTCAACGTCGCCTCCAAGTGCGGCCTCACCCCGCAGTACTCCGGCCTGGAGCGGCTCCAGGAGCGCTACGCCGCGCGCGGTTTCAGCGTGCTGGGCTTCCCGTCGAACCAGTTCGCCGGGCAGGAGCCGGGCAGCGCCGAGGAGATCCAGACCTTCTGCTCCACCACCTACGGCGTGACCTTCCCCCTGTTCGAGAAGACCGACGTGAACGGTGACGGCCGGCACCCGCTGTACGCGCAGCTCACCCGGAAGGCCGACGCCGAGGGTCAGGCCGGGGACGTCGCCTGGAACTTCGAGAAGTTCGTGATCTCGCCGGACGGCTCCGTCGCCGCCCGGATCCGGCCGCGCGTCGACCCCGAGGCGGACGAGGTCGTCGCCGCGATCGAGGCCGTGCTGCCGGCCTGACCGTGTCGCGTGTGAAGGCCCGGGGCGCGCGCCCCGGGCCTTTCCGCTCTCAGAGCAACAGCCGTGTGCCCGGCGGCAGTTCGCCGTCCCCGGCGGCGTCGCGCAGGTGCGCGAGCAGGGTCGCGCGCAGCGCGTCCGCGGCGCGCGTGAGCGGCACCTCGTGGCCGTGCGCGACGGCGATCGTGCGCCCCAGGCCGGGCCCCGCGAACGGGGTGACGGCGAGCCCCGAGCGGGCCGCCACCATGCCGGGCACCACCGCCGGCCCGAGCCCGGCCCGGACGAAGCCGAGCACCGCGTCCATCTCGCCGCCCTCCACCGCGAACTCCGGCTCGAACCCGGCCTCCCGGCAGGCCGCCAGGGTCGCCTCGCGGACGTCGTAGCCCTCGCGGAACATCACCAGCGGCCGCCGGCGCAGCTCCGTCACCTTGACCTTGCGCCGGGCCCGCTCCTCGGCGGAGACCAACACCAGCTCCTCGTGCAGCAGTTCGGTGACGTCCAGGGCGGGCACCGCCTCGCCGCTCGGCGGGTTGATGATCAGCGCGAGGTCCAGCTCCCCCGCCGCCAGCGAGCGGACCAGGTCGCGCGAGCCACCCTCGCGGACCGCCAGCGCCACGCCGGGGTAGCGGTCCCGGAACACCCGCAGCACGTCCGGCACCAGGCTGGTGCACAGGCTCGGCGGCGCCCCCAGCCGGACCCGGCCGCGGCGCAGCTGGACGGTCTCCTGGACGGCCAGGCGGGCGCTCTCGGTGTCCGCGAGGATGCGCCGGGCCAGCGGCAGCAGCGCGTCGCCGGCGTCGGTGAGCGCGATGTTGCCCCGGGTGCGGTGGAACAGCTCCGTCCCCAACTCCCGCTCCAGCGCCCGGATCTGCTGCGAGAGCGAGGGCTGGGCCACGTGCACCGCCTCGGCCGCCCGGGTGAAATGGCAGGTTTCGGCCACGGCCAGGAAGTAACGGAGCTGCTGGAGCTGCATTCCCCCAGCGTACGGCGCTTTGATAGGACCTGGCTATCGTCACGAGCCACAGCATGTCTTGGACACACCGTCGCACCGCTCCCTACGGTTGCCGACATGACAACCGCGACTCGGACGGCCCGGCCCCCGTCCACCCTGCTGACCCTCTGGCGGTCGACCGTCGGCAAGAAGGCGGTCATGGCCGTCAGCGGACTGGTCATGCTGCTGTACCTGGTCGCGCACATGCTGGGGAACCTCAAGGTGTTCTTCGGCCCGGACGAGATCAACGGCTACGCGCACTGGCTGCGCACCCTCGGCGAACCGTTCCTGCGGTACGAGTGGTTCCTCTGGATCGCCCGCGCCGGCCTGCTGGCCGCCGTGGCGGCGCACGGCGTCTCCGCCTACCAGCTGAGCCGGCGGGACCTCGCCGCCCGGCCGAGCAAGTACGTGCACCAGCGCCGCCGCGCCAGCTACGCGACCCGGACGATGCGCTGGGGCGGGGTGATCCTCGCGCTGTTCATCGTCTGGCACATCCTCGACCTGACCACGCTCACCGTGAACCCCGCGGCCGAGCACGGCCACCCGTACCAGAACATCGTGGCCTCGTTCGGGCGGTGGTACAGCTGCGTGATCTACATCGTCGCGATGCTGGCCCTCGGCCTGCACATCCGGCACGGCTTCTGGAGCGCCGCGCAGACCCTCGGCGCCAACAACGCCCGCCGGGACCGGGCGTTGAAGCTGATCGCCAACGGCCTGGCCCTGATGCTGACCGTGGGCTTCCTGTCCGTCCCCGTGGCCGTGATGACCGGAGTCGTGAAGTGAGCAGCTACGCCTCGTACACCGTCGGCGAGCCGATCGCCGACACCAAGGCCCCCGACGGCCCGATCGAACAGCGCTGGGACCAGCGGCGGTTCGACGCCAAGCTGGTCAACCCGGCCAACCGGCGCAAGCACACGGTGATCGTCGTCGGCACCGGCCTGGCCGGCGGCGCGGCCGGCGCCACCCTCGCCGAACAGGGTTACCACGTCGTCCAGTTCTGCTTCCAGGACTCCCCGCGACGGGCCCACTCGATCGCCGCCCAGGGCGGCATCAACGCGGCCAAGAACTACCGCAACGACGGCGACTCGGTCCGCCGCCTGTTCTACGACACCGTCAAGGGCGGCGACTTCCGCGCCCGCGAGTCCAACGTGCACCGGCTCGCCCAGGTGTCGGTGGAGATCATCGACCAGTGCGTGGCCCAGGGTGTCCCGTTCGCCCGCGAGTACGGCGGCCTGCTGGACACCCGCTCCTTCGGCGGCGTCCAGGTCTCCCGCACCTTCTACGCCCGCGGCCAGACCGGTCAGCAGCTGCTGCTCGGCGCCTACCAGGCGCTCTCCCGGCAGATCGCCGCCGGGAACGTGGAGATCCACCCGCGCACCGAGATGCTGGACCTGCTGGTCGTCGACGGCCGGGCCCGCGGCATCGTCGCCCGCGACCTCGTCACCGGCGAGATCCGCACCTACACCGCCGACGCCGTCGTCCTCGCCAGCGGCGGCTACGGCAACGTCTTCTACCTCTCGACGAACGCCAAGAACTCCAACGCCACCGCGATCTGGCGGGCCCACCGGCGCGGCGCCTACTTCGCCAACCCGTGCTTCACCCAGATCCACCCCACCTGCATCCCGCGCTCCGGCGACCACCAGTCCAAGCTCACCCTGATGAGCGAGTCGCTGCGCAACGACGGCCGGATCTGGGTGCCCAAGGCCAAGGGCGACGACCGGCCGCCGGCCGCGATCCCCGAGGACGAGCGGGACTACTACCTGGAGCGGATCTACCCGTCCTTCGGCAACCTGGTGCCGCGCGACATCGCCTCCCGGGCCGCCAAGAACGTCTGCGACGAGGGCCGCGGCGTCGGCCCCGGCGGGCAGGGCGTCTACCTGGACTTCGCCGACGCCATCCGCCGGCTGGGCCGGGACGCCGTCGCCGCCAAGTACGGCAACCTGTTCGACATGTACGAGCGGATCACCGCGGAGGACCCGTACCGGGTGCCGATGCGGATCTACCCCGCGATCCACTACACGATGGGCGGGCTCTGGGTCGACTACGACCTCCAGACCACCGTCCCCGGCCTGTTCGCGATCGGGGAGGCCAACTTCTCCGACCACGGCGCCAACCGGCTCGGCGCCAGCGCCCTCATGCAGGGCCTCGCCGACGGCTACTTCGTCCTCCCGCCCACCCTCAACGACTACCTGGCCCGCAACCCGCTGCCCGCCGTGCCCGCCGACCACCCGGCGGTCGCCTCGGCGGAGGCGGAGGTCGGGGACCGGCTCAACCTCATCCTCGCGGTGAACGGCGACCGCACCCCGGACTCCTTCCACCGCGAACTCGGCGAACTCCTCTGGGACGAGTGCGGGATGGCCCGCGACGAAGCCGGCCTGCGCCGGGCGCTGGAGCGCATCCCCCGGCTGCGCGACGAGTTCTGGCGCCGGATCAAGGTGCCCGGCACCGGGCAGGAGCTCAACCAGTCCCTGGAGAAGGCCAACCGGCTCGTCGACCACTTCGAGCTCGCCGAACTCATGTGCCTGGACGCCCTGCACCGCGCCGAGTCCTGCGGCGGCCACTTCCGCACCGAGAGCCAGACCCCCGACGGCGAGGCCGCCCGCCGCGACGAGGACTACAGCTACGCCGCCGCCTGGGAGTTCACCGGCACCGGCACCGCCCCCGTCCTCCACCGCGAGGCGCTCGACTTCGCGTACGTCCACCCCACCCAGCGGAGCTACGCATGAACCTCACCCTGCGCATCTGGCGCCAGGCGGGCCCGGACGCACCCGGCTCGATGACCACCTACCAGGTCAGCGGCATCAGCCCGGACATGTCCTTCCTGGAGATGCTCGACACCCTCAACGAGGAGCTGATCACCCGCGGCGACCAGCCCGTCGCCTTCGACCACGACTGCCGCGAGGGCATCTGCGGCGCCTGCGGCATGGTCATCAACGGCCGGGCCCACGGCCCCGAACGGACCACCACCTGCCAGCTGCACATGCGGCACTTCAAGGACGGCGACACCATCGACGTCGAACCCTGGCGGGCCGCGGCCTTCCCGGTGGTCAAGGACCTGGTCGTGGACCGCTCGGCCTTCGACCGGATCATCGGCTCCGGCGGCTACATCACCGCCCCCACCGGCAGCGCACCCGACGCGCACGCCACACCCGTCCCCAAGGACACCGCCGACACCGCCTTCGAGCACGCCGAGTGCATCGGCTGCGGCGCCTGCGTGGCCGCCTGCCCGAACGGCTCGGCGATGCTGTTCACCTCCGCCAAGGTGGTCCACCTCAACGTGCTCCCCCAGGGCGCGCCGGAGCGCTCCTCCCGGGTGCGGAACATGGTCGCCGCGATGGACGCCGAGGGCTTCGGCGGCTGCACCAACACCGGCGAGTGCGCCACCGCCTGCCCCAAGGGCATCCCGCTGCCCAGCATCGCCGCGATGAACCGGGAGTACCTGCGGGCCTCCCTCGGCTGACGGTCCTCCTCGACGGATGGCCCCTCGTGCGTGCACGAGGGGCCATCCGCGTCCGGTGGGGCGTGCGGGACGTTCACGCGCTCCCCGATGGGGTGGTGGATCGTCAGGAGCGGTGCTGCCGCCCGCGAATTCGCGCTACGGTGGTCCTCCGCCACGGAAGGACGGCATATGCCCGAGGTTCAGTCCTGTTCCGGCTGCGGCGGGTCCGGGGGGACCCAGAAGACCGAGGCCACGGTCGAACGGGACGAGGAAGGAAGCATGGTGCCGAGGATCCACACGTTCTGGTCGCCATGCGGTCGGTGCCACGGATCCGGGACGGTGATCGTCGGATGAGGTTGGTCTTCGAGTGTGTCGAGTGCGGTGGGCACTACCTGCCGCCGGAGAGCATGCGGTACCCGGACGGGCCGGCCTCGCCGGTCTGGTGCTCGCGCTGCCAGGCGGCGAAGCAGGCCGCCGGCGTCGGCGAGGACCCGCTGCTCGCGCGGGTCGCGCTGGCCGCCGCCCGGGCCGCGGCGGCCCGGCGGGCGGC
>NZ_JAHTKP010000032.1 GCF_019192735.1 Kitasatospora aureofaciens
AACTTGCCCTCCAGCGGCTCCGCCGCCGCCACGAGCTGCTTGACCAGCGCACCCAGATCCGTGTTCGAGGTCTTCGACCCCGACATCAGCGTCTGCAGCGCCTGGTTCCCCATGTCGAACTTCATACCGCTCCCCCGTCCGTCCGACCAGACATGCCTGTTCCAGTTCTACCAACCTTCAACCGCGGGCGAACCCCCCGCGACAGACCTGAGACGAAGGCATGACCGACCTATTGCCTCCGGCCCCGCCCCGGCTCGTCCCGACCCGGAAACGCGAACGGCACCGCAGCCGCGTCAAGCAGCCGCAGTGCCGTACCGCAGATCGGAGGAGGCCGGGCCGCCTCTTCGTACGGTGGGCCACCAGGGGCTCGAACCCTGAACCTACGGATTAAAAGTCCGCAGCTCTGCCAATTGAGCTAGTGGCCCGCGGCCCCGGTCCCCGTGTGGGGAGGGCCACTGTGATCCTACCCGGTGGGGCCCGTCGGTCCGCCAGTGGATTGGGCGGACGCGCCGGGGGTGGGGGCGGGGTGTAGTGGGCGGCGCGGACGCGGCGGAGCCAGGCTTCGGCGGGGCGTGGGTCGGGGGTGGCGGGGAGGACGCCGGGGCGGGTGAGGCGGTCGGCGGCGGCGGCGAGGAGGGGTTCGGCGCTGGCGGGGTCGTCGGCGATGCGTTCGCCGAGGTCGCGGATGCGTTCGGGGTCGGGGAGGCGGACCGGGTTGGTGCCGGTCTCGTGGAGGCGGACGGCCTGTTCGACGAGCCGGACGAGGTGGCGGGCGTGTTTGGCGGCCCGGCGGCGGGTGGCGGGGTCGCTGGTGTCGCGGGTCAGCAGTTTGCGGAACTGCTGCTCGGCGTAGCCGAGATAGGCGTTCCGGACGGCGGGCGCGCTGAGGAACGAGCTCCGGATCGCGATGAGTTCGGCGCCGAGCGGGGTGCGGATCTCGTACAGGTCGTCGGGCAGCCAGACGAGTTCGGACGCGGTGGGGTTGCAGGAGAGCGCGAGGCGGCACCACTTGGCGGCCTCGTGCAGGGTGACGTCCGGCGCCGTTTCGACGTGCGATTCGGCGGGCCGGTGCAGGCCGTGCAACTCCTCGGTGGGGGTGGCGAACAGGCCGAGCCCGTCGATGTCGGAGCCGGCGTGGGCGAAGCCGTACGCGGTCGAGCCGACGATGCCGGCGAGCAGGACGGTGCCGGGTACGGCGGGCATGGGCGGTCTCCTCTCGACCGAAGCGAAGGCACGGCGTGGCACGGCGTGGCACGGCGTGAACGAACCAAAACGAACCGGAACGAACCGGCCGGTACCGCATCCTCTCCGGAACAGGCCGCGCCGGGCGAGCGAATTCCGGTGCCGGGCCCGCCCGTCCGCCGATACTGGCCCCATGGAGCACAGACCGGCGATCAGCACCGAGAAACTGCGGGCCTGGTGGTCGCACCGCCAGTGGCTGGACCGCCCGCGCACCGGCGCGTCGCCCGCCGAGGTGCTGGCCGCCACCGGATGGGCCCGTTCGGTGGGCGGCGCGGCGCCGTACCTGGGCCTGTTCGCCCGGGCCGGGCTGCGCCGGGCGGCGGTGGACGCGGCGGTGGCGCGGCTGGAGGTGCACGAGTTGCCGTCGGCGCCCGGCTGTACGTACGTCCTGCCGGCGGTGGACTTCGCCCTTGGCCTGGCCGTCGGTGCCGCCGCTCCGGAGGGTGAACTGGCCGCCGCGGAGAAGCATCTGGGGGTCGGCCGGGACGAGGTGGAGAAGCTCTGCCTGGCCATCGAGCGGGTGCTGTCGGACGTGGAGCCGCTGGATCCGACGTCGATCCGGGAGGAGGTCGGCGACGCCGTCCGGACGCTCGGCGAGGCGGGGAAGAAACGCGGCGTGTCGACGACCCTGCCGCTGGCTCTCGGGCTGATGCAGTCGCGCGGGCGGATCCGCCGGGTGCCCGTCAACGGCCGTCTGGATCAGCAGCGTTACGGGTACGTGAGCTGGGACCAGCCGGTCGCCGGGAACGCCGCCGACCTCGCCCGCCGCTACTTCTCGTGGGCCGGACCGGCCACGCTGAAGCACTTCCGCTGGTTCTCCGGGTTCACCGCCGCCACCGCCCGGCGGGCCGTCGCCGAGGGCGGGCTGGTGCCGCTCGCGCCCGGTTCGGAGTTCCTCCTGCTGCCCGAACTCGCCATCGAATTGGCCGAGTTCACCGTACCCACCGAGCCGCACTACACCCTGCTCGCCGGCATCGACGGCATCCACCTGCTGCACCGCGACCTGCCCCGGCTGCTCGACCCCGCCGACGCCGAACGCCCCCTGCCCGCCGGCCGGGCCGGGCGCTCGTTCGGCAGCGAGGCCGACCCGCAGACCCACGTGGTGCTCGACCGGGGCCGGATCGTCGGCCTGTGGGAGTACGACACCGAGCGGGCGGAGATCGTCCTCCAGTCCTTCGTGCCGCCCGACGACGCGCTGCGCGCGGCGGTGGCCCGCACCGAGGCATTCGTGCGCGACGAGCTCGGCGACGCCCGCGGGTTCAGCCTCGACTCCCCGAGGAGCCGCGCGCCGAAGATCGCGGCGCTGCGGGAAACATCGGCCGGGTAACGTCGGCCGGGTAGCGTACGGGACATGTCGACCACTCCGGCCGAGGTCCTGCTCGTCACCGGCGCCGGCCGCGGCATCGGCGCCGCCACCGCCCTGCTCGCCGGGCGGCGCGGCTACCACGTCTGCGTCAACTACCGGACGGACGAGGCCTCCGCCACCGCCGTCGTGGACGCCATCCGCGCCGAGGGCGGCACCGCCGTCGCCGTGCGGGCCGACGTCACCCGCACCGCCGAGGTGGAGCGGCTGTTCGCCACCGTGGACGCCGAACTCGGGCCGCTCACCGGCCTGGTGAACAACGCGGGCACGCTGGAGAAGCAGTGCCGGCTGGAGGACCTCGACGAGGACCGGCTGACCCGGATCTGGGCCGCCAACATCACCGGCCCGTTCCTCTGCGCGGCGCAGGCCGTCCGCCGGATGTCCACCCGGCACGGCGGGCGCGGCGGGGCCATCGTCAACGTCTCCTCGGCCGCCTCCCGGCTCGGCTCGCCCAACGAGTACGTCGACTACGCGGCAGCGAAGGGCGCCGTCGACTCGATGACCCGCGGGCTCGCCCTGGAGGTCGCCGCCGAGGGCATCCGGGTCAACGCCGTCCGACCCGGCCTCATCCACACGGACATCCACGCCCTGGGCGGCGAGCCCGGCCGCGTCGACCGGGTCGCCCCCAACCTGCCGATGCGGCGCGGCGGCCGGCCGGAGGAGGTCGCCGAGACGATCCTCTTCCTCCTCTCCCCCGCCGCCTCGTACACCACCGGGGCGTTCCTGGACGTGGCCGGCGGCCGCTGAGAGGCGCGCCGACGGCCGGCAGAAGGCTGGCCGCCGACGGCCGGCCGACTGCTCGTCAAAGGCTTGCTGAAAGGCTTGTTGAAAGACCAACCCTGACGCCGTCCGCGCCCGTACCGTGGTGCCCATGACCGACGCCTTCATCGACATCCCCGGCGTGCGCAACTTCCGTGACGCCGGGGGCATCGGCGCCCTCCGCCGCGGCGTGCTCTACCGCTCCGGGTCCTTCCACACCCTCACCGAGGACGGCGCCCGGCGGCTCAAGGCCCTCGGCCTGCGCACCGTGATCGACCTGCGCAGCCCCTTCGAGCTGGAGGTCTGGCCCGACCTGCGGCACGACCTCGACCACGAGACCCTCAACCTGCCGACCCTCCCGGCCAACCGCGAGGACCTCGACCGCCCCTGGCCCGAGGGCCAGGCCGAGCTCTACCCCTTCATGGCCGAGACCGCGGGCCCCTCCCTCGCCGCCGTCATCCGCCGCCTCGCCACCCCCGGCGCCACCCCCACCGTCGTCCACTGCGCCGTCGGCAAGGACCGCACCGGCCTCACCATCGCCGTCCTGCAGTCCCTCCTCGGCGCCTCCGAGGCCGACATCACCGCCGACTTCCTGCTCTCCAACGCCGGCCTCGACCTCCTCGACGGCCCCGCCCCCTACATCGACGAAACCGGCACCGAACGCGTCTCCCGCCCCATCAGCGCCCCCCTCCTCACCTCCGCCCTCTCCTGGATCCACACCCACCACGGCTCCCTCCCCGCCTACCTCCACCCCCACGGCGTCACCGACGCCGACCTGACCGCCCTCCGCACCAACCTCTCCGCCTGAGACGGGAGAAAGCGCCGACCCCCTACGCCTGGCGTTCGAGGTGCCACCACTGGGTCGGGGAGTCGGTGTCCTCCCATTGGTGGACAGCGCGGTCGGGGGCCTCGGCGGCGGTGAGGGGCTTGCCGCTGATGAAGCTGGTGATGGTGTAGGTGCCGGGGGCGTCGTCGTGGTGTTCGAGAAGCCATTCCTGGGCGCCGAAGGCGTTGGCGGACCACTGTTGGATGGGGACGCCGTTGTCGGGGGAGGCGCCGGTGACGTCGAGGCGTTTGCCGCTGGCGGCGTTCTCCAGGTGGTAGAGGGCGCCGCCGGGGTGGACGGCGGTGAGGCGCCAGAGTTGGGCGTCGGTGCCGGTGTCCTCGCCCTGGCGGATGCGGGCGCCGCTGCGGCGGCTGCCGTCGGCGACTTCGAGGAGGAGGCCGCCGGCGACGTTGCGGACCCGGTAGAGGCCGTCCGTGATCACGGTGTCAGTCACGGGGGAAGTCTCCCACCGGGGACTGACGGGACCGACGGGACCGACGGGGCCGACGGGGCCGACGGGCCTCGTAGGCGAAGGTCGCGGCGAGGACGGCGGCGGTGACGGCGACCTGGGCAAGGGCGGAGACGGTGGTGCCGAGGGGGACGGTGGCGGTGAGCAGGGCCGCGGCGAGGAGGCGGGGGAGGTTGGGAGTGAGGCCGAAGGTGCGGCGGATGGCGGTGTTGACGACGAGGTAGAGCGCGATGCCGCCGGCCAGGGCGGCGGCCTGCGGGAGGGTGATGGGGGCGCCGGGGTGGGCGACGGCGGACTTGACCCCGGCGGCGAACAGCAGGATGCCGAGCAGGAGTCCGCCGTGGCCGAGGTTGTAGACGGTGACGGCGGTCCAGTTGCGGCGGTCCGAGGGCAGGGCGGCCATGTGGTGTTCGGCGTGGGCGTCGTCGTCGTGCCCGAAGTAGGCCCACCAGAGCCCGACGCACACGGTGAGGCTGAGCAGGGCGACGGCGATGAGCGGCAGGCCGAGGTCAAGGCCGGCGGCCCCGACGCCGATGGCGATGACGGACTCGCCGAACGCGATGATCACGATCAGCCCGTGGCGTTCCACGAAGTGGTCGGCGCGGAGCCGGAACTCGGGCAGGCCGGCCACCCGCGGGGTCACGAACTGCATGGCGAAGGCCACGGCCCAGAAGGCGAGTTGGGCCGTACCGGTGTAGTAGCCGCCGATCACGACGAGGGCGCCGCCCGCCAGGTTGGCCCCGCCCATCCGCAGCACGGGGGCGAGCGCGACCCCGGAGGCGGCGAACATGCCGGTGTGCACGGCGACGACCACCAGGTACGCCCAGCCGAACGGGACGCCGCTGCCCTCGAAGGCGTGCGGGACGGACAGCGAGATCACCAGGAAGGCGCCCATCGCCAGTAACAGCAGGCCGCGCCGGCCGTGGCTGCTGGGCGGCATGGCGTTGGTCAGCCAGATGAAGGCGTCGTACATCCACCAGATGACCGCCAGCATCACGAGCACCTGGGCGAGCCCGCCGGGGGTGAGGTGGTGGACCAGGCTGCCGGTGAGCTGGGTGATGGTGAAGACGAAGACGAGGTCGAGGAAGAGTTCGAGCGGGGCCACCTTCAGGGCGGGCTCGGCAGGCTCGGCGGCCTCGGCGTGCCCGGCGGGCTCGGCTGGCTCAGCGCGGGAGTTGGGCGCCACGGGTTCGGCCTCGGTGTCGGGAGTCGTAAGGGCACGGGACGCGTTCACCGCGCGAGTATGCGGCACCGAGCCACCCCGGCGCGGGGGTTTCCACCGGACGGCGACCGGGCACCCGGCGCCCGCGCCGTCCGCACCGCCGCCTATGCTGCGGCGAATGGCTTCCGCGCAGACTCCCCCGTTCCGTCAGCAGCCCACCCTCACCGATGCGGTGGCCGATCTGGAGGCGGCGGTCGAGACCGCCAACGACGAGCGGTTCGGCCCCGCGCTGGGCCTGGTGGGCGGGCTCTTCGGCAACGCCGCCCCGGCCGAGGTGGCTGCGGCCGGCCCCCGGCTGGCCGCGCTGCTGCCGGACGCCCCGCCGTTCCCCCGCTCGCATCTGGCGATGGTCGTGGGCGCGTGTGTGGAGGGCGGCGCCGATCCGTCGGCCTGCGCGGGCCCGGTGCTGGCGGGTCTGCGCGGTGCCCTGACCGACGCGCAGCGGCTGGTGGAGCGGTGGGAGGCGACGGGCGGCGGCCCGCTGCCCGACCCGGAGGAGGACGATCCGGCGGAGGCGCACCGACGCATCGCGGATCCCGCGGTCCTGGACGAGTGGCAGGCGCACCTGGCGGTCGTCGGCTGGTGGACCCTGCACCTGTGGCAGCAGGCCGCGTGGGCGGTGTACGCGCACGCGCCGGTGCGTACCGAGGCGCGCGCCTCGGGAGTGACCGACGTGCTGCTGGAGCTGGCCGCCCGGTACACCGGCGACTGCCACGACCTCAAGGGCCTCACCTACCTGGCGAAGATGCTCGACGACGAGCCGCTGCTGGTGCTGGACCGGCCCACCGGCACCGGCTACCTGCTCCGCATGGACGGGCTGAGCGACACCTTCCAGCTGCACACCCTGCTCGCCGACGTCCTGATCGGCGGCGGCCACCTGCCCGGCACCCGGCCGGACCCGGAGGCGGTGGCGCTGAGCCGCGGCGCGTACCTCGACGGCCGCCGGGTGATCGCGACCGGCGCGTTCAACCTGGTGGCGCCGGACGGCTCGTGGCTCTGGAACGAGGGCACGCCGAGCGACATCCCGGTCGTCGACGGCGTGCGCACACTCGTGCTGGAGCCGCAGCCGTACGAGCGCAGCTGGTCGGCGGGGCGGTTCATCCAGGAGATCCCGGGCGACCTGCGGCTGGAGCGGGTGCTGTCCCCGGCGGAGGCGGCGGAGCGGCTGGCCCGGACGGTACCGGCGCAGCCCGCCGAGCAGGCGTTCCGGTAGGGGCCGCAACCGGCCTACGGGACGGCCGGGTTATCGTCGGAAGCCGGAACAGCTCCGACGGAGTCCGCCGAGTTCCGACCAGTTCCGACGAGTTCCGACGAGTTCCGACGAGTGACGAAGTCCGACGAGTGACGAGTGGAGTCGACGATGGCGAAGGTCCCGAACGTGCTCTCGGCCGCCGCGCCCGCCGCGCTGACCGCGGCGAGCGGTCTGGTCGGCGGTTACGGCGTGGCCCGGTGGAGCGGCCGGCGCGAGCTGGGCGGCGCGGTGCTGGCGGTGGCCGGTGCCGGGGCGGCCGCGCAGTGGCACCGCCGTTCGGGCGCGGCCACGGCGGCGGCGCTGACCGGGCTGTACGTGGCAGCGTTCGGCGGCTCGCACCCGCTGGCGAAGAAGATCGGCGCCTGGCCGTCCGTCTTCGCGGTCACCGGGGTGGTCGCCGCCGCCTCGACCGTCGCCACGGCGCTGACCGCCCGCAAGCAGTAGCCGCCCGCCAGCAGTAGCCGCCGAACGAGGTCACCCCACCGCCGCGCCGAAGCGCGCCTCGAAGGCGGCCCGGTTCGCCGAGACCGGCGAGCGGTCCCAGACGGCGAACACCACGTGCTCGAAGGCGGCCCCGTACCGGGCCAGCGCGCCCTCGAAGGCCTCGGCGACCTGCGCCGGGTCGTTGCGGAACACCCCGCAGCCCCAGGCGCCCAGCACCAGCGCGCGGACCTCGTGCCGGGCGGCCGCCGCGAGCACCCGCAGCGCCCGCTCGGCGAGCACGGCGCGGACGTCGACGCCGGCCGAACGCCGTTCCAGCTGGCCGGCGTTGGGCGCCGGCGAGGTCAGGAAGGTGACGGGATACGGCCGGGCGAGCAGGTCGCCGCGCGGGCCCCGGATGACCGGCACGCCGGGCGAGACGATCACCCGATGGCTGTAGCGCAGGTCGCCGGACGCGCGGTGCGCCTCGTAGTAGTCGGGCGCCTCCAGCAGGCAGGTGTACAGCAGCGCGCTGCGACACAGGTCCTCCTCCTGGGCGCGGGCGCCGCGCAGGTAGCCGCCGCCGGGGTTGCGCGCGGACGCGAAGTTGAGCACCCCGACCGGCCCGGCCCCGGCCTCGACAAGGCGCCGCGCGGCCTGGATGCTGCCCTCGGCGGTCACCTCCAGCCGCCCCCGCGGGCCCGGCCCCGGGCCGCCGTCCCGCACCAGCGCGTCCAGCGCGGCCGGCGCGTACGACACCGTCCCGGCCCTGGCCGCCGCCAACTGCTCCTCCACCTGCACGAGTTCGCCCCCGCCGGCCCGGTAGCTCCCCCGCTCGGCAATCCCCTCGTTCACCACGGCCACGTCATGCAGTCTGCTGCTCATGCCGGAGACGCTACGGGACTTCCCTCAACGCGTGCCACAGGTTATTCTCACTGACAGAACAACACCTCGGGGGACACCACAGGGGGGTATCGGGGGATACCGGGGAAGGTTCCGGGGGGAACGCCGAAGGGCCCGCTCCACCAAGTGGAGCGGGCCCTTCGCGCGTCAACTACCAGCCGCGGCCGGCGACTGCAGAACGCCTACCGGCGACGCGGTGTCAGTTCTTCCAGCGCGGCTTGCGCTCGTCGCGGTTGAAGCCGCCACGGTCGTCACGGTTGAAGCCGCCGGAACGGGCGCCACGGTCGTCGCGGTCCCGGCCGAAGCCACCGGAGGCCTGCGGACGGCCGCCGGAGCGGTGGTCGTCGCGGCGCGCGAACGGACGGCTGCTGCTGCCGCCGCGCTCGTCGCGGTCCCGGCCGAAGGACGGGCGGTCGCCGAAGGAGCGGGCCGGACGGTCGCCGAAGGAACGGCTGCCGCGGTCGTCGCGGTCACGGTTGAAGCCACCACGGTCGTCACGGTTGAAGCCGCCGGAACGGGCGCCACGGTCGTCGCGGTCACGGCCGAAGCCACCACGGTCGCGGTTGAAGCCGCCACGGTCGTCACGGTTGAAGCCGCCGGAGCGAGCGCCACGGTCGTCACGGTCACGGTTGAAGCCACCACGGTCGTCACGGTTGAAGCCGCCCGAGCGGGCGCCGCGGTCGTCGCGGTCACGGTTGAAGCCGCCCGAACGGCCACCGCGGTCGTCACGGTCGCGGCCGAAGCCACCCGAACGACGGTCGTCACGGTCACGGTCGAAGCCGCCCGAACGGCCACCGCGGTCGTCACGGTCGCGGCCGAAGCCACCCGAACGGCCGCCACGGTCGTCACGGTCCCGGTCACGGTCACGGTCACGGCCGAACGCCGGACGCTCGGTGCGCGCCTCGCGGTACGACGGGGTGCGCTCCTCGCCCGCCGAAGCAGCCTGCGCGGGAACCGAAGCAGCAGCGGCAGCCGGAGCCTCGACGCCGGCCTCGGCAGCGGCCTCGCCGGCCTCCGCCGCCGGAGCCTCGTCCTCGATGCCCAGGTCGGCCCGCTCGCGCGCCGCACGGGCGGCCAGGCGGTCGGCCTCGTCGCGCAGCTCGGTGGCGCGGCGCTGCGCGCGCTCCAGCTGGCGGGTCATGTCGGCGAGCTCGCGCTCGGCGGCACCGGCGATGTTGGCGGCGCTCTCCGCCTGCACCTCGGTCAGCGAGCGGGCGCCGGTGATCTTGGCGACCTCGGCGTCGAAGGCGTGGTCGAGGATGTGGCGCGAGGCGTCCACGCCCGCGTCCTCCATCAGGCGGAACACGCCACGGCGCTGGTGCGGCAGCACCAGGGTGACGACGGCACCGGAGCGGCCGGCGCGCGCGGTGCGGCCGGAGCGGTGCAGGTAGTCCTTGTGGTCGCCGGCCGGGTCCACGTTGAGGACCAGGTCGATGCCGTCGACGTGGATACCGCGGGCGGCGACGTCGGTCGCGACGACGACGTTGACGTAGCCGTCCTTGAAGTCGCCGAGGACGCGGGTACGGGCGCCCTGGGTCATGCCGCCGTGCAGCGCGTCGGCCTTCACGCCGGCCTCGATGAGCTGCTCGGCGACGCGGTCGGCGCCCATCTGGGTACGGACGAAGATGATCGTGCGGCCCTTGCGGGCGGCGATCGCGTTGGTGATCGGCGCCTTGTCCTTGGGCTTCACCACGAGGATGTGGTGGGTCATGGTGGTGACGGCGCCGGCCGACGGGTCGACCTCGTGGGTGACCGGGTTCTTCAGGTAGCGCTTGACCAGGGTGTCGATCTCGTTCTCCAGGGTGGCGGAGAACAGCAGGCGCTGGCCGCCGGCCGGCACCTGGTCGAGGATCTCGGTGACCTCGGGCAGGAAGCCCATGTCGGCCATCTGGTCGGCCTCGTCGAGCACGACGGTCCGAACGTCGGCCAGCTTGGCGCTGCCGCGGTTCAGCAGGTCGCGCAGACGGCCGGGGGTGGCGACGAGGATGTCGACGCCGCGCTCCAGCGCGTAGATCTGGTTCGACATCGAGGTGCCGCCGCAGACGACCTTGAGCTTGAGGCCGAGCACCGAGCCGAACGGCTCCAGGGCGTCGGCGACCTGCATGGCCAGCTCGCGGGTCGGGACCAGGATCAGGCCGCGCGGGTGCTTGGGCTTGGTGCGCTCGCCGTCGGCGAGGCGGGTCAGCAGCGGCAGGCCGAAGCTGAGGGTCTTGCCGGAGCCGGTACGGCCGCGGCCCAGCACGTCCTTGCCGGCCAGGGCGTCCGGGATGGTCGCGGCCTGGATCGGGAACGGGGTGGTGACGCCGCGCTTGGCGAGGGCGCGCACGACGTCCTCGTGCAGGCCCAGGTCGCCGAAGGTGATGGTGGGCTCGGCGGCCTCTTCGGCCTCCTCGCCCTCGACGGCGTCGGTCTCGACGAGCTCGGAGGCCTCAGCGGCCTCGACGATCTCGACGGCCTCGGCGGTCAGCTCGGCGTCGGTAGTGGTGGTGGTGTCGGCGGCATCGGCGGCGGACTCGCTTGCGGGCATGGCGAAGCGGGCGTCGTCAACGAGAGACATTCAAAACCTTCCGGAAGTGGCACGCGCCAAAGTCCGGGGTTCTGTTTCACAACCGCCTCTATGCGGTCAGCCACGGATCGCCGGAACGCGCCAAGGGCGCCAGATGGGATTAGGGCGCCAGTCAAATGGATCAAACGAACGATCTACCACCATAGACGAACCTCGGGATCAGAGGCAAACGCCCAGGCCAACCAGCTAATGCGCACCCGCGTGCGGGCTCGGCGCCGAAGAACCGGAGTTGCTGGACGAGGGCTCCGGGGCCGGTGGGACGGTTGCGGCGGGCGAGGTGTGGTCGGGTTCGGGGGACGCGGACGGACGGCTGCTCGGCGTGGCCGACGGGGTGCCCGACGAACCGCCGCCCGAGCGGCCCTCGCCGGTACCGGCAGAGCCTCCGGACCCGCCCGCACCGCTGGAGCCCGCAGTTCCGCCCGCCCCGCCCGACGAGCCGCCCGGCCGGGGCGCGGGGCTGGCTCCCACGCCCCCGGCGGCGCCGTTCGTGCCGGGGGCACCCGGCGCGCGGTCCGGTGCGGCCGCCCCCGGCACGGGGACCACACCGGCGGTTGCGCCCGGCGCCGGCTCGCCGGCCACCGGGGACGCGCCCCCGGCCGGCGCGTTCTCGGCCTGCAAGCCCCCCTGCCGCTCCGGACGCCCGGACGCACCCCCCTGGTGCGCGCCGCCCGGCGCGGCCGACGGACCACCCGCCGCCCCCGGCTTCCCGGCCGGGCCCGCCTGGCCCACCGGCGCGACGCCGCCGTGGTTCTCCTCCGCCGCCGGGCCGACCGACATGCACCCCGTCAGCCCCAGCCCGGCCACCGCCAGCAGCGCCGCCGCCCGCACCGCGCCCGTCCGCAGGTTCGCCGCCCGCGCCCCTCGCCGCGCGGCCACCGCGCGCAGCGGAGCCGCCGTACCGTCCTGCGCGTGTGCCGCAGCGTGCGCCGCAGCCTGCGCCGTCGCCTGCGCCGAGACCGTCCGCACCGCCCGTACCGAAGCCACCGAGCTTCCTCCCTACCGCCCCACCCGGGCCGCCCGCTCCCTGGGCGGCCGCTCTCGGTGACCAACGCGCGCCCGCCCCGACGGGACACGGGCGGCGCGTGCCGAAGCCGCCCACCCGGCGCAACGCCGACGGTTCAAACCACCCCCGCGAAGGATCACCCCGAGAGCTCGCGAAGGATCACCCCCAGAGCGCCGAGGCCAGCCCCGCCCCCGCGTACACCGCCGCCAGCCCCGCCACCAGGCTGCCGACCACGTTCGCCGCCGCGTAGCGCCCGGCCCCGGTCTCCACCAGCCGCAGCGTCTCGTACGAGAACGTCGAGTACGTGGTCAGCGCCCCGCAGAACCCCGTCCCGACCAGCACCTGCACGTGCGTGGACGCGGCGCCCGCCGCCACCGCCCCGGTCACCAGGCCCAGCACCAGGCAGCCGACCACGTTCACGGTGAAGGTCCCCCACGGGAACACCGAGTCGCGCCGGGCCTGCACCGCCCGGTCCGTCAGATACCGCAGCGGCGCGCCGATCACGGCCCCCGCCACCACCAGCAGCCAGTTCACTTCTCGCGTTCTCCCGTGCCCCGACCGACTGTGCCCCGCCCGACTGTGCCCCGCCCGGCCGTGCCTCGCCCGACGTACCGGATGACCTCGCACCGGTCGAGCACCACCAGCCCCTCCGCCACCAGCTCGTCCAGCTGCGGCAGGAACCCGCGCACCCGCTCCTCCTCGTCCACGATCACCACCGCCACCGGCAGGTCCTCACTCAGCGACAGCAGCCGCGCGGTGTGCACCAGCGACGACGCCCCGAACCCCTCGATCCCCCGGAACACGCTCGCCCCGGCCAGCCCGGCGGCGTGCGCCCGGTGCACGATCTCGCTGTACAGCGGCCGGTGGTGCCACCGGTCGTTCTCTCCCACGAGGACGGTCAGCCGCAGCGCCGGCCCGGTCAGCCTGCTCACGCCCGCCTCCCGTCCGCCCGGGCCCCTCGGTGGATCAGACGGCGCGTCACCCCGGCCGCCGCCCACACCGCGCCGAGCGCACCCAGCAGCGTCAGCCCCAGGTACGCCAGCCCGAGCCCGAGCCGCTCCTCCTCCAGCAGGCGCCGGATGTCCACCGCGTACGTCGAGAACGTGGTGAACCCGCCCAGCACCCCGGTCCCGAAGAACGGCCGCAGCAGCGGGTGCGCCGGCCGCCCCTCGGTGATCGCCACCAGGAAGACCCCGATCACCGCGCAGCCGACCACGTTGATCAGCAGCGTCGTCCACGGGAACGCGGTCGGCCCGCCGGCCCACGCCAGCCCCGCCCCGTACCGGGCCACCGCGCCGATCGCCCCGCCGGCCGCGACCACCGCCACGGCCCGCCCCTGCCCGCGCAGCACCGGCGGGCGCCCCGCGGGCGCGCCGCCCAAGCCCTGCGCCGCGCCGCCGCCAGCCACCCGCGCCGGACCGTCCACCGTCCCGTCCGAGGTCGTCATAGGCCCATGAAACACCGGCCCCGACCACCTGGCACACCATCACCCCAGACCCGACAATGATCCGGTGGAGATGACCCGGGAAGAGTTCGAGACGCTGGTCAGCGATGCCCTCGACCAGATTCCCCCGCAGCTCGCGGCCATGATGGACAACGTGGCGGTCTTCGTCGAGGACGAACCCGACCCCGCCGACCCGGAACTCCTCGGCCTCTACGAGGGCACCCCGCTCACCGAACGCGGCGAGTGGTACGCGGGCGTCCTCCCCGACCGGATCATCATCTACCGCGGCCCCACCCTCCGGCACTGCGAATCCCATGAGGAGGTCGTCGAGGAGGTCCGCACCACCGTGATCCACGAGGTCGCCCACCACTTCGGGTTCGACGACCACGAGCTCGGCGAACTCGGCTGGTCCTGACCCCGCCCCAACAGGCCCCGCACCCACCCGACACCCACCCGGCCGAAACCCGTTTTGGCGATCCGCCCGGCATCCCATATGCTTCTCGACGTCCCCGAACGCTGGAAACAGCGGGACAGGCCGCAAGCCCTCATCGTCTAGTGGCCCAGGACGCCGCCCTTTCAAGGCGGTAGCACGGGTTCGAATCCCGTTGGGGGCACGCAGTACCGTAGTAAAGTGCAGTGCCGCAAGACCTGGTGGCCCACCAGCCACCTAAGGTCCCGTGGAGCAGTTGGTTAGCTCGCCACCCTGTCAAGGTGGAGGTCGCGGGTTCAAGTCCCGTCGGGATCGCTCGTCTCACCTGAGACGAAGCAGTACGGCCAGGTAGCTCAGTTGGTACGAGCGTCCGCCTGAAAAGCGGAAGGTCGCCGGTTCGACCCCGGCCCTGGCCACATAGCCTGACCAGGCACGATGCCCTCGAAGCAGTTCGCTTCGGGGGCATCTTCGTGCCGTTTGACGCCAACGGAACGGCGGACGGTCACCATCCTTCCGCCCGACAGCGAGTACCAACAGTTCTGGACCGAAGGCCACTGACACGCTGCCCTCGCTACCGATTCAACGCGCCCAGCGTGCTGAGCTCCTACCCCGAGTCAGGGAGCTCCGAGGTGACTTCACCGCCACGGCGCGGCGCACATCGCCCTGTCCGAGCGCTTGGGGCGATCCCCCTCTGGTCACCGGCCGGCCAGCAACGCGCTCGCCAGCGCAGTGGCGGTGCTCGGCCCCTTGCCGTGACGCGGTCGCGCTCCGGACAGTGACGGCATGCGCTTGGGACCGCGTTCCTGGCGGGCCTTCTCGATGACCGTCGTCCCGGTCTCCGCCTCCAGCACGGGGGCGTAGCCGGCGGCCCGAAGCGCGGCAAGGGTTGCTTCGGGCTCGGCCGTGCTGATCAGCACGGTCGGCGCGATCCGTCGCAACCCGAGCCTGGACAGCGCACGGGCCGCGGCGAGCTCCGACACCAGTGCCTCGTCATCGGAGCGGATGCAGCAGGCGGAGCGCACCACTCGCATCCTGCCGTGGGTCCGCGCGGTGTCCTTGATCAGGTACTCCAGGGGCTGCGGAAGCGGCCGCCCGCCCTCGGAGACGTCGGCCAGCCGAGCCAGCAGGTCGGCGGCGTCCAGTCCGGAGTCCAACGCCCGGCGGACCGCCGCAGGGGTGATCCGCCACACCACGGCATGGCCCTCCGACTCCCGGTCCGCACAGGCGGCCAGCAGGTCGGTCAGCTCCGATGCGGCAGCTCCGGCGACCACGGCCGTAAGGTCCGCCTGGAACCGGACGGTGGTCTGCGGCGCGGGCAGCAGCGCGTCCAGGGCTGTGGACAGCTGCCGAACCGCGTCGTCCAGAGCAGGACGGTCGCGCAGCGCCGGCCCGGCGCCCGGAACGGCGGGGAAGTGGCGGTGTGCACCCGCCCTCAGGAGCCCGAGCACGGCGTGCCCGAGCGGAGTCAGCGCTCCGTGGGCGACGACCCCGAACAGCTCCGCCTCCGCCAGGGTCGCCTCGACCCGCTCAGCCTCCCACGCACCTTGGGCGAGGGCGGCCGGGCGGAACCAGGCCGCCGTGGCGATGAGGCCGGCGAGAGCGGTCGCCCGAGCGCGAGCGGACTTGCCGGTGGGGACTCCGTGCCCGGCCGGGAGGGTGGCCAGAGCCTCCAGCACGGCATGGCGCAGATCGACAGCCTCGCCGTCCTCCGGCGTGACCAGCGCGACCGGGGTGTCATTCTCGTCCGGCCAATAGCTGAACACCTCGGGCACCACCGCCCAGGTGGCGACGAGCGGCAGCAGCCGCTGAGCGGGTGGAGCCGCCAGCCACTCGTCGTACCGCTCGGTGGGCAGCATCCGGGCAGGTGGCTGGGATTCCGGCCGACGCGCGCGGCCCCGTCCTCTCGTCGGGGCCTCCGCTTCCTCGGCGCAAGGGATGATCAGGTCCGCGTTGTTCGCCAGGTCGAGCCACAGCCGGGCTTGTTCCTCCGGCATGCCGACCGCCTTCGCCAGCCGACGGGTGTCCCGGACTGCGATTCCGCCCGCCTTGCGCACAGCGAGCGGCTGCACGGCCACCTGGCGGAGCATCAGCTCGACCCGGGAGGCCGCCTCGGTCAACGCCGCCTGCGCCTGGCTCTCGACTGCACCAGCCGGGATCTCCACCGTGCCCTCGACCGGGGGCGAGGCAGACTGGTAGCTCGGCGCGCGGTCGTGGTCGCGCAACGCGTCCGCCACCTCGCGCGGCAGTTCCGCCAGGTCCTCATCCACCGGAAGGACCAGGCCGCGGGCGGCCAGCCAGTCCGTGCCGGGATCTCCCGAGCCGCCTTCCCGGAAGGTGAACTTGCCTCCGGAACCCGGGTAGAAACCGCCGTACCGGGAGACGAAGCAGTGCGTGCGCAGCAGTGGCGGGCCCGGGACCAGTTTGTCCAACAGGTCCAAGGCCGCGGGCGGCGCCTCGGCGGCCATGGCTCGCACGCGCTTCGCGTCCCTGAGCACGTCCACGATCTGCCGCTGCGCCTCGTCCCGAGTCCGCGCCTTCGCGAGCCCCAGCCCCTGCGCGATGCGGTGAATCTCCGGAGCGTTGAAGGCCTCGGTGAGCAGTTGTTCGGCGGGCCGACCGTAACCGCCGCCTTCGCCCGCCTGGCGGTGGACCAGGATCGGAACGATGACCCTGCTTCCGGACGAGGGCAGTACCAGGGCCCGCTCGGTCAGCCGGGACAGCGCGGCCTCGGCCGCGGACCGACCCGCGCCGTCGAGTTGCAGGAATCGGAAGAGCTGGTCCCGGGTCACGGACCGGTCAGCGGGGTCGACCGCAGGCGCGTCGAGCCGTGGTGAACGGCCTCCGTAGCCCATGAACAGGTGATGAGCAGGCGGAACGGCCGGCAGCGGACCGTGCAACCGTTCGGCCAAGGTTGCCACAGCGACCAGCAGTTGAAGGTCCCCGAGGCTGATCTCGCTCAGCCCCAGGGCCGTGGAGGCGTCCGTCAACAGGTGGCCGGCCAGGTCGGTCAGGCTCGCCACCCTGGCCGCGTAGGGAAGTTCGCGCTGCTCCAGCAGTTCGGTCAGCTGCGAGGGAGTACGGTCGGCCAGCCAGATCGCGAGGCTTCGTTCGGCTTTCACCACACCTAGCGTAGTGAGCCGCCAGCGGGGACGGGACCAGAGGTTTGAAGCCAGCGGCCCTTCCATCGATCTCGACTGCCCGGCTTGGCCTGAAAAGCGGAAGGTCACCGGTTCGACCCTGGCCCTGGCCACATCGCCTGACCAGGCACGATGCCCTCGAAGCAGTTCGCTTCGGGGGCATTTTCGTGCCGTTTGACGCCAACGGCACAGCGGACGGTCGTTGCTCTGCTCCGGCCCGCCTTCACCAGCGGCTAGGCAAAGACCTCGATGGTGCACTTGGCCGCACCGCTGCGCTGGATTCGGGCATCGCTGGTGACGAGCGGCACGCCGAGGGTCTCGGCGAGCGCCACATACTGGGCGTCATATGCACTGATGTTGTGGTGCAGTTCTCGCACCCGCTGCCAGAGGATCAGCGTCTCGTGTCGTGTGATGGCGAGTGCCTGGTAGTCGGCTATGGCCTTCACCGCTTCCTTCTCCGCGAGCTTGCCGCCCCGCACCATGCCGAAGAGAGCCGACACGAGTTCGTAGTCGAGCAGGCCAGGGGCGGCAAGCGCATCCACCCCGCGGAGTCGGTCGCGGACGGCGTGGCCGGCGGGGCCGTGGTCGGTGAGCACCCGCACCAGCGCAGAGCAGTCAATGACAACGCTTGAATTCACCGACGCTCCCGCCCGTCATCGATCGCGGCGAGGATGTCAGAGGTACTGACGTCGGTACGGGTCTCCCGGTCAAGGCGGGCCATCATCTCGGCCAACGTCGGCGTGGCCGCCTCGCGGGTGACGAGGTCGAGCAGGTACGCCTGGAGACTCTTCCCTGCCTTGGCCGCCTTGAGCTTGAGGGTTTCGAGAATCGGGTCCGGGACTTCACGAATCGTGATCGCAGTCATGCAGGCATTTTAGCTGCAACGCTTGCGAAATGCCTGCACTTGATATTCCAGCCGCTTGGTCACGGCCCAGGGGCCACCGGTGTCCCTCGGCGAGCCCCACACGCGGGCAGGACGGGCGTCAGCCCCGCAGGGCCCGGTCGTCGAGCCGGCGCAGCAGGCCGGGCAGGTGCCGGCGCTGGTCGCGGAGCGCGGCCACTCACTGCCGGAACTGAGGGCCGCGTCCGACATGGTCACAGGCGGCACGGAGCTCGACCAGGAGGGCCACGGCGACGTCGTAGCGGGCCACCTGCTTACACGCGACGTGGTTCTCGACCTCGCGCCAGATCGCTTCCTCGTCAGTAGCCAGAGCGGTCGGCTTCGTCGCCCGCGCCTCGACACGAACCCGCTCACCGCGCTGCCGACGTTCCGTGACTCGCGCATGCGCTGCGTCCAGCAGTTCCGCGGCGGAGCGCTGCCCCGGCACCGTCACGGCAGACGGTTCGCCGCGCAGCCGGCGCAGCAGTTCGGCTCCCAGCTGAGGCTCACCACCCAGCGCGAGGCGCAATAGGAGGTCATCCTTCTCCGTCTCGGGAAGTGCGGCGATCAGCGGCGCCAGTTCCTTCTTCCCGGGCCGTTTCCGAGGTGCGGGGGCGGGCGGGCTGGCCTGAGCGGCGACCGCCAACAGGTCGGCGTCGACACGCAGGAAGTCCGCGAGCGCCCGCTGCGGTGCGGTGAGCCGATCGAGCCCGGCCGGGACCGGGGGCTCGACCGCCGCCCGGTACTCCTCCTCGTCGTCCTCCTGCAGCGCCCAGGCGCCGATGGCGGACAGCCACGCGAGGTACAGGGCGCGGCGATCCCCGGCGGCCAGCTCGGCCCGCACCCCGGGCCGTTCGACTTCGAGCTGATCACGACCGGCCTGCTCCCCTACTGAGCACAGCCGGCACATGCGAAGCTCCGCCGGTTGACGCCAACGCCGACGCCAACCGGCGTGGACGACGGCACCCGAAGCCGCACTTCCACGAACAGCAGAGCCCACCCGAACCGGGGTATCTCGACTGCCCGGCTTGGCCTGAAAAGCGGAAGGTCGCCGGTTCGACCCCGGCCCTGGCCACATCGCCTGACCAGGCACGATGCCCTCGAAGCAGATCGCTTCGGGGGCATTTTTGCGTTGTTTGACGCCAACGACACAGCGGACGGTCACCGCCGTCCTGGGGTCAGCGGTGAGTACGCGACGTACTTGACGTACTTAATGGCGCGCGCCACCCTGGTTCTCGGACGAGGAGGCTCCCCATGACAGCAGTCCACTACGAGAGCTACACCGAAGCCCGAGCACACCTGAAGGATCTACTGGACGCAGCCGGGCAGGGCCGGGTCGCGACCGTTCGCCGAGACGCCGGCTGTGCGGCCGTGGTCGACGCGGGGCGGCTGCGCCACGCCCTCACACTGCTGTGCCCGTCCAAGGCCCAGATGGTCGCCGAGGGCGGCGGCTGGTCGGTGTTCTTCCCTGGCCTCCCGGTCGCCGCGGACGGCGGCACGTTCGATGAGGCCATCGACGAGATGATCGACGCGCTCCGCGAGTATGCGGAGGACTGGCAGGACCGACTCCTGAGCGCTCCGAACCACCGTGACAACTGGGGCCTGGTCCAGCTGATCGGTCTCAGCGACGACGCGCAGCTCCGCGACTGGCTGCTCGGAGTCGCGAAGTGACCTGGCCTCAGCCGACACGCGAACGACACGAGCAGTTCTGCAAGGTTGAAGGCTGGGATCGCGTACGTGACGCGCGCGGTCGCACCGGCACCCACCACATCACCTATGAGTTCGGGCTCCCCGATGGGCGGATCCTGCGTACTCGGGTGTCACATCCGGTCGACCGCACCGCGTACGGCGCGAGCATGTGGGCGCACATCCTCCGCGATCAGCTGGACGTGACGGAGGATGTCTTCTGGCCGTGCGTCCTGGACGGCACGCTTCCCGATCGAGGCGCGCCCGGGCCACCACGCGAGGCGCTTCCCGTAGATCTGGTCCACATGCTGATCAACCGCGTCGGACTCACCGAGGACCAGGTCGCCGAGCTGGACAAGGCCCAGGCGATCGCGCGACTCCAGCAGTTCTGGACCGAGGGCTACTGACTCAGGTTGCTGGATCGCCGCGTGGGGCCGCTGGTGTCTCTCGGCGAGCCTCCGCAAACGGGACGGACAGGTGTCAGCCCCGCAAGGCCCGGTCGTCGAGCCGGCGCAGCAGGCCGGGCAGGTGCCAGCGCTGGTCGCGAAGGGCGGCCAGTCGCTGCCGGAACTGAGGGCCGCGTCCGACATGGTCACAGGCGTCACGGAGCTCGACCAGGAGGGCCACGGCGACGTCGTAGCGGGCCACCTGCTTACACGCGACGTGGTTCTCGACCTCGCGCCAGATCGCTTCCTCGTCGGCAGCCAGGGTGGACAGCTTCGCCGCCCGAGCCTCCACACGAACCCGCTCACCGCGCTGCCGACGCTCAGCGACTCGCGCGTGCGCGGCATCCAGCAGTTCTGCGGCTGAGCGCTGCCCCGGCACGGTCGCGACAGACGGCTCGCCACGCAGCCGGCGCACGAGTTCGGCTCCCAGCTGAGGCTCACCACCCAGCGCGAGGCGCAGCAGGAGGTCATCCTTCTCCGTCTCGGGAAGTGCGGCGATCAGCGGCGCCAGTTCCTTCTTCCCGGGCCGTTTCCGAGGTGCGGGGGCGGGCGGGCTGGCCTGAGCGGCGACCGCCAACAGGTCGGCGTCGACACGCAGGAAGTCCGCGAGCGCTCGCTGCGGTGCGGTGAGCCGATCGAGCCCGGCCGGGACCGGGGGCTCGACCGCTTCCTGGTAAGCCTCCTCGTCATCGTCCTGCAGCGCCCAAGCGCCGATGGCGGACAGCCACGCGAGGTACAGGGCGCGGTGATCCCCGGAAGCCAGCTCGGCCCGTACCCCGGCGATGGCACCCAGTGAGTCCTCGGCACCCTCGTCCCAGTCCCCGCTCTCGTCCTCGCTGCGCAGGTCCAGGATGAGGTGGGTCTTGGTGGTCCACGCCTCGACGCATTCGTCGAAGCAGTACGGCTCCACCGCCTGCAGCGGGAGCTGCCCCTTGGGCAGGCGCAGGATCACCTGATGGGTGCCCCAGTTGGTCAGGTAGAGGTGGGCGTCGTAGTACTGCTCCATCATCCGCCGAGGGTCGCCGCGGAAGTTGCCCCACTGATATTCATTGGTGAAGCTGGTCGCGGTGATCCGGGCCCGGGTGGACAGCGACCGCAGCTGCTCCTGCTCGTCGCTGGTCAGCGGTCGGTCGATCGCCAGGAACTCGTAGTACTGGTACTCGCTCATCGCTGCGACCCTAGCGGGAATGCCGGTCCTCGATGATGGAATCCGTCAGGCCCAGAGCAGACAGGAAGCGGCGATGGAACCCGAGCAGCCACGCACCGTCGAGCAGGTCCGAGGTCTCGTCAGCTGGATCGGCGCGGGACGCAAGCTCACCCAGACGGGCAAGGTCACCCTCGCAGACGCGCGGGCCCTGGTCGCTCTTCTGGAGACCGGCGACACCATCGACCCGGCCATCGGTGACAGGACCTTCAAGACCAAGTCCAGCCAGGAGCTGTACCACCTGAACCTGCTGGCGGAATGGGCCAAAGCGGCCCGGCTGCTGCGGGTCACCGGCGGCCGCCTGGTGCCCGTCAAGAAGAACGCGCGCGTACTGGAGGACCCCGAGCGCATCCTCGACGCGTTGTTCGAGGCCCTGCCGCGCATCGGCGAGGCGGTACTCCCCTCCGGGTGGCTCGGCTCGATGCTCTCGGAGGAGTACCCCGCCGGGCTGCGGGCGGTGCTGACGAGCCTCTACGCCACGGACCTCCCGGTGCCGGAGCAGAAGCTGCGGGCTGCGGTGTGGGAGGCGCTGTCCGGGTTCTTCGTCCTCGACGACCTTCCCGAGGACCGCCTTCGCCTCCTGCGTCAGAGCAACGACCGCGACGTGGACCGCCTCCTCGCCACGCTCAAGGGCCTCGGAGCCGCCCAGCAGACCGGCAAGTCCGTCACTCTCACCTCGGACGGCCGTCAAACCCTGGCCCGGCTACGCGGGGAGCCACGCCCTGGCGACCCGGTCTACCAGCTCCGCATCCAACTCGCCGATGTGGATCAGCCTGCGGTGTGGCGCCGCGTCCAGGTGCCGGCCGGTATCCGCCTCGACAACCTGCACCGGGTCGTCCAGGCGGCGATGGGCTGGCAGAACTGCCACCTGCACGCGTTCAGCGCGAACGGCGTCGACTACGGGCGCCGCTCGTCCGAGCTCGACTTCGTCGACGAGACCACCGCCGCCCTGGCCACTGTCGCCAAGGAGGGGGCACACCTCGATTACACCTACGATTTTGGCGACTCGTGGGATCACCGCATCACCGTGGAACACCGGATGGCAGCCGAGGCGGGCCAGCACTATCCCGCCTGCGTGGACGGAGCGGGAGCCTGCCCACCCGAGGACTGCGGCGGCCCGGGCGGGTACGAAGAACTCAAGCAGACCCTCCGCGACCCCGCCCACCCGGAGCACGAGGACCTGCTGCGCTGGCTCGGTCTCGAGTCAGCAGCCGACTTCGACCCGGCCCACTTCGACCTGCGCGAGACCAACCGGCAACTGCGCGCACTCGACTGGTGAGCAGGGCCCGATCCCGGCACTCCGGTTGACGCCAACGCTGCCGCCAACCGCCGTGCACGATGACGTCCGCAGCCGCACTTCTACGGACGTCAGAACCGCTCAAAACAGGGCGTATCGATGCCCCGGCTTGGCCTGAAAAGCGGAAGGTCGCCGGTTCGACCCCGGCCCTGGCCACAGCCGGGAAACCCCCGTAGCGCACGCGCTACGGGGGTTTTCGCCGTTCCGGGGCCCTGCGCCGCGACTACGCTGGGTGTCGGACACCGGCGGATTCAGTTCGGGAGGCGCGGCGCTTATGACCCCGGAACACTTCGAACTCCTGGAAGAGGCCCGCAGGAGCCTTCCCAACGGGTTCAAGGTGGAGATCTCCGGCGACACCATCGTCATGATGGTGAGCCCTTCGGGCATCCACCGGCGCAACCTGCTGGTGGTGCGCCGCCAGTTCGACGCACATACCCCGCCCGGGCTGCTGCCGAGCGAGAACACCGATCTGATCTCGCCCAACGTCGGCAAGAGCCGCAATCCGGACCTGACGTACCTTCCGGACGACGCGCTGGCCACCACCGACAACCAGGTGCCGGCCGAGCTGGCCGCGATCGCGGTCGAGCTGGTCTCGCCGTCCAACCCTGAGAACGACTGGGTCGGGAAGGTGCGGGACTACCCGCTCATGGGCATCCCGCTGTACCTCCTGGTCGATGCCCGGGAGAAGACCGTCACCCTGCTCAGCAGGCCGGACGGCACCCGGTACCACCGGCGCGAGGACATCGCCTTCGGGGAGATCCTGCACATTCCGGAGCCGTTCGACTTCGAGCTGGGGACCGCCGACCTGTTGCCGTACTGACTCCGGGCGCTACTGGGCGGCCAGGTGGGTCGCGAGCCAGTCGGCGGTGGTGGGGAGCCAGTCGGGGAGGGCGGTGCCGAGGAGGTGGTTGCCGTGGGGGACGAGGAGGAGGTCCCCTGGGAGGGCGGTGGCGTTGGTGACGCCGGGGATGGCGTCCTCGCCGCCCTCGACGACGAGGACGGGGGCGGTGATCGCGGGGGCGAGGGTGGTCAGGTCGACGCGGCGGGCGAAGGCGCGGGCGGCGTCGAGGCCGCCGCAGCGCTGGGCGAGGGTCGCGGTGACGAACGGGACGAGGGCGTCCCAGTCCAGCCGGTAGGGGCCGCTGACCAGGACGGCGGCGCGGATGCGCGGCTCGTGGGCGGCGGCCGTGGCGGCGTAGTAGCCACCGAGGCTCAGGCCGATCACGGCGATCCGGTCGAGGTCCAGGCCACAGCGGTCCAGGCCACGGCGGCCCCCGCCACCAACCTCCGCCAGGGCGTCGATCGCGCGGCCGACGACGCGGTGGTAGTCCGGTTCCGGGGCGCTGGTGGCGGCGAGGACGCCCTGGCCGGGTCCGTCGATCGCGAGGACGGCCAGGCCCCGGGCGAGCAGCGCGTCCGCGACCGCGTGTAACTCCTCCTTGCCGGAGTCCATCCCCGGCACGACCAGCACCACCGGCCGCGCGTCGCCGGGCCCCCGCCCGTCCTTGGGCCGGCGCAGCCAGCCCGCGAAGCCGTCGCCCTCCACGCGTTCCGCACCCGGGTCGAGGTGGGCCAGCGAGCGCCGCATGGCCTCGTCCGCCTCGGTGGCGGCGCGGGCCGCGGCCTCGCGGTCGGGGTGCGGGAGCAGCCCGGCGAGGTGGTACCAGCGGGCTGCCGTCCGGTACGCCTCGCCGGCGGTGACCGTACGGCCCTCGGCGGCGGCGTGCTCGGCGGTCTCGGCGTACCGCTGCCCGGCGGCGCGGCAGGCAGCCGGCCAGTCGTACGGGGAGGTCAGCGGGGCGGTGACCCGGGTGTAGTCGTACGGGTCGAGGCCGGCGCCGTGGGCGCGGGGGCGGTTCTCCTCGACGAAGGCGGCGAGGAAGCCGGGGGCGTCGAGGAACGAGAGGTCGACGTCGTGCATCGTGAACCCGCTTTCAGCGATGGTCGGGTGAGAGCAACGGTCAGGTGGTCAGGCCAGGGTGAGCACGGCCTTGCCGCGGATCCGGCGGTCGCGCAGGTCGGTGAGCACGGTGGCGGTCTCGCTCCAGGGGGCGACCCGGCCCAGCTCCGGGGTCAGCCGCCCCTCCCCGACCAGGCGGACCAGGGTGGCGAGGTCCCGGCCGTCGGACACGTCGGAGTCGGCGTAGTGGAAGTGCCGCAGGGTCGCGGACTCGGGGCCCGCGAAGAAGTCGAAGAAGTCGAGGGTGGCGGGCGTCCTGGAGGCCTGGCCGAACCAGATCAGCGTGCCGCGCCGGGCCAGCCGGGCGAGGGCGAGCGGCAGGGCGGCGCCGCCGGTGGACTCCAGCACCAGGTCGTACGGTCCGCGCGCCGCACCGACCTCGTGGACGACCTCGGCCGCGCCGAGGTCGGCGAGCCGGCGGCCGCGCTCGGGGGAGCCGGTGACCACGGTCAGTTCGGCCCCTGCGGCGGAGGCCAGCTGGGTGAAGTAGTGCCCGACGCCGCCGGAGGCCCCGGTCAGCAGCACCCGCCGGCCGGCCAGCGCGCCGGCCGTGCGGAGCAGGCGCAGCGCGGTGAGGCCGGCCAACGGGAGCGCGGCGGCCCGGACGGCGTCGAGCGAGTCGGGGAGTTCGGCGAGGGAGGCGGTGGGGACGCTCACGTACTCGGCCCACCCACCCGCGGGCGGGTGGCCGACCACCCGGCGGCAGACCGCAGGCCCGGAGCCGTCGGCGGCGGCCTGGACGACCAGGCCGGCCACGTCCTTGCCGGGCCGCCAGCCGGGCCTGGGGGCCTCCAGCTGGAAGGTCTCGCCCCGGTTGACCGAGAACGCCTCGACCTTGACCAGGGCCTCCCCCGGCCCCGGCTCCGGCTGCGCGACCTCGGCGAAGCCGACCGGTGCGTCCGCCCGGCCGGTCGGTGTCAGTGCCTTCATCCCGTTCGCCCTCTCTCAACGTCCATCCGTGAACCCGCTCAGCACACCGCGCCCGGCGCGGGCCGGTCCAACAACCGCCGAGCGGCGGCGACAACGGGCAGTTGTCGTCCGTGCGGGAGGCGCCCCCTAGGGCGTGTCTGACAATTCCCGGCGCATGCGCGCGGCGTCAGGGTGCGTGCATCGCAAGGCGGAGGAGGGAGTCCATGCGGTGGGGGCACCTCCCGGCCGCCAGGCTGGGGGACATCGGCGACCGACGACAACGCAGCGAGGTGCGTGCCCTGGCGTCGCGCGGTAGGCGGGAATTGTCAGACACGCCCTAGGGTGGACGCCCATGGATCTCGATCTTGCGCAGGTGCGGGCGTTCGTGGCCGCCGCCGAGGAGTTGCACTTCGGGCGGGCGGCGGGCCGGCTCGCGGTCAGCCAGCAGGCGCTGTCGAAGCGGGTGGCCCGGCTGGAGGCCGCCCTCGGGGTGCGGCTGCTGGACCGGGACGCCCGGGGTGTGGGGCTGACCGAGGCGGGGCGGCGGTTCCTGGAGCCCGCCCGGCGGGTGCTCGACCAGGGGGACCGCGCGGTGGCGGCGGTGACCTGCACGGGCCGGCCGCTGCGGATCGACGTGTGGGGGCACCTGTACGCGCCGATGCGGACGGTCGCCCAGGCGGTGGACGGCACGCCGGGGCTGGAGGTGGAGCCGGTACCGGGGCGGGATCTGCCGTCGGTCGCGGCGGCCCTGCTGCGCGGGGAGCCGGACGCGGGCTTCGGCCGGGTGCACCCGCTGCCGGACGGCCGGGACGCGGGGCTGACGCACCGGCTGGTCCGGCTGGAGCCGGTGGACGCGCTGCTCAGCACCGACCATCCGCTGGCCGGCCAGGACGTGCTGAGCCCGGCCGACCTGCGCGGCAGTGTGCTGCGCTATCCGGCCGCGGTGGACCGGCTGGACTTCCTGACCCGGTTCGCCGTCCGGTTCGGCATCGAGGAGCGGGTCGGCTCGACCAATCTGGGGCTGGAGCACTTCGTGGACCGGGTCCGGACGGATCCGTCCTGCTTCTCCCTCGTCCCGGCCGACTGCCCGCTGCCGGACGTCCCGGCCGCGCCGGGGCGGCCGGGTGTCCGGACGGTGCCGCTGGCCGACCCGACCCCGCTCTACGCCTGGTCGCTGGTCTGGCGCAGCGGCGCCCCGAACGCCGATCCACACCCCCAACTGCAGCCGCTGCTGCGGGCGTTCGCCGAGGAGGCGCGGCGCAGCCGGTGGCTGGAGTACGACCCCGCCCGCGACTGGCTCCCGGGCCCGGACGAGGCCGCCCTCAGCTCCTGAGGAGCCCCCCTGAAGACCCTCACCCCGCCACCGCCTGGTGCGCCAGCACCTCGAAGTCCTGCACCACCTGCGGCGGAGCGGCGCTCTCGAACATCCGCTGGGTGAGCAGAATGCCCACCAGCCGTTCCGCCGGATCGTTGAACCACGAGGTGCCGAGGCCGCCGTCCCACCCGTAGCGACCGGGGGCGGCGAGGCCGGTGCGGGTGGTGGTGACGGAGACGCCGAAGCCCCAGCCGGTGAGGTCGTCGCGGCCGAGCAGCGGTGCGGCGGAGGCCAGTTGGGCGGGGGTGAGCTGGTTGGCGGTCATCAGCTCGACGGTCGGGCGGGAGAGGATCCGGACGCCGCCGTGGCTGCCCCCGCCGAGCAGCATCCGGGCGAAGGCGAGGTAGTCGTCCACCGTCGAGACGAGGTCGCCGCCGCCGTCGGGGAAGTCCGGTTCGCGGGCCCACGCGCTGTCGGCGGGGTCGTCGTACGGGACGAGCCGCCCGCTGCCCGGGTCGCGCATGTACTCGACGGGGAGCCGGTGCAGCTGGTCGGCGAGGACGACGAAGCCGGTGTCCCGCATGCCGAGCGGTTCCAGGACGCGCTCGCGCAGCACCTCGCCGAGCGGCTTCCCGCAGGCGCGGGAGAGCAGGACGCCGAGGACGGCCGAGCCGGTGTGGTAGAGCCAGCCCGCCCCGGGCTGGTGCAGCAGCGGCAACTCGCCGAGCCGGCGCAGGTATTCGTCCGGCGCGGGGCAGTCGGCCCGGGGCGGCTGGACGTTGATGCCGCGGTCGGCCATCGCCCCGGCGATCGGGGCGGACGGCGGGAGCATCACCAGGCCGTACCCGAGCCGGAAGGTGAGCAGGTCGCGCAGGGTGATCGGCCGGACGGCGGGCTCGGTGTCGTCGAGGTCGCCGTCGGGCCGGCGCAGCACCCGCCGGTCGGCCAGTTCGGGCAGCAGGTCGTCGACCGGGTCGTCGAGCCGCAGGACGCACTCCTCGACCAGGGTCAGCGCGGCCACGGCCGTGACCGGCTTGCTCATGGACGCGATCCGGAAGAGCGTGTCCCGCCGCATCGGCGCACCCCCGTCGGCGCCGATGCGGCCGAGCACCTCGACGTGCTCGTCGCCGTCCCGGGCGACGGCCGCCACCAGCCCGGGCACCCCGCCCCGCTCGACGTGTCCGGCCAGGACCGTGTGCACCCGGTCCAGCCGTTCCTTCGACAACCCCGTCACGCCGCTCATCGGTCACCACCCTCCGGGCCGCTGACGGTCCGTCATTGTCACTGTCCCGCACCACTGTGGGGCACGGCACTGACAATCGGGCGGAGGCGGCGGCTCAGAAGGAGCGGAACCACCCGGTGTTGGTGCCCAGCGCGGTGCCGTCCGCGCCCAGGTACGTGTACGTGTCGGGCTGGGCTCCGGGCTTCTTGGCGACGGCGTACCAGCGGGTCGGGGAGTCCCCGACGGTGACCGGCACCGCCTCGCTGGTGCCACCGGTGTTCCAGGTGACGGCGATCTTCGCGACCCCGGGGCGGACGCCCTCGATCACGACCGGCGAGGCGCCCATCTCCGCGCCCTTGAAGCCGAGCATCGCCCCGCCGCCGGAGGTGGGGCTGCTGGAGCCCGCCCCGGTGTCCGGCCCGCCCGGGACGTCGGTCTGGTGCACGGTGTCGTCCACCTGCCGCTGGCCGTCCACGGTGAGGTAGAGGTTCACCGTGTCCACGTGCGGGTTCCAGCCGCGGTCGATGTCCGCCCGGGTGGTCTTCGGCAGCTGCGGGATGGCGGCGTGCCGGTCCTCCCAGATCAGCTCGGCCTGGCGGTAGGCGTCCTCCTTCGTGGCGGTCGCCGGCCAGAGCGCGGCCCACGCCTGCCACTGCCGGCCGTTCGCGGTGCCGTGGCCGACCACGGTCCGGACCGGGGTGAACGGGTCCCGCGCGGGGGCGGTCGGTGTGGCCGAAACGGTCACGGCGGCCGCCGGTTCGCTGGTGGCCACCGCGGACGGCGCGGCCGCGACGTCCGAGACGCCCGGCCCCTTCTGGCCGAGCCCGCCGAACACCGCCACCCCGCCGACGGCCGCCGCGACCAGCACCGCCGCCGCGCCGGTGCTCAGCACCCGCCGGCGCCGCAGCCGCCGCCGGCCCCCGGCGATCAGCCGGTCGTACGGCGCCGACCCGATCTCGACACTCTCGGCCAGCCCGCTCAGCACCCGCGCCGCGGCGGCCTCGTCCCCGGCCAGTTCCTCGATGTTCATCCCCTGCCTCCGATGCTCGTCAGTCCGGTGAGTGAGGAAGCCGCCCTGAGCTTGGCCAGGCCCTTCGCCGACTGGCTCTTCACCGTGCCGACGGAACAGCCCATCGCGGCCGCCGTCTGGGTCTCGGTGAGGTCCTCCCAGTACCGCAGCACGACCGCCTGGCGCTGCCGGGCCGGCAGGCTGCCGAGGGCGGCGAGCAGCGCGGCCCGGTCGTCCGGGTCGGCGCCCTGGGGCGCGGCCCGGTCGGGAACGGCCGTGACCAGGTACTCGGACGGCCGGCGGCGGAACCGCCGCGCGTGCTCGTTGATCAGGATCCGGCGCACGTAGGCGTGCGGGTCGTCGGCCGCCCGGACCCTGCCCCAGGCGACGTACGCCCGCTCCAGGGCCTGCTGGACCAGGTCCTCGGCGGTGTGCCTGTCCCCCGCGAGCAGGTATGCCGTCCTGAGCAGCCGCGTCCACGCGCTGCCGGTGAACGCGCGGAACTCCTCGTCGCACGCGGCCTTCTGGGCTCCCATGAGCACCTCCTCAACCCCCAGAGCCCAGAGCGCCCCGAAACCGTTGCCGCACCGCCGGCGGAATGATCCTGGCCCGCGGAAACGTTCCGCCGCCGACCCGTCCACCGGGCGTTCGCGATTCGCCACCGGCGACTGTGACACTGGAGGGGCTCGAAAACCGAGGTGCGCGCCGCCGTACCTCCTTGCGAACCTAGAGGGATGCCCGCAGTGAGTTCTCCCGCAGTCCAGTCCGCCACCGCGCCCGCCGCGGGCCCCGGTATCGGCGAGCTGGCCGCCCGCCTGCCCGAGCTGACCCTGCGCGACCAGGTGCGGATCGGACGCCGGCTGGAGGGGGCCCGCCGGGTCCGCAAGCCCGAGGCCCGGCAGAAGATCGCCGACGAGATCGCGACCGACATCGACCGCGCCGAGCTGCTGGTCGAGCAGCGCCGCGCCGCCGTCCCGACGATCACGTATCCCGCCGAGCTGCCGGTCAGCCAGAAGAAGGACGAGATCCTGGCGGCGATCCGGGACCACCAGGTGGTGATCGTCGCGGGCGAGACCGGCTCCGGCAAGACCACCCAGATCCCGAAGATCTGTCTGGAGCTCGGCCGGGGCGTGCGCGGCCTGGTGGGCCACACCCAGCCCCGCCGGATCGCGGCCCGTACGGTGGCCGAGCGCGTCGCGGAGGAGCTGGACAGCCCGCTCGGCGAGGCGGTCGGCTGGAAGGTCCGGTTCACCGACCAGGTCGGCCAGGACACGCTGGTCAAGCTGATGACCGACGGCATCCTGCTCGCGGAGATCCAGACCGACCGCGACCTGCACCAGTACGACACCCTGATCATCGACGAGGCGCACGAGCGCAGCCTCAACATCGACTTCATCCTCGGCTACGTCAAGCAGCTGCTGCCCCGCCGCCCGGACCTCAAGGTCGTGATCACCTCCGCGACCATCGACCCGGAGCGCTTCGCCCGGCACTTCAACGAGGCCCCGATCGTCGAGGTGTCCGGCCGGACGTATCCCGTCGAGGTCCGGTATCGCCCGATGCTCGACGAGGACGCCGAGGACGACTCCACCGACGCCGAGCGCGACCGGGACCAGATCCAGGCGATCTGCGACGCCGCCCAGGAGCTCCAGGCCGAGGGCCCGGGCGACATCCTGGTCTTCCTCTCCGGCGAGCGCGAGATCCGCGACACCGCCGACGCGCTCAACCGCCTGAAGCTGAAGTCCACCGAGATCCTGCCGCTGTACGCCCGGCTGAGCTCGGCCGAGCAGCACAAGGTGTTCCAGCGCTCCGGCAGCCGCCGGATCGTGCTCGCCACCAACGTCGCCGAGACCTCGCTCACCGTCCCGGGCATCAAATACGTGATCGACCCGGGCACCGCCCGCATCTCCCGCTACAGCCACCGCACCAAGGTGCAGCGGCTGCCGATCGAGGCGATCAGCCAGGCCAGCGCCAACCAGCGCAAGGGCCGCTGCGGCCGCACCTCGGACGGCATCTGCATCCGGCTGTACTCGGAGGAGGACTTCCTCTCCCGCCCCGAGTTCACCGACGCCGAGATCCTGCGCACCAACCTGGCCTCGGTGATCCTCCAGATGACCGCCGCCGGCCTGGGCGACATCGCCGCCTTCCCGTTCCTGGACCCGCCGGACTCCCGCAACATCAAGGACGGCGTGCACCTGCTGCACGAACTCGGCGCCCTGGACCCGGACGAGAAGGACCCGCGCAAGCGCCTCACCCCGCTCGGCCGCAAGCTGGCCCAGCTCCCGGTGGACCCGCGGCTGGCCCGCATGGTGCTGGAGGCGGACACGAACGGCTGCGTCCGCGACGTCATGGTGATCGCCGCCGCGCTCTCCATCCAGGACCCGCGCGAGCGCCCCACCGAGAAGCGCCAGGCCGCCGACGACCGGCACCGCCGGTTCAACTCGGAGACCTCCGACTTCCTCGCCTACCTGGCGATGTGGCGCTACGTCCGGGAGCAGCAGCGCGAGCTGTCCTCCTCGGCGTTCCGCCGGATGTGCAAGGCGGAGTTCCTCAACTACCTGCGCATACGGGAGTGGCAGGACATCTACACCCAGCTGCGCACGGTGGCGAAGCAGTTGGGCGTCACGATCGAGGAGCCGCATCCCGACGCCGAGCCGGACGCCGACCGGATCCACCAGTCGCTGCTGTCCGGGCTGCTCTCCCACATCGGCCTGTTCGACGTGGAGAAGCGCGAGTACGGCGGCGCGCGCGGCGCCCGGTTCGCGGTCTTCCCGGGCTCCGGCCTGTTCAAGAAGCCGCCGCGCTGGGTGATGTCGGCCGAGCTGGTCGAGACGTCCCGGCTGTGGGCCCGGATCAACGCGAAGATCGAGCCCGAGTGGGTGGAGCCGCTGGCCGGCCACCTCATCAAGCGCAGCTACAGCGAGCCGCACTGGGAGAAGAAGGCCGGCGCGGTGCTCGGCTTCGAGCGGGTGACCCTGTACGGGATGCCGATCGTCGCCCAGCGCAAGGTCAACTACGGCCGGATCGACCCGGAGCTGTGCCGCGAGCTGTTCATCCGCAACGCGCTGGTGGAGGGCGACTGGGAGACCCACCACGAGTTCTTCGCGGAGAACCGCAGGCTGCTCGGCGAGGTCGAGGAGCTGGAGAACCGGGCCCGCCGCCGGGACATCCTGGTCGACGACCAGACCCTGTTCGACTTCTACGATGCCCGGCTGCCCGACGACATCGTCTCCACCCGGCACTTCGACGCGTGGTGGAAGAAGGCCCGGCACGAGCAGCCGGACCTGCTCAGCTTCGAGAAGTCGATGCTGATCAACGACGCCGCGGACGGCATCACCGAGGCCGACTACCCGGACCACTGGCAGCAGGGCAAGCTGCGGTTCAAGCTGACCTACCAGTTCGAGCCGGGCAGCGACGCGGACGGCGTGACCGTCCACATCCCGCTGCCGGTGCTCAACCAGGTCACCGCGGAGGGCTTCGACTGGCAGATCCCGGGCCTGCGGGAGGAGCTGGTCACCGCCTGGATCAAGTCGCTGCCGAAGGCCGTCCGGCGCAACTTCGTCCCGGCGCCGGACTTCGCCAAGGCCGCGCTGCGCGGCCTGAAGGACCGCCAAGAGCCCTTGCTCCCGTCCCTGGAGTACGCGCTCAAGCGCCTGACGGCCGTCACCGTTCCCCCGGAGGCCTGGGACGACGACCGGGTGCCGGAGCACCTCAAGGTGACCTTCCGGGTGGTGGACGGCCGCCGCAAGCTCGCCGAGTCCAAGGACCTGGAGGAACTGCGGCTGCGGCTCAAGCCGAAGCTGAAGGAGACGCTCTCCTCGGCGGCCTCCGGCCAGGGCATCGAGCAGAGCGGGCTGACCGCCTGGCCGAGTGGGATGCCGGTGCTCCAGCGCACCTTCGAGCAGCGCTCGCGCGGCCACTCGCTGCGCGCCTACCCGGCCCTGGTGGACGAGGGGGAGGCCGTCGGCATCAAGCTGTTCGACACCCCGGAGGCGCAGGAGAAGGCGATGTGGGAGGGCACCCGCCGGCTGCTGATGCTGAGCACCAACTCGCCCGCCAAGTCGATCCAGGGCCGACTGGGCAACCAGGCGAAGCTGGCGCTCTCGCACAACCCGCACGGCTCGATCGCCGCGCTGTTCGAGGACGTGGTGGCCTGTGCGACGGACCGCCTGATGACCCTGGGCGGCGGCCCGGCCTGGGACGAGGCGTCCTTCGGCAAGCTGCGCGACAAGGTGCGGGCTGACCTGTACGACCTGTCCGCCGACACCACGCTGAAGACGGCCACCGCGCTGATCGCCTTCCACAAGGCCTCGACCCGGCTGAAGACGGTGAGCAGCCCGGTGCTGCTGAACGCGGTGAACGACATCCGGCTGCACCTGGCCTCGCTGGTGCACCCGGGCTTCGTGACGGACACCGGCTGGCAGCGGCTGCCGGACCTCAAGCGCTACCTGCTGGCGGTGGACCGCCGGCTGGAGGCGCTGCCCAACCATCCGCAGCGGGACGCCCAGCAGCTGCTGAAGGTCCAGCAGGTGCAGCAGGCCTACGGGGACCTGCTGGCGGCCCTCCCGGCCGGGCGGCAGCCGTCCCCGGAGGTGCGGGGAATCCGCTGGATGATCGAGGAGCTGCGGGTCAGTTTCTTCGCCCAGTCGCTGGGCACGCCGGCCCCGGTCTCGGAGAAGCGGATCCTGAAGGCGATGGAGGCGGCCCGGGCCGCACTCTGAGCTGGGACGGGCCGGAACGGGCCCTCAGGAGCCAGTTCGACCTGGGGGCCCACCATGGGCTACGATCTGTCTTGTTCGCAGCGCGGCAAGCGAGTGAACGAGATCAGAACACTCTGGTCCCGTGGAGCAGTTGGTTAGCTCGCCACCCTGTCAAGGTGGAGGTCGCGGGTTCAAGTCCCGTCGGGATCGCCGTAACGCGAGAGGCCCGGAACCGTTCAGGTTCCGGGCCTCTCGCTTTTGACCGTCCGGCTTCTATCCCGGACCAGGTCTGGACCACAAGTGACAACCCGTGTGACAGTCGTCACTTGTCTTTCCCTGAGACCGGGCGCGGCGCGCCCCTGTCAAAGAGCCACTAATTTAATATGTAAAATTGCACTGCTATTCACTGTAAATCCCCCCCGCCACACAAGCATCAAATCGTTATCCGGAGTTCAACATTCCGACAGCTCTGCCGACCGGAACCGGATCGAACGGTCGCGCCCCGCGCACGGCAAACCGGGCACGGCAAACCGGGCACGGCAAACCGGGCATGGCAAAGGGGCCGCTTACCGGACCCGGCGGAGTCCGGTAAGCGGCCCCTTTAAAGAGCCTTTGGCCTATCAGGCCTCGGTGCGCTGAGCGGGAATCCCGGCCAGCAGTGCACGCACCTCCGCCTCGCGGTAACGGCGGTGACCGCCGAGCGTGCGAATCGACGTCAGCTTGCCGGCCTTGGCCCAGCGGGTAACCGTCTTCGGGTCCACGCGGAACATGGTGGCAACCTCTGCCGGCGTCAGCAGCGGCTCAGCATCAGGGGTACGAGCGGTCATGAGCGGCCTCCTCGGGAGAACCGAACCAGGGCGGTTCTATCCTTCAAATTCTGCACCTTGGCCCGCGATGCCCGAAATGGCATAGACGGGCCGAGTCGGTTATAGGACGAACGGCTTGTCCTGGTGTCTACAACTACACCATCCGTCCAGCCCTATCGACCAAACCGCCAAAATTGACCCCTCACGGGTTCAAGGCCGACGGATGGCGATGGACCACCCCATAACGGACAGTCACGCGGCCGTGACATCCGGTTACGAGGGGACCAGACCCTCCGTTTCCCCGCAAAGCACGCATTGACTCCAGAACCACCCAAAAGTGGGCACGCTCACGTGAAGTTGGGCTGGTTGTCCCATTTTTGCACATAGGGGTAAGTTCGCGTCAACGGTGAGTAGTGTCACGTTCGACAGCTATTGACCCGAACCGGGACCTTGGTCATGAGGCTCGGGCCCTAGGACTCTTACAGTCATACAGGGGCGGTCGGACGTCAGTTCGCGTACCGCAGTGCCAGCACCCGCCGCCAGCGCACTGTCAGCTCCCCGTACATCCGCAGCGCCTCCACGGTGTCCCCCGCCCGCAGCGCCCGCAGGCCCTCCTCCAGCTCCCCCGCCGAACGGTCCGCCAGAAGCCGCTCCGGCCCCAGCAGATGCACCAGCCCCCCGTAGTCCAGCTCCACCAGCGAGCGCGGATGGAACTCCTCCAGCCACCGCCCCACCTGCTCCGCCCCCACCACCAGTTCCCCGTCCGGCACCGCCTCACGCAGCGCCCGGTAGGCCCGCGCCACCCGCCGGCGCGCCTGCGCCATCGGCGTCAGATAGAACAGCGCCGCCGGCCGCGTCTCCCCCTTCTCCTTTCCTGCCCCCTCGTTTCCTACCCCCTCGCCCGACGGCACGAAGCAGCGGTCCTCCTCCCCGAACGGCAGGAACCACCGCACCGGCACCTCCCACCGGCTGGTCAGGATCCACGGCCGGGCGTCCGGGTGCTCGGCCCGCCAGCGCTCCCGGTCGGCCTCCGCGGCCGCCCGGGCCACCGGCGGCACCGCGGTGTCCAGCAGCGCCACCGGCGCCCCCGCCCGCAGCTCCTCCAGCGCCTGCCAGCTGCGCAGCCTGGTCGCCCACGGGCAGACGTACAGGACGCCGTCCACCACGCGCACGTAGGCCCGCTCGCTCTCCCGCTCGGGCAGCGCCCGGGGCGTCCGGCCGACCAGCTCCGCCAGGGCCTCCCGCTGCTCCGCCAGCACCGCCTCGGCGACCGGCCGGGCGGCCTCCGCGGCGTCCGGCCCGTGCTCCGCCGCGTAGGCCTGCCAGCGCGCCCGCTCGGGCCCCGGGTAGGCGGCCAGCGGCTCGTAGACCCGCAGGTGGGCGGCGTAGGGCGGCTGTACGGACGTACGCACGACGGTCACGTCCTGCATGGTCGCACGCGCCGCCCGGAGCCGGGAGAGCGCGCCCCCGAACCGTTCGCGCCCGCACTCCGCACCCCCTCCCGTCTCACTCCGCGGACAACCGGCACAAGCTCGGACAAGAGGGCGGATCGGCGGCGCGCCCGCGACTACGCTTCGCCTTAGGCGCCCGCACCACAGCAGCGGGCCTTCGATACTGGAGTCACCACAGTGACCGACGTACAGACCCCCGCCACGCACCCCGCACCCGGCGTGCTCAGCAGGATCTTCCGTACCGAGCAGGACGGCGCCCCCGGCGACGGCCACGAGCAGGTCGTCCTCTGCCACGACCGCAGCTCCGGGCTCAAGGCGATCATCGCCATCCACTCCACCGCACTCGGCCCGGCCCTCGGCGGGACCCGCTTCTTCCCGTACGCCTCCGAGGAGGCGGCCCTGGAGGACGCACTGAACCTGTCCCGCGGGATGTCCTACAAGAACGCGCTGGCCGGGCTCGACCTCGGCGGCGGCAAGGCCGTCATCATCGGCGACCCGAACAAGGACAAGAACGAGGCGATGCTCCGGGCCTACGGCCGCTTCGTCGAGTCCCTGCGCGGCCGCTACATCACCGCCTGCGACGTGGGCACCTACGTCCAGGACATGGACGTCATCGCGCGCGAGACCGAGTTCGTGACCGGCCGCTCGCCCGAGCACGGCGGCGCCGGCGACTCGTCCATCCTGACCGCCTTCGGCGTCTTCCAGGGCATGCGCGCCACCGCCCAGGCCCGCTGGGGCCAGCCCACCCTGCGCGGCAAGCGGGTCGGCGTCGCGGGCGTCGGCAAGGTCGGCCACTACCTGGTCGGCCACCTCGTCGCGGACGGCGCCACCGTCGTCATCACCGACGTCTCCGAGGCCGCCGTCAACCGCGTCCGCGCGGCCCACCCGGAGGTGGAGGTGGTCGCCGACACCGCCGCCCTGCTCCAGGCCAAGCTGGACGTCTACGCGCCCTGCGCCCTCGGCGGCGCGCTGACCGACCAGAGCGTCGCCGCGCTGACCGAGTTCGGCACCTCGATCGTCTGCGGCGCGGCCAACAACCAGCTGGCCCACCCGGGTGTCGAGAAGGACCTCGCCGACCGCGGCATCCTCTACGCCCCCGACTACCTGGTGAACTCCGGCGGCGTCATCCAGGTCGCCGACGAGATCGAGGGCTTCAACTTCGAGCGGGCCAAGAACAAGGCCACCAAGATCTTCGACACCACCCTGGAGATCTTCACCCGGGCCGCCGCCGACGGCGTCCCGCCGGCGGTCGCCGCCGACCGCCTGGCCGAGAAGCGGATGCGCGAGATCAGCGCGCTGCGCACGGTCCTGCTGCCGGGCGCCCGCCGCGGCTGATCCGGTCCCCTTCGGATCACGTTCGGACACCCGGTGCGCGGGGGGCGGCCCACATTCGCCCCCCGCGCATCACGATGTGGAACCGGATTCTCACTTCTACGCCCGATCGGGTGATCCAACGTCCCCCTAGGGGGGATAATCGATCCCGGAACAACGGACCTGAGGTACCTCCGGACAGCGTGCAAACTGCCGCAAACCCTCCCGTGACCTGGGAAGACCTGGTCTCGGGTGCGGCCAGTGCGCGCCACGTCACACCGACGACGTATCGTCCAGCGGCAGAAACAGGTACCGTTAATGCTCCAAGGGACGGTCCTCCCCATTCGGGCAGGCCGCTCTTGGTCATGAACACGTGTCAGACTCGGGGCCGTGAGCCCCATCGTTGAGGGGGTCGACCCATGGGGCGCGGCCGGGCCAAGGCCAAGCAGACGAAGGTCGCCCGCGAGCTGAAGTACAACAGCGGCGGGTTCGACGCCAATCGCCTGTCCAGCGAGCTGGGCGTATCGCCCTCCACCACCCCGATCGAGCCTGAGCCGATCGAGGAAGAAGAGGACGACGACCCGTACGCGGAGTACGCCGCTCGCTACGGCGACCTCGACGACGAGGACGACGACACCGAGCCGGGCACCGGGCCGTCGCAGGCCTCCCGCCGCTCGTAACCGCAGCTTCGCCGGACCGGTCCGGGCGCCCAGAGCGCCGGGCCGGTCTTCGGCGTTCCCGCGTACGGGCCGGCGCACGGTCGCGCCACCGGGCCGGCAGTGACGCGAGAGGGCCCCTCCGGAGCACCGGAGGGGCCCTCTCGACGTACGGGCCGGATCAGCCCGCCGTGAAGCCCTCGTAGGCGTTGTAGAGCGCCGCGCCGCCCTCGTGCTCGTCGGTGCGCTCGACGATGTCGCCCAGCAGCCAGGCCTCGACGCCGCGGTCCTCCAGGACCGACAGCACGACGTCCACCGAGTCCGGCGGGACGACCGCGACCATGCCGACGCCCATGTTGAGCGTCTTCTCGATCTCCAGGGTGGCCACCTTGCCGACCTCGGCGACGGTCCGGAAGACCGGCAGCGGGGTCCAGGTGCCGCGGTCCAGGCGGGCGTGCAGGCCGGCCGGGATGACCCGGGCCAGGTTGGCCGCCAGGCCGCCGCCGGTGACGTGCGAGAAGGCGTGGATCTCGGTGGCGCGGGTGAGCGCCAGGCAGTCCAGCGAGTAGATCCGGGTCGGCTCCAGCAGCTCCTCGCCGAGGGTGCGGCCGAACTCCTCGACCTTGCGGTCCAGCTTCCAGCCGGCCTGGTTCAGCAGCACGTGGCGGACCAGCGAGTAACCGTTGGAGTGCAGGCCGGAGGCGGCCATCGCGATCACCACGTCGCCGGCCCGGACCCGGTCCGCGCCGAGCAGCGCGTCGGCCTCGACGACGCCGGTGCCGGCGCCCGCGACGTCGTACTCGTCCGGGCCCAGCAGGCCCGGGTGCTCGGCGGTCTCGCCACCGACCAGGGCGCAGCCGGCCAGCGCGCAGCCCTCGGCGATGCCCTTGACGATCGCGGCGACGCGCTCCGGCACGACCTTGCCGACGCAGATGTAGTCGGTCATGAACAGCGGCTCGGCGCCGCACACCACGAGGTCGTCCACGACCATGCCGACCAGGTCGTGGCCGATGGTGTCGTGCTTGTCCATGGCGGCGGCGATGGCCACCTTGGTCCCCACGCCGTCGGTGGCCGAGGCCAGCAGCGGCCGCTCGTAGTTCTTGAAGGCGGACGCGTCGAAGAGCCCGGCGAAGCCGCCGAGGCCGCCGACCACCTCGGGGCGGTTGGCCTTCTTCACCCACTGCTTCATGAGCTCGACGGCGCGGTCGCCGGCCTCGATGTCGACGCCGGCGGCGGCGTAGGTGGCGCCGTTCTGGTTCGTGGTCACTGCGGTGCGGCCCTTTCGGGTCTGGTGGGGGGTGTTCGGAACACCGGGGGTGGGAACAGCGGTGGGGCCCCGCCTGCGGGACCCCACCGTGGTTCGTTACGGGCGGCGCAGCGCGTCGGCCGCGCCCGCTCCGCCGAGCAGGGACTGGACGCCGTCCAGGTCGCTGCCCGTCGGCTTGCCGCGGACGGCCGGGGGCTGCTGGCCGCCCTTGATCTCGGCCTCCAGCAGGAGCTTGCCGAGCAGCGCCGGGTCCGGCAGCTCCATCGGGTACTCGCCGTCGAAGCAGGCCCGGCAGAGCCGGTCCTTGGGCTGCTTGGTGGCCTCGATCATGCCGTCGATCGAGATGTAGGCGAGCGAGTCGGCGCCGAGCGTGCGGCCGATCTCCTCGACGGTCATCCCGTTGGCGATCAGCTCCGCGCGGGTGGCGAAGTCGATGCCGAAGAAGCACGGCCACTTCACCGGCGGCGAGGAGATCCGGATGTGCACCTCGGCGGCGCCGGCCTCGCGCAGCATCCGCACCAGCGCGCGCTGGGTGTTGCCGCGGACAATCGAGTCGTCGACGACGACCAGGCGCTTGCCGGCGATGACCTCGCGCAGCGGGTTCAGCTTGAGTCGGATGCCGAGTTGGCGGATGGTCTGGCTGGGCTGGATGAAGGTGCGGCCCACGTAGGCGTTCTTCACCAGGCCCGAGCCGTACGGGATGCCGCTGGCCTCGGCGTAGCCGATCGCGGCGGGGGTGCCGGACTCGGGCGTCGCTATCACCAGGTCGGCCTCGACCGGGGCCTCCTGCGCCAGCCTGCGGCCCATCTCCACGCGGGAGAGGTGGACGTTGCGGCCGGCGATGGAGGTGTCGGGGCGGGCCAGGTAGACGTACTCGAACACGCAGCCCTTGGGCTTCGCCTCGGCGAAGCGGGAGGTGCGCATGCCGTTCTCGTCGATGGCGATGAGCTCGCCGGGCTCGACCTCACGGATGAAGGAGGCGCCGCAGATGTCCAGCGCCGCCGTCTCGGAGGCGACCACCCAGCCGCGCTCCAGCCGGCCGAGCACCAGCGGACGGATGCCCTGCGGGTCGCGGGCGGCGTAGAGCGTGTGCTCGTCCATGAAGACGAGCGAGAACGCGCCCTTGACCTTGGGCAGCACGACCTTGGCCGTCTCCTCGATGGAGAGGTCCGGGTGGCCGGCGAGCAGCGCGGTCACCAGGTCGGTGTCGTTGGTCGCGGCGGTCCGGCCGGAGCGGGAGACGTGCTCCTCACCGGGCAGTTCGGCGACCATGGCCGCCAGTTCGGCGGTGTTCACCAGGTTTCCGTTGTGCCCGAGGGCCAGCGAACCGTGCACGGTCGCCCGGAAGGTCGGCTGGGCGTTCTCCCAGACCGAGGAACCGGTGGTCGAGTAGCGGGCGTGTCCGACGGCGATATGCCCGTGCAACGACCCCAGCGAGGCCTCGTCGAAGACCTGGGAGACGAGTCCCATGTCCTTGAAGACGAGAATCTGGGAGCCGTTGCTCACTGCGATGCCCGCGGATTCCTGACCGCGGTGCTGCAGGGCGTAAAGGCCGAAGAACGTGAGCTTGGCGACCTCCTCGCCGGGAGCCCAGACACCGAAGACGCCACAAGCGTCCTGGGGGCCTTTCTCGCCGGGAAGAAGATCGTGGTTGAGTCTTCCGTCACCACGTGGCACGCCTTCGAGTCTAGGGCAGTTGGCACAGGCTTCCGGAACCCGGGATGCCGGGATTGTTGGGCGATCGGTCGGCAACGCGCGTAGACAAAACCCCTTACCGGGTGGGGATTTCGGGGCGCGGAATTCCGGCGCGCGCCGATTCGCCTTGCGGTTCGCGCCCGTTGGCGTAATCCGCGTGCGAAGCGCCGGGTGTCGGGGCCGCGGCGAACGTGAGCCTGCTCACCCGGGGTTCACGCGGGCTTCACGGGTCGGTTGACGGGGTGATTGGCGGCCCGGCGGCTCGGCTTGGCGGCTCGGCTCACGGCTCCGTTCGCGGCCCGGCTTCACGCCGCGGGCAGGAGGAGGCCCCAGGCGCCCGGGTGCACCGTCCAGGTGCGGGCGCGGACCGGGCCGACCGGGTGACCGTCCGCCTCGTAGCCGAAGCCGCGCCCGACCACCGAGACGCTCGCGGCGCGGGCCCGCACGAGCGCGCCGGACGCACGGACGACGATCTCCATCACGCCCGTCCCGTCCGACTCGCCGGACGGCAGCGTGACCTGCACCAGCCGCACCGGCCGGTGGACGTCGGCGAGCAGCCGGCCGTCGGCCTCGACCCGGATCCGGGAACTGTGCTCGGCCGGCTCGGGGGTGAGTACGGTCCCCTGCTCGGCCGCAGCGAGTTTCGCCCATAGCGAACGCCAGCCACCCGGGCGCCCGGCCAGTCGCCGCGTCCCGACCCCGGAGATCCGCACCCCGCCGAGCGCGACCCCGCCACCGTCGTCCACCAGCAGGTCCAGCTTCCGCGGCGCACCCGACAGCACCGCCCGCGCCGCCGGCACCGGCTCCGCCGGCACGCCGAGCGCGCGGGCGGTGGCCAGGTCCTCCGACCGGCCGACCGGAACCATGCCCACCGGATCCGTTCCCAGCTCACGGTGGCGATGCAGGGCTTGCAGGACCCGCTGCAGAGCAAGATCGGAACCGATCACCACCGGTCTCCGTCGACCCCGGTGCGAAAGCACTCGGTCGAGTTCGGATGTGCTCTCCGGATACACCACCTTGACGTCCGCACCCCCGCAAAGCACGTCCTTCGCGATCCGCACCGACTCGCCGTCGGCCTGCCGGGCCGCCGGGTCGAGGAGCAGCAGGAGCGGCTCGGGGCCGCCGGTTGCAGGCGTGGACAGGGACGACACGACCGGTCCTTCCTCAGGTAATCTCTCGGTGCAAGAGCCCCTTGCGCTACTGCGCCAGGGGCTTCGTCTATCTCGGGGCAGACTGCGGCCTACGCAGGATGCCCCAACCGGAAGGGGTGTACGCCTGTGCCGGCACTCGTGCTCGTTGGCGCTCAGTGGGGAGACGAGGGCAAGGGGAAGGCGACCGACCTCCTCGGCGGCTCCGTCGACTACGTCGTCCGCTACCAGGGCGGCAACAACGCCGGTCACACGGTGGTCATCGGTGACCAGAAGTATGCCCTGCACCTGCTCCCTTCCGGCATCCTCAGCCCGAATGTGACGCCGGTGATCGGCAACGGCGTCGTCATCGACCCGGGCGTGCTGCTCTCCGAGCTCAACGGCCTGAACGAGCGCGGCATCGACACCTCCAAGCTGCTGATCTCGGGCAACGCCCACCTGATCACGCCGTACCACCGCACCCTGGACAAGGTCACCGAGCGCTTCCTGGGCAAGCGCCGGATCGGCACCACCGGCCGCGGCATCGGCCCGACCTACGCGGACAAGATCAACCGCGTCGGCATCCGGGTCCAGGACCTGTTCGACGAGTCGATCCTGCGCCAGAAGATCGAGGCGGCGCTGCACGACAAGAACCAGGTCCTGGTCAAGCTCTACAACCGCCGCGCCATCCCGGCCGAGCTGGTCGTCGAGGAGTACCTCGGCTACGCGGAGAAGATCAAGCCCTTCCTCGCCGACACCACCCTCGTCCTGGACGAGGCCCTGAAGGCCAACAAGGTGGTCCTGCTGGAGGGCGGCCAGGGCACCCTGCTCGACGTCGACCACGGCACGTACCCCTTCGTGACCTCGTCGAACCCGACCGCGGGCGGCGCCTGCACCGGCGCCGGCATCGGCCCGACCAAGATCGACCGGGTCATCGGCATCCTCAAGGCCTACACCACCCGCGTCGGCTCCGGCCCGTTCCCGACCGAGCTGCTGGACGAGGACGGCGAGGCCCTGCGCCGCATCGGCGGCGAGCGCGGCGTCACCACCGGCCGCGACCGCCGCTGCGGCTGGTTCGACGCCGTCATCGCGCGCTACGCGACCCGGGTCAACGGCCTCACCGACTTCTTCCTCACCAAGCTCGACGTGCTGACTGGCTGGGAGCAGATCCCGGTCTGCGTCGCGTACGAGATCGACGGGCAGCGGGTCGAGGAACTCCCCTACAACCAGTCGGACTTCCACCACGCCAAGCCGATCTACGAGACGCTGCCGGGCTGGAACGAAGACATCAGCAAGGCCAAGACCTTCGCCGACCTGCCGAAGAACGCGCAGGCGTACGTGAAGGCGCTGGAGGAGATGTCCGGCGCGCCGATCTCCGCCATCGGCGTCGGCCCGGGCCGGGACGAGACGATCCAGATCAACTCGTTCATCTGAGCCTGAACCTCTTCGAGGGCCCTGTGGGATCCATCCCGCAGGGCCCTTCGCCTTGCCTCGCCCCTTTTTGCACTAGCACATAAATCCATTGCGTCTAGTGCAGAGTGGCGCTACCTTGCGGATCATGACCGCGAAGCTGCCCGCGCCCGTCACCCTGACCGGCCGCCATGTCCGCCTGGAGCCCCTCGGGCGCCACCACGTCCCCGACCTCTGGGCCGCCGTCGGACCGGATCCCGAGGTCTGGCGGTGGATCCCCTTCCTCCCGCCCACGACCGAGGAGGAGTTGGGCGCGATCATCGATCACCGCCTCGGCGAGATCGCGGCCGGGGCGGCGGTGAAGTTCGCCGTCGTCGAGGTGGCGAGCGGCAAGGCCGTCGGCATCACCGGCTTCTACGACTTCAGCGCGGTGGACGAGCTGGTCGAGATCGGCGGCACCTGGTACGCGCAGTCGGTGTGGCGGACGGCCGTGAACTCCGAGTCGAAGCTGCTGCTCCTGCAGTACGCGTTCGAGGACTTGGGCATGGGCCGGGTGTGCTGGAAGACGGACGCGCTCAACGACCGCTCCCGCAACGCGATCCTGCGCCTCGGCGCCCAGTACGAGGGCACGTTCCGCCGCCACAAGCTCCGCGCCAACGGCATCTGGCGCGACACCGCCTATTTCTCGATGCTCGCCGACGAGTGGCCGGCCGCCAAGTCCCGGCTCACCGAGCGGCTTTCACTCGGCTGATTGCCTACCCGCCACGTCACCCAGCCCACGAAGACGAGCGCGACGAGCAACGACACCAGCCCGATCACGTGCGCCCCACCTTCGCCACGGCCCACACCGCCTTGCCGTAGCTTCCGATGACCTCGACACCCCACTCCTCCGAGAGCGCGTCGACGATGTCCAGGCCCCGGCCGCTCGCCCGCGAGTCGTCCGGGGCCTGCCGCTGGAGCGGATCGCCCGAGGCGTCGGAGACGGTGATGTGCAGCTTCCCGCCCCGGAGTTCGAGTACTACGGTCGGCCGCCCCTCCCCGTGGACCAGCGCATTGGTCACCAACTCGGAGACGATCAGACACGCCGAGTCGCCGTCCAGCCCGATGGTTCGGAGAACGTCCCGGAGGAGTCGCCGGATCGGCCCGACCATCCCGGGAAGGGCGGGCGGCGAGAGGTCCAGCCTGAACTCGGAGACCAGAGAGGCCCTTGAGGGACGGAAAGATGGAAGGCACATGACTGTCTCCAGCCCTGAGTTGAGAGGAATGTACCCACACGAGAAGAGGTCACCCGTGGCCTGCCCCCGCCGACGGCGAAGAGGACAGGCGTCGGCAGCCTGCACCCTCACACCCGGAGTGCACTTGGATCCGATCAACACTCAGTAGTCGATCCGACACTCAAGGTAAAGCCAACCCCCTCATGAGTGCAACCACTCACAAGAGTGACGCTACGGTGAGTCCCGGGGCGGGTGGCGCTGCGTGACCCACACGCGCGACACTGCCGGTGCCACGGGAAGGGAACGGACTTTGGCTCTGCGAGCGCACATCAGCGAACGCCAGCGGCGGTATGGCGCCGAGGTGCGCCGACTCCGCTTGAATGCCGATGTGGCGGTTCAGGCAGCCGCAGCCCATGTCGGCATGCGCGGCCCCCAGCTCAACCACATCGAAGCCGCACGCACCGGGCTCGACGAGACCAGGATGCGTTCACTGGCTGAGTTGTACGGCTGCACGGATGAGGAGTACCTGGCCACGCTGGCAGCGCTCGGTGCCAGCGACGGTAAGGGCTGGTGGAACGCCCACAAGCGGCGCGTTCCCGCCTTCGCGCTGGACCTCGCCGAACTGGAGCACTGGTCGAGCAGGGCCTACCTCAACTACGAGACGTTCCTGGTCCCAGGCCTGCTCCAGACCCCGGGCTACATGCACCAGCTCTTCGAGACGAGCGAAGCTCCACTCTCGCCCGAACAACGCGAAGACACCGTGTTCTTCCGTCTCCAGAGACAGCGGATCCTGGACGGGCCAACGGACTTCCATTTCGTGATCCACGAGGCCGCCCTTCTGATGTCCTTCGCAGGTGTTGACGTGATGCGCCACCAGCTCACCCATCTGCTTGCGGTATCCGAAAGACCGAACGTGACCATCCAGGTCTTCCCGTTCAGCGCGAAGGCGACCCCGCCGTACAGCGGCCCCTTTCTCATCACCCAACCTGCTTCAGTCGACCTCTCGACCGTCGTCATCGACAGCCCAGGCGAGCCGGCCTTCCATGACCTGCCCGAGACCGTGAGGAAGTTCAGAGATCGGTTCAATGATCTCCGCCGACTGGCGCTGTGCCCCGGAAGCTCAGCGACGTCATCCGCTCCTCACTCGCAGCGGGACTCCTGGGCAGTGATCCAACACATCAAGCACGGACTCGAATTGGAGAGGTAGCCATGCCGCGAAACTGGCAGAAGTCGACCAGCAGTTCCCAGGACGGCGGAAACTCGGTAGAGGTCTCCGTCAACGACCAGGGCCTGATCGAGGTCCGCGAGTCCGCCGCACCCAACTCGGTCATCGTCACCACCCCCGTGAAGTTCGCCCTCTGGATCGAAGGCGTCAAGCGCGGCGAGTTCGACCACTTCGGCAAGGCGTAGCGAATCGTTCCGGCGGCCCCTTGCGGAGCAAGGGGCCGCCGGCCAACCACAACCGCACCATCCTGGGAGCCACCATGAGCGACTGGCAGAGGCCGTCACTGAGCGGCGAGTCCAACGAATGCCTCGAAGTCCGGACCGTCGACGGCATGGTCGAGATCCGCGAGTCCGACTCCGACGAGATCATCGTCCGCACCACCCCGAAGAAGTGGGAAGCCTTCCTCCTCGGCGTCCAGGCCGGCGAGTTCGACCACTTCATCGCCGACGCATAGCCGAGCTGTTCCGGCGGCCCCTTGTTCCTCGCAAGGGGCCGCCGGGGCAACGGCCACGTGGGCCCTGGCCTATTCCCGTTACTGCATAACCCCATCCTTATGCGGCATCATCCTCCGCTGGAGCATCGGACACAGCAATCCGGTTCAGGCTCGAAGGGGTAGCCCATTACGCCAGTAGCCCGCGGAGAGCATCGGCATCCGCGCGGAATCGGTGATCCGCTGGATGGCCTGGCCGGAGGAAGGATGTGGGGAGTGGTGATCCTGGCGCCGGATCGTCGGTGTACCTGGGGATGTGGTGGACGTGCAGGTGGGGAACCGAGTTTCCCAGCACCTCATAGTTCATCTTGACGGGGTTGAAGTGGCTCTCGACAGCTCGCGCGGCCAGGAGCGTATCGCGAAAGAAGCCAGCGGCCTGGTCCTCGTCGAGCTGGGTCGGCTCGGCGACGTGGGGTCCGTTCCAGATCGCCATGGCGTAGCCAGGAAGGGCTGCCCGGTTCAGGTAGACGTCGGCGAAGGCTCCGTGCAGGATCCGGAGGCCATAGCCGTTGTCTTCAGGTGCCAGGTGCCTTCAGCGAGCATGCGGTCATGGATGGCCTGGTTGACCTTGTTGATCCGAACGACGTCGGGGGCCGCCAGGTCCACATCGGCGGGGACGTACATGAACGCCACCGCCGTCAGGTCGGGGTCGTTCAGGCGCACGAGCCTGGGCGAGGCGTCCACCAGCTCAGTGAACCGCCTCGTCGTGTCCAGCCGCCGTTCGACCATGGCCGCGAGCCCGGACCGGCCGTACGCCTTGACCATCATCCAGAGCTTGAGCGACATCCACGCCTTCGAGCCGATGAAGGGCGTGGTCTGACCGATCGCGAAGTCCTCCTGCATGACCAGGTCCGAGTAGCTCGCGACCATCCTCATGTGTGACGGGTCGCGCACCAGCAGCGCGCTGAGCGCGTACGGGATGCCCATGACCTTGTGCGGGTCCACCGTGATGCTGTCGAAGCCGCCGATCCCGTCGATCTTGTGACTGAGCTTGTCCGTCAGCGCACACGCGAGGCCCCAGCACGCGTCCGCGTGCAGCCAAATGCTCTCGTCAACCGAGCGCACCAGGTCGTGCACCCCACGGAGGTTCTCGATGGTGTGGGTGCGACTGTCGCCGGCGTACGCGACGACCGCCATCACCGAGCCGGCCTCCTCGCGGAGCGTGCGCTCCAGCGCCCGTAGGTCGTAGCGGTAGTCGACGGTGTCGACCTCGACCAGGCGGGAGCCGCAGCCGATCCACGCCATGGCGCTCTTGACGCTGTAGTGGCCGATCCCGCGCGGCACCACGATGGACAGCTTGGAAGGGTCGGTGATCCCGTGCTCCATGGTGCCCGGCGCACGGTGCTCCCTGGCGAGCATCATCGCGATGGTGTTGCTGAGCGTGCCGCCGTGGGTGACGCACCCACCGACGTCCCAGATCGACTCCGTCCTCTCGACCTGGGAGTTGCCGTATCCGAGCAGCTCGCGCAGCCAGCGCAGCACCACGATCTCGACGAAGGTGCCGCTCGGGGAGTCGAAGCTCTGGTTGATCAGGTTCTGCTGGGTGAACAGGGAGAGCAGACCGCCGCAGAGGGCCGCCACGTCATCGCCCGTGTCGCCGAAGCCGAGGAAGAAGGGAGTGTTCTCGTTCTTGCAGTCCGGAAGCACGTCGCGGACGAACTCGTCGAGTACCGCCTCGACCGGGCTGCCTTCCTCCGGCAGCGGGACGAGCAGCGTGTCCCTCAGCTCGAACGGCCGGCGGCGTGCCTGGGAAACGGAGTCCTGGAGCTTGAAATCGAGGCCCAGGCCGACAAGGCGGGTAAACAGGCCGAGCAACTCCTCGCGGTGCTCGGCGGTGAGATGGCGCGGCGGCTGATCCAGGACAAGCGGTGTGGTCATCGATGCCTCCAGTGATGCAACGTCACATGCCTGCGAGCCAGCGGCTGGATGAGACATGCCGTGCTGCCGCCAACCGATCGAATCGGAGCGAACCCTCCCCGGACGGGAGGCGCGGCGATTAGCTTGGGAACCATGAGAGCTGACCGGCGGCCCGGCCGGTAGCCAACGGGCCTTAACGTCACGGGGTTAACCCCTGCCGACCTGCGCCGATACGCCCGAGGTACGGCACCGGTCGGTGGCACGATCTCAAGGTGGGGGCGACGGTGTCAGCTCGGCTCAGGCAGGCGCGCAAGGCACACGGCTGGTCGCAGGAGCGGCTTGTCCACGAGATCGAGCGTTACGCCCGGCAGCACAGCCTCGACGTGGCTTCGACGGCGAGCCTGCGTGTCTACGTGTCGGAGTGGGAGAACAACCGGCGCCCGATCGGCCCGCTGTACGCGGCCGTACTTCGCGCCCTCCTCGGGCTCACCGATCGTGAACTCCTCGGCCGCACGACATCGGCCGAGCCCGTCACCGTCACCGGCTACGACGAGCTGATCGGCCGCATCGACTCGGCCCACAACCTGAGCCTCGGCATGGTCGACACGTTCATGGCCCAGACCGAGCTGCTGCGCACCGTCGACCGTCAGATGGGCGCCGCCGCCCTGGTGGACCAGATGCAGGCCCATCTGGCGGCGCTGGAGGAGTGTCTGACCTTCGCCGTGCTGCCGAGTACCCGGGAGCCGATTGCACGAGCGCTCGCCGGGGCAGCCACGCTCGGTGCATGGCAGGCACTCGACGTGGGCGCCACCGAGCGGGCCTGGCGGCACTACGAGCTGGGCAAGCGGGCCGCCGCCGAGGCGAAGGAGCCGATGTACCTGGCTCACGCCATGGCGGAGCAGGCCTACGTCCTGTCCGCGGCCGGCAAGTCGGACCTGGCCGTGCAGCTCGTGCAGGAGGCACATCGGACAGTCGGCGGCAAGGCATCGCCGCGCCTGCTGGCATGGCTGCACGCCGCCGAAGCCGAGCTCCTAGCTCAGGCGGGCCGTCCGGACGATTGCCGCCGCTCACTGGACCGAGCAGCCGCCGTCCTCCCGCCCGGGGACACCGACCGGGATCCCGACATGCTGAGCGTCTTCCTCAACGGCAACCACCTCACCCGGTGGCGTGGCAACGTGCTGGCCCGACTCGGCGACGACGCCGCGATGAGCGACCTGTACGACGCGCTCGCAGGCATGGACGCGACGTTCACCCGGGCCGCCGCCGGACTGCATTGCGACCTTGCACAGGCCCATCTCGCGCGCGAGGAACAGGACCAGGCCGTGAACCACTTACGCAAGGCTCGACTGCTCGCCAACCGCACGGGTTCCGCCCGTCACCGGGCGCGCATCGACCAGCTGGGCGCCAAGTTCTGAGGACATCAGTGGACGGCGGGGGAGCTGGCCCCGCGCCGACTCACCGCGTTCGGGCAGCCAAGATATGGAGGAGCGCCACCAAGGTGCCGGAGCCCATCAACTTCCCCTCCGCCATGAGCGCCGGAATGTCGGCCAGCGGCACCCACGAGATGAGTCCAGCCTCCTCGCCGTCCTCGGGCTTGCCCACCAAGGTCGCTCCCTCGCCGACGAAGACCTCGTGGGGGGAGTCCACCATCCCGACCATCGGCTGGAACGTCACCACGTGGTCAAGGCCGTCCGGACGCCAGCCGGTCTCCTCCTCCACCTCACGCAGCGCCGCCTGCCGGCCGTCCTCCCCAGGATCGACGATGCCACCCGGAAGCTCCCAGCCCCAGGAGTTCGGCACGAAGCGGTATCGCCACAGCATCAGCACCTGGTCTTCGGAGTCCAGGACCGCAGCTATGGCGACCCGCTTCAACCTGACCACGTGATGCTCGAACCGCGGAACTCCCGGTGGTTCGACATCCACCAGGGCGAGCTGCACCCAGGGGTTGTCGTACACCACTCGGTCCCCGTGGATCCGCCACGGCTCAAGCTCGTCCGCCTGATTGCTCATCAGCGTTCACATCCCGGTGTGAGAGCAGCAATGGCCCTAGTTGACCACAATGCTCCGAGACCCTGACAAGTGTCTGCGAGCTTGAACCGGCCTGCGGCTGCGGACGGCCAGGGCGAAGGAACGGGCGCCCTGCACTTCCATGGGTAAGAGTGGGTGGGTGCCGGACAGCCGGGGGTCGGTCACTGCGTCATCGTGTGCCCCAACCGAGCCTGGTCGATGGCGAGTTGCCCGGCGGTTTGAGCGCCGGGCAACCGGGCACCGGGGACCACCGCCAGCTATTTCTTCTTCGCGGAGGGGGAACGGCGGGCGGCGAGGTCGCACTTGGCCGAACGCGGTACGCGGGGTTGGGTGTTGACCAGCCAGACCAGCCAGCCGACGAAGAGCACGGCCAGCAGGAGAAGGGACAGTCCGGCGACGAGCAGGGTGTTCACCGGCTTACGGGAATGCGTCGGAAAGGGCGGGGAAGCGGCGGAAGCGGCATGGTTGTCTCCGGTCGGGTGATGTCGAGCCTGCCGACCATGCATCTGGTGTGTGTTTACGGCTGATTGACGACAAGGCGGGAGGACAACTGGTCACTGTGTGACGCGTTCGACCCTAGGGTCGAAGTGCAAGACTTGCTACCGAGAGAGTGAACGTTCACTCCATCGTGGGGTATCCCCCGTTTCAGTAGCTAGGGCCCGGTACGCACGGCACACTTCACCGGAAGCATCGACGGAACCCCGCGACCCGGAGAAGAGAGTCATGCCACCCCGCTTGTCGCCGACCGTGCGCCAGCAGCGCCTTGGCATCGAGCTGCGCAAGATGCGTGAACGCGTGGGCGTGACGCCCAAGAGCCTGGCCGCCACGCTGGGGACCGACCTGCCCAAGATCTCGCAGATGGAGAACGGGAAGTCCGGCATCAGCGCCGAGCGGCTCCGGATCTGGGCGCGCACCTGCGACTGCGCCGACGGCCCCTACCTCGACGCGCTGCTCGCGATGACCCGGGACCGCCGGAAGTACTGGTGGGACGGCTACCGCGGCCGGATCCCGAGCGGGATCATCGACATCGCGGAGATGGAGCACCACGCGGAGGCGCTGACGATCCTGCACACCAGCTTCATCCCCGGGCTGCTGCAGACCTCGGCATACGCCACCGCCGTGTTCGCCCGGCTGCGCCCCCCGCTGCCCTGGCACGAGACGGACGTGCGGACGGCATTCCGGATTCAGCGCCAGCAGATCCTGGTCGACCGGCCGAAGCCGTACACCGCTTTCGTCCACGAATCCGCGCTGCGGATGCAGTTCGGCGGGCCTGCCGTGCTGCGCGAGCAGCTGCTCAGCCTGCTGGAGGATTCCGAGCGTCCCGGGGTGGAGATCCGGGCGATCCCGTTCAGCGTGGACACCTTTCCGGGTTCCGGGGAGAGCCTGTATCTCGCCTGCGGGCCGGTTCCGGAGCTGGACACCGTCCAGATCGATCTCTCCCAGGGGCCGAAGTTCGTGCACACCGACGCCGATCTGCGGACGTACCGCGAGATCAAGGCGGAGACCGAGGCGATCGCGCTCGGGCCGGACGAGTCCCGGGACTTCATCCGGACCATGCTGAATAAAGCCGTCGCATGAGTGATTGGCAGAAGTCGTCGGCGAGCGGCGAGGCCAACGAGTGCGTCGAGATCAGGGCCGCCGACGGCCTGGTGGAGATCCGTGAGTCGGACCTCGCCGAGGTCGTCGTCCGGACCACGCCGCGCAAGTGGGCGGCGTTCGTCCGCGGAGTGAAGGCCGGGGAGTTCGACCGGTACTGCGACTTCGGCAGCGACTTCGGCGGGCTTTGATCCCGGTCGGCGGCCTACCGGCGGCGGTAGGCTTTGGCCCTCACAGTGGACCCTGCGCCTGGCACGGTATCCCCGGGCGGGGTGCGCGTGCGGGAGAAATCGGAGCATCCCAGGATGGCTCGGCACCTGATCACCAGCGCCCTTCCGTACATCAACGGGATCAAGCACCTGGGCAACATGGTCGGGTCCATGCTCCCGGCGGACGTCTACTCCCGCTATCTGCGCCAGCGCGGCCACGAGGTGCTCTTCATCTGCGCGACGGACGAGCACGGCACCCCCGCCGAGCTGGCCGCGCAGGAGGCCGGGCTGCCGGTGGCCGAGTTCTGCACGCGGGCGCACGAGGCGCAGAAGGCGGTGTACGACGGGTTCGGGCTCTCGTTCGACTTCTTCGGCCGCAGTTCGTCCCCGCAGAACCGGGAGATCACCCAGGAGATCGCCCGCGAACTCCAGCGGAACGGCTTCATCGAGGAGCGCGCGATCCGCCAGGTGTACTCCAACGCCGACGGCCGCTTCCTGCCGGACCGGTACATCGTCGGCACCTGCCCGCACTGCGGCTACGACAAGGCGCGCGGCGACCAGTGCGAGAACTGCACCCGGGTGCTGGACCCGACCGACCTGCTGGAGCCGCGCTCGGCGATCAGCGGCAGCGCCGACCTGGAGGTGCGGGAGACCAAGCACCTGTTCCTGCTCCAGTCGAAGCTCACCGAGGAGGTCGAGGAGTGGATCTCCGCCCACGGCGACGACTGGCCGGTGCTCGCCTCCTCGATCGCCCGCAAGTGGCTCACCGAGGGCCTGCAGGACCGCTCGATCACCCGTGACCTCGAATGGGGCGTCCCGGTGCCGGCCGACGTGTGGCCGGAGCTGGCGGCCGCGGGCAAGGTGTTCTACGTCTGGTTCGACGCGCCGATCGAGTACATCGGCGCCACCAAGGAGTGGGCGGACGCGGCCCCGGCCGGGCAGCTGCGGGACTGGAAGTCCTGGTGGTACGAGGCCGACGCGACCGTGCGCTACACCGAGTTCATGGCGAAGGACAACGTCCCGTTCCACACGGTGATGTTCCCGGCGACGATCCTCGGCTCGCGCCGGCCGTGGAAGAAGGTCGACTACGTCAAGGCCTTCAACTGGCTGACGTACTACGGCGGGAAGTTCTCCACCAGCCAGAAGCGCGGCATCTTCACGGACGTCGCGCTGGAGCTGCTGCCGGCCGACTACTGGCGCTACTTCCTGATGGCGCACGCTCCCGAGTCGGACGACTCCAGCTTCACGTGGGACCTGTTCGCCGGCGTCGTCAACAAGGACCTCGCCGACACCCTCGGCAACTTCGTCAACCGGGTGCTGTCCTTCAGCCGCAAGCGCTTCGGCGACCACGTCCCGGGCGGGCACGCGCCCGGCGAGGCGGAGCAGCGGCTGGGAGCGCAGATCGCCGACCTGCTGGCCGAGTACGAGGCCCAGCTGGACGCGCTCAACTTCCGCAAGGCCGCGCAGAGTCTGCGCGCGCTGTGGAGCGCGGGCAACGCGTACCTGGACGAGAAGGCGCCGTGGCTCCAGGTGAAGACCGACCCGGAGGCGGCGGCGCTGACCCTGCGCACGGCGATGAACCTGATCCACCTGTACGCGGTGGTGTCGGAGCCGTTCATCCCGACGGCCGCGGCGGCGATGCGCGGGGCGTTCGCGTCGGCCGACGACGCCCCGGCGGCGTCCCGGCGGTGGGTGAGCGCCGCGGAGGCACGGGCGCTGGACCTGGTCCCGGCCGGGACGGCGTTCACGGTGCCGCCGGTGCTGTTCGCGAAGATCACGGACGAGGACCTGGCCGCCTGGACGGTCCGTTTCGGCGGCGAGTCGGCGTAGCGCGGGGACTTGGGCGTGTCTGACAATTCCCGCCTGGCGCACGGAAGTTGTCGGACACGCCCTGGGCGCAGCGGGAAGGCGGAGGCCGTCGGGTGAACCCGGCGTCCTCCGGCGTCAGTTGGGGGCGGCCGTCTCGGCGGTGACCCAGGCCAGGTAGCCGGGGCTGCCCGCGACCACCGGGACGGCGATCACCTCGGGCATCTCGTACGAGTGCCGGTCGGCGAGGAACGCGCTCAGCCGGTCGGCGAGTTCGGCCCGGGTCTTGAGGTCGATCCGCCACTCCTCGGCGTCCTGGACCTCCCCCTCCCACCAGTACACGGACCGGACGGGATACACCTGCGCACACGCGGCCAGCCGCTCGCGGACGGCGGCGGACGCCAGGACGCTGGCCTGGACCTCGGTCTCGTGGGTGGTCGTCACCACGACGAACCCGTGCTCGTTGGCTGCCATACCGGCGACGGTACCCGCCCGTCGGGATCTGACGCCGCGTCCGACGACCCTTGCAGCTCATATTCGCTCGAACCGGACGCCGGCAAGGCCCCCCACGCTCGGGCTCTGCCGCAGCAGCGGCCCGCCGGTACGCTTCCTGCCATGGATGCCGACCTCGTCACCGCGTTGCGCGCACTCGCGAACCCGATGCGTCTGCAACTGCTGGTGTGGTTGCGCGAGCCCGAACGCCACTTCCCGCTGGACGAGGCCATCGCCGACCCGTACGAGGTCGGCATCTGCGTCAGCCACCTCCAGGCCAAGGCCGGCCTCGCCCAGTCGACCGTCTCCGCCTACATGGCCGAACTCCAGCGCGCCGGACTCGTCCGCGCCACCCGGATCGGCAAGTGGACCCACTACCGCCGCGACGAGGCCCGCATCGCCGACCTCGTCGGCACCCTCGGCCGCACGCTCTGAACCCCGGGTGCCACCGGCGTCCCGGCGGCACCCGAGGAGCACTCAGGCGGGGAGGGCCCGGGCGGTGTGGACGGTCATGGCGGACAGGAAGAACGCGTCCTGTCGGTGGAGGATGCCGGTGGGGGCGTGCTCGTCGAGGAGGGCGGCGAGGGTGGTCGCGTCCTCGGGGTCGAGATGGTCGGCGAGCTGGTCCCGCAGGCGGCTGAGTTGGGCGTGGAGGTGCTCGCGGGCGGGGCGGGCCAGCGGGGCCGGGTGGTCGACCAGGAAGGTGCGGGTGCCGGACGGGGTCAGGCCGGCCCGGCCGAGCATGGCCGTCCAGTCCTCCACCTCCTCGGTGGCGCCCGGGAGTTCGGCCCGCATCGTGCTGAAGCCGTCCTCGTGGGCCGCGTCGAGCCGGGCCTGGAAGCCGGGCCGGCCGAGGCCGAAGTCGCGCGGGAGGTAGCGCAGCGGCAGTCCGCGCTCCGCGACGGCGAGCAGGCCGCCGGGCCGCAGGCGGCCGGCCAGCGCAGTGAGGGCGGTCTGCTGGTCGCCGAGGTGGTGGATGGCGTTCGCGGACCAGATCAGGTCGGCCTCGCCCAGCTTGCCGAACTCATCGGGCAGGTCGGCCTGTTGGACGTTCAGCCGCCCGCCGGACCGGGTCCGGGCGCGCTCCAGCAGGGCCGCCGACTGGTCGACGGCAACCACCTCGGCGTCCGGGAAGACCTCGGCGAGCAGCCCGGCGATGACGCCCGGCCCGCTGCCGACGTCGAGCACCCGCCGGGCCTCGCCCCCGCCCGGCAGGTCGCGCAGCCACTGCGCGGCCGCGGTGACGGCGGGGGCGCGCAGTTCGGCCTCCCGTTCCAGGTGGGCGGCGAGGGCGTCCCAGTCGAAGTCGGCGGCAGGGACGTGGCCGTGGCCGTGGTGGTGGTGCTGGTGCTCGGACATGCAAGGTCTCCGATCGTGGGGACGGGACGGCGTGACGGAACGGCGTACGGGAGGGAGCTTCCCCGCTCAGCTCCGAGGGCTTCGTGTTCGTCTCGCTCATGGCGGTCACACTCCACCGCCAGGCTGCGACCACCGCTACTGGAACGGCAAGCTTTGTTGCTGTTTCCGCAAACTGCTTCCCCGGGCCCACACACCAGGGCTCACCCGCCCGTCCGTCGCCAGTACGAGCGGGCGGCCACCGCCAGGGCCACGCCGTACACCGCGAACGCGCCGATGCCGATCCAGGCCACCAGCATCGCGTCCGTCGGGCTCGCGAACTCGCCCTTCCGGAGCGAGAACACGCCGACGGTGCACAGCATCAGGTAGCCGAGCCCGACCACCCCGTACGGCGCCAGCGTGCCCGCGCCCAGCAGGGCGGGGACGAGCGGCAGCCAGCGCGGGACGCGACGGCCGCTCAGCGGCAGGGTCCACCGCGGGAAGACCTGCCCCCACGGGCGCACGAGACCCCAGAGCAGGAACACCCCGAGCGCGGCCAGCAGCGCGGTGCCGTCGATCCCCCAGGACTCCAGGGTGAGCCAGAGCCCGGAGGCGCCGTTGCGCTCGTTCCCGGCCCGCATCTCCGCGCCGCTCGCCCCGGCGAACGTGCCGCCGAACGCCCAGGTCAGCTTCATCGCCGCGTACGGGATGAAGGCCAAGGTCCCTGCAATGGCCGCGAGTTGCACCGAATCGGGAGCGGCAGAGGCACCGACCGCCCGGACCGCATCAGGGCGCCGGACCCGGGCCGTCGCGACCAGCAGGACGGTACCCGCGGCCGCCAGCGCGCGCAGCACCGCGTTCGGCACGTTGTCCACGCCCTCGCCGAACAGCAGCGTGACCACGTCCATGAGCAGGCTGAACGCCGTCGCCGCCGCCAGCCCCGCGAGCCCCCACAGCACCGGCCGCAGCCCCGGCACCGGCCACCCCCGGGCCACCGCCACCCCGGCCGGCACCGCAGCCGCCCCCACCCCGGCGACCACCCACCCCAGCCAGGAGACACCGAACAGCGCCGTCCCGCTCATCGCGCAGCCCGCCCCGAACCCGGCATGGACGACTCCCCAGCCGGCCACTCCCCATCCGCTTCTCGTCATACCTCCAGGCTCGCCCGCACACCCTCGCCCCGGCCTCCGCCGCCGTGACGAACCCGCTCCCCCTGCCGGGGGATCCCGGCCCTTGCGCTGGAGTGCACTCCAACTCCTAGCCTCTGAGCCGTCAGACGGACCACCCACCACCAGGGGGAGCACGACCATGCGCTACCGCGTCCTCGGCGGCACCGGCATCGAAGTGAGCGCCTACTGCCTCGGCACCATGATGTTCGGCGCGATCGGCAACCCCGACCACGACGACTGCATCCGGATCATCCACACCGCCCTCGACCGGGGCATCAACTTCGTGGACACCGCCGACATGTACTCGGCCGGCGAGTCCGAGGAGATCGTCGGCAAGGCGCTCGCCGCCCGCGGCGACCGGGACGAGATCGTGCTGGCCACCAAGGTGCACTTCCCGATGGGCGAGGGCCGCAACCGGGGCGGCAACTCGCGACGCTGGATCGTCCGGGAGGTCGAGGAGAGCCTGCGGCGGCTGCAGACCGACCGGATCGACCTCTACCAGGTGCACCGGCCGGACCACACCACCGACATCGAGGAGACCCTCTCCACCCTCGACGACCTCGTCCGGGCCGGCAAGATCCGCGCCTTCGGCTGCTCCACCTTCCCCGCCGAGCAGATCGTCGAGGCGCACCACGTCGCCGAACGCCGCGGCCTGCCGCGCTTCCGCACCGAGCAGCCGCCGTACTCGCTGCTCGCCCGCGGCATCGAGGCGAACGTGCTGCCCGTCGTCCAGCAGCTCGGCATGGGCGCGCTGACCTGGAGCCCGCTCGCCTCCGGCTTCCTCACCGGCCGCTACCGCAAGGGCCGTCCGATCGACCTCACCGCCGGCCGCGCCGCCATCAACCCGGCCCGCTTCGACCCGGAGCTGGCGCTCACCGCCACCAAGCTGGAGGCCGTCGAGGCCTTCACCGCGCTCGCCGAGGAGCTCGGCCGCACGCTCCCCGAGCTGGCCGTCGCCTTCCCGCCGGCCCACCCGGCCGTCACCTCGGTGATCCTCGGCCCGCGCACGATGGAGCAGCTCGAAGCGGCGCTCAAGGGCGCCGACCTCGTCCTCGACGACGCCACCCTCGACCGCATCGACGCCATCGTCCCGCCCGGCACCAACGTGTACCAGCCCGACGGCGTCTGGCAGCCCCCGGCGCTCACCACCCCCGCCCTCCGCCGCCGGCCCGCCTCGGACCGTTCCGCGAGCTGACGGCTCGGCGAGCTGACGCCAAAGCGACGCCTGCGGGGAGCCACCAGCGGCTCCCCGCAGGCCAGTTACTACTCCCTCGGTGCGGCGAAGCACTGCACCACGACGCTGCGGCCCCCGCTCCACTGCTGGTCCACACTGCCCAGCCACGTCCAGCCGAGGCGCCGGTAGCAGGCCACCGCCCCCGTGTCGGTGGCTAGCACGTCGAGGACGGGATGCAGGCCGAGGGCCCGCGCGTGCGTCAGCGCGTTCGCCATCAGGCGCGCGCCGATGCCGTGGCCGCGCGCGGCGGGGGCGACGTAGAGCCGGCTGATCACGGCGGTCAGTTCCGGCCGCGCCCCGGTGCGGCGGCTCCACAGAAGGGGAGCGACGTCTCCGGGCGTGCTGCGCGCGAGGCCGATGTGCCCGGCGGGGCGGCCGTCCAGCTCGGCCACCCAGGCGGCGAGGAGGCCGTCGGGCGTGAGCCAGTCGGCGGGCCGGTCGGGCCAGTCGGTGGGGTAGCCGTCGGCGGTGTGGACGTCGTCGAGCAGCCGGACGCAGTCGGCGAGGTCGGTCACGCGGCGCCGGCGGACGGACACCCCTGCCCCGGCCTGCCGTGAACCGGACGCGACGACGTTGGCGCGTTCTTCAAGGTCAGCCATGCCGGTACGTTACCGGCCGGGCCTCACCGACGCAGCAGGTCGACGACGCCGGTCAGGTCCTCGTCCCCGCCGCCGATCGCGAGGCGGCGCTCCATCAACCGAAAGTACGGCGCGAGCAGTTCGTCGCTCACCCCCTGCTCCTCGGCCGTGCGCAGCAGCGTCTGCCGGCCCGCCACCTGCATCGCCAGGTTCGACACCACGTCCTTGGTGTAGTCCCCGCTCTCCAGCTGCTCGGCGGTCTTCGCGATGGACCCGCTCATCGCGGTGACCCAACTCCCCAGCAGCGGAGCCAGATCGCCCGGCGCGACCGCCTCCTCGCGGATCAGCGCGAACGCGTGCGCGACCCCGGCGAACATCCCGTACATCGCGCTGAGCAGCGCCACGTCGTGCAGCGCCGCGTACCCGGCGTCCGCGCCGACGTAGCGGGCGCCGGCCGGGACGGCAAGGACCGCCCGGTGCTCGTCGAACAGATCGGCCGAGCCGCTGTAGAACACGTACGGCCCGGCGGCCGGGACGCCGATCATCGGCGGGACGGCCATGATCCCGCCGTCCAGGTAGCGGGCGCCGCGTTCTGCGGCCCAGGCGGCGCGGGCACGGGCCTGGGCGGGGGTGCCGGTGACGAGGTTGACGACGTCCTTGCCCGCGAGGTCGGCGCCGGCGAGCGTCTCCTCGACGGACGCGTCGTCGAGGAGGCAGACGACCACCAGACGGTTGGCCGCGACGGCCTCGGCGGCGACGGCGGCAACGGCCGCGCCTTCGGCGGCGAACGCGTCGGCGCGGGCGGGGGTACGGTTCCAGACGGTCAGCGGGTGCCCGGCGGCGAGCCAGGTCCGGGCGAGGGCGGCGCCCATCGCGCCGAGGCCGAGGAGTGTGACGGGGGTCTTCTCAACTGCGGTCTTCTCAACTGCGTGCTGTGCCATGCCGATCAGCCTCGTCCGGGCCCCGCGGACGATCAAGTACGCACTTCGAAGTGGGTGGTTACCCTGGGGTGAGCGACGAGGTCGGGAGGGGTGGCGATGGCGACCGTGCCGAGGCCGGGGGCGTACGTCTGCGGGATCGACGCCGCGATGGCCGTGATCGGCGGCAAGTGGAAGGTGCTGATCCTGTGGGCGCTGGGCGAGCGCCCGGGCTGCCGGTTCGGCGAGCTGCGCCGGCTGGTGCCGGGGATCACCGAGAAGGTGCTGGCCGCCCACCTGCGCGAACTGGAGGCGGACGGCATCGTGCACCGCGAGGCCTTCGACGAGGTGCCGCCCCGGGTGGAGTACACGCTGACGGAGGCGGGGGCGCAGCTCAACGCGGCGCTGGCCCCGCTCGGCGCGTGGGGGCGGGAGCACGTCCTGGGCGGGACGGCCCCGCACCCCGTGTAGCAGCGGTCGTCGGTCGTGGGCGTTGAATACGCCCATGCGCCCCGACACCTCCGCGATCGTCCCCGCCGAACGCCTCGACCTCGTCCCGATCGGGCCCGAGCACGCCGAGGAGATGGCCGCCGCCCTCGCCGACCCCGCCCTGCACGCCTTCATCGGTGGCACCCCGGCCACCGCCGAAGCGCTGCACACCCGCTACACCCGGCTCGCCGCCGGCTCCCCGGGCCCTGCCGAGGCCTGGGGCAACTGGGCGCTGCGGCTGCGCGCCGACGGCCGCCTGGCCGGCTACGTCCAGGCCACGATCCGCCCGGAGGCCGCCGAGCTGGCCTGGGTGGTCGGCACGCCGTGGCAGGGCCGCGGCCTGGCCGTCGAGGCCGCCCGCGCCCTGCTCGGCCACCTCACCGCCGCCGGGGTCACCATCGTGACGGCCCACATCCACCCCGACCACCACGCCTCGGCCGCCGTCGCCCGCGCCCTCGGCCTCGCCCCCACCGACGAACAGCAGGACGGCGAAACCCGCTGGCACGCGCGCATCGACGCACCCCGGAATGCCTCCCCCACCCGATGAGGTTGGATACAGGCATGGCATCTCGTGCACGTGTACGCGCCCCCGAGCTGGTCGGCGCAGGCGGCTGGCTGAACACCGGCGGCAAGGAGCTCACCCTCGCCGACTTCCGGGGCAAGATCACCGTCCTGGACTTCTGGACCTTCTGCTGCATCAACTGCCTGCACGTCCTCGACGAGCTGCGCGAGCTGGAGGAGAAGCACCGCGACACCGTGGTGATCGTCGGCGTGCACTCCCCCAAGTTCGTGCACGAGGCCGACCACCAGGCCGTCGTGGACGCCGTCGCCCGGTACGAGGTGCACCACCCGGTGCTGGACGACCCGGCGCTGGCCACCTGGAAGCAGTACGCGGTGCGCGCCTGGCCGACGCTGGTGGTGATCGACCCCGAGGGCTACGTGGTCGCCCAGCACGCGGGCGAGGGGCACGCGCACGCGATCGCCCGGCTGGTCGAGGAGCTGGAGGCGGAGCACGCCGCCAAGGGCACGCTGCGCCGCGGCGACGGCCCGTACGTGGCGCCGGAGCCGACCGCCGGGGACCTCAAGTTCCCCGGCAAGGCGGTCCGCCTCGCGAACGGCCACTTCCTGGTCGCCGACTCCGGCCACCACTCGCTGGTCGAACTGGCCGAGGACGGCGAGACGGTGGTCCGCCGGATCGGCGACGGGCAGCGCGGCCTGGTGGACGGCACCAGCCCCCGGTTCAGCGAGCCGCAGGGCCTCGCGCTGCTGCCCGAGGGCCACGACCACGACGTGATCGTCGCCGACACCGTCAACCACGCGCTGCGCGGCGTCCGGCTGGCCGACGGCAGCGTCACCACCCTGGCCGGCACCGGCCGCCAGTGGTGGCAGGGCTCGGCCACCGAGGGCCCGGCCCGCGAAGTGGACCTCTCCTCGCCGTGGGACGTCGCCTGGTTCGACGGCGCGGTGTGGATCGCCATGGCCGGCGTGCACCAGCTGTGGGCGTACGACCCGGCGGCCGGCACGGTCGGCGTCGCGGCCGGCACCACCAACGAGGGCCTGGTGGACGGTCCGGCCGGCGAGGCCTGGTTCGCCCAGCCGTCCGGCCTGGCGGTCTCGGCGGACGGTGAGCGGCTCTGGGTCGCCGACTCGGAGACCTCCGCGCTGCGTTGGCTCAGTCGATCAGAAGGGGCACGTGAAACGAAGACGGTCCACACCGCCGTCGGCACCGGCCTGTTCGACTTCGGCCACCGCGACGGCGCGGCCGGGCAGGCGCTGCTCCAGCACCCGCTGGGCGTCACCGTGCTGCCGGACGGCTCGGTGGCCGTCAGCGACACCTACAACCACGCGCTGCGCCGCTTCGACCCGGCGAGCGGCGAGGTCACCACGCTGGCCACCGACCTGCGCGAGCCCTCCGGGGCCGTCCTGGTGGACGGCGACATCGTGGTGGTCGAGTCGGCCCGGCACCGGCTGACCAGGCTACGGCTGCCCGAGGAGGCCGTACGGGTCGAGTCGGTCGCGCACCGCACCCAGCGGGCGGCCACCGAGGTCGCGCCGGGCGCGCTCCGGCTGGACGTGGTGTTCTCCGCGCCGAGCGGCCAGAAGCTGGACGAGCGGTACGGCCCGTCCACCCGGCTGCTGGTCAGCGCCACCCCGCCCGAGCTGCTGGTCTCCGGCGCGGGCGCGGACACCGACCTCTCCCGCGAGCTGGTCCTGTCCGACGGGATCGCCGAGGGCGTGCTGCACGTCTCGGCGATGGCCGCGTCCTGCGACGACGACCCGGAGATCGAGTTCCCGGCCTGCCACGTGCACCAGCAGGACTGGGGCGTGCCGGTGAAGCTGGTCGCCGGCGGCGCCGACCGGCTGCCGCTGGTGCTCGCCGGCATGGAGTAGCCGAACGCCAGGGGCCCGGCGCAACGATCGTCCGCCGGGCCCCTGTCCGTCTTCTCGCTCAGCCCGTGCCTAGCCCTCCAGGAAGGCCTTGATCGCGCTGGCCAGCAGGTACGGGTCGGCCGCGCCGCACAGCTCGCGCGCCGAGTGCATGGACAGCGCCGCGATGCCGCAGTCCACCGTCTTGATGCCGAGGCGGGCCGCGGTGATCGGGCCGATCGTCGTCCCGCAGGGCATGGCGTTGTTGGAGACGAAGGTCTGCCACGGCACGCCGGCCTTCTCGCAGGCCGCCGCGAACACCGCCCGGCCGACGCCGTCGGTCGCGTAGCGGTTGTTGACGTTCACCTTGAGGATCGGCCCGCCGTTCGGCAGCGGGTGGTGGCCCGGCTCGTGCCGCTCGGTGTAGTTCGGGTGGACGGCGTGGCCCATGTCCGAAGAGAGGCAGACGGTGCCGGCCAGCGCCCGGGCGCGGTCCTCGGGGGTGCCGCCGCGCGCGTAGACGGTGCGGTCCAGCACGTTGCCCAGCAGCGGGCTCTGTGCGCCGGTGTCCGACTCGCTGCCGGTCTCCTCGTGGTCGAAGGCCGCCATCACCGGGATGTACGGCAGCCCGGCGCCGCCCGCCGAGGCGACGGCGGCCAGCGCGGCGGTGGCCGCGTGCACGGACAGCAGGTTGTCCAGGCGCGGGCCGGCCAGCAGCTCGCGGTCCCGGCCCAGGTAGGAGGCGGGCTGGACGTCGTGCGTCATGAGGTCCCAGCCGACCACCTCGGCCGGCTCCAGCCCGGCGCGCTGGGCGACGTACGCGATCAGCGACCCCTCGTCGACCGGGCCGAGGCCCCAGATCGGCGTGAGGTGGCGCTGCTTGTCGAGCTTCATGCCGTCGTTGACCTGGCGGTCCAGGTGGATCGCCAGCTGCGGCACCCGCAGCAGCGGCTCGTCCAGCTGCACCAGCCGCCAGCTGCCGTCCTTCAGCGTCAGCCGCCCGGACAGGCCGAGGTCCCGGTCGAGCCAGGTGTTCAGCGGCACCCCGCCGTAGATCTCCACCGCGACCTGCCGCCACCCCGCCGACCCGGTGTCCGGCAGCGGCTTGACCCGCAGGTTCGGCGAGTCGGTGTGCGTCCCGACCACCCGGAACGGCGTCTCCGGGCCGGCCCCCTCGGGCAGGTACCACGCGATCAGCGCGCCGCCCCGGATGACATAGCGCCCCCCGGCCGCCGCGTCCCACGCGTCCGTCTCGGCGACCTGCCGGAACCCCGCCTTCTCCAACCGCTCGGCGGCACTCGCGACCGCGTGGTACGGAGACGGCGAGGTGCCGAGGAACGCGATCAGATCATCGGTGTGTGTCCGGTCGAAGAACGCCTGTCGGGCGGCGGCGGGCGACATACTGCTCCTGAGTCGATGGAGGGCCGAAGCCGGATGGGGGTCGGCTTCGCACCTTGAGCATATGCCCGTACACGGACAGGGCACCCGCAACCTCGCAACGGATGCAGAACGAGGACACAACCGTGAAGTGACGCTGCCTCGCAGCCCGTTCACCCAGAGATCTGCCCTGGTCGCGGACGGTCATCCGGCCCCCTCGCACCCCGGCACCGGTTCACCGGCCCGTTCAAAACTTCCGGCAAAAGTTCCTGTTCCCCCGACCCTTCGCACGCAAGGATCAATCCCGTACGAGCCATCGCGCACACCTCCCCCACCGCACCTCCACCACAGGGAAGTTGAGAGGAGAAATCCGTCGGTGCACCGATCCATGTCCGGCTACCTCCGCCCGGCAGCCGGGTGATAACACTCTTGGAAGTGAAGTCTCCGGGGAGAGAGCCAAGTTGACGACGACGAGCACGGCCGACGACGTGACCGCCGCACCGCCCACCCGGTCGCGGGGTGTGCGACGGAGGCGGGTGCTGGTGGGGGTGGCGCTGGCCGCGGGTTTGGTGGCGGTCGGGGGGCTGGGGGCGGCGACGTGGGTGAAGTCGCCGGCGGAGCGGGCGGCGCAGGCGGCGGCGCCGCCGAACAGTCTGATCACCGCGCCCGTGGTGAGCCGGGTGTTGACGAAGTCGGTGGTGGCGCGGGCGGTGGTGTATCCGCCTGCGCAGTACAACGTGGTGCCGGCCGCGGCGTCGCCGGATGTCACCCAGCTGTTCGTGTCGAAGCTGGGGGTGAGGACGGGGGACACGGTCGCGGCCGGGGAGTTACTGGCCGAGGTGTCCGGTCAGCCGTTGTTCGCGCTCCCGGGTCCGGTGCCCGCGTACCGGGACATCAAGCCGGGCAGCACCGGCCCGGACGTCTCCGAGCTCCAGGACGCGCTGGAGGGGTTGGGGTACTCGGTCGGGGACGACGACAAGGGGGTGTTCGGCCGGGGGACGGCGCAAGCGGTGACGGCGTTCTACCGCAAGCTCGGCTACCCGGTGCCGACCACCGGCGCCACCACCCAGCAGGCCGTGGACACGGCGCAGAAGGCGGTGGACGCGGACAAGCAGACGGTGGACAGCCTCACCGCGCAGAAGAAGGCCGGCGCGACGCAGCCCCCGACCCAACCCGGCGCACCGACCGCCCCCGCGCAACCACCCGCCCCGGCCGGCGACATCGACCAACAACTCGCCGTCGCCAAGAAGCAGTTGGCCACCGACCAGGCCGCCCTTGCGAAGGCCCGGGCGGTGAACGGCCCGATGGTGCCCGCCGCCCACGTGGTGTTCCTGCCGGCGCTCCCCGCCGCCGTCACCGCCGTCAACGGCTCCGTGGGCTCGCCCGCCTCCGGCACCCTGGTGTCGCTGACCAGCGGCGGCCTGAACATCACCGGCCAACTGACGCCCAGCCAGGCCGCGGGCGTGAAGCCGGGCATGGCCGTCGAGATCCTGGCCGAGGACACCAACACCACCATCGCCGGCACCGTCGCCGAGGTCGGCGCCCCGACCACCGCACCCCCGGCCGGCAAGGTGATCACCCTCGGCGGCGCAGCAGCCGCAGGCGCGGCGGCCGCAGGCAACGGCGGAGGTCCCGGCGCCCAGCCCGGCGGCGGAGGAGCCCCTGCCGGGCCGCCCAACAACGGCCCTGGCGCGACGAGTTACGTCCCCGTGGCGATCACCCCGAGCACCCCACTGCCGGCCGCCCTGAACGGCAAGAACGTCCGGCTCACCGTGCTGAAGGACAAGGCGAGCGCCCCCGTCACCGCCGTCCCGGTCGCGGCCGTCTCGACCAACGCGGCCGGCCAGACCTCCGTCACCACGGTGGACGCGGCCGGCAACCGGACCACCGTCCCGGTCACCACCGGCGTCTCCGCCGACGGCATGGTGGCCGTCACCCCGGCGGCGGGCGCCGAACTGCGGCCCGGCGACCAGGTGGTGGTCGGCAAGTGACCACGGAACCACCCGGGACGCCCCCGGTCATCGCCCTCGCCGGCGTGGGCCGCACCCATCCCGGCCGCCCGCCCGTGGTCGCGCTGCACCCGTCCGACCTGACCGTCCACCACGGCGAGTACCTGGCCGTCACCGGCCCGTCCGGCTCCGGCAAGTCCACCCTGCTGCACCTGCTCGGCCTGCTCGACACCCCCACCACCGGCCGCTACGAGCTGGACGGCATCGACACCGGCAGCCTGCGCGACAGGGACCGCTCGACGCTGCGCGGGCGCCGGATCGGCTTCGTCTTCCAGTCCTTCCACCTGCTGCCGCACCGCACCGCGGAGGAGAACGTCGTCCTCGCCCAGCTCTACAACCGCACCCCGCCCCGCACCCGCCGCACCGCCGCCCTGGAGGCGCTGCGCCTGGTCGGCCTCGGCCACCGCACGGACGCGCTGCCCGGCACCATGTCCGGCGGCGAGCGCCAGCGGGTGGCGATCGCCCGCGCCCTGGTGAACCGGCCGAGCCTGCTGCTGTGCGACGAGCCGACCGGCAACCTGGACTCGGCCAGCGCGGAGGCGGTGCTGGACCGGTTCGACGCGCTGCACGCGCAGGGCTTCACCCTGGTGGTGATCACCCACGACCCGGCCGTCGCCGCCCGCGCCGAGCGCCGGGTGGCCATCCGCGACGGCGTGCTGAGCGAGGCCGAGGCCGAGGTCCGGACGGCCGAGGGGCCAGCCCGGTGAGCCGCCGTTCCGTGCTCCCCGAGCCGTCCTCCCGCCTCGGCCTGCGCGACCTCCTCTCCGAGGCGCTCTCCGGCGTCCTGCAACGCCCCGGCCGATCCGTGCTGACCATGCTGGGCACCGTCCTGGGCATCGGCGCGTTCGTCGCCGTGCTCGGCCTGACCGCAACGGCCTCCGGCCAGATCGGCGAGCAGTTCAGCCTGACCAGGGCCACCACGGTCGACGTGACCGACCGCCCGCGCACCGACGGCGTCGCCCCGGGCGCCAACCCGCCGAGCAACTTCCCCGAGGACACCGACCGCCGCCTCGCCGCGATCGACGGCGTCCGGGCCGGCGGCGTCTGGTGGCCGGTCCCGGGCGCCCCGGTGATCACCGCCCGCCCGAACGGCCCGAACGAGGGCACCGGCCTGTCCGTGCTGGCCGCCACCCCGGGCGCGGTCGCCGCGATGGAGCCGACCCTGGCGGCCGGGGTCACCATGGACGCGTTCGTCCAGCGGACCGCGCAGCCGGTGGTGCTGCTGAGCGAGGCCGCCGCCGGACGCCTCGGGGTGAGCCGCCTGGACGCCCAGCCCGCGGTCTTCCTCGACAACGTCCCGTACACGGTGATCGGGATCTACTCGGACGTCCGGCGCCGGCCGGGCGCCCTGCTCGGCCTGGTGATCCCGGCCAGTACGGCGCTGGAACGGTACGGCAACCCGGCCCCACAGCCGGACCGCGGCGCGCAGGGCCTGGTGGCGACGAGGGTGGGCGCCGCCTCGGTGGTGGCCGCGCAGATCCCGCTCGCCCTGCGGCCGGACGCGCCGGACGCGTTCACCGTCGTCCCGCCGCCGGACCCGCACAGCCTGCAGGACGGGGTGACCTCCGACCTGACCGGCCTGTTCCTGGCGCTGGCCGGGATCTGCCTGCTGGTCGGCGCGGTCGGCATCGCCAACACGACGCTGGTGGCCGTGCTGGAGCGGACCGAGGAGATCGGCCTGCGGCGCTCGCTGGGCGCCCGCACCGGCCACATCGCGGCCCAGTTCCTGACCGAGTCGACCGCGCTGGGCACCCTCGGCGGCCTGATCGGCACCAGCCTCGGCGTGGTGACGGTGGTCGCGGTGGCCGCCGCCCGCGACTGGACCGCCGTCCTCCAGCCGGCCGCCACCCTCCCCGCCCCGCTGATCGGGACGGTGGTGGGCCTGCTGGCCGGGCTCTATCCGGCCCTCCGGGCAGCCCGCACGGATCCGCTGAAGGCCCTGCGCAGCGCGTAGAGCCGGCGCCCGGAGACAGCGAGCAACACCGAAGGGCCCGGCGTTGGAGCCGGGCCCTTCGGTGTGAGGGTGGTGTCAGGCGGCCAGAAGGGGGTGCGGGCCTTAGAAGGCCTCCTCCGCCAGGTCCATGATCTCGTTGTCCATGCCCTCGGCGATCAGGCGCTGCGGGGCGACGGTCGGCAGGATGTTCTTGGCGAAGAAGCGGGCCGCCGCGACCTTGCCCTGGTAGAACGGGACGTCCTTCTCCGAGGCACCGGCCTCCAGCTTGGCCAGGGCCACCGCGGCCTGGCGCAGCAGCAGCCAGCCGACGACGACGTCGCCGGAGACGAGCAGCAGGCGGGTGGTGTTCAGGCCCACCTTGTACATGTTCTTGACGTCCTGCTCGACCGACGAGAGGTCGGCCAGCAGCTTGCCGACGATGGCCTCCAGGTCGCCGGCGGCCTTGGCGAGCAGCTCGCGCTCGGCGGCCAGGGCGTCGCCGCCCTCGGCCGAGCCGAGGAACTTCTGGATCTGCTCGGACAGCGCGGTGAGCGCCTGGCCGCCGTCCTTGACGATCTTGCGGAAGAAGAAGTCCTGGCCCTGGATCGCGGTGGTGCCCTCGTAGAGGGTGTCGATCTTGGCGTCCCGGATGTACTGCTCGATCGGGTACTCCTGCAGGTAGCCGGAGCCACCGAAGGTCTGCAGGGACTGGGCGAGCTGCTCGTAGGACTTCTCCGAGCCGTAGCCCTTGACGATCGGCAGGAGCAGGTCGTTCAGGCGCTCGGCGGCCTCGTCGCGCTCGCCGCGCAGCTTGGCGGCCAGCATGTCGTCCTGGACGGACGCGGTGAACAGGACCAGCGCGCGCATGCCCTCGGCGTAGGCCTTCTGGGTGAGCAGCGAGCGGCGCACGTCGGGGTGGTGGGTGATGGTGACGCGCGGGGCGGTCTTGTCCAGGAACTGCGAGATGTCCGCGCCCTGCACGCGCTCCTTGGCGTACTCCAGGGCGTTCAGGTAGCCGGTGGAGAGGGTGGCGATGGCCTTCGTGCCGACCATCATGCGGGCGAACTCGATGATCTTGAACATCTGGCGGATGCCGTCGACGGTCTCGCCGAGCAGCCAGCCCTTGGCCGGGTGCTTGGCACCGAAGGTCATCTCGCAGGTGTTCGAGGCCTTGAGGCCCATCTTGTGCTCGACGTTGGTGGCGTAGACGCCGTTGCGCTCGCCGAGCTCGCCGGTCTCCCAGTCGAAGTCGAACTTCGGGACGATGAAGAGGCCGAGACCCTTGGTGCCGGGCTTGCCGCCCTCGGGGCGGGCCAGGACCATGTGGATGATGTTCTCGGACATGTCGTGCTCGCCCGAGGTGATGAAGCGCTTCACACCCTCGATGTGCCAGGAGCCGTCCTCCTGCTTGATCGCCTTGGTGCGGCCGGCGCCCACGTCGGAGCCCGCGTCGGGCTCGGTGAGGACCATGGTGGAGCCCCAGAGGCGGTCGGTCATCCGCTTGGCGACCTCCAGCTGCTCCGGGGTGCCCTCATCGGCGATGACGCCGGCGAAGGCCGGGCCGGAGGAGTACATCCAGATGGCCGGGTTGGAACCCAGGACCTGCTCGGCGTAGGCCCAGATCAGCGAGGACGGGGTGACCTGGCCGCCGATCTCCTCCGGGATGCCCAGACGCCACCACTCGGCGTCCATGTAGGTCTGGTAGCTCTTCTTGAAGGTGGCCGGGATCGGCGCGGTGTTGGTCTCGGGGTCGAAGACCGGCGGGTTGCGGTCGGTGTCGGTGAAGGACGCGGCGAGGTCGTTCTCGGCCAGGCGCGAGATCTCGCTGAGGATGTTCTTCGCGGTCTCGACGTCCATGTCCGCGAACGGTCCGGTGCCGTAGACCTGCTCGCGGCCGAACACCTCGAAGAGGTTGAACTCCACGTCCCGCAGGTTGGACTTGTAGTGACCCATGGCCGTTTTCTCCGGTTCGTCGCTTCCGGGAGACCGCCGCGTTCGGGCGTCCCGTACCCACCAGTAGGCATCATGATGCTACCCAGCGGTAACTTGGGCAAGCCCCCGGCAGTGAATCCGCTATGAACGTGGTCACGTCCCACAAGGCGGGACAACCACTCCTTGTCAGGATCGGCGCCAGCACGGGCGGGTGCGCTCCCGCTAGCCTGTCCGTGTGTACGGATATGACCAGAACGCATACCCGGGCGACCCCTACCAGCAGCAGGCGGGTCCGCAGCCGGGCATGAACGGCATGCCCGGCGCCGACGCCTACGGCGCGCAGTCGCAGGCGAACCAGCAGTCGCTCTACCCGGAGCCCTCCCCGCCGTCCCTGGCGGACGCCGTCCGGGCGTTCACCACCGGGTCGATGGCGGTCGAGGACTTCCAGGCGATCTTCATCACCTCCAAGGTGCACTGCCCGCGCGGCGACCGCCCCGGCTTCCTCGCGCTGCACAACACCCCCACCCCGGTGATCCCGATGTTCAGCTCGCTGAAGGAGCTGCGCCGCTATGCCGGCAAGGACTCCAAGCACTTCACCGTCACCGGCGCGGAGGTCCTGGACCTGCTGCCGACCGGCTACGGCTTCGCGCTGGACATGGAGGGCGAGCACCGGATGGTGTTCGACGCCAAGGCGGTCGAGCAGATGGTCGACTTCACCATGCGCCGCATGTATGGCTGACGTCCGCTTCGCGGCCGCCCACAGCCATTGCTTCGCAGACGGCTGACCGCCAACCCCCGGCCGACCCACCCCGAGAAGAGAAGCCCCCGGCTTCTCCATCACCACATGGTTCAACTTTCAACTTGCTACTTGTTGAGAGTTGAACTATTCTCGTGGACGTAGGCCAGAGGAACCCCCGAAGGAGGCCGACATGCCCGCCGTGACCGTCGACAACCCGCTGACCCTGCCGCGCGTCGCCACCCCCGACCCCGCCGTCACGAGCAACCGACCGGTCCTCACCGTGGTCACCGCGCCCGAGGGCTTCGAGGGCGAGGGCTTCCCGGTCCGCCGCGCCTTCGCCAAGATCAACACCAAGTACCTCGACCCGTTCATCATGATGGACCAGATGGGCGAGGTGGAGTACGCCGCCGGCGAGCCCAAGGGCACGCCCTGGCACCCGCACCGCGGCTTCGAGACGGTCACCTACCTGATCGACGGCGAGTTCATCCACAAGGACTCGCACGGCGGCGGCGGCCACCTCGGCGGCGGCGACACCCAGTGGATGACGGCCGGCTCGGGCATCCTGCACATCGAGACCCCGCCGGAGTCGCTGGTCCTGACCGGCGGCCTGTTCCACGGCATCCAGCTCTGGGTCAACCTCCCGGGGGCCGACAAGATGACCGCCCCGCGCTACCAGGACATCCACGGCGGGCACGTCAAGCTGCTCTCCACCCCGGACGGCGGGGCGATCCTGCGGCTGATCGCGGGCGAGCTGGACGGCCACCGGGGCCCGGGCGTCACCCACACCCCGATCACCCTGCTGCACGCCAGCATCACCCCGGGCGCGCAGGTCACCCTGCCGTGGCGGCCGGACTTCAACGCGCTCGCGTACGTCCTCAACGGCGACGGCACGGTCGGCGCCGAGCGCCGGCCGATCCGCACCGGGCAGGCGGCGGTGTTCGGCGAGGGCGACACGATCACCGTCTCCGCCGACGCCAGGCAGGACTCCCGGCACCCCAACCTGGACGTGATCATCCTGGGCGGGCAGCCGATCCGGGAGCCGGTCGCCTGGTACGGGCCGTTCGTGATGAACAGCCACCGCGAGCTCGAACAGGCCATGCGGGACTTCCAGGACGGCCGGTTCGGCCACCCGATCGACTGACCTGCCCCTGCCCGACGACGCCTCGGCCGACTGCCGCAGCTACAGCAGCGCGTAGACGGCCGAGGCGTCGTCGTGCGCCTTGCCGCGCGGCCAGCGCTCGCAGGCGGCGTCCGCCCGCTCGACCTCGCGGACCTGGGCGATCAGCTCGCCCGGCCCCGACTCGGCGAGCAGCCGCAGGGCGTCCGCCCAACTGCCCAGGCCGAAGCGCTCGGTGAAGCGCGAGGCGCCGTCGGTGAGGGCGGCCAGCGCGTGCAGACGGTCCAGCCGGACGAAGCCGGTCTCGGCGTGCTCGGCGGCGCGCGGGCTGGCAGCGGCGATCCACGGGCCGCTGCCGGTGTTGCGGGCGGCCCGGACGGCCAGCGCGTACTCCAGGTGCAGCGCGGCCCGCTCGGTGGAGCCGGGCACGGTCGCCCATATCTGCCGGCGCAGCCCCTCGCCGCCGGGGAAGCGCTGGTTGTCGCCGATCACCTTCGGCGGGCCGTCCTTGAACTCCAGCACCAGCAGCGAGTCGCCGAGCACCAGGTACTCCAGCGACTCGCCGTGCCGTCGGGCGGCGACGACCATCGCGGCGGGCGTGTTCGGGTGGGCGAGGTCGCACCGGCCGCCGTGCAGGGCGGCCGTCTCGACGATGGCGTCGGCCAGGCACTCGGCGATCGCACGGTCCGCCCGGTCGGTGAGCCGGGCGAGCAGGTGCACGCCCAGCCGGCGGACGTACCAGGCGGTCCCGTGCCGGCACCCGGATTCCAGGCCGGCCGGCGAGCTCGCACCGTCCAGCAGTACCAGCGCCTCCGGCGAGGCCGCCGCGAAGTCCTCGCTCTCGCGGCCGGGCCGCCGTGCTTCCCCTGCGAGCTGTAGCTGCATCCCGACAGTGTGGCCGCCTCCCCCGGCCCGCGCCCAGACCCCTGCGCGGGTGTGGCGCGGGCCGTTGCCCTCGGGGCGGTGGCCGCCCGGTGGCAGCCGGGGTGAATCGGCCATACCGTCGGATACCGAGTGGACAATTCGGCCAATCGGGGCCGGTCGGGTTTGGGATCACCTTCGGGTGGCCGGGCGTCCCTGGACTGACGAGGAGCGCGACATGTTCTGGCAGTTCATCGTGGTGCTGGCCGCCGCGCTCGGCTTCCCGGCCGCCGCACTGTTCTTCCTGATCGGCGGGCCGCGCTTCCCCGACGAGCAACGCGACCGAATCAGTACCGACTGATCAGTTCTGCGGTGTCCAGGCCGGGTCGCGGCCCAGCAGGGCGAGCGCGCGGTCGAACGACCCGTAGGCATCGCCCTGCGGACGGCGCTCGCGGAACGCGCGCTCCGGCCCCCGGTTCCCCGGCCCGGCCGGCACCAGCTCGGACACCGTCAGCAGCGCCTCCGCCAGCACCGGGTCACCGTCCACGGCTGCCGCGATACCCGACGGCGAGCCCAGGGCGGCCGCGACGTCCCAGCCGTGCACCAGGGTGTCGACCAGCTGGAAGCCCACCGCCATGTGCAGCGGGAACGGGCCGCCGTCCCGGATCTCGGGCAGCCACAGCTTGCGGTCCGCCGCCTCGGCCTCGACGAAGGCGGCCTTCAGATCATCCGCCGTGCGCCGGAAGGCACCTGGCGGGTCGTCATCGATCGGTGCGTCCGCCCAGAGGGCCAGATCCGGCCCGGCCCCGCGCGCGGCAGCGGCGAAGCCCTGATGCTGGCCGACGATGTGCCCCATCAGCCGGCGCAACGTCCAGTCGCCGCACGGCGTCGCCAGCTCCAGGTGCTCCGGGCGGACGGTGTCGACCACCTCGGCGGCCAAGTCCACCGAGCGGGCGTAAAGCTCTGTCAGCTCCATCAGGTCACGATCTCCCGGCCGGCGGCCACGAAGCCGACGACATTGTCGAGGACGGTGGGTTCGGTGACGATCCGGCGGTGGCCCAGCCCCCGGGTGACCAGCAGGTCGAGCCGGTCGCCGTACGCGGCCTTCAGCCGGTGGGCGTGGTCCAGGCCGACCACGTCGTCGTTCTCATCGTGCACCACGAGGATCCGCACGTCGATCTCCTGTGGCCGGTGGGCGGCGTCGAAGTGCTGCCACGGGTTCTCGGTGCCGGCGAAGAGGTCGTGCTCGATGCGGTGCCGCAAGTCCCGTTCGACGGCGGCGTTCAGCCCGAGCCCGGCGCAGAACGCCCGTGGCAGGTAGGTGAATTCGCTCACCCCGGCGAGGGAGACCAGCCGCTCGGCCCGGACGCCCTCGCGCAGCGCGAGGAACGCCCCCAGCACGCCCAGCGAGTGGGCCACGATCGCTTCGAAGTTGCCGTACCGGAGCTGGAGTTGGCGCGCGATCTCACGGTACTCCAGTACCGTGGTGGCCCGGCCGCCGGAGGCGCCGTGGCCGGGGGCGTCGAAGGCGACCGGGGTCAGGCCGAGCGCGCGCAGCCTGAGCACGTAGCCGGCGAAGCGCGAGGCGCGGGAGCGCCAGCCGTGCATCAGCAGCACCGGGCGGGCGCCGTCGCCCCAGCGGTAGACCTGCACCCGCTTGCCGTTCACGGTGAGTTCGTCGACGGCGGCCTGCCGGTGGATCTCGCGTTCGTCCGGGCGCAGGGCGCTGCGGCGCAGCGGGTGCCGCCACAGCTCGAAGGCGGCGCGCCCGGCCGCCCGGGGCGCGAGGTGCGAGGTGGAGTTGAGGGCGGTGCGTACCAGTGCGAGGGCCGGGTCCATGCGGTCTCCCTGTCGGTGCGGACGGGTGTGCCGGGCCGTGCTCGGCAGATATTAGCACGACCGTTCGTGCAGTTTTCTGCTCAGTCCTCGGCCTCCGGGGCTACCCTGACCGGACACACCGTGACGGTGCCGACGACGAGAGCTGAGGTGGACGGGTGGCCGGGTCGACCACGGACGGACGGGTCCTGCGCGGCGAGGAGACCCGCCGGGCGGTGCTGCGCCGAGCCGTCGAGATCGCCTCCGTCGAAGGCCTCGACGCGCTCTCGATCGGCCGCCTCGCCACCGACCTCGGGCTCAGCAAGAGCGGGGTGTTCGCCGGCTTCGGCTCCAAGGAGGAGCTCCAGCTCGCCACCGTCCGCGCCGCCCGCCGGATCTTCGCCGACGCCGTGGTCGCCCCCGTCGCCGACACCCCGCCCGGCCTCGCCCGGGCCCGCGCGCTCTGCGAGAGCTGGCTGGCCTACTCACGCGCCCGGGTCTTCCCCGGCGGCTGCTTCTTCTTCGAGGTCAACGCCGAGTTCGACGCCCGCCCGGGCGCCGTCCGGGACGCCCTCGCCGCCTGCGCCCGGGAGTGGCACGGCCTGGTGCAGGACGCCCTCGCCGAGGCCCGCGCCGCAGGCAGCCTGCGTCCCGACACCGACCCGGCCGACCTCGCGTTCACCCTGATCGCGGTGCTGGAACTGGCCAACTCCCAGGCCGTCCTCTACGACGAGGCCACCCCGTACGACCGGGCCGGGCGCACCCTGCTGCGCCTCCTGCGCGCCGAGGCCGCCGACCCGTCCGACCCCGCGCTCGGCTGAACCGGCCCACAGCCGATCGGACTCAAAGCCGATCGGACTCAAAGCCGATCGGGCTCAGGGCTGCGCCAACACCCGTTCCAGGACGGTGGCCAGGCCCAGCAGCGACTCGTCGCCGCCCGGCTCGCCGACCACCTGGAGGCCGAGCGGCAGGCCGTCCGCGGTCCGCCCGGCCGGCAGGCTGATCGCCGGGTAACCGAGGTAGCTCCACGGAGCCGACATCGCGGAGTCACCGGTGCTGTGCAGCCCCTGCGGGGCTCCGCCGGTGGCGGACGGGACCAGCCAGGCGTACACCCCGCACTCGCGCATCATCTCGGTGATCTGCGTGCGGTGGTGCTCACGAATCCGCAGCGCCGCCGTCCGGTCCTCCCCGGCGATGCTCTGACCGTGCCGGATGCCGGCCACCGTCTCCGGCCGGTAGAGGCCGCCGAAGCGCGCGAACCAGTCGGCGTGACTGCGTGCGAGTTCGAAACGGTTGATCGTCTGCAGCGGGCGGGTGATCTCCTCCACGTCGTCGGACAGCGGGAACAGCCGGTCCATCGTCAGCCCCGCCGCGGCAAGGCGCGCCACCTGCTCCTCGAAGACGTCGATCGCCTCCGGCCCGGCACCGGCCCGTTCCAGGTACGTCCGGGTCGGCACCCCGAGCAGGATGTTCCTGAACTCGGCCCGCCTGACGGGCCGGGCGGCGCTCTCGACCCACCGACCGTCCCAGTCGTCGCAGAGCAGCGAGGCCGCCAGCACCGCACCCGCCGCGTCGGCGGTGAACACGCCCAAGGTGTCGAGGCTCGGCGCGTTCGGGATCACCCCGGCCATCGGGATCCGCCCGTACGTCGGCCGGAAGCCCACCACCCCGCAGTACGCGGCGGGCCGGATCACCGAGCCGACCGTCTGGGTGCCCACCGCCAGCGGCACCAGCCCGGCCGCGACCGCCGCCGCCGAACCGCTGCTCGACCCGCCGGGCGTGTGCCCGGGGTGGTGCGGATTGCGGGTCGGGCCGGGCGCGCTGGCGGCGAACTCGGCGGTCACCGTCTTGCCCGCGACCAGCGCCCCGGCCGCCCGCAGCCGGTCCACCACGACGGCCTGCGGCCCGGCCAGCACGCCCGGCGGCAGCGCCGAGCCGGCGTGCGTGGGCAGCCCGTCCACGTGGATGATGTCCTTGATTCCCACCGCCACCCCGTACAACGGCGGCCGGTCCGCCGGCTCCCACCCCCGCTGTCCGGAGTACCTTGCGGCCAGCGCTCGGGCCTCGGCGTGCAGCCGGTCGTGCCGACCGGGCTCGGGGACGAAGGCGTGGATCAGCGGGTCGACATGCCCGATCCGGGCGCACAGCCGGTCGACGTACTCGGGCAGCGGCGGCTCACCGGACCGCAGTTCGGCGGCCTCGCGGGTCAACGACCGGGGCCGGACGAGAGATTCCTCCATGCCGATCACGGTAGACCGCCGCCGGACCCGGTGTTACTGGTGCTCGGCAGCCAGGTACGGCGTCTCGCGCAGGTAGTACGCCCCGCAGGTGTGGCAGCAGAGTTCGGGCGTCTTCCCCCAGTCCACCGCATCCCGGACCGGCGCCCCCGCGTCCAGCTCCCGGCCGCACATCGCGACGTCCTCGGCGCCCCGGACCATGTGCCACAGCCGTACCCCGTCCGACGGGCCACCCGCGCCGTACTCGGCTCGCATCTGGTGCATCATGCCCCCATCGTCCGACCGCCCCTCCGCCCCGGCAACCGGTGGCCCGCGGGCGGGCTCGGAGAGGCCTCGTTCGAGGGCGATCAAATGACGCCGCCCCCTGGCCGAAATCCGGCCACCGCGGAGCTGTAGGGTGCGCGGGCGCGACTGCCGCCGGCGGCTCCGCCGTCGCCTCAAGTCGCCCTAAAACAGACAGAATTCACCCAAAGCTGGAGCATTGATCGTGCGCTCTTCCCGCCTCCTGGCTGCGTCCACCCTCGTGGCGCTCTCGCTCGGCGCCACGGTCGGCGCCGCCACCGCCGGCGCCGTCGGGGTCACGCCGACCCCGACCACCACCAGCACCGCCACCGCGACGGCCACCGCCGCTCCGACCACGGCCGCCCCGACTGCCACCGCGACGGGAACCCCGACCGCGAAGCCGACCGTCCTGCCGAACCCGACGCCGACCAACGGCGACCGCTGCCACGGCGGCGTCTGGCAGAGCACGCTGCTCCAGGAGACCGGCACCGGCCTGTACGGCACCACCCTGGTCAAGGGCGGCCCGGCCGCAGACGTCACGCTGACCTTCGAGAACATCACCGGCATCGACCTGCCCGCCGTGCACAACGCCCTCTACCTCACGGACGAGATGAGGGACCGCCCGGTCGACTGGAGCCCCGAGTTCTTCACCATCCAGCTGAAGACCGCCGACGGCTGGAAGCAGCTGACCGGCAAGGAGCGCGTCCTCCCGATGCAGGACTTCAAGCTGGCCAAGGGCGAGAAGTTCACCGTCCAGCTCCGGATAGCCGCCACCGCCAAGGCCCCGGCCGGCAAGTACGGCGGCAACTACGACGCCGGCTCGGACGCCTTCGACAACGACAGGACCCCCACCCCGGCCAACCACATCTCGACCGCCTGCACCCAGTACTACGGCACCTACGCGGGCGAGTTCCAGGTCGCCGAGGCCGGTGCCGGCACCGCCACCACCCCGGCGACCACCGCTGCGGCCACCGCCCCGGCCGCCGCCTCCGCGTCCCCGTCCGCGGGCCCGCACCTGGCCGAGACCGGTGCCTCCTCCAACACCCTGCCGATCGCCCTCGGCGGTGCCGCGGTGCTCGCCGCGGGTGCCGGCACACTGCTCGTCCTGCGCCGCCGCAAGGCCGGCGCGCACAGCTGACCGACCAGCTGATCGACCGGCCGATCCACCGCCGGTGAGATCACCCGAGGGGCGCGGACAACCGTTCGCGCCCCTCGGTGGTCTTCCCCGCCGGAGAGCGACCCCCGAACCCACCGCTGGAGCCTGACCATGCGTTCCCCCCGGCTGCCCGCCGCCTGCGCCCTGCTCGTGCTCACCACCGGTACGGCGGCCGTCGGCGCGGCCCCGGCCCTCGCCGCCGACGCCACGCCCACCGCGAGCCCGTCCGCGACGGCCACCGGGGCCCCGACCGCGCCCGCCACCACCCCTGCGGCGACACCCACCGCGACCGGCACGCCCAGCGCCACCGCGACCCCGACCGCCACCGGCTCGCCCTGGCCCTACAACTGCCCGGAGGGCCCGATGGCCTCCCCAATGCCGGCCACCGGCGGCGGCCCGGCGGGTGGCGTCGTGGCGACGGGCGGGGCACCCGGCGAACTGTCGGTCACCTTCGACAACGTCAGCACCACCACGGTCCGGGAGCTGGCCACCACCTTCACCCTGACCGGCAAGGACGGCACGGCCGGCCTCGACGTGAAGCTGCGCGCGCCCGGCTCCGACTGGAAGCCGCTCACGGCGGCGGACACGGGGACGTACAAGCTCGCCCAGGGCGAGAAGCTGACCCTCCAGGTCCGGATCACCGCCGGCGCCCGGGCCGCGCTCGACGACTACCGGTTCTCGTTCGCGGCCAAGTCCGAGGTGCTGCCGATCGGTTCGGCCCCGGCGAAGAAGTACACCTGCCCCCAGCTGGCCGGCACCTTCGGCGGCACGTTCACGGTGACCGACCACGCCGCCGCGACTTCCGGCACCACCCCTTCCCCCGCCGCGGGCCCCACCCGCACCCCCGGCCGGCTCGCCGACACCGGCGGCGGCACCGACTCCACCCCCATCGCCCTCACCGGCACCGCCACCATCGCCCTGGGCACGGCCCTCCTCCTGCTCACCCGACGCCGCAACGTCGAAGAGGACTGACCCGGAAGACCCCCCAGAGCAGGCGGCGCCCCTACGACGCCGCCTGCAACAACGCGCCGTCCTGCCACTTGAGGATCTTTTGACCCCCACAAGCCCGTGACCTGCGGGTTCAACCAGAAAAGTGCCGCTGACCAGGCGAAACTACCTTCAGTAGTTCGCACTGGTCAGCGGCACTTTTGGCCCTCATGTGCCCCGGATGTGCCCGGGGCCGCCCGGCTCAGTTCCCCACCGCCCCTCCACGGTACGGATGAGTTGGCGACTGAAGTGACGGGGGCGCACGCCGTTGCTGTGCGCCGTTTGGGTGATACTGGCCGCTCCAAGGGATCCCTCAGCGCCCCCTTCAACGCGGATAGACCACCCCTGCGTTGGTCTACGGTGCCATGTTGTGAACCTCGCGGAGCCCCGACATCGGACCCAGGTTCTACCTGGTGATCAGCGCCGGCAGGAGCACAAATGCCGATCCTGCGCCCGCGTTGGTCGCCTGACCACGGTGATGCCCGCGGCAGTCGCGGGCGCAGTCCCAACTGGAGGTTCGGCACGTGCGGTTGCGGCAGTGGCAGGACAACGGCCTACGTAAGTTCCTGGGGACGAACCGCGACTTCCTCGCCGTGGCTACCCCGGGTGCAGGCAAGACCACATTCGCGCTGCTCGCCGCCCTAGCGATGATGGACCGGGGCGAGATCAGTTGGGTCGTTGTTGTCGTGCCGACCGACCACCTGAAGGGGCAGTGGGCCAGAGCCGCAGCGGGACCGGGCATCAAGCTCAACCCAGCCTTCAAGAACGCCAGAAAGAGCACCGCAACCGACTATGACGGCGTGGTGACGACGTACCAGTCCGTGGCGGCCGACCCGTCTGTATGGTCACGCATGGCCAACCAGCCCGGTCGGCCGTGCCTGGTCATCCTGGACGAGGTGCACCACGCTGGGGACGCCCAGCAGCTCGCATGGGGACCGGCGTTGTTCGAGGCGTTCAGCGACGCTCACAGGCGGCTCATGCTGTCCGGCACTCCGTTTCGGACCGACGCAAAGGCGATCCCGTTCCTTCGCTACGACGAGGAACGCCGGGTAATCCCTGACATCAACTATGACTACGGCATGGCTCTGCAGGACCAGGACGTTGTTCGACCCGTCGTTTTCCCGGCCCTGGACGGCGAGGCCAGATGGCGGCTGGCGTCCGAGCACGCGACGGCAAGGAAGCTATCCGAAACCGATCCCCGGACAATCTCGCACGCTCTTACCGCCGCCCTTGACCCGGAAAAGGATTGGATTCCATCAGCCCTGCGCCGCGCCAACGACGAGCTGTCATTGATCCGGCAGGATACTCCGGATATCGGCGGGCTGGTTCTTGCCACTGATCAAAAATACGCCCGAAAATACGCTGCAATCCTCGAAAGCCTAACGGGCGAGCCTGCCACGCTTGCGATCTCGGACAAACCTCTCGCATCGAGGAGCATTTACGAGTTTTCCGGCGGCTCGTCCCGCTGGATTGTCGCCGTCCACATGGTCGCCGAGGGTGTCGACATTCCACGCCTGGGAGTCATCGTCTATGCAACCCGCACTCGCACGGAGCTCTTCTTCCGTCAGGTCGTCGGCCGCTGCATCCGGCGCCGCGGAGAAGACGACGACCTCTATGCACGCGTGTTCATCCCAACCATCCAGCCCCTCCTTGAACCCGCTGCGCGGATCGAATTAACCGTCCAGCACGTGGTGCGTTATCAGGAGGAGATGGTTCGAGCACGCCACAGCAACAACGAATCCATCGATGAGGGAACTCCCTCCGCAGTCGCCCCTCCGCGCAAGCTGGAGGTGATCGGCACCTCAAATTCTATTCACCCGTACACCATCAACAAAGGCGAGGCCATTGGCGAGCCTCTTCTCCTACAGGCTCGACGCTTGGGGCAAGAAGCTGGTCTGCCGATCAGTTCCGAACCGTCTGCCATTGTCCGCCTGATGCGTCTGGCCGGGATCCGTACAGGCGACGGCAAACCCTGGCCAGTCGTGAAGGAACAGACTTTGGCCGAGCAGAAAAAGGAGCTGCGGCTGGTCGTTAATCGCAAGGTGGGGCACCTAGCTGCTCTGAGGCGCCAGGCTCATAGTGAGATCCACCGCAGCCTCCACGATTTCTTCCACGAGGACAACATCGAGCAGGCCACCATGCACACGCTGAACGAGCGCCTTGTCATCCTCGACGGTTGGATCCACGACGCGAAGCCAAGCGGCTGAAGGCCAGCACCGGGGCCAAAGCTCTCGTTCCTTCCCTGCGGAACAAGTCCTTGGGCAGCGGCGCCAACGCCCGCACGGCGATGAGCGCCTATCCGGCGCCTGTGGCAGCGAACTGCCCGGTTCTCAGCGCCGGTCTGGCAGCGAGCACGGCGGCCCGAACACGTGCGGCGCCAGCGGTGGCCACGGCCGCTCCACTACCGACCTGCAGCGTTCTCCCGCCAAGGCCCGCACATCCGGCACAGATGCCTGGTTGCGGCACCGGGTCGTGGCACTTGGCACACTCGGCGTACCAGGGCTTGGACGGCTGCTGTGGGGCCAGGACGGGCGGCATCTTGCGCTGCAGGCGGCTGCGGAGGACGCCGACCGGGGAGTGCAGGGGCACGGGCAGGCCGGGCAGCAGGGCCTGGGCCAGCTCCTGGGCAGTACTGCCGCGCTCCAGCCACTGGGCGACGAGCGGCGCCAGCTCGGTGGCCTCGGCCTCGCCCAGCTGCAGGCGCGGCTCAGGGCGGATCGCCCGGAACAGCGTCGCCACCGCCTCCTGGACCTGTTCGTCCGGCATGGCCGGAGGCTCCTGCTCGATGGTGTGGCCTTCCTCCCGCCCTTTGGGTCGATCGGCGGCCTCATCGCCGGGGACCGTCCGCTGGTCGACCTGCTCGGCGGGGCGGGAGGGTTCTTGGTACCGCTTCTTTACAAGAGGGGCGCCAGCACGGCCGGTGCTCGCCTCGCCGGAGACCGGACGGGTGACACCCGGCACCGCCAGCTGCGGGGTGTCGTAGACGTGGGTCTCGGTACGGATCGTCCCGTCCGGCATGCGAATCTTCTCGACCCGGTAGTACCCGGCCTCGGTCAGCTCCTTCAGGGCCTTGCGGATCGTCCCACGCCCCTGCGGGCTGGAGTCGGCCATGTGCCGGCCGTCCTCGCGCCAGCCGTCCGGGCGGGAGAGGAGGTCCGCGAGCAGACCGCGGGCGGTGTAGGACAGCTGCCGGTTCTGCAGCATGGCGTTGGGCAGCACGGTGAAATTGCGCACGTGGGCGCTACGATGGACTCGCATCGGGAGTTGACGCTCCTGGTGCCGGACCCCGGGGTGTTAGCGCACCGCCGGGGTCGCCTGTTTTCGATTGGACCACGGAACGTACCACGTCACCCGGCACGGCGGGGGCCAATCATGCGAGCGGCCTTGATCACAACTCCCCTTGGAGGGAAGCGAGATCGGGCACGTTCCCCTAACCACTACGCCCAAGTCGAACCTGCGCTGTGGCATTCCTCGACCGGAATCGGGTGTACATCGGGGCGTACGCAGTCGGTTCAGAGCAGACCGGGGCTGTGGTTGATCTCGTGGGCGATGCGACGGACGAGGCCACGCTCATGGGCGACGGCGGTTATCGTCCTCGCTGCCGCAATCCGCTCGTGCTCCGCAGAGTCATCGCTGGTCACGCGAAGCGATTTCCGCCGCTTGCCGGTCCAACCTCGGCCCCACCTGCCGCCCGACCTGCTCACGCATCCGCCCGGGTAACCCTGCTCTGAGCCCGTCCATCGCGGCTCTTTTCGAGGACGGCCTCCGTCCAGCCCCGCAGGTGCGTCAGGAGACTCGTAGCGCGTCGGGCACCGCCTGGCGACAGCGGAAGCAGAGCCAGGGCCGGCAAGAGCGCAACGGTCGCCAGCACCAGCGGCACGAGCGCCAGTCCAACAATCAGCGCCCGCTGCGCTGGCACAAGTCGAGCCAGAAGATTGAGCATCAGGATGTCTTTCCACTACGCGAGTTGATCCGACTCCCCTAGGCTGCCGATCGCCGAGACCGTTGCACGAGCCGGAACACGTTGCCAATCACCTGCAACGGTCCGAGGAGAGGAGATGGCGGTGCTCCAACGCCCCACCCCTGGCAAGGTGCCCGAGAGTACACAGCCCGAGCCCGAGGTTGCCGCGTTCACCGCATTCATCAAGCAACTCTTCGATGCCCTGGGCACTTCACTCACCCGGTACGCCGCCCGCGTAAACCGCGACAAGGGCTCCGTCTCACGCTACTTCAACGGCCTGCGCATCGCCCCCAAGGACTTCGTCGACGAGCTGATCCGCCAGGTCGCCGACCTCACGGGCAACCCGGTCACTGACGAGGTTCGCGCACAGGCACACCAACTTCGGCTCGAGGCGTTGCGCGTGCGCAACGCCTCCCAGCATGAACTCGAACAACTCCGGGAGAGCTTGGGCGCCGCCGAACGGGAACTACACCTCGCCAGCGTTCGTGAGCGCGCCCTGCTGCGGGCCCTTGAAGCAGCCGAGGACCACACCCACCAGGCTGAACAGCGCTACCGCCAGCTAGAGAGCGACTGGGCTATCGCCCGCTATGCCTCGGGCTCCACGACACTAGACATCTACGCCCGACCAGACGGAGCCGATGAACTCCGAGACGAAATCCTCAGCCTCAAGGCTGAGGTCGAGGCACTACGGATCGAGCTGTCCCGCGCCCAGGCGTTGAAGCACGCCACGGAGGAACAGTGCGTTCGACTGGAAGCTCGCCTGCTGGCCGCCGAGGCAGCCCTCCAGTCGGAGCGCGCCCGCAGCCGTAGCCAGGCGATTGCTGAACTGAGTACGGCCGGCCCTGAAGTTCGGCCGGACTTGCAGATAGTCCACCGCTGTATCTCAGTGGACGTTAAGTCCGTTTCTGGTAGCGGCCTCGTCCGGGTTGGGTGAGGAAGCCTTGGCGAGTGAGGCGTCCGAGGCGGCTGCGGGTGATGTTGACGGACGCCTCGTCGGTGGGCATGCCGAGGA
>NZ_JAHTKP010000033.1 GCF_019192735.1 Kitasatospora aureofaciens
CCACGCCGACCTGGTCGCCCGGCACCTCCTCCCCGCACCCGCCCCGACCGGCACCTGAACCGTCGCACCGGCAGGCACCCGCGACGCCTGACCGGGCGCGGGCGCGGATATTGCCGCCCCCGGCCCCCCCCCCCCCCCCCCCCCCCCGCCGCCGTGTCGCCGTGTCCGCCAGGGGGCGCGCTCAGCGCCGCCCGGAGCGCCGATCGTCGCGCCCGCCGGACCCGCCGCCGGCCAGGCCCGCCCGGCGCAGCGCGTCCGCCATGGCGCTGTTGCCCAGCGGGGCGCCGCCGCCGGAACCACCACCGGAGCCGCCCTGGCCCCGGCGGTCCTGCCCGCGCCGGTCCTGGCCCCGACGGTCGTCACCGCGCCGGTCCTGGCGCGGCGGGCGGGCCTGCCGGTCGCCGCCCCGTTCCCCGCCGCGCTCCCCGCCGCGGTCGCCACGGTCGCCGCCCCGGTCGCGGCCGGGCTCGTCGTCCAGCCGCAGCGTCAGCCCGATCCGCTTGCGCGGCACGTCCACCGAGGTGACCCGGACCGTCACGATGTCGCCGGGCTTGACCACCTCGCGCGGGTCCTTGACGAAGTTCTTCGACAGCGCCGAGACGTGCACCAGCCCGTCCTGGTGGACGCCCACGTCGACGAAGGCGCCGAACGCGGCGACGTTGGTGACCACGCCCTCCAGCACCATGCCCACCTCCAGGTCGCCGATCTTGTCGACGCCCTCCTTGAAGGTCGCGGTGCGGAACGCCGGGCGCGGGTCGCGGCCCGGCTTGTCCAGCTCGCCGAGGATGTCGGTGACGGTCGGGATGCCGAAGGTGTCGTCGGCGAAGTCGCCCGGCCTCAACGCCCGCAGCGCGGCGCCGTTGCCGATCAGCTCGCGCAGTTCCCCGCCGGTCGCGGCGAGGATCCGGCGCACCACCGGGTACGCCTCGGGGTGCACGCTGGAGGCGTCCAGCGGGTCGTCGCCGCCGGGGATGCGCAGGAAGCCCGCGCACTGCTCGAAGGCCTTCGGGCCGAGCCGGGCGACGCCCTTGAGCTGCTTGCGGGTGCGGAACGGCCCGTTGGCGTCGCGGTGGGCGACGATGTTGTCGGCGAGCGTGCCGGTGATGCCGGAGACCCGGGTGAGCAGCGGCGCGGAGGCGGTGTTGACGTCCACGCCGACGGCGTTCACGCAGTCCTCGACGACGGCGTCCAGCGAGCGGGAGAGCTTCACCTCGCTGAGGTCGTGCTGGTACTGGCCGACGCCGATCGACTTGGGGTCGATCTTGACGAGTTCGGCCAGCGGGTCCTGGAGGCGGCGGGCGATGGAGACCGCGCCGCGGATGGACACGTCCAGGTCCGGGAGTTCCTGCGAGGCGAACGCGGAGGCCGAGTAGACGGAGGCGCCGGCCTCGCTGACCATCGCCTTGGTGAGCTTCAGCTCCGGGTGGCGCGTAAGCAGGTCCTCGGCGAGCTTGTCGGTCTCGCGGGAGGCGGTGCCGTTGCCGATCGCGACCAGGTCGACATGGTGCTTCTTCGCGAGCGTGGCCAGGGTGTTGACAGCCGCGTCCCACTTGTTGGCGGGCTGGTGCGGGTAGATCGTGTCGTACGCGACGACCTTGCCGGTGCTGTCCACGACGGCCACCTTCACGCCGGTCCGGAAGCCCGGGTCCAGGCCCATGGTGGCGCGGGTCCCGGCCGGGGCGGCGAGCAGCAGGTCGCGCAGGTTGGCGGCGAACACGCGCACCGCCTCGTCCTCGGCCTCGGCGCGCAGCCGGGCGCGCAGGTCGATGCCGAGCCGGACCAGGATGCGGGTGCGCCAGGCCCAGCGGACCGTGTCGCCGAGCCACTTGTCGGCCGGGCGGCCGTGGTCGGCGATGCCGAAGCGGGCGGCGATGCGCTGCTCGTAGTCGGTGGCGCCGGGCAGGTCGGTGTCCTCGTCGCCGTCCAGCGGGGACAGTTCGAGGTCCAGCACCTCCTCCTTCTCGCCGCGCAGCATCGCCAGGATGCGGTGCGAGGGGAGCCTGGTGTAGGGCTCGGCGAAGTCGAAGTAGTCGGCGAACTTGGCGCCGTCCTGCTCCTTGCCGTCCCGGACCTTCGCGACCATCCGGCCGCGCGTCCACATCCGCTCGCGCAACGAGCCGACCAGGTCGGCGTCCTCGCCGAAGCGCTCGACCAGGATCGCCCGGGCGCCCTCCAGGGCCGCGTTCCGGTCTGCGACGGCCTCGTTGAGGTACTGCTCGGCCAGCGCCGCCGGGTCCTGGGCCGGGTCGGCGAGCAGGGTGTCCGCCAGCGGCTCCAGCCCGGCCTCGCGGGCGATCTGCGCCTTGGTGCGCCGCTTCGGCTTGTACGGCAGGTAGATGTCCTCCAGGCGGGCCTTGGAGTCGGCCGCCAGGATCTGCGCGCGCAGCGCGTCGTCCAGCTTGCCCTGGGCCTCGATCGACTCCAGGACGGCGGTGCGGCGCTCCTCCAACTCGCGCAGGTAGCGCAGCCGCTCCTCCAGGGCGCGCAGCTGGGCGTCGTCGAGGGAGCCGGTGACCTCCTTGCGGTAGCGGGCCACGAACGGGACGGTCGCGCCGCCGTCGAGCAGGTCGACGGCCGCCTTCACCTGCCCCTCGCGGACGCCCAGTTCCTCGGCGATCTTGCGCTCGATCGCCTGTTGGGCCTGCTGGGCCACCTGATCGACTGGCGTGGTCACGAAGCCGGTCACCTTCTCCTTCAGTGCGTTCGCCGTACGTCCTGCATTCTGGCAGGTGCCGGGGACGGCGCCCGGCCGCACCCGTGGCGGCCGGGCGTGGCGGCTGTGTCAGCCGAGGTCCACCGGGCTCAGCGGCCGTCCGTCGGCGGCGAGGTCGACCGACTGGGCCCACCCGTCGGCGGTCACCTCAAGGCGGTTCGGGCCGGCCCAGGCGGCCTCGACCGAGGCAACCGGCCGGCCGACGTAGGCGATCTCCCAGCGGCGGGCGGTCAGGCCGGAGCCCTCGTCGACGTACACCCACTCCACCGATTGCATCGACCAGCCCTGCTCCTGGATCACGAGCCGACGGTCCGGCCGGTCGGGCGCCGCTACCGTGCGGGTCGTCCGGGGGCTGTCCACGACGATCCAGAGCGGTACCGTCGCCACCGCTGCCAGCATCACGCAGATCCCCAGCACCACCCGGAGCCAGACCCACCAGCGGATGCAGAACAGTACGGCCAACAGGAACGGCAGCGCCAGCGTGAAGAAGAGCAGCGGCCGGTCGAACCACTCCCGCAGCACCAGCAGTCCGCCGGAGCGCGCGTTGTACCGTCCGACGGCGGCCAGGAGCGTCAGGACGGCCAGCGCGCCCAGTGCTGCGCGGAGTGTCCAGCGCTCGGCGACGGTCCGCTCGGCGACGGTCCGCTCGTCCGGTCTCTGCTCCGCCTTGCCGTTCGATTTCCCCCGTGTGATCGTCATCTGCACAGCTTAGTAGTCCGGTTAATAGTCGCGGGAGTTCGAAAATCCGGCTGATGGCCGCCCGGCGCGCGCTGTACGCTGCCGGGCATGTGCGCTGCCGCCCGGATGCACCCCGACGAACCGGACATCGACGCGGCCCTGGTGCGGCGGTTGCTCTCCGCCCAGTTCCCGCAGTGGGTCGGCCTGCCGGTCCGGCCGGTCACGTCCACCGGGACGGACAACGCGATGTTCCGCCTCGGCCCGGACCTCGCCGTCCGCCTCCCCAAGGTCGGCTGGGCCGCCGAGGGCGTCGGGCGCGAGCAGTTCTGGCTGCCGCGGCTCGCCCCGCAGGTGCCGCAACCGATCCCCGCGCCCATCGCGCTCGGCCGGCCCGCCGCCGGCTACCCGTGGGGGTGGTCGGTGGTCCGCTGGCTCGACGGCGTCAATCCGGCCGTCGGCGCCCTCGCCGCGCCCACCCAACTCGCCCGCGACCTCGCCGGGTTCATCACCGCCCTGCGCGCCGTCGACCCCGCCGGCGGCCCGTCCGCCGCCCGCGGTGTCCCGCTCGCCTCCCGTGACGGCGCCACCCGCGCGGCCCTCGGCCGGCTCGCCGGGACGATCGACACCGAGGCCGCAACGGAGGTGTGGGACAAGGCACTTCGCCTCCCCGACTACGCCGGCCCGCCCACCTGGATGCACGGCGATCTCTCCCCCGGCAACCTCCTCGTCACCGGCACCGGCCGCCTCGGCGCGGTCATCGACTTCGGCCTGATGGGCGTCGGCGACCCCACCGTCGACCTGATCGCCGCCTGGACCCTCCTCCCGGCCTCCGCCCGCCCCGCCTTCCGCACCGCTCTCGGCGCCGACGACGCCATGTGGTCCCGCGCCCGCGCCTGGGCCCTGTCCATCGCGCTCATCGTCATCCCGTACTACCGCCACACCAACCCACCCCTCGCCGCCAACGCCCGCCACGTCGTCCGCGAGGTCCTGGCCGACCGCAGCGCCTGACGCCCGTCGACCCCGCCGGCCGCTGGGCCCGCGCCGAACCCGGCACCCGGTCTCCGACTGCGCCACCGCCGGGCGGGAGCTCGAAGACCCCCGCGCCCGGCCTGACCTCCCGAGGTCCTCAAGTCAGCCGGGCGGCGCCAGGTAGGCCCAGAGCCGGCGGGTCATGAGGTCCTGCCCCCAATCCGTGGAGAGCTTCCGCACGATGCCCAGTCCAGGACTGTCCGGCCGGCAGAGGCCGGACAGCCCTGTGTCGGTGACCTCGATGAAGAGACCGGTGGCCGCGGAGTGCTCGAACAGCACGTTGATGAGGAGGTGTTCGGGGGTTCGCGGAGCCAGTACGGCACTGGCCACGAGCTCCGTGACGATCAACTCACCGTCGGCCGCGTAGTGTTCGCCGTCCTTGAGGTCGGACAGGAACCCCCTGAGCACGACGCGGGCTGCGGTTGCCGAGGAGAGGTGGCGCGGCAGGGCGCAGAGCTGGTCGGTGGGGGTTCTGTCAAGCGATTCGGGCATGGCTGTGCCACCTTTTGATGCATGGGGATCTCCGCGCGCGGGCAGGCCGCTTCGTGCACTCACTAGTGCGATTGCGCGATCGGTTTCATGATTAAGCATCGGTGATTCCAAGGCTGGTGACGAGCGATCAGCCGGTTCCAAGGAACGTCCTGACACAGGGGGCCTGCGCCTTGACTCGCAAGAAGTCCACGAATCCGAACCTGCGATCGAGCGCAGCCGCCGTGTTCGGCGCCGTGTTGAGCAGCCTGCGGGAGTCGAAGGGCATCTCCCAAGGTCAGCTGGCGATCCTCATCCCGTGCAGCCGCCCCCACCTCTCCCGCATCGAGGGTGGCACGCGCAACCCACAGGAGGACTTCGTCCTCGCTGTGGACCGGCTGCTGGAGACGGGCGGCCAGCTGATGGATCTCTGGAAGGAGATCGACTGGTACGCGCGGGTGGAACATCCGGACTGGTTCCGCCGCTACGCCGGCTACGAGGACACGGCCTCGACGATCGGCGAATTCCAGGTCGCTCACATCTCGGGACTTCTCCAGACGGAGGCGTATGCGCGCGTCCTGCTGGGATCAGGCGATGCGGCGGGGAATCCCGCCCTGATCGAGGAACGCGTGGCATCCCGACTCGCACGCCAGCACCGGCTCACAGCGCCGGACTGCCCACTTCTCATGGCCGTGCACTCCGAGGCCGCCATCCGATCGCTCATCGGCGGCCCGGAGGTGATGCACGAGCAGCTCGGCCACTTGCTGGAAATGGGCCAACTGCCCAATGTCGTCATCCAGATCGCGCCGTTCAGCCTCGGCGAACGCGTCCCGTTCGCCACCATCGTTTCACTGATCACGTCTCCTGAGGGCCGGACCAGGGTTTACTCCGAAAGCCTGGACCGGGGGCATTTCATCGAAGATCCCAGGGAAGTCCAAGGCAAGCAGCGGGCCTATGATCTGCTCCAGGCGGAGGCGCTGTCTCCCCGAGAGAGCGCCGATCTGATCCGCAGCGTCAGGGAAGGACTTCTCAACATGATGCCCACCAAAGCCGACGCCCCGTGGCGCAAGTCCAGCTACAGCGGCAACAACGGCGGGAACTGCATCGAGGTCACCGATGGCAGCCCTGGGCAGCTCGTCCGCGACTCCAAAGACCCCGAAGGGCCCATCCTCTCCTTCACTCCCACTGCCTGGCAGTCGTTCGTCGAAGCGGTCCGCACCGACCGGTTTCCCACTGCCTGACCGGAGAGCCGCTACCGGGTCAGAAATCTGCCCGAGTCAACATCCCCTGCTAGCCTGGCCCCATGAGCGGACTGCGGGAACGGAAGAAGGAGCGGACGCGCCGGGCGATCTCCGAGGCGGCGATCGCGCTGTTCCTGGAGCACGGGTTCGACCAAGTGTCCGTCGCGGACGTCGCTGCGGCGGCCGAAGTATCCAAGCCGACGCTGTTCAGCTACTTCCCGTCCAAGGAGGACCTGGTCGTCCACCGGTTCGCCGATCACCAGGACCAGGCCGCCGACGTCGTCCGGGGCCGGAAGCCCGGCGAGTCGGTGCTCGCCGCGCTGCACCGGGACTTCCTGGACGGGCTGGGGCGGCGCGACCCGGTCACCGGGCTCAACGACCACCCGGCCGTCCTGGCGTTCGGCACTCTCGTCTACTCGACCCCGAGCCTGGTCGCCCGCGCCGCCCAGTACACGGCCCGCGCCGAGGCGTCCCTGGCCGAGGCCCTGCGCGAGGCCCCGGACCTCCCCCCTCCGCGCGCCCTCACCGCCCCGCTCCTCGCCGCCCAGATCACCGCCACGCTACGCGTCCTCGCCGAATACAACCGCCACCGCATCGCCGAGGACGGCCGGACCGCCGACGACCTCCACTTCGAGGCCACCAACCACGCCGACCGCGCCTTCGAACTCCTGGAACTCGGCTACCGCGCCGAGGCGGCTGGTCACTCCGCGAGGGATGCCTTCCGCAGCTGATGCCATGCGTGGCTTCAGCCGCGGGCGCAGTGGCGCTCCCGGCGGCGCGTGTCCGCGAGGGCGAAGACCTGGATCAGCAGCCGGAACGTCTTGACGTGCGTGCCAAGGGATTTGAATATCCGTCCGTACGTGTGTGACTCCAATCAGCTTCACATCCGCGGGGCCCTGCCGACGACCGGATTTACCCGAACTGCCGCGCGCCACCAGCGACAGACGGCATCCTGGTGCTCCACCAGGCAGAGAGGGAGAGCGTCATGCGGCTCAAGTTCCTCGGCAGCACCAGCGAACAGGGCGACTGTCCGACGTTGTACGAGACGGAAACCGGCGACATCGTCGTCCAGGGAGACCAGCTGACCGACCCCGAGGCGCTTGCCCAGCTGAGGCATGTCAAGCCTGGCGAGACGTTCGTGGTTATTCCGCGTGCGCTGCTCACCCGGTTCGCACCGAAGGAATAGTCCATGCCCGAGATCGTCCCCTTCGCCGAAGCTGGTTACCTCTTCGCCGACTTCAAGCACACTGCTTTCCGCCTGGAGACGCGACGCGGCTACGCCAGCGACCGGGCCGGAGCCCGGTATCAGGCGTTCCTCTCGGGCCAGCTTCCGCAGTACGAGCCCGACGTCGCCTGGAACGTGAATGTCCGGGCGGCCGTCGCGGCGGGCCGCCGGTTCGAGCGAGTCCGCATCGTCGACGACCCGCCCACCGACGGCCAGCGCTTCCTCCTCGCGACTGGCCTCGGCAACGTCGAGGCCGGCGAGGACATCCGCAACATCTGGCGCGCGGACGCCGTCAGGCTCGGCCTGCCAGAGTTCGACTTCTGGCTGTTCGACAGCAAGATCCTCGCCCGATTTCACTTCGACGCCGACGATCGGACGCTCGGTGTCGAGCTGATCACCGATCCAGCCGAGGTACTGGCAGCATGCCAGGCACGCGACGCTGCTTGGCACTTCGCCGCTCCGACCCGGGACTTCGCTGCGCGGGTACCCTCCGGCGTGTGAGCACCGACTTCCAACAGGCCCGGCTGTCCCTCGGTGCGCGTCTCCGTGAGTTGCGCACCGAGGCGGGCGTGAACGGCCGCGACCTGGCCGCCCGGCTGGGCTGGCCGGCGTCGAAGGTCTCGAAGCTGGAGAACGGCAAGCAGACGGCCACTCCCGCCGACCTTCAAGCGTGGGCCGAGGCCGTTGGCCGGCCCGAGTCGGCCGGCGAGTTGAAGGGGCGGCTCCAGGGCTTGGAGTCCCGGTACCGGGCGTGGAAGCGAATCCTTGCGGGTGGGCACCGGGCGCGTCAGGCGGTGGGGGTCTCCCACAGCCAGGAGACCACGGTGACCACCGGCTACGAACCGGGCATCGTCCCGGGGATCTTCCAGATCGCCGAGTACACCCGCCACGTCCTCGCCCATGCGACCGACCTGCATGACGGCCCCCGGGACATCGAGGAGGGCGTCCGAGCCCGAATGCGCCGTCAGGAATCGTTGTATCAGCCCGGCAAGCGGTTCCGGTTCATCATGGCCGAGGCCGCGCTCTATGTGCAGATCTGCCCGCCCGACATCCTTGCGGCGCAACTCGACCGACTCGGTGGACTGCTGGGGCTCGACAACGTCGAGCTTGGGATCGTCCCGCTCGGCGCCCAGGTCTCTGTAGTCCCGAAACATGGATTCTGGATCTACGATGACCGACTTGCGATCGTCGAGACGTGGAACATCGAGATGTGGCTCGACGACCACGCCGACATCCAGCTGTACAAGAAGGTCTGGGGGAAGCTGCACATAGCGGCGGTATACGGTCCGACAGCTCATCGGCTGATCGCCCGCGCTCGGTCCTCTCTGACAGCTATGTGAGCAACTATCGGAACATCGACGGAGCGTAGGAGAAATCCCGAGCAATCCGCGCCATGTCGGGCAATCTCAGCTTCTACCTTGCTGGTCATGGCAGATCAACCGGCCTCCGCGAGGCTGCCGGGCGGCTATCCGTCGGCGGCAGGCCTCAACTCCGAGCAGCTGCACGGACGCAGGTGCCGAAGGTGCGGCGCCGAGGGGACACAGGACGCCCCGCTCGTCGCGGCCGGCCACGTCTACACGGCCACCTGCCGTGGCTCGGCGCCGCTCGGCTGGCCCGTCACCGCGCACCCGGGCGTTTGCCCCACCCCACACGAGGAGGTCAAGTGACCACCCTGGAGCAGCAGCCCGAACACGATGGGACCACGCCGGACCTGGACACCGGGACTGGCGGGTACTGCCAGGACTGCGGCGACTACGGCTTCGGCCTGTACGCCGGGATGCGAACCGCTCTCACGGACTGGATCACCAAGCACGTCGGGTGCCCCAGTCCCAGCGCGGCGGATACCCGGTGACCGACGACCTGGACGACTGCCGCGACATCGCCGGTCGACACCGTCACGGCCTCCGCGATCCCCGACGGCTCGTCGCGGCCTACGCCGTATCGCTGACCGGTATCTGTGCCTTCGTTTCGGCACTGCTGACGATCTGCCGCACGGGTTCGTAGGCCACACAGACTCCCGCCCCGGCCGTCATCCCTGGCAGGCAGCCGACCGGAGCGGGTTCCGCACCACCGAACGGCCCCAAGGCGTCATCCGGCGCCTGGGAACCCCACAGCGTGAGGAGGCACCAGTATGACCACTCCCGAACCGGCCCCGTCGCCGGCTCCCCCTGGGCCCGGGCCGATGCATCCGGTGACCGCGAAGACCACCACCACGACCAAGTAGGAGGCATCCATGGGATGGGGCACCGGTAAGGGCGGATCCAGCGGCGGCAGCAGCGGATCCAACGAGGGCGGCCAGGGCAAGCACGCGGGCGACAAGGACCCGAACCCGGACAGGTCGTCCGGCACGACCACGGGCAAGCACGGCAAGGGCAAGGACAAGTAGTGACGGAACAGCAGGACAACCCGGAGCAGGCCGCCATGCGCGGCCTGCTCCGGGCCGTATCGCGCACCCGTGGCCACGACGTGGCCCCCGAGTGGCAACAGGCCACCCTGTCGGTCCCGCGTCACCGATTCCTCCCCGGCCTGATCTGGCTCATCGACGGCGACGGCTACCGGTCCTGCGACCGTGGGTTCGATCCTCTGGGTTGGGCCGATGCCGCCTACACGGACGAGGCCGTCGTCACCCAGGTCAACGACGGCATCGAGCCGGAGGACCCGGACGACGTCTGGCCGTCGTGCTCGGCGTCGGCCCCCTCCATCGTCTTCAAGATGCTCGAAGCGATGGAACTCAGCCCCGGCATGCGTGTGCTGGAGATCGGCGCAGGCACCGGCTATACCGCTGCACTGCTCGCTCACCGGCTCGGTGATGCCAACGTGACGACGATCGAGGTCGACCCGGGGTTGGCCGACCGGGCCCGCGCCACACTCAAAGCCAACGGCTACGCGCCCACCGTCGTCTGCGGGGACGGACGCCTCGGATGGGGCCCGGAGGCGCCGTACGACCGGGTGGTGGCCACCTGTGCGGTGCGGCGAATCCCGGCCGCGTGGATCCGCCAGGTCAGGCCCGGCAGCGGGGTCCTGGCCCCGTGGGACAACCCGTGGATCTGCGGCGGCCTCCTGGATCTGACCGTCGGAAACGATGGTGCGGCCGTCGGTCGGTACGAGCCGGACAGCGCATTCATGCTGATGCGTACCCAGCGCCAGGCTCTGAGCGTGTATCGGGACGTCGTCAAGGACGACCACCACCCGGACGAGTCCACGACGGCCTTCGATCCGTGGTCGGTGGCCGACTCCCCGTTCGAGACCCAGTTCGCCCTCGGCCACCGCCTCGGCGACCTCTGGTACGCCTGGCACCACGATCCCGACGTGGACGGCGTCGAAACCCGCCTCTGGGTCGCCACCACCGATGCCACGTCGTGGGCTGCGGTCGACTGGGACGGCACCAAGGACGCCGAGCGGTACACGGTGTGGCAGCACGGGCCCCGACGCGTCTGGAACGAGGTCGAGGCCGCGTACCAGTGGTGGCTGGACAACGGCCGGCCGGGGCCGACAAGGCTCGGCCTGACCATCACACCCGGGGGTGACCACCGGGCCTGGCTCGACGATCCGGCGAACAGCTGGCCTCTCCGGTAGGCGATACGCTCGACCCCTCCGGGCAGAGGAGCACCGGGTGGACGAGGACCGTCACCCGCGGACCGCCGCACCGCCCTGCACGCCCGTCAGGGGCCCCGGCAGCGGGCGGGTGTGCAGGACGTCGAGACGGGAGACCGCCCGGGTGAGCACCACGTAGAGGCGGTGCAGGCCGCGCGGTTCGGCCTCGACGATCGCAGCGGGTTCGAGGACGATCACGTGGTCGTACTCAAGTCCCTTGACCAGCGAGGCCGGTAGCACGGTGACCCGCGCCGCGCCGCCCACCTCGTCGACGCCCGCGGCCGGCACCCCGGCCGCCGCCAGCGCTGCCGCCGTCCGCGGCGCCTCCGCGTCCGCCGTGATCACGGCGATCGAGCCCTCGCGCTCCAGCGCTGCTCGGACGGCTTCCACCACTTCCCCTTCGCTGCTGGTGATATGACGAACCGTCACCTCACCATCCCGCCGCAGCGACACCGCCGCCGACACGTCCACGTCGAGCGCCTCCAGCACCCGGTTGGCGAGCGCCGTCACCGCCGCCGGCACCCGGAAGCCCGTCGTCAGCGGCACCACCGCCGCCTCCGGCTTGCCGAGGTGGGCCAGTTGCTCGGGCCAACTGCGGGCCGCCCAGGGCACGGTGGCCTGCGCGAGGTCGCCGAGGACGGTGAGCGAGCCGAAGCCGCTGCGGCGGGCGATCGCGCGGCACTGCATCGGCGAGAGGTCCTGCGCCTCGTCGACGACGACGTGCCCGAACCCGGCCGGGCGCTCGATCAGGCCCGCGACCTCGTCGAGCAGGATCAGGTCGTGCACCGACCAGGCCGCGCTCCGCTCCGAGCGCGGTGCACGCCGCCGGCGGATCGCCGCCTGTTCGGCCTCGTCCAGCAGACCGTCCCCGGCCGCCTCCAACACCGCTGGGTCACCCAGGAGTTCGGCCACCACCGTCTCCGCGCGGACGGCCGGCCAGGCGGCGTCCAGGAAGGCCTTCACCGGCCGGCTGCGCCCGATCCGCGCCTGCCACGTCCCGCTCCTGACGCCCGTCCGCCGCTCGGCCCGGTCCTGGAGGGCCGCCACCACCCGGGTCCGCAGGTGCTCCCGCCCGATCGCGTACGGCACGCCCTGGCCACGCACCTCGGCGGTCAGCCGGTCCAGCTCCTCGCCCGGGACCCGCCAGCGGTACGAGCCCTCCGGGACCACCAGCGGCTCCGCGCCCGCCACCCGGATCCGGGCGCGCAGGGCGCGACTCAGGACGGCCGCCATCCGCGCGTCCTGTTTGACGGCGGCGGCTCGTTCGTCGTCCTCGGCCCGGACGGGGTGGGCGGCGACCAGGTCCTCGACGGTGCACTGGGCGACGTCGATCTCGCCCAGCGCGGGCAGGACTTCGGCGATGTAGCGCAGGAACGTCCGGTTCGGGCCGATGACCAGCAGGCCACCGCGCCGGATCCGCTGCGGGTGGGTGTAGAGCAGGTACGCGGCGCGGTGCAGGCCGACGGCGGTCTTGCCGCTGCCCGGCGCGCCCTGCACGCACACCGACTCGCCCAACCCGCCCCGCACCAGCGCGTCCTGGTCGGGCTGGATGGTGGCGACGATGTCGCGCATCGGGCCGGTGCGGGGGCGCTCGATCTCGGCGGCCAGGAGGCCACCGCCGGGGGCGCCCGCAGCGGGCTCGCCGAGCCGCTCGTCCTCCAGCCCGGTCAGGTCCTCGGGCACGCCCGGGCTCGACGGCGCCCAGCCGAACCGGCGCCGCCGGGCCAGGCCGAGCGGGTCGTGGGCGCCCGCCTGGTAGAACACCCGGGACACCGGGGCCCGCCAGTCGATCACCAAGGGCTGCGCGGCCGGGTCCTCGGAGATGCGGCGGCGGCCCACGTAGTAGCGCTGGCGGCGGTGGTCCCCGGCCTGCGGGGCGTCGTCGAAGTCGAGCCGGCCGAAGAACGCCGGGCTGTCCGGCAGGTCCGCCATGTGCCGGGCCCGGGTGCGGAGGTAGCGGCCGAGCGCCTCCGCACTGGCGCCGTCGCCGGACACGTCCTCCCCCGCGATCACCTGGTACCCCGCATCGTCGACCTGCCGCGCGAGCGCCTCCCGGCACCGGGCCACATATGCCCGCTCCCGCACGAGCTCGCCGTCGATCCCCTCGATCCCGTCCACCACGCTGCGCCTCCGCGTCCGTCGCTGCCGACTGCCGACTGCCGGCCGTACGGCGGCCAGCATAGCTGAACTCGGTTAAGAGTTTTCACGAGTAAAGATCATTCCTGAGTAGCGTGCAGGCCTGTCGACCTGGCTACAGTGCGGGGATGACAACGCGTCACATCACCTTCGACCAGCTCCACAACTTCCGCGACCTCGGCGGCTACCCCGCCACCGGCGGACGGTCCGTGCGCTGGGGTCTGCTCTACCGCTCCGACTCCCTCGGCAAGCTCACCTCGCCCGCCGACCTCGCCCGCCTGCGCGACGAGCTCGGCGTCCGGACCGTCATCGACCTGCGCTACCCCTGGGAGATCGAGGCCAAGGGCCGGGTGCCCGACCTCGACGGCCTCGCCTACCACAACCTCTCCATCGAGCACCGGCCCTACGACCAGGCCGAGATCGACCCCGGGCTCGACCCCTGGCGCTACCTCGCCGACCGCTTCGCCGAGGTCGCCGAGGACGGGGTGAAGGAGATCCGCCAGGTCCTCGACGTGATCACGGAGGCCGACGAACCGCTCGTCTTCCACTGCGCCTCCGGCAAGGACCGCACCGGCCTCATCGCCGCCCTCGTCCTCACCCTCCTCGGCGTCCCCGAGGACGACATCGCCGCCGACTTCGCCCTCACCGAGCTCGCCACCCCGCACTTCATCGCCGACTGGCATGCCGCGAACCCCGGCCGCACCCTCCGCTGGCCCGGCTACGGCCGCGCCCCCGAAACCGTCATCCGCCTCACCCTCGCCGACCTCGCCGCCCGCTACGGCTCCGTCGAGGGCTACATCACCGGCACCCTCGGCGTCGACCGCGACGGGATCGACGCCCTCCGGGCGCGGCTACTCACGGCCTGATCACGCCCGCGGCCGGCCACCGACACTGACGGCACGTCAACGTACGGGACCAGGGCTGGAGTTCACCCGAATTGAGGTTGACCTAAACATGTCACACCTCGTTGCCGTGCCCCTTCCGCGCTGCCAGGATCGGGTCACTGTCCACACGAACCAATGGGAGAAACCCATGCGGATGCGTAACGTTCTGCCCGTCGCCCTGCTGATCGCGGCCGGCCTGCTTGCCGGCGCGAACACCGCCTCGGCGGCCGGGTACCCCGGCTTCCAGTGCTTCAAGACCACCGACCGCGTCGAGTACTGCAGCGACGCCAAGGTCAAGAACCACGCCGTGGGCGCTGCCTGGATCAAGACCTGCCCGGCCGACGTCGTCGCGCACATCAGCAAGCCCTACGTCCTGGCGAGCCGCCCCTCCGGCGCACACAGCTGTTAACACCCGACCCTGAGCCCGCCCGGCAGACACCTGCCGGGCGGGCTCGGCCGTCGCACCAACCGGCCCGGACCGGGCGACGGGGAGCTACCGCCGACGCAGCTTGCCCGGGGCCTTCGGCCGGGCCAGGGCGGTGGCCGTCGCGGGCCGATGGACGGGGCGGACCGGGCCGGCCAGGAGGCGGCTGTGACTCAGGCCCGCCGCCGGCGCGGCCCGCCCGAACGCCCGCCACCACCCTGCGGCTTACCGCCCCCGCGCGGCTTGCCGGGGACCGCCGAGGCCGTCTCGGGCCAGTGGGTGGGGCGAACCAAGCCGGCCGGGAGGCGGGTGGTGGCGTCACCCCGAGCGGCGTTGAGCTGGGACTGGGTCAGGAAGAGCGCCTCGGTGAGGTCGGCGCCCGCCACGTTCGCGTCGCGGAGGTCGGCGCCGATCAGGTCGGCGAGGCGTAGATCCGCACCGCTCAGGTCGGCGGCGACGAGCAGCGCCCCGCGCAGGTTGGCGCCCCGCAGGTCGGCGCCGCGGAGGCGCGCGCCGAAGAGGTCGGCGCCACGGTGTTCGCGGCGGCGGGGGACGGCGGCGCGGACGAGTTCGCCGGCACGCAGCAGCAGGTCGCTGACGTGCTGCCGGTGGGCGGGGACGTCGACGGCGAGGATCTCCTCGGGGGTGCCGCCGGCGAGGCGGTCGGTGTCCTCCAGGGCCTGCCGGAGTTCGGCGTGGACGGGCGCCGCCGGCGCGAAGGTGAGCGCCTCGGTGAGGTAGGACAGCAGCTCGTGCAGCTGCCGGACCACCGGGAACACGTCGAACATCTGCCGCGCGCTCGCGGGCTCCTCGCGCCAGCTGCGTCCGCCGTACGTGATCTGCGAGACGCGCTGGCCGGCGCCGAAGCAGTCGTAGACGGTGCAGCCCTGGAAGCCCGTGTCCCGCAGCCGCTCGTGGATGCCACAGGTGAAGTCGGTCTGCAGGTTGCGGCAGGGGGTGCCGGCGGCCTTGTCGACGGCGAAGTCGGCGGTGGCGGCGAAGGGGAGGGCGACGCAGCAGAGCCCGAAGCAGTTGGTGCAGTCGGATCGGAGTTCGGTCGGCAGCGGGCCGCTCACGTGCTGTGGTCCTTCCGGCAGGAGGGCACCGTGGTCGTCCCGGTGCGTCGAACCCGCCAAGCCTACTGCGCCTCTGGCCACACCCAACCCTCCGGCCGTAAGGTACTCAGAGCACCTACGACTATTACGGGGGTAACCGATGCAGGACACAGACACCAGAGAGCTCGTCCGGATGTGGATCTCCGGCTGGGTCGTCTCGCGCGGCGCCGCCGATCCCGCCCCCGAGCCCTGGGGCTGGAGCATCGACGTCGGCGTGGCCGGCCAGGTCGCCCGGCACGTGCTGCCCGAGCCCACCGAGGCGGACGTCCGCAAGATCACCGAGGCAACGAGCGCGCCCGGCACCTGGCTGAAGCTGTTCGCCGAGGACGACACCGTCCGCCCCTGGCTGGGCCCCGAGTGGCGGCTGGACGCCCCCGGGTTCCTGATGAGCCTCCCACTCACCGCCCCCGAGCGCCCCGAAATGCCGCCCGGCTACACCGTGACCACCTGGACCCGCGGCGGAATCGTCCGCGCACTGGTCCGCACCGAGGCCGGACACCTCGCCGCCCGGGGCCAGGCGGGCCTGGCGGGCGCGGTCGCCGTGCCCGACCAGATCGTGACGGCCCCCGAGCACCGCCGCCGCGGCCTCGGCAGCGTGGTGATGCGGATACTGCAGTACGAAGCCCACCAGACGGGGGCCGAAACGGCCGTCCTGGTCGGCACCCCGGCCGGCCGGGAGCTGTACACCGCGCTCGGCTGGACGCTCCACGCCCCGATGGCGAGCCTCGTTCTCGAAGACCTCGAAGACCTCGAAGACCTCGAAGACAACGGCAACTGACCTCAGCGGTACGGCAGTAGCTCCGCCCGCTTCGGCGGCCGCCCGTCGCCCGACGAGCGGCCGGTGAGGCGGCGGCCGATCCACGGGCCGAGGTGGGTGCCGAGCCAACGGGCGTCGGAGCGGAGCCGTTCGGCAGCGCCGCGCGGGGCGGCGGGCGGCAGCGGGGCCCGCCAGTCGAAGGAAGCGGGGCGGCCGAGCGACTCCAGGACGGCGGCGGCGACCCGGCGGTGGCCCTCGGGCGAGAGGTGCAGGCGGTCCTCGGCCCAGAGCCGGCGGTCATCGAAGCAGGGGGCGGAGAAGAGGTCGACGACGGCCACGCCGTCGTCCTGGCCGAGCTCGTGCACGAAGGCCTTCATCCGCAGGATGGCGGGCAGCAGCCGGCTGCTGCCGCCGAGCCGGCGGGTGGGGTCGGTGCTGGTGAACAGGACGACGGTGGCACCGGCGGCGCGCAGTTCGCCGGCGCAGCGGCCGAGCAGCCGCTCGACCTGGGCGATGTCGCAGCCGGGGCGCAGCACGTCGTTGAGGCCGCCGGCGAGGGTGACGAGGTCGGCGCCCATGGCGCTGGCGGCGGCGAGCTGTTCATCGTGGATCTGGCCGATGAGCTTGCCGCGGACGGCGAGGTTGGCGTACCGGAACTCCTCGGCCGCGAGCTCCTCCGCGAGGGCGGAGGCGACCCGGTCGGCCCAGCCGCGGTACTGGCCGTCGGGCAGCAGGTCGTCGCACATGCCCTCGGTGAAGGAGTCCCCGACGGCGACGTAACTGCGGTACGTGGTGGGCACGGGCTCTCTCCGCTCTCCTCCGACTGCTCCGTGGCCCGATGATCGTACGCGCGCCCGTTCCGCGCCCGAGCCCGGGGACCCTAGCCCGCGACGACCACCGCGTCCTCCGGTCCCGCGACCACCGCGTTCTCCGGTTGCGAGGACGTGACGGGCGCGACGGGCGTGACGGGCGCGACGGGCGTGACGGGCATGACGGACGTGACCCAGTGCTCCCGCACGGCGTCCGTCGGCCGCTGCTCGCCGAGCGCGGGCAGCCCCCATTCCCCCAACGCCTCGATCACGCGGCGCAGTTCGCGCCCGCGCTCGGTGAGCTCGTAGACGGTGGCGTTGGCGGGCCGTTCGAGGCGCCGACGCAGGACGAGCCCCTCGCCCTCCAGCTGCTTGAGCCGGGCGGCGAGGATGTCGGTGGAGACGCCGGGCAGGTCGGCGTGCAGGTCGGTGTAGCGGCGTGGACCGCCGAGGAGTTCACGGACGATCAGGAGGCTCCAGCGCTCCCCCACCGCGTCCAGGGCGCGGGCGACGGCGCAGTACTGGTCGTAGCTTCGGCGTGACATGTGGATCAGCATAGCCAAAAGGTTGGACTTTCCAAGTGCCAACTTGGTAGAACAAAGCAACAGCAGTGATGCGGGTGGTGACGGTCGGGAGGCCACAGATGGAGTTTCGGCAGTCCAGCAAGCTGAATGACGTGTGCTACGAGATCCGCGGCCCGGTGGTCGACCAGGCCAACGCCCTGGAGGAGGCCGGGCACAGCGTGCTGCGGCTGAACACCGGCAACCCGGCGCCGTTCGGCTTCGAGGCGCCGGAGGAGATCATCCAGGACATCATCCGCAACCTGCCCAAGGCGCACGGCTACAGCGACTCGCGCGGCATCCTGCCCGCCCGCCGCGCCGTCGTGCAGTACTACCAGCAGCGCGGGGTCGAGGGTGTGGGCGTCAACGACGTGTTCCTCGGCAACGGCGCCTCCGAGCTGATCCAGATGGCCGTCACCGCGCTCGTCGACGACGGCGACGAGGTGCTCGTCCCGATGCCGGACTACCCGCTCTGGACGGCCGTGGTCCGGCTGGCCGGCGGCAAGGCCGTCCACTACCTCTGCGACGAGCAGGCGGACTGGTACCCGGACCTCGACGACATCGCCGCCAAGATCACCGCCCGCACCAAGGCGATCGTCGTCATCAACCCCAACAACCCAACCGGCGCGGTCTATCCGAAGGAACTGCTGGAGGGCATCCTCGACCTCGCCCGCCGGCACCACCTGATGGTCCTGGCCGACGAGATCTACGACAAGATCCTCTACGACGACACCGAGCACCACTGCCTGGCCGCGCTCGCCGACGACGTGCTCACCCTCACCTTCAACGGCCTCTCCAAGGCCTACCGGGTGGCCGGCTTCCGCAGCGGCTGGCTGGTCGTCTCCGGGCCCAAGCAGCACGCCACCGACTACCTGGAGGGGCTGACCATGCTCTCGGGCATGCGGCTGTGCCCCAACGTGCCCGCGCAGTACGCCGTCCAGGCCGCGCTCGGCGGCCACCAGTCCATCAACGACCTCGTACTGCCCGGCGGCCGGCTCACCGAGCAGCGGGACGTCGCGTTCAAGGCGCTCAACGAGATCCCCGGCGTCAGCTGCGTCAAGCCCAAGGGTGCCCTGTACGCCTTCGCCCGGCTCGACCCGACGGTGCACAAGATCGTCGACGACGAGCAGTTCGTGCTGGACCTGCTGCTCCGCGAGAAGATCCACGTCGTCCAGGGCACCGGCTTCAACTGGCCGCGCCCGGACCACTTCCGCTTCGTCACCCTCCCCCGGGCCGACGACCTGGAGACGGCGATCAACCGCATCGGGCGGTTCCTCGCGACTTACCGGCAGGTCTGAGCACTTAGGCTCACCAGCCATGACCGTCCTCCGCTCCATCGCCCTGTTCGCCGTCGCCGCGCTCGCCGAGATCGGCGGCTGCTGGCTGATCTGGCAGAGCGTGCGCGAGCAGCGGCCGTGGTGGCTGGCCGGGGTGGGTGTGGTCGTGCTCGGCGGGTACGGGTTCGTCGCCGCGCTCCAGCCGGAAAGCCACTTCGGCCGGGTGCTGGCCGCGTACGGCGGGGTGTTCGTGGCCGGCTCGCTGCTGTGGGGCATGGCCGTGGACGGCTTCCGGCCGACCCGCTACGACGTGGTGGGCGCGCTGATCTGCCTGGCCGGGGTCGCCGTGATCATGTACGGGCCCCGACGCTGAGCATGCACGAGCCCCGGCGCTGAGTAACGCCTCCCCCAAGGGAACGTTTCCTCAACGCCGGAGCCCGTCAGACCGTCCAGGACCTATCAGGCCATCCGGGACGGCACGCACCTACCAGCCCCAGCCGCCGCCCTGGCCGTCGTCGTCGACGTTGGAGTCCCAACCCTCGCCGACCGCCCGGACGATGGTGAAGTTGTCGACCTGCGCGCCGGTCTCGGACAGCGCGGTGACCTTCATGGACGACTTCTGGCCCAGGCGGGCCGGGGTCACGTCGACCTTGATGAAGGAGTAGTTCGTGTAGCGCACCCGGGACCACTCGACGGTCTCGGTGACCTTCGCGCCACCCTTGCCGTAGTAGTACGTCTTCACCTCGTCGAGGTGGTTCTCGTGCCCCTCGTAGGTGTCCGGCACGTCGAACTTGTACAGGCTGCGGCCCGCCGCACCCGCGGTCACGTACACGACGCCGTCCTTGGCCGGCTCGACGGTGGCGCCGCTCGGCACCTGCTTCGAGACCTTGTTGCCGAGGATCGCGTCGGTGCGCTCGTACACGTGGTTGTGGCCGTTGATGACCAGGTCCACCCGGTACTTCTCGAACAGCGGCACCCAGGCCTCGCGGACGCCGCCCTCGGAGGCGTGCGCGACGGTGGTGGAGAAGGCGCAGTGATGGAAGAAGACCACGATGAAGTCGACGGTCTCGTCGCTGCGCAGGTCCTTGAGGGTGCGGGCGAGCCACTTGGTCTGCTTGCCGGCCGAGATGCCCAGGTTGACCGGGATCTCGTAGGAGACGTCGTTGGCGTCCAGCGAGATCACGCCGACGTTCTTGTAGCGGAAGCTGTAGACGCCCGGGACGGTACGCGGGTCCGGGCCGTTGTCCGGCAGGAAGAAGCGGGTGTTCTCACCGCCGTAGCCGTTGGCCGAGTACCAGGCCTCCATGTCGTGGTTGCCGTACGAGACCATCCACGGCACCTTGGCGGCGACCGTCTCGGTCTGGGCCAGGAAGGCGTCCCACGTCTTGGCGTTGTACGCGTCCTTGTCCGAGTCCTGGCCGGAGCCCTTCGGGTCGGCGTAGCAGATGTCGCCCGCGTGCAGGTGGAACGACGGGTTCTGGGCCAGGATGACGTGGTCGTTGCCCTCGGCGTGCTTGCTGACACCCTGGTCGCCGAAGGCGGTGAAGGTGAACGGCTCGTACACCTTGCCCCAGCGGTGGTCGCGCGAGGGCGCGGTGCGGAAGGTGTTCAGCGTGGATATCTGCTGCTGCGAGGCCGGGTCGAAGCCCTGGTGGCCGACACCGTAGTAGTACGTGGTGTCGGGCTCCAGGTCCTCCAGCGCCACGTGCAGGTAGTACTGGTCCACCGGCTGGCTGCCCGGGATCAGGGCGGGGGTGTGGAGGGCCCGCACCTCGGCCTCTGTCCTGTGGCCCAGGTCCCACGGGTGCTTGCCGAAGCGCAGGAACGGCTTCTTGACCGGGACCGGCACCTGCCAGGAGATGCGGAACTGGGTGTCCGGCTCGGGGCCGAACTGGAGGTGACGCCCGGTCGGCGCGACCAGCGCACCGTCGATGCCGTCCGTCGTGGCGCCGGTCAGCAGTTGCGGGGTGGCCGGCGCCGCGAACGCGGTGCCGCTGCCCAGCGCACCGCCCACCGCGATCGCGCCGACCGTGACGGCACCGGCGCGCAGCATCCGGCGACGGGAGAAGCGGGCCCGAAGGTACTCGTGCTGCTCGGCCATGCTCATGCGCTCGGCGAGCTTGGCCGGTACGCCCATGTGTGGGATGTCCATGGGCGGGACTCTTCCAGCGCAGCGTTGACCGGGCACGGCCGTCAGGTGAACGACCTGCAGCGCGCCACCCATTCGAACATCAACGTTCGGTCAAGAGCGAGCAAAGAACATGTTCACGACCATCCCGACACCGGATCATGACTTCCTCCACAGAGGAAGCCTGACCATTCGTCGGCTATCAGCCTGACGGTTCGTCCCACGGGGTGGTCGCGCGGTTGCCGGTGCCGTCGCACGTGCGGCAGATCTCGTCGCGGTAGGCGTGCTTGGCGCCGGTCGCGTCCACGCGGTAGCGGACGTAGACGCCGGTGCCGTCACAGAGGAAGCAGTTGCCGCCGCCCCCGCCGACCTCGGTGGTGCCGGTGCCCTGGCAGGTGCGGCAGTTGAGGCCGGCGGTGCGGCCGGTGCCCGCGCAGATGCGACAGACCGTGGTCATCGTCTTCCTCCCTGGGCGGATCCGCTCGGAGCCACCGGTCATGGTAGTCGGGCCGGTTGACCCCTGGTGAGCCCCGCCGGCGAACGCACCGCCACCGGCGATGTCAGCCCGGCAGGCCCTCGCGGACGCGACGCGAGACGGAGATCTCCTGGAGGTCGAGCAGGCCCGGCGGGTCGGCGAGGCCGGGGCCGCCGGCGTGCACCCAGGCGGCGATCTCGTCGATCATGTCGTCGGCCAGCACCCAGCCCAGCCAGACCGGACGGCCCCCGGCCGCCCGGCCCTCGCCGGAGGGGCCGACCACGACAACGTTCGAATGCGTGCAGGCGTCCAGGCACTTGACCGCCCGCACCCGGCCCACCGTGCCGACCGCCGCGCGCAGCCGCTCGTACTGCCCGGCGTGGTCCACTCCCGGGTGCTTCTCCTCGGTGCCGCAGCAGCAGCCGCGGCAGACGGTGACGGTCACCGGGGAGGAGGCGGCGGCCTGCCGGCGGTCGCGGTCTTGGCGGCTCATGGGTTCGGCTTCTCCTCCTGGTCAGGGGCATGCTCGGCACCGGCAGCGTACCCGCCGGGTTCCGGGGCGAGTCCGGGCGGGTTCCAGGGCCACCGGCGGGTGCCGCCAGCCGGCAGGGGGGGTGGCGAACTGCTGGCGGTTGAGTGTCACCGAGTGCCCATAAGGTCTGTTTAGTGGGATTGTCGGATGTGCCGAAAATGCAGCTATTTGCCTGATTTTGTGGCGTTCTGATGGTGTGTGTAGGGTGCTCGTGTCTTGGTCCGGATCGGTCGTCGGGGAGGTGGTTGCCGTTGTCCGAGAAGAAGACGTTGCGGCAGATCGCCCGGCCGTTCGTGGCCGATCCTGTCAGCGGTGTGTGCATACGGGACCGGCTGAAGGGCCTCACGCCGGAGGATGAGAATGTCCTGCGGATGGTCGGCGGGCACATGGGCTCGCTGGCCTCCCGTGACCTCAAGGCGCGTTGCGCCGACGGTCTGGATCACTCCACGGATACGTGGGCGGCGCGCAAGCGGGAGCTGACGGCCGAGTCGTCGTCCCGGTGGGCGGGATCGGTGACCGGGGCGACGCATGCGCAGTGGGGGCTGTCCCGCCGGGCGCAGTTCGCCCACCTGCAGGGCCTGGAAGCCGGTGTCCGCACTGTCCGGCATCAGCTGTCCCTGCCGGTCGGCGAGAAGGGCGCCAGGAAGGCCCCGGGCGGCTACCGTTCGGCGCACGAGTGGTTCGTCAAGTCGCGTCGGTTGGCGGTGCTGGAGGACCGGGCCGCTCAGGTGCGGGCCGACCGGGAAGCCGGACGGGTACATGTGGTGCGGGGCGGAAGGAAGTTGGCCAACACCCGGCACAACCTCACCGCCGCCCAACTGACCGAGACCCAGTGGCGTGATCGCTGGGAAGCATCCCGCTGGTTCCTGTCCGCTGACGGGGAGTCCGGCAAGCGCTACGGCAACGAGACGATCCGGGTCACCCCCGACGGGGAAGTGTCGGTCAAGCTGCCCGCTCCGCTGGCGGAGTTGGCCAACAGCAGGCACGGCCGGTACACGCTGGCCGCCCGTGTGAGCTTCCCTCATCGTGGGGACGAATGGGCCGACCGCATCGAAGCGAACCGGGCCGTGGCCTACCGCATCCACCTGGACGTGGAACGCGACCGCTGGTACCTCGACGCGTCGTGGACCCGCAAAGACCTCCCCCTCGTTCCCCTGGACAGCCTGCGGACCGGCGGCGTCGTCGGCGTCGACACGAACGCCGACCACCTGGCGGCCTGGCACCTCGACGTACACGGCAACCCGGTCGGCGAACCCCGCCGATTCGACTACGACCTGACCGGCAGCACGAACCACCGCGACGCGCAGCTGCGCCACGCCCTCACCCGCCTGTTGCACTGGGCCGCCGGCACCGGCGCGCGCGCAATCGCGGTCGAAGACCTCGACTTCACCGACTCCAAGACCCGCGAGAAGCACGGCCGAAGGAAACGCTTGCGGCAGCTGATCTCCGGCATCCCCACCGGCCGCCTCCGCTCCCGCCTCCTCGCCATGTGTGCCGAGTACGGCCTCTCGGTGATCGCCGTCGATCCCGCCTACACCAGCTTGTGGGGGGACCGGCACTGGAGGAAGCCCCTCACCACGAAGACCCGTGCCACCAGCCGCCACCAGGCGGCAGCGGTGGCGATCGGACGACGCGCCCTCGGACACCCGATCCGGCGACGGACGGCACCGCCCCGCGCACACCAGAGCGATGTGCACGGGCATCGGACCGCCCAGGCCGGACCAGGTGACCGGGGGCGTGAGGAAACCCGCCGCCCCGTCACGGACCGCAGCCAAGAGCCGCACGCCCGGACAGGGAAGCAGAGAACGCGGGCGACCAGCGCATCCAAAACCGTTCGGGATGTGCGCAGTGACAGAGTCGATCTTCACGGTCACTCCTGATCACTGTTCAGGAACGGTCCGTAAAATGCCCCCCATGGGACATGCGACCGCCGACAGCGCCGTACCGCGGATGCGCCTGGACGCCTCCAACGCGGCCAAGGTGGCGACCACCCTGCAGGCGCTGGCCACGCCCTCCCGGCTGCTGATCCTCGCCCAGCTGCGCGAGGGCCCGCGGGCCGCCACCGAACTCGCCGACGCCGTCGGCCTGGAGCAGTCCGCCTGCTCGCACCAGCTCCGGCTGCTGCGCAACCTCGGCCTGGTCGTCGGCGAACGCCGTGGCCGGTCGGTCGTCTACTCGCTGCACGACGACCACGTCGCCGCGCTCCTCGACCAGGCGGTCTACCACGTCGACCACCTGCGGCTGGGGCTCACCGGCTGAGGAAACGATCCGCGGAAACGATCCTCCCGGGATTCTCTTGGGACGCGGAGTCCCTTGGGACGCGGAGTCATGACGCAACTCCGCCGCCGGACGGGACGCCCAACTCACCACCGGCCGGCCCCGGTTACGCCGTCGCCTCCGCCGCCGCCCGGCCGGCCGTACGTCCGGAGAAGAGGCAGCCGCCCAGGAACGTCCCCTCCAGCGAGCGGTACCCGTGCACCCCGCCGCCGCCGAAGCCGGACGCCTCGCCCGCCGCGTAGACGCCCGGCAGCACCTCGCCGTCCGGTCGCAGCACCCGCGCCGCAAGGTCCGTCTCCAGCCCGCCCAGCGACTTGCGGGTGAGGATGTTGAGCCGGACGGCGATCAGCGGGGCGGCGCCGGGGTCGAGGATGCGGTGCGGGGTGGCGGTGCGGATCAGCTTGTCGCCGAGGTAGCGGCGGGCGCCGTGGATGGCGGTGACCTGGAGGTCCTTGGCGAAGGGGTTGGCCATCTGCCGGTCCCTGGCCTCGACGGTGCGGCGCAGCTCGTCCGGGTCGATGAGCGCCTCGCGGGTCTTGGCGTTCATGCCGCGGGCGAGGTCGGCGAGGTTGCTCGCGACGACGAAGTCGGGCCCGTGCCGCAGGTGGCCCTTGACCGGGCCGGGGGCGCCGGGGAGCGCCCGGCCGAGGACTCCGCGGACGGACTTGCCGGTGAGGTCGGGGTTCTGTTCGGAGCCGGAGAGGGTGAACTCCTTCTCGATGATGCGCTGGTTGAGGACGAACCAGGTGTGGCCGTGCCCGGTGGCCATGATGTGGTCGAGTGTGCCGAGGGTGTCGAAGCCGGGGAACAGCGGGACGGGCAGCCGGCGGCCGGTCGCGTCCAGCCAGAGCGAGGACGGGCCGGGCAGGATGCGGATGCCGTGCCGGGCCCAGATCGGGTCCCAGTTCTCGATGCCCTCGGTGTAGTGCCACATCCGGTCGCCGTTGATGAGGCTGGCGCCGGCCGCGCCGGCGACGTCCAGCATCAGGCCGTCGACGTGCGCGGGCACGCCGGAGAGCAGTTTGGCGGGCGGGGTGCCGAGCCGGGCGGGCCAGGCCTTGCGCACGAGGTCGTGGTTGCCTCCGATGCCGCCGGAGGTCACGATCACGGCCTGGGCGCGCAGTTCGAAGCGGCCGGCGACCTCGCGCGAGCTGGCCTCGCCGCGGGCCGCCGCGCTGGGCACCAGCACCTCGCCGATGACGGTGTCGGTGACGCCCGCGGTGGCGGCCAGTCCGGTGACCCGGTGCCGGAACCGCAGGTCGACGAGCCCACGCGCGGCGGCGGCCCGGACCCGGCGGACGAAGGGTTCGAGCAGCCCGGGCCCGGTGCCCCAGGTGATGTGGAAGCGCGGCACCGAGTTGCCGGGCCCGTCGGCGAGCAGGCCACCGCGCTCGGCCCAGCCGACGACGGGGAAGAAGCGCACGCCCATCCCGCGCAGCCAGGACCGCTTCTCGCCGGCCGCGAAGTCGACGTACGCCTCGGCCCAGCGACGCGGCCAGGCGTCCTCGGGCCGGTCGAAGCCGGCGGTGCCGAGCCAGTCCTGCCGGGCGAGGGCGTGCGAGTCGCGGATCCGCATCCGGCGCTGCTCGGGCGAGTCGACGAGGAAGAGGCCGCCGAAGGACCAGTGCGCCTGGCCGCCGAGCGAGGCCGCCGGCTCCTGGTCGAGCAGGATCACCTTCCGTCCGGCGTCGGCGAGTTCGGCGGTGGCGGTGAGGCCGGCGAGCCCCGCTCCGATGACGATGACGTCGGCGTCCAGGGCCATGCGCAGTCCTCCGTCGCGGCGGGCGGGCGGCGCACGGGTGGGCGCCGTCGCTGTGCGCCCGATACTGCGGCCTGCGGTGACGTCCGGTCAACCGGCGAGTAACAAGCAGTCGCGCCAATTCCGCTCCACGACGTTGCGGAAATACCTTCGATACGGCGTGGAGCGTAATTCGAAATATCGTCAGCCGGCACCTGACGGAATTTCGGGAATTTCCGCGCAAAGGATGGACGGGCACGAAACCTGGCAGTAACTTACCTGCGAGTAGCTGTGGCCCGGCTAGGCACGACCCCCACCCGTCGTTTCTCTCCCCCAGGAGGAACCGTGCTCCGCCCTGCCCGGAAAGCCAGCCCTGCCCGAAAATCCCGGCACCTCCGGAATTCCACCGCGCTCGCCGCCGTCGCCCTGGGCGCCGCCCTCGCGCTCACCTCCACCACCGCCCAGGCCGCCACTGCCGCCCCGCGGCACTACGTGGCGCTCGGCGACTCGTACGCCGCCGGCGCCGGCGTCCTCGTCCCGTCGGCCGGCCTCTGCCTGCGCTCCGACCACAACTACGGCCACCTGGTCGCCGCCGCCCTCAAGGCCGGCGCGTACACCGACGTGACCTGCGCCGCCGCCAAGGTCAAGGCGATGACGCAGCCCCAGTACGACGCCTTCATCCGGGTCAACGACCCGCAGCTGGACGCGGTGAGCACCGACACCGACCTGGTCACGCTCGGGATCGGCGGCAACGACCTCGCGGCCAGCGACCTCGGCCTCGGCGAACTGGTCGCCACCTGCATCGCCGGGGCGCTGGTCAACCCGACCGGAACGCCCTGCAAGGACGTCTACCACCACGGCTACTGGGACTGGAGCACGTGGTCCTGGCAGTACGGCAACGACGACCTGGCCGAACGGATCACCACCACCATCGCGCCGCAGATCGCCGACACCCTCCAGCGCATCCACGCGAAGGCGCCCAAGGCCAAGGTGCTGCTGGTCGGTTACCCGTCCGTGCTGCCGGCCGACGGATCCAGCTGCGTCCTGCGCCAGCCCGTGACCCCGGGCGACGTCGAGTACATGCACGGCGTCCTCGGCAAGCTGAACGCCATGCTGAAGTCGACCGCGGCCGCCGGCGGCGCGACGTACGTCGACACCGCGACCCCGACCCTCGGGCACGACGTCTGCTCGGACGACCGCTGGATCGAGGGCGCGCTGCCCGGCTCGCCCGCCGTGCCGTTCCACCCGAACGCGACCGGCGAGAAGGTGATGGCGGACGCGGTGCTCGCCGCGATGCGCTGAGCGTCCCATGAACCCCGAGGGGGCGGTGACCAGACCCCGGTCACCGCCCCTTCGGCTCTGCGTCGCTGCTCCGACTTGGTTCCGCGTCGCTACTCGGACTTGGCGGCGGAGGCAGTGGCCAGCCCCGCCGACCACTTCTCCTCGACCTTGCCGAACTTCCAGAACGCGATCGCCGCCGCCCAGGTGAGCACGAACAGGCCGACGATCGCATAGCCGACGAAGTTCAGGTCCAGCCCGCCGATCCAGGCGATCGGGCCGCTGGTGATGTCCAGCTTCTCGCCGAGCAGCCCGATCAGCTCGATCAGGCCGATCACCAGCGCGACCAGCACCGACAGGCCGGTGACGGTCAGGTTGTAGTAGATCTTGCGGACCGGCCGGGAGAACGCCCACTCGTAGGCGAAGTTCATGAACGAGCCGTCGATCGTGTCCAGCAGGCTCATCCCCGCCGCGAACAGGATCGGCAGCGTGAGCAGCGCGTACCAGGGCAGCGAGAAGGCCGCCGCGCCGCCCGCCAGCACCAGCAGCGACACCTCGGTGGCGGTGTCGAAGCCCAGCCCGAACAGCAGGCCCACCGGGTACATGTGCCAGGGCTTGGTGACCGCCCTGGTCACCCGGCCGAGGATGCGGTTCATCAGCCCGCGCTTCTCCAGCTGGCGCTCCAGCTCCGCCTCGTCGTACTCGCCCTCGCGCATCCGGCGGAACACCTTGAGGATGCCGTTGAAGGCGCCCAGGTTGATCAGGCCGAGCAGGAGCAGGAACGTCCCGGAGACGGTGGTGCCGATCAGGCCCGTCATCCTGTGCAGCGTCGAGTCGTCGGCCTGGACCTGCCCGGCCAGCGACTTGATCCCGAAGGCCAGCAGGGCGCAGAGGCCGAAGACGATCGACGAGTGGCCGAGCGAGAACCAGAACCCGACCGACAGCGGCCGCTTGCCCTGGCCCATCAGCTTGCGGGTGGTGTTGTCGATCGCCGCGATGTGGTCCGCGTCGAAGGCGTGCCGCATGCCGAGGGTGTAGGCGGTCAGGCCCATGCCCGCGCCGAACACCTGGCCGCCCACGTCGTAGTGCTCGGGGGCGACGAGCGCGAGCAGGGTGAACCAGCCGACCACGTGCAGCGCGAGGATGAAGCCGCCCATGCCGGCCAGGCGGATCCACTCCTCACGGGTGAGCCGGTCGCGCCATCTGACGGGTGAGGCACCTGCGGCGGGGCTGGCCATCTCTGGTCCTTTCGGGTGGTCGAAGCGAAGCCGGGCCATCTTTCCCCCTGGCGGCGAGTACTTGCAAGTCATGCGCAAATGCTGGATGGCGGCGACGTGGCCGCTTGTCGCGTCACCGCCCCGTCCGCTCCATCAGGGCGTCCGCTTCATCGGGTCCATCAGGTTCATCAGCAAGTCCGCTTCATCAGGAAATCGGACGACTCCTCCCCTAGGGTCGGAATGTCGACCCCAGGGGTCGGCATGTCGACCGACGCCCGCGCCGCGGACCCCGTCGGCACTCACCGGCCCGGGACCCGATGGGAGCGGCCATGCCGTCGTACCCCTTCCACACCACCCGCGAGGACGTCCGCATCCCGCTGCCCGACGGCACCGAGCTGGCCGCCCGGCTGTGGCGCCCGGTCAGCGACGAACCCGTCCCCGCCCTGCTGGAGTACTCGGCCGGGCGGCACACCGACTGGACCGCCGCCGACGACGCCCGCCGCCACCCCTGGTACGCGGGCCACGGCTACGCCGCCGTCCGGATCGACACCCGCGGCCACGGCAACTCCGGCGGCCTGCCCGCCGAACCCGGCAGCGAGCAGGAACTCGCCGACGGCACCGCCGTCCTCGCCTGGCTCGCCGCGCGCCCGTGGTGCAGCGGCCGGATCGGCCTGCTCGGCGCCGGCGCGGCCGGCACCACCGCCCTGCTACTGGCCGCCCGCGCCCCCGAGACCGTCCGCGCCGTCGTCACCGCCTGCCCCGAAGGCGGCCACCGCCTCGGCGGCGCCGTCCTCGCCGCCGACCTGCACGTCCGGCTCACCGCCCTCGTCGCGGGCGCCGCCCGGCCGCCCGACCCGCGCTACGTCGGCGACGCCTGGCGTACGCAGTGGTTCGCCCGCCTCGAATCCCTCGAACCCCCCGTCGACACCTGGCTCGCCGCCGGCGAGCCGACCGTCCCCGTCTCCGTCCCCACCCTCGCGATCGCCGGCTGGGGCGACCCGTCCTGCTCCTTCGTCCTGCGCCTGCTCGCCACCTCCGAACCCGCCCGCGCCCTGCTCGGCCCCTGGCCGCACGGTCTGCCCGAGGACGCCCTCCCCGAGACCCTCCGCTGGTGGGACCACTGGCTTCGCGACATCGACACCGGCGTCCTCAAGGAACCCGCCCTGCGCAGCCGGCTCGGCACCCGCTGGGCCGGCGACACGGTCTGGCCCTCCCCCGACGTCCGCGACATCCACTACGGCCTCGACGGGCCGCTGCGCACCGCCGGCACCGCCTCCGACGACCGCTACGTCCACGTCCGCTCGCCCCAGCACACCGGCCTCAACGCGGGCGCCTACGTCCTGCTCGGCCGCCCCGCCGACCGGGCGCCCGACCAGCGCGAGGAGGACGGGCGCTCGGTCTGCTTCGACTCCCAGCCGCTGCCCGAACCCGTCGAACTGCTCGGCATCCCGTCCGTCCGGCTCCGGCTGCGCGAGGAGGGGCGGCCCGCCCTGGTCGTCGCCCGGCTCTGCGCCGTCGGGGCGGACGGGACGTCGGAGCTGGTCACGCGCGGGGTCCTGGTCGCCTCCGACGCGGATGCGACCGTCGAGCTGGCCGCGTGCGCCGCGTCCGTCCCCGCCGGACACCGGCTGCGGCTCGCGCTCTCGTCCGTCTACTGGCCGTGGGTGTGGCCCGCCGCCGACGCCGCCGGGTACGCCGTCGACCCCTCCCGCAGCACCCTCACCCTGCCCGTCCGCCACCTCGCTGCCGACCTGGGCGCCGATGCCGTGGTGTTCGAGTCCCCGGTCCTGCCCGACCCGCTCGCCGTCCACCTCACCGAGCCGCTCACCGCCCGGCCCGAACGCGTCACCGTCCACGACATCGGCCGCCACGAGTGGCGCACCGAACTCTCGCTCGCCTCCGACGGCACCCGCACCCAGCCCGACGGCCTCGTCCGCGACGAACACACCGTCACCGCCTACCGCGTCCTCACCGACACCCCACTCAGCGCCCAGGCCCGCACCGACCACACCGCCCGCCTGGAACGCCCCGACATCGGGTGGGACGTCACCCTCCAGACCCGCGCCCAACTCCGCTGCGACGCCACGCACTTCATCAGCATCATCCAACTCCGCGCCCTGGAGGCGGGGTCGGTGGTCTTCACGAGGGAATGGCAGCACCGCGTGCCGCGCTAGTTTCCCCATCTCAAAGCCACCCTAATATATTTGCATCGACCACTCAGATCGACTTATAACTGGCTCCATGAAGACCACACAGACCATGCGGACCATTGGCCTGATCGGCGGCATGAGCTGGGAATCCACCGCCGAGTACTACCGCCTCCTCAACGAGCTCACCCGGGACCGTCTCGGCGGCCTCCACTCGGCCCAACTCGTCCTCTACTCAGTCGACTTCGCCACCATCGAACGCCTCCAGTCCGAAGGCCGCTGGACCGAGGCCGGCGACATCCTGGCCGCTGCGGCACGCTCCCTGGAGGCCGCCGGCGCCGAGCTGCTGCTGATCTGCACCAACACCATGCACAAGGTCGCCGACCAGGTCGCGGCCGCCGTGTCCGTCCCCCTCCTGCACCTCGCCGACGCCACCGCGAGCGCCGTCCGCGCGGCGGGCCTGCGCCGGGTCGGGCTCCTCGGGACGGCGTTCACGATGGAACAGGACTTCTACCGCGGCCGGTTGGCGTCGGGCGGCCTGGACGTCCTCGTCCCCGGAGCGGAGAGCCGCGCGCTGGTGCACCGGGTGATCTACGAGGAACTGTGTGTCGGCGTGGTCCGCGAGGAGTCCCGGGCGGCGTACCGCCGGGTGATCGAGGAACTGGTGGCCGCGGGTGCGGAGGGCATCGTCCTCGGCTGCACGGAGATCGAGCTGCTCGTCCGCCCCGAGGACAGCCCCGTCCCCGTCTTCCCCACCGCCCGCCTCCACGCCGAAGCCACCCTCGACGCCGCCCTCCACGCCGAAGCCGCCCTCGACGCCGCCCTCGACGCCGGGGTCACGCGGCGAGAGGCGTGAGGAAGATCCAGACGTGGCCGAACGGGTCCCGGAGGGTGGACTGACGGTAGCCGTAGGACATGTCGGCGGGCGGGGTGAGGAGTTCGGCGCCGGCGGTGACGGCCTGGGCGGTAACGGCGTCCACGTCGGGGACGTAGACGTGCAGGGCCACCGAGGCCGCGCCCGCGGTGGGCGGTGCGAAGGGAGCCAGGTGGGCGTCGCCGAGCATCAGAGTGGCCCCGTGGACGACGATCTCGGCGTGGTGGATCCGGCCGTCGTCGCCCTCCAGCCGGAACAGCTCGGTCGCGCCGAACGCGGCCCCATAGAAGCGGATCGCCTCGGCGGCTCCGTCGACGATGATGTGCGGGATGACAGTGCGCTGGTGGTGCTCGGGAATCTCCATGCGCATCACGGTAGGCCGAGATGATCACCCGGACATCGGACAAGAGGCCCGTCCCGCCTAGGTCCAGGGATGCAGGACCCGCCCGCCGGACGTGACAATGGCGCGATGGGACAACCCGACCCGAAGCCGTACTGGAACACCAATGTCGCCCGCCACCCGGGCATCCTCCGCGCCGTCCCCGCCGCGTGCCGCAAGGCGCTGGACGTCGGTTGCGGGGACGGACTGCTGGCGTGGAAGCTCGCCGGGCGGGCGCAGCACGTCCTCGGAGTCGACAAATCGCCTCAGATGATCGCCGCCGCGCGGGAGCGCGCCGCCGGACGCTCCGACCTCGCCTTCGCCACCGGGGACTTCCTCGCCCTCGATCTCCCCGCCGCCGACTACGACTTCATCTGCTCGGTGAGCGCGATCCACCACATGGACTTCGAGTCGGCGCTCGTCCGCATGCGCGAACTACTGCGCCCCGGTGGCGTCCTGGTGGTGGTCGGCCTGGCGCGCGAGGAGAGCGCGGCGGACTGGGCGACGCTCGTCGCGGCGGCACCACTCGTCCGGACGGTCAAGGTGCTGCGCCGGGCGAGCGAGCCGGAGGGCATGCCGATGGCCGACCCGCCGCTGAGCTACGCCGAAGTCCGGTCGGCCGCGCGACGGCTCCTGCCCGGCGTGCGCTACCGCCGGCACGTCCTCCGCCGCTACTCGCTGACCTGGACCAAGCCCGCCGGGTCACGGTAGGCGCCGACGGCGGTGGTAGGCCACGGTGACCGCAGCAAGCAGCGGACCCCACGCGACGAGCGGCGCGTAGCACACGATGAGCGCGAGCAGGGGCAGGCCGTGCGGCAGGGCCACGGTGTCCTGACCACCGACGGTCGGGCCGAAGTGGGTATGGAGGACAAGGGCGTTGAGCGGGTAATACACACAGAACGCCATCACCAGGGCGGCGCCCACCCCCGCCGTCACGACCGCGAAGCGCGCCGGGACGCGCCGGCCACCCAGGACCGGCACCCAGCGCGGCAACACCTCCCCCCAGGGACGGACCAGTCCGAGGGTGAGAAACGCGAGCCCTTCCGCGACGGCGCTGATCCCCAGGATGTAGAGCTTCTCCGCCACCCCCATGGCCTCGACCTCCCCCCACCCGGCCAGCCCGGCCACCAGCGCGACCCGCCACAGCCCGGACGGCAACGTCACCAGCGGAACCACATGCGCCGCCCGAACCGCCCACCGCGGCGTCCCCGCCACAACCATCGACGCCATCACACCGCCCCCTCGTTCACCGTCCCGCAGTTGCCACACCCATCCTGGCGAGCAGACGAACCAACCCCATCGTCACCGCCGACGACCCCCCTCCCCCACACGGGGGATCTCCGCACCTGCACACGCAAGGACACCCACGGACGTTCCCGCAGGAAATCGACCCGGCCGACTTCCTGCGCAAACGAAAGCCGCACCAGTCCCCTCGCGCCGCCCACGGGAGAAAATCTATAGACCGGTCTAGAGAGCGCCCCCCTCCCCGAGCTATGCACCAGAAGTCGGCCATGCCGACTTCCTCAGCGGCACACCAACGACAAGCGGCCGGCGCCGGGGAAGAATCAGTAGACTGGTCTTCATAATCTCTGGGCGGGCACACCAGAAGTCGAGGAGCGGTCGGCGGACGTGAGGGCGGCGGTGTCACCGCCGAAGACGGCCTGATCGTAGTGCCGTCCGGCTTGGTCGATGCGTGCGTCCGCGTGTCGCGTTCAGTGGATGCCCTGGACGCTACGCGAACAGCGTCGCCCATTGGTCGACCGTTCGGTAAAACCTGCGTGGCCCGGCCTCCCGTAGCCTCTGGGCATGACACACGGGGTGGGCGCGCGGGCGCTGTACGAGGCGCTGATGGACTACGAGGGGGCGGCGCTGTACGAGGCGGTCGTCGCGCCGTGGCTAGACCGGGCCGTACGGGAGGGGTACGGCGAGCAGTTGGCCACGGCCGCTCGGTACCGCTCCTGGTGGGACGAGCCCGGCGGGACCGAACTCCACTGGGAGCTCTACGCGTTGAGCCGGGTCAGCGACTACCTCCTGCCCGACGGTTCCCCGCCACACGAGTACCTCCGCCTCTTCACGGCGCTCGGCATGACCCCCGTCGCATACGACGATGCCTTCGACCCGTTCCACCACGAGATCGCCGAAGTCGAGCAGGCCGAGGACCCGCACACGCCGATCGAGCTGGCCGAGGTCCGCTGGCCCGGCCTGATGCTCGGCGAGTTGCTCTTCAGCCGGGCGGGCGTGCGGGTCCGTGCCGGCGCCGCGCACGCCGAGCGCGGGGTCGCGGACTGCTCGCCGCTGTTCTGGACGTTCCGCCGCCGGCACCGCCCGACCGTCGACCTCTCGCACGGCTGGGGCTCCAACTCCCAGTGGCGCACCGAACTCCGTCTCGACTACCGCACCCCGACCGGCGACCACCTCAACGTCGCCGACACCGGCGCGATCGACGGCCGCCCCGACCTCAGCCCGGAGCACCCGGAGAACCTCGGCTCCGACGAACGCCTGCTCACCCCCGCCGAGCGCCGCGAACTCCTGTGCCACCGCTGCCTGTTGCGCACCCCCGAGGCCGCCGATGCACTGGCCGGGTCCCCGGGATGGGAGCGGAACCTGTTCCCCTTCGAGTGGCGGCTCCCCACTGCCGAACATTGAGCCCGTGCACGCGCCCAAAACCGGGCATCCCGTCTACGCGCCCCGAGCCTGGTCGGCCAGGACCTCGCTGATCACGTGCCGGGCGATGGCCGCCATGACCGGGTTGGTGTCCCGGTAGTAGTCCAGCTCCATCAGTGCCACCGACAGCGCCCAGCCGCGCCCGCGCGCCCAGGCCGCGTCGTCGGCGCCGACAGCGGAGTGGAACACGCCCCGCACATCGGCGGGCAGGACGTACCAGGCGGCGATCAGGTCGACGGCCGGATCCCCCAGCCCCACGCAGCCGAAGTCGATGACCGCGCTGAGCCGCCCCTCGGACACCAGGAGGTTCCCGGGCTGGAGGTCCGAGTGGATCCAGACCGCCGGTCCGGGGCGGCCGGGAGCGCGCAGGGCCGTGTCCCAGGCCGCGGTGACGTGCCCGGCATCGATGACGCCCCGGAGTGCGGCGATCGCCGCCCGCGTGGCACCGTCCCGCGCTGCCAGGGGTTCGCTGCGGTAAGCCGCCGGTCCGCCCGCCGGGTCGACACGGTTCAGAGCGTTCACGAAGGACGCCAAGTCGCAGGCGAGCAGCACCGGTTCGTCGATCCGCCCGACGGCCGGGTTCGCGCCGTCGAGCCACTCGAAGACCGACCAGGGCCACGGGTAGCCCTCAACCGGCTTCCCCAGGCCCAACGGTGTGGGGACGGCGACAGGGAGCGACGGCGCAAGGCGCGGCAGCCACACATGCTCCTTCGTGATGTCCTCGGCCGCCGCCGCCATGCGCGGAAGACGGACCACCATGTCGCCACCCAGCCGGTACATGGCGTTACTGGTGCCCGCAGAGTCGACCAACTCAACGGACAGCCCCGCCCATTGGGGGAACTGTGCCGCGATCAGCCGACGGACGAGCCCACCGTCGATGTCCACCTCACCGACGTGCATCTTGGCCACACCCATCAAATCCCCCCGCTCAGGAACGCCCCGACCACCGCCACGAACCGCTCGGCATCGTCGAGCCACGGAAAGTGCCCGGCCCCCGCCTGGACCGCGAACTCGGCCCGCGGGAACAGCTCGGCCAGTTCCGCCATCGCCGGCACCGGCGAGTTCAGGTCGAACTCGCCTGCCAGGACCAGCACTTCACCGTCCAGCCGCGCCAGCCCCGCCCGCGTCGCCGCCGGGTCGTACGCACCCTCCGCGCCGTACGCCGCCGCGGCCTCACCGTTGCGCTGCGTGCTCTCCGCCGCCTTGTGGGAGCGCGCCGCATCGCCCCAACGGCCGTACACGAACGGTGTGATGGCCGACCAGTCCGCCGCGGTCGCACGGCCGGCGACGATCGACTCCAGCGCCGCGAACGCCTCCGCGAACCACGGCTCGTCCTTGCGCAGCAGCGCCGCCTCACGCCGCACCTCCCCGGGCACGGCAATGCCGACGCCCAGCGGGCTCGGCGTGATCAGCACGAGCCGGCCAATCCGGTCCGAGTACCGCTCGGCGTACCGGAGGGCGAGGTTGGCACCGGCGCAGTGCGCGAGGAGGTCGAGCCGCTCCAGGCCCAGCACCAGCCGCAGCGCCTCGACGTCGTCCACCTGCCGGTCGCAGCGGTACGAACCGGGGTCGGCCGGGACGGCCGAGCTGCCGGTGCCGCGCAGGTCCAGCCGCACGACCTGCCGATATTGAGCAAGGCCCCCGAGATCACCCAGGTAGGCGGAATCCTGCATCGGGCCGCCGGCCAGGCACACCAGAGGAGCGCCGTCGCCGGAGAGGTGGTAGGTCAGTCGGGTGCTGTCGTGCGCGGGGAACGTAGGCATGGGGGACGACCCTGCCAGCGCGCCCCGGCCCCCGCAACCGAAAAACACAGGCCCACAGCCGAAGACACGGGCCCTCAGCCGAAGAGCCGACCGCGTCACTCCCGGACGGCCAGGTCCTGACTCCCCACCACCTTCAGCAGCCGCAGCGCCGAGTGCGAGGGCGTGCCGGGCGCCGCCGTGTACAGGATGATCCACTGATCGCGCTGCGGGTCGTGCAGCGCCTCGCAGTCGAGGTCGAGCGGGCCCACCACCGGGTGGAGGATGCGCTTGTGGTTCGAGCGGCGCACCGCGACGTCCTGCTGCGCCCAGAGCTCGCGGAACTCGGCGCTGGCCGCCAGCAGGCGGTCGACCAAGCCGCGCACGCCGCTGTCGGCGGGGTACCGGGCCGCCGCCGCCCGCAGGTCCGCGACCGCCCCGCGGGCGAAGCGCCGGAGGCCGGCGGGGTCGTGCCGCGCTCGGGCGTCCGGGTCGGTGAAGAACCGCTCCACCCGGAGGGCGGCACCTACCCCTGGTGACCGCCCCCCTGGTATCCGACGATGAGCTCGGGCAGCCGCCGCATGTCGTCGAAGACGACGGTGCCCGGCCCCGCCAGCCGCTCCGCCGGGGTGAGCCCGCCCGCGTAGCCGAGCGCGCGCATCCCGGCGGCGCGGGCAGCCTGAACTCCGGGCAGGCTGTCCTCGACGACGACGCACGCGGACGGGTCGACGCCCATCGTGCGGGCGGCGTGCAGGAAGAGGTCGGGCGCGGGCTTGCCGCGCCCGACCTCGGTGGCGCTGAAGATCCGGCCGGCGAAGTGGTCGTAGAGGCCGGTACGGCCGAGCGTGTGGCGCATCTTCTCGTGCGAGCCGCTGGACGCGACGCAGGTAGGCAGGGTGATCGCGGCAAGCGCCTCGGGCAGCCCATCGACCGGCGTCAACTCGGCGTCAACGGCCTCGGCATGGAGCTCGACGAAGCGCTTGCCCCACAGGTCGGCGGTCGCGGCGCCCAGCCGCTCGGCGACCGCGGCGTGGTTGGACGCCTCGGAGCGGCCGATGAACCGCTCGACCACCTCGGCCTCCGTCAGCGGCCAGCCCAGCTCCGCGCCCAGCCGCACCTGGATGCGGGCGGCGATGACCTCGCTGTCCACGAGGACGCCGTCGCAGTCGAATATCACCAGCTCAATCGGCTTGATCATCCGGGCAGCTTAGCCGAATCCGCTTCCGGTACAGGCCGCAACAGGATCCGGCGCCGTTCGAGGTCCAACTCCTCCAGGAAGACCGCGAGTTCGTCGCCCACGACGACCGGAAGCCCGGGCAGCTCCGCGAGGTCGTCGGCGTGGACGAGACCGCTCAGCTCCGCCCCGACGCTGTTCGGGAGGTCCACGAACACGCCGAACGGCACCACCATCGACACAACTCCCGTGAATGTCCGCCCGATTGGCCCGGTGGCGGCGAAGAGCCGCCACGGGTCGGGGTGCAGGGCCTTCATCGACAGGTTGACCTGCTCCCAGCCGAATTCGACGCTCAGCACCTCCGCCTCGATCTCCCGGCCGACCGGCGCGACGTCGTCCGCCGAATCGGAGCGACTCCAGGACATCTCGGGAAGACGCAGGAAGCCGACGTGCCGCCCGATGTCGCCGTCCAGCCCCGGGCCCAGGCGCACGTCCACGTCCAGATCCACGTACACGCCGACGTCGTGCAGGCCCGTCGCGACCACGCCGCGCACCCGGTCGCCGTCCCGCAACGAGCCCAGCAGCGTGCGCAGTTGCTCGGCCCGGGTCGGCTGGACCCGCCAGCGGGTGCGCAACACTCCGTCACCGTCCGGGACTTCGGCGGCGAGCAGCGGTCGACGGTCGGCAGGCTCCACCGGGATCAGGGCAGCCCGCCCCTTCCGTACCTCCGTGCGGCGTTCGACGATCTTCGCCGGGAAGGCGTCGGCGAGCTGCGGCTCCTCGACCAGCAGCGCGACCCGCTCCCGCCGCTCGATCGCGGCCCGGACGGCGTCGGTGTCCGCCGAGAGGTCCGGCCACACGGCGAGCCGCGCCCGAGGCGTCAGCTTCGCGCGCACGGCGGGAACGTCCCCGGCGGAGGCCAGGGCGTACCAGCGGTAGCCGTTGCGGACGTACTGCTCCTCCAGCAGCACCCCGCCCCGCTCCGCCGCCCCCTCGCCGACCTCCGCCCAGAACGCGTCATCGGCGGGACGGGCGACGGCCGTCTCGTCCAACTCCGGTGCGTACGGGGAGGATTCGACGTCCGCGACGACGAGCCCCAGGGCCCGCGCCCGCTCGGCGGCGACGGCGGTGTCCACAGGAGCCCCACCGACGTAGATCTCCCCTTCGTCGCCGACGTGCAGGAAGAACCCGCCGCCGCCGCTCAGCCGACACCACGCCCCGTGCCGCAGCACCATCGCCCGCAGCAGCCCAAGCCCGGTGCCCAGTGACACCTCGGCGCCGTCGTGGAAGCCGCGGTGACGGTGGTCGAACAGGCCGTGCAGGCCGTTCCCGGTCACGCAGACCCGGTGAGAGAAGGAGAAGAAGCCGTTCAGCGCAGGATTGTCGATCATCAGCCGCTCGACCCCGGCGTCGAGCGCGAAACCCGCGACGGCCGCCACGCAGGCTTCCGCATGGCTCTCGCGGGAGTTGTGGTCGAACGACCCGCTCAGCCGGTAGACGGGACGGCGGCGCGCCATGTCAGCGCCCGGCGCGGCTCGAAGGCGCCCCAAGGGCCGGTCGCGGGTGGACAGATGATGTCAGCATGCCGCGCAGTCTAGCCCCCGGACTCAACAGGGCCAGACTGCGCGGCAAGCAGCAGCAAGCAGCCGAAGGTCAGCCGGTCTGGATCGAGGTGTCGTCGATCACGAAGCTCGTCTGCAGCGAGGCGTCCTCGGTGCCGGTGAACTTCAGCGTGACGCTCTGGCCCGCGTAGGCCGAGAGATCGAAGGTCCGCTGCTGGTAACCGGCCGCGGCGTCCACGTTGGAGTACGTCTTCAGCGTGGTCCCGTTCACCGACACGGTCAGCTTGTCGTACGGCGTCGTGCCCGTCTCGGCCGTGTCGACGTGCAGCCAGAAGCTCAGCGTCGCCTTGCAGCCCGCCGGGATCGTCACCGTCTGCGACAGCGTGTCCGTGTGCGCCGACCCGTACCCGTCCAGCCACGCCTTCCAGCTACCGCTGTGCGCCGCCTGCGACGCACTGTTGTCGATCACACCCGACGACGCCGTCCACGGCGCCGCCGAACCCGTCTCGAAACCCGGGTTGCCCAGCAGCTGCGCCGGCGTGCACGAGCCACCCGCGCCCTGCACCGCCCAGTTGAAGCTGACAGTGGCCGTCCTGCCCGCCGCGTCGGTGACCGTCACCGTCACGGGGTACGTCCCGACGGCGCTCGCCGAGCCCGAGATCAGGCCGGTCGAGGAGTTGATCGACAGCCCGGCCGGCAGGCCGGTGGCGGCGTACGACAGCGGCGCGGTGCCGCCCGACGCCTGGATCTGCAGGTTCACCGAGCCGCCCGCCGGGGTGGACTGGTCACCCGGGCTGCTCACCGACACGGCGCCGCTGCCGGCCGGCTTGGTGAGCAGGCAGCCACTGACGTTGAGGTCGATGACCCGCCCGTTGCCGAGGCAGGTGGTGAACCAGTAGGTCTCCTCACCGTAACTCTGGCCCTTGGTGGCCGTGGTGGTGCCGTCGGCGGCGACCTCGCACGGGTTGTTGAGGGTGCACATCTGGCCGTCGTCGTTGCCGGTGTTGTTGATGCCGACGATCCGCCCGCTCGCGGAGTCGACGATCGGCGAGCCGGAGGTCCCGTGCGTGGTGTTGCAGCCGGCGCTGTAGCGCAACGAGTCGTGCCAGGTCCACTGGTCCTCGCGCAGGGTGGGCACGAAGCCGTTGACCGAGCAGTTCCAGACCTGCTTCCAGTACGACGAGGGTATGTACATCGCCGCGCCGTCGGTCGGATGTCCGTCGTTGATCGTCAGCGCGGTGACGCCGTAACGGCTGCTGATCGAGCCGTAGGTGTCGGTGAGTCGGTAGAGCGCGACGTCGGTGCCGGTCATCGTCGCGTAGAGCACCTGGTCGGCCTGGACGGTGCCGAGGCTGTTCCCGGCGCCGTCGAGCAGGGTGCCGCTGCGGCCGGCGGCGACGTTCTGGATGACCTCGCCGGCGTTCGGCATGGTGGGCAGGCAGTGGCCGTTGGTGAGCATGAGGGCCCGGTCGCCGTCCACGGAGGTGGGGTAACGGACCAGCGAGGCCGAGCAGTTGCTGAGGGCGATGGTGGCCGTGAGGTCACTGGCCTGGACCGCGTGCGCGGGGGCCGCGGCGAGGGTCAGCCCGCCTGCGACGACCGCGCCCGCACCTGCCACCGCGACAAGTCTCCTGAACATGGCTCTCCTTGTGGGGGATCGCGGGCTCCCCGACCGGTCGCCGAGACCCGCGCCGCACGAAAGTGCCATGGCCACTTCAAGCGGTCAACCGTCCTGACCGAAACCGGTACTGAAACCGGCCAAACGATCGATCAATGATCGACCAAAAGACCGGTCGAAAGATTCGGACGAGAGATCGGTCGAAAGATCGGCCAATGATCGATCAAAACCGCTACGGCTGCGGGAAGTTCTTCGCGTCCACGTCGTCCGTCTTCGCATTGCCGCCGACGGTGGGCTGCAGGGTGATCGACCACGAGGTGTAGGTGCGGCCGGTCTCGAACGCGAGCGTGTCCTGGAACTTGCTGAACCGGCAGCTCTGGGTGAACGCCTTCGCGCCCCCGTCCCAGTCCACCCCGCCGGAGAAGAACACGTCGTACGTGCCGTCCTCGACGCCCTCGATGCTGGCCTTCTGCCCCTTGGCGACGAACACCGAGTGCACGGACTTGCCGTCCATCGCGAGCGAGACCACCGCGTCGGAACTGCCTCCGTTGTCGACCTTGAACACGCCGTGCCCGTGCAGCCGGCCCTCGCGGACCATGGTGCCGTTCTCCAGCGAGCGGGTCTGCAGCGGCGGGATCTGCGGGACGGCGAAGGTGGTCGGGTAGCCGGCCGCCGTCAGCTTCGACAGGGCGGCGGAGGCCGCCTTGAGGCCCTGGGTCTGGCCGAACTCCGAGAGGGCGGAGCTCAGCGCGCAAACGTTCTTCCGCTTGATGTCGCTGCGGACCTTCGTCATATCGGTGGAGACCTGGCCGAGCGCCGTCACCAGCTCGGTCTGCGCGGCCGTGACCTCGGCCGGCTGGTCGGCCCGGCGCAGGCCGGTGCCGGCGCTGGTCGCGCTGGTGCCGATCTCGCCGAGCACGGTGTCGAAGTCGGTCAGGTTGTTGACCACGGTGACCTTCGCGAGCGCGGTGTTGACCGGGCCCACGTACCGGGTGAGCACCGGGCCGTACGGCGACGGGGTCGGCGTCGGGGTGGCCGTGCGGGCCGGCGCGGGCAGCGCGGTGAGCGTGCCGGCCGGCTCCGACGAAGCGGTGCCGCCCCCGCCGCCGCTGGAACAGGCCGCGAGAAGCAGCGCGGTGCCGACGGCCAGACCGGCCTTGGTGATGAACCTCATGAACCCCGCCCCCGTGACTTCCCCGGCACACAGCGTGCCCCTGCCCCGCCTGACATGGTCCCGAGCACGCGCCCCATGGTCAACAGGGCGCACAGCAGGCGCACGGAATCACAGAAGGGGCGCGTAGGTAGCGCGGAAGGGGCGCACGGAGAGCCCGCGCCGGTCACCTAAGATCGGGCTCGTGCTCAGTCTCACCGGCCTCCCCCTCCAGATCGTCACGTCGGTCGTCGCGATCGCCGTCTTCGCCGCCACCATGTGGCTCTGGCCGCGATTCGGCGGTAAGGGCTGGAAGTCCTGGCTCGGCCGGGTCGGCGCCTTCCTCGCCACCCAGATCGCCGTGCTGGTCGCCATGGGCCTGATCGCCAACGGCTACTTCGGCTTCTACAGCTCCTGGAGCGACCTGCTCGGCACCAACGGCAAGCCCGGCACGGTCGTCGACCGCATGCCGAACGCCGCCGTCGCCGTCACCGGCGAGCAGAAGATGTACTCCGCCCAGGGCTCCGAGCCGGAGCGCTCCGGGCTGATCCAGCAGGTCGCCGTCAAAGGAGCCGCCAGCGGCCTGACCAGCGACGCCTACGTCTACCTGCCCCCGCAGTACTTCCAGCCGGACTACGCCAAGCAGCAGTTTCCGATGGCCCTGGTGCTGGCCGGCTACCCGGGCTCGTCCGAGAAGCTGATCTCGCTCATGCAGTACCCGGCCTCCACCCTCGCCGCGATCGAGCAGAAGAAGCTGCCGCCGACCGTCCTGGTCCTGATGCGCCCGACGCTGTCCGGTAACCGCGACACCGAGTGCATGGACATCCCGAACGGCCCGCAGGTCGAGACCTTCTTCACCAGCGACCTGCCCAAGGCCCTCGCCACCACCTACCGGATCGGCTCCGACCCGGCCAGCCGCGCCGTGATCGGCAACTCCACCGGCGGCTACTGCGCGCTCAAGTTCGCCCTGCGCAAGCCCGACGCCTACCGCGCCGCGGTCTCCCTCTCCGGCTACTACACCGCGCCGATCGACGAGACCACCGGCGACCTCTTCAGCAGCAACGCCCAGCTCAAGCAGGAGAACGACCTGGTCTGGCGGCTGAAGAACAAGCCGGCCGCACCCGTCTCCCTCCTGCTCGCCACCAGCTACGACGAGAACAACTACGACGGCACCCAGGCCATGGTGGGCGCGTTCAAGGCCCCGACCAAGCTCTCCACCATCACCCTCGACACCGGCGGCCACAACTTCCACACCTGGACCCGGGAGATCCCCCCGGCCCTGGAGTGGCTGGGCAAGCACCTGGTCATGCCGCCGTCCGCCTGAACCCGTCCCAGAAGACCAGATCACACCCACCTCACAGCCCCGTCTCACGGTTCTCTCAGGCGCGCCACGCAGCGTATGGCGCATGACCACGACCAGCTACTCCCCTCCGGCCGGCGAACCGTGGCCGGAGGCCGCGAACTTCCCGCCGCCGGAGGTGCCGCAGCCGGCCCCCGCCCCGGACCCGGCGCCGCTCTTCCCCGAGCAGCCCCTGCCGCCGGCCGGACCCAAAGGCTTGGCCTCCTGGTCCGGCCGGCTGCGCACCCTCCCGGCCCGCGCCTGGCGCGGCCGGGCCGATGACCCTCGCTGGGTGCGCCCGGCCCTGCTCGGCCTGCTGGCCGCCACGGCCGTCCTCTACCTCTGGGGCCTCAGCGCCTCCGGCTGGGCCAACGCCTTCTACTCGGCGGCCGTCCAGGCGGGCACCCAGAGCTGGAAGGCCTTCTTCTTCGGCTCCTCGGACGCCGGGAACTTCATCACGGTCGACAAGCCCCCGATGTCGCTGTGGCCGATGGCCCTCTCGGCGCGGATCTTCGGCCTCTCGTCGTGGTCCCTCCTCGCCCCGCAGGCCCTCATGGGCGCCGCCACCGTCGGCGTCCTGTACGCGACGGTGCGCCGCCGGTTCTCCCCGCTCGGCGGACTGCTGGCCGGCGCCGCGCTGGCGCTCACCCCGGTGGCGGCGCTGATGTTCCGCTTCAACAACCCGGACGCGCTGCTGGTGCTGCTGCTCACCCTGACCGTGTACGGGCTGGTGCGCGCGATCGAGACGGCGAGCACCCGGTGGCTGCTGTTCACCGGCGCGATGTTCGGGTTCGCCTTTCTCACCAAGACCCTGGCGGCCTTCCTGATCCTGCCCGCCTTCGCCGTGGTCTACCTCGTCGTGGCGCCCACCGGCTTCTGGCGGCGGGTGCGGCAGGTGCTGCTCGCGGGCGTGGCCGTGGTGGTCGCGGGCGGCTGGTGGGTGGCGGTCGTCGAACTGCTGCCCGCCTCGGCCCGCCCGTACGTCGGCGGCTCGCAGGACGACAGCTTCCTCTCGCTCACCTTCGGCTACAACGGCCTCGGCCGGGTCAACGGCAACGAGCGCGGCAGCGTGGGCGGCGGCGGCCGGCTCCCGGCCGGGCTCGACCTGCCGGCCGGCGCGATGCACAACCGGGGCTGGGGCCAGACCGGCATCACCCGGCTGTTCGGCAGCGACATCGGCGGGCAGATCGCCTGGCTGATGCCGGCCGCGCTGATCCTGCTGCTGGTCGGCCTCTGGGCGACCCGCCGCTACGCCCGCACCGACACCGCCCGCGCGGCGTTCCTGGTCTGGGGCGGGTGGCTGATCTCCACCGCGCTGATCTTCAGCTTCATGTCCGGGATCTTCCACCAGTACTACACGGTGGCGCTCGCGCCGGCCGTCGCGGCGCTGGTCGGCATGGGCGTGGACGGGCTGTGGCGGGCGCGGCACCGGCTGCCGTACGCGCTGGTGCTGGCGGGCACGCTCGCGGTGACGGCGGTGTGGGCGTTCGTCCTGCTCGGGCGCAGCTCGGACTTCCTGCCGTGGCTGCGCTGGGCGGTGCTGGCCGGCGGACTGGCGGCGGCGGCCGCGCTGGTGGCCGGGCAGTTCGCGGGGAAGGTCTCCGGACGGGTCGGCGCGCGGATCGCCTCGGTGGCGGGCCTGCTGGGACTCGCGGCGGCGTTCGGCGGTCCGGCGGCGTACGCGGTGGACACCGTGAACACCGCGCACAACGGCTCGATCATCACGGCCGGGCCGTCGGTCAAGGGCGCGTTCGGCCCGGGCGGCGGACGGCACGGCGCGCAGGGGTTCGCGGACAACGGCCGGGTCTTCACGCCGGGGGGCAAGGGCGGCCAGGGCTTCCCCGGCGGCTTCCCCGGCGGCCAGGCCCCGCACGGGCAGAACGGCGGCCAGGGCCGGCCCGGCGGCTTCAACGGCGGTTTCCCGGGTGGGTTCCCGGGCGGCGGCTCCGACGGGACGAACGGGCGCCACGAGCGCGGCACCACCGCCGGCCCCGGCGCGATGGACCCCGAGGGCATGGGCCCCGGTGGCATGGGCGGCCTGCTCGGCGGCACCAAGGTGAGCGACGAGGCCGCGGCCCTGCTCAAGGAGAACGCCGACCACTACACCTGGGCCGCCGCGACCACCGGCTCGCAGAACGCCGCGAGCTACCAACTCGCCACCGGCAAGCCGGTGATGGCCCTCGGCGGCTTCAACGGCACCGACCCATCGCTGAGCCTGAGCGGCTTCCAGCAGGACGTGCAGGAGGGCAAGGTGCACTGGTACATCGCCGGCGGCGCCCACCGCGCCTTCGGCGGCGGCGCGGGCGGCGCGGGCAGCGCGGGCGGCAACAGCGCCGACGACAAGCAGCAGTCCGAGACCGCCCAGATCGAGGCGTGGGTGACCAGCCACTTCACCGCGAAGACGGTCGGCTCGGCCACGTTCTACGACCTGACGGCCCCGACGTCCTGACCCCGACGCCGAGGGGGCGTACCGCGATCGCGCGGTACGCCCCCTCGGCGTTGCCGGTACGCCCGCTCAGTCGGACGGGCAGTGCGTCCCGGCCCCGGGCAGCTTGCCGTCCACAAGAAACGCCGTGACCGCAGACCGCACGCAGCCGCTCTTGTCGTACGCCGTGTGCCCGTCCCCCTCCCGGGTGAGCAGCACGCCGTGCTCCAGGCCGGCAGCCATCCGCTGCGCCCACGGGTACGGCGTGACCGGGTCGCCGGTCGAGCCGACGACCAGGATCGGGGCGCTGCCCGGGGCCTTCACCGTGTGCGGCTGCTCGGGCGAACGGAACGGCCAGGGGCGGCAGTCCGGGTCGAGCAGGGTGGCCCGGGTGTCGTGCCTGCCGACCAGCGGGGCCCGGACCGCGAGGTCGGCGAGAGCCGCGCGCAGGTCCGCGTCGGTGGGCGCCAGCGGGGCGTCCGCGCAGTGGATGGCGGCGTACGCGTCGGCGGGCGTCTCGAAGTGGCCTTCCTCGTCGCGGCCGTTGGCGGCGTCGGCGAGCTTGAGCAGTTCGTCGGCGTCGCCGCGCGTCATCGCCGGTTCGAGCGCCGTCCGCAGCCGCTCCCACGAACGGTGGCCGTCGTAGAGGACGTTGAGCGCGCCGTTCCAGCCGAGGGTCGCGGTGAGCAGCCGTCCGCCGGAGGCCCGCAGGGGGTGGTCCTTGAGCCCGTCGAGGAAGTCGGCGAGCCGCTGCGGGGCAGCGGCCGGGTCGGTGCCGAGCGGGCAGCCGTCCTCGGCGCCGGCGCAGTCGGCGGCGAACGCCCGGAACTCGGTCTCGGTGGCGGCGGCCTGTTCGCCGTTGAGGTGGAGCAGGTCGGTGCTGCGCTCGACGGCGCCGTCGAGGACGAGCCGCCCGGTGCGGTCGGGAAACTCCTCGGCGTAGAGGGCGCCGAGGTAGGTGCCGTAGGAGAGGCCGAGGAAGGCGAGTTTGCGGTCGCCGAGGGCGCCGCGCAGCACGTCGAGGTCGCGCGCGGTGTTGCGGGTGCCGACGTACGGCAGCAGCCGGGCGGCCTTGGCCCGGCAGGCGTCGGCGAGGATCCGGCCGTGGTCGTAGGCCGGGTCGTCGGTGCTGGTCCACTCGTCGCGGGTGCGGTCGTCGAGGCAGCTGACGGGCGTGGTGCGGCCGGCGCCGCGCGGGTCGAAGCCGACCAGGTCGTAGCGGTCGTGCAGCGGGCCCTCGTAGTTCTTCCAGCCCCACTGGACCATGCCGACACCGGAGTTGCCGGGCCCGCCGGGGTTGAGCAGGAGGGAGCCGATCCGGCGCCCGGGGTCGGCGGCGGGCATCCGGGCGAGGGCGACGTCGACGGTCTCGCCGCCGGGGTCGGCGTAGTCCAGCGGGACCTTGAGGGTGGCGCACCGGACGGCCGGTTCGTCCGGGTCGGCGTTGCCGTCGTCCGCGCAGGGCGTCCAGTTGATCCGCTGGTCGTAGAGGGCGCGCAAGGCCGGGGAGGCGGTGGCGGAGACCCGGTCCGCGATCGGCGGGCGCGAGGCGTCGCCGTCGGCCCCGGCCGCGCCGCCCGCGCCGCTCGGGCCGGTGCAGCCGGCCGGCAGCGCGACGGCGAGGGCAGCGGCGAGGACGGGCAGGGCACGCCGCGGGAACCGGGGGATCATGGAGTCCACCGCCCACGAATACCACCCGCGACCGGTCCTGGTCACACCAGGAGAAGGCCGGCCAAGGGAGCGGGTGGAACGATTCGTCAGCCGCCGCACTGCTGGAGCACGGCCTTCTCGCCAAGACCATGTCGAAGCTCACACCCGCTCACACCGTGAGAACCCGCTACCCCCCGATCGCCGACATCGGACGGTCGGGCCGGACGAAATCCGCGGAGTCGATGGCGTGCCCGGGGCCCTTGCGCGCGATCGTCGCCCGCCACGCGGCCTCGATCCGGTCGTCGTCGGCCTCGCCGCGCAGCAGGGCGCGCAGGTCGGACTCCTCCGTGGCGAACAGGCAGTTGCGCAACTGACCGTCGGCGGTGAGGCGGACCCGGTCGCAGCCACCGCAGAACGGGCGGGTGACGGAGGCGATCACGCCGATCACGGTGTCGGTGCCGGCGATCCGCCACTCCTCGGCCGGGGCGTTGCCGTGCCGCCCCACCGGGACGAGGGCGAAACGCTCGCCGAGCACGGCGAGGATCTCGGCCGCGGTGACCATCGTCGAGCGGTCCCAGGCGCCCTGCGCGTCCAGCGGCATGGACTCGATGTACCGCATCCGGTACCCGTGCGCGGCGGCGAACTCGGCCAGCTCGACGATCTCGTCGTCGTTGACCCCGCGCACCGGGACGGCGTTGACCTTCACCGGCGCGAGCCCGGCGGCCTGCGCGGCGGCGAGGCCCGCGAACACGTCGGCGATCCGGTCCCGGCGGGTGAGTGCGGCGTACCGCTCCGGCCGCAGGGTGTCCAGGCTGACGTTCACCCGGTGCAGGCCCGCCTCGCGCAGCGCGACGGCGGTGCGGGCCAGCCCGATGCCGTTGGTGGTGAGCGAGACCTCCGGGCCGAGCGCGGTGATCCGTCCGACCAGGTCCGTCAGCCCGCGGCGCAGCAGCGGCTCGCCGCCGGTCAGCCGGACCGAGGCGATGCCCAGCCGCTCGACGGCGATCCGCACCAGCCGGACCACCTCGTCGTCGCCCAGCACCTCGGCCTTGGGCAGCCAGTTGAGGCCCTCGGCCGGCATGCAGTAGGTGCAGCGCAGGTTGCAGCGGTCGGTGAGCGAGACCCGCAGGTCGGTGTGGACCCTGCCGAAGCGGTCCGACAGCGGGCGCGGTGCGGTGTTCATCTGCCAAGTACAGGGGCAAGCGGGCCGGACCACCAGCGGCCGAACCGCCGGGGAGCTGCTGCCACCTGCATGTTCGCCTTGTGCATTCGTACAACTGTTGGTTCCCACGGTGCGCGCCGGCGCGGTGGGCGGGCAGGCTGGGCCCATGCAGAACACCTCGCATCCGGCCGCAGGCCCGCCTGTCGCCGCCCTGGTGCTCGCCGCCGGGGGCGGCCGGCGGCTCGGCGGGCGGCCCAAGGCGCTGATCCGGTACGAGGGCCGGCCGCTGGTCGAGCACGCGGTGGCCGTCGTCCGGGCCGGCGGCTGCCCGGACGTGACGGTGGTGCTGGGCGCCGAGGCCGAGCGGGTCCGGTCCACCGCGCACCTGCCGGGCTGCCGGCTGGTCACCAACCCGGACTGGGCGGGCGGCATGGGCTCCTCGCTGCAGGCCGGGCTGGCCGCGCTGCCGTCGGGGGTGTCCGCGGTGCTGGTGATGCTCGTGGACACCCCGGGCGTCACCCCGGCCGCGGTGGCCCGGCTGGTGGCCGCGCACCGGGCGGGCGCCGAGCTCGCCGCGGCCGCGTACGGCGGGCGGCGCGGGCACCCGGTGCTGATCGGCGCCCGGCACTTCGCGGAGGCCGCGGCGGGCGCGACGGGCGACGCGGGCGCGCGCGCCCTGCTGACGGCGCACGCCGACGAGATCGCGCTGGTCGAGTGCGCCGATGTCGCCATCCCGGACGACCTCGACACCCCCGCCGACCTGGCCCGCTGGTCGGCGAATTGACCCACCGCCGACCGCCCGGACGTTCGTGCGGGTGTCCGGATCGTCCCGTGCGGGCACCGACCGGGTGCATACCCCTGATCTGTCCCTGAGGATTGCCCCATTCCGCGCCAAGCGCCCGAGGTTTCGTGGAGCATGGGAGGCGTCCTTCCACCCGACTCGAACGGACGGAGCCCGCGATGGCCGGACTGCCCGACGACTTCACCGGACACGACCCCGCGCGTCACGGGCCGGGGACGGGCGGTGGCGCCCGGGCGATCCGCTGCCCCGCCTGCCGCCGCGAGCACCTGTACGAACCGCCGTCGCTGCCCTGCCCCTGCGGCGCCTCGCTGAAGGTGCCGCTGCTGCGCGGCGGGGTGCCGGTGCAGGTGCGGTTCCGCTCCTGGGAGGACTCCTGGCTGAGCATGCGATGCCCGCACTGCGGCCGCTCCGACCAGTGGCCGCAGCCCGAGTTCACCTGCAACTGCGGCGCCACCGTCCGCCTCCCGGTCGACCGCACCACCCGCCTCGGCAGCGGCACCGCAGGACCGCTCGGCACCGCAGGCCCGCAGCCCACCCGCCCCCACCCGGCCCACCCGATGGGCGCGCCGGTGCCCGCCCCGCCCGGCGGCAGCGGCAGCCAGGCCAAGCCCTTCCGCCACCGCGCGCCGTTCCGCCCGCACCCGGTGCGCACCTCGCAGGACGCGGTGTTCACCGCCGCCCGCTACCTGGAGTGGCTGGGCTTCGACGACCTGGAGCTGACGGAGGCCCAGGAGCGCGACGGCGTCACCCTGCTGGGCAGCCGGATGGTCGCCCAGGTGGACACCTGGACCGAGCCTGCCGACGTGAAGTCGGTGGAGTGCCTGTGGCTGCAGACCCTGCACGCCGAGGAGATGGCCGCCGCGATGTTCACCCTGGCCGGCTACTCCCACCAGGCCACCGTGCGCGGCGAGCAGCTGCTGGTCGCCCTGTTCAGCCTGGACCTGGCGGGCGTCCCGCAGCCCGCGAACGGCGCCGCCGAGGCGCTGATGGAGACCGGCTGGACGTCCTGACCGCTCGTGCCCCACTAGATCAATTCCTCCGCGAACGCAACAACCTGCGCTCGTGATCTGGTGCACAAGCTCACCCCCGTGTTGAATTGCCGCCACAGCGCGGGCTTTTGCTCTGCCGTCGGCATGCATGCGGGTACCGACGGCCGCTAGTCCGTGCCCTTGCTGGATGGCGCACACAAGGAGGTGGCGTTGTCAGAGCACGGATGGGGCCCGAGCAGCCCCGACGCGCGGGGGCGGGCGGCGCCGGAGGAGCCGGGGGACACCGTGTGGCGGCTGCGGTCCCGGGCCTGCTGGCAGGAGGCCGCCGAACTGCTGCGCCCGGCCGCCGAGCACGACCCGACGGTGGCCCTCGGCCGGGCCGAACTCCTCATCGAGCAGTGCCTGTTCACCGCCGCGCACTGGACCCAGGCGGAGCAGGCGCTGCGGTTCGCCGAGGCCGTGGTGGCCAGCACCGAGCAGCGTGCCTCCGCCGCCTGCGCCCGCGGCTTCCTGGCCTACCTGGCCAGCGTGATCGGCCCGCGGGACCGGCTGGACGAGGCGCAGGCGGCGTTCGGCCGCACCTCGGCGCTGCTGCCGCCGGACGCCCCCGGCCGTCCGCTGCTGGACTTCCGGCGCGGGCTGGTCGCGGAGAACCTGCTGCGGGACCGCAGCGCCGCCTGGATCGCCTACCGCCGGGCGCACGACGGCGCCGGCGAGCGCGGGGACGAGCTGCTGCGCTCGTACACCTGGCGGCACTTGGCCGCGCTGGCGCTGTCGCACGGGGACCGCGGCCACGCGCGCGAGGGCTTCGACGCCTCGCTGCGGCTGCGCGAGCAACTCGGCTTCACGGTGGGGGTGGCACCGGCGCTGGCCGCGCTGGCGGAGGTGTCCGAGCCGGCCGAGGCGGCGCGGCTGCGTGCGGAGGCGGCCCGGCTCGTGCAGGCTCTGGGAGGCGTGCCGGTGTGGCTCGCGCGCCAGCTGGGCGCGGTCCGCGCTCCGGCGCCTCCCCCGGACGGACGCATCGGACGCGAGACCCGGGGAATCATCAGCTAAGGTGAGCCTAACCTGGCCGGGGTGAGCAGCGCCCCGGCCGGGTCGCCTTGCCGTTCCCGGGCTCCGCCACGCCCAGGTCCGGCCGGGCCTCGCCGGACTCCGCCCCGGCCGGGCGCGGCCGGGCTGCCCGCCGGCGGCCCCCGGTCGACCCGATGGGGCCCCATGACCGGAAGCAGCGTCACCGCGAGCGGCACGACCGCGAGCAGCACCCGGACCGGCCCCGCGCCGCGCTCCCCGCGCACCGCCGAGGCGTGCACCACCGAGGCGCACGCCGTCAGCCCCGCGCCGGACGCCACCACCCCCTGCGCTGCCCCCTGCACCACCTCGTACCACCGGCTCGACACCCTCGCCCCGGTCCTGCGGGTGCGCTGCGCCCCACCCCGGCGCGGCCGCGGCTGGATCCCCGCCGCCGACCTGGCCGCCCGGCCCGAGGCGGTGCGCGACCTGATCGCCCACGACGCCCGGCAGGGCCTGGCCCGCTACGGGCGGCCGCTGCGCCCGGACGTGGCGGCCGGCTTCGGCCTGCACCGCTTCGTCTGGCCGGTCGCCCTGCTGTTCACGGTGCCGTGGTTCCTGGAGCGGCGCGTCCCGCTGCTCTCTGCCGAGGACGTCGCGCTGCGCCGCCGCACCGGCGAGGTGACGGTCCGTCCGGGCGCGTTCGCCTGCCTGCCGGACGACCCGGCCGCGAGGCTGCCGCAGGCCCGGACGGTGCCGGACGAGGCCGCGCTGGCCGCCGAACTCCGGTCCGCGCTGAGCGAGTTCCTGGCCCCGGCGCTGGCCGCGTTCCGCCCGGAGGTGCGGCGCGGGCCGCGAGTGCTGTGGGCGATGGCCACCGACGCGGCGGTCGAAGGGCTCTGGTACGTCGGCGGGCTGCTCGGCGAGGAGGAGCGGGTGCAGGCCGAGCTGTCCGCCCTGCTGGAGCCCGCCGCACCGGCGTACGCGCCGGGCGTGGCCGACGCGCCCGCCCCCGCTCCGGCCCCCTTCACGCCGGGTGCCGGTTTCACCGCGACGGCGGTCGGCCGCGGTGGTGCTTCGGGTACCGACCGGGCCCGGGCCAGCTGTTGCCTCGTCTACACCGCGGAGCCCGCGGACATGTGCGGCGGCTGCCCCCGCGTCACGCGAAGTTGACGAAAGCACGTGCGAGAAAGAATCCGGAAAGCCCGGAATTCCGGGAATAGTCCGCTTCGAATTCATACGACGATGCGATTTGCAAGGGGGAAGAAATCCCTCTACTCAGCGCATTGACGGCGAATCAGCCATTCCCCCGCCGAGCATCCGTCATGATGGTCCCCGCCATCACGACGCAGGAACGCGACGCAGGAAAGCGAGGCTGGTTCCGGCGATGAAATTGTCCGACATACCGCTCGGCTGGGCCGTCACCGGAGGTTTAGGGCTGCTGGTCAGCGCACTCCTGGTGGCCCTGGCCCGGAGCCGGGGATCCGCCGCCGGCGGCACGGATTCCTGGGAGCGTTCCGAGGAACGGCGCCGCAACAAGGAATCCCTGTACGGCGGCGCCTCGTACGTGCTGCTGTTCTGCTGCGCCGCCGTCGCCGCCGCGCTCTCCTTCCACGGGCTGGTCGGCTTCGGGGTGCAGAACCTCAACCTCTCCGGCGGCTGGGAGTACCTGGTGCCGTTCGGGCTCGACGGCGCGGCGATGTTCTGCTCGGTGCTCGCCGTCCGCGAGGCCAGCCACGGCGACGCCGCCCTCGGCTCGCGGCTGCTGGTCTGGCTGTTCGCCGGGGCCTCTGCCTGGTTCAACTGGGTACACGCCCCGCGCGGCTTCGGCCACGCCGGCGCCCCGCAGTTCTTCGCCGGGATGTCCCTCTCCGCGGCCGTGTTGTTCGACCGCGCGCTCAAGCAGACCCGCCGGGCCGCCCTGCGCGAGCAGGGACTCGTCCCCCGGCCGCTGCCGCAGATCCGCATCGTCCGCTGGCTTCGCGCGCCGCGCGAGACCTATGCGGCCTGGTCGCTGATGCTCCTGGAGGGCGTGCGCAGCCTCGACGAGGCGGTGGACGAGGTCCGCGAGGACAAACGGGAGAAGACCGCGGAGAGGGAGCGCCGCAGGCTGGCCGGGCGGCGCGAGCGGGCGGAGATCCGGGCGATCAGCCGCAGCAACGGCACCTGGCGCCAACGAGGCGGCAGCGCCCGTCAGTTGGAGTCCGGATCGGAGCCCGCCATAGCCGGCGGGCCCGGGGCGGAGCGGCCCGCCGGAGCGCGCGGGGTCGAGGGCGTCGCCGCCGAGGGCGCCGTGGTCCAGCCGGGCCTCCCGGCCCGTCCGGAGCGGCGCACCATCGACCTGACGCTCGACGACGACACCGTGACACTGCCCCGGCTGGACTCGCTGGAGCGCAAACTGAAGGACCTGGAGCAGCAGTTCGGCTGAGCCCTTCGGCCGCTCAGGCCGCGGCCGTCCCGCTGAGCTCGAACCACATCCGCTTGCCGGAACCGCGCGGCTCCACCCCCCAGGCGTCCGCCAGCGCCTCCACCAGCATCAGCCCGCGCCCGGAGGAGGCCTGCTCCCCCGGCGTCCGGCGGGTCGGCCAGAGGTCCGACTCGTCCTCCACCTCGACCCGCAGCCGGGCCCGGCCACCGTCGGAGGCCGGCTCCCGGTAGAGCCGGGCGGTGAACATGGCGTCCCGGTCGGTGTGCCGGATGGCGTTGGTGACCAGCTCCGAGGAGAGCAGTTCGGCGGTGTCGATGAACTCGGCGACGCCCCAGCGGCGCAGCGCGTCGCGCAGCTCGGCCCGCACCTCGGAGATGCGGGCCAGGTCGGCCTGGCCGATCCGGCGGCGCAGCTGCTGGGCGGCCAGGCCGCCGGCCGGGCCGTCCCAGCGCAGGAGCAGCAGCGCTATGTCGTCCTCGCGCTCGCTGGAGTCGGCGGCCTGGGAGGCGATCCGGTCGGCCAGGTCCTCCAGCGGGTCGCGGGCGGCCTCGTCGGCGGGCGGCAGCGGCTCGGCGAGCGCCCGGGTCAGCCGGGCGATGCCGTCGTCCAGGTCCATGCCGCGGGCCTCGACCAGCCCGTCCGTACAGAGCAGGACCGTCTCGCCCGGGTCCAGGCTGAACCGGGTGACCCGGTACTCCTGGTCCGGGTCGATGCCGAGCGGCAGGCCGCCGGCCACCGGCACGGTGGTGGCGGTGCCGTCCGAGCGGCGGACCACCGGGTCGAGGTGGCCGGCCCGGACCGCGTAGACCACGCCGTAGTCCACGTTGACCTCGGCGTAGGCGCAGGTCGCGAAGTGGTCGGTGTCCAGGTCGGCGAGGAAACGGGAGGCGCGGGCCATCACGGCGGCCGGCGGGTGTCCCTCGGCCGCGTAGGCGCGCAGCGCGATCCGCAGCTGGCCCATGATCCCGGCGGCGTGCACGTCGTGGCCCTGGACGTCGCCGATCACCAGGCCGACGTGCCCGCCGGGCAGCGGCACCACGTCGTACCAGTCGCCGCCGATCTGCAGGCCGGAGCCGGCCGCCAGGTAGCGGACGGCCGTGGTGACGCCCGGCACGGACGGCACCGTGCGCGGCAGCATCACCCGCTGCAGCCCGGCCGCCAGCTCGTGCTCGGCGTCGTGCAGCCGGGCCCGGGCCAGCGACTGGGCGACCAGGCCGCCCAGGGTCGTCAGCAGGGTGCGCTCGTCGGCGTCCAGCTCGCGCTCGTCGTCGAAGCTGACCACGCAGACGCCGATCGCCCGGCCGCTGGCCACCAGCGGCAGGTACGCCCAGGAGCCGCGGCCGTTGCGGCTGGTCGGCTCCCACACGTCGGGGTAGCCGGCGCGGTACTCGTCGCGGGTGGAGATGAAGACCGGCGCCCGGTGCTTCAGCGCCTCGGCGGCGGGGTGGCCGGCCGGCAGCAGCGTGCGGTCCCAGATGGAGAGCGCGCCGGGACGGTAGCCGGAGGCGCCGAGGATCCGCGCCCGGCCGGCCTCGAAGGCGGCCAGCACCAGGCCGTCCGGCGGCAGGCCGGGCAGCGGCAGCTCGGTGAAGACCCGGGCGACGTCACGGACGGTGACCGCCTCGGAGAGGGCGCGGGCGGCCTCCTTGATGAACCGGGAGCGCTCCTCGCGCAGCAGGGCGAGCCGGTCGGCGCGGTCGCGCTTGTGCAGCTCGACGGTGGCGTCCCAGACGAAGCCGACCATCCGGGAGGCGCGCCCGAACGCGTCCGCGAGCACCCGGCCGCGGAAGCGCACGGCGCGCATGGTGCCGTTCGGCCCGACCGTGCGGTAGTACGCGCCGCACTGGCCCAGCTCGGCCACCGCCCGCTCGACCCGGCGGCGCACCACCGGCGCGTCCTCGGGATGCAGCAGGGCCAGGAAGGAGGCGGCGGTGCGGTCGAAGCGGCCCTTGTCCATGACGTCCAGGCCGATGATCGTGCAGGCCCGCCGGTCGCCCTCCAGCACGTCGCGGCGGATGTCCCAGTCGAAGGAGCCGATGCCGTTGGCGGCCATCGCGGGCTCCAGCCAGTCCGGCACGGAGTCCCCGGAGGCGGCCGGGAGCCCGCCGGACAGCACCGGCGCCAGCCGGCCCGCGGCCAGCCCGGGCGCGGTCCGCAGTGAGTGGCGGCGCGCCGCCTGCGCGGGCGGCTTCGGCCGGCCCGTCCCCGCGGCCGTGGAACCGGCGGGGGCTGTCACGGGGGGCTGTTCGGTCGTGGACGCACCGGCAGGAAGCGCCGGCCCCGGCGACTCGGACTCAGTGGGCATGCTGCTCCTGCCGCTGCCGTGGCGGACCGCGCCGACCGACCGGCCGGACCGCGTGGCGATGTGATGGGTGGTGCTGGATCGGGCGGTGCCGACCTGCGGCGGTCAGTCGAGGTACCGTCTCCCCGCTGCTCTCCGCACGTGGACACACATTCCCACCATCCTGGCCAATGTTCGGCCGAGCGGCAATGGTAACGGGCCGGAAATCTTTCGCTCCGCCTTCTGTTCAGGGCGTCCTTCGAGGGCGAATGAATCGTTTCCGAAGGACCTTGCCCTGGCGCGGTTCTGGCGCGGCCTTGGCGCGGATCCGCTTGCCGCCCTGCTACGGCAGCGTCAGCTCGAACCAGGTGACCTTGCCGTCGCCGCGCAGCTGGACGCCCCACGCGTCCGCGAGCGCCTCCACCAGCATCAGGCCGCGGCCCGAGGTGGCGTACTCGGCGTCCGGATCCCGCCGGCGGCCGGGCAGGCGGGTCGCACCGTCCTGCACCTCGATCCGCAGCCGGTGGTCCGTGCCGAGCACCGCGTCGAACACCGCGCCCTTGCCGGTGTGCAGCAGCGCGTTCGTCACCAGCTCGGAGGAGAGCAGCTCGGCGGTGTCCGACAGCTCCGGCACCCCCCAGTGGCTCAGCGCCGTGCGCAGCCGTCGCCGGACCGCACCGACCGCGACCAGATCGGCCGGGTCGAGCGTCAGGTGGAGTCTGCGGTGGAGCGCACAGCCGGGGGCGACGGCGCCCGGCAGGGCGGTCCCCGTGGTGCCGGGCGCACCCTGGGCCGGCCCGGACCGATAGGCATCCCCCGAACCCGTCCGCTGCCGCGGGAATCGCGACTGACCGTCCATCAAGACTGCCCCCGCCCTCAATCCGGGCCCCCCGCCTCCGGATCCCCCGCCGGCCGGGTGGCCCTCCTCGTTCTGACCACCCATCCTCATGCCCAGTTGGCGGCGTTTGCAACAGTGTGCGTCCGATCACGTGGGGTGAAAGGGGCACGGGGAGGTTCACGTGATCCAACTGCCCGCGCCGGACAGGTTTGCGATGCGCAGAGCCTGTTTTCGAGCCCGCCCCCTCCCGATCCCGCGCACACCCGGCGCGCGGAACCACCTCCTTCTCACCCCCGGGCTCCCCCTCCTCCTCTCGCCCCCGCCCCCCTTGCCCTCACCCCCACGCCCGCCCGGCGAGCCGAACAACCGCAGAGCGGCAACGCTGGACAGGGCGGCCCGGTCCGGGTTCAATGGCCCGAGAAGTTTGAACGCCGTTCTAACATCCCCCCGAGACGACCCCCTCCCCGGCGACCGCGAGCGAGGAACCGTGCGACTGACCCCCACCGAGCGGGACCGGCTGCTGATCTTCACAGCAGCCGAACTGGCCCGCGCCCGCCGCGCCCGGGGCGTACGCCTCAACATCCCCGAGGCCACCGCCCTGATCGCGGACACCGTCTGCGAGGCCGCCCGCGACGGCCTCCGGCTCGCCGAGGCCATCGAGGCCGGGCGCAGCGTGCTGACCGCCGACGACGTACTGCCCGGCGTGCCGGACGTCGTCACCGTCGTCCAGGTCGAGGCCGTGTTCGACGACGGCACCCGCCTGGCCGTCGTCAACGACCCGTTCAAGGGCGCCGGATCGCTCGGCGACGAGGCCCCCGGCGGCGCGCTGATCGGCGAAGGCGCCGGCTACGACCCGGTCGAGGAGACGGTGGTGCTCCTCGTCCACAACACCTCCGAGGTACCGATCTCGGTCACCTCGCACTTCCACTTCTTCGAGGCCAACCCGCGCCTTGCCTTCGACCGCGCCGCCGCCTACGGCACCCACCTGGCCGTCCTGGCCGGCTCCTCGGTGCGCTTCGACCCGGGCGCCACCGTCGAGGTCGGCCTGGTGCCGATCGGCGGCGAGCGGGTCGCGATCGGCTTCGCGGGGCTCGTGGACGGCCCGCTGGACGCGCCCGGCGCGAAGGAGGCCGCCCTGGCCAAGGCCCGCGCGACCGGCTACCTGACCAGCTTCGACGACGCGGAGGTGCCCTCATGAGCGAGTGGAGCGAGCAATTGATCGGAGCCGCCACGCGGGCGTGGTCCGCCGAGCGAAGCGAGGTGGGAGCATGACCGCAATCAGCCCGCACGACTACATCTCGGTCCACGGCCCCCGCGCCGGCGACCGGATCCGGCTCGGCGACTCCGGTCTGATCGTCCGGGTCGAGTCCGACTCGCAGGCGCCCGGCGAGGAGTTCCTGGCCGGCTTCGGCAAGACCGCCCGGGACGGCCTGCACCTGAAGGCCGCCGCCGTCCGCGAGACCTGCGACGTCGTGATCAGCAACGTGCTGGTGATCGACGCGATCCAGGGCATCCGCAAGACCTCGATCGGCCTGATCGACGGCCGGATCGCCTCGATCGGCCGGGCCGGCAACCCTGACACGCTCGACGGCGTGGACATCGTGGTCGGCACCGGCACCACGATCGTCTCCGGCGAGGGCATGATCGCCACCGCCGGCGCCATCGACACCCACGTCCACCTGCTCTCGCCGCGGATCATGGAGGCCTCGCTGGCCTCCGGCGTCACCACGATCATCGGCCAGGAGTTCGGCCCGGTCTGGGGCGTCGGCGTCAACTCGCCCTGGGCGCTGCGCCACGCCTTCAACGCCTTCGACGCCTGGCCGGTCAACATCGGCTTCCTGGGCCGCGGTTCGTCCTCCGACGCCGCCCCGCTCGTCGAGGCGCTTGCCGAGGGCGGCGCGTCCGGCTTCAAGGTGCACGAGGACATGGGCGCGCACACCCGCGCGCTCGACACCGCGCTGCGCGTCGCCGACGAGTACGACGTCCAGGTCGCCCTGCACACCGACGGGTTGAACGAGTGCCTGTCGGTCGAGGACACCCTGAAGGTACTGGAGGGCCGGACCATCCATGCCTTCCACATCGAGGGCTGCGGCGGCGGACACGTCCCCAACGTCCTGAAGATGGCGGGCGTGCCGAACGTCATCGGCTCCTCCACCAACCCCACCCTCCCCTTCGGCCGGGACGCGCTGGGCGAGCACTTCGGCATGATCGTCTCCGCCCACGACCTCAAGGTCGACCTGCCCGGCGACGCCGCCATGGCCCGCGACCGCATCCGCGCCGGCACCATGGGCGCCGAGGACGTCCTCCACGACCTCGGCGTCATCGGCATCACCTCCTCCGACGCCCAGGGCATGGGCCGCGCCGGCGAGACCGTACGCCGCACCTTCGCCATGGCCGGCAAGATGAAGGCCGAACTCGGCCCCCTCGACGGCCCAGAGGGATCAGGCACTGTCGGGACGACGGAAAGCGGCGACGACAACGAGCGTGTGCTGCGCTACATCGCCAAGCTCACCATCAACCCCGCCATCGCCCACGGCCTTTCGCACGAGGTCGGCTCGATCGAGATCGGCAAGCTCGCCGACATCGTCCTGTGGCGCCCCGACCACTTCGGCGCCAAGCCGCAGCTCGTCCTCAAGGCCGGGTTCCCCGCGTACGGAGTCGTCGGCGACCCCAACGCCTCCACCGACCGCTGCGAACCACTCGTCCTGGGGCCGCAGTTCGGCGCCCACGGCGCCACCGCTGCCGACATCTCCGTCGCCTTCGTCGCCCAGGCCGCCGCCGACGGCGCCTACCTGGACCGCCCCGCCGACGGTCTGCCCACCCGCCGCCGCCGCGTCGGCGTCCGCAACACCCGCGGCATCGGCCCGCGCGACATGGTGCGCAACGCCAGGATCGGCCACGTCGAGGTCACCGAGACCGGCCTGGTCTCGCTCGACGGCTCGCCGCTGCGCTCCGAACCCGCGGACAGCGTCTCGCTCAGCCGCCTCTACTTCCTCTGACCCACCCTCACTTTCCTTCCAAGGACGCCCAGATGACCACCCCCACGCCCGCCTCCCTCGGCTACCGGATGCCCGCCGAATGGCACCCGCACGACCGCACCTGGATGGCCTTCCCGACCGCCAACCCCACCTTCGACAGCCCCGAGCACCTGCACGCGGGCCGCGAGGCCTGGGCCGCCGTCGCCAACACCATCGTCCGGTACGAGCCGGTGACGCTCGTCGTCAACACCAGTGAGACCGCGGAGGCCCGCAAGTACGTCTCGGAGCAGGTCGAGATCGTCGAGCGCCCGCTGGACGACGCCTGGATGCGCGACATCGGCCCGTCCTTCCTGATCGACGGCAAGGGCTCGCTCGCCGCCGCCGACTGGATCTTCAACGGCTGGGGCGCCCAGTCCTGGGCCCGCTGGGACAAGGACCAGCACGTCGCCGAGCACATCAGCGAACTGACGGAGATTCAGCGCTTCGCGTCGCGCCTGATCAACGAGGGCGGCGGCATCCACGTCGACGGCGAGGGCACGGTGCTGGTCACCGAGACCGTCCAGCTCGGCGAGGGCCGCAACGCCGACTGGACCAAGGAGGAGGTCGAGGCCGAGCTGCACGCCTTCCTCGGCACCACCAAGGCGATCTGGCTGCCGCGCGGACTCACCCGCGACTACGACGAGTTCGGCACCCGCGGCCACATCGACATCGTCGCCTCCTTCGTGCGCCCCGGCGTCGTGGTCGCCCACGTCCAGCCGGACCCGGCCCACCCGGACCACGCCGTCTGCCAGGAGCTCGTCGCCCTCCTGCGCGCCGCCACGGACGCCCGGGGCCGGCAGCTGGAGGTCATCGAACTGCCCGCCCCCACCGTCCTCCTGGACGAGGACGGCGAGCCCGTCGACTACTCCTACATCAACCACTACGTGGCCAACGGCGCCGTCATCCTGTGCGCCTTCGACGACCCCCGCGACCAGGTGGCCGCCGACATCCTCGGCGAGGCCTACCCGGGCCGCACCGTCGAACTCGTCGACGCCCGCGAGATCTTCGCCAACGGCGGCGGCATCCACTGCATCACCCAGCAGCAGCCGAAGGCCGTCTGACGCCCGCTGCCGGAGTGGGGCCTCCCGCCCCGCTCCGGTAGCGTTCGGACCTCCGTTCCACCGAGGGAGCACTGCAACATGGCGGACGCCCGCCCGCGCCGACCGGCGCGCCCCCGCGAGGAGGTCTACGCCACCGCCCGCGCCGCCATCGCCGAACACGGGCTCGCCAAGCTCACCATGGCCGGGCTCGGCAAACAGCTCCAGATGAGTGCCGGGCACCTGCTGTACTACTTCGGCAGCAAGGACCAGCTGCTGCTGGAGACCCTCCGCTGGAGCGAGGATCAGCTCGGCGCCCGCCGCCGCGAGGCCCTGGCCGACCGCGACCGGGACGTCTGGGACCGGCTCGCCGCCTACGTCCGCCTCTACCTCCCGGAGGGGCCCGGCGACCCGCGCTGGATCCTCTGGATCGAGGTGTGGGGCCGCTCCCCCGCCAGCGCCGAACTCCGGCTGGGCCAGCAGGACATCGAGGCTCCCTGGCAGGCCGACCTGGTCGCCCTGATCGACGAGGGCACCGCCGCCGGCCACTTCACCCCGGGCCCCGCCGCCGACCGCGCCACCCAGATCCGCGCCCTCCTCGACGGCCTCGCCGTCCCGATCGCCCTGGGCCTCCCCGACACCCACCTCCCCACCGCCCTCGCCCACGCCACCACGGTCGCCACGATCCTCCTGCGCACCGCGTGACGGCCGGCGGGTCGGCGCCTGCCCTGGGCAGAATATGTAGGCCGGTCTAGTGATTAGGCGCCAGCTGGTGCGCTCGAGAAGTCGACTCGGCCGACTTCTCGCGTGCATGCGCTGCAGTCGGGGCGAAGAATATGTCGACCGGTCTACAGATTTGGTGCGGCCTCACCGCGCTCCACTGCAGCCGCGCGAAAAGTCGACCCCTCCAACTTCTCGTGCGCTGCGACACCGTCGGGCAGAATATGCCGACCGGTCTACAGATTCTGCCTGGCGAACGGGGCGGCAAGTCGTGCCTGCTCGCAGGAAGTCGGACTCGCCGACTTCCTGCGAGCAGAATCTATAGACCGGTCTAGAGATTCCCTCCGAAGCGGCCCGGCGCGGCGCGGCAAGCCGGGGTTGGGCCACCCTCTGCACGAGAAGTCGGACGGGCCGACTTCTCGTGCAGAGGGTCGCGTTACTCCGTCCAGATCGCGGCAGCCGTTCGGTCGTCGGCGTAGCCCTTGGCGCGAACCTGGACCTGGCGGAGGAAGTCGACCGCGCCCGGCGGGTGCGGGTGGGCCCAGTGGGCGGAGAGGAAGTGGGCGACGGCCGGCTCGTCGGCGATCGGGTCGGCCAGGCCCGGGGTGCAGAGCAGCAGGATGTCGCCCGGGGTGGCCGGGACGAGACGGAAGCGGAACGGTCGCGGGTCCGGCACCGGGGCGTCGGGCACTGGTGGCTGACCGTCCGGATGGTGCAGCAGCCGGGCCGCGTAGGCGTCGATCCAGTGGCCCGAGCGCAGCAGGTACAGCCCACCCGGGCCGACGCCGAACGCTGCCCGGTAGCCGGCCGCCGGGTCGAGCGACACCATCAGGCAGTGCAGCGAGGCCGGGGACGGCGTCTCGTCCCCGTCGCCCCGGGGCGCCAGCGCCCGCAGCGGGCCCGCCGCGCCGGTGGCCAGCCGCTGGAGGCCGTAGCGGAGCCGGTCGCGGGCACCGTCCCGTAGGTCGGCGGCGAGGCCGGCCCGGCTGCGGCCGATGGTGGCCGCGAGTTGGCGGCAGGCCTCACCCGCCGCGACGCTGACCGCCTCCGGGCGGACCGCCTCGTCGGCCGCGGTGCCCGTGCGGTCGAAGCCGCCGAGCACGGCGAGCAGCAGCCCGTCGGGCCCGTCGCCGAACCTGGTCACCAGCAGCGCATCCCGGCGCGGCTCACCCCGGTAGCGGGCGGAGTCGCCGCGGACGGAGACGGCGCGCAGTATGGCCGAGCCGTACTGGGCGCCTTCCAGCACGGTGTCCGGCACCACAGTGCCGAGCGAACCCGGGTCCGCCTCCGGTACGGCCGTCGGCTCCGGCCCGTACGTCGGCGGCCGCTCCCCCACGTGCGGCACGGCCGCCCCGCCGTCGGCCAACGGCGAGCGGATGGCCGGACGGGGTGAAGGGGCGGGCTCGGGCGTGTGGTCCGGTTCCGGCTCGGGGCGGGAGTGTGAGGAGTGGACGTCCGCAGGCTCAGGCCGGGGATCCGGATCCTGCTCGGGCGCACGCCCACTGGCTGACTCGGAGGGGAGGACGGCCGACGGCTCCGACTCCGCCCCAGGCAGAGGCTGGGAGTCCTCCACGGCCGCCGAGTTGAGGGACGGTCCGGCCAAGGGCTCCGGCTCCGGCTGGCGTCGGGGGTCCTGCGCGGACGGGACATCGCGCGTGGGCTCTGGCACCGGGGCAGCATCAGGGGCGTGTTCGGGCTGCGGGTCGGGGGCGGGCTCGGTGGCGGGTTGAGGGTGTGAGTCCTCGACAGCCGCCGGCCGGGGCTCGGGGACGAGGGCTTCGGCAGGTGCCGGCTGCGGGTCGGACACAGCCGCTTCGGTGTCGGCGGGTTCGGCGGTCTCCGTGGGCCGAAGGTGGGGGTCCTCGGCAGCTGCGGGCTCGGCGGGTGCGGGCTCGGGTGCCGGCTTGTCGAGGGTGACGGGAGCCGGCGGGAAGAAGGGCGCCGGGAACTTGTGGGTCTCCGTCGAGGTGCGTTGGGGACTGATCACGCCGAGGGCCGTGTCGAACCAGTCGTCGATGCTGTCCCGTTCCGCCACCGGCTCGACAGCCGCAGGCTCAACCGCAGCGGCAACCGCCGCCGCCTCCTCCGCCTGTTCGCCGGTGCGCTGCGGGGCGATGAGGCCGGCCGCCGTGTCGAACCACTCGTCGACGGTGCCCCCTCCCGGGTCGGCGTCGGGGGTGTCGGGGAGGGTGCCCGCCGGGCCGTCGTAGACGGTGTCCCACCAGGTGTCGTCGGTCCGGTGGGGCTGTGCGGGTGCACCCTGTTTGTTCATCTGGCGGCTCCTGGTCGGTCCGTGATCGCGCCGCCCCCGGCGGGGCCGGACTCGACGTCATTGTCTCCAAGTGCAACGACGCTGTCCGGGTTTCGGCGACAACCGGACACCGACCCGGATGATCCCGGCCACCGGGTTCACCGCCGTGTTCGCTCCCGTTCCGTCCGTGCTTGCCGGAAGTGCCCGGAGCAGGGCGTTTCCGCCGTGTTCCGTTCCGTGGGCGCCCGAAAATGGGGGCCGAGGAGGGGCATCGCTTCACTCGTACGGCTGATTAAATGTGCGCATGACCGCGTCGGCCCCCAGCTTGCCCCGACCGGGGAGGGCCGCACCGGCGGGCCGCCCGGCGGGTGTGCTGTGGCTCCTGCTGGTTGCGCTACTGACGGCGCTGCCGTGCGCGGGCCAGGCCAAGGCCGTCGATCGGGATTCCCGGACGGCGTCCACCGCGGCGACCGGGACCACGACCGCGGCGACAACCGCCACCACGGCCACGACCACGAAGAGCCACACCGGCCCGGCCGCCAAGGCGGCCGACCACCGTCTGCACGCCGAGGGCCGGCGGCACTGGACCTGGTGCTCGGCCGACGGCCGCCCGCCGCACCGCGACAACGACTGCTCCAGCCACCCGTACTGCGCCCAGGACGCCCAGCTGCCGAATCCGCCGCCGTGCCCGCAGCCGGCGGTGTCACCGCTCGCGGAGGCGCCGGAGGCGCTGCCCCGGGTGGTGCCCGCAGGACTGTTGGTCGGCCCGCATCCGGCACCCGATCTGCACGAGCTCCAAGTACACCGGTCCTGAGCGGAACCCACCGTCCGGCACCCCCACGCCACCCGGCCAGGCCCGGCGTCCGGGGGCCGGCGGATCCGCCCTCCGCCCTCTTCAGCTGACCGCCGCGCCACCAGCAAGGCGCGACGGGGACAAGGACACAACCATCATGGGTTCCGCCTCGAAGCAGTCCAACAAGTCGAACAAGCAGCCCGTCTCGGACCGCCGCGCCCGGATAGCCGAGCTGCGCGCCGCCGAGGAGCGCCGCGACCGCCGGAACAAGATCATCGCCTCGGTCGCGGCCGGCGTGCTGGTGATCGGCGCGATCGCCACCGGCACCTGGGTGGTGATGGACCAGAACCAGAAGAAGAAGGACAAGGAAGCCGCCGCCAACGCGGACATTCCGGGCGTGCAGACCTTCGGCGACCTGAGCCGCAACCACGTCAAGGAGAAGGTCAACTACCCGATGACCCCGCCGGTCGGCGGCGACCACAACGCGATCTGGCTGGACTGCATGGGCCACGTCTACGACCAGCCGGTCGAGAACGAGCGCGCCGTCCACTCGATGGAGCACGGCGCGGTCTGGGTGACGTACAACGGCAAGGCCACGCCGGAGGACATCAAGACCCTGTCCGACAAGGTCAAGGCCACCCCGTACTCGCTGATGAGCCCGTACCCGGACGAGAAGGGCACCATCACCCTGAACGCCTGGAGCACCCAGCTGATCGTGGACAGCGCCGGCGACCCCCGGGTGAACCAGTTCTTCACCAAGTACGTCCAGGGCAAGCAGACCCAGGAGCCCGGCGCCTCCTGCACCATGGGGCAGATGTGACCGCCGACGCGGCCAGCCCGGACCCGGTCGACGCGGACGCAGTCGACGAAGACGCGGCCACGCCCGAGGAGCCGGAGGAGAGCCCCCGCCCGACCCGCCGCCGGGTGTGGTGGCCGGCGGCGCTGGCCGCCGCGGTCGCGCTGGCGCTCGGGGTGCCGGCCCTGGTGGCGAGCGGGACGTCGGCCTCCGGGTCGTCCTCGCTGACCGTCCCGGCGGACGACTCGCCCGAGGCCGGGTTCGCCCGCGACATGGCGACCCACCACCAGCAGGCGGTGGACCTGTCGTTCATCGTCCGGGACCGGACGAGCGACGAGCCGACCCGCACCCTCGCCTTCGACATCATCAACACGCAGGCCAACCAGCGCGGCATGATGATGGGCTGGCTCGACCAGTGGGGGCTGTCCCAGCACTCGCCGGCCAAGCCGATGGCGTGGATGAAGATGGACCACGACTACCAGGCCCACGACGGCTCGCTGATGCCCGGCATGGCCACCAACGCCCAGCTGGCGAAGCTCCGTTCGCTCAGCGGCCGGGACGCCGAGGTGTACTACCTGCAGCTGATGATCGAGCACCACAAGGGCGGCGTCGAGATGGCCCAGGGCTACGTGGACCTGGCGAAGAACGACATCGAGAAGCGGCTCGCCCAGTCGATGGTGGTCGCCCAGACCTCCGAGCTGGAGCTGATGACCGACATGCTGAAGGAGCGCGGCGCCACCCCCGGCGTGCCCGCCTCCTGACCCGCACACACACCCGCACGGCCGTCCGCCTTTCCCTCCGCCCGTCCGCCTTTCCCCTCCCCGTCCGCCTTCCCCCTCCCGTCCGCCTTCCCCCTTCCTCAGGAGACCTGATGACATCCGACGCCCCCTGGCTGATCGCCGGCCTGGGCAACCCCGGCCCGTGGTTCCGGCTGACCCGGCACAACGCGGGCTTCCTGGCCGTGGAGCGGCTGGCGGAGCGGCACGGCGCACGGTTCCGGCGGCGCGGGATCGGCAGCCTGGTGGCCGAGATCGAGGTCGACGGCCGTCGGGTGCTGCTCGCCAAGCCGCAGTGGTTCATCAACCTGTCCGGCCGCCCGGTGGCCGGGCTGATGCGGCGCTACGGGGTGCCGGTCGAGCAGTTGGTGGTGGTGCAGGACGACCTGGACTTCGCGTTCGGCTCCTGCAAGCTCAAGCGCGGCGGCGGCCCGGGCGGGCACAACGGGGTGCGCTCGGTGGGTGACGTGCTCGGCACCCGCGACTTCGTCCGGCTCCGATTCGGGCTCGGGCGCCCGCCGAAGGGGCAGAGCGTCGGCGACTTCGTCCTGAAGAAGTTCTCGGAGGACGAACTGGTCGCGCTGCCCGCCGTGTTGGACCGCTGCGCGGACGCGACGGAGACGCTGGTGCTGCGCGGCCTCAACCGGGCCCAGGACGCGCTGAACGCCGCACGCTAGAAGCTCGGGCCGACCGCCGGCCGGGTGAGGCGGACCGGCCGGGTGAGGACCACGGCCGCCGCCGCGACCGCCGCGAGGACGAGCAGCACGGTCCGCCCACCGGACGCCGCGCCCGCCAGATGGACGCCGAGGACCGGCAGCGCCGTACCGAGCGCCGTGCCGAGGCTGCGCGCCATGTTCACCATGCCGCCGCCGACCGCCGAGCACTCCGCCGGGATCGCGCGCATCACCAGCGCGTTGTTGGCAGGCAGCAGCAGGCCCAGCCCGTACCCGGCGATCAGCAGCGGGGCCGCCGTCCCCGCGCCCGAGACCGGCAGCAGGGCGAACAGCAGCAGCCCGACGCCCGCCACGGACGCTCCGACCCGGCACCTGGTCACGTCCAACCAGCCGCGGGGCAGCAGCGCGCCGCCGACCGTCGCGGCGACCGCGAATGCGGCCGGGAGCAGCGTGATCACCAGGCCGGCCCTGGCCATCGGCACCCCCGCGTCGGTGAGCAGCACCGGGCCGAGCACGAGCGGGCAGAACAGCAGCAGGTAGCCGATCAGCGATACCACCAGGCCGGACCGCACGCCCGGGGTGTTGACCAGTCCGGGCGCCAGGATCGGTCGGGCGGCCCGCCGCTCCTGCCGTACCAGCGCCAGCGCGAGGACGGCGGAGGCGAACAGCAGGACGGCGACGAGCCAGCCGGGCAGGGGCAGGCCGGAGGCGGTGGACAGGGCGAGCAGCAGCGCGCTGGTCGCGCCGGTGAGCAGCAGCATGCCGGGCAGGTCGAAGCGGCCGTCGTGGCGACCGCCGTCGCGGCGGGGGTTCGGCGGGGTGGGGGGCGTCGGCACGGCATGGGTACGCGTACGGGGTTCCGGCTCCGTCCGGGTGCGGGGCAGCAGGAACCAGCCGGCCAGGATGCCGAGCACGCCGACCGGCACGTTGATCCAGAACACCCACCGCCACGACGCGTGCTCCACCAGCAGCCCGCCGAGGCTGGGCCCGAGCGCCAGCCCGAGGCCCTGGGCGGCGGCCTGGATACCGAGCGCCCGGCGCATCGCGTGCTCCGGGACGCCGCGCGCGACGAGGGCTACGCTGTTGGCCTGCATCATCGCGCCGCCCACGGCCTGCACGGCCCGGCAGGCGACGAGGACCCAGAGGCTGCCGGCAAATCCGGCACCGAGCGAGGCCAGGCCGAAGACGGCGAAGCCGCCGATGTACATGGTCTTGCGGCCGACCAGGTCGGAGAGCCAGCCGATCGGGGCCAGCAGGGCGACCAGGACGAGCAGGTAGGCGAGGGCGACCCACTCGACGGCGGCGAATCCGGCGTCGAAGCGCCGCCCGAGGGCGGGGAAGACGAGGGCGGTGACGCTGGCGGTGAGCTGGCCGAGGAAGGCGCCGAGACAGACGGTGCCGACGGCCAGCCAGTGGGCGTGGCGCCAGCCGGCAATGCCGCGGGGCCGGGGGCGCTCGGCGAGCAGCCGCGAGGCAAGGGCGGTGGCGTTCATGTCAGCAATATATCGGACGCAGACATGTTCTTTCTACGAGCTGATCGCAGCCCGACAGGACCGGAGAAATGGTCCGAACCAGGCGATACGCTGTCCGCCATGCCGTCGTCACCACTCGTTCCCGAACCCGCCACCGGAACCCCCGGAACGGCAGTCGAACACGCCCGGCGGCTGACCGATGTCGTCACCCGGCTGCGGCGCGCCCTGCGCAGCAGCATCCGGACCGACTACCCGTGGGAGTCCCTGCCGATGGCGCAGGTCGAACTCCTCCAGACGCTCGCCGCCGCGCCCCTGCGGGTCGGCGAACTCGCCGCCCGGCAGCGGCTCGCGCCCAACACCGTCAGCGGGCTGGTCGGCAAGCTCCTCGAAGCCGGGTTCGTCGACCGCCAGGCCGACCCCGGTGACCGGCGCACCGCCCGGATCGCCCTCACCCCGGCCGGGCAGCGGCAGCTCGACGACTGGCAGCGCGCGCACGAGCGCCGCATCGCCGGGGCCCTCGGCACCCTCGACCCGGCCGACCGCGAGGCCGTCGTGCAGGCCCTGCCGGCTCTCGAACGGCTCGCCCGGGCCCTCGCCGAGCCGACCTCCTCGCCGGGCTCCCCGGCTGCTTCCTCGCCGGCCACGGCGCCGTCGCCGACCGAATAATCCGCTGGTCACAGCCCCGCGTCGGCCACTACGGTCCGTGTCGTGAGTACAGCACAGGTACACCTCGAACCCTGGACGGACGCCGACCTCGCGCTGCTGCGCCGGGTCAACACCCCGGAGATGAAGAAGCACGTCGGCGGCCCGGAGACCGAGGAGCAGCTGCTCGTCCGGCACGGCCGCTACCTCGACTTCGTCCCGTCCGGGCTGGGCTGCATGTACCGCATCGTCCTGCTGCCCGAAGGCGAGTCCGTCGGCACCGTCGGTTACGGCACCCGGACGTGGGAGGGCGAGACCGTCCACGAGATGGGCTGGAACGTCCTCCCGCCCCACCAGGGCCGCGGCGTCGCCGTCGCCGCCACGCGCGCGGCCGTCGCTGCCGCCCGCCGCGAGGCCCGGCACCGCTATCTGCACGCGTTCCCGTCGATCGACAACCCCGCCTCCAACGCCGTCTGCGAGAAGGCCGGCTTCACGCTCGTCGGCGAGACCGACTTCGAGTTCCCGCCCGGACGCTTCATGCGCAGCCACAACTGGCGGGTCGACCTGCGGGCGGACGCGGAGTAGTGCGCGGTCGGCGGCCTTTCGGGTCGCCGACCGCGTCCCGCGCGGGCCTCAGAACAGCGTGCCGCTCTCCAGCTCCAGGAGTCGGCGCTTGCGGTCGACGCCGGCGGCGAAGCCGGTGAGGGAGCCGTTGGCGCCGAGGACGCGGTGGCAGGGGCGGACGATGAGGAGGGGGTTGGCGCCGACGGCGCCGCCGACGGCGCGGACGGCACGCGGGGACTCGCCCGCGAGGTCGGCGAGTTGGCCGTACGTGACGGTCTCGCCGTAGGGGATCCGGTCCAGGGCGGTCCAGATGCGCTGCCGGAACTCGGTGCCCGCCGGGGCGAGCGGGAGGTCGAAGGTGGTGCGCTCGCCGGCGAAGTAAGCAGTGAGCTGGGCGACGGGCTCGGCCAGGGCGTCCGGGTCGTACACCCAGTCGTCGGCGGGCTCGGCGAGGGCGTACTTCTGGCCGGGGGCGGTGACGGTGGCCAGCGCGGCCGGGCCGGCGCCGTCGGGCAGGACGCCGCTCAGCAGGAGCTGCCCGAAGGGACTCTCCATGGTCGTGAAGACGGTGGTGGTCACTCGTGTGGGACTCGCTGGTGTGGGGCTCACTCGTGCGGGGCTCGTTCGCGTGGTGCTGACTCGTGCGGTGCTGACTCGTGCGGTGCTCATGCCGGGGTGCTCTCCGTTTCGGTGCTGTTGCTCGCGGGCCCGGCCCACAGCCGGTGGACGGCGTACGAGCGCCAAGGGGCCCAGGCCTCGGCGGCGCGGGCGGCGGACTTGGGGTCGCCGGGGGCGCCGAGGCGGGTGAGGCCGTGCTTGACGCCGATGTCGGTGGGGAGGAAGACGTCGGGGTCGGCGAGGGCCCGCATCCTCAGGTAGCCGACGGTCCAGGGGCCGATGCCGGGCAGGGCCAGCAGCTGGGCGGCCGACTCCTCGCGGTCGACGCCGCCGTCGAGCCGGACCACGCCTTCGGCGAGGGCGGCGCAGAGGCCGGTCAGTGCCCGGCGGCGGGCGGCGGGCATCGCGAAGTCCTCCGGGTCGGCAGTGGCCAGCACCGCCGCCGTCGGGAAGAGCAGGCGCAGGCCGCCGTTGGGCTCGGGCAGCACGGTGCCGTACTTCTCGGCGAGCCGGCCGGCCAGGGTGCGGGCGGCGCCGACGGTGACCTGCTGGCCGAGGATCGCGCGGACGGCGAGTTCGTGCGGGTCGACGTGGCCGGGCGAGCGCAGGCCGGAACGCTCCCTGACCAGCGCGCCGAGGACGGGGTCGGCGCCGAGCTGCTCGTCGACCGTGTCGGGGTCGGCGTCGAGGTCGAACAGGACGCGCAGGCGTTGGACGGCGGTCGGCAGGTCGCGCAGGTCGGCGAGCAGGAGGCGGCAGTCCAGCCAGCCGCGGGTGCGCGGCTCACCGGGCGCGAGCCCGTCGACCTCGGCGATGCCGTGGCCGTAGGGGAGCGCGAGGGTGCGCCGGTAGGTGCGTACGCCCGGGCGCGCACCGGGGACGACCTCCTCCACGCCGGGGACGGCGCGCAGGGCGAGGAAGTCGATCAGGTGGTCGCTGTCGATCGCGCCACGGTAAGCGAGGCGGAGGGTGAGGCCGCCGGCCGGGGTCGCGGTGCGGCGGCCGGCGGCGACCTCGGCGCGCAGGCCGCTCGGGGTGCGGTCGTAGACCTCGCGGACGGTGTCGTTGAACTGGCGGACCGAGGCGAAGCCGGCCGCGAACGCGATGTCGGTGACCGGGAGTTCGGTGGTCTGGAGGAGCAGCCGGGCGGTCAGGGCGCGGCGGGCGCGGGCCAGCGCGATCGGGCCGGCGCCGAGCTCGGCGGTGAGCTGGCGCTGGAGCTGGCGGGAGCTGTAGCCGAGGCGGTGGGCGAGGCCGGCGACGCCCTCGCGGTCGACCACGCCGTCGCCGATCAGGCGCATCGCCCGGCCGACCAGGTCGGCGCGGTGGTTCCACTCGGGCGAGCCGGGGACGGAGTCGGGGCGGCAGCGGCGGCAGGCGCGGAAGCCGGCGCCCTGGGCGGCTGCGGCGCTGGGGTAGAAGACGCAGTTGGCGCGCTTGGGGGTCACGGCGGGGCAGCTCGGTCGGCAGTAGATGCCGGTCGTCGTGACGGCCGTGAAGAAGACGCCGTCGAAGCGGGAGTCTCGGCTGTCCACGGCTCGGTACCGGATATCGTCGTCGATCACGCTGTCCAGTCTGCGGTACTTGCCGGGGGTCGACTGGCGGGAATCGGACATGACCGTTCGGGGGCTCCTCCCCCCCGCCCCCACCCCCTCCCTCTTCCCCTCGCCCACCCACCCCACACCCCGCACGCCGCACCTCCCATCCACCCACCCGCCTCGCCCACCCGGACTTCCCCTGGGGAGCTGGCGGGCCGGCCCCCCAAGGCCGGCCCGCCCGTCCCGATAGCCAAAGCCCCGGTAGCCACAAGCCCAGTAGCCACAGCCCCGATAGCCGACGAGCCCAGTGCTCGCCTGCCCGGTAGTCCCGAGCCTGGCAGCCGCCCGACCAGCGTGCGCTGGCCCGGCAGCCCCCGGCCCGATATTCGCGGGCCCCGCGCCCCGGCCGCGGACTACGCTCCGCCTCATGACCGAGCAGCCCTACACCGGCCCGAACGACCCGCGCGTCGCCGCCCTGCGCCCGGCCGAGTTCGCGTTCCCCGGCCCGCTGCGCGACCAGTTGGTCGCGGCCGTCCTCGGCGGTGCCAAGACCACCACCACCGGCCTGCTCACCGACTACGAGCACGAGGGCGACCCCCTGCCGCAGGTCGGCGCGCGCACGGCCGTCATCGACTCGGGCGGTCGCGCGGTCGCCGTGATCGAGACCACGGACGTCCAGGTGGTCCCGCTCGCCGGAGTCGACCTGCGGCATGCCCTCGACGAAGGCGAGGGGTACACCACGGTGGCAGCCTGGCGCTCGGCGCACGAGCGCTTTTGGCACAGCCCGGAGTTGCGCGCCGCCCTCGGTGACCCGGGTTTCACCGTGGACGACACCACTCCGGTGGTCCTGGAGCGCTTCCGCCTGCTCGCCGACCTCCGCTGAGCGAAGCCGCTCCCGCGGAGGCCGGCCGCAGCCGGCGGGGCCGCGCGTCAGCGCCGTACCGGGCTGCCCTCCCCTCGCATCGACTTGGTGATCGCCTTCCACTTCTTCAGCCGGGCCGAGGCGAGCCGGGCGTCCGAGCGCGAGGCGATCCACTCGCTCTCGCGCTGGAGCTTGCGGTAGCTCTCCCACCGGCGCTGCGGCAGTGCCCCGTCGGCCAGCGCGGCCTGGACGGCACAGCCGGGTTCGGTGTGGTGGCCGCAGTCGTGGAAGCGGCACTCCTCGGCCAGTTCCGCGATGTCGGCGAAGGCCAGGTCCACGCCTTCGCCACCGTAGAGGCCGACCTCGCGCAGGCCCGGTGTGTCGATCAGGACGCCGCCGCCAGGGAGCGCTATCAGCTCGCGGGTGGTCGTGGTGTGGCGGCCCTTCTGGTCGACGGATCGGGCGGCCTGGACGGTCATCACGTCGGCGCCGGCCAGCGCGTTGGTCAGGGTGGACTTGCCGACGCCGGACTGGCCGATCAGCGCGGTGGTGCCGGGCGTGCAGGCGCGCAGCACGTCCATGCCCTCGCCGGTCTCGGCACTGACGACCAGTACGGTGACGCCGGGCGCGACGGACTCGACGTCGGCGCGGATGAACTCGGCGTCGTCCACGAGGTCGGCCTTGGTGAGGACGACCACCGGTTCGGCGCCGGACTCCCAGGCCAGGGCGAGGAAGCGTTCGATCCGGCCGAGATCCGGATCCGCCGCGAGCGACGAGGCGATCAGCACGGTGTCGACGTTGGCGGCCAGCACCTGGCCGTCGGAGCGCTTGCCGGCCACCTTGCGGATGATCGCGGTGGAGCGCGGCAGCAGCGCGGCGACGGCGGCCATCGGCTGGGCGCCGAGGTCCACAGCGGCCCAGTCGCCGGTGCACGGGCAGTTGATCATGTCGGCGTCGCCGACCGGCCGGGTGTCGAGCCGGACGGTGCACGGTTCGCCCGTCTCGGGGTCGGCCAGGACGGCGTCGCACTGGCCGCGGTCGACGCGGACGATCCGGGCGGGGACGAGCCCGGCCTCGGCGAGCGGGGCGAAGAGCTCGGCGAGCTCGGACGTCCAGCCGTAGCCGGACAGCGCGGAGCCGAGGGTGGAGTCGATCGTGGAATCGGAGGAGGAGAACGACGGAACGGAGGCAGCGTTGAACAACGCAGTGGCCCTTCGGGAGGAGATGGTCCCGGCGGGCTACGGCTGGCTCGGAATGGTCAGCCGGCGGCCGGGAAAAGGAGGTGACCGTGAGTGCTGCCCAGGGCAGCTATCGGGGCGACAACGACCACGGGTCTCACCTCCTGCTCTCTACTCGTCGGACCTCTCGGGATCCCTCAAAACTCCTCGGGCGGCCGCAATGGCTCCCGAACCGGACGCGTCACACGCTAGCGGACCGGCCCGCCCGCGCCAACAGGTTTTTGACCTGCGGAAACGCAGGGGAACGCGAGCGCCGGCGCGCTTAACCTCCGTACCGGTGCTTGAGGTTGGGGTCGTCCAGCCACCACGGCCGCATCCCCGTCTCCTCCTCTTCCGGCCGCCCCTCCGCGCGCGCCTCTGCGGCCGCCTCCTCGAAGCGGGCGTCCAACTCGGCGTCGACAGCCTTGATCTCCTCCCGCCCCTGCACCACCATCCGCCGCACGAGCGCGGCCAGGAACGGCAGCCCGACCAGGTCCCCCAGCACCCAGAACGCGTTGCCGCCCCAGGTCTGGTCCTGCGCCAGGCTCGGCCCCCAGGGCCGCCCGAGCGCGACGTAGTAGTGCTCGGCGACGAGGTGGCCGCCGTAGATCAGCACCAGCCCGAGCCCGGCATCGAAGATCACCTCCGCGAAGGTGATGAACAGGCCGATCAGGTGCGGGTACTCGTGCCCGACCGGGTCGATCTGCAGCCGCGGCCAGAAGTAGGCGAGGCCGAGCAGCACCAGCGCCAGGTGCAGCAGCACGTTCCCGGACGCGCTGGACACGGACTCCTCGTACCAGGGCGTGAAGTACAGCAGCCACGGCGGCGCCATCAGCAGCGCGGTCGAGACGGCCGGGAACATCAGCACCTTGGACGGCCGACTGCGCAGCGCCCGCAGGATCCGCTCCCGCCGGCGCTCCGGCGCGGACTCGACCAGCAGCGAGACCGGCGCGCCGAGCGCCAGCAGCAGCGGGACGACCATCAGCAGCAGCACGACCTGCACGGCCCGGTCGGTGAACAGGATCCGGTCGTAGACGCCGAGCCCGGAGCAGGTGGCCCAGATCCAGAGCAGCAACCCGCCGAGGAACGCGGCGGTCCGGGACGGCTGCCACCGCTCCCCCTCGCCGCCGTCGACGCTTCCACCGCCGTCGACGCTTCCGTCGCCGTCGACACTTCCACCGCCGTCGGCGCCGGCCCGGTTGACCGTCCGCACCGCGAGCAGGTACCAGCCGGCGAGCAGCACCGAGAGGGTGAGCACGAGCGGCTCGGCCGTCCACGAGGTGGCCAGGTCGGACCACTGCCAGGGCGGCGGCCCGCTGTAGCCGAGCGCCTGCACCGAGCCGTCCATCCGTCCGCTCACCCCGTTCACACCGTTAACGCCGTGCCGCTGCCGCCCCGCGACCCGTCCGGGCAAGGACCCGTCCGGGCAAGGGCCGCCCCCGCCACCCGTCCGGGCGAGGGGCCGCGCCACCGTCCGGGCGGAACGCGCGGCGCCCGGCCATAATCGCGGGTCGGCAGTGGATCACCGCCGCCAGGGCCCCTCTCTATACCGCAAGCAGAACAAAGCTTTACCAAGTCTGAGCAAAGCTTTGCCAAGGCAAAGTTTTGACCCCGGTACGCCGCCCGGCGCAACCGGCGGACGGACACGTTCGTCTGGCAGGATGCACCGTCGGCATACCGGCCACGTGGGTGACAACAAGGGGACGACAAGGGTGCAAAGCACTGCACGCGGCGAGGGCCGCCGGCTGGCGGCGCGCCACCGCAACATCGAGCTGGGCCTGCTGGTCCTCGCGGTGGCCGTCTGTCTGGCAGGACACATCGACGCCCGCATGGCGCTGAGCGACGGCAAGATGCCGCCCGGCCTGCTGGTGCACGGCCTCTCGCTGGGCGCGCTGGCCGGCGCGGCGCACCTGGCGGTCCGCCGGTTCGCCCCGTACGCGGACCCGCTGATCCTGCCGCTCGCCGTCTTCCTGACCGGCTTCGGGCTGATGCTGCTCGACCGGCTGGACATCTCCTACGCGGCGGCGCACGCGAAGAAGGGGGACTTCCAGAAGCTCCCCGCCGCGCCGCAGCAGCTGATGTGGGTGTTCATCGCCGTGGTGGTGTCGTTCTCACTGATCGTGCTGATCAAGCACCACCGCTTCTTCCAGCGCTACGTCTACCTGCTGATGGCGGGGGCGCTGGTCCTGCTGGCCGCGCCCGCGTTCTTCCCCGGCCGCCCCGAGGACTTCGGCGCCAAGCGCTGGATCCGCCTGGCCGGCCTCTCCTTCGAGCCGGACGAGTTCGTGAAGGTCGCGATCACGATCTTCTTCGCCGGCTACCTGATGGCCTCCCGGGACGCGCTCGCGCTGGCCGGCCGGAAGATCTGGGGGATGACCCTGCCGCGCGGCCGGCACGCCGGGCCGGTGCTGGCGATCTGGGTGGTCAGCCTGCTGGTGCTGATCTTCGAGCGCGACCTCGGTACCTCGCTGATCTTCTTCGGCATCTTCGTCGTGATGCTGTACGTGGCGACCGAGCGGACCAGTTGGGTGGTGCTCGGCCTGTTGATGGCGGTCGGCGGCGCGGCCGTGGTCGGCACCGTGGAGCCGCACGTGCACGGGCGCGTGGAGGCCTGGCTGCACCCGCTGGACATCTACAAGACGGTCCACGACAAGGCGATCATCTCCGACCAGCCCGCCGAGGCGCTGTTCAGTCTGGGCACCGGGCATCTGACCGGGACGGGCCTGGGCTCGGGCCGGCCGTGGCTGATCGGCTTCGCCGGGCGCAGCGACTTCGTCTTCACCACGATCGGCGAGGAGCTGGGCCTGGCCGGGGTGACCGCGATCCTGCTGGTGTACCTGCTGCTGGTGCAGCGCGGGCTGCGGACGGCGGTCGGTCTGACCGACCCGTTCGGCAAGCTGCTGGCGACCGGGCTGTCGACGGCGCTGGCGCTCCAGGTGTTCGTGGTCGTCGGCGGGGTGAGCGGGCTGGTCCCGCTGACCGGTAAGGCGCTGCCGTTCCTGGCGGCGGGTGGTTCGTCGCTGTTGGCGAACTGGCTGACGGTCGCTCTGCTGATCAAGCTGAGCGACTCGGCCGGGCGGACCGCCATGGAGCCGGCGCTGCCGAGCACCGACTTCCCGGCGCAGGTCCCGGCGGCGCAGCGCTCCGGGGGCCGGCAGACGCCCGCGCAGGGCACGCCGGCTCAGGGCACGTCGGCACAAGGCCCGTCGGCACCGCAGCAGACGCCCGAGCCGCAGCCGACCGAGCAGCAGCAGCATTCGCCCGCGTACCCGTCGGCCGAACAGCAGCCGCCCGGGTACCCGTCCGCCCACAGCCCCACCATGCCGGACGCCTCGGGCCGGCCGCACACGCCCCCGTACCCGTCCGGACCGTACCCGCCCAACCAGAACCCGACGACGGCCTGACGGACAGCAGGGCACAGGGCGCGGGGCACAGGACAGCAGGACACAGAACGGCAGAACGCAGCACACGGAACAGGGCCTCCCCCGCACCCCGCGGGAGAGGCCCTGTTCGTCGTACCGACCGCTAACGCTGCTGCTGGTCCCAGGGCGGCCTGGGCGGGTAGCTGGGCCGCGGGTACTCCGGCGGCGGGGCGGTGGGCCGGTCGCTGTCCGGCGGGGGCGGGGTGGGCCGGTGGTGCGGGCCGCCGCGGGTGGTGAGCCGGCCGCGGACGTTGTCGGCGGCCAGGACGTCGGCCCAGCGCTCGGGGTACTCGGAGGGGACGTCGACGTCCTCGCCGTCCTCGTCGCCCCACTCCTCCTCGACGCCCTCGGCGAGGCCGAGTTCGCGGGCCCGCCGGGCCCGTTCGACGGCCCGCCGGGCGGCCACCTCGCGGACCACGGCAGCGGCGGCGGCCTCGTGGGCGCGCTCGTTCTCGGCGCGGGCGTCGGCGGTCTCCAGGGTGGGCCAGCGGCGGTCTATGGCGGCGTTCATGGCGGCGCCGATCAGGACGGCGAGCGCCACCACGAAGATCCACAGCAGGACGGCCACCGGCGCGGCCAGCGAGCCGTAGACTGACGGCCCCTCGACCGAGCTGACCAGGTAGAGGCGGAGCGCGACGCTGCAGAAGACCAGCACCACCAGCGCGACCAGGGCGCCCGGGATGTCCTCGCGCCAGGGCGTGGAGACCGGCACGGCGAGGTGGTAGAGCGTGGTCAGGGAGACGATCAGCAGCACGATGGCGACCGGCCAGTAGGCGGCGCCGACCAGTCCGGCGATCCCGGGCACGGCGTTCTCGATCAGGCCGGGGCCGGCCATCAGCAGCGGCAGCACGAGGGAGCCGATGATGAGGGCGCCGAGGTAGAGGCCGAGGGACATCAGGCGGGTCTTGACGATGCCTCGCTTGCCGTCGAGCCCGTACATGACGGTGATGGTGTCGATGAAGATGTAGAGCGCCCGGGAGCCGGACCACAGCGACAGCAGGAAGCCGATCGAGATGAGGTCGGGCCGGGTGTGGTCGAACACCTGGTTCAGCAGCGGCACCACGACCTCGTTGACGGAGGAGGCCGAGAGGACCGTCCCGGAGGCCGAGACGATGTCGTGTTTGAGCCGGTCGATGGTGCCGGCGCCGAGGAACTCGTCGAGGTAGCCGAGGGTGCCGGCCAGGCCGAGCAGCAGGGGCGGGATCGACAGCAGTGTGAAGAACGCCGCCTCCGCGGCGAGACCGGTGACCCGGTACTCGACGCAGGTGTTGGTGGTGTCCCTGACCAGCTCCCACGCGGTGCGACGCCAGGTGGCCTTGGCCGCGCGCCGGGAGCCCTTGCCCCGACGCCGGGACGGCCGCTCGGGGCTCGGTCTGCTCGTATCGCCTGCTGCTTGCACAGGGCTAACGGTATCGGGCCGGGACGGCGCGGTTGATCTCCCCGGCGCTCCGGCGTGCGCCCGGCAGGCGCAGAGGGAAGCGGCGAAGGGACCGACGAGGAGGCCGGCGAGGGACCAACGAGCGGGCCGGCGAGGAGACCGGCGAGGAGACCGGCGGGAACACTTTGCCATCTCACATGACGAAACCCCAGCGTCCAGAATCCGGACGTTAGTGGACCGCGAGTCGTGCGCCGTGCGAATCTCTTGCCATGCCTAGCGCCGGAACCACCTTGGTAGGTCGACTCCACGTCGATCTCCTTCGCGTGTCCAGCGCCATCTGTCCGGTGACCTGAGCCCCACCCCGCTGCCACCACCGCACCCGGCGCCACCCATCCCGCCATCCCCGCCCCAGCGGATGCGCAGGCGCCCGCCCGGCCTCGGTCACTGCTCTCCCGGCCCTGAGAAACAGCAGGTCACAGCAGCACCGACCGCCGAGCACGCCCAGCGACCCACCCGGCGTCAGAGCCACCTGCCCCGAAGGACTTCACCATGGCCACCTCCCCCGAGACCGCCGAGCCCACGGCCGACCGCGCCGCCGCGCGCCGCCCCGCCGCGGCTCGCAAGGTGACCCGCCACCGCGGTGAGGGCCAGTGGGGCATGGGCCACTTCACTCCTCTGAACGCCAACGAGCAGTTCAAGAAGGACGACGACGGTCTCAACGTGCGGACACGTATTGAGACGATCTACGCGCACCGCGGCTTCGACTCGATCGACCCCGCCGACCTGCGCGGCCGGATGCGCTGGTGGGGCCTGTACACCCAGCGCAAGGAGGGCATCGACGGCGGCAAGACCGCGATCCTGGACCCGCACGAGCTCGACGCCGAGTACTTCATGCTCCGCGTCCGGATCGACGGCGGCCGGCTCACCGTCGCCCAGCTCAAGGCGATCGCCGAGGTCTCCGAGCAGTACGCCCGCAACACCGCCGACCTGACCGACCGCCAGAACGTCCAGTACCACTGGATCCGGATCGAGGACGTCCCCGCGATCTGGCAGAAGCTGGAGGCCGTCGGCCTGTCCACCACCGAGGCCTGCGGCGACACCCCGCGCGTCATCCTCGGCTCCCCGGTGGCCGGCATCGCCGAGGACGAGATCATCGACGGCACCCCCGCCATCGAGGAGATCCAGCGCCGCTTCATCGGCAACAAGGACTTCTCCAACCTGCCGCGCAAGTTCAAGTCCGCCGTCTCCGGCTCCCCACTGCTCGACGTCGCGCACGAGATCAACGACGTCGCCTTCGTCGGCGTGGTCCACCCCGAGCACGGCCCCGGCTTCGACCTGTGGGTCGGCGGCGGCCTCTCCACCAACCCGCGGCTCGGCGTGCGCCTCGGCGCCTGGGTGCCGCTGGACGAGGTGGCCGACGTGTACGGCGGCGTCATCGGCATCTTCCGCGACTACGGCTACCGCCGGCTGCGCAACCGCGCCCGGCTGAAGTTCCTGGTCGCCGACTGGGGCGTGGAGAAGTTCCGCCAGGTGCTGGAGGACGAGTACCTCAAGTACCGGCTGGTCGACGGCCCCGCCCCCGCCGAGCCCGCCGCCCGCTGGCGCGACCACGTCGGCGTGCACAAGCAGAAGGACGGCAGGTACTACATCGGCTTCGCACCGCGCGTCGGCCGGGTCGACGGGAAGCTGCTCGGCCGGATCGCCGACCTCGCCGCCGCCCACGGCAGCGACCGGCTGCGCACCACCGCCGAGCAGAAGATGCTGGTCCTCGACATCGCCGAGGACCAGGTCGAGTCGGTGGTGGCCGGCCTGGAGGCGCTGGACCTGCGGGTCACCCCGTCGCCGTTCCGCCGCGGCACCATGGCCTGCACCGGCATCGAGTACTGCAAGCTCGCCATCGTCGAGACCAAGGAGCGCGGCCGCACGCTCATCGACGAGCTGGAGAAGCGCCTGCCGGACTTCGCCGAGCCGCTGACCATCAACATCAACGGCTGCCCGAACGCCTGCGCCCGCATCCAGGTCGCCGACATCGGCCTCAAGGGCCAGCTGGTCACCGACGAGGAGGGCAACCAGGTCGAGGGCTACCAGGTGCACCTGGGCGGCGCGCTGGGCCTGGAGGCCGGCTTCGGCCGCAAGGTCCGCGGCCTCAAGGTCACCAAGGACGGCCTGCCCGACTACGTCGAGCGCGTCCTGACCCGCTATCAGGCCGACCGCGCCGAGGGCGAGCGCTTCGCCCAGTGGGCGGCCCGGGCGAGCGAGGAGCAGCTCTCATGAGTGAGCGTGCGGCCCCGTTCTTCTGCCCCTACTGCGGGGACGAGGACCTGCGCCCCTCCGAGGCCGGGCACGGCGCGTGGGAATGCCACGGGTGCCGCCGCGCCTTCCAGTTGAAGTTCCTCGGCCTGCTGTCGTCGACTCACGGGGGTTCGTCCAATGACCAGCACAACGACTGACTACGAGGCGATAGCGACCAGAGCCGGCCGCGAGCTGGAGGAGGCCACCCCGCAGGAGATCCTGCGGTGGGCGGCCGACACCTTCGGCAAGCGGTTCTGCGTCACCTCCTCCATGGAGGACGCGGTCGTCGCCCACCTCGCCTCCTCGGTGTTCCCCGGCGTGGACGTGGTGTTCCTGGACACCGGCTACCACTTCGCGGAGACCATCGGCACCCGGGACGCGGTGGCCGCGACGATGCCGGTCAACGTCATCACCCTGACGCCGCGCCAGAGCGTGGCCGAGCAGGACGCCGAGTACGGGCCCGCCCTGCACGACCGCGACCCGGACCTGTGCTGCTCACTGCGCAAGGTCGAGCCGCTCGACCGGGGGCTCGGCGGCTACGACGCCTGGGCCACCGGGCTGCGCCGCGACGAGTCCCCGACGCGCGCCGGCACGCCGGTGGTGGCCTGGGACCCGAAGCGCCGCAAGGTCAAGATCGCCCCGATCGCCCGGTGGACGCAGGAGGACGTGGACGCCTACGTCGCCGCGAACGGGGTGTTGCTCAACCCGCTGCTGTGGGAGGGCTACACCTCGATCGGCTGCTCGCCGCTGTCCTGCACCCGCAAGCCGGCCGAGGGCGAGGACGCCCGGGCCGGCCGCTGGTCCGGCTCCGGCAAGACCGAGTGCGGCATCCACCTCTGACTCACCGTCAACTACCACGTAAGGACTGCACCGTGACAGTTCACACCCCGGCCGCCGCCGACGGAGCCGCAGAGGCGGCCCGCGCGGCCGCCCCCTGCGAGCGCGGCGCCACCGTGTGGCTGACCGGGCTGCCGAGCGCGGGCAAGACCACGCTCGCCTTCGCCCTGGCCGAGCGGCTGCGCGCCGACGGCCACAAGGTCGAGGTCCTGGACGGAGACGAGATCCGCGAGTTCCTGTCCAAGGGCCTCGGGTTCGGCCGCGAGGACCGGCACACCAACGTCACCCGGATCGGCTTCGTCGCCGAGAAGCTCGCCGCCAACGGCGTCAAGGTGCTCGCCCCGGTCATCGCCCCGTTCGCCGACTCGCGCGCGGCCGTCCGCGAGCGGCACGCGGCCAACGGCACCGAGTTCCTGGAGATCCACGTCGCGACCCCGGTCGAGCTGTGCGCCGAGCGCGACGTCAAGGGCCTGTACGCCAAGCAGGCCGCCGGCGAGCTCTCCGGCCTGACCGGCGTGGACGACCCGTACGAGGCCCCGGAGACGCCGGAGCTGCGGATCCAGACGCAGGGCCGCGCGGTCGCCGAGTCCGCCGCCGAGCTGCACGCCTTCCTGACCGAGAGGGGCCTCGCATGACCACCGCGACCGACAACCCGGTCCGCACCGAAGACCCCGACGAGAATTCAGGGGGGCCTTTCGCGCTGTCACATCTGGAGGCGCTGGAGGCCGAGTCGGTGCACATCTTCCGCGAGGTCGCGGGGGAGTTCGAGCGCCCGGTGATCCTGTTCTCCGGCGGCAAGGACTCCATCGTCATGCTGCACCTGGCGCTCAAGGCCT
>NZ_JAHTKP010000034.1 GCF_019192735.1 Kitasatospora aureofaciens
AGGCGGACGAGGTCGGTCTGGCGGGTGCGTGGACGGCGGTCGAGGCGGTGGCGGCGCGTCCGGCGCGCACCGCGGGCACCGTCGTCAAGGACGAGGGCGAGGGCGGCAAGCAGCTCGCCGCGTTCCTGGCCGACCAGAAGTTCATCTAGTCCCACCCGTTCGCGCATCCAACGATCGATCAGGAGCAACGAATCATGGCTGAGATCCTGGTTCTGGTGGACCACGCCGACGGTGTGGTCCGCAAGCCGGCCCTGGAGCTGCTGACCCTGGCCCGCCGCATCGGCGAGCCGTCCGCCGTCGTCCTCGGCGCCGGTGCCGCCGCGGCCGACATCGCCGCGAAGGCCGGCGAGTACGGCGCGGCGAAGGTGTACGTCGCCGACGGCGCCGAGTTCGCCGACCAGCTGGTCGTCCCGAAGGTGGACGCCCTGGCCCAGATCGCCAAGACCGTGTCGCCCGCGGCGGTGCTGGTCACGTCCTCCGGTGAGGGCAAGGAGGTCGCCGCCCGCGTGGCGCTGCGGATCGGCTCCGGCATCATCACCGACGCCGTCGACCTGGAGGCCGGCGACGGCGGTCCGGTCGCCACCCAGTCGGTGTTCGCCGCGTCCTTCCAGGTGAAGTCCAAGGTCACCCACGGCGCGCCGGTCATCACCGTCAAGCCGAACGCCGTCGCCCCCGAGGCCGCCCCGGCCGCCGGCGCCGTCGAGAACGTCGCGGTGGAGTTCACCGGCAACGCCGCCAAGGTCACCTCGCGCACCCCGCGCGTCTCCACCGGCCGTCCGGAGCTGACCGAGGCCGCGATCGTGGTCTCCGGCGGCCGCGGCGTCGGTGCCGCCGAGGGCTTCGGCGTCGTCGAGGAGCTCGCGGACGCGCTCGGCGCGGCCGTCGGAGCCTCGCGTGCCGCCGTCGACGCCGGCTGGTACCCGCACAGCAACCAGGTCGGCCAGACCGGCAAGCAGGTCTCGCCGCAGCTGTACATCGCGGCGGGCATCTCCGGTGCCATCCAGCACCGGGCCGGCATGCAGACCTCGAAGACCATCGTGGCCGTCAACAAGGACCCCGAGGCCCCGATCTTCGAGCTGGTCGACTACGGCGTGGTCGGCGACCTCTTCGCCGTTCTCCCGCAGCTCACCGCCGAGGTGAAGGCCCGCAAGGGCTGATCCCTCGCAGGACCCTGCGGGGATCCCTCGCTGGATCCCCGCAGGGTCCCCCGCGGAGGGACGGAGGGCGTGGTACCGGGTGCTCGGTGCCACGCCCTCCGGCGTTTCCGGGGCGGACCCGGACGGCCCGTAGAGTCGGCGGGACACCGTGAGAGAGGCGAGGACGGAAGCATGGCACTGCTGACGGCACTTCAGGGCGGCTTCGGGGATGCGGCCGATGCGCTGCGGATCGACGGGCGGGCGCTCTCCCGGGAGGAACTGCTCGGCGCGGCGACCGCCGTGGCCGATCGGGTGGCCGGGGCGCCCGCGCTCGCGGTGCTGGCCCGGGCGAGCGTCGAGACGGTGACCGCCGTGGTCGGCGGCCTGCTGGCGGGTGTGCCCGTGGTGCCGGTGCCGCCCGACTCCGGGCCGAAGGAGCGCGAGCACATCCTGCGCGACTCGGGGGCCGCGTTGCTGGCGCGCGCCGTCGGGGACAGCGAGGACAGCGGGGTGGGCGGGGTGAAGGGGCTGGCCGTCGACCTGACGGAACGTTCCGCGACGACGTACGCCGAGCCGGCCGGGGACACCACCGGGTTCGTCCTCTACACCTCGGGCACTACCGGCGCGCCCAAGGGCGCGGTGATCCGTCGCGAGGCCGTCGCTGCCGACCTGGACGCGCTCGCCTCCGCCTGGCAGTGGACCGCCGAGGACACGCTCGTCCACGGCCTGCCGCTGTTCCACGTGCACGGCCTGCTGCTCGGCGTGCTCGGCGCCCTGCGCACCGGCAGCCGGCTGGTGCACACCGGGCGGCCCAGTCCCACCGGGTACGCCGCCGCGGGCGGCAGCCTGTACTTCGGGGTGCCGACCGTCTGGTCCCGGCTGGTGGCCGACCCGGAGGCGGCGGCCCGGCTCGCCTCGGCCCGGCTGCTGGTCTCCGGCAGTGCGCCGCTGCCCGTCCCGGTGTTCGAGAAGCTGGCGGCGCTGACCGGGCACGCGCCGATCGAGCGCTACGGGATGACCGAGTCCCTGATCACCGTCAGCACCAGGGCGGACGGCGAGCGCCGCCCCGGCAGCGTCGGCCTGCCGCTGGACGGCGTGCGCACCCGGCTGGTCGGCGAGGACGGCGCGCCCGTGCCGTCCGACGGGGAGAGTGTCGGCGAACTGCAGGTCGCCGGGCCGACCCTGTTCTCCGGGTACCTCAACCGGCCGGACGCCGACGCCGAGTCCTGGACGGCGGACGGCTGGTTCCGCACCGGCGATGTCGCCGTGATCGGCGAGGACGGATTCCACCGGATCGTCGGCCGCGCCTCGGTCGACCTGATCAAGAGCGGTGGCTACCGGATCGGCGCCGGCGAGGTGGAGGCCGCGCTGCGCGACCACCCCGCGGTCGCCGACGCCGCCGTGGTCGGCGCGCCGGACGAGGACCTCGGACAGGCGATCGTCGCGTACGTCGTTCCGGACGGTCCGGTGACGGGGGATCAGCTGACGGCCTTTGTGGCAGAGCGGCTCTCGGTGCACAAGCGGCCGCGCCGGGTCGTCCTGGTGCCCGAACTCCCCAGGAACGCCATGGGAAAGGTGCTCAAGAAGCAGCTGCTCGCGGAGGGCGGGAAGCGGTGATGAGGGGGCGTCGGATCCAGCTTCGGTGACGTCGTATCACCCTGACGACCCGTTCGGTGCTCACCTTTCGCGACCCTCCTTTGGCGCACTCCACTGCGCGCTGTGAGCTGACGCGTGCTTAACGTGACAGGCGGCAGAACTGATCAGCCGTGTCCGCAGCACAGTCCGCAGCAGTGAAGGAAGACAACAGAATGACCACCGTCAATACCAGCACGCCGGATGCCGCCGACGAGCCGACCGGGCAGCACGCCACCACCGCCGACCGGCGGGCCGCCGCCCGTCCTTCCCGGGCCGCGCGGCTCCGCCGGGGGATCGGCATGGTGGCTGTGGTCGCGGCCGGCGCCGGCGTGATCGGCCTCGGTACCGGCGTGACCCCCGCCGCCGCCGAGCCGGCGCCGGCCCACGCCGGCTGGGACGGCTCGCGGTACTGGTTCAAGAACAGCCAGGGGCAGTGGCGCTGGACCACCCACTACAGCGTCTACGTGGCGCGGACCGGGGGCGGGTCGGCGTCCTCGACGTCGTCCTCCTCGACGTCGACGTCCTCGAAGTCGTCGAGCGCGACGTCCAACGGGGGGATCAAGCAGGGGTGGGACGGGTCGCGCTACTGGTTCAAGAACAGCAAGGGCGAGTGGCGCTGGACCACGCACTACGACGTGTACCTGAACCGTACGGGCGGTGGGGGCTCGTCCTCGTCCTCGTCCTCGTCCTCGTCCAACGCCGCGCCGGCGGCGGCGGACCGGAACGTCGAGACGGCCATCCAGTTCGCGCTCGCCCAGGTGGGCAAGCCGTTCATGACGGCGGGCAACGGGCCGGACGGCTACGACTGCTCCGGCCTGGTGCAGCAGGCGTTCCGGCGCGGCGGCATCAACCTGCCGCGGGTGGCCAACGACCAGTACGCGGCGACCACGCCCATCACGGCGAGCCAGCTCCGCCGGGGTGACCTGTTCTTCTGGTCGCCCGACGGCACCAAGCGGGGGATCCAGCACGTGGCGATCTACCTGGGCAACAACCAGTACGTCGAGGCCGCGCGGCCGGGGACCCTCATCCGGATCTCGGGCATCAGCAGCGGCTACTACCCGTCGTACATGGGGCGGCCGTAGGGCTCGCGTGGGTTGTCGGTGAGGGGTGCCTGGGGCTTTGTGGTCCGGGCGTCCCTTGCTGTGCTGCTCCTCGCTGTGCTGTTCCCTGCTGTGCCGCTCCCTGCTGTGCTCAGAGGTCCGTGGGGCGGGGGAGGGCGCCGCGGGCGCCGAGGGCGGTGACGGCGAAGGCTCCTGCGGCCACGGCGACGGCGACGGCCTCGGGGAGCGGCGTGTCGCGGGCGAGTTCGGCGGCGAGGGCGCCGCAGAAGACGTCGCCGGCACCGGTGGTGTCGACGACGGTGACGGCGGGGGCGGGGAGCCTGGTCACCCGGCCGTCGGCGACGACGAGGGCGCCCTCGCCGCCGAGGGTGATCACGGTGCCGTCGGTGAGGGCGGCGAGGTTTGTGGGGTTGGGGAGGTCGGTGATGTTGGTGAGTGCGTGTGCGGCCTCGGTGACGGTGGCGGTGCCGGTCAGCTGACGGGCCTCGACGGCGTTCACAACGACCAGGGGACGGCGGCCGGTTGAACGCGTGTCGGGGAGCGTGCCGGCGGGCGCGGCGTTGTGGACCCAGCGGGTGCCGTGTGCGGGGAGCGCGGCGGCCGTCGCGCGGACGCACTCCTTGGGGATCTCGCCGCTGGTGAGGACCACGTCGCGAGGGAGCAGCCGGACGGCGGCGAGGGCGGCGGTGACCTCGGCGGCGGTGAGGTGGGCGTTCGCGCCGGGGACGACGACGATGCTGTTCTCGCCGGCCGGGTCGACCATGACGATCGCCTGCCCGGTGGGTGCGGCGGGGTCGGTGAGCACGGCGCCCGTGTCGACGTCGGCGCTCCGGAGGTCGGCGAGCGCAGCCCGTCCGTCGGCGTCCGCCCCGACCTTCGCGACCAGTTGGGTCGCCGCCCCCATCCGGGCCGCCGCCACCGCCTGGTTGGCGCCCTTGCCACCGAACCCCTGCGTGGCGTCCATGGCGAGCACGGTCTCGCCGGGGGAGGGGAGCATGGGGCAGCGGAGGATCCGGTCGACGTTGACCGACCCGATGACGACGACTCGGCCGACTGGGCGCAGCTTCATCGTTCCTCTGTACGGGGTGCGGGGGCCTGGGCGCAAGCGGGCGCGGTGGGGCGGGGGTTGGGCGGGGGTGGGGGCGGCACAGTGTGTGCGGCGGCGCGAATATGTAGGTCGGTCTACAGAAATCTGGGGTGGTGTGGTGGTGTGCGTAGGAAGTCGGGCAGGCCGACTTCCTGTGCGCTGGGTGGAGGGGCTGATTCGGCGGGCGATGTAGACCGGTCTACATAATTTTCCCCGGGTGAAGGGGGGAGCAGGAGCGCTGGGCGTGAGTGGTGCGTGCGGGGCGCGCGTTTGCACGAGAGCGCCGGCGCGAGGGTCGGCCGGGCGCCGCGAGGGGTGGTACGGAGGCGGGTTGTGGGAGTGCGAAGGGGGCGCAAGGATTATGACGACTGGTCTACATAGCCGACCGCCCAGGCGCCTGGCCTGGGCACATGCCTCTGTCAAGAGGCGAGTCGGGGCGCCGCAGTGGATGGCGCAGTGGGCGGCGCGGGAAGGTATGGGGAGCGGCGCGGCGGGGGTACCACCACGGGTGGCGCTGGTTCGACAACGGGGGCGCCGCCCGGTGCGAACCGGCACCGGGGGAAGTCGAGGGCAGGGGACGCTGTGATCGTCTGGGTCAATGGCACATTCGGGGCGGGCAAGACCAGTGCCTGCCGGGAACTGGTGGAACTGCTGCCGGGGAGCATGCTCTTCGACCCCGAGCTGGTGGGGTTCGGGCTGCGCAGGGTGCTTCCGGCCGACCGGCTGGCGGCGGTGTCCGACTTCCAGGACCTGCCGGCCTGGCGCCGGCTCGTCCCCGAGGTGGCCGCCGCGCTGCTCGGCGAGGTGCCGGGCCCGCTGGTGGTCCCGATGACCCTGCTCAGAGAGGACTACCGGGACGAGATCTTCGGCGATCTCGCCGCGCACGGGATCGCGGTGCACCACGTCGTCCTTGACCCAGAAGAAACGATCCTGCGTCAGCGCATTGCACACCGGGACGAATGCCCCGGCGATGCGGCGGCCAGCGAGCGGGTCCGCCAGTGGTGCCTTGAGCACCTGCCCCGCTACCGTGCAGCCCGGCGCTGGCTCGTCCGCGACGCCCGCCTGATCGACTCCGGCCGGCTCACCCCGCGCGAAACCGCCGAGCGGATCGCCGAACTCGTCCGCGACGGCGCCGCCCGCTGCCCGATCGCCCAGACCCCCGACCCCACCGGGGACACGGTCGCCTCCGCGGTCCTGCTCTTCGACGAACAGGACCGCGTGCTTCTCGTCGACCCCGTCTACAAGCCCGACTGGGACTTCCCCGGCGGCGTCGTCGAACGCGGCGAGGCCCCCACCGACGCCGCCCTGCGTGAGACCGCCGAGGAACTCGGTCTCCGCCTCGACCCGGCCACTCTGCGCCTGCTCGCCGTCGACTGGGAACCGCGCACGGGTCCTCGCCGCGGCGGTCTGCGGCTCATGTACGACGGCGGGTTGCTGGACGCGAACGGGCGGCAGGGCCTGCTGCTCCAGCCCGAGGAACTGCGCGGCTGGCGCTTCGTCACCCTGGACGAGGCCGCCGACCTGCTGCCCCCGAGCCGGTATCGGCGGCTTGCCGCCACCCTGGACGCGCGCCGCTGCGGCGAGTTGCGTTATCTGGAGGCAGGGCGACAGGTCGCTCTGGGCCTTGCCCGGGCGGCGGATGCGGCGTAGCGGGTGCCACTGCGGCCGGTGGTGGAGGGCAGAGGGCTCGACCGGCGCCGAGCGAGCGGACGGCAGGTCGCCCTCGGCCTGGTTCGGGTGGCTCAGCAGGCTTTGCGGCGGACATGGCGGAGACCGGATGACGCCGCTGGGCGGCGCAGCGGGCAGGATGGAGGCATGCCGTTCACGCTGAGCCATCCGATGGCCGTCCTGCCTCTGCTGCGTGCTGCCGGGGAGCGCGGGCCGCTGGTGGCCTCGGCGCTGGTTGCCGGGTCGATGGCGCCCGATGTGCCGTTCTTCGCGGAGTCGTTGCTGCCGGGGGTGTACGGGCACGGCGGGTTGACCCACCGGTGGTGGGCGGTGCCGACGGTGGATGTGGCGATCGCGGGGGCGCTGGTGGCCGGTTGGCACGGGCTGCTGCGCGCGCCGTTGGTGGCGCTGTTGCCCGCGCGGTGGGCGGGCGCGGCCGAGGCGTTGACCGTCCGGCGTGAAGGCGACTGTGCTGCGCGGGTGGGCTGGTTCGCGGTGTCCGCTGCGGTGGGGGCGGCCACGCACGTCGGGTGGGACGCGTTCACGCACGAGGGGCGGTTGGGGGTGCGGCTGCTCCCCGCGCTGGAACGGGAGATGGCCGGCGTTCCGCTGTACTCGGCGCTGCAGTACGGGAGTTCGGCGCTCGCGCTGGCCGGGCTCGGTGGGTGGGCGGTGCGTGCGGCGCGGGCCGTCGAACCGGTGCCGCCCGCAGTCGTGCTCTCGCCCGGCGCCCGTCGGGCGGCCGCCGGGGCGCTCGGGGCGGCGACGGTGGCCGGGGTGGTGCACCGGCTCAGGCCGTTGCGGCGGGGGCTGATCCCCGAACTCTGCTTCGGCGCCGGGGCCGGACTCGCGGTGGGCGCGGTCGGGTTCGCGGCGGCGGTGGCCGCACGGGGACGGGGGCTGCGGGCAGCCCCCGTCCCAATGTCCGTCAGACGGAGCGCAGTTCGGCGTAGCGGCGGAGGAACAGGGCCTCGGTGAGGGCCATCCGCTCCAGCTCCTGCGGGTCGACGCTCTCGTTGACCGCGTGGATCTGGGTGGTGGGCTCCTCGACCCCGATCAGCACGATCTCGGCCTGCGGGTACAGCGTACGCAGCGTGTTGCAGAGCGGGATCGAGCCGCCCTCGCCGGAGGCGACCATCGGGGTGCCGAAGGCCTCGGCCATGGCCTCGCCCATCGCCTCGTAGGCCGGGCCGGTGGTGTCGGCGTTGAACGGGGAGCCGTTGCCCTGGCGCTCGATCGTCAGCCGGGCGCCGAGCGGGACCTGCGCCTCCAGGTGGGCGACCAGCAGGTCCTGGGCGGCGGCCGGGTCGGTGCCCGGCGGTACGCGCAGGCTCACCAGCGCCTTGGCAGCGGCCTGGACGGAGGAGGTGGCGCCGATCACCGGCGGGGCGTCGATGCCGAGGACGGTGACGGACGGGCGGGCCCAGAGCCGGTCGGCGATGGTGCCGGTGCCGGTGAGGGCGACGCCGTCGAGCACCTTGGCGTCGGAGCGGAACTGCTCCTCCGTGTATTGCACGCCGTCCCAGGTCTGGTCGGCGGCCAGCCCGGCCACGGCGACGTCGCCGTGCTCGTCGTGCAGCGAGGCGAGGACCTTGATGAGCGACTGCAGAGCGTCGGGGGCGGCGCCGCCGAACGCGCCGGAGTGCAGATTGCCGGCCAGGGTGGTGAGTGATACCTCGACGACCGTCATGCCGCGCAGCGAGGCGGTGACGGTGGGCAGGCCGGGGGCGAAGTTGCCGGTGTCGCCGATGATGATCGCGTCGGCGGCGAGCAGCTCGGGGTGCGCCTCCGCGTACCGCTCCAGGCCGCCGGTGCCCTGCTCCTCCGAGCCCTCGACGATGATCTTCAGGGCGACCGGGTAGGCGTCCCCGTACACCTGGCGCAGGGCGCGCAGGGCGGTGAGGTGCATCAGGATGTTGCCCTTGCAGTCGGCCGCGCCGCGGCCGTACCAGCGGCCGTCCCGCTCGGTCAGTTCGAACGCGGGGCTCTGCCAGGCGTCCTCGTCGAGCGGGGGCTGGACGTCGTAGTGCGAGTAGAGCAGGACGGTGGGCGCGCCCTCGGGGCCGGGCAGTTCGGCGTAGACGGACTGGGTGCCGTCGGGGGTGTCGAGCAGCTGCACGTTGGTCAGGCCCTCGGCGGCGAAGGCATCGGCGACCCAGCGGGCAGCCTTCTCGCACTCCTCGACCGGGAACTGGCGCGGGTCGGCGACCGACGGGAAGGCGACCAGCTCGGCGAGGTCGGTGCGGGCACGGTCCATCAGGGACCGGACGGCGTCGGCCAGGGGCTGTGACATCGGGGTGCTCCGAGAGGGGCGGGGCCGCCCGAGGGGTGGTCCGGGCGGGCGTGGACGGTTGGGGTACCGCCGATCATAGGCGGAGCGGCACCGGCGGGTTCGGCGGCCCGGCCCGGTGGCGCGGTCCGGCGGCCGGGGCCCTCGGCCGGGTCCCTCGTTAGGGCTCGGCGGTCAGGTCCGTTGGCCGGGTCCGCAGACGACGGGAGGTTCACGGCGGCGCGGCGACCGGCGGGCCCGGTGGACGCATAGGATTGCTTGACGTGACTGACTCCGGAAGCTCCGATTCCCGCAGCCCGCTCGACACCGAGACTTCGCCGCTCGACGCCGCGGCGCCCAAGGCGTCCGAACTGCCCGAGGCGTCAGGGACGTCCGAGGCGTCCGCAGCGCCTGGGACGTCCGCAGCGTCCGGGACGTCCGAGGGGCCGTCCGCTTCGCAGCCCGACGGGCCTGACGGGCTCGACGGCGTCTGGGACGTCGTGGTGGTCGGCGCCGGACCGGCCGGGGCCTCGGCCGCGCACGCCGCCGCCGTCCAGGGCCGCCGGGTGCTGCTGCTCGACAAGGCCGAGCACCCCCGCTACAAGACCTGCGGCGGCGGCATCATCGGCCCGTCCCGCGACAGCCTGCCGCCGGACTTCCGGCTCCCGCTGCAGGACCGGGTGCACGCCGTCACCTTCGCGTACTGCGGGCGGTACACCCGGACGCAGCGCTCCAAGCGGATGCTGTTCGGCCTGGTCAACCGCGACGAGTTCGACCTGCGCCTGGTGCAGGCGGCCAAGCAGGCCGGGGCGGTGCTGGTCACCGGAGTGACCGTCACCGGCGTGGAGCAGCGCGGCGGCGGGCACCGGACGGCGCTGGTCACGGCGGCGGACGGGCGCAGCTTCGAGGCACGCGCGGTGGTCGGCGCGGACGGCAGCGCGAGCCGGATCGGCCGCCACGTCGGCGTCACCTTCGACCAGATCGACCTGGGCCTGGAGGCGGAGATCCCGGTGCCGCCGCAGGTCGCCGCCGACTGGGCGGGCCGGATCCACCTCGACTGGGGCCCGCTGCCGGGCAGTTACGGCTGGGTGTTCCCGAAGACCGAGTCGAGCAGCCTGACCGTGGGCGTCATCTCGGCGCGTGGCGACGGTGAGCGGACGAAGCAGTATCTCGCCGACTATATCCGGCAGTTGGGCCTGTCGGGCTTCACTCCGAGTGTGGAGTCCGGGCACCTGACCCGCTGCCGGGCCGAGGACTCGCCACTCTCCCGCGGCCGGGTGCTGGTGGCCGGGGACGCGGCCGGGCTGCTGGAGCCGTGGACCCGCGAGGGCATCTCGTACGCACTGCGCTCGGGCCGGCTGGCGGGCGAGTGGGCGGTGCAGGTCGCGGAGGCGGGCAACGCGGCCGAGGTGCGGCGCGAGGCGCTCAACTACGCATTCGCCATCAAGGCGGGCCTGGGTGTTGAAATGCGGGCCGGGAAGCAGCTGTTGGGTGCGTTCGAGCGGCGCCCATACCTGTTCCACGCGGCTGTCTGCCTGGTGCCGGCCGCCTGGCGGGCCTTCGCCCGGACGACCCAGGGCCACACCACCTTCGCCCAGGTACTGCGCCAGTACCGTGCGGCGCGCAAGTTGTCGGCGCTGGCCTCGCGGTAGGCGGCGTCCGTTCGTTGGGGGCCGGTGTTCCTCCCCGCGGGGAGGAACACCGGCCCCTTTGGTGTCAACGGGCCTTTCAGTCGGCCTACTTGGGGCCGGTGTCGAGGGCGTTCATCAGGGTGCCGGACGGGGTGTCGCCGGACATCTCCCAGATCATGCCGCCGAGCAGGTTCTTCGACCTGAGGTAGGCCGTCTTCTGGGCGATCGACCAGGCGTCGTCGAAGGTCCACCACTGCCCGCCGGCGCCGGTGCAGCCGTAGGTCGCGACGGACTGCGGGTCGTGGTGGACGGCGAGGTTGGGGACGCCGGTGATGAGGTTGTTGTAGCCGCGGGTGCCGGCCTCCTCCGCGAACTGGCCCGGGGCGGCGCCGTTCGCGGGCTGCCAGACGCCGGACGCGCCGCCGTCGGCCACGCCCTGCCAGCCGCGTCCGTAGAACGGGAAGCCGATGGTGAGCTTGCGCGGGTTGACCCCGGCGCCGAGGTAGGCCTGGACCGCCGCGTCCACGCTGAAGTGGAAGTTGTACGGGTCCTTCGGGTCGGCGTAGAGATTGGCCTGGTGGCCGGTGCGGTTGGGCTCCCAGGAGTTGTCGCTGCCTGAGCCGTGGAATTCGTAGCCCTGGACGGCCGGGCCGTTGCCGACGAACCAGAAGCTGTACGGCTCGGTGCTGCCGTGGGCGGGGACGGTCGCGTTGTAGAAGGCGTTGGTGGCGGTGACGTGCTGTCCGTTGACGGTGGCGGTGCCGTTGTAGCTGTTGCCGATGGTGACGCCGGCCGGGAGGTCGAACTCCAGGGTCCAGCCGGTGACGGCGGTGGCGTTGTCGTTGTGGACGATGTAAGTGCCCTGCCACCACGAGCCGTTGTCGGCGGTGGTGAAGGTGGCGGTGAGCCGGCCGGCGGCGTGCGCCGGGGCGGCCAGCGCGGTGAGTGCGGCCAGCGGGAGGAGCAGGACGGAGAGCAGCGCGAGTAGTCTGCTGCGCACGCGCGGGCGCCCCGCCCGGGATCGAGCGGACATGGTTCTCCCTGTGACTGTGGGGGTTGGACAGGGTGACGTAGAACCGGCGGGTGATCCGTGTACGATCGGTGCCCGCGCCGTGGGCAGGCGGGGCGTGGGAACTGTAGGAGGACTGGACCAATGCGTCAACAGGTCTGTACCACTTGGGTGGTGGTCGGCAGATGATGGCCGGCGGTGGGTGGTGGGTGGTGGGTGGTGGGCGGGTGGCGGACGGCGGGCAGGTGACGGCGAACAGATAACAGATTGCAGATTTCAACATCTGTCATCTGACATCTGTTACCTGTTCGCCCCCGCCAGCTCGTCCCCCAGCGCGCTCCGCCGGTACAGCACTGAGCGGCCGTGCCGGGCCCGGGTGACCAGGCCGGTGGCGGCGAGGACGGACAGGTGCTGGCTGACGGCGCCCGGGGTGACGCCCAGGCGGTAGGCCAGGTCGGTGGTCGAGGCCGGTTCGGCGAGCAGTGTCAGCAGCCGGGCCTTCGGTGCGCCGAGCAGCGCCTCCAGCGCCTGCGGCGGCACCGGTGCGCTCGCGCCGGCCATGCCTGCCTGCCCGCGGGCCGGGTAACTGATCTGTGGCGGACGATCGTTGCTGATCATCGTGATCGCGCCGCGGGCGAAGAAGGTCGGCGTCAGGACGAGGCCGCGTCCGTCCACGGCGGTCTCGCCGTCCCGTTCCTTCCACCGCCGGTTGATCGACAGCACGCCGTTCTCCCAGCGCAGCCGGTGGTCCAGGTCGGCGAAGAGCGCCGCCGCGCCGTGCTGGGCGAGCAGCCGGGCCCGGTAGACCAGGTCGGCGTCCAGCACCGCGCGGGCCTGCGGCCACCAGGTGGGCGCGAGGCACACCTCCCAGTACTCCTCCAGCGCGTCGGCGATCCGGCCCAACAGCCGTGCCGGGTCGGCCAGCCCGGCGGCGAGCGATGCGGGCAGCGGCTGGCCGTGCGGCAGGAAGGTCTGCTCCAGTTCGGGGCGCAGCTGCTCGGGCGGGAGGGCGCGGACGGTGGCCAGTTCGGTGCGGAAGTCGGCGGCCGGGGCGGCCGGGCGGGGCGTCAGGAAGTCGGGGATCCAGCGGTTCCCGGCGACGAGGGACAGCAGCAGGGTGGAGTCCAGCCGCTCGAAGGTGGGTCGGAGCCGTTCGAAGGCGCGGCTCTGCAGCGGGTAGACGCCGGGGTGGGTCCACATCCGCAGGCTCAGCGAGGCCTCCTGGATCGGGGAGACGGCGAACCAGGTGGTGGCGAGGTCGGCCAGGCCTAGCGTGAACCGGTGCACGGCGAGGCCTCCGGGCGGCGCGGAACGATGAGTGGGGCGGAGATTTAGGCAGAGCCTAAAGGATTACCGGTTGCCGCGCGTCAGGCGGTGGGATCGGGGCCATGACCACCCCATCCGCGGAGACCTCCGCACCTTCCTCCGCCGTGCCCGAATCCGCCGTGCCCGAATCCGCCGTGCCCGAATCCGCCGTGCCTGAGTCCGCCGTGCCCGAATCCGGCGGCGGGCTCGCCCGTGCCGTCCGGCGGCGGCTGCACCCGGACCCGACGGTCCGTCGGCTGGCCGCGATCACCCTGGTCAACACCGTGGGCAACGGCCTCTCGCTGGCCGTCTCCGTGTTGTTCTTCACCCGGGTGCTCGGCCTGAGCGCCGCCCAGCTCGGATTCGGGATGACGGCTGCCGGGCTCTGCGGGGTCGTCGCCAGCGTGCCGGCCGGGCGGGCCGCCGACCGCTGGGGTGCGCGGCGCGTGCTGGTGGCGTTGATCTCCCTGGAGGCGGTCGGCACCGCGGGGTACGCGCTGGTGCACAGTTACCCGGCGTTCGTCGCGCTGGCCTGCGCGGTCGCGGCGGTGGACCGCGGGTCGACCGCCGTTCGCAACGCGCTCTACGCCGAGGTGCTGCCGGCCGACCGCCGGGTGGCGGGCCGTGCCTACCTGCGGGTGGTGACCAACGCCGGCCTCTGCGCGGGGACGGCGCTCGGCGCGATCGCGCTCCAGGCGGACACTCGGCCGGTCTACCTGACGGCGATCCTGGTCAACGCCGCTTCCTTCGTGGTCGTCGCCGGGATGTTCCACCGCCTCCCCGTGTTGGCGGACCGGCCGTCAGGACGGCAGGAGCGGGGCGCCGGAGATCGCACCGGAGACGGGGCAGGAGAGCGCACCGGGCGGAGCAACCCGGCGCTGCGGGACGGGCCGTTCCTGGTCGTGACCGTGCTGAACGCCCTGCTCGGCCTGCAGTTCTCCGTCCTGGAGGTCGGCGTGCCGCTGTGGATCGTCAAGGAGACCGACGCGCCCCGCATCACCGTCGCCGGCACCCTGATCGTCAACACCGTGCTGGTGATCGCGCTTCAGGTCCGTGCCACCAAGGGCACCGAAGACCCGGCGACGGCGGCCCGGGTCTGCGGCCGGGCGGGGGTGATCCTCGCGGGGGCGTGCGTGGTGATCGCCCTCGCGCACGGTCTGCCCCCGATCGTCGCGGCCGTGGTGGTGCTCGGTGGGGTGGCGCTCCAGTCGTTCGGTGAGGTGCTCGGCCAGGCGGGCGGATGGGCGCTCAGCTACGACCTCGCGGGGGAGCGCGCCCACGGCGCTTACCAAGGCGTGTACAACGCCGGTACGGCAGCGGCGCTGATGATCGGTCCGGCGCTGGTGAGCACCGCTGTGATCGGGTACGGGCTGCTCGGCTGGGCCGTCCTCGGCGCGGTGCTGGCGGCGGCGGGCCTGGCGATGGGCCCCGCCGTCCGGTGGGCCGGACGGCGGGAGCGCAACGCGTGAGAGGGACCGCAACGCGTAAGAGGGACCGCAAACGCTTGAGGCCCTACTCCCGGACGAGCGCGAGGGCCTCGATCTCGATCAGCACCTCGGGGAGGAACAGCGCCGCGACCTGCACCGCGGAGCTGGCCGGCGGGTTCGCGGTGTCCACGTGCTCGTCCCGGGCCTCCCGGATGGCCGGGAGGTAGGCGATGTCGGTGACGAAGATGGTGAACTTGACGACGTCGCCGAAGTCGGCCCCGGCAGCGGCCAGGCAGCGGCGCAGGTTCTCGAACACCTGGCGCGCCTGGGTCTTCGGGTCGCCCACGCCGACCAGGTTCCGGTGCTCGTCGAAGGCCACCTGGCCGGAGACCTGGACCAGTCGGCCAGCGCCGGTGACGACCTGGGTGTAGCCGGTCCCGGGGGCGACGCCAGGGGGTTCGGTGATGTGCGTGAGGTGAGTGGTGGTCATGGGGCCATCGTGGCCCATCGCGCGGAGGGGCCGCACCACCGTTTCGCCAGGGGCGGAGCGCGGACGGAGCGAGCGCCCCGGACCGGCCAGGGCTGGCAGGGGGTATGAGCCGAGGCCGCCGTCGGACAGTCGAGTGGCGCCGCTAGCGGACGACTTCGGGCAGGTCGCGCAGGAACGAGCGGTCGGCGGGCGGGAGTTGGGCGAGCGGTCCGGCGGAGCGCAGGACCACGTCCAGGACGCCGTCCGGGTCGGCGGCGTAACCGCCGCTGGCCCAGGCCGCGTTGGCCTCGACCACGGCCCAGCCGCTGTCGGTTGCCCCGACGTCCACCACGACGGCGCTCGGCAGGGCCGGGCCCGAGGCGGCCCCCGAAGCGGCCAGGACGTCGGCGGCGAACGCGAGGACGTCCGCGCCGTCCGCCCCGAGCGGTGCGACGCTCAACTCGCCGTCCACCGCGTAGCGCGAGGCGGCCCGCACCGAGCCGTCCAGGACGAACAGCCGGTACTCGCGCCGGAACCGCACCACCTCGCTGACCAGCACGGGGGTGTCATCGTCCAGCAGCTCCGGGCCCGGCAGCGCGGTGCCGTCGGGGTAGACGCGGGCCGCGAATGCCTTGTCCGCCGGCGGCTTGACGAACGCCGGGCGGCGCAGCCGACGGGCCTCGGCCAGGGTGGTGCTGGCCACCCGCCGCCCGGTCAGCTCCTTCGGCAGCTCCGCCAGCCAGTCCGCGGGCGGCTCCAGCAGCGCGAGCCCGAGCGCCCGGCCGACGGCGTCGCCGAACAGCGGCCCGCCGTAGACGTGCACCGGCCCCGCCGAGCCGAGGAGCTCCTGCGGCGCCTGCCAGGACCTCGCGGTGTACGCCCGCAGGCCTCGGCGGCCGGCTGCGGTCCGCAGCTGGAGTCCGGTCTCGTTGATGCGGGGCGCGAGCAGCAGGACAGCGTCGGTGGTCACGGCGGCGGGGGTGGCCCTCATGGCGTCGGTGCTCATGGCGTCTGCGGTCATGGCGGCGATGCTGCCCCGGAGGCCGTGGCGCTCACCACCGGTTTTCGCCCGTGCTCGACACCTTGCGGCTCTGGCCGAGGGGCGGGTGGCCGTGCCAGAGTCGTCCGGGCGCCGTCCGGGCACCCCGGACGGCGCCGCAGTCCGACCCACCCTCAGCCGGAAAGCAGGCCCCGCCGATGACCAGCGAAGCGCCCTTCGTCCGCGTCACCACCGCCGACGCCGTCACCACCCTCACCCTCGACTCGCCGCACAACCGCAACGCGCTCTCCACCCGCCTGATGGCCGAGCTGCACGCTGGACTGGCGCTCGCCGCCGCCGACCCGGAGGTCCGGGCGGTGGTGCTCGGGCACACCGGCAAGGTGTTCTGCGCGGGCGCGGACCTGTCCGAGGCGACCGGTGCGGACCCGACGGTCGGTCCGCGCGGCCTGGTCGAGCTCCAGCGGGCCATCGTCGACTGCGCGAAGCCGGTGATCGCCGTGATCGACGGGCACGTGCGGGCCGGCGGCCTCGGCCTGGTCGGTGCGGCGGACCTCGCCCTCGCGGGGCCGGCCGCCACCTTCGCGTTCACCGAGGTCCGGCTCGGCCTCGCGCCCGCCGTCATCTCGCTGCCGCTGCGCCCCAAGCTGGAGCCGCGTGCCGCCTCCCGCTACTACCTCACCGGCGAGGTCTTCGACGCGGCCGAGGCCGCCCGGATCGGGCTGATCACCCGCGCCACGGGGTCCAGCGAGGACACCGGCGTCGCGCTGAAGGACCTGCTGGACGCGCTGCGCCAGGGCTCGCCGCAGGGGCTGGCGGAGTCGAAGCGGCTGGCGAACGCGGACGTGGCGCGGTCCTTCGAGCGCGACGCGGACGAGCTGGTGGAGCTGTCGGCGCGGCTGTTCGGTTCGGCGGAGGCGCAGGAGGGGATGCGGGCGTTCCTGGAGAAGCGGCCGGCGCGCTGGGTGCGCTGAGCCCGGTTCCTGGCTCCCGGCTCCCGGCTCCGGGCTCCCGGCTTCAGCGGACGGCGGCCGTCTCCCGCCAGAGGTCGAGCAGCGTCTCGTCCCCGGTGCGCTCGACGTGCCCGGCGGATCCGGCGTGCTGGGCGGATCCGTGCTCGGCCGGGAGACGGTTCCACAGCAGCAGGTACAGCTCGCGGCCCGGACCGGCAAGGGTGAGGTCGGCGGGTTCCTCGGGCCCGTCCGTGGTGACGGCGAGCGGCTCCTGGGTGATCGTCAGCCGCCAGAGGCCCGGGCCGTCGGTCGCGCGGACCAGCAGCGTGCGCGGCCGCTCGCTGCGCAGCTTCGAGCGCGGGCGGACCAGGAATCCGCGCAGCAGCTCGTCGATGCCGTCGAGCGCGAGCGCGGTGTCCACGCGCGGGCCCTCGATGCCGGCCGCCGCGTCGGCGTCGTGGCGGTGGACGGCGGTCTCGTGCGCCTGGCGGCGGGCCCAGAACGCCAGCGGGCTGGGGGCCGGGAGGAACGTCCAGCAGTCCACGTCCGCCGGGGTCTTGACCAGCGTGTCCACCAGGGCGGCATGGCCCTCGCGGAACCAGTCGAGCAGCGCCGCGTCCGACGGCGCCGGACCGAACACCGCCCGCTCGCCCTCCGGGTCCAGCGGCTCCCGCAGGCCCCGGGCGGGGTAGGCGGCGGCCCAGCGGTGGACGTGGCCGGTGTGCCGCAGGAGGTCGCCGAGCCGCCAGTCCGGGCAGGTCGGGACGGGGGCGTCCAGGTCGGTACGGGCGGCGGCGTCGGCGAGCAGGGCGCCCTCGCGGCGCAGCGCTTCGATGTGCTCGGAGATGTCCATGGCACCGGAGTCTTCCACGGGTGGCGGATTTCGGACCCGGGCCGTTCGGCGGGTGTCCCAGGCCGTTCGGCGGGGCGGATGTGATGTTGACCGCCCGGCCGCCGGGCGAACCCTACGGGCCGGTAACGTGATCGCATGCCGAAAACCCGTTCCCTCCTCACTGCCGTCCGGGCCGGCGGCCGGCGCGCCGCCGGGCGCCTCGTCCACCGGGGTTGGCGCTGGGCGCAGCGGACCGGCGCGGTCAGCAACCAGAACCCCGGCCCGTACCGGTTCGGCGAGTTGGGGGACGGGACGACGCTCGCGTTCCCGCTCGGGGCGGTCTTCAACGAGCAGTGGATCACCATCGGGCCGTTCTCGATCATCGGCGAACGGGTCACCATCAGCGCGGGCTTCCTGCCCGGCCTCGACCTCGGGCCCGAGCCGATCGTGCGGATCGGCGGCGGCTGCGTGATAGGCCGCGACAGCCACATCGTCGGCCACCAGTCGATCGTCCTCGGCGACGACGTGTGGACCGGGCCCGGCGTCTACATCTCCGACCAGGCCCACGAGTACCGCTCCACCGACCTGCCGATCGGCAAGCAGTGGCCGCGCAACGAGCCGGTGGAGATCGGCGCGGGCAGCTGGATCGGCACTGGTGCGGTGATCCTGCCGGGGGCTCGGATCGGCCGCAACGTCGTGGTGGCGGCGGGCGCCGTGGTACGCGGCGAGGTGCCGGACCACAGCGTCGTCGCGGGAGCGCCCGCCAAGGTGGTCCGCCGCTGGACGGCGGAGGAGGGCTGGCAGCCGCCGCTGCGCCACGACGCGCCGCAGCCGGTGCCCGACGGTGTGACGGCGGAGCAGCTGCGCGCGCTGGTGGGCTGGGACCTGCGGCTGCCGGGGGAGTCGGCCTGAGCGGGTACGACTTTCCGGTACGGGCCGTCAGCGGGCGGGGCGGAAGGTGATGACGGCGGTGACGCCGTCGACCCGGAGCCGGTGCGCGTCGGGGTGGTCGAGCAGAGCGGCGTCGTAGCGGGCGAGCGGTGCGTCGTCGCCAGCGGTTGTGCCGACGGCGGCTGTACCGGAGAGGCAGACCACGAGGACGGCGCCGCCCGACGGGACGTCCGCGGAGGCCGGCGCGGTGATGAGGCCGACGTCCGCAGTGACCTTGCCGCGGCGGGTCATCACGTTGAAGTCGACCACCGGGCCGGCGAGCAGCCGGCAGTCCGTGGCGGCCTCGCCGGGGAAGGCGAAGGGCCGGTAGGGCGCGTCGACGCGGTGCTCGGTGCCGTCCACGGTGAGCACCATGCCGGGGCCCTCGAGCAGGGTGATCACCCGGTCGATTCCGGGGAACGGCGAGAACGGCCCGGCCGCCGCGACGTCCGCGAGGCTGACCCGCCAGTCGAACCCGGCCAGCCCCGCCCCGGCCGGGAACCCCGCAACCTCCCTGGTCACCCCGCCCCCGTTGAGCCACGCCGTCGCCGGGCGCTCGCTCGCCCGCAGTACCTGGATCCGTCCGCTGGTCGTCATGGCGTGCATCCTGCCACCATGCAGCGGACAAGTAACAGCAAACAGATGACAGATGATGAAATCTGTCATCTGTTTGCTGTCATCTGTTCGCGTCGAGCCGGGGCTCCCCGGCGGGCAGCCCCAGGACCGTCAGTGGCGCCGGACTGTGAGCGGCAGGAACGCCGCCACCGTGGCCGTGACAGCGACCGTGGTGAGGGCGAGCGGGAGCCCGGCCACGTCGGCCAGGAAGCCGATCATCACCGGACCGATCAGCATCCCGCCGTACCCGAGCGTCGAGGCGAGCGCGACGCCCTGCGGGCCGCCCGCCGCGCCCGCCTGGGCGATGGCGAGCGGGAACAGGTTGGCCAGCCCGAGGCCGACCAGGACGAACCCGCCGATCGCGAGCGGCACCGAGGGCGCGAGCGCGGCGAGCAGCATGCCGGCCGCCGCGGCGAGCCCGCCGAGGAGCATGAGCCGGCTCTGGCCGAGCCTGATGGACAGCCAGGTGCCGCCGACCCGCCCGCTGGTCATCGCGAACGCGTACGCGGCGTAGCCGACAGCGGCCGTCCCGGCGCTCGCGTGGACGTCGTCGGTGAGGTGGAGGGTGGTCCAGTCGGCGATCGCACCCTCGCCGTACGCGGTGCACAGGGCGGTGAGGCCGAGCATGAGCACGAGCAGCTTGGCGTGCGGGAGGGTCCGGGAGGCGCCGTGCCCGGCGTCGGGGCGTTCGGGGGTGACCTGCGGTGCGTCCGGGCTGCGCAGCAGGACGACGCCCGCCGCCGCGGTGACCGCGAGGCCGGACAGGCCGCCGAGCGCGAGTGCCCACGAGGCGCTCAGGGTGTCGGCGAGGAGTCCGCCGACGCCGGCGCCGAGCAGGCCGCCGAGGCTGTACCCGGCGTGGAAGCTGGGCATGACGGGCCGTCGGAGCTGTGCGACCAGGTCGACGGCGGCGCTGTTCATCGCGACGTTGGCGCCCCCGTACCCGGCGCCGAAGAGCAGCAGCACGCCGCCGAGCGCGGGGACCGAGTGGGCGTGTGCGGGCAGCGGAACAGCGAGGCTGAGCAGCGCGAGCGAGCCGACCGTCACCACGCGGGAGCCGTACCGGAGGCAGAGCCGGCCGACCACCGGCATGGTGAGGACGGCGCCGATCGACAGGCAGAGCAGGGCGAGCCCGAGGGCGCTGTGCGAGGCGCTGACCTGGCTGCGGACGTCCGGGATCCGGACCACCCAGGTGGCGAAGAGGAAGCCGTCGACGGCGAAGATCGCGGTGAGCGCGAGGCGTGCGGGGCCCCAGGGGCTGTCCGTCACGGGGGGTGTGCTGCGAGACTGGGGAGAGGGCTGGTTGGGCAGGGCGTGGGAACGGATTTTGTTTCGAAGCGGCACAAAGTCACAATAGGGGCGTGCAGCTCTCACCATCAAGTCCGAAACCGGGCCCCGAGACCGAGCCCGACGCGCAGCGCGATGCCCACCGCCGCGCCGCCCCCGACCGCGGCCGGACGCTGCTCGGCCCCGCGCTCTCGCTCATCCACACCGGCCAGACGCCCACCCGCTCCGCGCTCACCCGGGCGCTGGACGTCACCCGGGCCACCGCCGGCGCTGTCACGGCCGAGCTGGAGGCGCTGGGCCTGATCACCGTCGACTCCCGCCCGGCCGGTGGAGGGCGCGGGCGCCCCTCGCACCGGCTCGCGATCGACCCCGAGGGCCCGGTCGTGATCGCCGGACAGATCCACGCCGACGGGCTCAGCGTCACCCTCGCCGGCCTCGGCGGACTCCTCGACCCCCCGGTCCACCTGCCGCTGCCCGCCGCCACCGACCCGGTCCGGATGCTGCGCGCCGTCGCGGAGGCGGGCGCCGAACTCGCCCGCTCCACCAGCCGGCGCTGCCTCGGCGCCGCGCTCGCGCTGCCCAACCCGGTCACCGAGCCGGACGGCACCGCGCTCGCCGCCCTGCACTTCGCCTGGCCCAGCGGCACCCCGGTTGCCGACCTGTACGACGTCGAGGTCGGCCGCGCCGACCACGGCCCGCACGCGCTCCGGCCGCTGCCCGCCGCCATCGCCAACGACGCCAACCTCGGCGCGCTCGCCGAGTACCGGCATGGCGCCGGGCGCGGCGCCCGCCACCTGCTCCTGGTCACCTCTGGCCACAGCGGCGTCGGTGGCGCGCTGGTGATCGACGGCCGGCTGCACACGGGCAGTGCCGGGCTCGCCCTGGAGGTCGGCCACCTCACCGTCGACCCGCAGGGCCGGCCCTGTGTGTGCGGCAATCGGGGCTGCCTCAACTCCGAGACCGACCCCGACGCGCTGTTCGCCGCCGCCGGGTTCACCCCGGAGCCGGGGCGCCCGCTGCTCGACCAGGCGCGCGACCTGTGCCGGGCGGCGGCCACCGACGAGCGGGCCCGCGCGGCCGTCGAGCACGTCATCGACCGGCTCGGGCTCGGGCTGGCCGGCGTCGCGAACATCCTCAACCCCGACCGGGTGGTCCTCAGCGGGCTCCACCTCGACCTGCTGGAGGCCGCGCCCGAGCGGCTGCGCGCGGTCGTCGCCGAGCGCTGCCTGTGGGGGCGCAGCGGCCGGGTGCCGATCGTCGGCGCGGAGCTGGCCCACAGCGCGCTCGCGGGTGCGGCGGAGCTGGCGTGGCTGCCTTACCTGGCGGACCCGCAATCGGTGCAGGCGGGGTGAGGTGCCCTTCGGGCGGAGAGAAAGGGATAAGCGGAAGCTGGGACTTCGAAAATGGTCACTTATCGTGACTCTCGTACACTCGTAGTGAGCAGCGGGGGGCCGCGACGAGGAGAGTGACCATGAGTACCGAGCTGGGCAGCGAGTCGGGTACCGCACGGGGCATCAGACCCGGCATCGAGCCGACCATCGACGTCGACCGTTCCGACGACGACTACCGGGCCTGGCTCAACGAGGCGGTGCGCAGGGTCCAGGCCGACGCCAACCGCTCCGCCGACACCCACCTGCTGCGCTTCCCGCTGCCGGCCGAGTGGGGGATCGACCTCTACCTCAAGGACGAGTCCACCCACCCGACCGGCTCACTCAAGCACCGCCTCGCCCGCTCGCTCTTCCTGTACGGGCTCTGCAACGGCTGGATCCGCCCGGGCAAGCCGGTGATCGAGGCCTCCAGTGGGTCCACCGCCGTCTCCGAGGCCTACTTCGCGCAGCTCATCGGGGTGCCGTTCATCGCCGTGATGGCCAAGAGCACCAGCCAGGCCAAGATCGACCTGATCGAGTTCCACGGCGGCGAGTGCCACCTGGTCGAGCGCTCGGACGAGGTGTACGAGGCCTCCGCCCGGCTTGCCGAGGAGACCGGCGGCCACTACATGGACCAGTTCACCTACGCCGAGCGGGCCACCGACTGGCGGGGCAACAACAACATCGCCGAGTCGGTCTTCGCCCAGCTGCGCCTGGAGCCGCACCCCGAGCCGGCCTGGATCGTCGCCACCGCCGGGACGGGCGGCACCTCGGCGACCATCGCCCGGTACGTGCACTACATGCAGTACGACACCCGGATCTGCGTCGCGGACCCGGAGAACTCCTGCTTCTTCGACGGCTGGGTGCACCACGACCCGGACGCGGTCTGCGCGAGCGGCTCGCGGATCGAGGGCATCGGGCGGCCCCGGATGGAGCCGAGCTTCGTGCCCGGCGCGATCGACCGGATGATGAGGGTCCCGGACGCCGCGTCGATCGCCGCCGTGCGGGTGCTGGAGCAGGTGCTCGGCAAGAAGGCGGGGGCGTCCACGGGGACGGGGCTGTGGAGCGCGCTGCGGATCGTCGCCGAGATGCGGGCGGCGGGGCGGCACGGGAGCGTGGTCGGCCTGATCTGCGACCCGGGCGACCGGTACCTGGACAAGTACTACTCGGACGACTGGCTGGCGGGCGAGCGGATCGACATCGCGCCGTACCGGGCCGTGCTGGAGTCGTTCCTGGCCGGCGGCGAGTGGGCGGGGTGACGGGCGGGCGCTGACGGGTGGCGGCGAACAGGTAACAGATGACAGATAACAGATTTCGAAATCTGTAATCTGTTTGTTGTTAGCTGTTACCTGTTCCCCCCGCCCCGACGGATCACCGCCCGCCCACCCGCGAGGTCGATCCCGGCGCGCTTCGGTGCTCCGTCGTGCTCGTCGTCCCGCAGCACCAGCTCCACCCGGCGCTGCTCCAGCTGCACGCGCTTGCCCGGGTACAGCAGCGCGTGCAGCTCCTCCGTCGCCGTCGCGCCCGCGCCCCGCTCAGCGCCCTCCGCCGGCCGCGCCCACAGCTGCCGCAGTACCGCGCCGACGAAGAACACCACCACCAGCGCCGCCGGCAGTAGCAACCCGCCCGCCGCGCCCGTCAGAAGCATGCTCATGCAAGCCTCAACGACCGCGCCGCACCGCCGAGTTCCGCGGAGTTCCCAGGAACTCTGCCGGCGTCAGGGCAGGCGCGCGGCGGGGAGGTCGGCGGGGACGAGGAGTTGGAGCTCCTCCGTGGACGGATTGTCCAGGTGCGCGACCCGCATCGCGTGCCGCTCGACCATCGTCTCGAAGACCTGCCGCGCCGTGCGCCCGTTACCGAAGTTGGGCCCGCGGTCAAGCGTCGCGAAGTGGTGCAGCAGCGCGCCCTCGGTGGCCTCGGCGAGCGCGTACTCGTGCTCGGCGCACTGCGCCCGCGCGATCTCCAGCAGTTCGTCCGCCGTGTAGTCGGAGAAGGTGATGGTGCGTGAGAAACGTGACGAGACGCCGGGGTTGGCGGAGAGAAAGCGCTCCATCTCGGCCGTGTAGCCGGCGACGATGACGACGACCTCGTCCCTGTGGTCCTCCATCAGCTTGACCAGGGTGTCGATCGCCTCGCGCCCGAAGTCGCGGGCGCCGTCCTCGGGCGCGAGCGCGTACGCCTCGTCGATGAAGAGCACCCCGCCCCTGGCGCGGTCGAAGGCAGCGGCGGTGCGGATCGCGGTGGAGCCGATGTGCTCGCCGACGAGGTCCACCCGGGCCACCTCGACGAGGTGCCCGCGCTGGAGCACCCCGAGCGAGGCGAGGATCTCGCCGTAGAGCCGGGCCACCGTGGTCTTGCCGGTGCCCGGGGCACCGGTGAAGACCAGGTGCCGGCGCAGCGAGGGAGCCTTGAGCCCGGCCTGGCGGCGGCGCCGGCCGACCGAGATCAGGTCGATGAGCGTGCGCACCTCCTGCTTCACGGTGGCCAGCCCGACCAGCGAGTCGAGTTCGGCGAGAGCCTCGTCGGCGGGCCGGCAGTCGGGGATCGGGGCGATCGCGGCAGTCGGTGCCGCCAACGCCGTGGCCGCCAACACCGGGGCGACAGAGGTGAGTTGGGCGGTCACCGGCATCCGCGGGGTCCGCGGCGCCGGCACCTCCGCCGCTCCGCCGGCCGGCCCGACGTCGTCCGAGGTGCAGCCCTCCGCCACCGGACCGGGTTCGGAGAACTCGAAGCCGGCCCGCTCGTTCTGCTCGGCCCGGCACCGGGTGAGCTGGGTGCGGCAGCCGTCGATGATGTGGAATCCGAAGCCCTTGCCGTGCGAGACCCGGCAGTCCTCGAACGTGCCGCGCCCCTGCGCCGACACGTACACCCCGGCGTCGGTGCTGGCCCGGACGGTACAGTCGCGCAGCACCGGGTCGGCGCCCTTGGTGACGATCACGCCGGTGGCGACGTCGGAGATCTCGCAGTCGGTGAGCAGCCCGCCGCTGCCGTGGTCGCGGAACCAGAGCCCGGTGCCGGCCTCCTGCACCCGGCAGGCGGTGAGCGTCACCGCGGCGCCGCCGCTGACCGAGACCGCCGAGCTGCGGATCCGGCTGAACGAGCAGCGGTCGGCGGTGGCGGCGGAGTCCCGGTCGAGGACGAAGAGCGCGTCCGGCAGGTCGTGCAGCGCGCAGTCGGTCAGGGTGAGCCGGGCGCCGTCGCTGACCCACAGCGCCGGGTACTCGCCGGTGGAGCTGTGGATCTGGCAGGACTCGGCGACGGCCTCGGTGCCCTGGTCCCAGACCGAGAGCGCGCCGCGCCCGAAGTCCCGGACGGTGGTGTGGGTGAGGCTGAGCCGGGAGCGTCCGCGCAGGTCGGCGCCGTTCTCGGGCAGGTCATGCACCCGGCAGCCGGTGAGCACGAGCTCGGCCTCGCCGTCGAGGGTCAGCCCGTTGCCGGTGACGCGGTGGATCTCGCAGTCGACGAGCCGTCCGCCCGCGTGCGCCTCGGCCTGGACGCCGCTGCCGCGGATCTCGTAGATCTCGCAGCCGGTCAGTTCGGCGGCGCTGCCCGGGTCGGAGAGCAGCACGCCGGCGCCGGCGGTGTGGTGGATCCGGCAGCGGTCGAGCGCGGCGGTCGCGCCGCCGAGCACGGCGAGTCCGGCCTGGGCGGCGGAGGCGACCTCGCAGTCCTCGAACGCGGCGGCGGTGCCCTCGCCGCGCAGCCGCAGGCCGAGCCCGCCGGGGTTGGCGACGACGCAGCCGCGCAGGGTGGGCCGGGCGCCGCCGGTGATCTCGATCCCGGTGGCGGAGGGGCTCTCCACCCGGCAGCCGCTGAGCGCGGGCGCCGCCTCCGGCCCGCTGATCAGGACGGCGGGGGCGGAGCTGTCGCCGCCCTCGACCACGAGGTCGCGGACGGTCGCGGCGGCGGTGACGGTCAGCGGCACGCCGGAGGGCGGGTCGATCCGGACGGTGCCCGGGCCCTGCGCCGGGACGATCGTCACGGCCTTGTCGAGCAGCACGTTCTCCCGGAAGGTGCCGGGCCGGACGGTCACGGTGTCGCCCGGTTCGGCGGCGGCGAGGGCCTCCGCGAGCGTGTCGTACTCGCCCGCGCGGCGCCGCCAGCGGGATGCGCTGTCCTGGGTGACCCGGACCCTGTGCTCAGCCATGACGGTCTGTCGTCCCCACCTTCGTCGAGCCGGCGATCAACGGGCCGTACGCGCGAGGGTGCGCGGGCCGTCCGCCCACCGTAGCGCGCCCGGGCGGGTGGTCCGGCCGCCGCCGGCGATCATGCGGGCACCGGGGGCGCCCGTCTTCAGCACATGTTCCGACCACATGTTTCAACGAGCGCGCACAGCCCTGGTTCCGGAGCCGAAGCCGCAGAGCCAGCCCTGGCTCCGACCCCGGAACCAGGGCGTTCAGGAACCAGACCGTTCCGGAGCCGGGGCCGCACGCCGGGTGCTCACGCCCGCGCGTCGGCCGGCCAGTGCGCGCCGTCCTCCAGGACCTCGACCTCGTCGCCGAGCCGCAGCGCGCCGAGCACGTCGCCGGTCACACCGGCCGGGCGCTCGGGGATCAGGTTCTGGCCGAAGGCGGCCTTCTTCAGGAGCCGGTGGTGCCGGGCCAGGGTGCGCAGCGGCTCCGGGCCGCGCCGCTCGCCGCTCTCCTGGTCGGTGGTGGTGATGACGCACCGGCCGCAGGGCTTGACCGCCTTGAAGGTCAGGCCGCCGATCCGGATCCGGCGCCAGCCGTCCTCGGCCCACGGCTCGGCGCCGTCGACCACGACGTTGGGGCGGAAACGTTCCATCGGCAGCGGCTCGTGGCCGTCCGGGTGCTCGGCGGCGATCAGCTCGTTGAGCCGGTCCAGCGAGGCGGTGGTGGTGAGCAGCAGCGGGAACCCGTCGGCCATGGACACGGTGTCGCCGGGTGTGCCGTAGTCCGGGTCGACGGGCCGGGCGCGCGGATCGTCCAGATGCACCAGGCGATACTCGCCGAGGTGCTCGGAGATCCACTCGTGCGCGTCCTTGGGCGCCTCGGTGGCGCGGAAGCGGGTGCCCCAGACCTCGACCTCGGCGAGCGGGTCGCCGGCCGCGACGGCGGGGGCGGTGACCTCGATCCGGGAGCCGTCGGGGGCGGTGAGGGTGAGCGTGCCGTCGGGGCGCAGGCCGGTGCGGATCTGACCGAGGGCGGCGTTCTCGCGCTGGCTGACGAAGCGGCCGGTGGGGTCGGCGAGCATCCAGCGGCGGTCTCCGGCCAGGCCCCAGGGTTCGACCGGGGCACTGTCGGGGCTCAGGCGGTACATGGACTTGACGGGGTAGACGTGGAGTCCGGTGAGCTGCATTCCTCCATCCTGCCAGCCGCGATCGCACGGACCCGACGCCCCCTTACGCGTGCACCCCGTACGCGCACGCACCCCAAACGAACCCCCGAACGCGCACGGACCGCCCGGGACGCCGTGGGGGGCGTTCCGGGCGGTCCGTGGATGACCCGTTTCTCCGTTCGCCCGGCGCGCGGCGCGCGCCGGGTGGTGCTCAGGTGGTGCGGGTGCGGGCCGGGTGGGGTCGGCCCTGGGGTGTCAGCGGCTCAGTAGCCCTGGCCCTGCGGCTGGTAGCCCCCGGGCTGCCCGGCGAATCCGCCGTGGCCGGGCTCGCCGTACGGGCCCGGGCGCTGCGGCTGCATCGGGCGGACCGGCGCGACCGGCGCCATGGCCGGGCGCAGCTGGCCGCCCCCGAAGGACTGGTCGCCGCCCTGCCCCTGGAAGCCGGGGCCGCCCTGCGCCGGGCCGCTGAAGGACTGCTGGCCGCCGAAGCTCTGCGGACCGCCGTGCTGCTGGCCGCCAGGCTGGCCGGGGCCGAACGCGCCCGGGCCGCCGATCGGCTGCGCGCCGAAGGACTGCTGGCCGCCCTGGCCGCCGACGAAGGTGTTCTGGCCGCCGAAGCTCTGGCCGCCGGTCGGCTGGTAACCGCCGCTCGCCGTCTGGGCGAAGGCCGGCGCCGGCGGCTGGGGCCGCTGGTACGGCTGCGGGCCGCCGTAGCCGGGGACGGGCGGCTGCGGCGCGGAGGCGTACGCCGGCGCGGGCTGGGCCGGGATGTACGCCGTGGCGGGGCCGGCGGAGGGGCTGCTGCTCGGGCCGGGGCCCAGCGCGAGGCGGGCCGGCGGCAGCGCGGGGAGGTTGCTGCCGGCGCTCTCGTAGCCGGTGGCGTACCGGTTCTCGTAGGACGGGCCGAGGCCTGATCCGTACCCGGACGACAGGGCCGGCGGCAGGGCGGCCGGCACATTGATGGGGGCGATCTGCGGGACACCGCGTTCGGCGACAAGGCTGTCGTAAATCGGCGTGCCGGAGGAGAAGGACGGAGAGGGGTAGCCGACTCCGTCGTAGGAGCGGGGCGAGGTCATGGGGCATACGGTAAGCCCACAATGCGCCTGCTGAGGAGAGCGGGAGGGGGAGCAGTTCGAGTGTTTACACAGTCTTCGCTCGCACAAAGGTTTCGAAAGTAGGAAGAACGGACATACCGGCATTCAGTTCCGGACAACCTCGACGCGCCGTCAGTGATCGAACAGCGCCCGGACGGCGGACCGGCGAACCCTTGGGGTGACCGGGCGGTGCCGGGGTCTGGGTCCGGGGGAGAAACTTTTACGGATGGGGCGTGCGCGGGCGCGTTCGAGCCCCCGCCGACGGTGCGGCGGGGGCTCGTGAATGTTTCGGGGATAAAGACCCCGTCAGTGCCTCTGGCGCCTGGTCAGCACCGGTCAGTGCGACTGCAGCGCCTGGGCCTGCGCCGGCAGGCCGGGGCGGGCGCCGACCTCCGAGGTGCAGAACGAGCAGCGGGTCGCCGCGGCCGGGATCGAGCTCAGGCACTCCGGGCAGTCCACCTTGGGCGCCGGCACGGGCTTGGCCGACTCGAAGCGGGTCTGGAGCTTGCCGACCGGTACTACCACGGCGAAGTAGATGACCGCGGCGACCAGGAGGAAGCTGATCAGCGCGTTGACGAAGACGCCGTACGGGAACCGGGTGCCGGCCACGTCGAAGGTCTTCTGGGTGAAGTCGCCGACGGCGCCGGTCGCGACCCCGATGAGCGGCGTGAGGAAGGCGGTCACGAACCCGGTGACGACGGCGGTGAAGGCCGCGCCGATCACGATGCCGACCGCGAGGTCCACCACGTTTCCGCGCAGCAGGAAGCTGCGGAATCCCTTGAACACCGGGTACTCCAAATCCGTACGGGGGAGGGGGAGGTGGGGCCGCATGGCGGCGCCCCGGCCGGACATCCTGCCGACCGGCCCGGGCCGAGGTCCAACCGCGTTCACCCGATCCGCCTAACCGGCCGCGGACCGCACGGTCGGCGGGCAGGCGATGCGCGGGCGCTCCGCGTACGGGTCGATCCCGGCCGCCTCGTGGCCACCGCCTCCGCTCAGGCCGGGCGCAGGCGCAGCGAGCGTTCGTAGAACTCGACCGTCTGCGCCGACACTTGATGCAGCGTGAACGAGGTGAGGAAGCGCGCCCGCGCCGCCTGTGCCCGCGCGCCGGCCGCCGACCGGTCCGCCAGCGTGTCGGCGATCGCCGCCGCCAGCTCGGCCGGCCGCTCCGGCGGCACCAGCCGGGCGTAGTCCTCCGAACCGACCGTCTCGCGCAGCCCCGGCAGGTCCGTGCAGACCAGCGGCACGCCCACGCCCATCGCCTCGATCGCCGCGCCGCCCTGGCCGTCCCGACGGGCCGGCACCGCGACCGCGTCGGCGGCGGCCATCAGGTCGGCCACGTCGTCGCGCGGCCCGAGGAAGCGCACGTTCCCGGCCACCCCGGCGAGCGCGTGCAGCCGCGCCGTCTCGGGGCCCTCGCCGCCCGCGAGCAGCAGGACGGCCTCGGGCTCCGCGCGCCGCACCGCGGGCCAGGCGTCGAGCAGCACGTCCAGGCCCTTCCGGTACTGCTGGCACGCGGCGACCAGCACCACCGGCACGTCCCCGGGCAGCTCCAGCGCGCCGCGGACCTCGGCCCGCCGCTCCGGGGTCGCGGTGCCGAGCAGCTCCGGGTCGCGCCCGCGGGGCACCACGTCGATCCGCTGCCGGGGTACCCGCAGCCGTTTCGCCGTCGTGGCGGCGACGTACCGGGTGAGCGCGTGGAAGCGGCGGGTGCCGCGCGCGGTTGCCGCGTCGAGGGCCTGCGCCGGGCGGAGCCCGCCCGGTCGGTCCGGCCCCGACGGCGGGTCGACCAGGCTGGACACCACCGGCGTGCGGGCGGCGAACGCGGCGGCCTGGGCGAGCAGGTCGGAGCGGTGCGCCCCGGCGTGGCGCGTGGTGTGGACGAGGTCGGGCCGCCGTTCGCGGATCAGCCGGTGCAGCGCAGCGGCCGTACCGGCCCGGCCGGGGCGGCCGACGGCGAACACGGCGGCGCCCGCCTCGGTGAGCTCGGGCTGGCAGCCGTCGGGCGCGTCGTGGAGGTACGCGACGTCCAAGGTGACGCCGGCGCGCACCAGTTGGGGCGTCATCGCGACCAGCGCGCGCCCGGCCGCGCCGAGCCGGCTCGCGCTGTCGATCACCTGAAGCACATGCACAGGCCACCCCCGCCCCTCACCGGGTGCGTCCGTTCTCCCGTGCCGGACGCGCCCTGACTGCCGATCAGCATCGCAGGTGCTCCGGCGGACCCGCCAGCGATTACGCGTGTGGGGAACGCCGCAGGGGCGGCCGGGTGGGCGCGCGGGGCGAACCGGGGCGCACGGCGGTCGCAACCGGCGCACGACCGCGCCCGACCGGCGCACGCGAGGGGTATCCGCGCGGGCGCACGGACCACCAACGGGTTGTGCGAAGGGGCTGTACAGCGCGTGACGCTGTGCCAAGGTCGTTGCCATGCCCGACGATACCTGCGATACGTCGGCCGACCCGGCCGAAACCCGTCCCCGCATCCTGCATCTGATCAGCGATTCCCGCCGCAGTGGCGCCCAGAACTTCGCCCGGGACCTGCACCACGAGATGCGCCGTCGAGGCCAGTCCTCCGCCCTGATGGCCCTCGCGCCGAACCCCGCCTCCCGCTCCGGGACCAGGTCCTCCCCGCGCCCCGGCCCCCGCTCGGACGACCGCGCGACAGACGAGCCCGCGATAGACAGGCCCGCGATGGACGACCGCGCGATACCGGAGACGCCCGGCGCGCAACCGCAGGTGCCCGCCCCGCCCCCGGCGCCCGCCGGAACCATGAAGCTCGAAACCCCCGAAGCGCCTGACGCCCCCGGCGCCCGCACCGCCACCGTGCTCGGCCCTCGCCGCCTGCACCCGGCCACCCTGCTGGCCCTGCGCTCCGCCGCCCGCGCCGCCGACGTCGTCCTCGCCCACGGCTCGGACACCCTCGCCGCCTGCGCTCTCGCCCTGGCCGGCACCCGCATCCCGTTCGTCTACGTCTCCGTCGGCCACCCCCGCTACTGGACCGGGACGGCGCTGCGCCGGTTCCGCGGCGGCGCCCTCCTCCACCGGGCCGCCGCCGTCACCACCCTCACCGACGAGGCCCGTGCGGTCCTGGAGGAGCACTTCCGGCTGCCCGGCGGCAAGGTCAGGGTCATCCCCAATTCCCGTGCTGCCGAGAGCTATCCGCCCGCCGAAGGCCGCGACGAGCGGCGCGCCGCCCGGCACGCGCTCGGCCTGCCTGCGGACGTCCTGCTGGTCGCCTGGATCGGCGCGATCGCTCCCGAGAAGCGGCTCGACCTGGCCCTCGACGTCCTCGACCGGCTCCCCGACGTCCGCCTCGCCGTCGCCGGCGACGGCCCGCTGCGCGAGGTCCTGGCCCGCCACCCGGCCGCCGCCCGGGCCCACTTCCTCGGCGCCCTGCCGGACCCGGTCCCGCTGTACCGGGCCGCCGACGCGGTGCTGCTCACCAGCGACAGCGAGGGCGTGCCCGGCGCGCTCATCGAGGCGGCGCTGGCCGGGGTGCCCGCGGTGGCCACCGACGTCGGCTGGGTGCGCGAGGTGGTCCGGGACGGCGCCACCGGCGCGCTGGTCGCCCCTGGGGACCCGCTGGCGCTCGCCGAGGCGCTGGCCAAGGTGCTGGCCTGCAACCGTGCTGGCCTGGGCGCAGCCGCCCGGGCGCACGCGCTGGCGCACTTCGAGCTCGGCGCGGTCGTGGACGCCTGGCAGCGGCTGGTCGCCGACGTGTGGGCCGAGAGCCGGGCGGCGCTGCAGACCTGAGGACGTGCAGCCCGGAGGACGTGAGAGCCTGAGACAGGCCACAGGCTACTCCGAACGGGCGAATCCGCCCCCACCCGCCCCGCGCAACTCGCCGGTAACGAACCGTCACCGCCACACTGCCCGGTGTGAAACCTGCGAAGTCTGTGAAGCCTGTGTCGAAGGCGCTGCTGAGGTCCACCGTCCTGCTCGCGGTCGCCGCCGGGATCGCCGCGTCGCCCGTCCAGGCCGGCGCGGCCACCCACCGACAGCCCGCCGAGGGCGTCCAGTACGTGAAGCTCGACCACCCGCAGCCGGTGCGCGAGGCGGCCCGTACCGAGGCGGTCGAGTTCTTCTGGTACGACTGCGGCCACTCGCAGCAGCTGGAGCAGCCGCTCCAGGCCTGGGCCGAGAAGCACCGCGCGGACGTCGCCCTCCGGCGCGTCCCCGCGATCTGGCCGGGCAGCCCCGAGGAGGGCGTGCAGCGCGGCCACGCGCGCCTGTACTACACGCTGGAGCGCCTGGGCCTGGTCGAGCGGCTGCAGACGAGTGCGTTCCGCTCGGTGCACAACGACAAGGCCGACCTCACCACCGAGGCCACCGCCACCGAGTGGGCGGTGCGCCACGGCGTCGACGCGCAGCAGTTCGGTCAGGCGTACCGCTCCGACGCCGTGCGGCAGTCGGTCGACGACGCGGCCGCCCAGTTCGTCCGCTACGGCGTCAACGAGCTGCCCACGGTGGTCGTCCAGGGCGAGTACCGCACCTCGCCGACCAAGGCGGGCGGCGTCGACGCGATGCCCGAGGTGCTGGACTACCTGGTCCAGCAGGAGCAGCTGCGCAAGCGCTGATACCCCTGCTCCGCCGGGCCGGTGACGCGGGCTCAGTCGTCAGGAAGCAGCCGAGGAAACCGCCAACCTAACGGTTCTGATGCTGTTTAATGGTTAGCATGAGCGAGCTGACGATCCCGCACGTCCACCACCGCCACGTCGATCTCGACGGCCTGCGCGTGTTCTACCGCGAAACCGGCCCGGCCGACGCCCCCGTCCTCCTGCTGCTGCACGGCTTCCCGTCCGCGTCGCACCAGTACGCCCGACTCCTCGACGCGCTCGGTACCCGCTACCGCCTGATAGCGCCCGACTATCCCGGCTTCGGCCACAGCGACAGCCCCGCGCCGGACGCCTTCCGCTACCGCTTCGACACCCTCGCCGACGTCGTCGAACGCTTCTGCCTCGCGCTCGGCCTCGACCGGTTCGCGCTGTACGTCTTCGACTTCGGCGCCCCCGTCGGCCTGCGCCTGGCCACCCGCCGGCCCGAGTGGATCACCGGCCTGGTGGTCCAGAACGGCAACGCCTACGACGAGGGACTCTCCGACCAGGCACGGGAGTTCATCGCCAACCGGCACGGCGTCGAGGGCGCCGCCGAACGGGCCCGCGCGATCCTCACCCTGGAGATCACCCGCAGCCAGTACGAGGGCGGCACCGGCGACCCGACCCTCGTCGCCCCCGACGGCTGGACGCTCGACCAGCACTTCCTCGACCTGCCGGGCCGCAAGGACATCCAGGTCGAACTCGCCCTCGACTACCACTCCAACGTCGAGCTCTACCCCGTCTGGCAGGAGTGGCTGCGCACCAACCGCCCGCCCACACTGATCGTTTGGGGACGGAACGACCCGTTCTTCACCGAGGCCGGAGCCCGTGCCTACCTGCGTGACCTGCCCGACGCCGAACTGCACGTCCTCGACACCGGGCACTTCGCGCTGGAGGAGAAGCTGCCCGAAATCGCCCCGCTGATCGACGACTTCCTCGCACGTACGCAGAAGTGACGTACGCAGCAGGCGGGTTCAGTCCCGGCGCAGCAGGTACGTGACGAACCCGAGCGTGCCCCGGTGCCCGTGCAGCCACTCGGTGCGGTGCCGGTCGGCGGCCTCGCGGACGGCCGCCGCGTCCGGGTCCTCCGGGTGGTCAAGCGCCCACTCGGCGAGCGTGCCGGTCCAGGAGAACTCGTAGGCGTCCCACTCCTGTTGACTGCTGATGTGGCCGTCCACCGGCGTCCAGCCGTCCCGGACGAGCCGGCCCGTGGTGGTCGCCAGATCCGCGTAGTCGTCCCGGGCCGCGCCCAGCGCCTCCAGCGCGGCCCGGGACGGCTCGCGCTCCCAGAAGCTCTCGCCGATCAACACCCGGGCGCCCGGCGCCAGTTGCTCGCGGACCGCCGCCAGGGCCGGTCGCAGGCCACCGAACGCGTGCGTCGCGTCGACGATCAGCACCAGGTCGAACGGCTCGGCCGCGGCGAACTCTCGGACGTCGGCGTGGTGCAGGCCGATCCGGCGCACCACGCCCACCGCGGTGGCCGTCTCCCGGGCCCGGGTCAGCGCCTGCGCGTCCAGGTCCACCCCGACCGCCCGCCAGCGCGGGCGCGCGGCCAGCGCCCGGACCAGCCAGGCGCCCTCGCCGCAGCCGAGATCCAGCGCCCGGCCGACCTCGGTGTGGGCGGTGGCGCGCTCCAGCAGACGGGCCACCGACTCGTCCGCGAGCGGCGCCGCGATCGGATGGCGGGCATGGGCGAGACGGGAGAGCCGTTGACGGTCCATCCGAGCAGTATGGAGTCCGACCGGCCGCTCGCGCTCGGGAACGCCTCACACCTGCTGCGAGTAGGTGCGGCCCTTCCAGGCGGCCCCTCGGCCGCGCCAGTGCTGCACCGCCGAGTCCACCGTCATCAGCAGGTACATCGCCGCCGTGAACGGCAGCAGCAGCACCGCCGGAGCGGGCTGCCCGTAGTACCGCACCATCGGCAGGTACGTCCCCGCCATCAGCGTCCAGGCCGCCCCGCCCACCGCCACCACCGTCGGCGCCCCCGCCGCCAGCCCGGCCACCGTTGCCGCCGGCGGCACCAGGTACACCAGCGTCAGCCCGAGCACCGTCCCGAGCAGCAGCAGCGGCGAATGCCGCAACTGCGCGTATGCGCTGCGCGACACCATCCGCCACAGCTGCTCCAGCCGCGGATACGGGCGGACGCTGTCCACCTCCCCGGCCAGGCCCAGCCACGTCCGCCCGCCCGACGCCTTCACCGCCCGGGCCAGCGACACGTCGTCGATCACCGCACCCCGGATCGCGGCCACCCCGCCCGCCCGCTCCAGCGCCTCCCGCCGCACCAGCGAACAGCCGCCCGCCGCGGCCGCCGTCCGGCCGCCCGGGCGGTTGCTCCAACGGAACGGGTACAGCTGCGCGAAGAAGTAGACGAACGCCGGCACGATCAGCCGCTCCCAGCCGGTCTCCACCCGCAGCCGGGCCATCTGCGACACCAGATCCAGCCCGTTGCTCTCCGCCGCCGCCACCAGCTCCGCCAGCGAATCCGGGCCGTGCGCGATGTCCGCGTCCGTCAGCAGCAGGTACTCCACGTCCGGACCGGCCAGCTCCACCCCGTGCCGCAGCGCCCACAGCTTGCCCGTCCAGCCCGGCGGCAGCGGGGGAGGCGTCGTGACCGTCAGCTCCAGCCCGTCCATCGTCCGCAGCTCCGCCGCCAGCGCGCCCGTGCCGTCCGAACTGTGGTCGTCCACCAGGATCACCCGGACCCGCCCCGGATACTTCTGCGCCAGCAGCGACGGCAGGCTCACCGGCAGCACCGGCGCCTCGTCCCGCGCCGGCACCACGATCGCCGCCTGCGGCCAGCGCACCGGCGGCCGGCGCGGCGGCAGTCGCACGTCGGTGCGCCAGAACAAGCCGTGGCAACACGCCAGCCAGAGCCAGACCAGCAGGGAGAACGCGGCGATCCACAGCAGGACGGTCACCTCGGCAGTCTGCCGCAGAACCGGCCCGGACGGGCGGATCGACTAAAGTCTTGCCCCGTGAAGATCGCACTGATGGACTCCGGAATCGGCCTGCTGGCCGCCGCCGCCGCGCTTCGGAAGCTGCGCCCGGACGTCGACCTGGTGCTCTCCTCCAACCCCGCCTCCATGCCGTGGGGGCCGCACACCCCCGAAGAGGTCACCGAGCTCGCCCTCGGCTGCGCCCGGGCCGCCGCCGCCCTCGAACCCGACGCGCTCGTGATCGCCTGCAACACGGCCTCCGTCCACGCGCTCGCCACCCTCCGGGCCGAACTCGAACCCGCGCTGCCCGTCATCGGCACCGTCCCGGCGATCAAGCCCGCCGCGGCCCTCGGCGGCCCGGTCGCCATCTGGGCGACCCCTGCCACCACGGGCAGCGCGTACCAGCGCGGCCTGATCCGCGACTTCGGCGGCACGGCGGACGTCACCGAGGTGGCCTGCCCCGGCCTGGCGGACGCGATCGAGCACGGCGACGACGACGCCATCACCGCGGCCATCGCGAACGCCGCCACCCGAACGCCCGCCGGCACGTCCGCGGTCGTCCTCGGCTGCACCCACTACGAACTCGTGGCGGACCGCATCCGAGCCGCCGTCGCCGCCACCGCGACCCCGGACCTCACCCTCCACGGCTCCGCCGACGCCGTCGCCGCCCAGGCCCTCCGCCGCATCGCCGACCACACCCCCACCGGCACCGCCACCACCACCGTCCTCCACGCCGGCACCCCAGCGACCCTCCCGCCGGCCGCCACGTACTACCCCGAGTCGCAGTTCCTCCTGGCTCCCACCCCCTGATCGCTCGCACCAGAAGTCGGCAGGGCCGACTTCCTGCGCGTGGGGTGGGTTTTCAGGCCACTGGTTGGCGGCGCCAGCGGCGGTAGGCGGGTTCGAGGCCGGAGAGGATGGTGTCGAAGCGGCGGGTGCTGGTGGTGGAGTCGACCTGGAGGCGGCTGATCTGGAGGGGATGGGAGGGGAGGCGGGGGCCGAGGCGGTGGTCGGAGAGGAAGCCGAGGCGGTAGCCGAGCTCCTGCAGGACGGCCTCGGCGCGCGGGTCGTGGCCGCCGTCGGGGTAGGCGAAGGCGATGGGGGGTTCGCCGAGCCACTGGGTGAGGGCGTCGTGGGCGCCGGTGATCTCGGCGCGGACGGTGTCGTCGTCGCAGCGGCCCAGGCAGGGGTGCCCCTGGGTGTGGTTGCCGATGGCGACGCCGCCGTCGCGCAGGGCGCGGAGGTCGGCGGGGGTGAGCTGTTCCTGTGCGGGTGGCCGGCGGCCGGCGCTGACCCGGAGTTCGTGCAGGCTGCGCCGGCGGTCCGGGTCGGGCATGGCCTTGAGCCGGGGGAGCAGCTGGGAGGGGTGTCCGCAGTCGAGGGAGCGGGCGCGTCCGCCGTGTCGGGCGAGGAAGTCGGCCTCGTGCCACCAGAACGGCCGCTCGGTGCCGATGAGCTCGGAGATGACGAAGGCGGCGGCCGGGATGCCGCGGGCGTTGAGGGCGGGCAGGGCGTGGGTGAGCACGCTGCGGTCGGCGTCGTCGAAGGTGACGAGCACGCTGCGGGCGGGCAGCGGCCGCCGCTCGGTGACGGCCTGGAGGACGGCGGCGAGCGAGACGGGGGTGGCGAGTCTTCGGAGCCGGTCGAGCTGGGCGCCGAAGGAGCTCGGGTCGGTGACGCCGTGGTACGCGAGGACGGCGAGCCGCTGGGCGGCGCGGGCCCGGAACACGGGCTGGACGGGGGCGAACCGCAGCCAGTCGACCCGCGCGTCCGGGCGATGGGCGTCGGCGGGCGCGCCGTGCCAGCCGCCGCCGTGCGGTTCGGCCGGACGGCCGACGACCGGCGACAGCGTGCGCACGCGCGCGACGGGTCGGGCGTGGACGGCGGTGATCGCCGTGGTGGACTGGGACTGCGGCACGGTTCCCCCTCGGTCGCCGAGCGGCGTGGCGGTACCGCCGGAGGACGGAGCCCGGCCTCCGACTCCAGGGGGCAGCGGCTCCGCCCCCTGGTGTATTCCGGTCCGCGACGGGGGGACGAACACCCGCGTCGAGGACGGCTCCTGGATCGCTCAATGTAGTGGAGACCGGTACGCCGCGTAGATGGTTGTACCGGGGGGCCGAGGATTTTTCGTGGACTGAATGTGCGCCGAATTTCACGTCGACTGGCAGTTGTACAGGTGGCGCAGGATGCCGAGGGGTTCACTCCCTGCGGGCTGCCTCCGGCGCCCGCCCGGGGTACCTTGGGCTCATGGCAGATGCGGACCGTGATCCCTTCCACCTGCACGGCGCGACCCGGATGGCCCGCGCCTGGAGCGGCGGTGCCCTGGTCACCCACCAGATTCCGCTGGCGGTGGTGGGCTTGGCCTGCCTGGCGCTGGGGATCGTCGTCGCGGTGATCGTTCCGGACAGTGACGGACCGGCCTGGGCGATGGCGGTGGCCGGCTGCCTGGCGGCCGGCGTCCTGCTGCTCGGCCGGATCGTCTTCGCGCTGCTGCGGTACCGCCGCCGCGCCGCGCTCTGAAAGCTGCGCTCCGAAACCTGTTTGACAAGAACGCGGCAACTCGCGGGGCAAGAACTCGCAGGCACGTCCACGGCTGGAATTCGGCTGCTCCGGTAATCCCTTCCCCACTTCTTTCACCATTCCCGGGCGGCGCCTTCATGCCTCCCCATACTGTGAATGCGTTCTCGGGGAGGGGAAGCGATGCGCGGCAGCGCCGGGGCGGTGGGCGGACATGTCTGAACCCGTCAGACGGGTGCCCGGGTCATGAGGCGCGGCGTGGACCTCGCGGTCGCGGCCCTGGCGGGGATCGTCGCGGTGCCGCTGGCGTTGGCGATCGCCGTGCTGCTCCGCTGGACGGCGGACGGACCGGTGCTCCTGCGCCAGACCAGGACCGGCCGGCACGGCCGGGAGTTCCAGATCCTGCGCTTCCGCACCCGGCGGGACGGCCGCCTCGGGGTGCTGCTGCGCCGCACCGGCCTGGACGAGCTGCCGCGGCTGTGGAACGTCGCCCGCGGCGAGATGGGGGTGATCGGGCCCCGGCCGGCCCGTCCGGATCAGGTGATCCGCTACCCCCGCCGCGAGCAGGACCGACTGGCCGTCCGCCCGGGCCTCACCGGCTGGGCCCAGCTCCAGGCCCGTCGGCCGCGCACCCGGCTGAGCCGGCCGGAGTGGGCCGAGCTCGATCTCTGGTACGTCGAGCACCGCTCGTTCGGGCTCGACCTGCGGATCCTCGGACTGACCGTCAAGGCGCTGCTGCGCCCCGGCGAAGGCTCCGCACGGCCCGCCCTTCCGCCTCGCTAGGCTGCGGACATGGCCATTCCTGAGTTTCTCGCCGACCTCCGTTCCGTGGTGGGCAACCGCCCGCTCTGGCTGAGCGCCGTCGTCGCCGTCGTGCTGGACGACCGCGACCGGGTGCTGCTCGGCAGGCGTGCCGACGACGGGCGCTGGGCGCCGGTGGGCGGCATCCTCGATCCCGGGGAGCAGCCGGCCGACGGCGTGGTGCGCGAGTGCCTGGAGGAGACGGGGGTGGTGGCGGTCCCCGAACTGCTCGCCTCGGTCACTGTCTCGCCGCAGGTGACGTACCCGAACGGCGACGTGTCGCAGTACCTGGTGCTGACCTTCCGCTGCCGGGCGATCGGCGGCGAGGCGCGCGTGAACGACGACGAGTCGCTGGAGGTCGGCTGGTTCACGCTGGACGCGCTGCCGCCGATGATCGAGACCGAGCACGAGCGGCTGCGGCACGCCCTGGAGTGCGAGGGCCCGGCGTTCTACTCCTGGGAGGGCAAGGAGCGCCCCTGACCCACTGCTTTCGGCCAACCCTCAGGCCTTGCCGTCAGCCCTTGTGCTGCCGGTAGGTCTCCTCGGCGGCGTCCAGGACGGCGGCGAGGTCGCCGCCGGCCGTCGCGGTCGCGACGGCCGCCACGGCGCCCTCGACGAACGGCGCGTTCGCGAAGCGGACCGGGAACGGCAGGCCGTGCTCGTCGGCGTCGGCGAGCAGGGCGCGGACGGTGGCGACCGCGCTGCCCAGGTCGGCCAGGACGACCACGCCGTGGCCCTGGTCGACCCGCCGGGTGGCGGCGGCGACCAGGACCGCGCTGATGCCCGGTCCGGTGACCGGGTCGCCCCCGGTGGCGGCGACCGGGGCGGGGGAGTCGGATCCGGTCAGCGCGAGCGCCAGGGCCCGGACGGCGGTGGCCAGTTCCTGGCTGTGCGAGACGAGGACGATCCCGACCCGGCCGTGCGCGGTCGGCCGGCCCGACGTGGGCCGGGGCAGCGGGGTGCGCGAGGGCGGGGTGCGGGGCGCCGGAGGGTGGGCCGAGGGGGCGTCGGAGATGGGGATGACGTCTGCGCGGGTGCCGTCCCGGCGGCTCATCGGCTGCTCCCTGCGGGCGGTTGGTCGGGGGCCCGTGCGTCGGGGACCCTCCGGGGCGGTCTGGGCCCACCTGGCGCGGGTGGGGTGTTCCACACTCTGGCAGCTGCCTGCAGCCCCCGCCGGGCGGGACACGCTCGACCGTTCCTCCGGCGGCGTCCGGCCGCGTCCGGGGGAGTCCTCCTCAACCCGCTGACCGGGGCGGGCGGGTGTGGCTAGGCTGGCCGGGAATGACGTCGGGAGGAGACCGAACAGTGGCAGCGAACAGCGGGACTGACGTGGAGACGGCCGGTCGGGAGGTGGCCGGTCCGGGGCCGGAGTTGGCGCCGAACGGGAAGCCGAAGGTGGACTTCACCGGAGCGACGTGGCTGTGCAGCAGCCAGGGCGTCGGGGACGTCCAGATCGCGTTCGTCGACGGGTACATCGGGATGCGGGACGGCCGCCAGGAGGCCGGGCCGGTGCTGGTCTTCACGCCGGCCGAGTGGCGGGCCTTCGTGCTCGGTGCCCGGGACGGCGAGTTCGACCTCACCTGACCCCGGTGGGGCCCCGGTAGGACGCGGGAAAGACCCGTCAGGACTGCGGGAGAGCCGTGGGGCGGGCCTCGGACATGAGGCTCGCCCCACCGGTGTTCCGCAGCCGTTTCCGCAGCTGTTCGAGGGTGATTTCGGCCTCGAACAGCACAACTGATGATCTATTGATCGTGCCTCGTCAGAATTTCTGTTGACTGTTAGACAAACGCAGCTCAGAGTATGAGCACAGGCAGACGCCGTGCCCACCGCCCCCACGCGGCCAGACACGGCGCCTGCTGTGCGGCCCGGCAGTGCTGCCAGGCCATCCTCCCAGGAATCCCCTGCGCACCGGGGTGCGTCGGCCGGTCCCGGCCCACGAGGGGCCGGCAGTCGCCGGGAGGCTGGCGCCGGGACCGAGAGCGACTCGGACACGGCACCGTTTGCTCGGGACCCGCACGCCCCCACGCGGCGGCGTCCCGAGCAGATCCACGGGAGCGACGGGCCGGGGCCCCGCGGATCTGGCTCTTGTGGTGCATGGAACTGTTGGCTTGTGTGCTGTGCTGTGTGCGACGACGAAGCTGGGTGCTCGGCAGTTCGGCACGACAAGTGCACAGTGAGGGATACGCGTGTAGGGCCGCGTTGCGACGTGCCGTCCCCCCGGAGGGTGAAACCCAGAACGGCTGTCGTGCAGAACCGAACGTAGCCCGGACGGTTGCTCAGAGTCAACATTGGTCTCTGAGCGTGGATCTCCCGCCGGTGCCCCACCCACCCCGCGAGCGCGGTGTGCTGGGCACGTACGATGTTCCCATGTCTTTTCTCCGCCGTCGCTCCGGACAGCCCGCCGGCCCGGACTTCGACGTGCTCGCGATGGACCCGGGCGACTGGCCCGGCGACTTCGGTGCGGCCATGATGACCGGCCCGGACGGCTCCTGCCAGGGGATTTTCCTGCGCTACGACCTGTTCGGCGGCAGAGGCCCGGCGATGTTCATCGGCAACCTCCCCGAGGGCTCGCCCGCCCGGGAGACCGGCGACGAGGTGCCCTTCGAGGTGCGGCAGCTGCTCGCGGCGCTGGAGAACGACGAGCCGGTCGAGTTCGTCTCGGCCGAGGATTTCCCGGTGATGCTCGGGGACGACCTGCTGATCGTGAAGAAGGTCAAGGTCAGCGAGGAGCGCGTGTTCTGCGCCCAGTTCGGCCGCAGCGACGGCGTCCAGGTCACCATCGCGTCCTGGGACCGGCCGATTTCGGACGACTTGTATCAGCTCCTGAAGCCGCTCCCCGCGGACATGTTCCAGCAGGGCTGAAAACCGCCCCGCCGGTAGACCTCCCAGCCGGCTGACCGCACTGCCGTCGAACCGCCCCGCCGGCCGCCGTTCCGCGGACAGGCCACTGCTTGACGGGCTCGATCATCGGTTCGTACAGTCGCGACCATGTCGTGCCGTCTCCCGCTGCTGACCCGCCGCAGCTATCTGGACCTGCGGCGCACCGCCAGCGCGGCGTGTCCGGGCCGCTGAACGGCGGCGGGCGCCCGGCCGAGCGGTCGGCGCCGATCCGGGGGCGGACCGTGCACTGAGCCGGGCACCGACCTCCGGGGCCGCCGACCGCCACCGCGTGCCCGCCCGGCGGGCCGCCCGCAGTTGCCGAGCCCCTGCTGCCGCCCGGAGGCACCCGCACCATGACCCCGACCGCCGCCGACCCGTCGCCCGTCGCCGCCGCCCTCGCCGGGCTGCCCCGGGTGGTCGACCTGCTCGCCGCCCGCGCCGAGGAGCACGACCGCGACGCCACCTTCCCGTACCAGGGCATCGAGGCGGTGCACGAGGCCGGGCTGCTCACCCTGACCGTCGCGCAGCGGTACGGCGGACCGGGCGGCACGCTCGCCGACACCGTCCGGGTGCTGGCCCAACTCGGCCGCGGGGACGCCTCGGTGGCCGTGGTCACCGCCTTCACCCTGCTCCAGCACGCCGAACAGGCCCGCCGGGCGGCCTGGCCGACGGCCGGCTACCGGCGGCTGCTCACCGAATCCCGGCGCGGGCCCGCCCTGGTCAACACGCTGCGCGCGGAGCCCGGCGGCCGGCCCGGGGCGCTGCCCGAGACGGTGGCGCGGCGGGACGGGGACAGCTGGCTGCTGAGTGGCCGGAAAACGTACTGCACCGGCGCCGAGGCGCTGGCCTGGATGGCGGTGACCGCGCGGACCGACGAACCGGAGCCGCGGATCGGCACCTTCCTGGTCCGCGGCGAGAGCGAGGGCCTGGAGATCGACCCGACCTGGGACCAGCTCGGCCTGCGGGCCAGCGCCAGCCACGACGTGGTGCTGGACCGGGTCCGGGTGCCGGCCGACCTCGCGCTCGGGCTCGGCGCGCCCCGCCGGACGGACGGTCAGGAGGCCGAGGCGGAGGCCGAACTCGCCCGCGCCTGGCACGATCTGGCCCTCTCCGCGGTGGCGGTCGGTGTCGCCCGCGCCGCTCAGACCTGGCTGGTCCGCTTCCTCAACCAGCGCACTCCGGCCAATCCGACGGAGCCGCTCGGCACCCTGCCCCGCTACTGCTGCGCGCTCGGCGAGATCGAGGCCCAGCTGATCGGCGCCGAGGAGCTGATCGCGGGGCTGGCCCCACGGGTGGACCGGGGCGAGCCGGACGCCGTCGCCCGGACCGGCCCCGCCCACCTGCTGGCCGTCCGGGCCGCCACGGCCGCCGTCCAGCAGGCCGTCTCGCTCACCGGCAACCCCGGCCTGAGCCGGCGTCACCCGCTGGAGCGCTACCTGCGGGACGTGCTCAGCAGCCGGGTGCACCTCGCGCCGGACGAGGCCGTCCTGGAGGCCGTGGGCCGGGCCGCCCTGGAGTACGGCGCCCGGCCCTGAGGGCTGTTCCCCGGCCGGAATCCCCGGACCGGAACCGATCGCTCAGCGGGTTCCCACGGCGGCCCGGACGGCCCTGCGGGCCAGCGCGGCGTCGTCGTAGAGCCGGCGAATCATGATCCGCTGCTCCTCGCCCGCCCCCGGGACGTCGTACAGCCGGATCTCCCGCATCAGCACCAGCACCAGGTTCACCAGGAACGCGTCCCGGGCCAGCGTGCCGCCGCTCTGGGCGAGTTGGCTGATCTGGCGGCGCGCCGCGGTGTCCCCGGACAGCACACTCCACAGCACCGCCAGGTCGTAGCCGGGCAGGTACCAGCCGGCCTGCTCCCAGTCGACCAGGACCGGGCCGGACGGCGCCAGCAGCATGTTGCTGAGCAGGGCGTCGCCGTGGCAGAGCTGGAGCGGGGTGTGGCCGAGGCCGTGCAGCAGGCCGCGCAGGTCGCCGGCGTCCCGGTCGGTGAGCTGGCCCACCGAGTGGTACCGGGCGATCTCCAGCTGGTAGTCCATCCGCGGCTGGAACACGTCGGTCGGCGGACGCCACAGGTTGAGCGTCCGGACGGCGGTGAGCAGCGCCCGCACCTCGCCCGGGGTGGGCGCGTTGACGGGGTGGCGTTCCCGGGCGGCCGGCCGCCCGGGAACGCGCTCCATGACGAGCACGCAGCGGTCGTGGTCGGCGGCGACCAGCCGGGGCAGCCGCACCGGCGGACGGTGCCGGACGAACGCCCGGTAGACCGCGACCTCGTGGTGGAAGTCGGCCACCAGCTGCTCGAAGTACTCACTCCGCACCGCCTGCGGCGCCAGGCACTTGGCGACCACCGGGGCGCGCCCGATGGTGCCCGCCACCAGGATGTGGCGGCTGCCCTCGCGCAGCACCTGGCGCGGGGTGAACGCGGGACATATCCGCGCGACGCTCGCCAGCGCGGCCCGTACGGCCGGGGTCTGGAGCGACGACGGGTCGATCCGCTCGGGTCCGCCGGGCTGGCCGGGCCGGTGCGGGCCGCGCAGCACCCGGCCGTCGGCCTGGCGGGCGAGCGGGATCCGGCCGCCGGCCGGCGGGGCGGCCTCGGGGCCGCGCAGCCCCAGCGCCGTACGGCCGGCCGGAACCCGGGCGTCCGTGGTCCGGCCGTCGGCGCCGCGCGGGGCCGCGGGGCGGCTCGGCGGGGGCACCTGCTTCGGCCCGGGACGGCCGGCGGCTGCGGTGGGGGGGCGCAGCGCGGTGCGGGTCGCGGTCGGCGTGGGGGTCGTCGCTGAGGAGTACATGGGGTGAGGGTGGTCCCTTCCTGTCCGTCGGCGGGTGCATCCCGCGGTGCGGGGGAGGGCCGGTGCCGCGTGCTTCCTGGCGTGACGGTGGCCCTGGTTCGGTGCGGTGGGTGGTGCGCGGGCGCCGGGCACGGACGCGGGGTCAAGAACCCCTGTTCGGCTGTGCTCCGGCCGTCCGCACCCTGGGGAATGCGGTCGGCCGGACTGCCGTGGCCGTGCCCGGCGCCCCCGCGCCACCCGGCCGCGCCACCCCCTCGGGTGAGGACCGGGCGCGCCCCGTGCCACGGTCGGGGGAGTGCCCCGACCCGGTCCGGAGCGCCTCCCGCCCCGGGGGCGAGGTGGCGCACCCCTACAACACACCCGCGCCGCACTGGCTTAGTAGTCTGGCGGGCCCTGGCGAACGGTGGCGAATGCTCGCCTGGCACTTGCCGGAGCCTCTAGCCTCGAACCAGCCGAGGAACCTGGGGGCTTCACGTGAGCAGGGGACCCAACACCCGACTCGCCGATCTGTTCGTCCTGACCGGATGGTCGAAGGGCGAACTCGCGCGGCTGGTCAACCGTCGGGGTGCCGCGATGGGTCAGCAGCAGCTGTCCACCGACACGTCGAGGGTACGGCGCTGGATCGAGCAGGGGGAGATCCCCCGCGATCCGGTGCCGCGGGTGCTGGCAGCCGTGTTCACGGAGCGGCTCGGCCGTGTCGTCACCACTGAGGACCTCGGTCTGGAACGACACCGGCCTACCAGGAACGGGGCGGCGCAGTCCGCAGCAGTGCCATGGTCGCCGGATCGAACGGCCGCGGTCCTCACCGAGTTCACGGGAATGGACCTCATGCTGAACCGACGTGGATTGGTGGGCGCGGGCGCCGCGCTCACGGCCGGGGCGGTCATCGCCGACTCGCTGAAGGGCTGGCTGGGCGGGGACGCGGTCGCGTACGCGGCCGCGGCGCCCGGCCCGCGGCAGGTGATCACCGAGGGCGGGGCGCGCCCGGTGGTGGACGTGTACGACGCGGGCCCGGTGGGGCTCGACGAGGTGGAGGCGCTGGAGCGCTCGGTGCAGGTGTTCCGGGCGTGGGACGCCGCGCGCGGGGGCGGTCTCCAGCGCAAGGCCGTGGTCGGCCAACTCAACGAGGTAGGCGGCCTGTTGACGCACCGGCACCCGCCCGCCGTGGAACAGCGGCTGTGGCTGGTCGCGGCCAACCTCGCGGTGCTGGCCGGCTGGATGTCGCACGACGTGGGCCTGGAGCCCACCGCCCAGCGGTACTTCATGATCGCGGCCGAGGCGGCCAAGGAGGCGGGCGACCGTCCGCGGGCCGGCGAGGCGATCTCCCGCGCCGCCCGGCAGATGGTCCACCTGGGCCGCGCCGACGACGCGATCGACCTGATGTCGGCGGCGAAGGCGGCGGGCGGGCGGCTGCTGCCCAGAACGCGCGCCATGCTGAACACCGTCGAGGCGTGGGCGCACGCCTCGATCGGGCACACCCAGGACACCTGCCGGCTGCTCGGCGAGGCCGAGGACCTGTTCGCCGAGGACGTGCCGGAGCCGCCGCCGTCCTGGATGCAGGTGTTCGACGAGGCCGAACTGCGCGGCATGCAGGCGCTGGTGCTGCGGACGCTGGCCGAGCACGACCGGTCGGCCGCACCGAAGGCGCAGCGGTACGCGGAGCGGGTGATCACCCTGCGGGAGGGCACCGGGCAGCTGCGGTCCGCGCTGTTCGACCGGATCACGCTGGCCTCGGTGCACTGGATCACCGGGGAGCCGGACGCGGCGGAGTTCCAGGCCAAGATGGTGATGAACCTGATCGGCCAGAACTCCTCGCACCGGACCTGGGACCGGCTGCGCGAGATGTACCGGCTGACCGCGCAGTACCGCGGGCTGCCGGTGGTGGACGAACTGCGGGCCGAGCTGGGGCGGGAGTTGCGCGCGGCGGACGGCAAGAACCGGCCGCGGGCGACCTGAGCCGGTGCGCTCGGGTGCTACCTGAGCCGGCCCTGTCGGGCGCGCTGTTGAGTACTCAGGCCCGCACGGCCGGGCGGAGCAGCATGCGCAGCGCGGTGACGGTGCCGTCCGGGCCAAGGACGGGCTCGCCCGCGCACTCGACGCTGTTGTGGAGACCGTCGGGGTGGCGGATCCGCAGGGTACCGACCGCCGTTCGCCCGTGCACCAGGGTTTCGGTCATCATCCGGCGCAGCAGCGGCCGGTCCGCCTCGGGGACGCGGTCGGGCAGCCGGTCGAGGCTGAGCGGGCCGTGCCCGGGGTCGCAGCCGAGCAGCAGATAGGTCTCGGCGTCCCACCGGACGCCGTCGGTGAGCAGGTCCCATTCGGCGGAGCCGACCGCGGGGTCGGACGGCTCCTGCGCCGTGCCGTCCACTCTGCCGTCCGTTCCGCTGTCGGCGCTGTCGTCCTGGCCGCTGCCCGCCTCGGTCGTGGCCGCCTGGGTCGTGCCGAAGGCGCTCGTGGTGGCCGTGCCCGTGCCGCTCGTGCCGCTCGTCGGGGCGCCGTCCAGCCGGACGGTGCCCGGCGGGCGGGCGGCAGCTAAGGGCATGTTCATGACCGGCCCATCGATCGGGGCGAGCAACGCGCAGCGAGCGAGCCGTCGCAGGTGGTGAGAACGGGTGGTGAGAAGACTGTCGCACAGCCGCGTCGACCCTGCGGGGGATTTGGACAGAACGTGGGCAAAATTCCCGTGGCATATGCCACTGTGGCCGAAGCCTTCGTCGCCCTGTGTGCGGAAGCGTGCCCGAGGCGGTAACCTTCGGTGATTCCGGCGCCCGGGCGCCCACCGCAGTACCGACCAGAGACCCCGGCGACGGAAATCCCGTTGCCACTACGACCGCCGCAACGGATGCTGACCTCATGTTCGAGCCAGTGATAGCACCCAGTGCCAGCCTCCTCGGCCTCCTTCAGCGAGGCCGCGGTGACGGGCAGCTCCACGCGCTGGCCGCCGACCGTACCGAGGCCATCGCCGCGCTGGAGGAGTGCGTCACCAGGGATCCGCGAGCCGACTGGCAGGTCGAGAGCCGCTCGCTGTACTACGCCCGCCTCTACATGGAGCTGGAAGCCCCCCTCGACGGCATCGAGGACCACCTCCACTCCGCGGAGGACCTGGTCAGCGACGACGAGAACCGCACCGGCCTCGCCCTGTCCGTCCTCGGCCACCTCGCCGCCTACGGCCGGCGCGACGCGCTGCTGATGCTGCGCGAGTACACCGCCACCGGCGCCAACTGGCCCTGGGCCCTGGACGAGCTCGCGCTGCGCGACGACGACCGCGGCCTGCTGCTCCTCGGCACCGCCGTGCTGGACCGCTTCGCGCCGGGCCCCGAGGGCGACGCCGAGCTGCGCGACTTCATCCGCAACGCGTACGAGCCCCGGCCCTGGCGGCTGTGGGCGGCCTACCACCCGAGAGTCGCGGCGGCCAGCGAGCAGTCACCCTTCGACCTCTGGCAGCGCCAGCTCAACCGCAGCGGCGTCACCCCCGGCTGGTCCACCGCCGACGTCCTGGCCTGGGCCGACCAGGGGGACCTCGGGGACCTCGGCGCCGGCGCATTTCTCGGCCGTCCCGAGCCGGACCGCGGCGCCGCCGACCCGTCGGACCCGGCCGGCCCCGACGCCGTGGACCGCCGCGCCGCCGCGGCCGCCCGTTGCCTGACCGCCGTGGTCCGCCCCGAGGACCGGCCCGTACTGCTGGAAGCCGCTCGCGACGGTCTGCCCGGCGCCCGGCGGGCCGCCCTCCGCTACCTGGTCGACCGGCGCGACCCGGCCGCCGCCGAGCTGATCGAGGCCGCCGCCGCCGACGTCGACGACCGGATGGTGCGCTCGGCGCTGGAGCTGCTCGGCCGGATGCGCGGCCCCGAGGTGCTCGCGCACGCCCGCCGCTGGGCCGACCCGGCCACCGGCGGCGCCGACAGCGCTCTCGGCGAGGCCGCCGTCCAGCTGCTCGCCGACGCCGGGGAGCCGGCCGACGCGCCGCTGGTGGTCGCCGGGCTGCGCCGCTGGATCTCCGTCCGCGGGGTCAGCGGTACCGGGCTCGGGTCGCTGGTCGACGGTGCGGGGCGGCTGGCCTCCGCCGACGCCGTCCCCGTCCTGCGCCACATCTACGGGGAGGCCGCCTCCTCCGAACTGCGCGGTCGCGCCGCCCGGGCGCTCGCCGCGACCGACGTGCACTTCCCCGAGGGGCCCGCCGTCGAGTGCCTCTGGGACTGCGAGGAGTCCACCCGCGAGCTCGCCGCGCGGCATGTCGCCACCACGGGCGACGCACGTGTGCTGGAGCGCCTGCGGAGACTCGCCGCCGACCCGGCCGAGGAGGCCGAGGTCCACGCCGCCGTGCGCGGGCGACTGACCGCCGCCCGGGAGTTCGGGCGCTAGGGTTCCTTCACCGTCGGCGGTGGGCCGGGACACCCTTGTCGGGTGTCCCGGCCCACCGCTTTGCAGGCCGGTTCTGCTCGGCGTTTTGAAATCCGGTTCTATCCGGCGTGCGTGCTCCTTGGCGGCGCGTGCATCCGGGCGAGGACGCCTCCCGTGGTCTAGAGGACGGGCCGGGCCCGGACCCAGGTGCGGTCCTCCGTCAGGTACCGCTCCACCGCCAGACCGGCCTCCGCCAGCGCTCCCTCGAACTCCTCCGTGCTGAGCGGCCGGGAGAGGAACGTCTGGGACCAGCGGCCGTCCGGGAACTCGTACTCGACGTACACCGTGTTCGAGCCGTCCCCGTTCGGCGTCGCCGAGGCCACCCGGGCCACCCCGTCCGTCCCCGCGAGCTTGCTCTCCCGCGGCACCCGCAGATGCCAGTCCTCACCCTCGCGCTGCACCAACACGCAGCCGTCGTCCGCGACATGGCGGCGACAGGTCTCCAGCAGTCCCTGGCGGACCGTCACATCGCCTGCGTGCACGAGGAAGGAGGCGAGCATCACGACGTCGAAGCGCTCGCCGAGGTCCAGCCGCTCGATCGGGCTGCGGACCGTCCGGACGCTCTCGCGCACCCGCGCCAGCATCTCGGCGGACTCGTCGACGGCCGTCACGGCGAACCCGCGGTCGACCAGCGGATGCGTCATCCGGCCCACGCCGCAGCCCAGTTCGAGGATGCTCGCCCCGGCCGGTACGGCGCTCTCGATCACGTCGGGGGCGTCGCCCACCGGCAGGCGGGACCACACCTCGACGGCGCAGCCGTCCGGGGTGATCGCGCCCGCGCCGGTGCCGTCGTAGCCGTTGCGTCGCTCGTTGCTCGGTTGCCCGCTGTGAGGGAGTTCGTTGCTCATGGCCGCTATCCGAACACGGGTGACGCGCTGATGGAAGGGGGGTTCGGACCGGGGCGCACTCACATTGCGGCCCGTGCCGGGTGTCCCGACATCCGCTACGGGCCGCGGTGTTGCCGTGCGGTGACCGGCCGGCCTTGCGTGCACCGCGTAGGTCAGGCGGCGTCCAGTTCCGCCAAGGTCTCGCGCAGCCAGGTGAGTTCGGCCTCGGTGGTGGCGCGGGCGATCAGCAGCAGGCCGCGGCGGAAGGGGTCGGCGAACTCCTCGGCGCCGAGCGGCCGTTCGCCCTCGTAGAAGAAGCTCGCCGGTTCGGCGAGGAAGGCGAGGCGGCGGCGCAGCACGGCGGCCTGGTCGGCCGGGTTGTCGAGGTGGCGCAGGAAGGCGAGCAGCGTGAACCAGCGGTTCTCGTCGCTGACGTCCAGCGCCTCGGGCTCGCGCAGGCGGTCGAGCAGCGCGGCCCGGCCGGCCTCGGTGAGGTGCAGGGTGTGCCGGGGCGCGGCGGCCGTCCCCGGTTCGGTCTCGCGGACGAGGAGGCCGTCGGACTCCAGGCGCTTGATCGCCGGGTAGAGCGTGCCGTCGCTGATCGGGCGGACGTGCCCGGTGAGCGCGGCGAGGTGGCGGCGCAGCTCGTAGCCGTGCAGGGGTCGGTCGTGCAGGAATCCGAGGATCGCGAGCTTCAGCATGGGGTCACTCTGCCAGAGCGGTCCCTCGGGATGTCGGTATATCGGTGTTGTGGTACCTCGATATCGAGGTATGGTCTCTTTCGGTGATCGATCCGCCGGCGATCCGGCGGTGGTCCGATCACCCCGCCGTTCCCCGGCGTCATTCGAGTCAGTCGAGTCATTCGGAGTAAGGAGTCCCGCGATGCGCCACGCCCCCGTCACCCCCGACGGCCACCAGATCCGCTGGGTCGAACTGCCCGGAGCCGAGCCCGCCCGGCTCTACCTGCACGGCCTCGGCGCCAGCTCGCCCGTCTACTTCGCCCCGGCCGCCGCCCACCCGCTGCTCGCGGGGCGCCGCAGCCTCCTGCTCGACCTGCTCGGCTTCGGCATCAGCGACCGTCCCGCGGACTTCGGGTACACGCTGGAGGACCACGCCGATGCCGTTGCGGCCGCTGTACGGTCGGCCGGGCCGGCCGGCGTCGAGGTCATCGGGCACAGCATGGGCGGCGCGGTCGCGATCGTCCTCGCCCACCGGCACCCCGAGCTCGTCGCGAAGCTCGTCCTCGTCGACGCCAACCTCGATCCGATCGCCCCCGTCGCCCAGCGGCCCGGCAGCAGTGGGATCGCGAGCTACACGGAGGAGGAGTTCCTGGCGGGCGGTCGCGCCGAAGTCGCCGAGCGGGTGGGCCCGTTCTGGTGGGCCACCATGCGCCTGGCCGGGCCCGAGGCGCTGTACCGCAGTGCCCTCCACCTCGCCCGCGCCACCGTGCCGACGATGCGGGAGATGCTGCTCGACCTGCCGCAGCCGCGGACCTTCTTGTACCCGGAGGCGGATGGCGAGCCGAGTGGCGCGGATCGGCTGCGGGCGGCGGGGGTCCGGGTGGTGGCGGTGCCGGAGTGCGGGCACAACGTGATGGTGGACAACTTGGACGGGTTCGCGTCCGCGGCTGCGGAGGCGCTGGCGTAGGGCCGGTGGCGGCAGGCGAGGCCGGCCCGCTTGCACCCCCTACGCCCGCACCGCCGTGAACCGCACCCGGACGCCCGGCGCCAGCAGCGCCGCCGGTTCGCGGTCGGCGTCCCACAGCCTCAGCGCCGTCCGCCCGAGGAGCTGCCAGCCGCCCGGGGACGGGCTCGGGTAGACGGCGCTGTACGCGCCCGCGATGGCGACGGAACCGGCCGGGACGGCGCTGCGCGGGGTGGCGTGGCGCGGGACCTCGTACTGCGGCGGCAACCCGGTGAGGTAGCCGAAGCCGGGGGAGAAGCCGCAGAAGGCGACCACGTACTCGGGTGCCGTGTGGATCCGGACGGCGGCCTCCTCCGACACCCCCCACAGTGCGGCGACTTCGGCGAGGTCGGCCCCGTCGTACACCGTCGGCACCTCGACCAGGCGTCCGCCCGTCGCGTCCGACGCCACCGGCCGTGCCGTCCGCACCAGCGCGGCCAGCGCGTCGACGTCCGCGACGCCGTCCAGCAGCACTGTCCGGGCCGCCGGCACGATCTCCTCGACGGCGCCGAGCGTGCCCGCCTCCTGCCGTTCGCGCAGCCAGCCGTACAGCGCGGCGACCTCTACCGGCCCCACCACCTCGACCAGCAGGGACCGCTCCCCGACCCGCCGGACATCCGCGGCCGTCACGTGAACGCCTCCACCCGCACCCCGGCGGACGCGAGCGCCCCCCGTACCCGCCAGGCGAGCTGGGCGGCGCCGGGGGTGTCGCCGTGGACGCACAGGGAGCGGGCCTCGACGGAGATCCGTTCGCCGCCGACGGCCTCTACCGCACCGTCCCGGGCGATGCCGACGGCGCGGGTGATCACCGACTCGGGGTCGTGCACGACCGCGTCGGGGTCGCGGCGCGGGACGAGGGTGCCGGCCCAGGTGTACGCGCGGTCGGCGAAGGCCTCGGTGACGACGGGCAGTCCGACGCCCTCGGCGACGGCGAGCAGCCGCGAGCCGGGCAGGCCGAGCACGGGCAGCGGCCCGTCGCAGACGGCTCCGGCGCGCAGGACGCCGGCGACGACGGCCTCCGCCTGGTCGGAGTCGGTGACGACCCGGTTGTAGAGGGCGCCGTGCGGTTTGACGTAGGAGACGCGGGAGCCGGCGGCGCGGGCGAAGACCTGGAGGGCGCCGATCTGGTAGGCGATCTCGTCGGCGAGCTCCTCCGGCGGGACGTCCATCGCGCGGCGGCCGAAGCCGGCGAGGTCCCGGTAGGAGACCTGGGCGCCGATCCGGACGCCGCGCTCGGCGGCGAGCGCGCAGACCCGGCGCATCGTCGACGGATCCCCGGCATGGAAGCCGCAGGCGACGTTGGCGCTGGTCACCACGGACAGCAGCGCCTCGTCGTCGGTCAGCGTCCAGCGCCCGAACCCCTCGCCGAGGTCCGCATTGAGATCGATCACCGCATCGGCCACGCCCGTCCGCCTCCCAGCAGCTGTTGAGCCAGATGGTAGGGCCTGCGTGTGAAGGCCACGGACCGTGACCCGGGCCCCGGGCGCCGGCACCAGCGCGCGGCCCCCGATTGCGCGCCCCCAGGCGGCGCCGGACCGGACTCCGGACCCGGCGCGGGACGGCTCCGGCTCAGCTCGCGGCCGCCGGTCCCTGGAAGGAACGTTCCAGCGGACGCAGCGCCCGCAGCACGATCAGCAGCGGGATGACACCGAAGATTCCGAACGACATGTCGATAAACCGCCAGGCGAGCGGGATGCCCCGGAGCGGCCCGCAGATCAGGGCGAGGGGGATGACGGCGCCGCAGGCGAGCACGGCCCAGCGGATGACCCAGATGTTCCGGACCGGATCCTTGAGCGGGCCCCAGAAAGCGGCGGCGATCACCAGATGGGCGAAGGCCAGCCAGTCGGTGCCGTAGGCGAGGAAGGGGTAGCGGTCGTTGGTCTCGGCGATCCCGGTCCGGACCCGTTCGAGCCAGGCCATCGCCGCCGGCAAGTGGTCGGAGACCGGGGCGGCCGGCCCGGCGGCGAAGTCGGCGAGCCAGCGGGTCTCGGTCTCCAGCGGGAAGGCGGTCAGGCCGCTCAGGACCAGGCCGACCAGGAAGAGCCGGAGCCACCGCCGGACCCGGCGCAGCGCGGCTGCGGACTCCATGTCAGAAACGTCCATGCCGGAAACCTCCATGCCGAAGGACAGGCGGGGCCTTGTCCCACCTGCGCGGAACCGACTCTAGACTCATCTTTTGAACGTGTTCAACTCCCCCTCGGGGCCCCGGGAACGCACCGATGCCCGGGCGCGGCAGCACCCGGGCATCGGAGGCAGGAACTACGCGGTGTACGTGAACGTGACCGGCGTGCTGGTGCCGCCCGCCGTCGTCACCACGACGTCCACCGGACCGGGGCCGGCGGCCGGCGGAGTGGTCACCGAGCAGAACTTCGGACCGCAGGAGGTGTGCAGGCCCGGCACCCCGCCGAACGTCACCGTGCCGTACGTCAGGTTGTCGCCGATGATGTACGCCTGCGTGCCGCCCGCGACCGGGGCGCTGGCCGGGGTCCACACCTGGGACACCGTCGGCACGGGCGGCGCCGGCGGCGGGGCGCCGGTGTAGTCGAAGGCCGCCGGCGCCGCAGCCGTGCCGCCGGGCGTGACCACGGAGACGGGCGCGCTGCCCGAGCCGCCCGGCGTGGTCACCGTGCACGCGGTGTCGGTGCAGGTGCCGGGCGCCGGCACCCCGCCGACCAGCACCATGCCGTGGGCCAGGTTGCTGCCACTGACGGTCACCGCGGTGCCGCCCGCGCCCGGGCCGGTGGTGGTGTCCAGGCCGTCGACGGCGGGGGCGGGCTGGACGACCGGCGCCGGCGTGCTTCCGTCGAGCGTGACGACGGCGACGTGGCCGGTCGGATCGGTGTCGTTCGGGTTGGCGACCGTCGCGGTGATCTGGCCGGTCGGCTGCTGGGTGGGGCCGCCGTACACGTGCATCTTCATGAACTCGTAGTGTCCGGGCGTCCGGGTGCCGATGAGAACGGCCTCCAGGTGACGGCCGTCGGGCGAGACGCTCTCGGTGAAGGTGTAGTCGTACGGCGTGGAGTAGAACATCGCGCCGTCGGTGGTCAGCCCCGGCGGCAGGTCGACGGTGAGGTGGGTCGGCCCGGTGAGGTCCTGCGTGCCGGCGGATGTCCAGCCGACCGAGAACTGGCCCGGCCCGGGAGGGGTGGTGCTCGGCGGGAATCCGTTCAGGGACACGGTCACGTGCTGCGCCGAGGGGCTGGGCGCGTCGGCCGGCGCGGCCGTGGAGGCGGCGGCGCCGGTGGCGAGGGTGGTCACGGACAGCGCGGCGGCGAGGCCCGCTTTGGCCAGTCGGGTGATCATGGGTCGATCATGACCGTAGTACCGCGCCGCCCTCGCGGGATTCTCGAATATCGGTTCGGGAATGGCGGAATCCCGTCGAAACTCCGTTCTGAATTCACCCCCGACATGCCCTCCAGCCTGCCGCTCCACCCGCCCGCAAGGTCCGTTTCGGTCGATGTCGGTGCGAACCTCTAATCTTGTCCACCGTGACCGCCATCGCAGACCCGCCCACCGAGCCCGGCCTCCGGCCGCCCGCCGGCGCCGCCGCGCGTCCCGCGCCCGGCCCCGCCGCCGACGAGGGCCTGGCCCGCCGGCTCAAGGCGCTGGCCTGCACCGCCCCGCTGCACGACCTGGACAGCCGCAAGGTCAACCTGGCCGGCGAGTACGGCGGCTACGCGATGGCCGAGGTCGGCCTCGCCGCGATCGACCTGGTCACCCTCCACATGGACTTCGACACCGGCGCCGACCGCGACATAGTGCTCGCCCGCCTGCTGCCCCGGGTCGCCGCCCAGGCCGCCGGCCGCCCCGGCGCCGAGCACGAGCGGGTGGCCCGCTGGGTGCTGGAGTCGCTGATCAACGTCGGCAGCGTCGACCGCGGCTTCCGCGCCGTCTACGGCACCTTCGCCGCGGACGGCGAGTACGTCCGGCGCGACTACGACTTCAAGCTGATCGAGGAGGTCCCGGGCCCCGACGGCGGCGTCTACCTGCGCACCACCGACGAGGCGGTCAACGTCCTGGTCGGCGCGCTCGACACCGACGTCACCTCGGCCCAGATCGCCGCCGAGGTCAAGCTGGAGGTGCTGATCCGCCGCGGCCGCCTGGCCGACGCCCAGCTCGCCGCCGAGCAGGCCCGCTACCGCACCGTCCAGTACGCCGAGACGCTGCGCCGCGCCCTCGACGCCACCCGGCGCAACGTCCGCGCCGTCGACTGGATGCGGGCCATCCCGGACCTCATCGACGAGGCGCTGGACCACATCGCCGACCGCTACCGGCACGAGAACGCGATTCTCACCAACATCCGCAAGGCCCGCGACGAGGCCGAGGACCCGGAGCACAAGCGCCGCGCCGCCGAGCTCGTCGACATCGTCAAGGACTGCATCCGCCGCCACACCCAGCTGCAGACCCGCCTGCTGGAGGCCGGCCCGCTGTTCCGCGCCGAGCAGGACCGGCAGGCCTTCGCCACCCCCGGCGCCCGCAGCGGTATCGACCTGTACGGCCAGCTGCTCGCCCCGGTGCTCCGGCTGCCGATAGAGCAGGCCGTCCGCCCGACCGGCGCGTTCTTCGCCCGCGGCGCCGGGCTGCGCACCCCCAGCTCGGTCCGGGTCGCCGACCTGGTCGAGCTGCTGCTCACCCCGCCGGTCGAGCGCGAGCACCTCGGCGCCGAGCTGCCCGACCCGGACCTGGTCGCCACCCCGGACGACAGCCGCTTCTCCGAGGCCCAGCTGGAATCCGCGCTGGAGCTGCTCGACCTGCCCGCCGACGCGCCCCGCCGGCTCTCCGGCCTGCTCGCCGACGCCCGCAAGCAGGACCCGGAACTCCCGTACCTGGTCGCCCTGCTGGCCGTGCACGCGGCCAGCCCGCCGGTCGGCACCGCCTACCGGCAGGGCGAGGAGCGGCTGTTGTTCGCCGTGGACGACGGAACCCCCCTGGGCGACCCGGAGTTCGGCGGCGCCGACCTCATCGTCGGCAGCGCCCTGCTGGACGCGGTCGGCATGGCCGCCGACCGCAAGGACGCCGGCTGACCGGCCGGGCACCACAGTTGACGTACGACAACCCGATCACCGACCGCACCACCCGCGAGGAGCACCGCCCGTGACGACCCACCACGACACGGCCTGGGCGCCCGAGACCGAACCCGCGGCCCCCGCGCCGATCACCCCGGCCGACGTCGCCGACGCCGCCCGGCTGGTCTCCTTCGGCCTCCAGGCCAAGCTGCTCCCCGCCCGCGACGCCGAGTACGCCGAACTCGTCCGCCGCCACCGCGAGGACCCGCCGTTCGCCCGGCTCGCCGACGCCATCGCCACCGGCATGGGCCTGGTCGTCCTGGAGGTCTCGCCGCGCGCCGGCATGGCCGTCGCCGCCGCCGAGGACTCCGTCTTCGCCGTCCGGATGGGCGACTACTCGCGCCGCGCCGCCTCCGAGTCCACCGACCGCTTCCTGCACGGCCTCGCCCACCTCGCCGTCGCCGCGATGGCCTTCCCCCGCCCCGAGGACCTCGCCGACGACGGCTACCTCGGCCGGATCACCGTCAACGGCGTCGACTTCTTCGTCCGCCAAGCCTGCCGCCGCCTGGAGGAGCAGGCCGACGCCGAGGGCGCCAACACCGACCCGCAGAGCGACGCCCCCGGCCTGGAGGCCGCCTGGCGGGTCTGGGCCCGGCGCACCGCCACCGGCGCCACCAAGGACGCCCGCCGGCTCTCCGGCTCCACCATCGGCATCGTCGCCAAGGCCGTGATGTTCCTGGTCGACTCCGGCTTCCTGCAGAAGGTCTCCGACGACGCCGGCGGCACCTACCGCACCACCGCCCGCTACCAGCTCCAGGTCCGCGACCTGGCCGGCAGCGCCGCCATGGCCGAACTGCTCGACCTCGGCGTCGTCCCGGTCTCCGACGGCACCGCCAGCCTGCTGCCCCCGGACACCTCCGACGAACTGGTCGCCGACGCCGGCCTGCCGTTCCACTCGCTCTGATTCCCGCACGCACCGCCTTCCTGGAGAACCGCCGCACATGTACGAGCTCAACCGGGTCCGCCTGTACTCGATCGGACCGGCCGGCGCCCGCTACGCCGACACGGTGCTCGACCTGCGCGGCGTCGGCGAGCCGGTCGCCGACCCGGCCCCGCAGCAGATCGGCCTGTTCGGCGAGGAGGCCGACGGCCCGGTCCGCCGCCCGGCCCCGGCCGGCGTGCTCTTCCTGGAGAACGGCGGCGGCAAGTCCGTCCTGCTCAAGCTGATCTTCTCGGTGATGCTCCCCGGCCACCGCAACACCCTCGGCGGCGCCAGCTCCGGCGTGCTGCGCAAGTTCCTGCTCGCCGACGACTGCGGCCACGTCGCCCTGGAGTGGCAGCACACCGTCACCGGCGAGCTGATCGTGGTCGGCAAGGTCAGCGAGTGGCGCGGCCGCCAGGTCTCCTCCGACCCGCGCAAGTTCGCCGAGACCTGGTATTCCTTCCGCCCCGGCCCCGGCCTCACCCTCGACTCCCTGCCGGTCGCCGAACGGATCAGCCTGGCCGGCGACCAGAAGGCCCGCGGCCGCCGCCGCACCATGAAGGGCTTCCGCGACGCCCTCACCGAGGCCGGCAAGACCCACCCCTACCTCGGCCTCGTCTTCGAGGACGGCCACGACCGCTGGACCGAGCACCTCGGCGAACTCGGCCTCGACCCCGAACTCTTCCGCTACCAGCGCGAGATGAACGCCGACGAGGGCGAGGCGGCCGGCCTCTTCGCGGTCAAGCACGACAGCGACTTCACCGACCTCCTGCTGCGCGCCGTCACCGACACCCGGGACACCGACGGCCTCGCCGACCTCGTCCACGGCTTCGCCTCCAAGCTCGGCCGGCGCGCCGAACTCACCGCCGAACGCGACTTCACCGCCGGCTCCCTCGACCTGCTGGAGCGCATCGCCGAGTCCACAACGGCCCGCGAGTCCGTCCGCGAGGCCCACCGCACGGCCGAGCGCCGCACCCGCCGCCTCGCCCACGCGCTCACCTCCCGCGCCACCGCCGAGCGCGAGCGCGCCCAGGACCTCGCCATCGAGGTCGCCGCCGCCGCGAGCGCCGTCACCGCCGCCGAGGCCGACCGCACCCGGCACACCCTGATCACCGCCGAGCTCACCCACCGGCACGCCACCCTGGGACTGGCTGCGGCCACCGCCGACGCCGCCGCGCTGCGCCGCGAACTCACCGACGCCCGCACCCTGCACTCCGCCTGGCAGGCCGCCGAGGCCGTACTGCGCCAGCGCGCCGCCGCCGACCGGGTGGCCCGGGTCGCCGCCGCCATCCGCGAGGCCGAGCTGGACGCCGCCCCGGCGCTCGCCGCCCGCGCCCGCGCTGCCACCGCGCTCGCCCGCGCTCTGGAGGCCGCCGCCGCGGCCGCCGAATCCCGCGCGGACACCGAGGAGCAGCGCGCGAGCGAGCTCCAGGAGGACGGCGCCAAGGCGCAGAGCGACGCCACCGAGGCCGCCACCGCGGCCCAGAAGGCCCGCAGCGAGGCGGACCACCTGCGCCAGCGCCTGGCCGAGGTCGAGCAGGAGACCACCGCCGCCGTCGAGGCCGGCTTCATCGACGCGGACGGCGACGTCGACCCGGCCCGCGCCGCGCTGCACGCCGCCGACGTCGAGAAGGCCGCCACGGCCGCGCTCGCCCAGGCCCGTACCGCCGCCGAGTCCGCCGCCGCCCGGCTGCGCGAGTCCGCCGCCGCCACCGGCCGCGCCGAACTCGCCGCCGAGCGCGCCGGCGACGCCCGTAAGGACGCCGCCCGGGCCCTGGCCGCCGAGCAGCGCACCGCCGCCATGCTCGCCACCGAGCCGCGCCTCGCCGACCTGCTCTCCCTGACGCCGGCACCTACTGATTGGAACGAAGACGGGTCGGGTGCCGAGGAGGACGCCGGCTTCCTCACCCCCGCCGTGCTCGACCGCAACGCCGAGTACCTGCGCGAACTCCTCGACGACTCCATCGCCACCGCCGAGCGCACCCTGTTCGACCTGCGCACGGCCGCCGCCGACGACTCCCGAATCCTTGCCGCCCTCGGCGACGGCGGCCTGCTGCCGCCCGGCCCGGACGTCCTCGCCACCGTCGAGTACCTCGCCGAGCACGGCATCCCCGCCCTGCCCGGCTGGCGCTACCTCGCCCAGTCCGTCGACCCGGCCGACCACGAGGCGATCCTCGCCGCCCGCCCCGAACTCGTCGACGGCGTGGTCGTCACCGACCCGGCCTCGCTCGACCGGGCCCGCGAGGCCCTGCAGGCCGCCGCCCTGCTGCCCCGCTCCACCGTCGCCGTCGGAGCGGCCGCCTCGCTGATCGCCCCGATCGCTCATCCTGATGGGCCCGCCTTCTACCCCTTCTTTGTCGTGCCCCCGAACCCGGCCATGCACGACGAGTCCGCGGCCGACGACGAGCGCCGCGAACTCCGGGCCCGGGCGAGCGCCCGCGAGGAGCACATCCGCGAACTCGCCGCCCGCCTCGGCGCCGACCGCGCCCTCGCCGCCCGGCTCGCCTCCTGGCACGCCAGCTGCCCGCCCGGCACCCTCGCCGAACTCGCCGCCGCCGCCGAGGCCGCCCGCGAGCACGCCGAGCAGGCCGCCGCCGCGCTGGCCACCCTGCGCGCCGACCACGACGAGGCCGAGACCGACCACGCCACCGCCGCCTCCGCCCACGAGGAGCACCGCGAGGCCGCCCAGCGCGCCCGCCGCCGCGCCGACGCCCTCTCCGGCCTCGCCTTCCGCCTGCGCGAACGCGCCACCTGGGCCCGCCGCCAGCGCGAACTCGCCGACGACGCCACCGAGTGCGACCGCCGCCAGGCCCTCTGCGCCGACCGCGCCCGCACCTGCGACGAGGACCGCCGCGCCGCCCAGCGTGCCGCCGACGACGCCCGCCGCACCGCGCGAACGCTGCGCGCCGAACGCGCCGAGATCCCCGCCGCCGAGCAGGCCGACGAGCCCGCCGAGACCACGCCCGCCGCCCTGCCCGCCCTGCGCGAGGCCTACCGGGCCGCCTCCCAGCTCTACGAGAAGGTCGGCGTCGGCGCCGACCTGCGCGCCGAACAGGCCCGCGCCGAGGGCGACGAGGCCGCCGCCGCGACCGAACTCGACCGCCTCACCAACAAGGTCCGCACCCGCGCCGAGGAACTCCTCGGCAGCCCCGACGGCGCCGACGGCCCCGCCCGCCAGGCTGCCGCCGCCCGCGCCGAGGAACTGGTCGCCACCATCGAGGCCCGCTCCGCCGCCGCCAGCGAGCAGCTGGGCCGCCTGCGCGGCGAGGCCGAACGCTCCGCCCCCGCCGACGGCGAGGCACACACCGAACTGCCCGAGGACCTCGTCCCCACCGACCCCGAGCACGCCCAGGCCCTGCTGCGCACCGCCACCAGCCGGCTCGCCGAACGCCGCGAGGCCCTGGACGCCGCCCGCACCGCGCACGCCGACCTCCAGCGCACCTTCGACGCCGCCCAGGCCGCCGCCGCCGACTTCGACGAACTCGCCGGCCAGCTCCGCGACGGCCTGCGCGAGCACCAGGACGACTCCGAGCACTCGGACGAGCCCTACCTGAGCTCTCTCACCGAGGCCCGCACCGCCGTCGCCGAGGCCCGCCGCACCCTGCGCACCGCGGCCGGCGAGCTGTCCTCCGCCGAACTCGCCGTCCGCGACGCCGCCGACGCCCTCGTCCGGCACGCCAACGCCGCCCGCTACGAGGCCGTCCGCACCCCCGCCCGCCAGCAGATCCGCGAGCTGCCCGCCTCCGCGCTGCCCGAGCACGCGGCCGCCTGGGCCGCCGCGTTCGCCCCCCGGCTGCGCGTGCTCACCGACGAACTCGCCCAGCTGGAGCGCAACCGTGGCTCGATCGTCGACCGCCTGCGCGGTCTGGTCGAGTCCTCGCTCACCACCCTGCGCGCCGCCCAGCGCCTCTCCCGGCTGCCCGAGGGCCTGGGGGAGTGGTCCGGCCAGGAGTTCCTCCGGATCCGCTTCGAGGACCCGGACCACGCCACCCTGGTCGAGCGCCTCGGCGAGGTCATCGACGAGGCCACCCGCGCCGCCGTCAAGAAGAACAGCGACCTGCGCCGCGACGGCATGTCCCTGCTGCTGCGCGGGGTCGCCGCTGCGATCGGCCCGAAGGGCGTCAGCGTCGAGATCCTCAAGCCCGACGCGGTTTTGCGCGCCGAGCGCGTCGGCGTCGGCCAGATGTCCGACGTCTTCTCCGGCGGCCAGCTGCTCACCGCCGCCATCGCGCTCTACTGCACGATGGCCGCGCTGCGCGCCAACGACCGCGGCCAGTCCCAACTCCGGCACGCCGGAACGCTGTTCCTCGACAACCCGATCGGCCGCGCCAACGCCACCTACCTGCTGGAGCTCCAGCGCGCCGTCGCCGACGCGCTCGGCGTCCAGCTGATCTACACCACCGGCCTGTTCGACACCACCGCGCTCGCCGAGTTCCCGCTGGTCATCCGGCTGCGCAACGACGCCGACCTGCGGGCCGGCCTCAAGTACATCTCGGTGGAGGAGCACCTGCGGCCGGGCCTGCCCGCCCCGCAGGACCCGGACGGCCCGGCCATCCACGGCGAGATCACCGCCACCCGGATGTTCAAGCGCCCGGCGGAGGTACCGGTCCCGTCCTGAACTGGCTAGCGTGGCCGGCATGCTGACGATCGCGCACCTCAGTGACATCCACCTCGGCCAGGACCACCGCCGGGACCGCGGCAAGCGGGCCCGGCGGCGGGCCGAGCAGGTGATGGCGTACCTCGACGCCCTGCCCGGCCCGCTGGACGCCGTCCTGGTCACCGGCGACCTCGCCGACCACGGCCTGCCCGCCGAGTACGAACAGGTGGTCAAGGTGCTGGACTCCCGGCACCCGGTGCTCACCTGCCCCGGCAACCACGACCGCCGGTCCCCCTACCGGGAGGTGCTGCTCGGCGAGGCGCCCGGGGACGGCCCGATCAACCGCCTGCACCAACTGCCCGGCGCCGACGTGCTGATGCTCGACTCGTCGATCCCCGGGCGCGACGACGGCCTCCTCGACGAGGAGACCCTGGCCTGGCTGGACGAGACGCTGGCCGCCGGACGCACCGACCTGCCGGCGCTGGTCGCCTTCCACCACCCGCCGGCCGAGCTCCACATACCGACCGTCGACGCGATCCGCCAGTTCGGCGAGGCCGACCTCGCCGCCGTGCTGGCCCGTCACCCCCGGGTGGCCGGCCTGCTCTGCGGCCACTCCCACACCGGCGCCGCCACCACCGTCGCCGGCCTGCCGCTGCTGGTCGCCCCCGGCGTGGTCTCGACCGTCACCCTGCCCTGCGAGGGCGGGAGCGGCATCTCCTTCACGCACCCGCCGATGCTTGCCTTCCACGTCCTGGACGACGGGGGCCGGCTCACCACCCACTACCGGGCCGTCCCCGAGAGCTGACCCTGCCGGCTACGCGGTCGGCACCCGCGGCTGACGCGGAGTCTGGCCGGGGCGGGGGAAAGGCCGGGCGGCCAGTGGTTCGGACGCCGCCCGGCTGCCCGCCATCGGGGACGCGGAGTTCGGCCCGCGCATCCGCTGGGCGGCGACCTGCCGGGAGATCAGGATCTCCAGCAGGCACCACATCGTGCCGAACACGCCGAGCCCCATCGCCATCAGCGCGGGCGTCATCAGCCAACTCCCCGCGTACGAGGCCAGCGTCGCGACCACCACGCCCACCAGGGTGAAGGCCAGGCAGAGCACCGCCCGGACGATCGCGGCGCGCACCTCGTCGGGCAGGCGGCGACGGCGGCGTGGCACGGACATCGGGCGACCCCCAGGCGCGGTCACGGCGGCGGACACGGGACGGGCGCGCGCGACATGCGCCCCCGGCGAAGACTCTGCCCCGCCCAACCCGGACTATGCGTCCGAATCCACCGAACTGCCGCCAAATCGTGTGATCCGGCCCGATTCGTCCGCGGCCCGCTGCGCTTCGGCCCGCCGCCTTTCGGCCGTCAGCCCAACTGCTGGTTGAGCTCCTCCAGGGCGCCCGTCACGATCGTCCGCATCGCCTGCTCGGCATGGACGGCGTCCCCCGAGCAGATCGCGTCGGCGACCTCGCGGTGCAGCCGGATCGCGTACGGCTCCGGCTGATGGGGCATCAGATGGTACTCGGTCCGCCCGGTGAGCACCGCCCCCACGGTGTCCCCGAGGTGGGCGAACATCTCGTTGCCGGAGGCCTTCAACACGGTGGCGTGGAAGGCGATGTCGTGGCGGAGGAAGGTGGCCAGGTCGGCGGCCCGCGCCGAGACGGTCAACTCGACGGCCAGCGCGCTGAGTTCGCGCCGGTCGTCGTCGCTGGCGTGCACCGCGGCGAGCGCGGCGGCGGCCGGTTCGACGGCCACCCGCAGCGAGCCGAGCGAGCGCAGCTGGGCCGGACGGTCGGCGCCGGCCAGCCGCCAGCGGATCACCAGCGGGTCGAAGACGTCCCAGCCGGACTTCGGCTGAACCGTGATCCCGACCCGCCGCCGGGACGCCACCATGCGCATCCCCTCAAGGATCCGCACCGCCTCCCGCACCACCGTCCGGGACACTCCGAACCGCTCCTCCAGGTCCTCGCTCCGCAATACCGCGCCCTCGGGAATCTCCCCCGCCGCGATCGCCGGCCCGAGCTCGTCAAGCAGCCGCCCGGGCAGCCCCTGGATCTCCATCCGCCCAGCGTAGACGCCCGCCCCGGCAAGGTCCCCTCCGCCCTGCGATGCACCTCACGCCCCCACCGCCGCCGCCTCCCTCCTCGGCTCCCGCCCACCCCCGGCCGCCGGCAGGGCCCCCATCCCTCGTGCGATGCACCCCACCCACACCCCCACCGCCGGCGCCTCCCTCCTCGGCTCCCGCCCACCCCCGGCCGCCCGCAGGGCCCCCATCCCTCGTGCGATGCACCCCACAGTCCAAAAGTATGACGATTTGGTTTCCGGCACTTGAATACGTCATATCTTTGGGGCGATAGTGGCGGCCAGGAAGCGAAGGAGCACCACCCATGGCTCTCAGCGTCGAGAACCACGCCCCCTCGGAAGCCCCTCCCACCGTCGTGGTGATGGGCGTCTCGGGCGTCGGCAAGACCACCCTGGCCCGCCTCCTGGCCGACCGCCTCGATCTCCCCTTCGCCGAGGCGGACGACTTCCACCCGGCGGCCAACATCGCCAAGATGTCGGCCGGCATCCCGCTGGACGACGAGGACCGCGCCCCCTGGCTGCGGGCCCTCGGCGCCTGGCTCAGGGACCGGGCCGAGGCCGGCACCGGCGGCGTGGTCACCTGCTCGGCACTGAAGCACCGCTACCGCGACACCCTGCGCGCGGCCTGCCCGGGCGCCTTCTTCCTGCACCTCAGCGGTGGTCACGAGCTGGTCGAGGACCGGATCGCCCACCGCACCGGCCACTTCATGCCGCCGTCGCTGCTCGACTCGCAGTACGCCGCCCTGGAACCCCTGGGCGCGGACGAGCGCGGCGCCGTCCTGGACGTCGGCCCGTCCCCCGAAGACCTCGTCGAGATGGCCGCCGCGCTGCTGCGGCCCGTCAATGGAGACCTCGCGTGAGTTTGTCCCCCACCTTGCTCGCGGCCGCCCCACCGGCCCTGCCGCACACCGGCAGCGACTCCCAGCTGCTGGTCGCGGTGCTGCTCAGCATCGGTGCGATCGTCCTGCTGATCACCAAGCTGAAGCTGCACCCGTTCCTCGCCCTCACGCTCGGCTCCGGCCTGCTGGCCGCCGTCGCCGGCGCCCCCTTCGACAAGCTGCTCAACAGCTTCTCGACGGGCTTCGGCTCCACCGTGGCCAGTGTCGGCCTGCTGATCGGCCTCGGCGCCATGCTCGGCAAGCTGCTCGCCGACTCCGGCGGCGCGAACATCATCGCGGACACCGTGCTGGCCCGCTCGGGCAGGAAGGCGCTGCCCTGGGCGATGGCGCTGATCGCGGCCGTGCTCGGCCTGCCGCTGTTCTTCGAGGTCGGCGTCGTCCTGCTGATCCCGATCGTGCTGCTGGTCGCCCGCCGCGGCAACGTGCCGCTGATGCGGGTCGGCATTCCCGCCCTGGCCGGCCTGTCGGTGCTGCACGGCCTGGTGCCCCCGCACCCGGGCCCGGTGGTCGCCGTCGACGCGCTGAAGGCGGACCTCGGCATCACTTTGGCGCTCGGCCTTCTGATCGCCGTCCCGACCCTGATCGTGGCCGGTCCGCTGTTCGCCCGGGTGGCCGAGCGCTGGGTGGGCCCGCTGGAGATCCCGGCGGCCACCGCCCCGGCCTCGGGGGAGACGGCCGAGCGCGAGCACACCCCGTCCTTCGGTGCGGTGCTGGCGACCATCCTGCTGCCGGTCGTGCTGATGCTCGGCAAGGCGCTGGCGGACCTGGTGATCGACAACCCGAAGGCGATGGGCCAGCGGGTGTTCGACTTCGTCGGCTCGCCGCTGATCGCGCTGCTCGCCGCGACGCTGCTCGGCATGCTGACCCTCGGCAGGGCGGCCGGGTTCGACCGGGCCCGGATCTCCGACACGGTCGGCAAGTCGCTCGGCCCGATCGCCGGCATCGTGTTCATCGTCGGCGCGGGCGGCGGCTTCAAACAGACCCTGATCGACGTCGGCGTCGGCAACGCGGTCAGCGAGTGGTCGGGCAAGTGGCACATCTCGGCGCTGCTGCTGGGCTGGCTGATCGCCGTGCTGATCCGCCTGGCGACCGGCTCGGCGACGGTCGCCACGATCACCGCGGCCGGCATCGTGGCCCCGCTCGCCGCGACCATGTCCTCGACCCACGCGGCCCTGCTGGTGCTCGCGATCGGCGCCGGCTCGCTCTTCCTGTCCCACGTCAACGACGCCGGTTTCTGGCTGGTGAAGGAGTACTTCGGGATGAGCGTCGGACAGACGCTGAAGTCCTGGTCGGTGATGGAGACCGTGATCTCGGTCGTCGCGATCGCGCTCATCATGCCGCTCAGCCTGATCATCTAGCCGAACAGGCACGACGCCCGAGGGGCGGCACCCGTACCGAACGGGTGCCGCCCCTCGACGTATCCAGCGAGTATCTACCCGAGCAACCCCGACAGCACCGCCGTCGTCGCGTCCAGCAGGTCCTCCGCCACTGCGCCGCCCGCCGCCGTCCGCGCCAGCAGCCCCTCCCGCGCGGCGAGGATCACCGCGGCGGCCTGCCGGGCGGTCGCGCCCGGCGGCACGAGCTCCGGCAGCGCCCGCGCCAGCACGTCGGCCAGCGCCTGCGAGACCGTCCGGTCGTGCGCGGCCACCCGCTCGGCCAGGCCCTCGGTGCGGGCGGCGACCAGCCGGAACTCCAGGAACAGCAGGATCCACCCGGTCTCCGCCGGGTCCACCCGCAGCAGTGCCTCGACCAGCCGCCGGGCCCGCTCCTGCGGCCCGAGCGCCTCGCAGGCGGCGGCGAGCGCCTCCAGCTCGGCCATCCGGCTCGCCGCCTGGTCGTCGAAGAGCGCCAGCAGCAGGTCCTCCTTGCTGCCGAAGTTCGAGTAGAAGGCGCCGCGGGTGTAGCCGGCGGCGGCGCAGACGTCCTCGATGCTCGTCCGCGCGAAGCCGACGGTCAGGAACAGCTCGCTCGCCGCTGCCAGGAGCCGCGCCCGGGTGTGGACACGGCGGCGGGGCGGTCGGGGAGCGGCGGGTTCGGCGGGGGGTGGGTTCACAGGATCACGATACATGGTGTATTCAGTACGAGGCATATTCAATTCGTTCCGTACTGAAACTCCGGAGGGGACCACCGTCATGAGCCGACTGCTGATCACCAACGCCCACCTGCTCCACCCCGAGGACGGCACCCGCACCGACGTCGGCTGGATCGAGGTCGCCGACGGCCGGATCGCCGCCACCGGCACCGGCCGCCCGCCCGCCGGCGGGGAGGATGTCCGGGTCCTCGACGCCGCGGGCGCCACCGTCCTGCCCGGCCTGATCGACGCCCACGTCCACCTGCTGGTCACCTCCCTCGACCTGCCGGACTTCGCCAACTGGACCTCCGGCTACGCGACCGTCCGCGCCCTCGCCGAGGCCGAACGCATGCTGCGCCGCGGCTTCACCACCGTCCGGGACGTCGGCGGTGCCGACCACGGCATGACCCGCGCCCTGGCCGAGGGCCTCGTGCTCGGCCCCCGGCTGATCCACGGCGGCAAGGCGCTCTCCCAGACCGGCGGCCACGGCGACCTGCGCCCGCTCGGCGACGACGCGCTGCCCTGCTGCGAGTCCCGGCCCAACTTCGGCCGGATCGCCGACGGCGTGGACGCCGTCCGGGCCGCCGCCCGGGACGAGTTCCGCAAGGGCGCCCGCCACCTGAAGGTCCTGCTCTCCGGCGGGGTCGCCTCCCCGCACGACGAGATCGCCGCTGTCCAGTACAGCGAGGAGGAGATCCGCGCGGCCGTCGAGGAGGCGGAGAACCACAACCGCTACGTCACCGTGCACGCCTACCACCCGCGCGCGATCGACCGGGCACTGCGCGCCGGGGTGCGCTGCGTCGAGCACGGCAACCTGCTGGACGACACCACGATCGCGCTGCTGCTGGAGAAGGACGCCTTTCTGGTGCCCACGCTGGTCGCGTACGAGCAGACCGCGAAGCTCGGCGCCCGCTCCGGTCTGCCGCCGGCCTCGGTCGGCAAGCTGGCCGAGGTCCGCGACCTGGGCCTGGCCGCGCTGGAGCGCGCCCATCGCGCGGGCGTCAACCTCGTGTACGGCAGCGACCTGCTCGGCCCGCTGCACCCGGCGCAGCTGGAGGAGTTCACGATCCGCGCCCAGGTGCAGCCGGCCGCGGACGTGCTCCGCTCGGCGACCACGACGGCGGCCCGGCTGCTCGGCATGGCGGGGGAGATCGGCACCCTCGCGCCGGGCGCGCACGCCGACCTGCTGGTGGTGGGCGGCGATCCGCTGGCCGACCTCACCGTGCTCACCAGCCCGGAGCGGCACCTGAAGCACGTGATCAAGGCCGGCACACCGGTCTGAGGGAACGAACGGGCGGGCGCCCGGAAACCCGAACGCCCGCCCATCACACAGGAGTTACTTACTTGCCCGCACGCTTCGCGAGGCTGTGCCTACTTGGTTCCGCGCTTCGCGAGGCTGTGCTTACTTGGTTCCGCGCTTCGCGAGGTAGGCCTCGACCTCGTCCCGGATCTCCGGCGTGTCCAGCCCGCGCACGGTCATCGTCGTACGGCGCCGCAGCACGTCGTCCGCCGTGTACGCCCACTCGTTGTCGGCCGCGTAGGCGACCTGCGCCCAGACGTCCGGCCCGTCCTCGTGGATCGGCCGGCCGAGCTCCGGGTTCTCGTCGATCAGGCGGGCGATCTCGAAGGACAGCGTGCCGTAGTGGCTGGCCAGGTGCTTGGCCACCAGCGGCTCCATCCGCGAGCCCGGCTCGCGGTCGATCAGCAGCCGGTGCGCGACGGCGTTCGGCGCGCCGACGCCCGGCAGCGGCACGGTCGCGGCGATCGGCGACATGTCCTCGCCGAGGCTGGTGCCGGGCACGTGGGCGAGCTTCTCCAGCACCGTGCGGCCGATGTGCCGGTAGGTGGTCCACTTGCCGCCCGAGACCGACAGCATGCCGCCGCGGCCCTCGGTGACGACGGTCTCGCGCTTGGCGGCGGCGGTGTCGCCGGGGCCGCCGGGCAGCACCCGCAGGCCGGCGAAGGAGTAGGTGATCAGGTCGCGGTCGAGGTGCTCGTCGCGGATCGCGTGCGCGGCCTCGCCCATGATCTGGTCGATGTCCGCCTGGGTGGCGCGGACGTCCTTCGGGTCGCCGGTGTACTCCTCGTCGGTGGTCCCGAGCAGGACGTGGTCCTCCCACGGGATGGCGAAGGAGACGCGGTACTTGTCGATCGGGATGGTCAGCGCGGCGCGCCACGGCGAGCGGCGCTTGACGACGACGTGCGCGCCCTTGGAGAGGCGGATCGACGGCGCGGCGCCGGCGTCCTCCATCTTCCGAAGGTGGTCCACCCACGGGCCGGTGGCGTTGAGCACCAGGCGGGCGTTGACGCCGAACTCGGTGCCGTCCAGGCGGTCCCGCAGCTCGGCGCCGGTGACCCGGCCGCCGGTGAAGCGCAGGCCGGTGACCTCGGCGTGGTTGAGCACCACGGCGCCGGCGTCCACCGCGGCGCGCACGGTCATCACGGCGACGCGCGAGTCGTTCATCTGGTGGTCGCCGTAGACGGCCACCGAGCGCAGGCCCTCGGTGCGCAGCGCGGGCACCTGCTGGGCGGCGTGCGCAGCGGTGGAGACCCGGCCCATGCCGTCGCGGAACGCGGACAGCGCCGAGTACAGGAACACGCCGGCGCCGAGCTTGGCCGCGCCGTGCGGGCCGCCCTTGTAGACCGGCACGAAGAAGGTCAGCGGGTTGACCAGGTGCGGGGCCACGTCGGTGGAGAGCGCGCGGCGCTCCTTGTGGTTCTCCGCGACCAGCTTGACCGCGCCGGTCTGCAGGTAGCGCAGACCGCCGTGGACGAGCTTGGAGGAGGCGCTGGAAGTGGCGCCGGCGAAGTCGCCGGCGTCGACCATGGCGACCTTCAGGCCGGCCTGGGACGCGGTCCAGGCGACGGCCGTGCCGAGGATGCCGCCCCCGATCACCAGCAGGTCGTAGGTGGCCTTGCCGAGCAGCTCGCGGGTCTCGGCGCGGGAGGCGGTGCGGCCGGCGGTGCGCTCGGCGCCCAGGGTCGGGATGGTTGCCATGGTGGTTGTGTACGGCGCGCGTGTCGGGCGGCGCCGTTACTCCTCTCGTGTGCGGTGCGGCCCCTTCGGAGAGGCCGGTCGGCCCGGTGCGGCGGGCCGGTGAAACGGAACCGGGCCGGCCGGGGCACGAGGCCCCGACCGGCTCGACGGTCAGTTGTTCTCTTCCTCCTCCACCCAGCCCATGGTGCGCTCCACGGCCTTGAGCCACTTCTTGTACTCGCGCTCCCGGGTGGCCTCGTCCATGCGGGGGGTCCACTCGGCGGCGCGGTGCCAGTTGGCCCGCAGGGTGTCGAGGTCGTTCCAGAAGCCGACAGCCAGACCGGCTGCATAGGCCGCGCCGAGGGCGGTGGTCTCGGCCACGTACGGGCGCTCGACCGGGGCGTCCAGGACGTCGGCGATGTTCTGCATGAGCAGGTTGTTGCTGGTCATGCCGCCGTCGACCTTGAGGGCGGTGAGCTCGACCCCGGAGTCCTTCTGCATGGCGTCGACGACCTCGCGGGTCTGCCAGGCGGTGGCCTCCAGGACGGCCCGGGCCAGGTGGCCCTTGGTGACGTACCGGGTCAGACCGGCGATCACACCGCGGGCGTCGGAGCGCCAGTACGGGGCGAACAGGCCGGAGAAGGCCGGGACGAAGTAGGCGCCGCCGTTGTCGTCGACCGTGTTGGCGAGGGTCTCGATCTCCGCGGCGGTGGAGATGATGCCGAGCTGGTCGCGCAGCCACTGGACGAGCGAGCCGGTGACGGCGATCGAGCCCTCCAGCGCGTAGACCGGCTTCTGGTCGCCGATCCGGTAGCCGACGGTGGTCAGCAGGCCGTGGTACGAGTTGACGATCTTCTCGCCGGTGTTCAGCAGCAGGAAGGTGCCGGTGCCGTAGGTGGACTTGGCCTCGCCCTCGTCGAAGCAGGTCTGGCCGAACAGCGCGGCCTGCTGGTCGCCGAGCGCGGAGGCGACCGGCACGCCGGCCAGGTCGCCGACGGCCTCGCCGTACACCTCGGCGGAGGAGCGGATCTCCGGCAGGACGGCCATCGGCACGCCCATCGACTCGGCGATCTTCTCGTCCCACTCCAGGGTGTGGAGGTTCATCAGCATGGTGCGGCTGGCGTTGGTCACGTCGGTGACGTGCTTGCCGCCGTCGACACCGCCGGTGAGGTTCCAGATCACCCAGGTGTCCATGGTGCCGAACAGGATGTCGCCGGCCTCGGCGCGCTCGCGCAGGCCGTCGACGTTGTCCAGCAGCCAGCGGATCTTCGGGCCGGCGAAGTAGCTGGCCAGCGGGAGGCCGGTCTCGCGGCGGAAGCGGTCCTGGCCGACGTTGCGGCCGAGCTCGCGGCAGAGCGCCTCGGTGCGCGTGTCCTGCCACACCAGCGCGTTGTGTACCGGCTCGCCGGTGTTCTTGTCCCACAGGACGGTGGTCTCGCGCTGGTTGGTGATACCGATCGCGCGGATGTCGTCCTTGGTGAGACCGGCCTTCTCCAACGCACCGCGGACGACCGACTGCACCCGGGTCCAGATCTCGGCGGCGTCGTGCTCGACGTAGCCGGGCTGCGGGAAGATCTGGCTGTGCTCCTGCTGGTCGACGGCGACGATCCGGCCGTCGGCGCCGAAGATGATGCAGCGGCTGGAGGTGGTGCCCTGGTCGATCGCGGCGATGTAGTTGCCAGTGGAGGTCATGTGGAGGGTCCTCGGCTCGGGTCGGGGGGGATGACGGGGTGGGTGGGCCTGACACGGTTGTCCGGTCAGTCCCCGTGCGCGGCGGGTTCGAACCCGGCCTTTAGAAGAGGGCGTTGTACACGCCGCCGGCCAGTGCGCCGCCGATCAGCGGGCCGACGACCGGCACCCAGGCGTACGACCAGTCGGAGCTGCCCTTGCCGGGGATCGGCAGCAGCGCGTGCATGATGCGCGGGCCGAGGTCGCGGGCCGGGTTGATCGCGTAGCCGGTCGGGCCACCGAGGGAGAGGCCGATGCCGACGACGGTCAGGGCGACGATCAGCGTGCCCATGCCCTTGATCTCGGCCTTGCCGAGGGTGAGGATCGCCATGCAGAGCACGAAGGTGCCGATGACCTCGGTGAGCACGTTCTGGATCGGGTTCCGGATCTCGGGACCGGTCGAGAAGATGCCGAGGGTGGGCTCCTCGTTGGCCTGGAACTGGCCGAGGTAGGTGAGCCAGACCAGCGTGGCGCCGATCATCGCGCCGAGCATCTGGGAGCCGATGTAGAGCGGCACCTGGCTCCACTCGCCGCTCTTGACCGCGAGCGCGATGGTGACGGCCGGGTTGAGGTGGGCGCCGGACTTGGAGCCGGTCATGTAGGCGGCGATGAGGACCGCGAAGCCCCAGCCGAAGGTGATCGCCAGCCAGCCGGCGTTGAAGGCCTTCGACTTCTTGAGGGTCACGGCGGCGCAGACGCCGCCACCGAGAAGTATCAGGGCGGCGGTGCCGAGGGTTTCGCCGACGAAGACGTCGCCGTTGGAGAACGCGGACACAAAGACTCCCTTGTCCATATGGCCCGGAGGTGCGGGTGGGGGCGGGCGGCCGGATGATCGCTGTGCGGGTGAGCGCGGTGTGGGAGTGATCTTCCCGGCCATCGTTCGACAATGTCGACCGTCATGCGGAAGCTTCCTCCCCAGGTCGGCCCCACGTCAAGGCGGGGTTACGCAGCTGTGACCCTTGCTTCGGCCCGCCCTCCGAAGTTACCCAGCGGAGCGCGCCGAATCGGGGCAAAACGCCAAGGCGCGGACAGGCTGCCCGCCCGTCCGCGCCTCAGCGTGACGAAAACACCACCGGTGGGAACCGGTAGGAACCAGTGGTGTCAGAACCGCCCGGCACCCAGATCGCGCGAGATCGCCCGCGCCGCGCTGCGCACCGAGGCCACGAGGGACGGCTTCACGAAGCCGTCCTCGCACACCCGCTCCACCGGCCCGCTGATACACACCGCGCCCACCGGGTTGCGCCGCCGGTCCTGGATCAGCGCGCCGATCGAGGCCACGCCCTCCCACGTCTCCTCGACCGAGTCCGCCCAGCCGCGCTCCCGGATCAGCGCGCACTCGGCGTCCACCTCGGCCGCCTCGGTCAACGTCCGCAGGGTGTACGGCTCGTACGGCCCGGCGCCCAACTCCCCGCGCGCGACAGGGTCGTAGGACACCAGCACCTTGCCCAGCGCGGTGCTGTGCAGCGGCTGCATCGAGCCGACCTCCAGCACCTGCCGGGTGTCGTCCGGCCGGAACACGTGGTGCACGATCAGCACGCCCTGCTGGTGCAGCACCCCGAGATAGACGGTCTCGCCGGCCGCCCGGGCCAGGTCGTCCGCCCACACCAGCGCCCGCGCCCGCAGCTCGTGCACGTCCAGGTAGCTCTGGCCGAGCCGGAGCAGTTCGGCGCCCAGCTGGTACTTGCCGCTCTCCGGATCCTGCTCGACGAACCCCTCCTGCTGCAGCGTGCGCAGGATGCCGTGCGCGGTGCCCTTGGCGAGGTCCAGCGCCGTCGCGACCTCCGACAGGCCCAGGCGGCGCTCACCGCCGGCCAGCAGACGCATGATCGCGGCGGCCCGGGAGAGCGACTGGATCGGGCCGGGCATTGGTACCTCCGCGCTGACAGGCGGTCGACATTGTCGACCGCAGTGGTAACGGGACGAGTCTGCCAGGCCGTCGCCGGTCCGTGCACCTTCCCCCTCGGTAACCCGTACTCGGCAGCCTGTTAACCTCCGCCGCCCGCCCGACCAGCCGACCCTTCGGTTTCGGCTCTCAGTCCCGGCTTTCAGTCCCGCCTTTCAGTCCCGGCGGACCGCGACCTCCGCCGCCAGCGCCGCTATCCCGTCCGGCCCGACCCGGCAGCAGCCGCCCACCAGCAGGGCCCCGTCCGCCAGCCACCCGCGCACCCGCGCCGAGCGGAACGTCGGCTCCCCGCGCCAGTCCCGCACCTCCGGGTCCCAGGACTCCCCGCTGTTCGGGTACACCACCACCGGCTTCCCGGTCACCTCCGCCGCCAGCGCCACCGCCCGGTCCGCGTCCTGCGGCGTGCAGCAGTTCACCCCCACCGCCAGCACCTCGTCCACGCCCTTCGCCAGCGCGAACGCCTCGGCCAGCGGCTGCCCGGCCCGCGTCCGGTCGCCCACCACGCTGTACGAGAGCCAGGCCGGCACCCCGAGCCCGTGGACCACCTCCAGCAACGCCTCGGCCTCGTCCGCGTCCGGCACCGTCTCCAGCGCCAGCACGTCCGGCCGCGCCGCCGCCAGCACCTCCAGCCGCGGCCGGTGGAACGCCACCAGCTGCGCCACACTCAGCCCGTACCGCCCCCGGTACTCCGAACCGTCCGCCGGCACCGCCCCGTACGGACCCACCGAGGCCGCCACCCAGCGCCGCCGCCCGCCCGGCTCGGCCCGCGCCGCCTCCCTGGCCAGCTCCACACTCCGCGCCATCAGCCGCGCCGCCTCGGCCCGGCCCACCCCGCGCCGCGCGAAGCCCTCGAAGCTCGCCTGGTAGCTCGCGGTAATCGCGACCTCGGCCCCCGCGGCGAAGTACGCCCGGTGCGCGTCGACCACCGCCTCCGGCGCGTCCGCCAGCAGCCGCGCCGACCACAGCGCGTCCGACAGGTCGTGCCCCGCCGCCGCCAGCTGGTTCGACATCCCGCCGTCCAGTACCAGCGGGCCGGCCGCCAGCGCCGCGGCGAAGTCCGGCGGGGGAGCAGCGGGCATGGCAGGCCTCCTCAAACACACGGTCGTGGCTGGCCACAGCCTAGAAGCCGGGCGCTTCGCCCGCCCGGAAAATCGTTTGCCGTGTCGGAACGCAGTAGCTACGTTGTGCTCATCCCGAGTACGACACCTCTCCTTGAGCACCTCTCCTTGAATACCGTCCCCTGAAGACCATCCTTGAACACTGTCCCCTGAACACCGCGCAAGCCCCCGAGGAGCCGGCGATGGCCACCGACGAGCCCGCCCCGCCGCAGGCCGCACCGGAATCCGAGCAGGAGTGGCTCGCCGCGTACGACCCGCGCGCCTACACCCCCGTCGCCGTCACCGTCGACGTCGTCGCCCTCACCCTGCGCCACGGCAGCCTGCACGTCCTGCTCGTCGAACGCGCCGCTCCGCCCTACCAGGGCTCCTGGGCCCTGCCCGGCGGCTTCCTGCGGGCCGGCGAGGAGGGCCCGGACGAGGCCGCCGCCCGTGAACTCGCCGAGGAGACCGGCCTCCTGGGCAGCTCCGACGCGGAGGCCGCGCTCAGCCGCATCCACCTCGAACAGCTCGGCACCTACGGCGCCCCGCACCGCGACCCGCGCATGCACGTCGTCTCCGTTGCCTACCTCGCCTTCGCCCCGGACCTGCCCGACCCGCAGGCCGGGACGGACGCCGCGGCCGCCGCCTGGCACCCCGTCGCCGAGCTCGACCTCCGGCCCGGCGGCCGCCCCGAGACCGCCGCTGTGCCCGCCGACACCCACGGGGGTGGCGTCGGCGGGCACACCGGCCCCACCGCCCTCGCCTTCGACCACGCCCGCATCCTCGCCGACGGCCTCGACCGCGCCCGCGCCAAGATCGAGTACAGCCCGCTCGCCACCGCTTTCCTGCCCCACGACTTCACCATCCCCGAACTGCGCGCCGTCTACGAGGCGGTCTGGGACGAGAAGCTCCACCCCGGCAACTTCCACCGCAAGGTCCTCTCCGTCCCCGGCTTCGTCGAGAGCACCGGCACCACCACCGAGCGCGGCGGCGCCCGCGGCGGCCCCCGCGCCCGCACCTACCACGCCGGCGACGCCCGCCTCCTCCACCCCGCCCTGCTGCGCCCCGCCCGCGAGGACGAGATCCGCTGACCCCCGCCGCCCCCGCCCGGCTACCATCCGCCCATGAGCACTGACGACGCCACCGGGACCGCCAACCGCCCCAACTCGCACTGCCATTGGTGCGGCACCCCCTACCCGCCCGGCACCGACTCCTGGCCCCGCACCTGCCCCGGCTGCGCCGAGATCAGCTACCGCAACCCGCTGCCCGTCGTCGTCACCCTCCTCCCGGTCACCCGCCCCGACGCCGCGACCAACCTCGTCGTCATCCGCCGCACCATCGAGCCCGGCTACGGCCAACTCGCCCTCCCCGGCGGCTACGTGGACTACGGCGAGAGCTGGCAGCAGGCCTGCGTCCGCGAACTCCGCGAGGAGACCGGCATCCTGGCCGACGCCGCCGACATCACCCTGGTCGACACCGCCTCCGACTCCCGCGGCGGCTTCCTCTGCCTCTTCGGCCTGCTCCCGCCCCGTCCGCTCGCCGATCTCCCGCCGTCCCGTCCCACCGAGGAGACCGACGGCTGGCAGCTGTCCACCCCCGACACCCCGCTCGCCTTCGAGTTCCACACCCGCGTCTCCTGCGCCTGGTTCAACGGCGAGTTCACCCACCGCTGACCAGCGCGGCACTCCCGCGGCAGACCCTGGCGCCGCGGCCGCTCACATGGCATGGTCTGCACCGACAGCCCAACCGGACGGGCCTGCCACAAGCACTCCCGTCCCCACCACCGGCCCGGGAGACCACCACCGTGAGCACCCCACCCCAGGACCAGCCGCTCTGGCGCCCCAACCCCGCTCGCGCCGCCGAGACCGGCCTCGTGGCCTTCCAGGCCTGGGCCGCCGAGCACCACGGCGCCCCGGCCGCCCCGCTCGCCCCGGCCGCCGACGACCACCAGGCCGCCGAGCGCTACGCCGCCCTGCACGCCTGGTCCACCGCCGACCTCGACCGGTTCTGGACGGCCGTCACCCAGTGGTTCGACGTCCGCTTCACCCAGGCCCCCGAGGCCGTCCTCGCCGACCCGGCCATGCCCGGCGCCCGCTGGTTCCCCGGCGCCCGCCTCAACTACGCCGAGCACGCCCTGCGCGCCGCAGAGGACCCGGCCAACGCCGACCGCCCCGCGATCCTCCACCTCGACGAGACCACCGAGCAGCCGGCCGTCCTCACCTGGTCCGAGCTCCGCCGCCAGGTCGGCTCCCTCGCCGCCGCGCTCCGCGCCCGCGGCATCGGCCCCGGCGACCGCGTCAGCGCCTACCTGCCCAACATCCCGCAGGCCGCCGTCGCGCTCCTCGCCGCCGCCGCCGTCGGTGCCGTCTGGACCAGCTGCGCCCCCGACTTCGGCGCCCGCAGCGTCCTCGACCGCCTCCAGCAGATCGAGCCGGCCGTCCTCTTCGCCGTCGACGGCTACCACTACGGCGGCAAGGACCACGACCGCACCGACGTCGTCGCCGAGCTGCGCCGCGAACTCCCCAGCCTGCACACGGTCGTGCACGTCCCCCTGCTCGGCGCCCCCGCCCCCGAGGGCGCCCTCCAGTGGGACGACCTGGTCGCCGAGGACGTTGTCCCGGTCTTCGAACCGGTCCCCTTCGACCACCCGCTCTGGGTGCTCTACTCCTCCGGTACCACCGGCCTGCCCAAGGCCATCATCCAGAGCCAGGGCGGCATCCTGCTCGAACACCTCAAGCAGGTCGGCCTCCACGTCGACCTCGGCCCGCAGGACCGCTTCCTCTGGTACACCTCCACCGGCTGGATGATGTGGAACTTCCTGCTCGCCGGCCTCCTCGTCGGAGCCACGGTCGTCACCTACGACGGCAGCCCCGGCCACCCCGACACCGGCGCCCTCTGGTCGGTCGCCGCCCGCACCGGTGCCACCGTCCTCGGGACCTCCGCCGCCTACGTCATCGCCAGCCGCAAGGCCGACCTCCACCCCGGCCGCGACCTCGACCTCTCCGCCGTCCGCTGCATCGGCACCACCGGCTCCCCGCTCCCGCCGGACGGCTTCCGCTGGATCTACGACGAGGTCAAGGAGGACGTCTGGCTCGCCTCCGTCAGCGGCGGCACCGACGTCTGCTCCTGCTTCGTCGGCGGCGTCCCCACCCTCCCCGTCTACCTCGGCGAGATCCAGGCCCCCTGCCTCGGCGCCGCCGTCGAGTCCTGGGACGTCCAGGGCCGCCCGCTCACCGACGCCGTCGGCGAACTCGTCGTCACCAAGCCCATCCCGTCCATGCCCACCGGTTTCTGGAACGACCCCGAGGGCACCCGGTACCACGACAGCTACTTCGACATGTACCCGGGCATCTGGCGCCACGGCGACTGGATCACCGTCACCTCCCGCGGCACCGTCGTCATCCACGGCCGCTCCGACTCCACCCTCAACCGCCAGGGCGTCCGGATGGGCTCCTCCGACATCTACGAGGTCGTCGAACGCCTCCCGGAGATCGCCGAATCCCTGGTCATCGGCCTGGAGGAGCCCGACGGCGGCTACTGGATGCCGCTCTTCGTCGTCCTCGCCCCCGGCGCCGAACTCGACGACGACCTCATCGGCCGCATCCGCACCTCGCTGCGCACCGAACTCTCCCCGCGCCACGTCCCCGACGAGGTCATCGCCGTCCGCGGCCTCCCGCACACCCTCACCGGCAAGCGCATCGAGGTCCCGGTGAAGCGCCTGCTCTCCGGCACCCCGCTGGAGCAGGCCGTCAACCCGGGCTCCGTCGACAACCTCGACCACCTGCGCTTCTTCGAGCAGCTCCGCCGCGACCGCCAGGCCTGATCACGCCGAAAGGGCGCTCCCACCGGGTGGTGGGAGCGCCCTTTCTTCTTACGCTCTTTCTCTGCCCTACTCGTTATCTATCTCTGCCCTACTCGCCCGAGAGCACCTGCTGCGCCGCGGCGCGCGCCTCCTCGGCACTGTCCGTCGCCCGGGCCGCCTCGGCGGCGCGGCGGCACTGCGCCAGCGTGTACTTGGCGAGCGTGGCCCGCACGTACGGGATCGACGCCGAGCCCATGGACAGGCTCGTGACGCCCAGACCGGTCAGCACGACGGCCAGCAGAGGGTCGGAGGCGGCCTCGCCGCAGACGCCGCAGCTCTTTCCGGTCGCCTGCGCCGCCTCCGCGGCCGCGGCGATCAGGTCGAGCAGCGCCGGCTGCCACGGGTCCTGCAGCCGCGCCAGCGCACCGACCTGGCGGTCCGCCGCGAACGTGTACTGCGCCAGGTCATTGGTCCCCAGCGACAGGAACTCGACCTCCTGCAGGATCGCCCGCGCCCGCAGCGCGGCCGACGGAATCTCCACCATCGCGCCGAACTTGGCGTCCAGCCCGGCCTGGCGACACGCGTCCGCGAAGTCCTTGGCGTCCTTGCGATCGGCCACCATCGGCGCCATCACCTCAAGGTGCACCGGCAGCCCGTCGGCGGCCTTCGCCAGCGCCCGCAGCTGCGTCTGCATGACCTCGGGGTTCTCCAGCAGGGTGCGCAGACCGCGCACGCCGAGCGCCGGGTTCGGCTCGTCGGCCGGGGTCAGGAACTCCAGCGGCTTGTCCGCGCCCGCGTCCAGCGCCCGGACCACGACCCGGCCCTCCGGGAACGCCTCCAGCACCTTGCGGTACGCCTCGACCTGCTTCTCCTCGCTCGGCGCCTTCGCCGAGTCGTCCAGGAACAGGAACTCGGTACGGAACAGGCCGACGCCCTCGGCACCGTTCTCCAACGCCGCCGGCACGTCAGCCGGGCCGCCCACGTTGGCCAGTAGCGGCACGCGGTGCCCGTCCGAGGTCTGCCCCGGACCGGTGGAGGCGGCCAGCGCGGCCTTGCGCTCGGCGGCGATCGCCCGCAGCTCGTCCTGCTTCTCCTGCGACGGGTCCAGCAGGACATCGCCGGAGCTGCCGTCCACGGCCACCACGGTGCCCTCGGCGACGTCGGTCGCCCCCGGCAGCGCGACGACGGCCGGCACGCCCATCGCCCGCGCCAGGATGGCGCTGTGGCTGGTCGGCCCGCCCTCCTCGGTCACGAAGCCGAGCACCAGCGTCGGGTCGAGCAGCGCGGTGTCGGCGGGCGCCAGGTCCCGCGCGAACAGCACGTACGGCTCGTCGCTGTCCGGCACACCCGGCATCGGCACGCCCAACAGCCGGGCCACGATGCGGTTGCGGACGTCATCCAGGTCGGCGACCCGCCCGGCCAGGTACTCCCCGGCCGACGCGAGCAGCGCGCGGTAGGCGGCGAAGGCGTCGTACACGCCGCGCTCGGCGCTGCTGCCGACGGCGATCCGCCGGGACACGTCCGCCATCAGCTCCGGGTCCTGCGCCATCAGCGCCTGGGCCTCCAGCACCGCCTGCGCCTCGCCGCCGGCCAGGTTGCCGCGGGCGATCAGGTCCGCGGCCACCGCCTCGACGGCCGCCTGGGCACGAGCCTGCTCGCGCGGCGCGTCCTCGGTCGGAATCTGGGTGGTCGGCGGCTCAAGCACCGCCGTCCCCATGTGCCGCACCTGGCCGATCGCGACCCCGTGGCTCACACCCACGCCGCGCAGCGTCTTCTTCATGTCACCTGTCTCCGCTGAGATGAGCGGCCCCGCCGGGTACCGCTTGTGCCGGGCCGCCCCGTCATCTCCTGCGGGGCGGGTGTGTGGGGAAGAGGGGTCAGCTCCAGCTGAACAGCGCGTCGCCGACGCGCGCCTCGCCGTCCTCGACCAGGTCGCCGAGCGACTCGGGGGTCGCCTCCAGCGCGACGATCGGCGAAATCGGCGACTTGCCCGCGGCCTCGACGGCGGCCGGGTCCCACTTGATGACGGCCTGGCCGCGGGTGACCATGTCGCCCTTGTTGACGAGCAGCTCGAAGCCCTCGCCGTTCAGCTGCACGGTGTCGATCCCGAGGTGCGTCAGCACACCGTGCCCGTCCGCATCCACGACGACGAACGCGTGCGGGTGCATGGAGACGACGACGCCGTCCACCGGAGCGACGGCCTCGGTCGGCTCCCGCACCGGGTCGATCGCGGTGCCGGGACCGACCATCGCGCCCGAGAACACCGGGTCCGGCACGCCGGCGAGCCCGACGACCTTGCCGGTCAGCGGCGACGTCACAGTGGTCATGGTTTGTGCCTCCCAAGTGCGCAGTACAGACGAGCGGCCGCAAGCAGCGGCACGATCAACTGAAGCCTAAATCATGTCAACTTCGGACATCTGCTGACATTCCTGGGCGAAGACCCAGGCCCCCGCCCGCCTGTCGGCCGGCGTCACACCGACCTGCTAGTGGTCTAGTCCTCTTGGTCGATGCGCCGCACTCTACAGGCATCTTGGCGAATCGGGACCATTGCTGTATATGCTCGCGAGAGCAACAAATCATGCCGCCGACCGGGTGACACCCGGCGCGCCCCGATTCGCGCTCCGGCGGACGACCCGCTATGGTTGGTCGAGTCGCCGCAAGTCGGCGGTTAACAGCAGATTTCAGATGCGCAAAGCTCCGGAAAACGGAGCGGAAAACATCTGGTAAGCTGGAAACACGAAAGAACGAAGCGCCCGGAGGGCCCGCTGGAAGGCGGTCCGAAGGAAGTGTCCGTTCCTTGAGAACTCAACAGCGTGCCAAAAGTCAACGCCAGATATGTTGACATCCCCGG
>NZ_JAHTKP010000035.1 GCF_019192735.1 Kitasatospora aureofaciens
CCCCGCAGCCGCCGGCCGGCCGCCGCCGGGGCGGGCTCACCGGCACCGCCGGCCCCACCGGCACCCTCGGCCGCACCACCCCCGGTCACACCCCCACCGCGTCCACCGCCCCCGCCGGCACTCCCGACCCCGGTGCCTCGCGGCCCGCCCAGCCGGCGCCGACCCTGGCCGTGCCCGACCCGGGCGCCCAGCCCGGCCTGCGCAGCCGCCCCGCCCGGCCGTTCCCCGGCGGGCTCTCCGAACCGGCGCGCGGCGTCGGCGCCCCGGCCGAGGGCAGCCTGCTCGACATGCTCAAGGTCGCCATCGCGATCCTGGACACCGCCGGCCGGGTGGTGCTCTGGAGCCCCGCCGCCGAGGAACTGCTCGGCTGGCCCAACGAGCTGCTGGTCGGCCGCCGGATCGAGGAGCTGATCCCGGATCAGGAGCAGGTCGCCCGGATCCGCGCCGCGATCCAGGACACCCTCCGGCACGGCCGCTGGGCCGGGTGCGCCGAACTGCGCGACCGGAACGGCACCCCGGTCGCCGTCGACGCCCGGATCTCCCTGCTGGTGGACGGTGACGGTACCCCGTTCCTCCAGGTCAGCATGGCCGAGGCGGCGGCCGTCCGGGCCGTCGAGCGGGACCTCGCCGTCCGCGACGCGCTGTTCGAGCAGTCCCCGCTGGGCATCGCCGTCCTCGACACCGACCTGCGCTACACCGCCGTCAACCAGACCCTCGCCGGGATGAACGGCGTCACCCCGGAGGACCACGTCGGCCGCACCACCGGCGAGACCCTGCCCGAGCGGGCCGCCGACGAGATCACCGCCATCCAGCGCCAGGTGCTGGCCACCGGCGAGCCCGTCATCGACGTCACCCTCGCCTCCCCGGTCACCGCCCGCTCCGGCTACCGCTCGATCTCCTACAGCCGGATGACCGACCGCTCCGGCCGGGTGCTCGGCATCTCCGGCACCGTGATGGACGTGACCGAGCGCTACCGGGCCGTCGCCAAGGTCGAGCACGCCCGGCGCCGGCTCTCCCTGCTCAACGAGTTCGGCTCCCGGGTCGGCGACCTGCTCGACGCCGCCCGGATCGCCCAGGAGCTCGCCAGCGCCGTCGTCCCCCGGCTCACCGACCACTCCGCGGTGATCCTGCTCCAGGCCGTCGCCCATGGCGACGACCTGCCCCGGCACGGCCACGACCGGCGCACCTCGCTGCTCCAGCTCGGCACCGCCTCCGTCCAGGACGGCCCCGAGGTCGACGTGATGCTCCGCCGCGGCGCCCGGATCACCTTCGCCGAGGACTCCGCCTGCGGCCGGGTGCTGCGCACCGGCGTCCCCGAACTGCTCTCCGGCGCCGACCAGCTCAGCGACGTCACCTACCCCGGCGACCCGAAGATGCAGGCCGCCCACGACCTCGGCGTGCACTCCATGCTGGTCGTCCCGCTGCGCGCCCGCGGCATCGTGATCGGCCTGCTGCTGGTCAGCCGGGCCGGTTACCGCGAGGGCTTCGACCGTGACGACCTGGCCTTCACCGTCGAACTCGCCGACCGGGCCGGCAGCTCGCTGGACAACGCCCGCCTCTACGCCCGCGAGCGCACCGCCGCGCTCACCCTCCAGCGCACCCTGCTCCCGCAGCAGGTCCCGCAGCCCACCGGCGTCGAGGTCGCCTACCGGTACGTGCCCGGCAGCAGCGGCACCGAGGTCGGCGGCGACTGGTTCGACGTCATCCCGCTGCCCGGCGACCGCACCGCGCTGGTCGTCGGCGACGTGATGGGCCACGGCCTGCGGGCCGCCGCCACCATGGGCCGGCTGCGCACCGCCGTCCGGGTGCTGGCCGCCCTCGACCTGCCGCCGGAGGTGCTGCTGCGGCACGTCCACGAACTCGCCGACGACCTCGCCCAGGGGCCGGACGAGGCGCTGCTCGCCACCTGCGTCTACGCCGTGTTCGACCCGGGGACGGCCAAGTTGACGGTCGCCAAGGCCGGGCATATCCCGCCGGTGCTGGTGCTGCCGGGCCAGGAGACCGAGGAGCCGACCCGCACCGGCAGCCCGCTGCCCGGCGGCGCCGGCCGGATCCTCGACCTGCCCTCCGGCGCCCCGCTCGGCGTCGGCGGCGTCCCGTTCGAGGCGGTCGAACTGAAGATCCCCGAGGGCAGCCTGCTCGCGCTCTGCACCGACGGCCTGGTCGAGTCCCGGGACAAGGACCTGGACGTCGGCCTCGGCCGGCTGATCACCGTCCTCCAGGAGCCGCACGCGTCCATCCAGGCCGCCTGCGAGGCCGTGCTCGACACCATGGAGCAGGGCCGCGAGCCGGACGACGTCGCGCTGCTGCTGGCCCGGCTCGGGCACGGCCAGGCCGGCACCCCGACGGCCGGCTGGACGCTGCCCGCCGAGCCCACGGCCGTCTCCCGGGCCCGGCGGCTGGTCCGCTCCGCGCTCGCCGAGTGGAGCGTCGAGGAGCTGACCGACATCGCGGAGCTGCTGGTCAGCGAGCTGGTCACGAACGCCGTCCGGTACGCCAGCGCCCCGATCGGGGTCCGGCTGACGCTCGGTGAGACGCTGCTGGTCGAGATCTCCGACCCGCTGCCCGACCCGCCCCGCGAGCGGCACGCGGCCGCGGCCGACGAGGGCGGGCGGGGCCTGGAACTGGTCCGCCGGCTCGCGCTGCGCTGGGGCGCCCGGGCCGAGGGCATCGGAAAGGTCGTCTGGTTCGAGCAGGCGCTGTCGGGTAATGAGCCCGACGGGCCGTGAGCCGGGGGCGTGAACCGGACATGACCGGCCGGTACGACGAGCAGGACGCGAGTAGAACGGGGCTGCATATGCCACCTGGTGGCCGGGGGGAGCGCGCACTCCGGAAGGGGGCGCGGGCGTGGCATTGTGGTTGCGCGGGCGGTAGGACAAAAACCTTCGCCCGATCTGATGTTGTGATGTTGAGGGCGTGTGAACGTACCCCTCGATGATGAATACTCGGTCTTCTCGACATCCGGACGGTCGCGGGTTGGAGGGGTCGGTCCGTTGAACAGCACCCCGGCGCGGAACGCGCCGATCAGCAGCGGTCATGCCGCTGTGCCCGGGCAGGCCGGCTCACCGCACCTGCCCACCCCGGAGGCCCGCCCGGCCGCCGGAGCCGCAGGCCGGGGCCGCGCCGCCCGACCCGGCGCCGACACCCACCCGTGGGGCGCCGGCGACCCGGGCTCGATCTACGACTACATCCGGGTCGCCACCTTCGCGATCGGCCCCGACGGGCGGATCAGCCAGTGGAGCGAGCGCGCCGCCGAGTTCTTCGGCATCCCCGCCGCCGAGGCGGTCGGCGCCGACCCGATCACCACCTTCGTCCCCCGCGAACTCTGGCAGCGCGGCCGCGCCCGGCTGGACCGCACCCTGGGCGGCGAGGAGTGGGTCGGCACCACCCCCTACCGGGACGCCTCCGGCGGCGAGGGCCTCGCTGAGCTGTACCTGATGCCCGACAGCTCGCTGCCCACCGCCGGCGCCACCTGCCTCGCCGTCGACCTCGGCCGGCTGCGCCGCATCGAGACCGACCTCGCCGCCTCCGAGGCCGTCTTCGGCCAGACCCCGACCGGCTTCATCCTGTTCGACGACCGGGTCCGCCTCCAGCGCGTCAACGACGCCTTCGCCTCCGGCATGGGCCTGGCGCCCGCCGACCTCGAAGGCCTCACGCCGCACGACCTCTTCCCGCCGTCCGAGGCCGACCGGCTCACCGCCGCGCTGCGCAAGGTCCTCGCCACCGGGGAGCCGGTCTTCGACCTGCGCTTCCACGGCGTCGTCCCCACCCGCGAGGGCAACCGGCTCTGGGCGGTCTCGCTCTACCGCCTCAACGGCACCGCCGGGCAGCCGATCGGCGTCGCCGGGCAGGTCTCCGACGTCACCAGCCGGCACGTCGCCGAGCGCGAGGCCGACGGCGTCCGCCGCAACCTCGCCCTGCTCAACGAGGCCAGCGCGCACATCGGCTCCACCCTCGACCTGGAGACCACCGCCAAGGAACTGCTTGACGTCGTCGTCCCGCCGTTCTGCGACCTCGCCACCGTCGACCTCTACACCGCGCTGCTCTCCGGCGAGACCGTCCCCAGCGCCGGCCGGCTCGGCGACACCGTACTCACCGACGGCAGCGGCGAACTGCGCCGGGTCGCCGTCTCCAGCGTCGTCGGCGGCGCCTCCTCGGTGCTCGGCTCGGTCACCGGCCTGCCCATCGCCGAAGCCGGCGGCACCCTCTGTTACCCGCGCCGCTCCCCGCACGCCCGGGCCCTGCGCACCGGGCGCAGCGTCGTCCCCGAGCCCGGGCCCGACCCGCTGCTGCGCTCCACCCTGATCGTCCCGCTGGTCGCGCGCGACCAGGTGCTCGGGCTCGTCCAGCTCTCCCGTGCGATCGGCAGCGAGCCCTTCGACGCGCGCGACGTCGCGATCGCCGAGGAGCTCGTCGCCCGCGCCGCCGTCTGCATCGACAACGCCCGGCTCTACCGCCGCGAGCACGAACGTGCCCTGATCCTCCAGCGCAGCCTGCTGCCCCCGGGCAACCCGGCCGCCAGCGGCCTGGAGATCGCCTGCCGCTACCTGCCCAGCAACAACAACACCGAGGTCGGCGGCGACTGGTTCGACGTCATCCCGCTGCCCGGCAACCGCACCGCGCTGGTCATCGGCGACGTCATGGGCCGCGGCCTGCGCGCCGCCGTCGCCATGGGCCAGCTGCGCACCGCCGTCCGCACCCTCGCCATGCTCGACCTCGACCCCGCCGAGGTGCTCGGCGCCCTCGACGAGATCGCCCGCGGCCTCGGCGACGACTCCGTGCCCGCCGGACCGCCCACCCCGTACGGCCGGCTCACCTCCACCGCCGACGAGGAGGCCCGCGAGGTCTACCTCGCCACCTGCGTCTACGCCGTCTTCGACGCCGTCACGCAGCGTTGCGTGTTCGCCAACGCGGGCCACCTGCCGCCCGTCCTGCTCGGCCCCGGCGAGCCCGCCCGGATGCTCGACGTGCCGCCCGGCCTGCCGCTCGGCGTCGGCGGCGAGCCCTTCGAGGAGGTCGAGCTGACCCTCCCCGACGGCGCCGTCCTCGGCCTCTACACCGACGGCCTGGTGGAGAGCCGCAAGCACCAGCTGGACGAGGGCCTGCGCGCCTTCCGCACTGCCCTCTCCGCCGAGGGCAAGGGCCTGGAGGACCTCTGCGACCACGTCCTCGGCGAGCTCAACCCGCACCACGGCGAGGACGACATCGCCCTGCTGATGGCCAAGGTGCACGCCTTCCCCGAGGACGCCGTCGGCAACTGGTTCCTGCCGCCCGAGCCCACCTCCGTCGCCAAGGCCCGAGAACTCGCCTGCAGTTGGCTGCTCGCCCGCGGCCTGGAGGAACTGGTGGACACCACCGAGCTGCTGGTCAGCGAGCTGGTCACCAACGCGCTCAAGCACGGGCGGGGCGAGATCCGGCTGCGGCTGCTGCGCGAGCGCAGCATCGTCTGCGAGGTCTGGGACGACGGCTACGCCCAGCCCCGGCAGCGGCGCGCCCAGGAGACCGACGAGGGCGGGCGCGGCCTGCAGCTCGTCAGCCTGCTGGCCGAGCGCTGGGGCAGCCGGCGGACGCCCAAGGGCAAGATCGTCTGGTTCGAGCTGGCGCTGTAGGGGGCTCTGGGACTCGTCGGGTATCGGCTGTCCGGGTGCAGTCGCCGGGCGGCCCGCCGTGTCGGCGCCGGTGCGCCCGCCCGGTCGGCGTTCGATGGCCGCCATGCGCGTCCGCCAGCTCACCGCCGCAGCCGCCGCGCTGCTGCTCGCCGCCACCCTGGGTGGCTGCTCCGACGGGCCGGCCCCGGCCCAGCCCCCCGCCCCCGAGCCCGTCCCGGCCCCGGCCGACCCCACCCCCGCCACGGGGGACGTCCGGCCCGCCGACCGCACCGCCGTCCAGGACGGCGGCACCCTCCGTTGGGCGGTGGACCGCGTCCCCGCCACGCTCAACGTCTACCAGCCCGCCGCGACCGCCGACTCGGCGCTGCTCGCGCACGCCCTCTACCCCTCGCTGTTCCGGCCCGACGAGCACGGCCGGCTCGTCCCCGACCCGGACTACCTGGCCGGCGCCGAATCCACCCCGCCCGGGCAGCAGCCCCAGGTCGTCACCTACCGGCTCAACCCGCACGCCGTCTGGAGCGACCGGACCCCGCTCTCGGCCGCCGACCTCATCGCCCAGCGGGCCGCCCTCTCCGGCCTCGACCCGGCCTACGGGAGCGACCACCCGGCCGGGTACGACGCCATCGACGCGATCGACCAGGGCGCCGACGCGGGCGAGGTCCGGGTCACCTTCCGGCGGCCGTACGCCGAGTGGCCGTCGCTGTTCGGGCCGCTCTACCCGGCCGCCGAGACCTCGTCCCCGGCTGCCTTCAATCGGGCGCTCGCCGGCGGGGCGCACCTGAGCGCCGGGCCGTTCACGGTGTCCCGGTACGACGCCGAGGGCGGACGGGTGACCGTCGAGCGCAACCCGCTCTGGTGGGGCGACCTGCCGAAGGCCGACCGGATCGACTTCCTCGCCGTGCCGCCCGAGCAGCGGCTCGACGCGCTCGACCAGGACCGGCTCGACATCGCCCCGCTCACGGCGGTGGTGGACCGGGCGGTGCCGGCCCCTGCTACGGCCAGTCCCTCAGCGGCTGCGGTACCACCCGCCGCGGCGCCCGAGGAGGCGGCGCTCGCCCTGCGGCGGGCCGAGTCACTGCCCGGCGTCACCGTGCACCGGGCCGCCGCGCCCTCGCTCACCCAGCTCACGTTGAACGCCGTCCGCGCCCCGCTCACCGACCCCGCCCTGCGACTCGCCCTCGGCCGCGCCGTCGACCGGCGGCGGATCGCCGACGCGGCCCTCACCCCGCTGGGCATCGCCGCCGCTCCGCTCGGCAGCCACCTCCTCGCGGGTGACCAGGAGGGCTACCGCGACAACAGCGCGGCCGGCGGCCCCGTCGATGCGGCGCGGCTGCTGGACGAGGCCGGGTGGAAGCGGCCCGAGGGCGGTGGCACCCGGGTCAAGGACGGGAAGCAGCTTGCCCTCACCCTGCTGATCCCGGCCGGCTCCGCGACCGCCAAGCGCACGGCGGACGCGCTCACGGCCAACCTCGCGGACAGCGGCATCGCGGTGAGGACGGTGACCGCACCCGCCGATACCTTCGTCAAGGACCACCTCGCCACCGGGGACTACGACCTCGCTCTCTTCTCCTGGCCCGCCGGCACCAGCCCGGCGAGCCAGCAGCGCCCGGTCTACGCCAAGCCCCGGCCCGACCTCGACGGCACCCTCGACCCGGGGACCAACTACGCCCGTAGTGGCACGGAGGAGATCGACCGTCTCTTCGACCGCGCCACCGCCGAACTCGACCCGGCCGCCCGCCTCGACCTGCTCCAGGAGGCCGACGTCCGGATCTGGCAGCTGGGCCACTCGGTGCCGCTGTACCAGCGGCCCGAGCTGGTCGGCGTAGGGACAGATGTAGTGGGCGCGGGCGTGTGGGGCTTCGGCTGGCCGCGCTTCCAGGACGTGGGGTGGGCCCAGGACTGAGGGGCCGTCGGCGCCCGTGGGATCGGCGCCGATCACGAACGGGAGAGTGCCGGAGCCCGGCCACCGCGTGAGGACGGCGTGACCCAGCTGTGATCTTGGTCCCGCCCGACCTGCTCGTTTCTGCTCACCTGGGCGGTTCCACGTACGATAGGAGGAAGCCGCGGCATGTCCATTGCCCGGCGGGTGGACCGGTAGTAGCAGGCGGAACGGGTGGCGGCGGCCGAAAGGTGCCGCAAGTACGCGTCTCGCGGCCGGGCGCCGTAACCCACGATTCCGGGAGAATCCGCTAGGCATGCCCACGCGCAACGACATCCGTAACGTCGCCATCGTCGCCCACGTCGACCACGGCAAGACCACCCTGGTCGACGCCATGCTGAAGCAGGCCGGCGCCTTCGCCGCCCACCAGCAGCTCGACGACCGCATGATGGACTCGAACGACCTGGAGCGCGAGAAGGGCATCACCATTCTCGCGAAGAACACGGCGGTCAAGTACCACCCCAAGGACGGCGGCGCGCCGATCACCATCAACATCATCGACACCCCGGGCCACGCCGACTTCGGTGGCGAGGTCGAGCGCGGTCTGTCGATGGTGGACGCGGTCGTGCTCCTCGTGGACGCATCCGAGGGCCCGCTGCCGCAGACCCGCTTCGTGCTCCGCAAGGCGCTCACCGCCCGCCTGCCCGTCATCCTCTGCATCAACAAGACGGACCGCCCGGACTCCCGGATCGACGAGGTCATCAACGAGACCTACGACCTGTTCCTGGACCTGGACGCGGACGAGGACCAGATCGAGTTCCCGATCGTCTACGCCTGCGCCCGTGACGGCGTCGCCTCGCTGACCAAGCCGGAGAACGGCACCGTCCCGGCCGACAGCACCAGCCTGGAGCCGTTCTTCTCCACCCTGCTGGAGCACGTCCCGGCCCCGACGTACGAGGAGGACGCGCCGCTCCAGGCCCACGTCACCAACCTCGACGCCGACAACTTCCTCGGCCGTATCGCGCTGCTCCGCGTCGAGCAGGGCGAGCTGCGCAAGGGCCAGACCGTGGCCTGGATCAAGCGCGACGGCACCATCTCGAACGTCCGCATCTCCGAGCTGCTGATGACCGAGGCGCTCACCCGCAAGCCGGCCGAGGTGGCGGGCCCCGGTGACATCTGCGCCGTCGCCGGCATCTCGGAGATCATGATCGGCGAGACCCTGGCCGACCCCGAGAACCCGATCGCGCTGCCGCTGATCACGGTGGACGAGCCGGCCATCTCGATGACCATCGGCACCAACACCTCGCCGCTGGTCGGCCGTGGCGGCAGCGGCAAGGGCGCGGACGCCAAGTCCGGCGCCAAGGTGGACCGCAAGGTCACCGCCCGCCAGGTGAAGGACCGCCTGGACCGCGAGCTGATCGGTAACGTCTCGCTGCGCGTGCTGGACACCGAGCGCCCGGACGCCTGGGAGGTGCAGGGCCGCGGTGAGCTGGCGCTGGCCATCCTGATCGAGACCATGCGCCGCGAGGGCTTCGAGCTGACCGTCGGCAAGCCGCAGGTGGTCACCAAGGAGGTCAACGGCAAGACCCACGAGCCGGTCGAGCGCCTCACCGTGGACGTGCCGGAGGAGCACATGGGCGCGGTCACGCAGCTCATGGGTGTCCGCAAGGGCCGGATGGACAACATGTCCAACCACGGCTCGGGCTGGGTTCGGATGGAGTTCGTCGTGCCGTCCCGCGGCCTGATCGGCTTCCGGACCGAGTTCCTCACCAGCACCCGCGGCACCGGCATCGCGCACTCGATCCACGAGGGCCACGAGCCGTGGTTCGGCACGCTGACCACCCGCAACAACGGTTCGCTGGTCGCCGACCGGGCCGGTGTGGTCACCGCCTTCGCGATGACCAACCTGCAGGAGCGCGGCGTGCTCTTCTGCGAGCCGGGCACCGAGGTGTACGAGGGCATGATCGTCGGCGAGAACTCGCGCGCCGACGACATGGACGTGAACATCACCAAGGAGAAGAAGCTCACCAACATGCGTTCCTCGAACGCAGACGTGGCCGAGTCGATCGTCCCGCCGCGCAAGCTCTCGCTGGAGCAGTCGCTGGAGTTCTGCCGCGAGGACGAGTGCATCGAGGTGACTCCGGAGACGGTTCGCATCCGTAAGGTCGTCCTCGACCAGAAGGACCGCGGCCGCACCGCCTCGCGCGCCAAGAAGGCGTGATCCGGTCGGCTTGATCGGCCTTTGGCCGGAAATCTTCGCCCCCCTTTCCAATGGAGAGGGGGGCGAACTTTTTCAACTACCCCAAGTTGTCGACGCGCGTATAAACGGAATAGCGCTTATCACGGTCGGGTGTCCGCTGAGCGGACGTGACAGTCCGTCATTCATGACGACTGTCCGTTTGGTACCTGTCTGGCTATGTCTCATATGTCCGGTTTTCGAAACTTACCGACCGTTCATGTGACCTAATTGAGATCGGCATTGGTCACTTTCGTGTCCGTGCGTGACGGATAGTGGAGCCAGTCAGGCTCGGGTCAAGGGTTAACGCGCAGGGGTGCGCGCCGAAACCACGAGCGCGGACGGCACAGCGGATCCGGTATCAACCGCCCGCGGTGTTCTCCTCGTTGGAAAGTCGATTTCAGGAGGCATCCCCCATGCGCGGTGCAACCCAGACCAAGTGGCTTGTCGCGGCAACCGCGATCGCCCTTGCGGCGACCGCTTGCAGCACCAGCTCGAAGAGCAGCGACGACAAGGCCGCGTCCGGTGGCGGCAGCATCGCTGTTCAGCTCGGTGAGCCGCAGAAGGGTCTGATCCCGCAGGACACCGCCGAGTCCGAGGGCAACCAGGTTCTCTACGCGGTGTTCGCCGGCCTGGTCGACTACGACCGCAAGACCAACGCCCCGCGCCTGCAGGTCGCCGAGTCGATCGACACCCAGGACTCCAAGCTCTGGACGATCAAGCTCAAGGACGGCTACACCTTCCACAACGGTGAGAAGGTCACCGCGCAGTCCTTCGTCGACGCCTGGAACTGGGGCGCCAACCAGGACAACGCCGCCGAGGGCATGCCGTTCTTCAACAAGATCGAGGGCTCCGACGAGCTGGCCCCGGGCAAGGACAAGAAGCCCACCGCCAAGGAGCTCAAGGGTCTGAAGGTCGTCGACGACAAGACCTTCACCGTCTCCCTCACGGCGCCGTTCTCGCAGTTCAAGACCATGCTGGGCTACAGCGCGTTCTACCCGCTGCCCAAGGCCTTCTTCAACGACCCCAAGGCCTTCGGCGAGAACCCGATCGGCGACGGCCCGTTCCAGATGGACGGCGCCTGGGAGCACAACAAGCAGATCAAGATCAAGCGGTACGACAACTACGGCGGCACCAAGGCCAAGCTGCAGAACGTCACCTTCAAGATCTACGACAACCTGGACACCGCGTACAACGACCTGCGCGCGGACAACATCCAGGCCACCAACAAGCTTCCGATCTCGGCCATGTCCAGCGTGGCCGGCGAGTTCGGCGACCGCTACATCAACAAGCCGGAGTCGGGCGTCGGTTACATCGGCTTCCCGATCGCCTACAACCCGGCCTACCAGAAGCCGGAGATCCGCAAGGCGATCTCGATGGCGATCGACCGCGACGCGATCACCAAGACCATCTTCGCCGGCACCCGCGTCCCGGCCTCGGACTTCATCAGCCCGCTGATCAACGGCTACCGCAAGGACGCCTGCGGTGACGCGTGCAAGTACGACCCGGCCAAGGCCAAGGACCTGTTCACCCAGGCCGGCGGTCTGCCGAACAACACCCTGGAGCTCGGCTACAACGCCGACGGCGGCCACAAGGAGTGGATCGAGGCCGTCGGCAACCAGCTGAAGAAGAACCTGGGCATCGAGGTCACCTTCAAGCCGTTCGAGAAGTTCGGCAAGATCCTGGACGCGCTGCAGGCCAAGCAGTACCAGGGCGGCTTCCGCATGGCGTGGCAGATGGACTACCCGTCGATCGAGAACTACCTGCGTCCGATCTTCTCGAAGGTCGCGATCGACAGCGGCTCGAACTACGGCGGTTACGTCAACGACCAGTTCGAGAGCCTGCTGACCCAGGCGGACTCGGCCAAGACCGAGGACGAGGGCATCAAGCTCTACCAGCAGGCCGACGACGTCCTGATCAAGGACATGCCGTACATCCCGGTGTACACGTACCAGGCCTCCGCCGCGTACACGAAGAAGATCAAGAACTTCGACACCGACGCGCAGTCGCGTTACAACCTGGCCGAAGTTGAGATGGCCGGCTGATCCGGTAGTCAGACGAACGGGGGCGGGCGGGCCGGACCACAGTCCGAGTCCTCCCGCCTCCCTTCCTTGTCCGAAAGTATGGAGGTCTGATGGGCCGCTATGTGATCCGCCGGTTGATACAGGCGATCCCTGTTCTCATCGGTGCGACGTTCCTGATCTACGCCATTGTCTTCTTCCTGCCCGGTGACCCGGTTCAGGCGCTGGCGGGCGAGAAGCGTGCCGACCCGATCGTGGCGGAGATGATCCGTCAGAAGTACCACCTGAACGACCCGTTCATCGTTCAGTACTGGGACTACATCTCGGGTGTCTTCCGCGGCGACCTGGGTTCGAGCCTGCAGGGTCGCTCGGTGAGCGAGATGCTCGGCGAGGCGTTCCCCTACACCGTCAACCTCGCCTTGGTGGCCTTCGTCATCGAGGCGGTCGTCGGTGTGGCGGCGGGTGTCATGGCGGCCCTGCGCAAGGGCAAGTTCCTCGACCAGCTGATCCTCATCAGCACCCTGCTGGTCATCTCGATCCCGGTCTTCGTCACCGGCTTCATCCTCCAGCTGGTGCTCGGCGTCCAGCTGAAGAACGACTACGGCATCGACTTCTTCTCGGTCTCGTTCAACGAGGACGACGGCATTCGCGCCTACCTGCTGCCGGCCTTCGTGCTGGCCTCGCTGTCGCTGGCGTACGTCGCCCGCCTGACCCGCACCAGCCTGATGGAGACCATGCGGGCGGACTACGTCCGTACCGCGGTCGCCAAGGGCCTGAAGCGCCGTCGGGTGATCGTCCGTCACGCTCTGCGCAACGCGCTGATCCCGATCGTCACCTTCCTCGGCGCCGACCTCGGTGGCCTGATGGGCGGTGCGGTGATCACCGAGAAGATCTTCAACATGCACGGTATCGGTGGTCTCATCGCCCAGGCCGTGTACCAGAAGCAGGGCACGATCATCGTCGGCGTCGTCACGCTGCTGGTGCTGATCTACCTCGTGACCACCCTGCTCGTGGACATGCTGTACGCCGTGCTCGACCCGAGGATTCGCTATGAGTGACACCATCACCAAGGACGCCTCGGCGCCGGCCGGGGACAACAGCCCGAAGGCCACGCCGGCGAAGAAGGAGAAGCCGGAGCGCGTCGCCAGCCTCTGGTCGGACGCGGTCCGCGACCTGCGCCGCAACCCGCTGTTCATCATCGGCGGCGTGCTGGTGCTCGCCCTGATCGTGATCTCGATCGTGCCGGGGTGGTTCACCGACGGCAGCCCGTTCGCCAACGGCGCGTGCGACCTGTCGCACTCGCTGGAGCGGCCGAGCGCCGAGCACTGGTTCGGCTACGACGTCCAGGGCTGCGACATCTACACCCGTACGGTGTGGGGTGCGCGCAACTCGATCATCGTCGGCATCCTGACCACCACCACGGTCACCGTGGTCGGCGCCCTCCTCGGCCTCTGGGCCGGCTGGAAGGGCGGGGTCATCGATTCGATCCTGTCGCGCATCACCGAGATCTTCTTCTCGATCCCGACCCTGCTCGGCGGCATGCTGATCATGTCGATGCTGCCGTTCGCCGGTAACGCCTACAGCGTCTCGCTGGTGATGGCCGTGCTCGGCTGGCCGCAGATCTTCCGCATCATGCGTGCGTCGGTGCTCTCCAACAAGAACAACGACTACGTGATGGCCGCCCGTGCCCTCGGTGCCGGCGCCGGCCGGATCACCTTCCGGCACATCCTGCCGAACGCCATCGCGCCGGTCATCGTCGTCGCCGCGATCAGCCTGGGTGTCTTCATCGGCGCCGAGGCCGCCCTGTCCTACCTGGGGATCGGCGTCCAGCCGCCGCAGATCTCCTGGGGTCTGATGATCAGCGACGCCCAGGTCCGCTTCCTGGCGGCCCCGCACGTACTGCTCTTCCCCGCCGCGGTGCTGAGCGTCACCGTGCTGGCCTTCATCATGCTCGGCGACGCGGTCCGCGACGCCCTCGACCCGAAGCTCCGCTGAGAGAAGAGGTGACGACCCGATGACCACCGTGATCGAGAAGAACCAGAAGAGCGGCCGGCTCGAAGTTGGCACCCCGCTGCTGGAGGTCAAGGACCTCCACGTGGAGTTCCACACCCGGGACGGCGTCGCGAAGGCCGTGAACGGCGTCAACTACTCCGTGGCCGCCGGTGAGACCCTGGCGGTGCTCGGCGAGTCCGGCTCCGGCAAGTCGGTGACCGCCCAGACCATCATGGGCATCCTCGACATGCCGCCCGGCAAGATCAGCCAGGGCCAGATCCTCTTCCGTGGCAAGGACATGCTCGCCATGAAGGAGGAGGAGCGCCGGCAGATCCGCGGCCAGAAGATCGCGATGATCTTCCAGGACGCGCTCTCCTCGCTGAACCCCGTCATGACCGTCGGCGCCCAGCTCGGCGAGATGTTCCGGGTGCACCGCGGCGCCTCCAAGAAGGAGGCCCGGGAGAAGGCCATCGAGCTGATGGAGCGGGTGCGCATCCCCGCCGCCAGGCAGCGCGTCGGCGACTACCCGCACCAGTTCTCGGGCGGCATGCGCCAGCGCATCATGATCGCGATGGCGCTCTCCATGGAGCCCGACCTGATCATCGCCGACGAGCCCACCACCGCCCTGGACGTGACCGTCCAGGCCCAGGTGATGGACCTGCTCGCGGAACTGCAGGCCGAGTACAACATGGGCCTGATCCTGATCACCCACGACCTCGGCGTGGTCGCCGACGTCGCGGACAAGATCGCCGTCATGTACGCCGGCCGGATCGTCGAGACGGCCCCGGTGCGCGACCTGTACGCCAACCCGGCGCACCCGTACACCAAGGGCCTGCTCCGTTCCATCCCGCGCCTGGACCAGAAGGGCCAGGAGCTGTACGCGATCAAGGGTCTGCCCCCGAACCTGCTGAAGGTCCCGGCCGGCTGCGCGTTCAACCCCCGCTGTGACGTCGCCACCGACCTGTGCCGCACGGAGATCCCGGCGCTGCACCAGGTGACCGACAAGGACGGCAAGGAGCTCACCGGCCGCCGCAGCGCGTGCCACCTCTGGAAGGAGACCCTCCATGGCTGAGCCCATCCTGGAGGTCAAGGACCTGGTCAAGCACTACCCGCTGACCCAGGGCATCCTCTTCAAGAAGCAGGTCGGCGCGGTCAAGGCGGTCGACGGCATCTCCTTCGACCTGATGAAGGGCGAAACGCTCGGCATCGTCGGCGAGTCCGGCTGTGGCAAGTCCACGCTGGCCAAGGTGCTGATGAACCTGGAGCGGGCCACCTCCGGCCAGGTGCTGTTCAAGGGCGAGGACATCTCCAAGCTGACCGGCCAGGCCCTCAAGGCCGTGCGCCGGAACATCCAGATGGTGTTCCAGGACCCGTACACCTCGCTGAACCCGCGCATGACGGTCGGCGACATCATCGGCGAGCCGTTCGAGATCCACCCCGAGGTGGCTCCGAAGGGCGACCGCCGCAAGGCCGTCCAGGACCTGCTGGACGTCGTCGGCCTGAACCCGGAGTACATCAACCGGTACCCGCACCAGTTCTCCGGCGGCCAGCGCCAGCGCATTGGCATCGCCCGCGGTCTCGCGCTCAAGCCCGAGATCATCATCTGCGACGAGCCGGTCTCCGCCCTGGACGTGTCCGTCCAGGCGCAGGTGATCAACCTGCTGGACCAGCTGCAGGGCGAGTTCGGGCTCTCCTACATGTTCATCGCGCACGACCTCTCCATCGTCCGGCACATCTCCGACCGCGTCGGCGTGATGTACCTCGGCAAGATGGTCGAGATCGGCAGCGACGAGGAGATCTACGACAACGCCACCCACCCGTACACCCAGGCGCTGCTCTCCGCGGTGCCGGTGCCGGACCCGACGGCGCGGGAGACCCGCGACCGGATCATCCTGACCGGCGACATCCCCTCGCCGGCCAACCCGCCGTCCGGCTGCCGCTTCCGCACCCGCTGCTGGAAGGCGGAGGAGCGCTGCTCCACCGAGGTCCCGCTGCTGGCGGTGCCCGAGCTGCTGAAGGGCCCGGCCGCGCACCAGTCGGCCTGCCACTTCGCCGAGGTCCGGGAGACGGCCGCGGTCTGATCCCGGCACCCTTGACCCACCCGGAAGGACCCGTGGCTTCCCCGCCACGGGTCCTTCCGTCGTTTCGTCAACTTCGCAGGGTGGTCACTGCACCCGTCCGGGGGTACCCGGCTCGCGCCGCCGCCGGGGCGCGCTTCTCATGGGGTGTGATGCGACACACACCATGAGGAGGGACCTCCATGCCCGAAGCCGCCCGTGCTCGTTGGGTCCTCGCCGTTGCGACGTCCGTGGTCCTGGTGGCCACCGGGTGCAGCAGCGGCGGAGGAGGCAGCAGCTCGTCGGATACCAGCAAGACCTTCAGCTACCAGAGCAGTGAGCCGCAGAACCCGCTGCAGCCCGCCAACGCGAACGAGGTCGGCGGCGGTCGCATCCTGCAGAACCTCTTCAGGGGGCTGGTGGACTACGACCCCAGCACCGCCAAGATCCGGATGCAGGTCGCGGACAAGATCGACACCAGCGACTCGCAGACCTTCACCGTGACGCTGAAGGACGGGTGGAAGTTCCACGACGGCACCCCGGTGCACGCCAAGAACTTCGTCGACGCCTGGAACTGGGGCGCGACCACCAGCAACAACCAGATCAACAGCTCCTGGTTCTCGGACATCGAGGGCTACAAGGACGTCCACCCGGCCGGCGGCCAGCCGACCGTCACCACGATGTCCGGCCTGACCGTCACCGACGACCTGCACTTCACCGTCAAGCTGAGCAACAAGGTCTCGTACTTCGAGTACAAGCTCGGCTACATCGCCTTCTCGCCGCTGCCCGACGGCTTCTTCAAGGACCCGGCCGGGTACGGGCAGAAGCCGGTGGGCAACGGGCCATACCAGTTCGTCAGCTGGTCGCACAACCAGGAAGTGGTCACCAAGACCTTCCCGGACTACCAGGGCGTGGACAAGCCGAAGAACGGCGGCGTCGTCTTCAAGATGTACAACACGTCCGAGGCCGCCTACGCCGACCTGCAGTCCAGCAACCTGGACGTGATCGACCAGGTGCCGCCCTCCGCGCTGGCCACCTACAAGAACGACCTCGGTAACCGGGCGATCGACGCCCCGCAGGGTGCCATCCAGAACATCGGCTTCACGCTCTACCAGTCCGACTGGTCCTCGCCCGACAAGGCCAAGGTCCGCCAGGGACTGTCGATGGCGATCGACCGGGACACCATCACCAAGACGGTGCTCCAGGGCTCGCGCAAGGCCGCCAGCGCCTGGGTGGCCGAGGGCGTCGAGGGCTACAAGGAGGGCGCCTGCGGGGACGCCTGCAAGTTCGACCCCGCGAAGGCGAAGGCGCTGATCACCGAGGGCGGCGGCGTCCCCGGCAACAAGCTGACCATCACCTACAACGCGGACGGCGGCCACAAGGAGTGGGTCGACGCGGTCTGCAACTCGATCCGGCAGAGCACCGGCGTCGACTGCACCGGCGACCCGAAGCCCGACTTCAAGACCGCCCGCGCGGCGATCACCGGGCACCAGCTCAACGGCGCCTTCCGCACCGGCTGGGTGCAGGACTACCCGCTGAACGCCAACTTCCTGTCGGACGTCTACCGCACCGGCGCCGCGTCCAACGACTTCGGCTACAGCAACCCGCAGTTCGACCAGCTCGCCAAGCAGGCCGACGAGGCCTCCAGCGTCGCCGACACGGTGACCGGCTACCAGAAGGCCGAGGCGGTGCTGCCGAGCGGCATGCCGACCATCCCGCTCTGGTACTACCGCACCAACTCGGGCTACTCGACCAAGGTGCAGAGCGTGATGTTCGACTCCTTCGGCAACCCGGCCTGGACCCAGATCCAGGTCAAGGGCTGATCTGCGCCCCCGCGCCGGCCCCGCCCTCCCCGCACGGAGGGCGGGCCCCGGCCTCTCGCCCGACCGGCCCCGGCCGGTCGGGCACCTAGGAAGGAGGCTCGGATGGGCAGTTACGTGCTGCGGCGGGTGCTGCAGATGATCCCGGTGTTCTTCGGCACCACGCTGCTGATCTTCCTGATGGTCTACACGCTGCCGGGCGACCCGGTGGCGGCGCTGTTCGGCGAGAAGGCCGCCGACCCCGCCGTGGTGGCCAGCATCAAGCACAAGTACTACCTCGACCAGCCGATCTGGAAGCAGTACCTGCACTACATGGGGAACCTCTTCCAGGGGGACTTCGGGACCAGCTTCACCGGCCGCCCGGTCACCGACATCATGGCGGGCGCCTTCCCCGTCACCATCCGGCTGGCCCTGCTGGCCTTCGTCTTCGAGATGATCCTGGGCCTCGTGCTCGGCCTCGTCTCCGGCCTCAGGCGCGGCAGCGTCCAGGACACCCTGGTGCTGATCCTCACCCTGCTGGTGATCTCGGTCCCGGTCTTCGTCCTGGCCTACATCGCGCAGACGGTGTTCGCCACCAACCTGGGCTGGGTCACGCCGACGGTGCAGAACAGCTACGACCTCTCCCAGCTGATGCTGCCGGCCATCGTGCTCGGCTCGCTCTCGCTCGCGTACGTCGCCCGGCTCACCCGGACCTCCATCGGCGAGAACCTGCGGGCCGACTACATGCGGACGGCGGTCGCCAAGGGGCTGCCCCGGCGGACCATCATCTCCCGCCACCTGCTGCGCAACTCGCTGATCCCGGTGGTCACCTTCCTCGGCACCGACCTGGGCGCGCTGATGGGCGGCGCGATCGTCACCGAGGGGATCTTCAACGTGCAGGGCATCGGCAACGTGCTGTATCGGGCGATCAACCAGAAGGAAGGGCCGACCGTGGTCGGCATCGTGACCGTCCTGGTGATCGTCTACCTGGTCGCCAGCCTCCTCGTCGACCTGCTCTACGCGGTCCTGGACCCGAGGATCCGCTATGCCTGACATCCACGACGAAGACTCGTACGAGCCGCACCCCAAGCCCGGTGTCTCGCACCTCGACTACGCGGGCGAGCAGGGTATGGCGGTCGAACAGGAGACCCTGGTCGAGAGCGACGTGGTCAAGCGGGAGGAGGCCCGCAGCCTCTGGGGCGACGCCTGGCGGGACCTGCGGCGGCGGCCGATCTTCCTGATCTCGGCGGTGCTGATCCTCCTACTGGTCATCATGGCGATCTTCCCGTGGGCGTTCACCGACGCCGACCCGCGCAAGGCCGACCTGGTGCACAACTACCTGAAGCGGCCTGACTGGACGGACTTCTTCGGGGCCGGCTGGTTCGGCTACGACGGGCAGGGCCGGTCGATCTACGCCCGGGTGGTGTACGGCGCCCGGGCCTCGATCACCGTCGGCATCTGCGTCACCGCCGCGGTCACCGTGCTCGGCGGGCTGGCGGGCATGATCGCCGGGTACTTCGGCGGCGGCGTGGACGCGGTGATCTCCCGGATCATCGACATCTTCTTCGGCATCCCGCTGCTGCTCGGCGCGCTGGTACTGCTGAACGCCTTCTCCACCCGCACGGTGTGGAGCGTGGTCGTCGCCCTCGGCTTCCTCGGCTGGACCCAGATCGCCCGCGTCATGCGCGGCGCGGTGCTGACCGTCAAACAGTCCGACTACGTGGTGGCCGGCCGGGCGCTCGGGGCCGGGACCGGGCGGCTGATGTTCCGGCACATCCTGCCGAACGCGATCGCCCCGGTGATCGTGGTCGCCACCATCGCGCTCGGCGGCTACATCGCGACCGAGGCCACGCTGAGCTTCCTCGGCATCGGCCTGCAGGACCCGACCATCTCCTGGGGCATCGACATCTCCTCCGCCCAGAAGGTGATCCGGACGGCGCCGTACGTGCTGTTCTTCCCGGCCGCGGCGCTCTCCGTCACCGTGCTGGCCTTCATCATGCTGGGCGACGCGGTGCGCGACGCCCTCGACCCGAAGCTTCGCTGAGCGAGGGGAACGCATCGTGACTACAGCTGTGGACACCACCAAGCCCGCACGGGAGGCGCCGTACGAGGGGCCGCTGCTCGACGTGCGGGACCTGCACGTCGAGTTCGTCACCCGGGACGGCGTGGCCCGGGCGGTCAACGGGGTCAACTACAGCGTCCGGGCGGGGGAGACGCTGGCGGTGCTGGGCGAGTCCGGCTCGGGCAAGTCGGTGACGGCGCAGGCGATCATGGGCATCCTGGACATGCCGCCGGCCCGCATCCCGCGCGGCGAGATCCGCTTCCGCGGCCAGGACATGCTCAGGATGGGCAGGGAGGAGCGGCGCCGGATCCGCGGCCGGAAGATCGCGATGATCTTCCAGGACGCGCTGTCCTCGCTCAACCCGGTGCTCAGCGTGGGCTTCCAGCTCGGCGAGATGTTCCGGGCCCACCACGGGACGTCCCGCAAGGAGGCCAAGGACAAGGCGATCGAGCTGATGGAGCGGGTGCGCATCCCGGCCGCCAAGCAGCGGGTGAACGACTATCCGCACCAGTTCTCGGGCGGTATGCGCCAGCGGATCATGATCGCGATGGCGCTGGCCCTGGAACCGGACCTGATCATCGCCGACGAGCCCACCACCGCGCTGGACGTGACCGTCCAGGCCCAGGTGATGGACCTGCTGGCGGAGTTGCAGGCCGAGTACCACATGGGGCTGATCCTGATCACCCACGACCTGGGGGTCGTCGCGGACGTCGCGGACAAGATCGCCGTGATGTACGCCGGGCGGATCGTCGAGACGGCCCCGGTGTACGAGCTGTACGCGCGGCCGGCCCACCCGTACACCCGGGGCCTGCTGGACTCGATCCCGCGGCTGGACCAGAAGGGCCAGGAGCTCTACGCGATCAAGGGGCTGCCGCCCAACCTGCTGCGGATTCCCAAGGGTTGTGCCTTCAACCCGCGCTGCCCGCGGGCGCAGGACGTCTGCCGGGTCGAGGTGCCGGAGCTGTTTCCGGTGACCGAGGACGACGGCACCGCGCTGGCAGGGCGGGGCAGTGCCTGCTTCTTCTGGAAGGAGACCCTCCATGACCGCTAACGGGGCCAGCGCACTGGGGGCGGTACCGGAGGAGGTCGCCTTTGCCCAGGAGGTGCCGCGCGGCGAGCCGATCCTCGAAGTCCTGGACCTGGTCAAGCACTTCCCGCTGACCCAGGGCATCGTGTTCAAGAAGCAGGTCGGCGCGGTGAAGGCGGTCGACGGGGTCAGCTTCGACCTGATGAAGGGCGAGACGCTGGGCATCGTCGGTGAGTCGGGGTGCGGGAAGTCCACGCTGGCCAAGGTGCTGATGAACCTGGAGCCGGCCACCGGGGGATCGGTCCGGTACAAGGGCGAGGAGATCTCGCGGCTGTCGGGGGCGGGGCTGAAGGCGGTGCGGCGGAACATCCAGATGGTGTTCCAGGATCCGTACACCTCGCTGAACCCGCGGATGACGGTCGGCGACATCATCGGGGAGCCGTTCGAGATCCACCCGGAGGTCTCGCCGAAGGGGGATCGCCGCAAGGCCGTTCAGGATCTGCTGGACGTGGTCGGGCTCAACCCCGAGTACATCAACCGGTATCCGCACCAGTTCTCCGGCGGGCAGCGTCAACGCATCGGCATCGCACGGGGGTTGGCGCTCAAGCCGGAGGTGATCATCTGTGACGAGCCGGTGTCGGCGCTCGACGTGTCGGTGCAGGCTCAGGTGATCAACCTGCTGGAGCAGTTGCAGGGCGAGTTCAACCTGTCGTACATGTTCATCGCGCACGACCTCTCGATCGTCCGGCACATCTCGGACCGCGTGGGCGTGATGTACCTCGGCAGGATGGTCGAGATCGGCAGCGACGCGGAGATCTACGACCACGCGACGCACCCGTACACGCAGGCGCTGCTGTCGGCGGTGCCGGTGCCGGACCCGACGGCGCGGGAGTCACGGGACCGGATCGTGCTGACCGGGGACGTGCCCTCGCCGGCCAACCCGCCGTCCGGCTGCCGCTTCCGTACCCGCTGCTGGAAGGCGCAGGAGCGGTGCGCGGTGGAGGTCCCGCTGCTTGCGGCCCCCTCCTGGCTGGACGGGCCGGCCCGGCACGAGTCGGCGTGTCACTTCGCGGCGGAGCGCGAGGTCGGACAGAGTGCGGCGGAGCGCGAGGTCGGACAGAGTGCGGCGGAGCGCGAGAACGGGCAGAACGGACAGGGGGGCACCGGGCCCGGATAACAATTCGGTTGACGTCGCAGCAGCGGCGTGAACGCAGGGCGCGTCCTCGAATCGAGGGCGCGCCCTTCGCTGTGCTGCGGAAACGCCCGGAAAAGATCAATTACACCCCGTAAACGCGCGAATACCGGAGATCATTGTCCGGCATCCGTACCCGGAATTGGTAATTCCGGATACGATATGCGGGAATTTGGCGAGCATTGTCCGGCCTGGCCTGAGCATGTAATTGAAAAGAGATGTGACGTGGATTCCGAAAGGGGGGTCGGGTGATCGATAGTTGCTCTGCGCGTATCAGAGGTCACCTCGCCAACCGTGCGGATCGGCCCTGAGATGTCGACCCTCGCCATGCCCGGCACACCGAGTGGCGGGGCGCCGTTCGTTCGTAAGCCCCCGAATCGAGGAGCAGTTGAATGAGGCTCACCAAGACGATGCGCCTGACCGCGATGGCGGCGTGTGCGGCACTGGCGATCTCCGCGTGCAGCACCAGTAGCGGCGACAAGAAGTCCTCGGACCAGGCGAGCGGCGGGTCCGGGAAGACGGGCGGCTCGATCAGCGTCCAGTTGGGTGAGCCGCAGAACGGGCTGGTGCCGCAGAACACCGCCGAGTCCGAGGGCACCCAGGTGCTCCACGGGCTCTTCGCCGGCCTGGTCGAGTACGACAACAAGACCAACGAGCCCAAGCTCCGCATGGCCGAGTCGATCGAGACCACGGACTCCACCGTCTGGACGATCAAGCTCAAGGACGGCTACACCTTCCACAACGGCGAGAAGGTCACCGCGCAGAACTACGTGGACGCCTGGAACTATGGCGCCAACCAGGACAACGCCCAGCAGGCGCTGCCGTTCTTCGACAAGATCCTCGGCTCCGACGAACTCGCCCCGGGCAAGGACAAGAAGCCGACCGCCAAGGAACTCAAGGGCCTCAAGGTCGTCGACGACAAGACCTTCACGGTCACCCTCAAGGCGCCGTTCTCGCAGTTCAAGACCATGCTCGGGTACAACGCCTTCTACCCCCTCCCGAAGGCGTTCTTCACCGACCCGAAGGCCTTCGACGACGCGCCGATCGGAAACGGCCCGTTCCAGATGGACGGGAAGTGGCAGCACAATCAGCAGATCAAGGTGAAGCGGTACGACAACTTCCCGGCGGCGGACGGAAAGGCCAAGCTGGATTCCGTCACGTTCAAGATTTACGACAAGCTGGAAACCGCGTACAACGACCTGCGCGCCGACAACATCCAGATCACCAACAAGCTGCCGATCTCGGCGATGGCGACAGTCGCCCAGGAGTTCGGTGACCGCTACATCTACAAGCCGGAAGCCTCGGTCGGCTACCTCGGTTTCCCGATCGCGACCAACCCGGCGTTCGCCAAGGCGGATCTGCGCAAGGCGATCTCGATGGCGATCGACCGCGACGCCATCACCAAGACCATCTTCTCCGGCACCCGCAAGCCGGCCGACGACTTCGTCAGCCCGATCGTCCCGGGCTACCGCCAGGGCGCCTGCGGCGACGCCTGCAAGTACGACCCGGCGAAGGCGAAGGAGCTCTTCACCCAGGCCGGCGGCCTGCCCGGCAACAAGCTGGAGATCGGCTACAACGCGGACGGCGGCCACAAGGAGTGGATCGAGGCCGTCGGCAACCAGCTGAAGAACAACCTCGGCATCGACGTCACCTTCAAGCCGTTCGAGAAGTTCGGCAAGATCCTCGACGCCCTGGGCAAGAAGGAGTACACCGGCGCCTTCCGCATGGCCTGGTCGATGGACTACCCGTCGATCGAGGACTACCTGCGCCCGATCTTCTCCAAGATCGCCATCGACAACGGCTCCAACTACGGCGGCTACGTCAACGAGGACTTCGAGGCCCTGCTCGCCAAGGCCGACAGCGCGAAGACCGACGCGGAGGGCCTGAAGCTCTACCAGCAGGCGGACGACATCCTGCTCAAGGACCTGCCGTACATCCCCGTCTACACGTACATGAGCTCCGCGGCCTACACCAAGACCGTCAAGAACGTGGTCGTCGACGCCCAGAACCGGATCGACCTGGCCAACGTCGAACTCGCCTGACCTGATCTCCCCTGACCGGTGCGCCCGATGGGCGGCACGGGAAACCCCCGCGCCGCCCGTCCGAGGCGTGCCCCGAACCGCGAGGAGGCCGCATGGGCCGCTATGTGGTCCGTCGGGTCATCCAGGCCATACCTGTGATCCTCGGCGCGACGTTCCTGATCTACGCACTGGTCTTCCTGCTGCCCGGTGACCCCATCCAAGCGCTGGCCGGTGAGAGACGCGCGGACCCCACGGTCGTGGCGATGCTGCACAACCGGTACCACCTGGACGATCCCTTCTTCCTCCAGTACTGGCACTACCTGGTCGGCCTGTTCCAGGGCGACTTCGGCGAGGACTACCGCGGCAACGCGGTCGTGGACGTGATGACGCGGGCGTTCCCGTACACCATCAACCTGGCGCTGACCGCGCTGGTCATCGAGATGGTGGTGGGCGTGGTCGCCGGTGTGATCGCCGCCCTGCGGCGCGGCCGGTTCATCGACAACCTGGTGCTGATCTCGACCCTGATGGTCATCTCGATCCCGACGTTCGTGATCGGCTTCGTGCTCCAGCTGCTCCTCGGGGTGAAGCTCCACACCGACTACGGCATCGACTTCTTCCCGGTCTCGTTCAACGAGGACGCCGGCTTCCGGGCCTACCTGCTGCCGGCCTACGTGCTGGCGTCCACCTCGCTCGCGTACATCGCCCGCCTCACCCGGACCAGCCTGATCGAGGTGATGCGGGCCGACTACGTCCGCACGGCGGTGGCCAAGGGCCTGAGCCCGCTGCGCGTGGTGGTGCGGCACGGGCTGCGGAACGCGCTGATCCCGATCGTCACCTTCCTCGGCATGGACCTGGGGTCGCTGATGGGCGGGGCCGTGATCACCGAGGGCATCTTCAACATCCCCGGGATCGGGCACCAGCTGTTCCAGTCCGTGTACCTGCGCGAACGCACCATCGTGGTGGGCGTGGTGAGCGCCCTCGTGCTGGTGTACCTCTTCACCAACCTGGTGGTCGACCTGCTCTACGCCGTTCTTGACCCGAGGATCCGCTATGAGTGAGCCGACGAACACCCTGGACGGCAAGGCTGCGAGTGCCGAGGGCGCCCTGGCCAAGGGGGCCAAGGGCGGCAAGGACGCCAAGGAGCGGGTGGCCAGCCTCTGGACGGACGCCTGGTACGACCTGCGGCGCAATCCGCTGTTCATCATCGGCGGGCTGCTGGTCCTGTTCATGGTGGCCCTGGCGGTCGCCCCGCAGCTCTTCACCGACAAGGACCCGAACTCCGCCGGGTTCTGCGAGCTCGCCTCCTCCCTGAAGCGCCCCTCCGCGGACCACTGGTTCGGCTTCGACGTCCAGGGCTGCGACATCTACACCCGGACGGTCTGGGGCGCCCGCAACTCGATCATCGTCGGCATCCTGACCACCTCGCTGGTGGTCCTGGTCGGCGGCACGCTCGGCCTGCTGGCCGGGTGGCTGACCGGCTTCTGGGACAGCCTGCTCTCCCGGGTCACCGAGATCTTCTTCGCCATCCCCCTGCTGCTCGGCGGCATGCTCATCATGTCGACCTGGCAGAAGGGCAACGCCTGGACGGTCTCGGCGGTGATGGCGGTGCTCGGCTGGCCGCAGATCTACCGGCTGATGCGCTCGGCGGTGATCTCCAACAAGCACAACGACTACGTGGTCGCGGCCCGTGCGCTGGGGGCCGGCACCCGGCGGATCGTCACCCGGCACATCCTGCCGAACGCGGTGGCGCCGGTGATCGTGGTCTCCACCATCAACCTCGGCGTGTACATCGGCGCCGAGGCCGCGCTGTCCTACCTGGGCATCGGCATCCAGTCCCCGGCGATCTCCTGGGGTCTGATGATCAGCGACGCCCAGTCCCGGTTCCTGAACGCCCCGCACGTGCTGCTCTTCCCGGCCGCCGTGCTGAGCATCACCGTGCTGGCGTTCATCATGCTCGGCGACGCGGTGCGCGACGCCCTCGATCCCAAGCTGCGCTGAGGAGGGCCGCGGACCATGACAGACACGACGAAGCCGTCCGGTGCCAGGGACGGCGGGCCGCGCCTGGACGCGGTGGAACTGCTCGGCGCCCGCCGGGAGAACCTGGTGCCCGGCACCCCGCTGCTCGAAGTCGACGACCTGCACGTCGAGTTCGCCACCCGGGACGGCATCGCCAAGGCCGTCAACGGCGTGAGCTACTCGGTGTCGGCCGGGGAGACGCTGGCGGTGCTGGGCGAGTCCGGCTCGGGCAAGTCGGTGACGGCGCAGGCGATCATGGGCATCCTGGACATGCCGCCCGGGCGGATCACGGCCGGGAAGATCCTCTTCCGGGGCCAGGACCTGCTGCGGATGAGCTCCAAGGCCCGGCGCGCGGTGCGTGGCCGGAAGATCGCGATGATCTTCCAGGACGCGCTGTCCTCGCTCAACCCGGTGCTCAGCGTGGGCTTCCAGCTCGGCGAGATGTTCCGGGCCCACCACGGGACGTCCCGCAAGGAGGCCAAGGACAAGGCGATCGAGTTGATGGAGCGGGTGCGCATCCCCGCCGCCAGGCAGCGGGTGAACGACTTCCCGCACCAGTTCTCCGGCGGTATGCGCCAGCGCATCATGATCGCGATGGCGCTCTCGATGGAGCCCGACCTGATCATCGCCGACGAGCCCACCACCGCACTGGACGTGACCGTCCAGGCCCAGGTGATGGACCTGCTGGCCGAGTTGCAGGCCGAGTTCCACATGGGCCTGATCCTGATCACCCACGACCTCGGCGTCGTCGCGGACGTCGCGGACAAGATCGCCGTCATGTACGCGGGCCGGATCGTCGAGACGTCGCCCGTCCACGAGCTGTACGCGCGGCCGGCCCACCCGTACACCAAGGGCCTGCTCAACTCGATTCCCCGGCTGGACCAGAAGGGGCAGAACCTGTACGCCATCCAGGGCCTGCCGCCGAGCCTGCTGAAGATCCCGACGGGCTGCGCGTTCAACCCGCGCTGCGACCGCACGCAGGACCGCTGCCTGGTCGAACTGCCGCCGCTCGTCCCGGTGCTGGACGCGGAGGGTGCGGACCTGCCGGGGCGGCACAGCGCCTGCCACTTCTGGAAGGAGACCCTCCATGGCTGAGCCGATCCTGGAGGTCCGGGACCTGGTCAAGTACTACCCGCTGACCCAGGGCATCCTCTTCAAGCGGCAGGTCGGCGCGGTCAAGGCGGTGGACGGCATCTCCTTCGAGCTGATGAAGGGCGAGACGCTCGGCATCGTCGGTGAGTCGGGGTGCGGGAAGTCCACGCTGGCCAAGGTGTTGATGAACCTGGAGCGGGCCACCTCCGGCGAGGTGCGCTTCAAGGGGCAGGACATCACCCGGCTGTCGGGGGCGGGGCTGAAGTCCGTCCGCCGCAACATCCAGATGGTGTTCCAGGATCCGTACACCTCGCTGAACCCGCGCATGACGGTCGGCGACATCATCGGCGAGCCGTTCGAGATCCACCCCGAGGTGGCGCCGAAGGGGGACCGCCGCAAGGCCGTTCAGGATCTGCTGGACGTGGTCGGGCTCAACCCCGAGTACATCAACCGATATCCGCACCAGTTCTCCGGCGGGCAGCGTCAACGCATCGGCATCGCACGGGGGTTGGCGCTCAAGCCGGAGGTGATCATCTGTGACGAGCCGGTGTCGGCGCTCGACGTGTCGGTGCAGGCGCAGGTGATCAACCTGCTGGAGCAGCTGCAGGGCGAGTTCGGGCTCTCGTACATGTTCATCGCGCACGACCTCTCGATCGTCCGGCACATCTCGGACCGGGTCGGCGTGATGTACCTCGGCAAGATGGTCGAGATCGGGACGGAGGAGCAGATCTACTCCTACCCGACCCACCCGTACACGCAGGCGCTGCTGTCGGCCGTGCCGGTGCCGGACCCGACCGGACGGGAGCGGCGCGAGCGCATCCTGCTCAGCGGCGACCTGCCGTCGCCGGCCAACCCGCCGTCCGGCTGCCGGTTCCGCACCCGTTGCTGGAAGGCGCAGGAGCGCTGCTCCGTCGAGGTGCCGCTGCTGGCGGTGCCCGAGCTGCTGGAGGGCCCGGCCGCGCATCGGTCGGCCTGCCACTTCGCCGAGGTGCGGGACGTGATCGGAACCGCCTGAGCGCGCCGTGCGGGCCGGGTCGCGGGGTCTGCCGACTCCCGCGACCCGGCCCTCACTTCTCGAAGCCGACGTTCTCCCAGACGATGTCGGAGAGGCCCTGCGCGCCGATGTTGGCGAGGTTGGCGCGGGCACCGTACAGCTGCGGGCGCTGGTAGAGCGGCAGCATCCCGGCGACCTTCCACAGCTCGCCGTCGGCCTGGTTGATGGCCTCGGAGGCGGTGGCGGCGTCGGTCGCGGCGGCGGCCCGGTCGAGGGCGGCGTCCACGGCCGGGCTGCCGGTGCCGGTGTGGTTGGTGCCGCCGGTCTGGACGAAGTTGGCGCGGTTGCCGCTGGCCGGGAAGGGGGTGCCGAGCAGCGAGTAGGTGGTGATGTCGAAGTCGTCGCGGTTGATGTACTTGTCGAAGAACTCGTTGGCGGCGGCGGTCACGGTGGTGACCTTGACCCCGACGTCCTTGAGCATCTTCGTGGCGCTCGCGGCCTCGTTCTGGGCCTGGGTGACCCCGGCCGGGACGACCATCCGCAGGTTCAGCTCGCGGCCGTCCTTCTTGCGGACGTCACCGTCGAGCTTCCAGCCGGCCGCGTCCAGCTTGCGGGCGGCCTCGGCCGGGTCGTAGCGGCTCAGGCCGAGGGAGTTGTCCCGGTAGGCGTTCTGGTTGGCGACCAGCAGGTGGTTGTTGAGCGGGACGGCGGGCCAGTCGAGGCCGTTGAGGTCGGCGCGGATGACGGCGTCCCGGTTGATCGCCTGGAACAGGGCCTGGCGGACGGTCGGGTCCGCGAGCACCGGGTTCCGGGCGTTCAGCGTGAACTGGCGGAAGTCCGGGCCGCCCGCGCGGCGGACGGCGGCGCCCTTGGTGCTCCTGATGGTCTGGTAACCGGCCACGTCGGGGCCGTTGTTGAAGAGGTCGATCTCGCCCTTGGCGAAGGCGGTGGCCATCGCGTTCGGGACCATCGCGTGGAAGACGATCCGGTCCAGCATCGGCTTGTCGCCCCACCAGTTCGGGTCGGCGACCAGGGTGACGGTCTGGGCCGCGCGGTCCATCTGCTCGACCTTGAACGGGCCGGCGGTGACCGGGATGGCGTCCAGGTAGGCGGAGTTGAACAGGTCCGGGGTGGCGATCCTGCTCGCCGGCAGCAGCGGGGCGTTGGCGGCGCCGTTGAACATCGACTGCCACTCGGAGAAGGGCCGTTCGAAGGTCATCACGGCCTGGAAGTCGTCCTTGCCGCGCTCGACGGAGGAGACCAGCTCGAAGCCGGTGCTGCTGGACGGCCGGTACGCCGGGTCCTTGCCGTTCAGGGCCCGCCAGTTGGCCTCCAGGTCGCGCCAGGTGATCGGGGTGCCGTCGGACCAGTGGGCCTTCGGGTTGAGCGTCCAGACGACGACCTGCCGGCCGTCCCGCTGCTCCGTGTGGGCGTCCTGGAGGTACGCCGGGTTGACGGTCTGGGTGCCGGCCGCGTCGGAGCGGAAGAAGGTCGGCAGCAGGGGCTTGGTGACGCTCATCGTCGAGGACTCGCTGCCGTCCGTGTGGATCGGCGACCACTGGTGGGAGAACTGGGTGATCGCCACGTGCAGGGTGCCGCCCTGGCGCAGCTGGGAGCGGTCGCGCGGATTGACGTCCATCGAGGTGAGCTTGGGCGACTCGGCGGCGGACGGCAGGGCGTCGCCCGCGGCCGAACCCGGCTGGGATGCACACGAACAGAGCGTCAGCGAGAGCGAGAGGGCGGTCAGACCGGCGAGCAGAGCCGTCCGGTGGTGAAGGCGGCGGCGGCCCATTGGCGTGCTCCCCGAGGCGGATGCGGCGGATGGTGTGGCGTCACATCTTGCTGATTGGGAGGGGGAGTTGTCGAGGGGCGGGCCCGCCCCCTTTCAATAAAGGCAGCGGGCCCGCCCCCCGGTCGTACGGCGTGGATCAGGCGACTGTGAACTTGAAGGTGCGGTCCTTGTCGCCGCTCTTGTCCATGACCGAGGTGACGGCGTCCGCGACGTCCTGCGGGGTGATCGCGGCGGTCTGGCCGTTCTTCTTCACCTTGACCTTGTCGAAGACGCCGCCCAGCTGGGTGTTGAGCGCGTCCAGGTCCCACTTGGGCGTGATCTTGCCGGAGGCGTCCGGGACGAGCGTCAGCGCCTTGGCGGCGCTCTGCGGGCCGAACTCCCACTTCTTGGTGCCGGCCAGGACGTGCACGTTGCCCCTGGCCACGGACTTGCCGAGGCCGTCCGCGGCGGCCTGCAGGGCCTGCGCGGAGACCTTGGGCTGGGCGGCCGTGACGTTCAGCGCGATCGGCTGGTCGGGCTTGCCGGCGGCGCGGTCGCGGTAGGCCTGCTCGACCACGTCGACGGCGCTCGCGGAGTCCACCGTCTGGCCGGCCTTGCCGGGGACGACGACCGGGTCGCCGGAGTCGCTGAACTTGACGTAGCCCTCCTGGAGACCCTGGCCCGAACCGGCGGCCAGGCTGTCCAGGGCGGCCTTGAGCTTGGCCCGGTCGACCTTGACCTCCGGCGCGACGGCCTTCGTGCCGCCCTGCAGCGACTTGATGACGTCGACCGGGCTGTAGCTGTGCTGGGTGAGCTTGTCCACGGTGGCCGTGGTGTCGAAGCCCAGCCCGGCGACGGTCGGGTCCAGGTCGACCGTCTGGTCGCCGATCTTCAGCTTGAGCGGCTGCTGGCCGGCCTTGCCGACGGTCTCGTCGAGCTGGTGGATCGCCTGGTCGCGGTTGTTGCCGCCGATGTCGGTGCCGAGCACCACGGTGCCCTTGGGGATGTCGGACTGGTTCAGCATCAGGCCGGTGCCGTACACGGCGGCGCCGAGGAACAGGATGCCGCCGATGCCGTAGACGCCCAGCTTGACGATCTTCTTGCCACCGCCGCCCTTGCCCTTGGCCTTGCCCTTGGTGGGAGCGGGAGCAGGTGCGGGCGCCGCCGCGGCCTTGGCCGGATCCGGCGCGCCGGGCGCGGCCTGAGCGGGCTCGGGGGCCGGCAGCGGGGTGACCTCGGTGGCCTCCGGGCCGGTGCCGGGCCGCTGCGCGCGGGTGGGGGCGGTGTTGAACGGGTCGCCGGGGGCGCCGGGGGCGCCGGGGAAGAGGCCGCCGGGGGTCGGGGCGAAGGCGTCCTGGCCGGGCGCGGCGGGGCGCTGTGCGGCGAACGGGTCGGCGCCGGTCGGGGCGGAGGCGAACAGGCCCGGCTGCGGGCGGCCGTCGCCGGCGCGCGGGGCGCCGTTCTGCGGGCCGCCGTTGCGGGGGGCGCGATTCTGCGGGGCGCCATTACGCGGAGCGCCGTTGCGGGGCAGGCCGGGTATGGCGGCCGACGGGGGCACGTCCTCGCGGATCGGCGCGAAGCCGTCGACCGAGGTGTCCTCCGGGTCCGCCGTCACCGGGGCGTCGGGGCGGCCGGCCGGCCGGCCCTGCGGGCGGGCGCCCTGGGGGCGGCCGTTCTGCGGGGCACCGTTCTGGCGTCCGCCGTTCTGCCGCCCGCCGTTCTGCGGGCCGCGGGGCCCGGCGGTGGGCGTCGGGGCGAACGGGTCGGCGGAGGGGGCGGCCTCGTAGACGCCGGGCTCCTCCACCGGGCCCTCCGGGCCGGCGCCGAACGGCGAGGCGGGCGCACCGGACGGGCGCGGCGCCGGGGCGGGTGCCGGGGTGGCCGCCTGGCCCTGGGTGGGCACCGGACGGCCGTTCGGACGGGCCGCACCCGGAGCCGCGGCAGGGCCGGCGGCGGGAGCCGGGGCGGGGCGGGCGCCGTTCGGGCGCGCGCCGGGAGCCTGCGCGCCGTTCGGCCGCGGCTCGGCGCCACCCGGCACGCCCGGCGCACCGGCCGGGACCGGGGCGGGCGCGGACTCGGCCGGGCCGGCCTTCTTCTGCCGGGGCCGGAACCACGCGCCGGTCGACTCGGACTCGCTGGTCGCCGGCGGGATCGGCGGGATCTGCCACTCCGGCGGCAGGTTCGGCGGTGTGGCCGTGCGGCCGCCGCCCTCCATCACGCCGAGGACGGGGGAGGAGGGCGCGGAGCGGTGGCGCGGGCCGCCCGCCTCGGGGGCGGGCGCCGGGGCCTCCTCGCCGGGGCCCTCCTCGTTCTTGACGGTGCTGCGGACCACGACGGGCGGGATCGGGCGCGAGCCGGGGATGTTGATCCGGACCCGGGTGGTCAGGGTGGTCTCGGTCTTCGGGACCTCGTCCTCGCCGCCGGACGCCGCGCCCTGGGCGGCACCGGCACCTGCGCGGTCGCCGCCGGGGAGCCCCGGTGTGCCGTAGGGCGGGGTGCCCGACGGGTAGGCGTCCGGGCCCGTGCGCCGGGGCGTCGGGTGGGCGTTGTCAGATTCGCGGCTGCTCAATGCTGCTCTGCTCCGGGTTCGCGGGCGGGCCGTGCGGCGCGACCGCGGTTCGTGGTCGCCGGGCCTGGGGCGGGCGGCGGTCGGGTACGGCGTTCTGCGGCACCACCATACTGGGAAGAACTGAGCGGTGAACGGGTTCGGACAGATCCTGATACGTCCGGTTCCTCCGGTATGAGAGTACGGCCGTGTGGTCCTGACTGCGCGTCGTACGCGGTACCGTACGCGCCCCACTTCCGGGGTCAGCGCGGGGGGTTGGGCACGCCGGGGAACCAGCTGGTGCGGGTGGGCAGGGTGGCGCAGATCACGCCCAGGATCGAGCCGACGAACATCCAGCCGAGCGAGGTGGCGTCGGTCCACAGCACGGTGTCGCCCTCCGGTCGCGGCACGATGACCAGCACCAGGGCCAGGAACCAGCCGGCGGCGGGCAGCGCCGCGCCCAGCCGGGTGCCGGTGACGCGCAGTCCGGCGTAGAAGGTGGCGGCGGTCGCGCCGAGCGCCAGCAGGACTCCCACGGGCGGCCACAAGGCCTGCACAAAGGATCCGCAGACCGACACCGCGAAACCCAGCAGGAGGAACAGGGCATAAGCCGCGATCCGTGCGAGGCGCGGGGGCTGAGACTCGGCCAGACGTTCGTCCCGGGTGCCGAGGACGGACGCGGCGAGCGAGCGGCGGGGGGCCTTGGTGTCGGCGGGCTTGGTGTCGGCGGGCTTGCTCATCGGGCGCTCTCCTCGGCGGTCTCCTGGACAGTCTCCTGGACGGACTCCTCGGCGGTCTTCGCCCCGCCGGTGGAGTCGGTGGAGTCGTGGTCGAGGCCGGCGAACAGGTCGTCCTCGGGCCGTCCGGGCCCGGCCTCGCCGCGCACCAGCTGGTAGTACTCGGTGGTGATCAGCGGCTGGCCGAGGTGGTTGGAGAGCGCGAAGGACGCGCCGTCCACGGTGATCTGGGTGGCGTGCGCGGCCAGCGCCGCCGCCTTCCGTCCGGCGTACGCGGTGCCGTCCAGCGCGGTGGTGACCACCGTGTCGTCCACCACCCCGGGGACGTCCGACGGGACGGCCGTGCCGGGGAAGCGCGCCTGCGCGGCGGTCGTGGCGAGCCCCGCCTCGATGACCGTACGGGGCATCCGGTTCCAGTACACCTTGGCGATCCGCCAGGCCGGGCCGAGCTCCGGGCGGTACGCCGGATCGGCCGCCAGGTCGTGGGCGCGCATCGCGACCCGGTGTGCCTGGATGTGGTCCGGGTGGCCGTAGCCGCCGTTCTCGTCGTAGGTGACCAGCACCTGCGGCCGGACCTCGCGGACCACCGCGACCAGGTGGCCGGCCGCCTCGTCCACGTCGGCCTGCCAGAAGCAGCCGGGCACGTCGTTGTCGGGGACGCCCATCATCCCGGAGTCGCGGTAGCGTCCGGGGCCGCCGAGGAAGCGGAAGTCGGAGACGCCGAGGGCGCGCATGGCCTCGGTGAGCTCGCCGATCCGGTACGCGCCGAGGGTGTCGTCCCGATCGGCCGTCAGGTGGGCCAGCTCGGGCGGGATCACCTCGCCGCCCTCGCCGAGGGTGCAGGTCACCAGGGTGACGCGGGCGCCCTCGGCGGCGTACCGGGCCATGGTGGCGCCGTTGCCGATCGACTCGTCGTCGGGGTGCGCGTGCACCAGGAGCAGGCGGCGGCCGGTAGTCGCGGTCATGGGGGAAGCCTAACCACCGGCCGGGCGGGGGCAGGGCGTGTGGGGGTTCAGAGCTTCAGGCCGTTGATCATCCCGGCGAGGTTGCTGGTGACCGCGGTGATCGAAGGGGCGAGGGAGCTGGACGCCAGGTAGAAGCCGAGCAGCGCGCAGATGATCGCGTGCGCGAGCTTCAGGCCGGAGCGGCGGATCAGTACCACCACGATGACCAGCATCAGCATGGCTGCGGAGACGGACATGGCCATGTCGGCTCACACCCTTCCTCGGGTGCGCCGCCCCCTGGGGAGGGCGGCGGTCGGACCGTGCGGGACGTGCGGTCGGGCGACCGGGGCCCGGGACGGGGCCTGACGATCACTCGCCTGATCAGTCATACCCGATGGGTGAGCAGAGCATTACGTTCGGTGAGTCCGCGCGCGCCGGGGTACGGCGGCATTCACGGGGCGCATGGGCCGGTCGGAGGGGGTGCGGACCACTTTGGGGCGTACTTGCCGACGATGCTCCGAACGAGTGATCAGAACGCTCCCGGCGCTGGGACCCCGAGGTCGTAGGGTCTGGTGCCATGACCTCCCACACCCCAGCGGACACCTTCCCCCGGCAGTACGCGCGCACCCTGCGCTACACCGTCGGCGCGCCCCGGTCCTTCTCCGTCGCACCGGACGGCTCCCGGGTCGTCTTCCTGCGCTCGCGGTCCGGCAGTGACCGGGCCAACCTGCTCTGGACCCTCGACACCGCCACCGGCGAGGAGCGGATCGCCGCCGACCCGGCCGCCCTGCTCGGCGGCGGCGAGGAGGACCTCTCGGCGGCCGAGAAGGCCCGCCGCGAGCGCAGCCGTGAGGGCTCGGCCGGCATCGTCGGCTACTCCCTCGACGGGGCCGGCCGGCTGGCCGCCTTCGCCCTCTCCGGCCGCCTGTTCACCGCCGACCTGGTCACCGGCGCCACCGCCGAACTGCCCGCCGAGGGCCCGCTGCTCGACCCGCGGGTCTCCCCGGACGGCGCCCACGTCGCGTACGCCAACACCGCCGGCGAGCTGCGGCTCACCCACGCGGACGGCAGCGGCGACCGGGTGCTCGCCGCGCCCGACGGGCCGAACGTCACCTGGGGGCAGGCCGAGTTCATCGCCCAGGAGGAGATGGGCCGCGACCGCGGCTTCTGGTGGTCCCCCGCCGGCGACCGGCTGCTGGTCGAGCGCGCCGACGACACCCCGGTGCGCCGCTGGTGGATTGCCGACCCGGCCAACCCGGACCGCGAGCCCGCCGAGGTCGCCTACCCCGCCGCCGGCACCGCCGACGCCGAGGTCGGGCTCTGGGTGCTCGACCTGGCCGGCGCCCGCACCGAGGTCGTCTGGGACCGCGCCGCCTTCCCGTACCTCGCGCGGGTGCACTGGTCCAAGGGCGGCGTGCCGCTGCTGCTCGTCCAGGCCCGCGACCAGCGCAGCCAGCGGATCCTCGGCCTCGATGTGGCCACCGGGGCCACCGAGGTGCTGTTCGAGGAGCGCGACGACGTCTGGCTGGAGCTGTTCCAGGGCGTCCCGGCGTGGACCCCGGACGGCAGGCTGGTGCGCATCTCCGACGAGGGAGGGGTGCGCGCCCTGGTGATCGGCGACCAGGCCGTCACCGGGGCCGACCTGCACCTGCGGTCGGTCGTCGCCGTCACCGAGGACGAGGTGCTCTTCACCGCCTCCGGCGGCGTCGAGGAGACCGACCCCGAGCCCGGCTGGGTCGCCGTCGGCCGGATCAGCCACGACGGCAAGCGGCTCGGCTGGGAGGCTTCCAACGGCCGTCCGTTCACCTCCGTCACCACCGCCGTGCACGCCGCCGGCATCACCGTCCGCGCCACCGCCGAGCCCGACCTGCCCGGCACCCTCGTCCAGGTCGCCCGGGACCTGTCCGACGGCGTGGTCGTCGACGACATCGCCACCATCGCCTCGCACGCCGAGACCCCGGTCATCACCGCCCGCCCGGTCTTCCGCTTCGCCGGCGAGCGCCGCATCCCGGCCGCCGTCTTCCTGCCCACCGGCTACGACCGCGAGCGCGACGGCCTGCTGCCCGTCCTGATGGACCCGTACGGCGGCCCGCACGGCCAGCGCGTCGTCCAGGCGCACAACCCGCACCTCAACTCGCAGTGGTTCGCCGACCAGGGCTTCGCGGTGATCGTCGCCGACGGGCGCGGCACCCCCGGGCGCGGCCCGGCCTGGGAGAAGTCGATCGCCCTCGACTTCGCCGGGGCCACCCTGGACGACCAGGTGGAGGCGCTGCAGGCGCTCGCCGAGGAGTTCCCGCTCGACCTCGGCCGGGTCGCCATCCGCGGCTGGTCGTACGGCGGCTACCTCTCCGCGCTCGCCGTGCTGCGCCGCCCGGACGTCTTCCACGCGGCGGTGGCCGGCGCGCCGGTGACCGACTGGGAGCTGTACGACACCCACTACACCGAGCGCTACCTGGGCCACCCGGCCGAGCGCCCCGAGGTGTACGCCGCCAACTCGCTCACCGGGTACGCGGCCGGGCTGGAGCGCCCGCTGATGATCATCCACGGCCTCGCGGACGACAACGTGGTGGCCGCGCACACCCTGCGCCTGTCCTCGGCGCTGCTCGCGGCCGGGCGTCCGCACACCGTGCTGCCGCTGTCGGGCGTCACGCACATGACGCCGCAGGAGGAGGTCGCGGAGAACCTGCTGCTGCTTCAGGTCGACTTCGTGAAGCGCTCGCTGGGCGTGTGAGCGGAGAGGAGGAGGAGCGGGGAGTGGTGTCGGACAGGCACACTCGGGCCCTTTGCGTACGGTGCCGGGGTGCCCATGAATCCCGCTCCCCCTTCGCCGCGTGTGCCCGTGCGGGCGCCGGTCCGGCGTCGTGCGAGCACGCTGGCCCCTGGCTCTGACAACAGCTCCTGACCAGCGGATTCGGCGGCCGGTACCTGTGACGCGGGTACCGGCCGCCGGCATGACATCCGTCATACCGAAGGCACGACGGCGGACACTGCCGCCGGACCCGGCCCGCGCGGGACTCTGTGGTGGTGCGAACGACACCGAACGCAACACCACCAGGGGAGAGGAGCGGGGCGATGGACACGGAGGTGGCCGCCTTCCGCGGCGTCGGCAAGAGCTACGGGCGGGTGCGCGCGGTGGACGGTCTGGACCTCGTGCTGCGGCCGGGCGAGACCGTCGCCCTGCTCGGCCCGAACGGCGCCGGCAAGTCCACCAGCCTGGACCTGCTGCTCGGCCTGCGCGAGCCCGACCAGGGCAGCGTCTCGCTGTTCGGAGGCAGCCCGCGCGAGGCGATCGCGGCCGGCCGGGTCGGCGCGATGCTGCAGAGCGGCGGGCTGATGGCCGACGTCAAGGTCCGCGAGCTGGTCAGGCTCGCCTGCGACGTGCACCCGCGCGGTCGGTCGGTTACGGGGGTACTGACCGACGCCGGGATCACCGAGCTGGCCGAGCGCCGGGTCGACAAGCTGTCCGGCGGCCAGGAGCAGCGGGTCCGCTTCGCCCTGGCGATCGCCGGCAACAGCGACCTGATCGTGCTGGACGAGCCCACCACCGGCATGGACGTCAGCGTCCGGCAGGCGTTCTGGGCGAGCATGCGGGCGCAGGCGGACGCCGGGCGCACGGTGCTGTTCGCCACGCACTACCTGGAGGAGGCGGACTCGATCGCCGACCGCGTGCTGGTGCTGCACCGCGGCCGGCTGATCGCCGACGGCAGCTCCGCCGAGATCAAGGCGCGCGCCGGGGCCCGCCGGGTGGCGTTCGAACTGCATGACGGGGACCTCTCTGGGGCCGCCGGGCCGTTCGAGGACTCGGTGCTGCGCACCCTGCCCGGCGTGCAGTCGCTGGACGTCACCGCCCGGGTGCCGGGGGTGCGGACGGTCCGGATCCGGACCGCGGACGCCGACGCGAGCGTCGCCGGGCTCTACCGGGCGGGCCTGTACCCGCGCGGGCTGGAGGTCACCGGCCTGGGCCTGGAGCAGGCCTTCCTGACCATCACCGGCGAGCAGGACAACCAGGACGCTGTGAAGGAGACCGTGCGATGACCACCCTGATCCGGCTGGAGATCCTGCGGACCCTCCGTAACCGCCGGTACCTGCTCTTCACGATCGCCTACCCGGCGCTCATGTACTTCTTCTTCATCCACGCCTACGACTCCACCAAGCTGGCCGGCGGCCTGCCGGTGAAGACCTACTTCATGGTCTCGATGGCGACCTTCGGTGCGGTCGGCGCGGTGCTCACCGGCAGCGCGCAGCGGATCTCGCTGGAGCGCAAGAGCGGCTGGGTGCGCCAGCTGCGGCTGACCGCGCTGCCCGGCCGGGCGTACACCTTCGGCAAGATCGCCGCGAGCGCGGTGACCACGTTGCCCGCGATCCTGGTGGTGTTCGCGGTCGGCGCGAGCCAGGGGGTCTCGCTGGGCGCGGCGCAGTGGATCGGCCTGGTGGCGGCGCTGTGGCTGGGCAGCTTCGTGTTCGCGGCGCTCGGGGTGGCGCTCGGGTACGCGGCGGCGCCGGACTCGGTGCAGACGATCGTGATGATCGCCTACATGCTGATGTCGCTGTTCGGCGGGACGTGGTTCCCGGTGAGCGGCTCGCTGGAGAAGTTCGCCCAGTTCAACCCGGTGTACCTGTACAACAAGCTGGCCACCTTCACCCAGCCCGGGCACTCGCTGGACACCGTCGCCGTCGCCGGACTGGCCGGCTTCCTCGCGGTGTTCGTCGCCGCTGCCGCCGTGCTGTACCGGCGTGACACCCGCCAGGCATGATGATCCACATGAGTGACGCGCGCCGGACCCACCGCCCCGACGAGCAGCCGGAGGTGGGTCCGGCGCGCGCGTCGTTCATGAACGTCCCCGGCTCCCCGGTGGAGACCCGGCGGCAGCTGCTGGTCAAGGTCGCCTGGATGCTGCTGTGGATGCTCTACCTGGCCTACCCGGCGGGGGACCTGCTGCACGGCGGCCACAGCCTGGGCGGCCAGGTGCTCGGCTGGGTCTGCCTGGCCGCCTTCGTGGCCGCCTACATCCTGCTGGTGATCTTCCGCTCGACGGCTGGGATGAAGCCCCGGGCCTGCCAGGTGATCGTCGCGACGATGATCGCGCTCGCGATCGCCGCCTCCTTCGTCCTGGGCGGCGCCTTCCTGACCCTCTTCATCTACGCCTCGGTGTGCCTCGCGATCATCACGCCGGTGCGCTACGCGCTGCGCGGGCTCGCCGGCATGGCCGCGCTCACCGCCGTGACCGGCCTGCTGATCCACGCCGGTACGGACAACATCACGACCTTCGCGCTCAGCGCCTTCCTCTCCGGCGTCGCGATGACCGGTCTGCAGCGGCTGGTCGCCACCATGAAGGAACTGCGCGAGGCCCGCGCCGCCGTCGCGCACCTGGCCGCCTCCGAGGAGCGGCTGCGGATGGCCCGGGACCTGCACGACCTGCTCGGGCACTCGCTGTCGCTGATCACGCTGAAGAGCGAGCTGGCCGGGCGGTTCATGGACGCCGGCAAGGACGAGGCGGCCCGGGCGCAGGTCGCCGACATCGAGCAGGTGGCCCGGCAGTCGCTGATCGACGTCCGGGAGGCCGTCACCGGCTTCCGCCGGCCCACCCTGCCGGTCGAACTCGCCGCCGCCCGGACCGCGTTGGCGGCGGCACAGGTGACCCTGGAGGCCGCGCCGGAGCTCGTCGACACCTGGCCCGGGTTGGCCAACGAGGAGGCGGGGGCGCTGGCGTGGGCGCTGCGCGAGGCCGTCACCAACATCGTCCGGCACGGCGAGGGCGCCACCGTCTGCACCGTCACCGCCGACACGGCGTGGGAGGCGAACGGCGAGCGGTACGCCGTCCTGGAGATCACCGACGACGGGCGGGGGCCGGGCAAGTCCCAGCCGGGGAACGGGCTTTCGGGCCTGGAGGAGCGGCTGGCGCTGGTCGGCGGGCGGCTGGAGACCGGGCCGGGGGTGCGGGGCAAGGGCTTCCGGCTGCGGGCCTTGGTGCCGCTGCGGACGGTCTCGGCGCCGGTCGCTCCCTAGCGGTGATCCTGCGCGCCCTGGCCGCCGGCCAGGGCGCGCAGGTGGTGCGGCGGCACGCTGACCGCCCGCCTCCGCCGCCCGCGCCGCCGCCGCTCAACCCCGCCCTCTAAGGTCGTGCCCATGAGTGACATTCAGAACGGGCCCTCGATCCGCGTGCTGCTGGCCGAGGATCAGGGCATGGTCCGGGAGGCGCTGGCGGCGCTGCTCGGGCTGGAGGGGGACATCGACGTCGTGGCGCAGGTCGGCCGCGGGGACGAGGTGGTGGCGGCGGTGCTGGCGAACGACGTGCAGGTCGCCGTGCTGGACATCGAGATGCCGGGGATGACGGGCATCGAGGCGGCCGCGGACCTGCGCAAGCAGGCGCCGGGCACCAAGGTCGTGATCGCGACGACCTTCGGGCGGCCGGGCTATCTGCGGCGGGCGATGGAGTCGGGTGCGGACGCGTTCCTGGTGAAGGACGCGCCCGCCTCGGAGCTGGCGGAGGCGATCCGCCGGGTGCTGCGCGGGGAGCGAGTGATCGACCCGGCGCTGGCGGCCGCGGCGCTGGCCGAGGGCGCGAACCCGCTGACCGCCCGCGAGCGGGACGTGCTGGGCGCGGCGGCGGACGGCGCGGTGAACGCGGACATCGCCAAGCGGCTGCACCTGTCCGAGGGGACGGTCCGCAACTACCTGTCGATGGCGATCCAGAAGACCGAGGCCCGCAACCGCACCGAGGCGGTCCGGATCGCCCGCGAGAAGGGCTGGCTGTAGGAACCCTCAGGAAACCCGCCCGGAGGAAACTCAGTTCAGCCGGTGCCGAGCGGCCCGGGCGTCCTGGCGGACCTTCGCCGCCGCGTCCGGGTCGAAGGCGTCGAGGATCTCCGCGTAGGCGTCCATCTCGGCCGAGCCGCCGAGGAAGTCCCCTGTCCGTACGAGGAGTTCGGCGCGTTCGAGGCGGAGCTGGGCGGGGTGTCGGGGGAGTAGGAGGGCGAGCTCGGTGGCCCAGAGCTGGGTGCGGGCGTGCTCGGGGCGGTCGGCGGCCCAGGCGCGGATGTTGCCGAGGACCCGGTGGACGATGTCGAGCGGCTGGGCCGGGGTGAGCAGCGCGGGCGTGAACTCGTGCCCGGTGGCCCGGACGAGGCGTTCGGCGTCGTCGGGGTCGAGCAGCCGCCCGCCGTGGAAGGGGTCGGCCAGGACGTAGTCCTCGCCGCCCGCCGGGCCGCCGACGGCGACGATGAAGTGACCGGGCAGGGCGATGCCGTGGACGGTGAGGCCGGCCCGCCGCCCGACCGCCATCCACACCAGGGACAGCATGATCGGCAGCCCGCGCCGCCGCCGCAGCACGTCGGGCAGCAGGGAGGACTCCAGCCGCCGGTAGTCGGCCTGCCGCCCGTGGAACCGCTCGCGCCCGCCGAGGACGGCGGCGAGCAGGGCGGCGGTCTCCTCGGGCCCGGCGGGCGCCCGTTCGGCGACGGCGAGGCGGACGGCGCCGGCGTGCCGGTCGAGCGCGGCCTCGCAGGCGGCGAGCAGGGCGTCGAGGCTGGGCGGCTCCCCGGGGTCGTCGGGGTCGAGGGCGGGGCCGTGTTCGGCGGCGGCGAGCAGGCAGAGCAGCACCGGATCGGGCTGCTCGGCGCGGGCGGCGGTCCGGAAGCGGTGTCTGCTCTGCTCGGTCACGGTGACGGCGACGGCTTTCGTACGACGGACGGGCAAAAAGGACGGGGAAGGGACGGGCAAAAGGGCGAACGACAGGCAGGGTGAAAGAACGGACGGCCCGCGGCTACCCCTGGGACAGCCGCGCGTAGTGGTAAGTGTGACTGGTCGTGAAGCCGAGTCCGTCATAGAGCGCAACCGCACCGTCGTTGTCCGCCTCGACCTGCAGGTAGGCGCCGGTGGCCCCCTCCTCGGCCGCGCGGGCGGCGAGCACCGCCATGACGGCCGTGGCCAGCCCGGCCCGCCGGGCGTACGGCTGGACCTCGATCGCGCCGAAGCCGGCCCACGGCCCGTCGATGACGCAGCGTCCGATCGCCAGCGGCGGCTGCCCTGCGGCCCCCGGCGCGGTGGCGAACCAGACCGACGGCCCGCCGTGGAGCACCTGCCGGGCGGCCTCCCGTACCGCCGGGTCCTCGCTCAGCTTCCCGTACAGCGACATCCACGCGGGCCCCGCCGTCCGCGACAGCCGCACCCGGTCGTGCCCGGTGCCGCCCCGGGCCAGCCCGGCGAGCGGAGAGGTCCGTACCAGCGTGGGCGAGTCCGGGGGGCCCAGCAGCTCCAGCGGCGCCCGCAGGTCGTCCGCCGTCCCGGGCGTGACGACCTCGACCCAGGCGGGCAGTCCGCGCGCCGCGTACCAGTCCCGGACGGCGGCCAGCGCCTGCGCCGTCGGCAGTCCGGGATCGCCGAGCGCCTGGACGGAGTTGGCCCGCTTGGTGAACCCGGCCGAGGCACGCAGCGTCCACGCGCCGAGCGCCTCCTGCTCGACGGCGGGCCAGCCGCGCGCGGCGATCCGCTGGAGCTCGACGGGCGTGGCGGCCGGCAGCGGGGCGCGCCGGGCCGGGAAGAGCGGCACGACCTTGCCCGCGACCAGCAGCTGTTCCGCGAACGAGACCGGTTCGCCGGCCCGGGGCACGACCGTCAACCCATGATCGTCCCACGATGTGAGCACGCCGATCGCATCGCGGAAGACCGGCCGGTCGCCCACGAACTCGGAGACACGCCGGACGGACACGCGTCGTCCCACGTCAGAGCGATCTATCCGGACCTCCGGACGCTCCTGGACCGGCCCGCCTGCCGTCATCTGGGCACCTCCTGTGCATTCACGGTCTCTGACCCGCGATACTAGGGGTGGGCATCGACGACGCCGCGCTCACCGCGCACGCGAGCAGAACAGAACGGGCCGACAGGGCCCTTCCGAGGAGGAACGACAGCGTGACCTACGTCATCGCGCAGCCTTGTGTAGACGTGAAGGACAAGGCGTGCATCGAAGAGTGCCCGGTTGACTGCATCTACGAGGGCGAGCGATCGCTCTACATCCACCCGGATGAGTGTGTCGACTGTGGCGCTTGCGAGCCGGTCTGCCCGGTCGAGGCGATCTTCTACGAGGACGACACTCCCGAGGAGTGGAAGGACTACTACAAGGCGAACGTCGAGTTCTTCGACGACCTCGGTTCGCCCGGTGGCGCCTCGAAGCTGGGCCTGATCGAGCGCGACCACCCGTTCATCGCCGCTCTGCCGCCGCAGAACGCCGACCACTGACGATCGGTGGCATCCGAGCTGTGAACGACAACAGCACGCGCGCGCCGTTCCCGGGCCACCCGGGGGCGGCGCGCCGCGTTTCCGACCTTTTGCCTGTGTTCCCCTGGGACAAGCTGGAGCCGTACAAGAAGACCGCGCTCGCCCACCCGGGCGGCCTCTGCGACTTCTCGGTGGGCACCCCGGTCGACCCGGTCCCCGAGGTGATCCAGAAGGCGCTGGCCGCGACCACCGACACCCCCGGCTACCCGACCGTCTGGGGCCCGCTGGAGCTGCGCGAGGCGATCGCCGGCTGGCTGCACCGCCGGTGCGGCGCCGAGATCGGCCCGCAGGCCGTGCTGCCGACCATCGGCTCCAAGGAGCTGGTGGCCTGGCTGCCGACCCAGCTCGGCCTCGGCCCGGGCGACCAGGTCGCCTACCCGCGGCTGGCCTACCCGACCTACGAGGTGGGCGCGCGGCTGTGCGGCGCGGAGCCGGTCGCGTACGACTCGGTGGACGAGCTGGACGGCTCGCGGGTGCGCCTGCTCTGGGTGAACTCGCCGTCCAACCCGACCGGCCGGGTGCTCGGCAAGGACGAGCTGCGCCGCGCGGTCGGGTGGGCCCGGGAGCACCGGGTGCTGCTCGTCAGCGACGAGTGCTACCTGGAGCTGGGCTGGACCGCGGAGCCGGTCTCCGTCCTGCACCCGGACGTCTGCGGCGGCCCCGACAACGGCAAGGGCCACGAGGGCCTGCTGGCCGTCCACTCGCTCTCCAAGCGCTCCAACCTGGCCGGCTACCGCGCCTCCTTCGTGGCGGGCGACCCGGTGGTGGTCAAGGAGCTGCTGGAGGTGCGCAAGCACGGCGGCATGATCGTGCCGGCGCCCGTCCAGGCGGCGACGATCGCCGCGCTGGCGGACGACGCGCACGTGGCCGAGCAGCGGGAGCGGTACGCGGCCCGGCGCTCGGCGCTGCGGGCGGCGCTGGAGGCGTACGGCTTCCGGATCGAGCACTCGGAGGCGAGCCTCTACCTGTGGGCGACCCAGGACCGCCCGTGCTGGGAGACCGTGGCCGAACTCGCCGGGCTGGGCATCCTGGTGGCGCCCGGGGACTTCTACGGTCCGGCCGGTGACCGCTTCGTCCGGGTCGCGTTCACGGCGACGGACGAGCGGGTCGCCTCGGCCGTGGAACGGCTGAACGCGGCGCGCTAGCGACGCGGCAGAGGGGCCGGTGTCAGTCCGACACCGGCCCCTCTCGCATGCCTGATGAGGTCAGCACGAAGGGGGCCGGCCCCGGACCGGCCCCCTTCGTCGTGTCCGGGGACTACAGCGGCAGGCCGCTGATGCTGCCGCCGTTCACGCCGCCCAGCAGCCCGGTGACCGGGCCGAGCGCGTTGGTGAGGCCCGACAGCGGGTTGTTCGGGCCGAGGTCGGCGCCGCCGAGGCGGTTGGCGGAGCCGTGCTCGGCGAGGCCGAGGACGTCGGCGCCGGGCAGGCCGCCCGGCAGCGCGCGCCCGACGGAGCCCAGCGGCAGCGCGTCGGTGACGGCGTTGGTGCTGGGGACGGCACTGGACAGCTTGCCGGCGCCGGGCAGGCCCTGGGCGACGGCGCCGGTCTGGGCGAGCCCGCCGACCGGGCTGGCGGCGGCGCTGCGGGTGCCCATGCCCTTGCCGGTGACGGCCTCACCGAGCTTGTCGGCCAGTGTGGAGGCGACCCTCGGGGTGACCGCGGAGAGCTGGCCGGTGGTGGCGGCGGTCTGGTCGACCGGGGCGGTCAGCGAGCTGGCCTTCTCGTTCGCCTCGGGGAGCTGGTGGGCGATGATGTTGCCGGCCGCGTCGGCGGAGGCCGGTACGCCGGCGGCGACGGTGGCGGCACCGGTGGTGCCGGCGGCGTCGCCGAGCTGGTGGGTGGTGTGCTGCAGGCTGGAACCCGCGTCGGTGTTGGTCAGCTGGCCCAGCGGCTTGGCCAGGTCGCTCTTGGGCAGCAGGGCGTCGCCGCCCAGGGCGGACGCGGAGCCGGCCGCGACCAGCGGGGTCGCTCCGGCCGCCACGAGCAGCGCGGCCTGGGCGATCCGGCGCGTGAGGGGGTGAGACATGAGGCTCCTCGAAGGGTCTGGGTCCGTCCCGTCCGCCGGGCGGACGACGTTGTTACCGCTTGAGAAGCCAGAAGGTTTCGGCCGGTGCAAGGAAAGTGTCTGACTGACGATCGGATCGTATGACCGCAGCAAGCGCGCCCGCCGACGCCCGCCGGGAGCCGCGGACGCGGCGCCGGGCAAGGGGAGTGACGGTTCTCCACTCGGGGTCGCCGGAACGGGGGGCCGGTCCACTGAAGTTGACCTGATTCACCCGTCCGGCGGCAACCCGAACGTCAGTGCGTCAGCCCCGCTAGGACGCGGCGAGGGTGACCTGAACGAGCTTGGTCGACGTCCCGGTCGGCTGCGGCTGCCAGCCGTCCTCCGACTTGGTCTTGCGCCAGATCTTCCCGTCGTAGGCGACCGTCGCGATGCCCAGCTGCTGGGCCTGGGCGACCGCCCAGTGCGCGACCTCCCAGCCGCTCGCCCGCTCGGCGCCCACGCCGCCGTCGGCCCCGGCGTCCGCCGAGGAGGTCAGCGCGGTGGTGGACGGGTCCGGGGTGAGCGCGACGGCGTTCTCGGCGCCCTTGATCGTCGAGGTGTAGCCGGCGGCCGGGGTGACGGTGCGGCCGAACTCGCGGCGCACCCGGTCGGACAGCACCTGGGTGCGGTCCGGCGTCGCGGCCGGGGTGGCGGAGGCGCCCGCGGTGGGCGTCTCCGAGTCGTCCGGCGCCGGCTTGGCGTAGTCGTGCACCACGCAGGTGAACGAGCCGGGCTCGCGGCCGGCCAGCGCCGAGGTGAGCAGGGTGGCCTTGGTCTCGTGCTTGGCGTAGGCCTGTGGGTAGCCGCTCTTCTGCACCGCCTGCGCAGCGTCGGTCAGCGGCAGCCGGGTGTACCCGGGCACCTTGACCAGGCCGTCCAGGAACTTGTTGGTCGCGTAGACCGGGTCCGCGATCTGCGTCGCGGTGCCCCAGCCCATCGACGGCCGCTGCTGGAACAGGCCGAGCGAGTCCCGGTCGCCGCCCGCGAGGTTGCGCAGCTTGGACTCCTGCATCGCGGTCGCCAGCGAGATCGCGGTCGCCCGGTCCGGCAGGCCGCGCGAGCGGGCCACCGCGGCGATCGTCGCCGCGTTGGCGGCCTGCGGCAGCTCCAGCGTGCCGGTGCCGGTCGCGGTCTTCACCGTGCAGCCCTCGGGTTCGGTCTGCTGGAAGCCGAAATACCAGATGCCGACCACGGCCGCCCCCGCGACCAGCGCGAGGCCGAGCAGCCCGACCAGCACGAGCAGCAGCGCGCGCAGCGGACCGCGGCGGGGGGGCGCCAACTCGTCGCCCAGCTCCGCGCTCTTCTTCCTGGCCACCGTCGCCCCTCTCGAGCCTGCTTCTTGATCCGACACCGTACCCACTCGGACGGATGTGCGGCGCCACCCGGTTGCCGTTACTCGTCACGTTCCGTGTCACAGGACGGCCACACGGGGCCCGCAAACCGCGGACTAGGCTGGCGCTCATGAGCAGCTCCGACACGCCCCTGGACCTCACCCTCGACGGCGGCACGCTGACCGCCCGCCTCGTCGACTTCCCGTCGGTGAGCGGCGACGAGCAGGCGCTCGCCGACGCCGTGGAGGCCGCTTTGCGCGCCTACCCGCACCTCACCGTCGACCGGTACGGCAACAACGTGGTGGCCCGCACCAACCTGGGCCGCGCCGAGCGCGTCCTGCTGGCCGGCCACCTGGACACCGTGCCGATCGCCGACAACCTGCCGTCGTACGTCGAGGGGGACCTGCTCTACGGCTGCGGCACCTCGGACATGAAGTCCGGCGTGGCCGTCCAGCTGCGGCTCGCCGCCACCCTGCCCGCGCCCAACCGCGACCTGACCTTCGTGTTCTACGACTGCGAGGAGGTGGAGGCCCACCGCAACGGCCTCGGCCACCTCGCCAAGGAGCGCCCGGAGTGGCTGGCCGCCGACTTCGCGGTGCTGATGGAGCCCAGCGGCGCCGTCGTCGAGGGCGGCTGCCAGGGCACCCTGCGGGCGCAGATCCGGCTCACCGGCGTGCGTGCACACTCGGCCCGCAGCTGGCTCGGCGACAACGCCATCCACCACGCCGCCGAGGTGCTCACCCGCCTCGCGGACTACCAGCCGCGCCGGGTAGAGATCGACGGCCTGGAGTACCGCGAGGGCCTGAACGCGGTCCGGATCGACGGCGGTGTGGCCGGCAACGTCATCCCGGACGAGTGCGTCGTCACGGTCAACTTCCGCTACGCGCCGGACCGCAGCGAGGCGGAGGCGGAGAAGCACGTCCGCGAGGTCTTCGACGGCTTCGAGCTGACCGTCACGGACTTCGCCCCCGGCGCCCTTCCCGGCCTCTCCCAGCCGGCCGCGCAGGCATTCCTGGTGGCCACCGGCGGCACGGCCCGGGCCAAGTTCGGCTGGACCGACGTCGCCCGCTTCAGCACCCTGGGCGTCCCCGCGGTCAACTACGGCCCCGGGGACCCGAACCTCGCGCACAAGCGGGACGAGCACTGCTCGCTGAGCGCCATCGCCGAGACCGAGGACCGGCTGCGCGCCTGGCTCACCAGCTGAGCCGCTGCGCCCGGACCGGGCCGATGGGCGGCCGGTCGGACCGGCCGCCCATCGGCAGAACGCCATCTTCCGGTCGCCCAACCGTCCTTCCTTTGTTGCCTGAAAACGGGGATCGACGGGCGTAGGGTTTCGTCATGACAGGCACAGGAGACGAAAAGCAGTACGGGCACGGCCCCGAGCAGGTCGGCGTGCCGCGGAAGAAGAAGGCCTGGCCCGAGAAGCAGAAGGGTCCGGTGCTGGTGCGCCGGGACCAGGTCGGCACGAGCACGACGGACCAGCGCCTGCTGGACACCACCGGACCGACCGACTGGCTGCACACCGATCCGTGGCGGGTGCTGCGGATCACCTCCGAGTTCGTCGAGGGCTTCGGCGCCCTGGCCGAACTCCCGCCCGCGATCAGCGTCTTCGGCTCGGCCCGGACCCCGGCCGACTCTCCCGAGTACGAGGCCGGCGTGGCCATCGGCCGGGCGCTCGCCGAGGCCGGCTACGCGGTGATCACCGGCGGCGGCCCGGGCGCGATGGAGGCCGCCAACCGCGGCGCCTCCGAGGCCGGCGGCCTCAGCGTCGGCCTGGGCATCGAGCTGCCCTTCGAGCAGGGGCTGAACGAGTTCGTCGACCTCGGGCTGAACTTCCGTTACTTCTTCGTCCGCAAGACGATGTTCGTGAAGTACGCCCAGGGATTCGTGGTGCTGCCCGGCGGGCTCGGCACGCTGGACGAGCTGTTCGAGGCGCTCACCCTGGTGCAGACGAAGAAGGTCACCCGGTTCCCGGTGATCCTCTTCGGCAGCGACTACTGGGGCGGCCTGTACGAGTGGCTGAAGCACACCCTCGTCGCGCAGGGCAAGGCGGCCCTGCACGACCTGGAGCTGTTCCACATCACGGACGAGATCGACGAGGTCATGAAGATCCTCGCCGACGCCCGCCGGCCGGTCAACGAGATCTAGGAACCGCCTAGGCCAGCCCCCGGCGCGCCACCGCCGGGGGACGGGTGCCCCGGATCGAGGCGACCATGTCCAGCACCTGCCGGGTCTCCGCGACCTGGTGCACCCGGTAGACCTGCGCGCCCAGCCAGGCCGAGACGGCGGTGGTCGCCAGGGTGCCGAGCAGCCGCTCGTCGACCGGCTTGTCCAGGGTCTCGCCGACGAAGTCCTTGTTGGACAGCGAGACCAGCACCGGGAAGCCGGTCGCGGTCATCTCCGGCAGCCGCCGGGTCGCCTCCAGCGAGTGCCGGGTGTTCTTGCCGAAGTCGTGCCCCGGGTCGATGATCACCGCGTCCCGCCGCACGCCCAGCTCGACCGCCCGCTCGGCCAGCCCGACGGTCACCCGCAGGATGTCGGCCATCACGTCCTCGTAGCCGACCCGGTGCGGCCGGGTGCGCGGCTCGGCGCCGCCCGCGTGGGTGCAGACCAGCCCCACGTCGTGCCGTGCGGCCACCTCGGCGAGCTTCGGGTCCACCCCGCCCCAGGCGTCGTTCAGCAGGTCCGCGCCGACCTCGCAGACCGCCTCGCCGACCTCGTGCCGCCAGGTGTCCACGCTGATCACCGCCTCGGGGTGGCGCTTGCGCAGCTCGGCCACGAACGGGACGGTGCGGCGCAGCTCCTCCTCGACCGTGACCTCGTCGCCGGGCCCGGCCTTCACCCCGCCGATGTCCAGGATCGCCGCGCCCTCGGCCATCGCGCGGTCGGCGGCGGCGAACGCGGCCTCGTCGGCGAAGGTCGCGCCCTTGTCGAAGAACGAGTCCGGGGTCCGGTTGACGATCGCCATGATCACCAGCTCGTCGTCACCGAATTCCCGCGGTCCCAGGCGCAGTGCCACCGATGTCTCCTCCACAGCTGCTGCGGGTGCGATGATGGCCCCCGGCCTCACTTGGGATCCATGCTGTCATGATCAGCGCGTCCCGAGGCACCTTCGAGCAGGCCGGACGGGAAGTCGGGAGGACAGCACGTGTTCTGGGTGATCGTGGTCGCCATGGCCGTGGTGGTCGGCGGTGCCGCGCTGGTGGCGCTCGGCGGCGGCGGCTCGATGCCGGAGGCGGTGCAGGACCGCCCCTCCGCGCGGCTGCCGCAGGACCGTCCGCTCAGCAAGACCGACGTGGACGACCTGCGCCTGCCGATGGCCGTCCGCGGCTACCGGATGGACGAGGTCGACGACGTCCTCGACCGGCTCGGCGCCGAACTCGCCTACCGCGACTCGCGGATCGCCGAGCTGGAGGCCGCCGCCCACCTGCGCGGCGCGGTCGAGGCCACCACCGGCCCGGACGCCGGCGCCGAACCGCTGCCCGGCCTGGAGGAGTTCGCGAAGGTGGTCGAGCCGGCCGCGGCCCCCGGCAAGGAGCCCGAGGACGCGAAGCCGGTGAACGACCGGTGACCGCGGCGGAGGACGGCACCGTCCTCGGCGCCGACGGCCTGCGCCGCTGCGGCTGGGGCGACTCGACCGACGACTACCGCGTCTACCACGACACCGAGTGGGGCCGCGCGGTGCACGGCGACGACGCCCTGTTCGAACGGGTCTGCCTGGAGGCCTTCCAGTCCGGCCTGTCCTGGCTGACCATCCTGCGCCGCCGCGAGGGCTTCCGGGCCGCGTTCGCCGGCTTCGAGATCGGCAAGGTCGCCGAGTTCGGCGCGGCCGATGTCGAGCGGCTGCTCGCCGACACCGGCATCATCCGCAACCGGGCCAAGATCGAGGCGGCCATCGCCAATGCCCGGGTCGCCCGCGAGCTCGACGGCGGCCTGGACGCGCTGATCTGGCAGTTCGCCGTCGACCCGGACCGGCCGGCCCCCCGCACGCTCGGGGAGGTACCGGCCGTCACGCCCGAGTCGACGGCGCTGGCGAAGGCGCTGAAGAAGGCGGGCTTCCGCTTCGTCGGCCCCACCACCGCCTACGCGCTGATGCAGGCCTGCGGCCTGGTCGACGACCACGTGGCGGGCTGCCACGTCCGCACGGCGGGGAAGACCGGCACGGCCCGGAAGACCGCCACGGCCCGGAAGGCTCAGCGGCCCAGGTAGCCGGGCTTCTCCTTGGCGATGAAGGCGCGGACCGCGATCCGGTGGTCCTCGCTGTCGCCGGCCAGGGTCTGCAGCTCGGCCTCCTTGTCGAGGAGTTCGTCGAGCGAGTGCGAAGCCCCGTACGCCAGCGACTCCTTGACGGCGCCGTACGCCACCGTCGGGCCCTCGGCCAGCTCCCGGGCGAAGACCCGTGCGGTGGCGGCGAGTTCGTCGGCCGGGACGACCTTGGTGGCCAGGCCCAGCTCCATCGCCTCGGTGGCCTTCACCGTGCGGGGCAGCATCAGCAGCTCGGTGGCCTTGGCGTGCCCGACCAGCCGGGGCAGCGTCCACGACGCGCCCGAGTCGGCGGTCAGCCCGATGCCGGCGAACGCGGTGTTGAAGCCGGCCTTCTCGGAGATGACCCGGAAGTCGCAGGCGAAGGCCAGCGAGGCGCCCGCGCCCGCCGCCACGCCGCCGACCGCCGCGACGGTCGGCTTGCGCATCCCGGCCAGCGCCCGCACCAGCGGGTTGTAGTGCTCGGCGACGGTCCGCAGCGCGCTCTCGCCGGTCTCGTCGGCCCGCTTGAGCATCGTCAGGTGCTCGTTCAGGTCCTGCCCGACGCAGAACGCGCGCTCGCCCGCCCCGGTCAGCAGCACCGCCCGCACGGCCGGGTCCGCCGCCGCGGCGGCCACGGCGTCCCGCAGCGCGACCTTGGTGGCGACGTCCAGCGCGTTCATCGCCTCGGGGCGGTTGATGGTGATGACGGCCAGGCCGCCGTCCAGCTCGTACAGCACGGAATCGGACATGGGCGAGGGGCTCCCTTGAGAAACGTCGCGGTGTCGGTCGAGTGCCAGGATGCCGGAGCACGCGGCCGGCTGGGGAGTGTGAGGTATCGCACCTTCCGGCGGCATCCGCACCGCCGCCGGGCCGGGGCTTATGACGGGAAATACGCGGGTTGGGGCGGATCCGGCCGAGGTTGCACCGAGAGTGATGTTGGTCATCAGGCCGTGGCATGCGGGATAATGGCTTCCGATCAATGCGTTCGATACCGGCGGTGGACGGACTGCCGGTGCGTAGCTGAGCGGTTGCAGGAAGGGGAACGAGCATGGCGGCCATGAAGCCGCGGACGGGTGACGGCCCGCTCGAAGTCACCAAAGAGGGGCGGGGCATCATCATGCGCGTTCCGCTCGAAGGCGGCGGACGCCTCGTGGTGGAGCTCACGCCTGACGAGGCCGACGCCCTCGGCGAGGCCCTGAAGAAGGCCTGCGGCTGACCGCAGCGGGTGCTCGCCATCTCCTGGAGATGTGCCTGCCGGGCCCGGGTACGACGTCACGTCGGCCCGGGCCCGCGGCTTCCCGGGCCCGCCGGCCCGGCGCTTGACGGTCTACCGCTTGACGGCGCAGAGCAGCCCGTCCGAGACCGGCAGCAGCGCGGGCAGCAGCGCCTCGCTCTCCCGGACGTCCTGGACCAGGTTGCGGACCGCGTGCGTCTGCGGGTCCTGGAGCTCCGGCTCGGCCAGCCGCCCCTCCTGGAAGACCCCCTCGAAGCAGACCATCCCACCCGGCCGGAGCAGTCTCAGCGCCTCCGCCAGGTACTCCTGCGACTCCACCGGATCGCCGTCGCAGAACACCAGGTCGTACTGCCCGTCCGCGAGCCGCGGCAGCACCTCCAGCGCCCGGCCCGGTATGAACCGCGACCGGTTGGCCGCGAACCCCGCCGCCTGGTACGCCTCCCGGGCCGCCTGCTGGCGCACCGGCTCCGAGTCCACCGTGGTGAGCACGCCGTCCGCCCGCATCCCGCGCAGCAGGTAGACCCCCGATACGCCCGTCCCGGTGCCGATCTCGGCCACCGCCTTGGCGTCCAGCGCCGCGGCCAGCAGCCGCAGGCACGCCCCGCCGCTCGGCCCGATCGCCCGTATCCCGGTCCGCGCGGACTGCGCCCGGGCGTAGGTCAGCACCGCGTCCTCGCCCACGAAGGTGTCGGCGAGGGCCGCACGCGCGGGCCCGAACTCGCTGATGGCTGCCTCTTTCGGTGCCCCGGGTGGCGGCCCGGTGCCGAGGGGATGTCGATATTTCCTGCCACAGATTACTGGCCGGCCGGGAACCGCGTACGGCGGCGGGCCGTTGTGGAAGAGGGACCGGGTACGGGAGACCTCCCGGGCACTTTTATCCGGGCTTGACGGGTGAGGTGGATATGGTGGTGGCCCTGCTGGGCAGAAGAGCCGACCGAGGAGGTGTGGCCGAGGGCGACGTCCCCGTGCGGCGGCACACCCGCGGCACCGCGTCGGCCCGTACGCCGAAGCCCGTGATGAACCAGTCTGCGCACCCCAACCCGGACCTGCCCGCCGCCGAGCTGCCGGCCGCCGGTACCACCGAGGCCCCCGCCCTCGCGACCTTCACCGAGGGCCCCGACGCGCAGACCTGGACTCCGCCCACGTGGGAGGAGATCGTCGAGGCGCACAGCGCCCGCGTCTACCGCCTCGCCTACCGCCTGACGGGCAACCAGCACGACGCCGAGGACCTCACCCAGGAGGTCTTCGTCCGGGTGTTCCGCTCGCTGTCCACCTACACCCCCGGCACGTTCGAGGGCTGGCTGCACCGGATCACCACCAACCTGTTCCTGGACATGGTCCGCCGCCGCCAGCGCATCCGCTTCGACGCGCTCGGCGAGGACGCGGCCGAGCGCCTCGCCTCCCGCGAGCCCAGCCCGGCCCAGCACTTCAGCGACACCCACTTCGACGCCGACGTGCAGCAGGCCCTGGACACCCTTGCCCCGGAGTTCCGCGCCGCCGTGGTGCTCTGCGACATCGAGGGCCTGTCCTACGAGGAGATCGCCGCCACGCTGGGCGTCAAGCTCGGCACCGTCCGCAGCCGCATCCACCGCGGCCGCTCCCACCTGCGCGCCGCCCTCAAGCACCGCGCCCCCGGCTCGGCCCCCGGGCGCGAGCGCCGCGGCGGCTCGGAGGAGCCGGTGCCGGTGGGCGCCGTCGCCGGTGAGGTCCCGGTGGCGCCGGGCGGGCGCGGACGGAGGCGATCGTGAGCGGAACCGGCCAGTCAGGGCCGGGCCGGCCGGAGGCGTCCGGCAAGTCCGGTACCAGGCGGGGCTGGGCTCTGCCGGGCCGTCGCGGCAGTGACGAGCCGGGCGAGCCCGTGCTGCCCGCCGCCACCTCGCTGCCGGGCGACGCCGCGCTGCGTGCCGTCGCCGTACGCCCCACCGAACCCGCCGCCGAGGAGCACCACCTCGGCGACCGTCTCTCCTCCTTCCTCGACGGCGAACTCGGGCACGACTCGCGCGATCGCGTCCAGGCGCACCTGGCGACCTGCCCGCAGTGCCTCGCCGAGGCCGACGAGGGCCGCGCCGTCAAGCACCTGCTGACCCGCACCGACACCCCCGGCCCGTCCTCGGCGCTGATGGCCCGGCTGATGGCCGTCGGCAGCCTCCCGGACGAGGACCCGGCGGACTCCGGCTGGCCCACCGGACGGGACGACGACGACCTGCCCGGCGGCGGCGTGGCCGCCCCCGGCACGCTCGGCGGCAGCCGGCTCGACGGCGGCTCCTTCGGCCGTGGCGCCGGCGCCTCCTTCGGCGCGGGCGCGCTCGGCGCCGACACCCCGCTGCCCGGGGTCGACCCGCGGGCCTTCGGCCGCGGCGGGGCGGTGCTGCGCCCGCTGATCGGCCGACGTTCCGGCCGCCCCGAGGCCCCGGCCCCGGTCCGGCCGCAGCCGGCCGCCGCGGTGGCCGCCATTCGGCCGTCCGCGCCGCGCGGGCGCCGCTTCGTCTTCGCCGCCGCAGGCGCCTTCTCGGTGGCCGCGGTGACGCTGGGCGGCGTTGGCGGCCTCACCGCGCAGAGCGAGGACCAGCACGGCACCTCGGTCAGCCCGGCCGGCGGCACCGGCCGCACCGGCGGACTGGTCCCGATGACCGCGCAGATCCCGGTGGACTTCCCGGTCCGCCCGGTCGCCGCCACCCGCAGCGCGACCCCGCCCCCGCTCCCGGACCGCACCCCGGGCGGGTTCGCCGCCCTGCACCAGGACCCGCGCTAGGACCCCGCCGCCCACGACGGCCTCGGCCGCCGGTAGGTCTTTACCACGGCTTCATCACACCGTGTGCCAGGGACCCGCCGGTGGCCATTACCCTGTAGGAACCGTCGTCCGACGAGCTAGGGAGCTTAGGTGTTCAGCGATGTAGGCGGGCTGGAGATCCTGACCCTGATCGTGATGGCGATCGTCATCTTCGGCCCCGACAAGCTGCCGAAGCTGATCCAGGACACCATGGGCTTCATCCGGAAGGTCCGATCCTTCGCGGACAGCGCCAAGGAGGACATCCGCAGCGAGCTGGGCCCCGAGTTCAAGGACTTCGAGTTCGAGGACCTGCACCCCAAGACCTTCGTCCGCAAGCAGCTCATGGGCGGCAACGACGACCCGCTCGGCCTCAAGGACATGAAGGACTCGCTCGACATCCGGTCCGTCCTGGACGACAAGCCCGCCACTCCCGTGAACGGCCGCACCGGCAGCGTCAGCTTCGAGAAGGCCGCCGCCCCGGCCGCCGCCTCCTCCGGCCCGCCGCTCCAGCCCGGCGAGCGCCCCCCGTTCGACCCCGACGCGACCTGAGGAACCGTCCGTTCCGGCCACGCCACCGCCCCGCTCGCCCGCACGGCTGAGCGGGGCGGCGGCGTGTGCGCCGCTATTGTGCTGATTGTTCCCGCCGGACCGCCCGTCGGATTCCGTGTGCCGCGGACCGAGGACGCCCGGCCGGGAGCGCCGCGGTACGCCAGGATGGGAGCGCCACGGCAGGCATACGTTTGAGGAGGCCCGGGGATGGACGCGACGAGTCAGGCGGTGGGGACGACGGCCACGGCCGGCGGCCCGGTGGTCGGCGGGCAGGCCGGCCCGGCGGACCCGCTGGTGCCCTACCTGTCCGCCGACTTCCCCTGGTACGGACTGGACGACGGCTGGACCGGCCGCCGCTACCTGATGCAGGCCGGCGCGGGCGGCCCCCGCGGCGGGGCGCCCGGCAGCGTCGACTACGGCACCCTTGGGCACGGCGAGGAGCCGGCCAGGCAGTACGAGCCGCGCGACATGCGGAAGTTCGCCGTCGTCGTCACCGTGGCCCGCCGCGACAGCCGGCGCAGCGCCGACAACACCGGCACCCTGGAGGCGACCTCCGCCTCCTCCGCCGCCTGGCTGGCCGGCTCCGGCCTGCTCGCCGCCACCTGGCCCGGCCAGCTGGACCGGGCGCTGCGCCAGGACTGGCTGGAGCAGCAGAGCGGCCTCGCCTGGGACCTCGCCGACGACCTGGCCGGCCCCGGCTGGTCCACCCTCAGCCTCCCGGTGAACGGCCTGCCGCAGCCCTTCCGCTATCGCGAGTCCGAGTACGGCTGGGTGCTCGCCGGCGAGGCCCCCGGCGTCCTCCTCGGCGCCTACGGCCGCGGCGTCAGCGCCTACGGCACCGGCTTCGCCACCGTCCCCGACCTGACCGCCTACACCCGACCGTAGGGCCGTCGTCCGGACATGCCGGAGGCCGGGTGGTCATCCACCCGGCCTCCGGTTCGGTGTTCCGTCAGAACTTGTTCTTCGGCGTGAGGCCGAGGGAGAGCCCGGACAGGCCGCGCTGGCGGCCGCCGAGCTTGCCGGCGACGGCGCGCAGGGCGGCGCCGGCCGGGGAGTCGGGGGCGGCGAGCACGACCGGGCGGCCGTCGTCGCCGCCCTCGCGCAGGCGGACGTCGATCGGGATCGAGCCGAGCACGGGGACGGTCGCGCCGACGGTGCGGGTGAGCGCGTCCGCGACGGTCTGGCCGCCGCCGGTGCCGAAGACGTCGATCATCTCGTCGCAGTGCGGGCACGGCATGCCGGACATGTTCTCGATCACGCCGACGATCTTCTGGTGGGTCTGCACCGCGATCGTGCCGGCCCGCTCGGCCACCTCGGCGGCGGCCATCTGCGGGGTCGTGACGATCAGGATCTCCGCGTTGGGGACCAGCTGCGCCACCGAGATCGCGATGTCACCGGTGCCGGGCGGCAGGTCCAGCAGCAGCACGTCCAGGTCGCCCCACCACACGTCGGCGAGGAACTGCTGGAGCGCGCGGTGCAGCATCGGGCCGCGCCAGACCACCGGGGCGTTGCCCGGGGTGAACATGCCGATCGAGATGACCTTCACGCCGTTCGCCTGCGGCGGCATGATCATGTCCTGGACCTGGGTCGGCCGGCCCTCGACGCCCAGCATGCGCGGCACGCTGTGGCCGTAGATGTCGGCGTCCACGACGGCGACCTTCAGGCCGTCCGCGGCCATCGCGGCGGCCAGGTTGACCGTCACCGAGGACTTGCCGACGCCGCCCTTGCCGGAGGCGACGGCGTAGACCCGGGTGAGCGTGCCGGGCTTGGCGAACGGGATCTCCCGCTCGGGGGCGCCGCCGCGCAGCAGCTGGGATAGCTCCTTGCGCTGCTCGTCGCTCATCACGTCGAGTTCGACCTCGACGCCGGTCACGCCGGGGACCCTGCCGACCGCCTCGCGGACCCGGGTGACGATGGTTTCGCGCATCGGACAGCCGGAGACGGTCAGGTAGACCGCGACGCGCACCGCGCCGCCCTCGGCGATCTCGACCGATTTCACCATGCCGATCTCGGTGATCGGGCGGTTGATCTCCGGGTCGTTGACGGTCGCCAGCGCCTGGCGTACGGACTCCTCCGTGACGCCGGCCGCGACCTCTGTCTCGTTGGCCATGCCTTGATGGTACGGCGCCGGGCGATCCCCTTAACCGGCCGGTAGCGTGCCGCCGGTCACAGCACTTCCGAGGGCTCCCGGCGGTCGTCGATCTCCTTGAGCAGCGACTGGAGTTCGGAGCGGATGAAGTCGCGGGTGGCGACCTCGCCGAGCCCGTGCCGCAGCGCGGCCACCTCGCGGGTCAGGTACTCGGTGTCCGCGATGTTGCGGTCGCTGCGGGCCCGGTCCTGCTCCATGTTGACGCGGTCCCGGTTGTCCTGGCGGTTCTGCGCGAGCAGGATCAGCGGGGCCGCGTACGAGGCCTGGAGCGAGAGCACCAGGGTGAGGAAGATGAACGGGTACGGGTCGAAGCGCACGTTCTCCGGCAGCATCGTGTTCCACATCACCCAGATGACGATCACGACCGTCATCCAGACGATGAAGCGGCCGGTGCCGAGGAAACGGGCGATCCGCTCGGAGAGGACGCCGAAGGCCTCGGGGTCGTAGGCGGGCAGCGAGATCAGGCCGGGCCGGGCGGTGCGCGGCTGGTCGAGCCGGGCGCGGGCCGGGCCGGTGGCGGTCTCGGCGCGGCGGTCCCGGCCGCCCTCGCGGGTGCGCAGTTCGCGCAGCTGGCGCAGCTCCCGCAGTTCGCTCTGCAGGCGCCGGCGTGCGGGGTCGTCGTTCGTCCGTCCCTTGCGGTCAGCGTCCACCGGTCACCTCTCCTCTCTCGTCGTGCGGGGTGCCTTCGTGGTCCCGGGCGTGCAGCGCGGCGTCGCGCCAGTCGTCGGGCAGCAGGTGGTCGAGCACGTCGTCGACGGTCACCGCGCCGAGCAGGTGGTCCGCCTCGTCGACGACCGGCGCGGCGACCAGGTTGTAGGTCGCCAGGTAACTGGTGATCAGCGACAGCGGGGTGTCCGGCGGCAGCGGGTCGAGGTCGTCGTCGACCAGCGAGCCGACCAGGACGTACGGGGGCTCGCGCAGCAGCCGCTGGAAGTGCACGGTGCCCAGGTACCGGCCGGTCGGGGTCTCGTTCGGCGGGCGGCAGACGAACACCTGCGCGGCGAGCGCCGGCTTGTGGTCGGAGACCCGGATCCGGGCGAGCGCCTCGGCGACCGTCGCGTCGGGTTCCAGCACCACCGGCTCGGTGGTCATCAGACCGCCGGCGGTGTCCTCCTCGTAGGAGAGCAGACGGCGGACCGGCTCGGCCTCGTCGGGCTCCATCAGCTGGAGCAGGCGCTCGGCCTCGTCGCCGGGCAGCTCGGAGAGCAGGTCGGCGGCGTCGTCCGGGTCCATCGCCTCCAGGACGTCGGCGGCGCGCTCCTCCTTGAGCTTGCCGATGATCTCGACCTGGTCGTCCTCGGGCAGCTCCTCCAGGACGTCGGCGAGCCGCTCGTCGTCGAGCGCGGCGGCCACCTCGGCACGGCGCTTGGCGGAGAGGTGGTGCATGACGCCCGCCAGGTCGGCGGGGCGCAGCTGCTCGAAGGTGGCGAGCAGGTTGGCGGCGCCCTGGTCCTGCTCGGGCAGCGCGAAGCCGGTGACGTCCTGCCAGTCCAGGGTGAGCCGCTCACCCTTGCCCTTGCGCAGCCGGCCGGCCCGGCCGAGCTGCACGAAGATCTTGCTGATCTCCCACTCGCGCAGCCGGGTCTGGACCATGCCGACATCCAGCACGGTGCCCGGCTCGCCGGTCTTGGACCAGGTGACGGTGCGGTCCAGCAGTTCGGCGAGGACGAGGGTCTCGGAGGGGCGCTGTTCGAAGCGGCGCATGTTGATCACGCCGGTGGTGAGCACCTGGCCGGACTCCAGGCTGGTCACCCTGGTCATCGGCAGGAAGATCCGGCGCCGTCCGACCACCTCGACCACCAGCCCGAGCACCCGGGGCGGGCGGCCACCGAGCCGCAGCGCGACGACCACGTCGCGGACCCGGCCGACCTGGTCGCCGTTCGGGTCGAAGACCGCGAGGGCGGAGAGATGGGAGATGAAGACCCGGGTGCCTGGCCCTGCCATGAACTCCTCGACTCGCTCGATGCCGTGCTCGGTACGCCTGGCGTACTTGCTGGCCAAGGCTACCCGCGGGGCGGGAGTCTGCCTGACGAGGCACGGTACAGGCGCCCGGAGTCCCGGACGTGAACCTTTAGCGGCGCTTGAACAGCAGTTTGGGCAGGCCGGCGGGGATGGGCTTGCGGGTGGTGGCCGGGGTGGGCATCGGCTCGGCGGCGTGCGAGCCGTCCGGCATCGCGCCGGGGCGCTCGGCGAGCGGGCCGGTCGGCTCCAGCCGCAGCACCCGGCACTCGCGGGCCCAGCGGTCGGCGATGGTGTCGGTGTCGGGGGCGTTCAGCCGCTTGCCCTTGAGCTCCTCGACCGCGCCCAGCCAGGCCTCGCTGTGCGGGGCCAGCTCGGTGACCCGGGCCCGCCAGCCGGTGAGCCGGCCGCCCTTGTCCTTGCTGCGGACGGTGACCACCGCGCCGGAGCCGGCGACCAGTCCGTGCAGCGGCTGCTCGGCGCCGTCGCCGACGACGACCACGGCGCCGTCGTACCAGGCGTGCCAGACCGGGCGGGCGTGCTCCTGGCCGTCCGCGCGGACCCAGAGCAGGCCGGACTTCTTCGCGGCCTCCTCCAGCAGGGCCTGGTCGAAGAAGTCGTCGGAAGTGGCGGGCGTACGGTCCATGCCCGACAGCGTACGGCCTTCCCCGGCCCCTGAGTGTCGTGTCTCAGCCGCCGGGCGACAGTTCCATCAGCAGGCCACGGGCCTTACGGTAAGAGCCGCCCAGCCCCCGTCCCCGTTCACGCCCCAGCGAAGGAGCGCCGTGCCCGCCGCCCGGCCCGCGACCGCCGTCCCCGCGCCCACCGCCGGCGCCGTCCCGCCGCACCCGCTCCCCACCCTCGACCTGCTGCTGCTCGCCGTCTCCATCGGCGGCATCTCGCTCTCCGCGCCGCTGATCAGCGCCACGGCCGCGCCCGCGTTGGCGATCGCGTTCTGGCGCAACGTCATGTCGGTCGGCGTGCTCGGCCCGTACGCGCTGCTGCGCCACCGCGCCGAGCTGCGCGGGATCGGCCGGCGGGCGCTGCTGCTCGCGGTGGCGGCCGGCGCCCTGCTGGCGGTGCACTTCGCGCTCTGGATGCCGAGCCTGCGGATGACCTCGGTGGCCTCGGCGACCGCGCTGGTCACCACCACCCCGCTGTGGACCATCCTGCTGATGCGGATGTTCGGTGTCCGGGCGCCCAGGCTGGTGTGGAGCGGCATGTGCGTCGCTTTCGCCGGCGTGCTGGTGCTCACCGGGGTGGACCTCTCGCTCTCCTCGCGCGCCATGCTTGGCGACTCCCTCGCGCTCGCCGCCGGTCTGGCCGCGGCCGGATACATGCTGCTGGGCGCGGAGGTCCGCAAGACCGTCAGCACCACCGCGTACACGCTGGTCTGCTACGCCACCACGGCGGTGGTGCTGCTGGGCATCTGCCTGGCCGCCGGGACGCCGCTGGCCGGCTGGTCGGCCGGGGCCTGGTGGCAGATCGCGCTGCTGATGGTCACCGCCCAGCTGCTCGGCCACTCGCTCAGCAGCCGCGTGGTGCGCACGCTGGGCCCGTCCGTCACCTCCACCGCGATCCTGCTGGAGACGCCGGGCGCGGCGCTGATCGCCGCCCTCTGGCTCGGCCAGTGGCCCCCGGCGGCCGCCCTGCCGGCGGTGGTGCTGATCCTGCTCGGCCTGGTCCTGGTCGCCCGCGGCGGCCGACGGTAGCGGGACCGGTCAGAGCCAGCCGTTGCGGCGGAAGCCGCGGTACATCCCGACGCAGATCAGGACCACCGTGCCGAGCACCAGCGGGTACCCGTACTTGTGGTGCAGCTCGGGCATGTACTCGAAGTTCATCCCGTACACGCCGGTGATCATGGTGGGGACGGCGAAGATCGCGGCCCACGCGGTGATCTTGCGCATGTCCTCGTTCTGCGCGACCGAGACCTGCGCCAGGTTGGCCTGGAGCAGCGAGTTCAGCAGCTCGTCGAAGCCCTGCACCTGCTCGGTGACCCGGGCGAGGTGGTCGGCGACGTCCCGGAAGTACTTCTGGACGTCCGGGTCGACGAGCCCCTGGAGCGGCTCCGAGAGCTGCTGCATCGGGCGCAGCAGCGGCACTATGGCGCGCTTGAACTCCAGGACCTCGCGCTTGAGTTGGTAGACCCGGCCGACGTCGGTGCCGCGCCCGCCCTGGTTGGAGAAGACGTCGAACTCGATGTCGTCCACGTCGTTCTGCAGCCGCTCGGCGACCAGCAGGTAGTTGTCCACGACGTGGTCGGCGATGGCGTGCAGGACGGCGGACGGGCCCTTGGCGAGCAGCCCGGCGTCGTCCGCGTCGGCCTCCAGCCGGTGCCGCAGGTCCTGCAGCGAGCCGTGGCGGCCGTGCCGGACGGTGATCACGAAGTCCCGCCCGGCGAAGACCATCAGCTCGCCGGTCTCCACCACCTCGCTGGTCGGGGTGAGCTGGTCGTGCTCGACGTACCGGATGGTCTTGAAGACGGCGAACAGCACGTCGTCGTAGCGCTCGACCTTGGGGCGCTGGTGCGCGTGCACCGCGTCCTCGACCGCGAGCGGGTGCAGGCCGAAGCGCTGCGCGATGCCCTCGAACTCCTCCGCGCTCGGCTCGTGCAGCCCGATCCAGCTGAACGAGCCCGTGCCGTCCGGGAGTTGCTGTGCGGCCCGGACGCGGCGGGCGGCCTCGCGCGGGCTGCAGCTCCGGCCGTGCCGGCGGCCGTCCTGGTAGACCGCGCAGTCCACGACCGCCGAGCCGGCGCCGCCCGGCGGCACGGCGTCGTACCGGCCGGACGCGGGGCGGCGGCGGTTGGTGCGGACGGCGGCGCGCAGGCTGTTGATCATCGACATGGCAGGCTCCCTGGAACAGGAGCCGCCGCACGGCGGCGTGGGGGTCCGCCCGGCCGGAGGCCGGGGAAGGAACTGGTGGCCGTGGTGCGACGGCGAGGAACACCGGTGACGGGCGGGGTGCTCTCCCGGCCGGTCCGTCCGCGGGCCGCCTCGGCTACCGGTGCTGGGTCAGCCTGCGTGGCGGGGCGTGCGGGGAAGGCGCTGGGGCCGGGCAGAGCTGCCGGTACTGCAATCTCGACCGGTATCCACCGCAACCACCTCCTTCACGCCGCGGCCCTGGAACGACTCGAACGTCATGGTTCCCGGTGGCCAGTCGCTCACCTTAACATCTGACCGGTCATCGGCGCCGGGCCCGCCCGGGGGGTTACGCTCACCGGCATGGCCCACGACTTCCCGCTCTTCGGCGACCCCCACGGCTCCTCCCCGGAGCTCTCCCGGGAGGCGGTCCTGGCCGCCGTCGAGGCCCGGCTGATCTCCACCTTCGGCGAGCCGAGCGGCCGGGCCGCGGTCACCTTCCTCGGCACCGACCGGATCGAGGTGCTGCGCTTCGGCCCGGACGCCGAGGGCCTGGTCCGCTACGCGAGCCTCGGGATGTCCGCCGCGCCGATGGCCGACCCGACCGCGATGGTCGCCGACCAGGTGCGCGGCCCGCGCGCCGAACTGGTCCTGACGGTCCGCGGCGGACGCGACGACGTGCTCCGCAGCCTGGCCACCTTCGCCGCGACGCCGCAGGTGGAGGGCCTGGTGGTGGCCCCGGGCGGCTCGCTCGACCTGGGCGCCCCGCTGTGGGAGGGCGCGCCGTTCACGTCCGTGCTGGCCGCCGAGCCGGGCGGCCTGGTGCCGGACCTGGAACTGGACGAACCGGCCGACCCGGTCCGCTTCCTGCCGCTGCTCCCGATGACCCCCAACGAGGCCGGCTGGAAGCGCGTCCACGGCGCCGCCGCCCTCCAGGAGCGCTGGCTGAACCACGGCACCGACCTCCGTGACCCCGACCGCCGCGGCGTCCGCCTGGACTGACGGCGCATCGCGGGGAGTGCCTTCCCGCTGCGCACCCACACGCCCGCGCGCGGGGGCGCGTGCGCTCACCTCCAACCGCTCCAACCGCCCGCGCACCCGATCGCACCCCCGGGGAGTGGCTCAGCCCTCGATCGGTTTCGCGCCGGTGGCCTGCGCCAGCAGGGCCTCGTACACCGCCGGGTCGGTCGTGTGCTCGCCGAGGCGGACGGTCTTGCGGCTGCCGTGGTAGTCGCTGGACCCGGTGACCAGCAGCCCGAGTTCGCCGGCCAGGCCGCGCAGCCGGGCGCGGGTCTCCTCGTCGTGGTCCGTGTGGTCGACCTCCAGTGCGGCCAGCCCGGCCGCCGCCAGGTCGGCGATCACCTGGTCCGACACGGTCCGCCCGCGCTTGACCGCGCCCGGGTGGGCGAACACCGGCACCCCGCCGGCCGCCCGGACCAGCCGGACCGCCTCGACCGGGTCGGTCTCGTGCTTGCGCACGTCCGCCCGGCCGCCGTTGGCCAGCCAGTCGGCGGTGAAGGCGTCCGAAACGGTCGCGACCACGCCCGCCTCGACGAGCGCGCTGGCGATGTGCGGCCGGCCGACCGAGCCGTCGCCCGCAATCCGCTGCACCTGCTCCCAGTCGATGTCCGCGCCGAGCTCCCGGCAGCGCTCGACGATCGCCCGCCCGCGCCGGAACCGGTCGGTCCGCACCAGCTCCCGCTCGGCCGCGAACGCCGGCTCGGCCGGGTCGAACAGGTACGCCAGCAGGTGCATGCTGATGCCGTCCACGACGCAGGACAGCTCGGCCCCCGGGACGACGGTCAGGGTGCCGGCGGGCAGCGCGTGCACCGCCGCGGCGGCCTCGGCGTGGCCCGCGACGGTGTCGTGGTCGGTGAGCGCGACCACGTCGAGGCCCGCGGCCACCGCCGCCGCGACCAGCTCGGCCGGGCTGTCGGTGCCGTCGGACGCGGTGCTGTGGGCGTGCAGGTCGATGCGCACGGGGCGACTCCTGGAGGCTCGGGGTGCCGCCCAGGATAGGCCAGCGGCTAGCCCAGCAGTCGGGGGGTGAGGGCCCCGCAGGGCAGGAGGTCCAACTCGGCGCCGGCCTCGCGCAGGTCGGTGATCACCAGCTCGTCGTACATCACCAGCGCCGACTGCTCGGGCCAGGCGATCGCCCACAGCCAGAGCCCGCGCGCCTCGCCGACGAACACCGCGCGGTCGGCCGGGGCCTGCGGGACGTGGAACATCGGGGTGGGCCGCCCGGCGGCCATCAGCTTGGCGTCGGCGGGCTTGTAGAGGGCGACGGACTCGCCCGGATCCGGCCCGGCCATCCCGGCGTACCGGGCGCCGAGCCCGACGCCCAGCTCCTCGGCGACCAGCACCAGCTCGCCGAAGCCGCCGAGCGGCGCGGGGCCGGAGCAGGCGACGGCGGTGGCGCGGGCGCCCGAGACGTCGTCGCCGACGTGCGCGATGCCGGTGTAGAGCCAGCCGACCGGGAGCGGCCAGGGCAGCCAGACGGGGACCTGGGAGCGGGCGACGGCGACGCCCAGCGCCTCCACGCTCGGGGGCAGCACCGGCTGCATCGGGTGCACGGCTCCGTGCCGGTCGCACTGCCAGGTGTCTGAGAACAGACCGGGGGCGCGGACCCGACCGGCGCACCTCGGGCAGCTTGGCTCGCCCCTCATAGCCGACAACGCTCCTCCCTCCGGACCGCCGCGTCAAGGACGATCACCCGTACGGAGGGCTCGGCGGCACCTGTCGGTGGCGGACGCCCGGCCGTCGGCGGCTCCGGTTGGGGGATGTCCAGCGGCGGGCGGCGGCAAACGTCGGGCGGGTGGGACCGGTGGTGCGCCCGAACGCACTGACGCCCCGTCATCGGCGATCGCGATGACGGGGCGTCAGTCGGGTATCGGAACGTCCGGATCGGACGCTCCCGGCTCGTCGGCGGCGGGTGAGGGCTCCCGGGAGGAGGCGCCGCGCGCGGTCAGACGGCCGGGCACGGGCGGATGAGCAGGCGCTCGCCGGTGCGGGCGGCGGCCTGGACGACCTCGCGGACGGTCTCGGCGTCGGCGACCAGGCGGTCGGTGGCGGAGCCGTTGGCGTCGTCCAGTCGGAGGATCTCGAAGCGCATGGGCGTCTCCTTTCCTGGCCCCGCGGGGCGGGGCGATTGCGGCTGAGTCGGTATCAGCCCATTCGGGGTCTTCCGGGTCCGGCGGTGCGGCCGGATCGGTCGGTTCGTACGTGCGGCGGTCTGCTGCGGCAAGGGCTCCCCCTACTTGCCTGGTGCGGCTGGTGCCTCGTGAACCACGGTGACGTGGTGGTGCTTCCGGGCCGTTGCCCGTCCGTAAAGTCCTGGTTTCGAAGGATTCGAACCGGCGGAGGGCCGGCGATGATTCCCGGACAGAATCAAAGATTACCGTAACTAACGAATTTTGTCGTCCGTTGAGTGCGGTCGAACTTCGAGAAGTGGTAGAGACCACTCCGCCGAGTCGGCTCCCGGCCGGGCGGATCAGCCCCAGAACGCGGCCAGCGCCCCGGCCGTGGCGGCCGGCTGCTCGGCGTTGGGGGAGTGGCCGGCGTCCTCGACGACCACCCGGCGGGCGCCGAGGCGCTCCGCCATCCGGGTCTGCTCCGGCACCGGCCAGGCGTAGTCCCGCACGCCGGAGAGCACCAGCACGGGCAGCCCGGCGGTGGCGGCGGCCAGCTCGTCCACCCGGTCGGGCCCGGCGATCAGGTGGCCGCCGGTGACGGTCAAAGCCCGCGGCACGTTGGCCAGCCAGCGGCGGTGCAGGAACGCGGCGACCTCGCCGGCCGGGCGCTGCTTCCGGTCGCCGCTGCCCTCGTCCATCTGCTGCATGACCTGCCAGATCTCCTCCAGGCTCATGACCGGCAGCACGTCCAGCAGCAGCTTGGTGCGGGCCGCCTCGGAGGGGTCGATCGCGCCAGGGCCGGTGGACATCAGGGTCAGCGAACGCCACGGCAGCGGGTCGCCGGCGCCGTCCGCCGCAGCCGCCAGCACGGCCTCGCGGACCACCTGCCCGCCGAAGGAGTGCCCCAGCAGGTGCAGCGGTCCGCCGTCCGCCGCCAGCGCCTCGGTGAGGGCCCGGACGTCCGCGCCCAGTGCCTCGACGGCGTACGCGGCCGGATCGTCCGGGCCGCCGGTCTCGTGCTGCCCGCGCTGATCGACGGCGGTCACCCGGTACCCGGCGGCCGCCAGCGGCTCCAGCAGCGCGATGAAGTCCTCCTTGCTGCCGGTGAACCCGGGCACCAGCAACGCCGAGCCGCGAACGGGCCCGTCCGGCTCCGCCCGCACCGCCGCGAACCCGCCCCGCGCGGTCTCCACCCGCAGCGCTCGGGCACAGGAGGGAAGAGTGAGGAACGGCGGCGTGCTCATGTGTGCTGCTCTCCTGCGCGCGACTGAGGGGGCGACCCCCGAGCCTAGGGCCTGACACCAGCATTTCGCGTGCACCTGGCGCCCGTGCCGGTTGCGGATTTCCCCTTCCACCGCCCGTGCGCCGCGCGGGAACGCCGGAAGGGGCGGGCCGGGCCCCGGTGCGGGGATCGGCCCGCCCCCTCCGGGGCGGGTTGCGTCAGCTCTCCGGGGTGGTTTCCGGGGTGGCTGCGGCCTTGCGGGTGCGGGTCCGGCGGCGCGGGGCCGGGACCTCGGCCGTGGCGTCGGCCTCCGGGGTGTTCTCGGCGGTGGCCTTGGGCTTGCGCGTCCGGGTGGCCGGCTTCTCCTCGGCGACGGCGTCAGCCGCGACCTCGGTCTCCGCCTTGGGCTTGCGCGTCCGGGTCCGGGGCGCGGGCTTCTCCTCGGCCGGGGCCTCGGCGACGGCGTCAGCCGCGACCTCGGTCTTGGGCTTGCGGGTGCGCGTCCGGGTGGCCGGCTTCTCCTCGGCCGGGGCCTCGGTGGCCGGAGCCTCCGTCACCGCCTCCGCCTTGGGCTTGCGCGTCCGGGTCCGGGCGGCGGGCTTCTCCTCGGCCGGAGCCTCGGCGACTGCGGTCTCGACAACCGCGGCCTCGACAACCGCGGCCTCGACGACGGCAGCAGCCTCGGCCGCCGCCGCACCGCTGCGCGGCCGGCGGCGGCGACGACGCGGCGCGGCCTCGCCCTCGGCGCCCTCGACGGCCGGAGCCTCGACCGCGGCACCGGCCTCGACCTGCACGCCCTCGCCCTCGCCGACCGTGCTGCCCCGGCGGGTGCGCCGGCGCTCACGGGTGCGACGCGGCTTCTCCTCCGCCTCGACGGCGGCAGCGGCGCCACCGGAGCGCCCGGTGCCGGAGCCGGTGCCGGAGCCGGAACCGGCCGCACCGCGCCCACCCCGGCCGCGAGCGGAGCGCGCCCCGCGTCCGCCGGTCTCGCCGAGGTCCTCGACCTCCTCCGCGCCGAGCCCGGCCCGGGTCCGCTCGGATCGCGGCAGGACACCCTTGGTGCCCGGCGCGATCTTCAGCAGCTCGTACAGGTGCGGCGAGGTGGAGTAGGTCTCCTCCGGGTCGTTGAACGACAGGTCGAGCGCCTTGTTGATCAGCTGCCAGCGCGGGATGTCGTCCCAGTCGACCAGGGTGACGGCGGTGCCGGAGGCGCCGGCCCGGCCGGTGCGGCCGATCCGGTGCAGGTAGGTCTTCTCGTCCTCGGGGCACTGGTAGTTGATGACGTGCGTGACGCCCTCGACGTCGATGCCGCGGGCGGCGACGTCGGTGCAGACCAGCACGTCGACCTTGCCGTTGCGGAAGGCCCGCAGGGCCTGCTCGCGGGCGCCCTGGCCGAGGTCGCCGTGGACGGCGCCGGCCGCGAAGCCGCGCTGGGTCAGCTGGTCGGAGACGTCGGCGGCGGTGCGCTTGGTCCGGCAGAAGATCATCGCCAGCCCGCGGCCGTCGGCCTGCAGGATGCGCGAGACCATCTCGACCTTGTCCAGCGAGTGCGCACGGAAGATGTGCTGCTCGGTGTTGGCGACGGTCGCGCCGGTGTCGTCCGGGGCGGTGGCCCGGATGTGCGTCGGCTGGCTCATGTACCGGCGGGCGAGGTTGATGACCTGGCCCGGCATGGTGGCCGAGAACAGCAGGGTCTGCCGCTTGGCCGGCAGCATGGTGATGATCTTCTCGACGTCGGGCAGGAAGCCCAGGTCGAGCATCTCGTCGGCCTCGTCCAGCACGAGCGCGCGGACCTTGGACAGGTTCAGCTTCTTCTGGCCGGCCAGGTCCAGCAGGCGGCCCGGGGTGCCGACCACGATGTCGACGCCCTTGGTGAGCGCCTCGACCTGCGGCTCGTACGCGCGGCCGCCGTAGACGGCCAGGACGCGCACGTCGCGGACCTTGCCGGCGGTCTGCAGGTCGTTGGTGACCTGGGTGCAGAGCTCACGCGTCGGGACGACGATCAGCGCCTGCGGGAAGTCGGAGAGCTGCTCCTCGGTGGCCCGGCCGGCGTCCACGTCGGCGCGCACGACGGCCCGCTCGATCAGCGGGAGTCCGAAGCCGAGGGTCTTGCCGGTGCCGGTCTTGGCCTGGCCGATGACGTCGTGGCCGGTCAGCGCGACCGGGAGGGTCATCTCCTGGATCGGGAAGGGATGGACGATGCCGACGGCCTCAAGGGCCTCGGCGGTCTCCGGGAGGATTCCCAGGTCCCGGAACGTCGTCTTGATGGGTTCAGCGGTGGTGGACAGGGTGCTGCCTCTTCCGTGTGGAGGGGCCGAGAGCGAGCGGCGGGCGGGCAGCCGCGCGGCTGCGTACGGGCCGGACGGCCCTGATGACAGCTGCGCGGACGCACAACCGCGCCGGTCCCTGCGGCCGGCCGGTGCGCGCGGCCCGGTGCGGGGCGCGTCGCCGGCGGCGTCGGGGAGGATTCCCGTGAGGGACCTGCGCGGGACCTCCGCCGCGCGGGCGTGGTCTCGGCGGCCCTCGCTCGGCCACTGATGCGGTGCCAAGGCTTGAAGTCCAAGCCATGGTCGGAGCCGATCGGCTCTCCGACCGGGCATCCGCGTACGTGAGTACCCGTGCCTCCGGTGCGGACACGTCCGAGGGGACGGCGCCGCTAGGGAGCGGGCTCGCGCGGGGCACCGAGACGGCGGTGACACCGTGCAAGCACGACGGGGCTCCGTACCACCATACAGTCAGGCGACGACTCGAACACGTGACGCGTGTGACATTGCCCCTGGCGAGGGCGGTGTGAGCAGGCATTCCGGGTGGTCACCCGGGTGCGCCGGCCGTCGGCGGTCCGGGTGGGGGAGCCGGGCGGGCGGGACTAAGGTGGCGGGTCATGGAGACCCATGGTGAGACGCAGGACGCGGCCGGCTCGATCGGGGACTGGGCGAGCTGCTCGGCCGACCCGGGCTACCGCGCGGCGGTGCTGGACCTGCTCGGCGCGCTCGCGTACGGCGAGCTGAGCGCCTTCGAGCGGCTCGCCGAGGACGCCAAGCTGGCGCCGGACCTCGCCGACAAGGCGGCGCTGGCCCGGATGGCGTCCGCCGAGTTCCAGCACTACCAGCGCCTGCACGACCGGCTCGCCGAGATCGGCGCGGACCCGCAGGAGGCGATGCGGCCGTTCGTCGAGCCGCTGGAGCTGTTCCACCGGATGACCGCGCCCTCGGACTGGCTGGAGGGCCTGGTCAAGGCCTACGTCGGCGACGCGATCGCGACCGACTTCTACCGCGAGGTCGCGGTCCGGCTCGACGACGACACCCGCGACCTGGTCCTCGGCGTCATGTCCGACACCGGCCACGCCCAGTTCGCCGTCGACAAGGTGCGCCGGGCGATCGAGGTGGACCCGCGGGCCGGCGGGCGGCTGGCGCTGTGGGGCCGGCGGCTGATGGGCGAGGCGCTCAGCCAGGCCCAGCGGGTGGTCGCCGAGCGGGACGCGCTGTCGAACCTGCTGGTCGGCGGCGTCCAGGTGCAGGGCTTCGACCTGGTCGAGGTCGGCAAGATGTTCAACCGGATCACCGAGGCGCACACCAAGCGGATGGCCGCCCTCGGCCTGGCGTCGTAGGGCCTACGCCGGCCGGTGCCGCCGCGGGGCGCGGTGGGCGCCGGCCCGGTGCGGGTGGTGCCGGTGCGCCGGGGCCCGCCCGGCGGCCAGGTCGGGCCGGGCCAGCGCCGAGGTGAGCACGGCCGAGGCGACCGCGGAGGAGGCGATCGTCACTGCGGGGTAGTGCCCGTCCAGGCTGAAGTGCGCGACGGCCCCGCCCACCAGCGCCGCCGCCAGGGCCGTGCCGAGCGTCAGCCCCCGGGCCGCCGGGAAGTACGCCGGCAGCGCCAGCAGCGCGGTCAGGCCCACGATCAGGCCGATGAGGGCGAAGACGATCGACTCGACCAGCAAGGCTGCCTCCCCGGGTACGGGCGCGCGGCGCACGGGCGGCCGCACTGTCGCCGTACCCAGCCCCACCCGGCCGTACACGCAGCGGCGCCCCGCTCCCTGAGGGGAACGGGGCACCGGGTGAGCAGGCTCAGAGCGTGCCGAAACCGACCTTGCGGGCGGCCTGCTCGCCGATCTCCACGTACGCCAGGCGCTCGGCCGGGACGATGACGCGGCGGCCGTGCTCATCGGTCAGCGAGAAGAGCTTCTTGTCGCCCTCCAGCGCCTTGGCGACCGCGCTCTCGACCTCATCAGCAGTCTGCGAGCTCTCGATCACGATCTCGCGCGGCGTGTTCTGCACGCCGATCTTGACCTCCACGGCTTCCGTCCCTCCGGGGTTGCAGCCATCCACGCACGGACACCGGACCGCCTGGGACAAGCGTTCGCGGCGACCGCGCCGTACGGCTTCACCATAGAGCACCCGATCACCGCGGAGGCGAAGGTCAGCGGATCACCGGCGCTCGGACGAACCCTCGGCGGACTCGGAGCCCGGGTGCATCGGGAAGCCCTTCAGACCGCGCCAGGCGAGGCTGGCGACCAGCCGGACGGCCTCGTCCCGGGGGATCTCCAGGCCCTGCGAGAGCCAGTAGCGAGCGGTGATCTGGGCCAGCCCGCAGACGCCGGCGGCGAGCAGCTTGGACTCGGCCTCGGGCAGGTCGGTGTCCTCCTGGATCACCTTGCTGACCAGCGTCGCACTCGCCTCGGAAGCCCGCTCGACGCGCTCGCGCACGGCCGGCTCGTTGGTCAGGTCCGACTCGAAGACCAGCCGGAACGCGCCGGACTCGCTGGAGACGTAGTTGAAGTACGCCTCCATCGTCGCGGCCACCCGCAGCTTGTTGTCGGTGGTGGTGGACAGCGCCTCGCGGGTCGACTCGACCAGGGCGTCGCAGTGCTTGTCCAGCAGCGCCAGGTAGAGCTCCAGCTTCCCGGGGAAGTGCTGGTAGAGCACCGGCTTGCTGACCCCGGCGCGGTCGGCGATGTCGTCCATGGCGGCCGCGTGGTAACCCTGCGCGACGAACACCTCCTGGGCGGCACCGAGCAGTTGTTCACGGCGGGCGCTTCGCGGCAGGCGGGCACCGCGCGGGCGCTCCTGCGCCTCCTGGATGGCCGTCACGGCGCTCCTCACTTCGGGGTTGTTCGGGGCTGGCAAGGTGACCGATTCTACTTTTCGGTAACCGCGTTCGCGTTCGGCGGGCGTGAGAAAAGCCCCCGGCCTCCTTGTCAGGAGCCCACAATACGGCGCTGACCTCGGCATCGGCAGTGGTGCGACGAGGGCTGGGACGGCCGGCCCACCCCCCGGGTGCCCCCGGCCGGGGCTCACTACCATCGTCCACCATGAGCAGCGCTGAGCAGCAGGTACGGACGGTCGAGGTCCCCGGTGCGGTGCTCGCGGTGCACCGGCCGGCCGGCGACGGCGGGGCGGACGGGCGCGAGCCCGGGCTGTTCGTGCACGGGCTCGGCGGCTCGGCAGGCAACTGGACGGCTCTGATGGACCTGCTCGCCGACCGGGTCGACGCCGAGGCGGTGGACCTGCCCGGCTTCGGCGCCTCCGCGCCGCCCGCCGACGGCAACCTGAGCGTCTCCGGCCACGTCCGCGCGGTGATCGGCTACCTGGAGGCGGCCGGGCGCGGGCCGGTGCACCTGTTCGGCAACTCGCTCGGCGGCGCGGTCGCCGTCCGGCTCGCCGCGCTGCGCCCGGACCTGGTCCGCAGCCTCACCCTGGTCTCGCCCGCGCTGCCCGAGCTGCCGCCGCAGCACAGCGCCTGGCCGACCGCGATGCTCGCGGTGCCCGGGGTGCCCGCGCTGCTGCGCCGGCTCGCGGCGAACGGGCGCGGCCCGGAGGAGGCGGCCGACGACCTGCTGCGGCTGGTCTACGGGGACCCGGACGGGCTGTCCGCGGCCACCCGGGCCGAGGCGGTGGCCGAGTACCGGCGCCGGCTGGCGGTGCCGCACGCGATGCCGGCGCTGGTCGGCTCGGCGCGCGGAATCGTTTCGGCGTACACCGAGCGCGGCGACCAGGCGCTGTGGCGGCAGGCCGAGCAGGTGGCGGCGCCGGTGCTGCTGGTGTACGGGCTGCGCGACAAGCTGGTCTCGTACCGCTCGGCGCGGCGGGCCTGCGCGGCCTTCGCGGACGCCCGGCTGCTGGTGCTGCCCGACTCCGGGCACGTGGCGATGCTGGAGCACCCGGAGCAGGTGGCGCGCGCGGTGCGGGAGCTGCTCGGCCGCTGCGGCAGGTAGCAGCCGGTAACGGCGGGGTTCCCTGCGAGGTCACGCCGTTTCACTCGTTCAGGTGGCAACCAGGCATGTGACCGATGGATGGCCGGGGGCCGGTCCTACCTTTCTGCTGCCGGACCGAACAGGTGTGGGGGAGCGCCGCAGACACCGGAGCACTCGGGTGGCGGCCTGAGCAAGGGTCCCGGCGTGCGGCCCCGCGGCTCCGGTGGCCCCTGCGAGGGGCAGCAACCAAAGGAGGTCTCCCGTGCGCGTTGCCCTGCTCACCGAGGGTGCTCGTCCGTATCCCCGTCGTGGCGACGGAGGCTGGTGCGACCGGCTGGCGGAGGGGCTGCCGGAGCACGAGTTCGAGCTGTACCTGCTGACCGGGCCGACTGCCCTGGGCGTCGGCGACCGGCTGTCGCCCGCCTGGCGCGGGGTGCGCGAGCTGGCGCTGTGGGGGCGCCGGCCGGGCGTGCGGGCGCCGGGCGCGCTGCGCAGACGCCAGTACGCGCGGGCGTACGAGGAGCTGGTTCGCGCGCTGGTGCTGCCGGGAGAGCGCGCCGGATTCGGGGCCGGGCTGTACCGGCTGGCCGCGCTCGCCCGGGAGGACGGCACCCTGGCCGCCTTCCTGGCCTCCGCGCACGCCCGGCGCACCCTGGAGCGGGTCTGGCGGCTGCCCGGCGCGGACACCTCCGGCGGGCAGCCGCTGGCGTGCGACGTCCTGGTCGGCGCCGACCTGCTGGAGCAGTGCCTGCGCCCGCTGTCCGCGCCCTGGTACGGGACCGGGACCGGGTCCGGCGGCCTCGGCGGCGCCGACCTGTGCCACGTCGTGGGCGGCGGCCCGGCCGCGCTGCCCGCCCTGGTGGCCCGGCATCTGCACGGGGTGCCGTTCGTCGTCACCGAGCACGGGCTGCACCTGCGCGAGCAGTACCTCGGCTACCGCGAGGCGCCGTACCGCCGGCCGGTCCGGGCGCTGCTGCTGGCGTTCTTCCGGGCGCTCACCGAGGAGACGTACCGGCAGGCCGCGATACTCACTCCCGGCAGCAGCCACGATCAGCAGTGGCAGCGCCGGTGCGGGGCCGACCCGGGGCGCACCCGGGTGGTGTACGAGGGGACGCCCGCGGTGGCCCGCCCGGCGGCCGGGCCGGAGCCGGACGTGCCGACCCTGGTGTGGGCGGGCGCCCTGGAGCCCGGGCGGGACGCCGAACTGATGCTGCACGCCTTCGCGCAGGTCAGCGCCGGGCTGCCGGCCGCCCGGCTGGTGATCCACGGCGAGGAGGCGGCGCCCGGCTACCGCGCGCACTGCGAGGCGCTGGCCGAGCGGCTCTCGATAGCCGGGGCGGTGGAGTTCGCCGGACGGCCCGGCTCGCTCGCCGAGGCCTGGGAGAGCGGCACGGTGGCCGTCTTCTCCGCGCTCTCCCAGCGCCGCCCGCGGCTGCTCGCGGACGCCATGCTGAGCGGCCGGGCGGTGGTGTCGACCGATGTCGGGGTGGCCCGCGAGGTGGTCGGCCCGACCGGGCTGCTGGTGCCTCCGCGCGACCCGCGCGCCCTGGCCGGAGCCTGTCTGGCGCTGCTGCGCGACGAGGAGCGGCGGGCCCGGCTCGGGCTGGCCGGACGGCTGAGGGCGCAGGAACGCTTCGCCGTCGAACCGGTGATCGGCGCCTTCCGGGAGATCTACCTGGAGCTGGTCTCGCAGTTCCCGGCCTTCCCCGACGGCGGGGGCGGCGGCGCGGCGGGCGAGCCGCCCCGCCCGTTCGCCCGGCCCGCCGAGTTCTGGCTCGCGGACGGGCTGCGCGGCGGCCCGGACACCGGCGGCGGACCCGCCGGGGCGGACGGGAGCGGCGGCGATGACGGCGCGCAGGAGCGTCCCGGCGCCCTCGCGGAGGCGGTCTGATGTCCGGCGGCGGCACAGCGGCGGGAAGCCCGGGCAGGCCCTCCGGGGACCCGGTCCGCGAGGTGATGGCGGAGCACCGGGCGCTCTGCGAGCGGGCCGTCGACCCGCTGGAGATCGCCGCCGGGCTGGAGGAGGCCGGGCTGGGCGCCGAGGCGGCGGCCCGCTGCCGGCACGCCGACCTGTTCTCGCTGGCCGAGGAGCTGTACGCGCGGGTGCCCCGCCGCCCGACCCCGCCGCCGACGGCCCGGGACCGGCAGTGCGGCGCCGCCGCCCGGGCGACGCTCACCGCCGCCGCGCTGGCCGTACTGCCGTGTGCGGCCGTGGCCGGCCTCGGGGCGCGCTGGCCGGTGCTGCTGGCCGCCGCCGTGCCGCTCGCGCTCACCCCCGCCCTGACGGCGGAGCCCCCGGCCGGTCCGGTCCGACCGCCGTTCGCCTCGCCCGGTGCGGCGGACGAGCTGGGCGCCGAGCGGTCCGCGCAGCGCGGCACCGGCACCCGGTGGCGTCCGGCGGCCCTCGCGCACGGTGTGGGCCTGGCCGTGCTGCTGCTCCTCCCGACGGCCGTGGCCGGCGGGGACCGGCCGCTGACCGTCGCCATGGTGCTCGCGGCGGCGGTGTCGGCCGGGTCGGCCGAGCGGGCGGCCCGCTGGTACCGGCAGGTCGGCCGCGGCCACCTGGGTGCGGCGGCCACGCTGGCCGAGTTCCGGGCCCGGATGCGGCCGGTGCTCCCGGTGGCGGTGGCCCTGCACCTCGCGGTGCTCACCGTGCTGACCTTCGCCGCACTCGCCGTGCTGACCGTCGTCGCGCCGCGCCCCGGCCCGGGTCACGGCGGCGGGCTGCTGCACCTGGCCGCCGAGCGGGCCGGGGCCGTCCACTGGGCGGCGCAGGGCGTGCTGGGCCTGCTGCTGGTGCTGCCCCTCCTGCTCGCGCGCTGCGGCCGGTGGACCGCCGCCGCGACGGGCGCGCTCGCCGGGCCGGCCGCCGCCCTGGCGCTGCTCGGACTCGGCCGCTCCGGCCCGGTGGCCGGGCTGCTCGGCGGGGGCGCCGTCGCGGTGGTGCTGTTCGGGTACGCCTGCGCGGTGCTCGGCCGGGCCGAGGCGCACCGTTGATCCCCTCCTCCGATCCTCCTGTTCGTCGACTGTTCGTCGATTTCAGTCCGCCAGGTCGTCCCCGACCTCGCTTCGTGGAAGGACACCCCCGATGAGGGTGCTGCTGCTGGGCGCCGACGGCTTCATCGGCCGCCGGGTCACCGATCGTCTGCTCATGGACCAGGAGTTGCAGGTGACGGTGCTCGGCCGGCGCGACTCGGCCGACATCCGCTTCGACCTGACCACCGGCAGTCCGGGCGCGCTGGCGCGCTTCCTGGACGCCGTCGCGCCCCAGGTGGTGATCAACTGCGCGGGCGCCACCTACGGCAGCTCGCGCACCCTGATCCGGGCGAACACGCTGGCCGTCGCCACGGTCTGCGAGGCGATCCGGCGCAGCCGGGAGCCGGCCCGGCTGGTGCACGTCGGCTCGGCGGCCGAGTACGGGCCGGTGCCCGGCGGGGTGCCGGTGTCGGAGCACGCCGAACCCCGGCCGGTCGGCCCGTACGGGGTGTCCAAGCTGGCCGGGACGGAGCTGGTGCTGGCCTCCGGCCTGGACGCGGCGGTGCTGCGGGTGTTCGACGTGGTGGGCCCGGGGTCGCCGACCGCCTCGCTGTTCGGGCGGCTGGCCGAGGGGCTGCGCCGGGCGCTGGAGCGGGACGAGTCCCAGGTGCGGATGCCGGACCTGTCCGGATACCGGGATTTCGTGGACGTGCGGGACGTCGCGCGGGCGATCCAGGCGGCGGCGGTGTCGGCCGCCACCGGGGTGATCAACATCGGCAGCGGGCACGCCGTCCGGGCCCGGGACGCGGCCCAGCTGTTGGTCCGGGCGTCCGGCTTCGAGGGGGCCATCGTCGAGGAGAACCGGCAGGTCCTGCTGCCCGCGCAGGTCGCCGGCCCGGGCGGCGACCACCTGCCGGGCCCGCACCAGTCCGGCCAGCACCTGCCGGGCCACCGGCCGGAGGGGCCGCGGGCGGAGGGCCGGGTCCCGGTGGGGGAGCCCGTTCCATGGCGGCAGGCGGACGTGCGCACCGCCCGGGACCGTCTCGGCTGGCGGACACAGGTGCCGCTGGAGGAGTCGCTCGGGGACGTCTGGCTGGAGACGGCCTGCCGGGTCTGAGCGTCTGAGCCGCGCCCCGAGGTCGCGTCCGGCCCGTGGTGGCAGGCCGGACGCGCTTTTCGGGCGCCCGTCGGCCGGTCCCACGATCCGACGCCGTCCGTCTCGCCCATCGGACGGGCTGTCTCGGAATACCGGAGGGGCATGACACTGTTGGCGTAGCAGAGCCACCTGAGTGGCGGAGCAACATGACCCACTTCAAGTGGCCCCGGCCACCTGAACCGACGACCATCGGAGTTTCCGTGTCGCTGCCACCCCTGGTCGAGCCGGCTGACGAGCTCACCGTTGACGAGGTCCGCAGGTACTCCCGCCACCTGATCATCCCCGACGTGGGCATGGCCGGGCAGAAGCGGCTGAAGAACGCCAGGGTGCTGTGTGTGGGCGCCGGCGGCCTGGGCTCGCCCGCGCTGATGTACCTGGCCGCGGCCGGTGTCGGCACCCTGGGCATCGTCGAGTTCGACGTGGTCGACGAGTCGAACCTGCAGCGCCAGATCATCCACGGCCAGTCGGACGTCGGCCGCTCCAAGGCCGAGTCGGCGCGGGACTCGGTCAAGGAGATCAACCCCTACGTCGACGTGATCCTGCACGAGGAGCGCCTCGACAACTCCAACGTCATGGAGATCTTCTCCGGCTACGACCTGATCGTGGACGGCACCGACAACTTCGCCACCCGCTACCTGGTGAACGACGCCGCGGTGCTGCTCGGCAAGCCGTACGTGTGGGGCTCGATCTACCGCTTCGACGGCCAGGCCAGCGTGTTCTGGGCCGAGCACGGCCCCTGCTACCGCTGCCTCTACCCGGAGGCGCCGCCGCCGGGCATGGTCCCGTCCTGCGCCGAGGGCGGCGTGCTGGGCGTGCTGTGCGCGTCCATCGGCTCGATCCAGGTGACCGAGGCGATCAAGCTGCTGGCCGGCGTGGGCGACCCGCTGGTCGGCCGGCTGATGATCTACGACGCCCTGGAGATGAACTACCGCCAGGTGAAGGTCCGCAAGGACCCGAACTGCGCCGTCTGCGGTGAGAACCCGACGGTCACCGAGCTGATCGACTACGAGGCCTTCTGCGGCGTCGTGTCGGAGGAGGCGCAGGCCGCCGCCGCCGGGTCGACCATCACCTCGCAGCAGCTCAAGCAGTGGCAGGACGACAAGGAGGACATCTTCCTGATCGACGTCCGCGAGCCCGGCGAGTACGAGATCGTCAACATCCCCGGCGCGGTGCTGATCCCGAAGAACGAGTTCCTCATGGGCGACGCCCTGGAGAAGCTGCCGCAGGACAGGAAGATCGTGCTGCACTGCAAGTCGGGCGTGCGCTCGGCCGAGGTGCTGGCCGTGGTGAAGGCGGCGGGCTTCGCGAACGCCGTCCACCTCGGCGGCGGCGTGCTCGGCTGGGTGAACCAGATCGAGCCGCACAAGCCGGTCTACTAACGAGCTCCATGAAGAAGGGCCCGCCTCGTCGGCGGGCCCTTCTTCATGTCTCGAGGCTCTGATTTCGGGGCTCAGAGCGCGTGCTTGCGCTGGAGCACGTTGTAGGCGATCCAGCCGGGCAGCACCGGCAGCCAGAAGGTGAGCGCCCGGTAGAGGAAGACCGCCGGGGTGGCGACCGCCGGGGACACGTCGGCGACGGTGAGCGCGCCGATCAGGGCGACCTCGACCGGGCCGATACCGCCCGGGGTGGGGATCGCCGAGCCGGCCGCGTTGGCGGTCAGGAAGACCACCGCGACGGCCGAGAAGCTGACGTTGCCGCCGAAGGCATGCACCGAGGCGTCGAGGCAGGCGGTGAACGAGAGGGTCAGCAGCAGGATCCCGCCGAAGCCGGTGACCAGCTTGCTGGGCGTCTGCATCAGGTCGAGCATGCGCGGCACCACGCCGAAGAACAGCGAGCGCAGCCGGTTCAGCACGAACCGCCGCAGCGGCGCGACGGCCGCCACCACCAGGGCGAGCACGGCGGCCGTCAGCACGCCGATGATCACCGCGCGGGAGGCGGAGAGGTCGCCGTTGGTCTGGCTGCCGGTGATCAGGCCGAAGCTGAACAGCAGCAGCAGGTGCCCGGCCAGGCCCGCCAGCTGGGAGGCGCCGACCGAGGCCACCGCCTGGCCCGAGCGGATGCCGGCCTTCTGCAGGTAGCGGGTGTTGAGCGCGATGCCGCCGATCGCGGCGGGGGCGACCAGCTTGACGAAGGAGCCGGCCAGCTGGGCGGCCACCGTCCGCCGGAACGGCAGCTTCTCCGGCACGAAGCCGGTCAGGCTCATCGCCGCGGCGACGTAGCTGAAGGCGGCCGCCGCCAGGGCCACCGCCGCCCAGGCCCAGTTCATCTGGGAGAGCTTGAGCTGGGCGGGCTTGATGGTGGTGAGCGCCAGGTAGGCGGCGAAGGTGAGCGCGATCACCATGATCAGGCTCTTCGGCTTCAGCCGCTCCAGCCTGGCCGGCTCCATCGGCGCCTCGGGGGCGATCTGGAGGATCTGGCCGCGGATCCGGCTCAGCAGGTCCTCGCCGGCCGCCGCGATGTCCTCCTCGGCCTGCTGCTGGGTGCGCTCGCCGGCCGCGACCTGCTCCAGTGCCTTGGCCCGGGCGGCGGCCCTGCGCTCCTTGGTGATCCTCTTGAGGTCGACCCTGGTGGAGCGGCTGAGCCCGACCGGCTGGAGCAGCGGCAGGGCCTGCGCGACCCGCTCGGCGCCGAGCACGGCGTTGGCGGTGGCGACGGCACGCTCCGGGCCGATCCGCAGCGCGAAGGTGGTGAGCAGCTGGGCGACGTCGATGCGCAGGGTCAGGTCGGTGGCCGCGATGTCGCCGCCGGAGAGGTTGACCAGGCAGGCCGTCTTGTCGTCCACGACCAGCAGCGACTCGCCGGTGAGCCGGCGGTGGGCGATCCGGCGCTCGTGCAGGGCGGCGACCGACTCCCAGAGCGAGGCCATCACGCGGTCGGTGATCTCGTCGTCGGTGAGCTCGTCCAGGGGGCGGCCCTCGACGTTCTCGTAGACCAGGATCGCGGCGTCCGGGCCCAGCTCGGAGGTGGCGACCAGCTGCGGCGCGCGGGCACCCGAGGCCGCCGCCGCGTACGCGATCAGGGCCTCCTGCTCCAGCGCCTGGCGCAGCGACTGCGGGCTGCGGCGGACGGCCACCGAGCGCAGCCGCAGCCGGCGCCAGGCCCGGTAGAAGAAGCCGGAGGCCTGCTGCTCGCGGTCGACGATGTGGACGTCCAGCGGCGGGCCGTCCTGCTGGGCGACGTAGTAGCGGCGGGTGCCGCCGGGGGCGTCCGGGGCGCGGTGGGCGCTCTCCGGGGTGAAGCCGACCTTGCGCAGGCCGATCATCAGGTGCTGGCCGGTGGGCCGGATGTTGGGGGAGCCGATCGCGTAGAGCGTGCCGTACGCGACGGACCAGCCGATCAGGACGGTGAGCATCAGCGACAGCGGGGTGGTGTAGCCGCCGAGCAGCTCGGTGACCCCGCTGAAGATCACCACCACCCAGAGGGCCACCCGCCAGCGCGGTCTGCTCGACATGCCGACCGCGGTCATATAAGCGATCACGGGCGCGAGATAGCCGTGCACCGGATCGGTGAGGGTGCCGTTGCTGTCCATCGGCAGCCGGGTCAGCGCGTCCCTGATGTGCTCGGAGGCGCCCTCGGCGACCCACCAGTCGATTCCCAGCGAGACGCCGTAGGCGAGCACCGAGGCGAGGACGCCGTCGGCGACCCGCAGGCCGTCGCGTTTGATCAGCCGCTCGACCGCGAAGGCCAGCGGCACGGCGAGCACCGCGACGCTGGAGAGCAGGCCGGTGATGGTGGACAGCACCACGGAGAAGCGCGGCGCGTTGGTGGCGATGTCCTGCTCGATGCCGGTGGTGGTCGAGGTCGCGACGCCGGCCAGGACGAAGACGGCGACTATCCCGAGGACGCCGGCCATGAAGCGGAGCAGGTCGGTCGGGCGGTGCGCCCGGGCGGCGAGCAGCGGCTCGTCGACGTCCAGGTTGTGCGGGCTGTCGTCCAGCGGGTCGTGGAAGGCGGCGAGGGCGCGGGGGCCCTCGGCGGCCGGCGCGGGCTCGGGGGCGGGCACCGGCTCCGGCACGGCGGCGGGCTCGGCGG